>NZ_JBNAFU010000001.1:0-1505346 GCF_049800835.1 Tropicimonas sp. S265A
CCCTCAGTCCTTTTTGTTCATTCTGTTGTTGATGAGGTCGTCGACGACGGATGGGTCTGCGAGGGTTGATGTGTCTCCGAGGGCGCCGAAGTCGTCTTCGGCGATCTTGCGCAGGATGCGGCGCATGATCTTGCCGGAGCGGGTTTTCGGCAGGCCGGGGGCCCATTGGATGAGGTCCGGGGCGGCGATGGGACCGATCTCGGTGCGGACCCAGGTGCGCAGCTCCTTGCGGAGCTCCTCCGAGGGTTCCTCGCCGTTCATCAGGGTCACGTAGCAGTAGATGCCCTGGCCCTTGATGTCATGCGGGTAGCCGACCACGGCGGCTTCGGCCACCTTGGCATGCGCCACCAACGCGGATTCCACTTCGGCGGTGCCCATCCGGTGGCCCGAGACGTTGATCACGTCATCGACCCGGCCGGTGATCCAGTAATAGCCATCCGCGTCGCGGCGGCAGCCATCGCCCGAGAAGTAATACCCCTTGTAGTCAGAGAAGTAGGTCTTCACGAAGCGCTCGTGATCGCCGTAGACCGTGCGCATCTGGCCCGGCCAGCTGTCCTTGAGGCAGAGCACGCCCTCGGCCGTCGTCTCGTGGATCTCCTCGCCCGAATGGGGGTCCAGGACCACCGGCTGGACGCCGAAGAACGGGGTCGTGGCCGAGCCGGGCTTGAGCGCCGTGGCGCCCGGCAGCGGGGTCAGCAGGTGGCCGCCGGTCTCGGTCTGCCACCAGGTGTCGACGATCGGGCATTTGCCCTTGCCGACGAGGTCATTGTACCAGTTCCAGGCCTCGGGGTTGATCGGCTCGCCGACCGTGCCCAGCACCCTGAGCGTGCTCAGGTCGCACTTCTCGACGAACTCCGGCCCTTTGGCCATCAGCGCGCGGATCGCGGTGGGGGCGGTGTAGAACTGGGTGACCTTGTGCTTGTCGCACACTTCCCAGAACCGGCTGGCATCGGGGTAGGTCGGCACGCCCTCGAACATCACCGTGGTGCCGCCATTGGCCAGCGGCCCGTAGACGATGTAGCTGTGGCCCGTGACCCAGCCCACATCCGCCGTGCACCAGTAGATGTCGCCCTCATGCACGTCGAAGACGTATTTCTGGGTCATCGCCGCATAGAGCAGGTACCCGCCCGAGGAATGCACGACGCCCTTGGGCTGGCCGGTGGAGCCGGAGGTGTAAAGGATGAACAATGGGTGTTCGGCCTCGACCTCGACCGGGCGCTGGACCTCGTCCGCCTCCAGCATCAGCTCGTTATAGTCGAAATCGCGCCCGTCGACCCAGGTGGTCTGCCCGCCGGTGCGCTTGACCACCAGCATCTTGACGTCGTCCTTGGTGTGCAGCAGGGCGGCATCCGCGTTGGACTTGAGCGGGGTCTGACGGCCGCCGCGCGGGGCGTAGTCGGCGGTGATCACCAGCTTGGCATCCGCGCCATTGATGCGCGCGGCCAGCGCGTCCGGCGAGAAGCCCGCGAACACGATCGAGTGGATCGCGCCGATGCGCGCGCAGGCCAGCATCGCATAGGCCGCCTCGGGGATCATCGGGAGATACAGGATCACCCGGTCGCCCTTGCGCACGCCGAGGTCTTCCAGAACGTTGGCCATCTTGCAGACCGAGCGGTGCAGCGCGGTGTAGGTGATGTGCTGCGCGGGCTCTTCGGGATCGTCGGGCTCGAAGATGATCGCGGTCTGGTCGCCGCGGGTCGCCAGGTGCCGGTCAATGCAGTTGGCCGCCACATTCAGCGTGCCATCCTCGAACCAGCGCACATGCACGTCGTCATGCGCAAAGGACGTGTCCTTCACCTTCGTATAGGGCTTGATCCAGTCCAGAGAGCGCCCATGCTCGCCCCAGAACCCCTCCGGATCCGAAACCGAAGCCGCATACATCTCAGCATAACGATCCGCATCAATATGCGCGGTTTTTACGAATTCTGGGCTTGGCGGATAAACGTTTTCGTCGGCATCCAGCATGATGTCCTCCCTGGGTCTGGCCATGGTCTGGCGATGCGCGATTTTGCGCCGTGCGGGTGGATCGCATCAAGGGGTAGGGTGACGCGGAGGCGGTTCTCAGCGTCATTCTTTGGTCGTAAATGCGCCCGCAGCACGGGCGCAGTGTTTTGTTGCTGACGGCGTGTCAGATCGCGAGGTACTCCGCGCGAAGCTCAGCGTTTTCAAGTACTTCCGCCGCGGTGCCGTCGAAGACAATCGACCCGGTATCCAGAATGACCGCGCGATCGGCCAGTTGCAAGGCGCGGACCGCGTTCTGCTCGACCAGGATCGTGGTCATGCCCTGTTCCTTGATAACGCGCAGCGTTTTCTCGATCTCGTCCACGATTACGGGGGCAAGCCCCTCGTAGGGTTCATCAAGCAGCAGCACCTTGATATCGCGCGCCAGCGCCCGGGCAATGGACAGCATCTGCTGTTCGCCCCCCGACAGGGTGACCCCCTCCTGCTTGCGACGCTCGCCCAGGCGCGGAAAGAGGCTGTATAGTCTGTCCAGGGACCATCCAATTGGCGGCGCGATCTGGGCCAGTTGGAGGTTTTCTTCCACCGTCAGTCCGGGAATGATGCGCCTGTCCTCGGGAACAAGGCCAAGGCCGACCGTGCTGGCCTCGTGGCTTTTCATGCTGTGCAAGGGCTGGTGGTCCAGCCAGATCTCGCCGTGGTTTACCTGCGGATCGTCAAGCCGGGCAATGGCCCGCAAGGTTGTCGTCTTGCCGGCACCATTGCGGCCCAAGAGCGCGAGGATCTCGCCCTCGTGGACATTGAAGTTGATACCTTGCACGATGTAGCTTTCGCCGTAGTAGGCGTGCATATCCCAGACCGACAGAAACGCCGGGGCGGTCTCGGCCTTGTTGCCTTGCTTTGAGAAATCGGGACGAACGTTCATTTCATACCCCTTAATGCGTTTCCCCGAGATACGCTTCGCGCACCTTGGGATGGCCTTTGATGTTTTCGGGCAGGTCTTCGACCAGCGGCGTGCCTTGGGCGAGTACCGTGATCCGGTCCGCAAGCGAGAAGACCACGTGCATGTCGTGTTCGATGATGCAGATGGTGATGTCGCGCTCTGTCTTGATCTCCTTGAGCAGATCGATCGTGTTGTTGGTATCGGCGCGCGCCATCCCGGCGGTCGGTTCGTCCAACAGTAGCATGCGCGGCTCCTGCACGAGACACATCGCCATTTCCAGACGCCGCTTGTCGCCGCGCGACATGGCCGCTGCGTGCATGTCACGTTTGTCCAGCATGTTGACATCGCGCAGAATGCCTTCGGCTTTCTCGAAGATGTCGCGCTGGCTGCGCACGGCACTGATCGCGTTCAATTCGAATGCACCGTCACGCTTGGCAAAACACGGGATCAAAACGTTCTCCATGACGGTCAGGTCGGCGAAGATTTCCGGTGTCTGGAACACGCGGCTTATGCCCATCTGACAGATTTCGTGCGGTTTGCGGCCCAGCACGCTTTGACCGTCGAACATCACCGAGCCGGTGTCGGGGATCAGCTTGCCGACGAGGCAGTTCAGCAAGGTCGACTTGCCTGCCCCGTTCGGGCCGATGATCGCGTGAACGGTGTTTTCCTGCACGCTGAGGTTGACGTCCGACAGGGCCTTGAGCCCGCCGAAATTCTTGCCCACACCTTTGACTTCAAGGATACCCATATCTCTGTCTCCTTATTCCGCGGGTGTGGAGGAGGGTTTCGTTTTCCCCTCGTCAGTCTTGGATTTCTTCCCGCGCCCGAACAGGCGCGCGATGCGCTGTCCGCCTTCGACCAGACCGCCGGGCAGGAAAATCACGACCATCATGAACATCAGGCCGAGGGTCAGGTGCCATCCCTTTCCGATGAAAGGATAGATGATGGCGACCACGAAATCCTCCAGGCCGTCGGGCATCCAGTAGAACCACTCGTGCAGGATGGTCGAGTTGATCTTGGAGATGATGTTTTCCATGTACTTGATCATCCCGGCGCCAAGCACAGGGCCGATAAGTGTGCCCGCACCGCCGAGGATGGTCATCAGCACGACCTCACCGCTGGCCGTCCAGAACATCCGCTCCGGGCCAACCTGCGTGTCCATCGCCACCATCAGACCGCCGGCCAGACCGGCATACATCCCCGAAATCACGAATGCGGCAAGTGTGTAGGGTTTGGAGTTCAGACCTGTGTAGTTCAGACGGTTCTGGTTGGACTTGATAGCGCGCAGCATCATCCCGAACGGCGACCGGAAGATACGGATTGCGATGTAGAAGCTGATGAGCATCACGATCGCCGCAAGATAGTAGCCCGCATTGAAGGTGAAGAGCCAGTTTCCGACGTTCAATTCAAAGCTCGAACTCATCTCGAGACCAAAGAAGTTTGCGCGCGGAGTCGCCCCTTCTGCCAAGGCACCGTCGAGAATGCGCGGGTCTGCAACCTTGGGCTGCAAGCCCGTTTCCCCGCCCGTGAGTGGTGTCAGGACAGAGTAGGCCAGCGCGAACGACATTTGCGCGAAGGCCAGCGTCAGGATCGAAAAGTAAATGCCTGTCCTGCGCAACGAGATCCACCCGACGACAACAGCGAACACGCCGGCGATCACAACCGCCATGAAGATTGCGGGAATGACGTTCATCGTCAGCAGCTTCATCATCCAGATCGCGGCGTAGGAGCCGACACCCAGGAAGGCCGCGTGCCCGAAGGACAGGTACCCGGTCAGGCCGAACAGAATGTTGAAGCCGATGGCAAAGATGCCGAAGATCACAAAGCGCTGCATCAGATCGGGATAGCCTGCATTGAACTGGGCAAGCTCGGAGCCCTCGGGGAAGGGATTCAGGATGAAGGGCGCGAGCATCGTAAGCCCGGCCACGATCAGCAAAAGGCGGGTGTCTTTAGCGTCCAGTCCGAACATGGCTTAGTCCTCCATCACGCCTTTGCGGCCCATCAGGCCCCTCGGGCGCGTGAGCAGAATGATAATCGCGACCAGATAGATGATGATCTGGTTGATGCCGGGCAGCGTCTCCAGGACGACAGCCATCGAGGCGAAGCTTTCAAGGATGCCAAGAAGGAACCCGGCCAGAACCGCGCCAGCCAGAGAGCCCATGCCACCCACAACCACCACGACGAAGCTGAGGACCAGAAAGTCCATCCCCATGTGGTAGTTCGGCGCATTGATCGGTCCGTACATGACGCCCGCCAGACCCGCGACCACCGCGGCGATCGCGAACATCACCGTGAACCGCTTGTCGAT
The DNA here is from genome assembly GCF_049800835.1 of Tropicimonas sp. S265A. NCBI lineage: Bacteria > Pseudomonadati > Pseudomonadota > Alphaproteobacteria > Rhodobacterales > Roseobacteraceae > Tropicimonas > Tropicimonas sp. S265A. The sequence goes on from NZ_JBNAFU010000001.1 coordinate 5,211, forward strand.
ATCGATACCCAGAAGGCCCACGGTCTCACGGTCGGCCATGCCCGCGCGGACGACCATCCCGAAGGTGGTGAACTGAAGGAAGGCGAACACGGCCGCGATGATCACCATGGCGAATGCGAAGTAGACCAGACGCCAGTAGGGGTAGATGATGGTGTTCGGGTCAAACCCGAGCATGGCGCCAAAATCGAAGCTGCCTGCGAAGGCATCCGGGGCAGGTGTGGGGATCGGGTTCGCGCCGAAGAAATACTTGATGATTTCCTGAAGTACGATCGCAAGACCAAAGGTTACCAGGATCTGATCGGCATGGGGACGCTTGTAGAAGTGCTTGATGAGCCCGCGTTCCATTCCGTAGCCGACCGCAACCATGATCGGGATCGAGAACAGGATCGCAAGCGGGACCGACCAGTCGATGATGGCATTGCCTGCCGCCTCGCCGAACAGGTCATACATGTACGGGACATCCACCTTGAGCGGGTTGCCAAGAAAGTCCGTACGCGTTGGGTCAACAACCTCGTGACTGAGGGTCAGAACCCGGTTCAACGTGACAGCACAAAACGCGCCGAGCATGAACAAGGCGCCATGCGCGAAGTTCACCACGCCGAGCGTGCCGAAAATCAGCGTAAGTCCTAGCGCGATGAGCGCGTAAGCCGAGCCCTTGTCGAGCCCGTTCAGAATTTGAAGGAGTATTGCGTCCATGGTCCCCACCTGAGACTTGTGCGGAAACCCCGGGTCGCGCAGGTCTGATGCTGAGCAGTCGGTCCGGGGCGAAAAGTCGGCCGCGAGGATGCGCGGCCGACCATCGGTCTGTTTGGGTTATGCGCCCGGGTTGCAGGTGCCCAGATCGCCGCCGAAGATCGACGCGTCATACGTGACCTGCGACACCGGCGTGACTTCGACCACTTCCAGAAGGTCGAATTCGGATGTCGGGTTCTCTTTCCCGCGCACAACCAGAACGTCCTTGAAGCACTGGTGGTCTTCGCCGCGATAAAGCGTCCGCCCGTTGCCCAGACCATCGAACTCGAAGTCCTTGAGAGCTTCGCCAACAGCGCAGGGGTTGAACGACCCGGCGCGGTTAACGGCGTCTGCGTACAGCATCATTTGGCAGTACACGGTATGCGCGGCCTGGCTCGGCGGGAAGCCGTACTTTTCGCCAAACGAGCGCACGAATGCTGCCGAAGCGGCATCTGGGGCAACCTCGACACCGGCCGGTGTCGTGAAGCCCTGGGCCAGCGACCAGTGCCAGTTGGTTGAACCGAAGATCCCTTTCACGGCCTCGCCGGCACCGCTCGCCATCAGGCGGGAGTACAGCGGAACGATGATCTCGAAGTTCTTGTCGTTCACCAGCTTGTCACGCAGGCCGAACTGGACGGCGTTGGTGAGCGAGTTCACCATGTTCCCGCCGTAATGGTTCAGAACCAGCACGTCCGCCCCGGACTGCAGAACCGGCGCGATGTAGGAGCTGAAGTCGGTTTGTGTCAATGGCGTTTTCACGGCGTTGACGGTTTCCCAGCCCATCGCCTCTGTCGAGGTGCGCACGGCTTCTTCGGTCGTGTAACCCCAGTTGTAGTCTGCGGTCAGGTGATACGCCTTGCGGTCAGTGCCGTAGGCGTTTGCCAGAACAGGCGCGAGTGCCGCGCCGGACATGTAGGAGTTGAAGAAGTGGCGGAAGCCGTTGGCCTTCTTGTCCTTGCCGGTCGTGTCGTTGGAGTGCGTCAGACCCGCCATGAAGATGACGCCTGCTTCCTGGCAGAGCGCCTGGACGGCCACGGCCACGCCGGAGGATGAGCCACCCGTGATCATCACGGCGCCGTCTTTTTCGATCATCGACCGTGCGGATGCGCGGGCAACGTCTGATGTCGTGGCGGTGTCACCGGTGACATACTCGACCTTCTTGCCCAGGATGCCGGTTCCGTCCAGCGTTTTGGAGCTGAACGTGTTGATCATGCCGCCATCGCCGCCACCGTTCAGGTGCTCAGCCGCCAGGGTCAGCGCGCGCAACTGGTCCGCCCCTTCGTCAGCATAGGCCTTGGTCTGCGGTACGTTGAAACCGATGGTAACCGTGTCGCCCTGCGGGGCGTTGGTGAAGCCCGTGTGGCCATCTGCCCAGACCTGAGACGTGAAGATCGTAGGTACAGCAAGACCGGCACCAGCGGCGGCACCTGTCTTCAACACACCCCGACGGGAAATGTCGGATTTAGACATTGAAGTCCTCCCAATGTTTTTGAAGTGACCTCGGGCTCCTCTTCCCAAGGCTCACGCACCTAAGCGTTCCAGTATCAGGCACTCATTTACACCTCAGCGCAACAAGCTCCTTTTGTTAAACGATTTATTTGTAAATAAGTGGACTGTGCAGGTGCAGTATGTGTAAAGTTATTCTCAACCTGACGCAGAAAAATGCCTTTAACAAAGGAAAAATGCCGTGCCCAAGTCTGCTTTGACCGGATCGCGCATCCGCGAACGCCGCCAGTCGCTCAAGATCAAACAGGCAGAGCTTGCTGCGCAGGTTGAAATCTCCCCCTCCTATCTCAACCTGATCGAGCATAACCGGCGCAGAATCGGGGGGAAGGTCCTGCTTGATATTGCGCGAGCCTTGAAGATCGAAGCTACGGCGCTGACCGAAGGCGCGGAAGAAACGCTGCTGGAAGGGTTGCGGGATGCGGTTGCGGCATCGCGCAGGTCAACCGCGGAGTTGGACAGGTTGGAAGAGTTTGTCGCGCGGTTCCCGGGGTGGGCGCAACTGATCGCTGCGCAGCGGCGGCGGATCGTGACCCAGAACCGTACAATCGAAGCGCTGAACGATCGCCTGACGCACGACCCGTTCCTGGCCGAGGCCATGCACGAGTTGTTGTCCAACGTCACGGCCATTCGTTCGACGGCCTCCATCCTTGCGCAGACCCCCGAAATCGAAGACGCGTGGCGCGACCGGTTTCATCGCAACCTGTTCGAAGAAAGTGATCGCCTTGCCGAAGGCAGTCAGTCCCTGGTGTCCTATTTTGACAAGCAGGCGACAGAGCGCGCGGGGTTTGCAACACCACTTGAAGCGCTGGAGTCGCTGCTTGAGGAAAGACGGCATCACCTCGCCGAGTTGGAGGCGGGTGGGGTCGAGGCCATTCCCGATCTGATCGCGTCCGTCCCGCAACTCGGCACGCCGCAGGCCCGCGCTCTGGCGCAAAGCTACTTTCAAACCTATGCACGCGACGCCGGTCAACTGCCTGCGAAGGCCTTGGCCGACGAGGCCGCGCACCAGCGTGATCCGGCGCAACTTGCCCGCAAGTTCGATGTGCCCTTACCACAACTGATGCATCGACTGGCATGTCTTCCGCGCGACGTTCTGGGATGGGATGTCGGATTGGTTGTCGCCGACACCTCGGGGAGCCTTTTGTATCGCAAGGGGGTGGACGGCTTTCCCGTGCCGCGCTTCGGTGCCGCGTGTACGCTCTGGCCGGTCTACAGAGCACTGGCGCGCCCGACGGTGCCGGTTTTCGAGACGGTGGAGACGCCACCCGGGCGCAGGTTCTCGATCTATGCCTATGCCGAAGCGTACGGATCTCCGGACTTCACCGCGCCGACGGTCATGCGGTCCTACATGCTGGTGATGCCGGACCGAGAGGGCGATCAACAAACCGTACGCGAAATTGGCACGACGTGTCGCATCTGTCCCCGCGACGGGTGCATCGCCCGCAGGGAGCCGTCGATCCTGGCAGGCTGACTCCCGTGATGTCTTCAAATGTTGCCGCAAAACCGGGCGGTTCTGCCTTTGACACTGCCCAAGGATCGCGCGATACACGAACCCTATAATAATCGCCAGACGGAGGAGGGACCGCTCATGGCGAAGAAGGTTCTGCTCATAGAGGATGAACCCAACATCATCGAAGCGATCAAGTTCATCCTGTCGCGGGAGGGATGGGATGTTCAGGCGCATTCTGATGGAGCAACCGCGCTGGACGCCATCGCGCGCACCAAGCCTGATGCACTCGTTCTGGATGTGATGCTGCCCAACCGGAGCGGTTTCGAGATTCTGCGCGACCTGCGCGCCGAGCCTGATACCCACGGCCTGCCGGTGTTGATGCTGACGGCAAAGGGGCAGAAACGCGATCGCGAACTCGCCGAGAGTTATGGCGTGACGCACTTCATGACGAAGCCGTTTTCCAACCAGGAAGTGTTGGAGCGCCTCCGCGAGCTGACGGGGTAGGGCGATGGCGCGCGGGCGGCCTCCGATCTTTCTGCAACCTGAACCCTACAGGCGTCGGCGCCTGATCGACGCGGCCCGCCTGCTGCCCGTGTTCGGTACTTTTCTGGTGATCGTCCCCTGCTTGCTTCTGCCGCTTGGGTTGGCGGGCACCACCGGGTCGATGATGATCTACCTGTTCCTGGTCTGGACACTTCTGATCGTCTTTGCAGCGCTCATCACACGGTACATCAAAAAAACCGAGATACGCGAGGCGGCGCGACCATCGGACCCGCTTGCCGACTACACACCGTTCGAGGGGGACACCTGATGCTGTCGCTCAACGTCCTTGTCGCGGTATCGCTGGTATATGTGATCGTTCTGTTCTCGGTCGCCTATGTTGCGGAGCGACGCGCCGCGCTTGGCAAGGCGGGCTGGCTGCGGGCACCGATGATCTACACGCTCAGCCTTTCGGTCTATTGCACCGCCTGGACATTTTACGGCGCTGTTGGATATGCAGCCCGGTCGGGGCTCGAGTTCGTCACGATCTATCTCGGCCCGACGCTTATCTTCATCGGCTGGTGGTGGCTGCTGCGCAAGCTGGTGCGGATCGGACGATCGCAACGAATTACCTCTATCGCGGATCTCATTTCGTCGCGTTACGGAAAATCCAACGGCCTCGCGGTGCTCGTCACCGTCATGGCAGTTCTTGCATCCACGCCGTACATCGCGCTGCAACTTCAGTCCGTGGCGCTGTCGTTTTCGGTTTTCGGACCCGCCGAAGGAGCGCTCGACGTCATGGTCGATCAACGAACATCGGCAATGTGGGTGGCCATCGGTCTGGCCGTTTTCACCGTTCTGTTCGGGACGCGAAACCTTGATGCGAATGAACGGCACCATGGCGTGGTCATGGCGATTGCGGTGGAGGCTGTCGTGAAACTCGTTGCCCTGCTGGCCGTGGGCGTGTTCGTGGTCTGGGGTATGGCGGGGGGAATTGGCCCGATGCTCGACAAGATCGACCAAAGCCAGGTCACCGCGTGGCAGGTCGATGGATCACGTTGGGTCGGGTTGATTTTTGTCTCGGCCGCGGCCGTGATCACCCTGCCGCGCATGTTTCAGGTGCTTGTCGTCGAAAATGCCGATGAAAAGCACCTGAGTACGGCGAGCTGGGCCTTTCCGACGTACCTGCTGCTCATGAGTCTCTTCGTGATCCCCATCGCGGTGATGGGGTTGGAACGTATGCCTGCGGGCACCAACCCGGACCTGTTCGTCCTGACCTTGCCGCTGGCCGAGAACCAGAACGCCCTTGCTGCGCTGGCCTTTCTGGGGGGCTTTTCCTCGGCGACGTCAATGGTGATCGTTGCGGCCATCGCGCTGTCGACCATGGTCTCCAACCACATCATCATGCCGATCTGGTTGAGTTTTCAGGATGGCGGCAAGGCGGCTGTGTCCGGAGATGTCCGGCGTGCCATGCTGGTATCGCGGCGGGTGTCGATCGCAGCGGTTCTGACATTGGGCTACGGATACTATGCGCTGTCTTCCGGGTCCGAAGCGCTCGCGGCCATCGGTTTGATCTCGTTCGTCGGGGCGGCGCAGGTGTTGCCGGCGTTGATCGGGGGCATCTTCTGGCGCGGTGCGACCCGCCGTGGTGCTGCGGCAGGACTTGTCGCGGGATTGCTTGTCTGGGCTTACACGCTTTATCTACCAAGTTTCGGGACGGATGGGCCGTTTTCCGCGGCATTCATCGAGGCGGGCCCGGCCGGTATTGCGGCGCTTCGTCCGCAGGCCTTGCTGGGTCTTGTCGGTCTCGACCCGCTTGTCCATGCCCTGCTTTGGTCGATGGTTCTGAACACCGGAGCTTTCCTTGCGGTTTCCCTCATGACGTTTCCCTCCCCGATGGAGCGGCTTCAGGGCGCACAGTTCGTGAACATCTTCGAGCACTCCAATGCACCGCGCAGCTGGACCGGCGGCATGGCCGAAGCGGAGGACCTGCTGGTCATGGCGCAGCGTATCCTCGGCCCAGAAGAGGCGCAGGCGCTGTTTGTTTCGGCAGCACAGGAGCAAGGCAAAACAGGATACCTGCCGGAGCCCACACCCGAATTTCTATCGCGGCTCGAACGCGAACTCGCCGGGTCGGTCGGCGGTGCCACGGCCTATGCGATGATTGCCCAGATAAATGGGGGGGCCAGCATGTCCGTGCGGGACCTCATGGCCGTCGCTGACGAGACTGCACAGATGATGGAATACTCCAGCCAGCTGGAGGCCAAGTCCAACGAACTCGAAGCGATCGCGGGGCAGCTGCGCGACGCCAACGAAAAGCTGACCGAGCTGTCGATCCAGAAGGATGCCTTTCTCAGCCAGATCAGTCACGAGTTGCGCACGCCGATGACCTCCATCCGGTCGTTCTCGGAGATCCTGATGGAAGGGTCCCTGAGTACCGACGAACGGCGCAAGTATTCGTCGATCATCCATGGCGAGAGCATTCGGCTGACGCGGCTCCTGGATGACTTGCTGGACCTCAGCGTGCTCGAAAACGGGCAGGTGACGCTCAACCCCCAAGAAGACACGCTCGAAGCGCTGCTGGATCGGGCAATCTCGGCGACGGCGGCCACCGAACAGGCGCGCCCGATCGAAATCGAGCGCGACCGGCCCTCCGAAGGTATTTCACTTTATACCGACACGGACCGGCTGGTTCAGGTGTTCATCAACATCATTGCGAATTCGATCAAGTATTGCGATGCCGAGGCACCAAGGCTGAGGATTGCCGTGTCCGCCAGCGGTGACGACGTGTGGCTCGACTTCATTGACAATGGCAGCGGGATTTCCGCCCGCAGTGAAACGGTGATTTTCGAGAAGTTTGCAAGGATCGATGACCAGTCCAAAGCCGGCGGCGCGGGTCTGGGCCTTGCGATCTGTCGCGAGATCATGGCCAAGCTGAATGGATCAATCAGCTATCTGCGCGGGCAGGGCGGGGCGGCATTCCGTGTCACGTTGCCGGTCAAACTGTCCAAGGCCGCCTGATTTCATTCAAGGAAACCCTTCGTTAACGGCTTGCGGCGCAGTGTTGCGCGGCGTGACCAGCGTGTATGTGGCCAGAAGGGACAGTGATGGCGGGGTCGGATCAATCGAGTTTGCTGCGGCGCAAGATGGGCAGGCAACCTGCGCCCGCAGCGCCCAAGGGCGGTGTTCTGCCAGAGGTTGCCGTGATGCGCGCTGCCGCGCGGGGGGCCTATACGGCATCCGGGCTCAAGGTGGCGATGCTCGAAAGTTCCGTGCACGAATTCGACGGGATCACCCCGCTGACGGAGGCGATGGCCGAGGCGATGCTGGTGGTGCCGTTCACCGCTCCCGACGGTGCGGAAGGCTACGTCGCGCTCAGTCAGGACTTTGCGCAGTCCCTGATCGAAAAGGCGACAACGGGCAAGCTGGCACGACAACCCGTTGAACCGCGGCGCGCAAGTTCCATCGACCTGTTGCTCTGCCGCGATTTTCTGGGGCGATTTCTGGAAACATGGCGCGAGATCTCTCAGGGAACGGATCTGCTCGACTGGCTGGAGGGGTACGAACAGCAAGATCGCGCCGTTGACGTGGATCTGATGACACTCAATTCACGGGACGCGCCATACCGGATGTTTCGGGTGAAGGTTCAACTGGACGAGCAGCGCGACGCCGAGATCATGGCGGCGTTCCCGTCCGAACGCCATGCCACAAGGCAGGTGGAGGCGACCACCCCGACCGACCCCGGAACCGATTGGGGGGAGGTGTGGCGCGATGCAGTTCTGGACACGCATGCGGCCCTTGACGCGGTGCTGGTCCGCACGCCGGTGCCGCTCAAGGAAGTCAAGTCTTGGCAGGCGGGCGACATCCTCGATATTCCCAGCGCCGCGCTCGGCGCTGTCACACTTGGTCGACGCGGTGGAGCGGTGGTGGCCACGGCGCGTTTGGGGCAGGCGCAGGGCCACCGTGCATTGCGGCTGAATGCGCTGACAAAGGGCGGTAGCGGCGGCGCGGCGCTGCCCGCTGACCAGACAAGTGCACCGTCGCCGTCTTCTGAACCCACCGGGCCGCAGTTCGACGCAAATCCGCCCGCGTTGGCAGCGCAGGAAAGCGGCGTCGCCACGGCTCCGAATCCGGCCGCAGGGGCCAAGCCGCCCGAAGCCCCCGACGCGGCAGCGCACGACGTGCTGCCCTGAGGGCTACTTCTGGGCCGCGAGCATGTCGATCTGAGCACGCAACCCGTCGAGATTGTAGCCGGCAGAGGCCAAGGTGGTCATAATCTGCTCAGTCGGAAGCGTGCCGGCCTGTGTCATTGCCCACAAGATAGCCGACCGTGTGCCGGACGCGCAGTAAGCCAGCGTCTTGCCTTCTGACTGATCCATCAGTTCCGCTTGACGCGCGATGTGGTCCATTGTGAAGCCGCCACCGACCACGGGGTTCTCCGCAAAAGCAAGTCCGGCAGCGGTCGCCGCCGCGCGCAAAACATCGGCTTGCAGTTCGACTGGGTTTTCGGTGTCGGGTCGGTTGCAGATGATCGTCGTGAAGCCTGCGGCCTTGAACCCCGGCAGATCCTCCGGTGCGATTTGGGGAGCGACGGCATGGTCTGCGCCGAGCGGGTGGTAGGGCATGGCATTCCTCTTGGTGGTTGGTACGGCAGAGCTCTCAACCGTCGCTTTAGTGTCACCGTTGACCTGTATCAATGCATTGACGGTCCATTGCAGACTAGACTCAAGTCGAATGGGCCGGGAGGGGTAATCCGATGCAATTCCAAGACCGCGAGGACCAGCTCAAAACCCGCAGAACAGAACTTCTTGCGCGGTTGAAGGGGATCGACACCGAACTTGAGTCGCACCAGTCTCGCGATTGGGAAGAGTTGGCGGTAGAACGAGAGTCCGACGAAGTGCTGGAGCATCTTGGCGAAGCCGGACTGAAGGAAGTGCGATTGATCGATATGGCGCTCGATCGCATGAAAGACGGCAGCTACGGGATCTGCACGCAGTGCGGTGAGCGGATTTCTGCCGAAAGACTGAATATTCTGCCTTTTACAGGGGCTTGCAGGACTTGTGCCGGGGCTGGGTGACCCCACCTGTATGACAAGGCCCCCCGATATTCCGATAGGGAGCGAACAATGACCACCGACCAAGCTTTGAACAAAGTCTTTTCCCTGCTCGATCGCGTGCAGGCCGACCCTGCCAGCGGTATGGCGTGTCAGGCCGAACTTTCTCGTGCGGTGGCGCAGTTAGAGCAGGCCGAGGTCAGCGTACCGCCGGCACTGCACGACCTGTGCGCCAAGCTTGCCGCCGAGCGCCGTGCCTTCGAGCAGCAGGAAGCAGATTTCGACAATATGCCGATCTGACCAACCAGCACCCTCGGTGTATCAATGGCCGAGGCGAAGTCCGGATCAGGTCAGAAACACGCCGACAACGACGAGCATCAGGCCAAGCCCCGACAGGGCAAGTGCGGCAAGGTTCAATGTGACCGCTTTCTGAAGGCGCGCCTTGAGAGCGGCATCGTCTTTTTCTTGGCGCCGGGCGCGGGTGACCATCACGATGCATGCAACGAGGCCAATCAGCCCAAGCACGGTCAGAACGGTGCCGGCCGGAACGAGAAACTGCATTCTTTTCTCCGTCGAAATCTGGTCATGCGCGTAGCCCGTCGGGGGCCGGAGCGCAAGCTGTGGTGCGCACACCCACCCCTTGTCGCCGCATGCGCAACCGGATAGGCGATAGCCAAACACACGACATCCACTTCAAGGAGCGGCCCCATGGACACCCCCCTTTCCGCCAGTTCTGAACCCGCAGAGTCCACCCCCGACAGCTACCGGGTCACGGCCGGCGAATTGCGTCAGTTCATCGAACGGTTCGAACGGCTCGACCAGGAAAAGAAAGACCTCGCCGAGCAGCAGAAAGAGGTCATGGCCGAGGCAAAGGCGCGCGGCTACGACACCAAGGTGATGCGCAAACTGGTGGCCCTGCGCAAGCGTGACCCCAACGACATCTCTGAAGAAGAGGCCGTTCTGGAACTCTACAAGGAAGCGCTCGGCATGTGATCAGGGCTGAAGGAACGTTACGCCAGGCAATTCTGCGAGCTTTTCCATGTCCGTCTCATAGGCTTCGGTCAAAACCTCGATCCGATCCTGGGTCCAGTCAGGCAGATCGAAGCTCTCCTCCATCGCGTCCTCGCTGGAGTACTTGTCCAGAAACGCGATGGTGGCCCATCGCCGCTGCGCGGTAGCAAGATCCGGGCGGGCTTGCAGATACTCGTGCAAACGCGCCAGTCCCTCGGGTTTCATGATCGACCGCAGGTGCACATCGCTGCGTTCCAGCTGCGTCGTGCTGTCCACTCCGGCAACCGCTGCCATGACCTCGGGCCAGATCAGCGGGCTGTCTTCCGTGCACCAGACCGTGATCTGACAGTCCGGAACGGCTTCCGCGAGGGCGGCCACGGTGTCGCTCCAGCAGACCTTTTCAAGCGCGATGCTGCCCAGATACTCTTCGAAGCTGCCCTGTTTGCGACGCAGGAACAACGCCGGCACAAAGGCGGCGGGGTTTCGCACAGCCATGAAGAAGGACACTTGCTGGCTGGGGAACACATTCCGTAACCATACGGATTTATGTGCTATTTTCGCGTAGAGTGCGCCTTCGTCAAATACCCGCTGGGGTACGCAGATGAAATTTTCACTCGACATTACAAGCCGTCGACCATTCATGCCCTTCAGAATGAGCTCCAGAATGGCTTCTTCTTCGTCCGGGTCTGCGCTTTCCCCGCGCAGTTTGCGCACGGCATCGCCGATCACGGGGCGATACGCCTCTCCGGCGGGAACGATCGTGCCTTCGCGTGCCAGATACCCAGCGTTGTGGCGCAGGCAGTTGAGAAGAAGATCAGCTTCGGTGTTGTGCGCACCGACGTGAAAGGCGATTTCCATGAAGGACCTGTTGTGTTCTGCTCGCTCTTATCATTGGCACGGGTTGCCGCTGAGTTAAAAGTTGGAATTTATCTCAATCTTGATTGCCGGAAATTCTGGCGGTGGTGCACAGCAGGGGTTGCCAGTCTGTCACAGCTTGGCTAGTCAATGCGCGGATGCCCCTATAGCTCAGCTGGTAGAGCAACTGATTTGTAATCAGTAGGTCCGCGGTTCGAGTCCGTGTGGGGGCACCATAATCTCGCAAAAACAATAAACTATGGGGCGAGGTTCGCGCGAATATCGGCTGCGGTCGCCAGTGTTCCGCCGCATGTTTCAATGGCGGTGGTCGCCATCTCCACCCATTTTGCGTTGCTCTGGGAAGACCCGAAAGGCGCATCTTCGAGGCCGACGCGAACGTGCCCCGCGCGTTCGATGGCGTTTGGGATCAGAGGCAGGATATCAACGTGGAGGCCGGCGATCATCCACGGTGCGTCTGGCGCGACGTCGCTCAGCAGGTGGTGATAGGCGGCAAGTGCGTAAGCGGTGGGTGGAAATCCGAAAGTGAACCCTTCGGAAAACATAAACCTGTAGATCGGAGTGGGCAGTCCCGGGCGTTCATTCGCCTGGGCTGCGCCAAGACGCAAGAAGCCAGGCTCATAGATTGCGTAGCTGGGGTGGATGCTGAATTCTACAGCTTTATCAAGGCCATAGGTCAGGCCTTCCTCTGGGTTTCGGTAAAGGAAACCGGGTGTTTGCGCGGCGATCTGGTCATAGCGGGTGAATTGCGTGGAACCGGGATCGATCACGGCCCATTCGATCAGTCCCGCCTCCGCCAAGGCAACCATCACTTCGAACCGGGTTGCGGGGGACATCGGGCGCGGCGCGTCGGGGCTGCCCGAGAGCGGTAGCGTGGGGTAAACGATCACGTCCGCTACGGCGCGAATCCCTTCAATAACAGCGCGGTAGGCGTTGAAGTTCTCATACTGACGGCCGGTCTCAGGATCATAGACATGGCAATGCACGACCGACGCACCGGCCCGTGCGCAGGCTATGCCCTCAGCGATCAACTCATCAACCGTCGTGGGCATCAGCGGTTGCAGGTCGCGGGACCACGGACCGTTGAGAGCAACTTCGAGGATCGTGCTGTTCATTGGCGTTCGGCCCGGTTTTGTACGTTTTGCAGCAGTTCCCAGAACCGCGTTTTACATTTTGTAGCAGAACTTTCAGCGGTTCGACGAGCGCCCGGATGCACCTTTTGCGAACCGTTCGCAATTAATCGCTTTACTTTCTTGCGAACCATTCTCATATCCTCAACATCTGCAATTGGCCCCGCAGGGAGACAGAGACGATATGCTCAGGACACTTCTCGCGGCAACGGCTTTGACCGCAGCTTTCGCGGGCGCGGCTTTGGCCGATGACCGGTTCAAGGCGGTCACGACGTTCACCGTGATCGCGGACATGGCCCAGAACGTCGCCGGGGATGCGGCGGAGGTGGTTTCGATAACGAAACCGGGGGCCGAGATACACGGCTATCAACCGACGCCGCGCGATCTGCTGAAAGCGCAGGATGCCGATCTGATCCTGTGGAACGGCTTGAACCTGGAGCTGTGGTTCGAGCAGTTCTTCGGCAATCTGCGCGATGTGCCGGCCGCGACACTGACAGAGGGGATCGACCCGGTCTCGATCGCCACGGGCAGCTATGAGGGCAAGCCCAATCCGCACGCCTGGATGTCGCTGGATAACGCGCTGATCTACGTCGACAACATCCGCGACGCGTTCATCGAGCACGACCCCGACAATGCCGAGACGTATCGCGCCAATGCCGAAGTCTACAAGGCGCAGATCACGGACACGATCGCGCCGTTGCGCGCGCGCGTGCAACAGGTGCCTGCCGCGCAGCGCTGGCTGGTCAGTTGCGAGGGCGCGTTCAGCTACCTGGCCCGCGATTTCGGGATGCAGGAATTGTACCTCTGGCCAATGAACGCGGACGAAACCGGCACGCCGCAACAGGTGCGCAAGGTGATCGACGGCGTGCGTGAAAACAACATCCCGGCGGTCTTCTGCGAAAGCACCGTGAACAACGATCCGGCCCATCAGGTCGCGCGGGAAACCGGCGCGGAGTTTGGCGGCGTCCTGTACGTGGACAGCCTGACGGAGGCGGACGGGCCGGTGCCGACCTATCTGGACCTGCTGCGGGTCACGTCCGAAACCCTTGCAACAGGGCTGAGCCCAACGGTGAATTGACCCATGCGTGACCTTGCCCCGGACACCAACACCGACTTCGCGGGCCTGCGGGCCCGCGATGTCACCGTGACCTACCGCAATGGGCTGACCGCCCTGACAGCGGCCAGTTTCGAGGTGCCCGCAGGGTCGATTACCGCGCTGGTTGGCGTGAACGGGGCAGGGAAATCCACGCTGTTCAAGGCGATCATGGGGTTCGTGCCGGTTGCGCAGGGCGAAATCGACATTCTGGGCATGTCCGTCAAGGAGGCGCTGCGGCGCAACATCGTGGCCTACGTCCCGCAGGCCGAAGAGGTCGACTGGGCCTTTCCGGTGCTTGTCGAAGACGTGGTGATGATGGGGCGCTACGGGCATATGGGCCTGCTGCGGCGGCCACGCGCCACAGACCGCGCGGTGGTTGCCGAAGCGCTGGAGCGGGTTGGCATGAGCGCCTATCGCACGCGGCAAATCGGAGAGCTGTCCGGCGGGCAACGCAAGCGGGTGTTTCTGGCCCGCGCGCTCGCGCAGGAAGGGCAGGTCATCCTGCTGGATGAGCCTTTCACCGGCGTGGATGTCCAGACCGAGGAGGCGATCATCGCCCTGTTGCGCGACCTGCGGGACGAGGGACGGGTGATGCTCGTCTCGACCCACAACCTCGGGTCAGTGCCGGAGTTCTGCGACCGGACGATTTTGGTCAAGGGTACGGTTCTGGGCTACGGGCCGACCGAGACGACATTTACCCAGGCCAATCTGGAGGCCGCATTCGGCGGCGTGCTGCGCCACTTCGTGCTGGAAGGGTCGGAGTTGCATGACGATGACGACGCGCGCAAGGTGATGATCTTCACCGATGATGAGCGTCCGCTCGTGACCTATGACGAGGTCACGCAGACCACGTCGCCCGTACCCGCACAGCAGGCGCGCAAACCGGGCGAGGGGCCATGACCACCCTGCTGGAGCCGTTCGCCTATGGCTACATGACCAACGCGATCTGGGTCAGTGCGCTGGTCGGCGCGGTCTGTGCGTTCCTGTCGGCCTACCTCATGCTGAAGGGCTGGTCGCTGATCGGCGACGCGCTGAGCCACGCGATCGTGCCGGGAGTGGCGGGCGCGTACATGCTGGGTCTGCCGTTCGCGCTTGGCGCGTTTCTGGCGGGCGGACTGGCGGCGGGCGCCATGCTGTTTCTGAACCAGCGCTCGGGCCTCAAAGAGGACGCGATCATCGGTCTGATCTTCACCGCGTTTTTCGGGTTGGGGTTGTTCATGGTCTCGGTCAGCCCGGTGCAGATCGATGTGCAGACGATCCTGCTGGGCAACATCCTGGCGATCAGTCCGGGTGACACGGTGCAACTGGTCATCATTGGCGTGGTGTCGATGGCGGTGCTCCTGGTGCTGTGGAAGGACCTGATGGTGGCGTTTTTCGATGAGAACCACGCACGGTCCATCGGCTTACGCCCCGGGTTTCTGAAGTTCGTGTTCTTCGTCTTGCTGGCGGCCTGCACGGTGGCGGCGTTGCAGACCGTGGGCGCGTTTCTGGTCATTGCGATGGTGGTGACGCCGGGGGCGACGGCGTACCTGCTGACCGACCGGTTTCCGCGTTTGCTGATGGTGTCCGTTGCCATCGGGGCGGGGACGGCGGCGGTGGGCGCATATCTGTCCTACTTCATCGATGGGGCGACCGGCGGCGTGATCATCACCCTGCAAACGCTGCTGTTCCTGCTGGCGTTTGTGTTTGCGCCCAAGCACGGGCTTCTGGCCTCCAAGCGCCGGGCCGCGGACGCGCTGCGAAAGGGGCCGGCATGATCGAGACGCTGCTTGCCCCGTTCCTGTTTCCGTTCATGCAGAACGCGTTCCTGATCGCGGTCCTGATCGGGGTGCCCTGTGCGGTGCTGTCGTGTTTCGTCGTGCTGAAGGGCTGGTCCCTGATGGGGGATGCGATCAGCCACGCGGTGCTGCCGGGGATCGTGCTGGCCTATATCGCGGGCATTCCACTGATTGTCGGCGCGTTTGCGGCGGGTATGTTCTGCGCGCTGTCGGTCGGGTATCTGGGCGTCAACAGCCGGGTGAAGCAGGACACGGTGATGGGTGTCGTGTTTTCGGGCATGTTCGGGATCGGTCTGGTTCTTTATACAAAGACCGAAACCTCGGTGCATCTGGATCACATCCTGCTGGGCAACATGCTGGGCGTCGGGACGGCGGATCTGTGGACTGCCGGGATCATCGCTGGCGTGGTTTGCCTGGTCATGGCGGTGAAGTGGCGCGATTTCCTGCTGCATGCGTTTGACCCGGCGCAGGCCCATGCGGTGGGCTTGCGCACGGGCTGGTTGCACTACGGGATGCTGGCGCTGATTTCGCTGACCATCGTTGCGGTGCTGAAGGCGGTGGGCATCGTGCTGGCCATAGGTCTGCTGATCGCGCCGGGGGCGATCGCGTTCCTGATCACGCGGCGGTTTGAGCGGATGCTCGTCTGGGCGGTGGGGTTGACCGTGCTGGCGGGGATCGGTGGCGTTTATGCGAGCTTCTGGCTTGACTCCGCACCGGCGCCGACGGTGATCCTGATCCTGACGGCGATGTTTTTGGTCGCGTTCGTGCGGCGGATGGTGCTGGCCCGGCGCAGCACACAGATCGGGGCGGCGCAGCCCTCTCAGGAGGTGGGGCTGCCGGCCCCGTGATGCGCGCCTTGCGCAAGATAGGCCGCGCAACCGGTCAGCGCGGCGAAGTCATCCTCCAGCAGCCAGACCGGGAACTGGCGCATGAACCCGGCGAACCGGCCCTTGTTGGCAAAGGCCTCGGCAAAGCTCATCTGTTCCAGGTAGGGGCCCATTGCGCGGGCCACGCCGCCCACCAGATAGACCCCGCCGAAGGGCAGGTGGATGAGCGAGAGGTTGCCCGCAACCGTGCCCATCAACCCGATGAAAAGCTCCAGCGTGTCGAGCGCGTGGCGGTCGCCTGCGGCGGCGCGCGCCATTATCTCGGCCGCAGGCGGGACGGCGCGGTCCGGGTCGGCGGCCAGAAAGGCATGGACCCGCTCGATCCCGCGACCCGACAGGACATCCTCGACCGCCGGAAAGCCATGGGCGGTTTCGACGAACCGGCACAGGCGCAATTCGCGTTCCGTGCGCACGGGCAGGTTGGCGTGACCCGCCTCGGACGGGCAGACATGGCGCCCGCCGGGGGTGTGCAGCACGGCGGCGGCGTTGAAGCCCGTGCCGATGCCGATCATCAGGCAGGTCTCGGTCCGGGCCGGGGCGGGGCGTGCGATGACCGGGGTCAGCGCCCCCGGTGCGATATCGCCCAACGCATAGCCCTGCGCTACGAGGTCGTTGAGAAGCGCCACATGGGCGGCGCCGGTTGCGTCGCGCAAGAGCGCTTCGTCCATGCGCCAGTCGAGATTGGTGAGGCTGCCGACACCGTCGCGGGTTGGCCCGGCCAGCGCCACGCAGGCCCCTGAGACTGTACCCCCGACGCGTTCAAGGTAGGTGCGCAACACCTTGTCGAGGCTGGGATATTCGGCGTTGCGGAACTTCGTGACCGTTTCGGCACGCACCATCGTTCCATCGGCCAAGGCCACACGCGTGTTTGTTCCGCCGATATCGGCGACCAGCACGGGGGCAGTCTGGGGATGGGCCATGGTCGTCTCCGGCAGAATCGGCGCGGGTGTGTTTGCGCTAACGGCTTAACGCCTTTGCCAACGCCTCGAAAGAGGCTTTGGGGCGGCGGGCCAGCGTTTCGAAATCGACCTCGACCAGCCCGAAGCGCTTGCCATACCCGAAAGCCCATTCGTAATTGTCCATCAGCGACCAGACAAAATACCCCGCCACGGGCACCCCGTTGGCCAGCGCCGACTGGACCGAGGCAAGGTGCCGGGCGAGATAGGAAATGCGGTCCTCATCATGCAGGCCGGATGCTGCGGCCATTCCGTTTTCTGTCACGTAGAGTGGCGTGTCGCCGGTGTAGTCCTGCGCGACAGACACCAGGAAATCTGCGAGACCTTGTGGGTAAATCTCCCAATCGAGGTCGGTCTTGGGCAGGGGGCCGGGCACTTCGGCAAGACGGGGCCATGGCCCGTCTGCCGCGGCGATGCGCTTGCAGGTATAGTAGTTCAACCCGACCCAGTCGAGCGGGGCGGAGATGGCATTCATGTCCTCCTGCCAGCCCAACGGCAGGTGCGGGCCCAGCCCGTCAAGCGCGGCGTCGGGATAGGTCCCTTTGGTCAGACCCTGCAGGAAGAACCGGTTGAAGAGGCTGTCATGGCGTGCGGCGGCGGCGCGGTCGGCAGCGACGTCGCTGGCGGGCAAGGCCGCCTCCAGGTTGATGACCGCGCCGAGGTTCGGTTGCCCCCGCGCGCGCATCCGACCGATCGCCTCCGCATGGGATAACAGGATGTGATGCATTGCCCGCGCGGTGGCGCGAATGTCCCGCAGGCCCGGCGCATGGTGGCCGGTGAAGTGGCCCAGCCAGCCCACGCAGACAGGTTCGTTGATCGGGGCGACGGACCACACGCGGTCGCCGATCCGGTCCAGCAGGGTGTCGGTGTAGTCGCCAAACCACTGCGCGATATCGCGGTTGCGCCAGCCGCCAAGGTCCGCCAAGGCGGACGGAAGTTCCCAATGATACAGCGTCAGCGCGGGTTTGATGCCGCGCGCCACCAGCCCGTCGACCAGCCGGTCATAGAAATCCAGCCCCGCCGTGTTGACCGGCCCGCGCCCATCCGGCAGCACGCGCGCCCAGCTGGCTGAAAAACGATACGCGTCCACGCCAAGCGTGGCCAGCAGATCGAGATCTGCGTCGAGGCGCGAAAGGTGGTCGCAGGCGACTGCGCCATCTTCGGCGCCGATGACATTGCCGGGCACGGCGGCGAAGTCATCCCAATGGGTGCGCCCCGCACCGCCCCGGGCATGGCCTTCGATCTGGTAGGCGGAAGTCGCAGTGCCAAACACAAACCCGCCCGGAAACCGGCTGCGCGTGGGAAGCGTGGTCATTGCGCCGTCGGACACGGGCCTGTCGAAGACCCCAGCGTCAGGTCACATTCCCACAACTCCTGTGCAGGGGCCGCGTTCGGATTGGCGATTTGCGCGAGCAGGAGTTCCGCGGTGCGCCGTCCGGCATCACGGACCGATGACCGTGTGGCGGTGAAAACCGGCTCGGACGCGCCATTGCGCAGGTAGCTGATCTCGTCATCATGGGTGACGACCGAGATGTCCCGCCCCATCTGCAACCCATGCTGTGCAATAGCCCGGCGCACACCGATGGCCACGATGATCGACGAGACAAGGAACGCGGTTGGCGGCTTTGGCAGTGTCAGCATCCGGCAGGCGGAGGCGTAGCCGAAGGTCTCGGTCATCTCGTCCGACACCATCAGGTCCGGGCGCGCCGGCACTGCGGCGTCCGACAGAGCCGCTTCGAAACCGCGCCGGCGGCGGATGGCGAAGTCCATATGCTCGTCGCCATTGATCAGGGCGATGTCACGGTGTCCGAGGTCGATCAGCAGCTTGGTCGCCCGTTCGAAGGCGCGGGCGTTGTTGATGTCGAGCCAGCTGTAGTCGCTATCCTCGATCGGAGCGCGCCCGTGAAAGACAAAAGGCAGGCGCACCTCGCGCAGCAGCTCGATCCGGGGATCCTCCAGCCTTGGGGCATGGACGATCACGCCATCCACGGCCTTGCGCGCGGCCAGATCGCGATAGGCGTCCAGTTCCTTTTCGATGTGTACGTTGGACAGGATCATGTCGTACCCGGCGGCGGCATAGGTCTCACCCGCGCCGGCGATGAAGTCACCGAAAATCGGATTGACCATCTCCGTCGTGCTGGAGGTCGGGATGACGTGCCCGATGGTCATCGCGCGTCCGGTTGCAAGCGATTTGGCTTGCGACGATGGCGAATAGTTATGCTCCTTCGCGGCCGCGAGGATCCGCCTTCGCGTCGCTTCCGACACTTCGGGGTAGCCGTTGAGCGCACGACTCACCGTTGTTGGCGAGAGGCCAAGTTTCTCCGAGAGCTGTTTGAGGTTCATCAGGGCCGTAACTGGTTAGCGAGTGTTCGGTAAGTGTAAGCTGCGAAAACCGTGTTCGTCAAAAGCATAAAACACCGGCACTGACCTTGGGTCATCCGCGCAGGTTGCAAAAGAACTAGGCAAGAGTGGGATTTGTATGATTGACTTATGCCGTGGGTTTGAAGATTGTAACTGCATCCAAAGCGCTTTGGGCGATGAAATTCGTTCTGGGGCGGGATTTGAACAGGCGGCTCCGAAAGACGTGCCGCGAGGGAGGATATCGATGAAGAGATCGCTTTTGGCGAGTGCTGCGGCACTGGCCCTGTGCGCGCAGTCGGGCCATGCCGGCGGGCATTTGCCCTTTGCCGAGGGCGAAGGTGCATTCAACTGGGACAGCTATGCCGCCTATGCGGCAGCCACGGACTTGTCGGGGCAATCACTGGCTATTTTCGGCCCCTGGCTGGCGGGTGAGGCTGACGCGTTCACGGCGCTGGTCAACTACTTCAACGAGGCAACGGGGGCGCAGGCCACCTATGTGGGGTCCGACAGTCTGGAGCAGCAGATCGTTATTGATGCCGAGGCCGGATCGGCCCCGGACCTGACGGTATTTCCGCAACCGGGACTGGCTGCGACGATGGCCGGGCGCGGGTTCCTGACGCCGCTGCCCGACGGGTCGGCAGATTGGATACGCGACAACTATGCCGCCGGGCAGTCTTGGATCGATCTGGGCACCTATGCGAATGAGGGCGGCGCAGACGAGCTTTACGGGTTCTTCTTCAACGTGAACGTCAAGTCGCTGGTCTGGTACATTCCCGAGAATTTCGAGGATTTCGAGTACGAGATCCCCGAGTCGATGGAAGAATTCAAGGCGTTGATGGACCAGATGGTTGCCGATGGTCAGACACCGCTTTGCGTGGGGCTCGGGTCGGGTGGCGCGACGGGCTGGCCTGCGACCGACTGGGTCGAGGACCTGATGCTGCGCACCCAGCCACCCGAGGTTTACGATGCCTGGGTCAGCAACGAGATGCCATTTGACGATCCGCGTGTTGTCGCCGCGATCGAAGAGTATGGCAGCTTCACCCGCAATGATGATTACGTGGTCGGCAACGCCAATGACACCGCGTCCATCGACTTCCGCGAAAGCCCCAAGGGTCTGTTCGCTTCGCCGCCCGAATGCATGATGCACCGTCAGGCAAGCTTTATTCCGGCGTACTTCCCCGAGGGCACGGAACTGGGCGAGGATGCGGATTTCTTCTACTTCCCGGCCTATGCCGAGAAGGACCTCGGCACGCCGGTTCTGGGGGCGGGTACCCTGTTCGCGATCACCAACGACAACCCGGCGGCAGGCGCGTTTCTGGAGTTTCTGCAAACGCCGTTTGCCCATGAGGTCATGATGGCGCAGGACGGCTTCCTGACCCCGTACACAGGGGCGAACCCGGACGCCTATGCATCGGACACGCTGCGCAAGCAGGGGGCGATCCTGACCAATGCGACCACGTTCCGGTTTGATGGCTCCGACCTGATGCCGGGCGGCGTGGGCGCGGGCACGTTCTGGACCGGCATGGTCGATTACTCTTCGGGCGCGAAGACCGCCGCGGAGGCGGCGTCTGAGATCCAGTCGAGCTGGGACGCGTTGAAATAAAGCGCTGCGCGCCGCCCGAAATCACCCGGGCGGCGCACCATCCGATCACGGCGCGAGGAGGGGACCATGCATCCGGCATTTCAGGGACTGTTGACCATTGTCATCGGGGTTTCGGCCTGCGTGGGGTATTTCTACTTCGCCAACCAGTTCCTCGACAAAGTGCTGTACCCGGCGCGGGGGGCTAATGCGGGGCGCAACATCAACCGCGCCAACCAGATCCGTCCGTGGATTTTCCTGTTTCCCGCGATCTTCGTGCTGGGCCTTTACCTGGGCTACCCGGTGGTTGAGACCCTTCGCCTGTCGCTGACCGAGCGAGTGCCGGGCGGTGGCTACCAGTGGGTCGGCCTCGACAATTACGCGCAGATGGCTGCCGAGCCGAAGTTCTGGGAAGCGATGCGCAACAACGCGTTCTGGTTGATCGTCGTGCCTGCGATGTCCACCGCCTTTGGCTTGCTGGCAGCGCAACTGACCGACCGGATCAAATGGGGCAATCTGGCAAAGTCGATCATCTTCATGCCGATGGCGATCAGCTTTGTCGGCGCGTCGGTGATCTGGAAACTCGTGTATGACGGACGCCCGATCGAGCAAGAGCAGATCGGCATCCTGAACGCGATCATCGTGGCACTGGGGGGCGATCCGGTCACGTTCCTGACCATCCCGTTCTGGAACAGTTTCTTTCTGATGATCGTGCTTGTCTGGGTGCAGACGGGCTTTGCGATGGTGATCCTGTCCGCCGCGCTGCGGGGTATCCCCGAGGAAACCGTGGAGGCCGCGATCATCGACGGGGCCTCGCCCTGGCAGGTGTTTTTCAAGATCAAGGTGCCGCAGATCATGCCGACCGTGGTGGTGGTCTGGACCACGATCACTCTGGTGGTCCTGAAGGTGTTCGACATCGTGTTCGCGATGACCAACGGCCAGTGGGAAACACAGGTGCTGGCCAATTACATGTTCGACAAGCTCTTCCGCGCCAATGACTGGGGCGTGGGGTCGGCCAGTGCGATGGTGATCATGCTGCTGGTGACGCCCATCCTGATCTGGAACATCCGCTCCGCGCGGAAAGAAATGAAATAGGAGCGGCGTCATGGACAATATTGCAGGCACCAAATCGTCGCTCACATGGGCCGTCCACATCTCGGTCGTGGCGCTTGTCCTGTTGTGGCTGCTGCCGACACTGGGGCTGTTCGTGTCGTCCTTCCGCACGGTGGACCAGATTTCCACCAGCGGATGGTGGAAGGCGATGTTTCCGTCCGAGCAGAACCTCACGCTGCGGGCGGCGGACCCGGATGACTTCCGCGTGCAGCAAGGCGATCTGTTCGTGGTCGAGGGTAACCTGTTCGAAGATGAGGGCATCGAAGGGGCCACCATCAGCGTCTGGGGTACATCGAGCCGCAACGTGACCGCCTACACCGCAGGCGAGACCGCCGATCTGGGCGACGGAGAAACCATTACCGTGCAGGCCGATGGCGCCTATGTCTGGTCCGGCAATGACGAGCAGATGGGCGGGCGCGGCCAGCGCGTGTTCGTGACGGCAGAAACCCCGCCTGAGTTCACGCTGGAGAACTACGAGAACATGCTGCTGGACCCGGCCAATGCCGAGGGCATGACGCGCGCGTTCTTCAACACGCTGACGGTGACGATCCCGGCCACGATCATCCCGATCCTGATTGCGGCCTTCGCGGCTTACGCGCTGGCGTGGATGGAGTTTCCGGGCCGTGCGCTGCTGATCGCGGCAGTTGTCGGCTTGCTCGTCGTGCCGTTGCAACTGGCGCTGATCCCGCTGCTGAAACTGCACAATGATATCGGGATCGGCAAAGGGTACCTGGGCGTCTGGCTGGCGCATACCGGCTTTGGCATGCCGTTGGCGATTTACCTGTTGCGCAACTACATGGTCGGCCTGCCGCGCGATATCATCGAGAATGCCAAGGTCGATGGCGCGACGGATTTCCAGATCTTTACCAAGATCGTTCTGCCGCTGTCCTTCCCGGCGCTTGCGTCCTTTGCGATCTTTCAGTTCCTGTGGACGTGGAATGACCTGTTGGTGGCCAAGGTGTTCCTGATCGATGCGACGGGGCAGACCACGGTGATGACCAACCAGATCGTGGAGCTTCTGGGCACGCGTGGCGGTAACTGGGAGATACTGGCCACAGCCGCCTTCGTCTCGATCGCGGTGCCGCTGATCGTCTTCTTTGCAATGCAACGTTATCTGGTGCGCGGCCTGTTGGCCGGCTCCGTGAAGTAAGGACCAATTCGAGTGAGTGCGATGGCGGACATACGGCAGGTCGAGGCGCTTGCTTCGGACCCGGACTGGTGGCGGGGGGCGGTGATCTATCAGATCTATCCGCGCAGTTTTCAGGACGCCAATGGGGACGGTATCGGTGATCTTCTGGGGATCGTGGAACGGATGCCCTATATCGCCTCGCTTGGGGTGGATGCGATCTGGATCAGCCCGTTCTTCACCTCGCCCATGAAAGACTTCGGCTACGACGTCAGCGATTATTGCGATGTCGATCCGATGTTCGGCAGTCTTGCGGATTTCGATGTGCTGGTCGAGACCGCGCATGCGCTGGGGCTGCGGGTGATGATCGATCTGGTGCTGAGCCATACCTCGGACCAGCACCCGTGGTTTGCGGAAAGCCGCGCGAGCCGGGACAACCCCAAAGCCGATTGGTATGTCTGGGCGGACCCGAAGCCTGACGGCACGCCGCCCAACAACTGGCTGTCGATCTTTGGCGGGTCGGGCTGGCACTGGGATGCGAGGCGCGAGCAATACTACCTGCACAACTTCCTGACCTCGCAGCCTGATCTGAACTTCCACTGCGAGGCTGTGCAGGACGCATTGCTGGATGTCGCGCGGTTCTGGCTGGGGCGCGGGGTGGATGGATTTCGTCTCGATACGATCAACTTCTACACCCATGACGCGCAGTTGCGGGACAACCCGCCGCTCCCGCCAGAAGAGCGCAACGCGACGATTGCCCCGAGTGTGAACCCCTACAATCACCAGATGCATCTCTACTCCAAGAACCAGCCGGAGAACCTGGAGTTCCTCGCGAAGTTCCGCGCCGTGATGGAGGAGTTCGACAGCATCGCCGCCGTGGGCGAGGTGGGCGACGCGCAGCGCGGGCTGGAGATCCTGGGCGATTACACCACCGGAGATCAGGGCGTGCACATGTGCTACGCGTTCGAGTTTCTGGCCAAGGACAAGCTGACCGCCGCGCGCGTGGCCGAGGTTCTGGGCAAGGTGGCCGAGGTGGCTGCCGATGGCTGGGCGTGCTGGGCGTTCTCGAACCATGACGTGATGCGCCATGTCACCCGCTGGGGTCTGACACCGGCGGCGCAGCGCGCGCTGGTGACGCTGATCGTGAGCCTGCGCGGGTCCGTGTGCCTTTATCAGGGGGAGGAGTTGGGCCTGACCGAGGCGGATGTGGCGCTTGAGGATTTGCAGGACCCCTACGGCATCGAATTCTGGCCCGAGTACAAGGGGCGCGACGGATGCCGGACACCGATGGTCTGGCAGACGGACAACCTGCATGGCGGGTTTTCGAAGGTGCGGCCGTGGTTGCCGGTGTCGACCGATCATCTGCACCATTCGGTTGACGCGCAGGAGGCGATGCCCGAGGCCCTGTTGCACCATTACCGGCGCGCAATCGCGTTCCGCAAGGCACAGCCGGCCCTTGCCAAGGGCGCGTTGGAGGATCTGTCGGTGCAAGGCGATGTGCTGCGCTTTCGCCGAGTATATAACGGGGTCGAGGTCTTTTTCGCGCTCAACATGAGCGAGGCGCCCGGATTGACCGACCTGCCTGCGGGACGGTGGCTGCACATCGGGGCAGAGCTGAATTCCGCGGGCGCAGGGCCCGACGGGCGCGTACATCTGGGGCCGTGGCAGCCCGCGATCGCGATCAAGGCGTAAGGCAGGGGCCGGGGAGACCCGGAGGGGAGGACGAAAATGGCGAACCTGAAGCTGACGGGCGTTGAAAAAGCCTATGGCGAGGTGAAGGTCCTGTCGGATATCGATCTCGATATCCAGCAGGGCGAGTTGATCGTGTTCGTGGGCCCGTCGGGCTGCGGGAAGTCAACCTTGCTGCGGATGATCGCAGGGCTGGAGCGGATCACCGGTGGAACGCTTGAGATCGACGATGTGGTGGTCAACGACGTGCCGCCAGCGCAGCGCGGGATCGCCATGGTGTTCCAGTCCTACGCGCTTTATCCGCACATGACGGTGCGGGAGAACATGTCCTTTGCCCTGAAGATCGCAAAGAAACCCCAGGAAGAGATCGATGCGGCCGTGGAGGCGGCTGCCGAGAAGTTGCAGCTTGGCCAGTACCTGGACCGGTTGCCCAAGGCGCTTTCGGGGGGGCAGCGGCAGCGGGTTGCCATCGGGCGTTCGATCGTTCGGGACCCGAAAGTGTACCTGTTTGACGAGCCGCTCTCGAACCTCGACGCCGCCTTGCGCGTGGCGACCCGTCTGGAGATTGCGCAGCTGAAGGAGGCAATGCCGGAATCCACCATGGTCTACGTCACCCATGACCAGGTGGAGGCGATGACGCTTGCGAGCCGGATCGTGGTTCTGGCAGGCGGCGGGGTCGCGCAGGTGGGCAGCCCGCTTGAGCTTTATGAGAAGCCGGAAAACGAGTTCGTGGCCCAGTTCATCGGCAGCCCGAAGATGAACCTGTTGCCGGGCAAGATCGTCGCCACGGGAGAGACGACGACAGTGGAAATGGGCCATGGCGGGCAGGCGGTGTCGCATTACCCCTCTGATGCCGGTTTGATGGGGGCGACGGTGAATGTGGGTGTGCGCCCCGAGGATATGACCGAGGTCACCGATGGCGGGCCATACCTGTACGAGGGGAAGGTCAATATCACCGAGGCGCTGGGGGAGGTCACGCTGCTTTACTTCGACGCGCCCGCGGGGACCGAGCCTGCCATCGCGAAACTGCCGGGTATCCACAAGGACCTCAAAGGGCAGGTGACGCATCTGACGGCCGCGCCGGAGAAAGTGCACATCTTTCACGAGGGCGTGTCGTTGTTGTATCCGCATGGCAAGCACGTGACGTTCGCCCCGCACTAGCGGTGGTGTGATCCAAGGGAAAAGCCCCGCTTCAGCGGGGCTTTGTTGTGTCTGGCACTGCGTGCGGGTTTGCGCTGCGCGCGCAGGTATTTGACCACAGAAGAAACAGGTTAGCCGATCAGGCCCGGCAGGAAGAGCACGATGCCGGGGAACGCGATCAGAACCGCGACCGTGGCCACGTCGGCAACGAAGAAGGGCGACGCACCACGGAATACATCCTGCACGGTGATCGGCAGTTTGCTGTCTTGCGCCACGCCTGCGACCACGAAACAGTTCAGCCCGATGGGCGGCGTGATCAGACAGAGCTCCGCCATCTTGACGACAATGATGCCGAACCAGATCGCCACCTCCTCGGACGTCATGCCGAAGGCGGCCGTTTCGCGGGTCACGTCCGGCCCGCCATTGAGGGCCACCACTGCCGGGAAAGCGACGGGCAGGGTCAGGATCAGCATGCCGATCGCGTCCATGAACATGCCAAGGATCACGTAGACGCCGAGGATCATCAGCAGGATCAGGTAGGGCGAGTACTCCAGCCCGCCGATCCAGTCGGCGAAGGTTTCGGGCAGCTTGGCAAAGCCCAGGAAACGCACATAGATCAGCACGCCCCAGATCATGGTGAAGATCATGACCGAAAGCTTTGCGGCCTCCATCAGCGCGCCCTTGAGCTGGCCCCAGCGCATGCCCTGCCAGAGCGCCATGATCAGCACGACGAACGCGCCGAGTGCGCCCGCCTCTGTCGGGGTCGCCCAGCCGAAGTAGATCGAGTAGACGATGATGAAGACGACGAACAGGATCGGCAGCGCGCCGGGCAGGGACTGGAACCGCTCCCCCCAGCTGTAGCCGCGCACGGGTGGGCCGAGATCCTTGCGGTACTTGGCGAGCCCGATGACGAGCCCCGCGTAGATCAGGGCAGAGACGAGACCGGGCAAGAAACCCGCGAGCAGCAGTTTGCCCACGGATTGTTCGACGATGATCGCGTAAATCACGAGGATGGCCGAGGGCGGGATCAGCGAGGCGAGTGTACCGCCAGCCGCGACCACGCCTGCGGCAAAGCGCTTGTCATAGCCTTCCTTGAGCATTTCGGGGATGGCGATGCGGGCAAAGACGGCAGATGTCGCGACGGATGCACCGGATACGGCGGCAAAGCCTGCGGTGGCGAACACGGTCGCCACGCCGAGGCCGCCCGGCATCCAGCCGACCCAGCGCTTGGCGGCCTCGAACAGATAGCGCGTGAGGCCTGCGTAATAGGCGAGATACCCGATCAGGATGAACGTCGGAATGAGCGACAGGCTGTAGGTTGTTGACTTCGAATGCGGAACCTGCCCGGCGAGTTTCATCGCCGTTACAAGGCCGCGGTCGAACCCCTGTTTTTCCATGAAAAAGATGCAGAGGCCCAGAAAACCGATGAACGCGGTGGCGAAGGCGACGCGCACCCCGATCAGAACGAGGATCACCAAGAGGCCGCTGAGCCAGAGCGATACGTGGAAGATATCGATGCCGTCGAGCAGCGCCTTCATGTCAATGAGGTTATCCATCGACGGTTTTCGCTTCCTTGTTGGCCTGTGTGGCGGCGTCTTCGATCAGCGGCACGGCGACAGGGCGATCCGTGTTCAGTCGCCAGGCGCGCCCAAACCCCCAGATTTGCAGCACAAGACGAACCCAGAGCACGGCCATCGAGACCGGTACAATCAGCTTGGCCGGCCAGAGCGGCAGGGCAATGTCGATGGAACTGTCGGTCGAGAACATCGGCGCGTTCCAGTCGAAGCTGCGTTCAAAGTGGAACCATGTGCCGTAGATGAGCGCTGTGGTCAGCAGCAGCATGAATACGCAGGAAATCCATTCCGCCGCCCAGAGCATACGCCCGCGGAACTGGCCCACGAGGATGTCCATGCGGATATGCCCACCCTCGCGCTGGCAGAACGCGAGGCCGAGAAAGGCGAAGGTGGCCATGAACTGCTCCGTCCAGTCGACGTAGCCCGGCACCGGCGCGTTGAAGAGCTTGCGCCCGACGACGTTGTAGACCGCCAGCAGCACCAGCGCGAAGATCACCACGCCTGCGATCAGGTTCATGGCGGCTTCGAGTTTCAGAAATGTCCGGTCCGCGCGAGACAGGGCTGTCTCGTCGGCCAGCACCGATGATGTGGACATGGGGCCCCCCGCGTGTTTCCGGACCTCTGCAATGAGGCCCGGAAACCTTATTCAGATCAATCGTCTGCGCGAACTTTTTCAAGCGTTGCATAGACCAGATCGTACAGCTCCTGACCGGGCAGACCCTGATCATTCATCGTGTTGATCCAATCCTGATGCAGTGGCAGCGCCACTTCGCGGAACTTCGCGATTTCCTCTTCCGGAACAGTGACTTTCTGGACGTTCTTTTCGGCCAGCGTCGTCTCCCACTTGTCGAGAAGCTCACCATAGTTGGCAAGGTAGTAGTCCACCGCCTCCGGCACGCTTTCATCGAAGATCGCACGATGCTCGTCGCTCAGGTCGTTATAGGCGTCAATGTTGACGACGACCGGGCAGTTGACCGTTCCGGGGTTCAGGTTCTCGGTCCACCAATCCGCAATGTCGATGGTGCGGAACGCCAGATGCGCGTGTTGTGCGAAGGCGACCGTGTCGACCACACCGGATTCCATTGCGTTATACGCTTCGGACGAGGTCACGGAGGTGGGGACACCGCCGACCTTTTCAAATGCCTGACCCAGCCCGCCGGTGGCGCGGACGCGCATGCCGTCGAAATCCGCCAGCGTGGTTTTCGGCTCGCCCGTTCCGGCCAGGTTGTACTGCGGCATCGGCGAGGTCATCACCATCTTGGCATTCCACTGGGCCATTTCCTCGGCCACGGCGGGGTGGTCGTAGACGGCATGGCTGACGGCAACCTCTTCTTCCAGGTTCGCAACCCCAAGGAAGGGCAATTCCAGCACGGTGATCGCGCGGTTCTTGTCGCGGTGGTAGCCCGCGCAGAACTGCGCCATCTCGAACGCGCCGATGGAGATGCCATCGAGGTTCTCGCGGTTCTTGGAGAGACCGCCATAGGAGATGTTCATGGTGAACTCGCCGCCGGACTTTTCCTCTACGAGGTCGGCAAGCTGGTGGATATGTTCGGTGAAGGCGCGGCGGACGCCCCAGACGGAGACGTTCCATTCGGTCGCGAGCGCTTCGCCCACGAAGGTCAGAGACAGCACCGAGGCAACGGTGCCCTTGAGCAGGGTTTTCATGATTTCGTCCTCCCAGACAGGCAAATTCTGTGATCTGCTGGGGAACGACCCTAGCCGGAATGGCGGCGAGGTCCATACCCAAAAGCACGGAGGACGACGTGGCGGCACCGGAAAACAAGCTGAAACAGGCACTTGGCGCGGGCGAGGTACAGATCGGCATCTGGCTGGCATTCGGGTCAGCGGCGGTGGCGGAGCAGGCGGCGGGCTGCGGGTTTGACTGGTGCCTCGTGGACAGCGAGCACAGCCCGAATGATCCCGCGCAGGCCATCGGGCAGTTGCGCGCGCTCGGCGACCGGACGCAGGCGGTGATGCGTGTCCCTGTTGGCGAGGACTGGGTGATCAAGCGGGCGCTCGATCTCGGCGTGCAGAGCCTGATGGTCCCGATGGTGGAAACCGCCGCGCAGGCGGAAGCCGCCGTGCGGGCCATGCGGTATCCGCCCGAGGGGGTACGGGGCATGGGGCCAACCCAGGCCCGTGCGACGCGGTACGGTTTGGTGGAGGATTACGTGTCCACGGCGAACGCGCAGATCTGTTGCATTGTGCAGGTGGAGTCCGCCGCGGCCCTCGCCGCAGCGCCGGAAATCGCCGCGCTGGAGGGGGTGGATTGCGTCTTTATCGGCCCGGCTGATTTGTCTGCGGATATGGGGTATCCCGGACAGGCGGATCATCCGGCGGTGGAGGCGGCGATTGCCGAGGCACTGCCCGCGATCGAGGCGGCGGGGGCCGCGCCGGGCATTCTGGCCTTCGATGCCGAAACCAGCGCGCGCTACCTGTCCTACGGCGCGCGCTTCCTGGGCGTGGGGGCGGATGTGACCAGTTTGCGGGACGCGTTGCGCGGGTTGGCCACCCAGACCCGCCAGATCATCGGGGTCCGCTGAGGGGCCTTCGCCCCGCTATTGGCTTGCCGCCGTCCCGGATTAATGCGAGAGGGAAGCGCCAAACGATGCCCCTGCAGGAGATTGGGATGCGGATTCGCGAGGCTCTCACATTCGACGACGTTCTATTGGTCCCGGCGGCCAGCACGGTGCTGCCGTCGGATGCCGACACGCGCACGCAGGTGACCAAGTCGATCCAGTTGAACATCCCGCTGCTCAGTTCCGCCATGGATACGGTGACCGAGGCGCGGATGGCGATTGCAATGGCGCAGGCGGGCGGCATGGGCGTACTGCACCGGAACCTGACGGTGGACGAGCAGCAGAAACAGGTGCGGCAGGTCAAACGCTTTGAATCCGGCGTGGTCTACAACCCCGTCACCTTGCGCGCCGACCAGACACTGGCGGACGCCAAGGCCCTGATGGATCGCTACAAGATCACCGGGTTTCCGGTGATCGACGACGCGCGGCAGATCGTCGGGATCGTTACCAACCGCGATATGCGGTTTGCCACGGATGACAGCACGCCGGTCTCCGTGATGATGACCTCCAACGATCTGGCGATCCTGCGAGAGCCTGCCGATCTTGAGGAAGCCCGCTCGCTGATGCGGGCACGGCGGATCGAAAAAATTCTGATCGTCGACAAGAACGGCAAGCTGACCGGGTTGCTGACCATCAAGGACATCGAGCAGGCGGTGCTGAACCCGCAGGCCTGCAAGGACGAGTTGGGCCGCCTGCGCGTGGCGGCGGCCACGACCGTGGGGGATGCCGGGTTCGAGCGCACCGAGGCGCTGGTCGATGCGGGCGTTGACCTGGTGGTGATCGACACCGCGCACGGGCATTCCGAAGGTGTTGCGCGCGCGGTGGAACGGGTCAAGAAGCTCAGCAATACCGTGCAGGTGGTCGCTGGCAACGTGGCGACCGGCGAGGCGACGCGCGCCCTGATCGGCGCGGGGGCGGACGCGGTGAAGGTCGGGATTGGTCCCGGGTCCATCTGCACCACGCGGATCGTGGCCGGCGTCGGTGTGCCGCAACTGACCGCCATCATGGATTGCGCCGAAGGCGCGGCAGATACTGGCACTCCGGTGATTGCGGATGGTGGCATCAAGTATTCGGGCGATTTTGCCAAGGCCATTGCCGCCGGTGCGCACTGCGCCATGGTTGGCAGCATGATCGCGGGCACGGACGAATCCCCCGGCGAGGTCATCCTGTATCAGGGCCGGTCGTTCAAATCCTATCGGGGGATGGGGTCTCTCGGAGCGATGGCACGCGGTTCGGCGGACCGGTATTTCCAGAAAGACGCCGCCTCTGACAAACTGGTGCCCGAAGGCATCGAAGGGCAGGTGCCCTACAAGGGCTCTGCGGGCGCGGTCGTGCACCAGTTGGTCGGCGGGTTGCGGGCCGCGATGGGCTATACCGGGGCGGAAACCATCGACCAAATGCGCACACAGGCGAATTTCGTGCGGATCACCGGGTCGGGCCTGAAGGAAAGCCATGTCCACGATGTGCAGATCACCCGCGAGAGCCCGAATTACCGGCTGGGATAGGCGCGCATGACGCCCGCAGCGCGCGTGCAGGCCGCCATCGACGTTCTGGATCAGGTGCTGGATGGCGCGCCCGCGGAACGCGCGTTGACCCGGTGGGCGCGGTCCAGCCGTTTTGCGGGATCAAAGGATCGCGCAGCCGTGCGCGACCATGTATTCGATGCCCTGCGCCGACGCGAGAGCGCAGCCTGGGCCGGCGGCGGTTTGACCGGGCGCGGCCTCATGCTGGGTGTGCTGCGGTTGCAGGGGGTCGATCCGAGCACAGTGTTCACCGGCGCAGGATACGGGCCCGCGCCCCTTTCTGTTTCCGAGGCGTCATCGGTGCGCGATCCCGCCGCCGCGCCGGAGGCAGCGCAGCATGACGTGCCCGCGTGGATGTTGCCCCTGTTCAAGGAGGGACTGGGGAAGGACTGGCGTGCGGTGCTGCCGCTGTTCGTAGCGCGCGCGCCGCTCGATTTGCGGGTCAACACCTTGCGGGTGGATCTGGCCGATGCGCAAGAGGCGCTGGCGCTGGAGGGGGTCGAAACCCGGGTCATCGACGGTGTGCCCACAGCCCTGAGGGTCACGCGCGGGGCGCGGCATGTGGCACGGTCTCGCGCTTTTGCGCAGGGTCTGGTGGAGGTTCAGGATGCCTCCAGCCAGGCGGCGGTGCTGGCCTGCGGCGTGACGCAGGGCGCACAGGTTATGGACTATTGTGCGGGTGGTGGGGGCAAGGCGCTGGCGCTTGCAGCTCTTAGCAGGGCACCGGTGATGGTCCATGATGTGGATGCGGCCCGAATGGGCGATATCCCCATCCGCGCAGAACGCGCCGGGGCGCTGTGCCCGATCTGGGATGGACAGGGCCGGTTTGACCTCGTGTTCGTCGATGCGCCGTGCAGCGGCAGTGGGACATGGCGGCGCGCGCCCGATGCGAAATGGCGGCTGACGCCGGACCGGTTGGCCGAGTTGACCGCGCTGCAAGCGCAGGTTCTGAACGAAGCGGCGCAAGCGGTGGCCCCTGGCGGCCGCCTTGCTTACGCAACCTGTTCGGTTTTCGCCGACGAGAATGGCGCGCAGGTGACGGCGTTTTGTGCTGCCGACCCCGCATGGTCCGTGGTGGCGCAACACCAGTTCGATCCGCGCAGTGCAGGCGATGGGTTTTTCCTCGCC
Source organism: Tropicimonas sp. S265A (assembly GCF_049800835.1). Classification (NCBI taxonomy): domain Bacteria; kingdom Pseudomonadati; phylum Pseudomonadota; class Alphaproteobacteria; order Rhodobacterales; family Roseobacteraceae; genus Tropicimonas; species Tropicimonas sp. S265A. Next base: position 37,975 of record NZ_JBNAFU010000001.1, read on the forward strand.
ATTCTGGAACGCCAATCCGGAGCGCAACAACTTTAGGTTGAAAATGCGATCGTGTTAATCCACGGTTAAGCGGAGATCGCGTTTCTTGAAGCAGGTTAAGTGCGGAGTGCGCGTTGGCACGCTGGAAGGTCAAAGACAAAATCTCCCCGATTCTTGCGATGATACAGCGTCGCAAGAAGGCCGCCTTGGCGTGCTCGGGCGGGATTGGCATCGGCTTGGCCACGGTGCTGTTGTCCGGATATGCCGAAACAATCGGCATTCTGGTATCCCTGACACTTCTGGCCGTACCCCTATTGCAGGAGGCGCAGCGGCTTTGGGCGACGCGCCCGACCGATCCGAAACTCACTGCGGTGTTTTCGTTTCTGGAGGATGACCGCGTGCCCTCGCTCGCGTTGGACCCGGATCAGGACGTGATCTGGATGAATTCCGCTGCGCGGCACGCGTATCCGGACCTTGCGACAAAGGGCGTCGCAAAAGCACTTGAAGGTCTCAGCAAGGAGATTGCGCCGGCGGTGCGGCGTTTGCGGCGGGCGGCGTCGCTCGGACGGGTCGCGGACGAGGCTCTCGTGACCCGCCATGGGCACGTCCGGCTGGTGATGCGCGGCTACAAGGGCGATACCCATCTGCTGCGGATCGAGCCCGTCGCAATGCGCGAGGAGGCGAGCCTGTCTCACGGACCGGTGCCGATGCTCTCCGTCAGCCGGTCTGGAACGGTGCTGGCCATGAACGAAGCGCTGCGACGGCATCTGGGCAAACGTGCGCGCCGGGTGGAGGATGTGTTCGTGGCCCCCCCCGCCATCGGAGATACCAGCGCGGTGTTGCGGTCCGAAAGCGCCGACATGCCGGTGCTGCTGCACCAGCGTCCCCTCAGCGCCGGGCGGCGCGAGATTGCCGTTATCCCGACACCGGAGATGACGCCCGCGGCGCCGCTTGACGGGTTGGAGACAATCCCGGTTGCGGTTCTGAAGCTGTCCAAGACCGGCGCGATCCTCGACAGCAACCGGGCTGCGCGCCAGTTGCTGAACATGACCAACACCGGGGAGGGCGCGTTGTTTTCCGAACTCGTCACCGGGTTGGGGCGGTCGGTATCGGAATGGCTCACGGATGCTTTCCAGGCGCATCATCCCTTGCAGCCCGAGGTGATGCGGCTGCGCGACACGGCGCAGGAAAGCTATCTGCAAGTGACTCTGAGCCGGACAGATGGCCCCAATGGCGCGGCGCTGATGGCGGTTCTGCACGACGCGACGGAGCTGAAGACGCTTGAAGCCCAGTTTGTCCAGAGCCAGAAAATGCAAGCCATCGGACAGCTTGCTGGCGGCGTGGCACATGACTTCAACAACTTGCTGACCGCGATTTCGGGCCATTGCGACCTGATCCTGCTGCGCCACGATCAGGGGGATCCGGATTATGGCGACCTGTTGCAGATCAACCAGAACGCCAACCGCGCGGCGAGCCTCGTCGGCCAGTTGCTGGCATTCTCACGCAAACAGACGCTCCAGCCGGAGATCCTCGACATTCGCGATACGTTGTCGGACCTGACGCATTTGCTGAACCGGCTCGTCGGGGAAAAAGTACAGCTGACGCTGGTGAACGAACCGGACCTTGCGCATCTGCGGGCGGACAAGCGCCAGCTTGAACAGGTTTTGATGAACCTCGTGGTAAATGCGCGCGACGCAATGCCCGATGGCGGTGAAATCATCGTGGAAACCAAGTCGGTGAACCTTGACGAACCGGTGACGCGCGCGCGGGTGACCCTGCCTGCGGGCGACTACATCTGCGTCACCGTCACCGATCAGGGTGTCGGCATCCCGCGCGACAAGATCGGTAAGATATTCGAGCCCTTCTACACCACAAAGCGCACGGGCGAGGGGACGGGGTTGGGTCTTTCGACCGCCTACGGAATCGTGAAGCAATCGGGCGGCTTCATTTTCGCCGAAAGCGTTGTCGGAAAGGGCACGGCATTCGAATTGTTCTTTCCGGCGCATCATGCCGTGGCGTCCGCAACCCCGGTCGGCGTCATGCAGGACGAGGCGCGCGGCAACAGCGCCGGCGAGGGTGTGGTGCTGTTGGTCGAAGACGAAGCGCCCGTGCGGGCGTTTGCCGCCCGCGCCCTGCGTCTGAACGGCTTCACCGTGCTGGAGGCTGAGAATGGCGAGATGGCCCTCCACCTGCTGGAAAACCCCAGCCTGAGCGTCGATCTTTTCGTTTCGGATGTGGTAATGCCGGGCGTGGACGGGCCGACATGGGTACGCGAGGCGCTCAAGTCGCGCGAAGGGACGCCTGTGGTCTTCATGTCGGGCTATGCCGAGGACCTTCTGCCGGGGGCCGAAGCCGAATTGCCGAATTCCACGTTTTTGCAGAAGCCGTTCTCACTCAAGCAACTCACTGCAACGGTTCACAGCCGGATCGGCACCGGGGCTGCGCCGACCGCGCTGCCCGAGCCTGCACCGTCAGAGGTCGCCTGAGCGGCCTGAGGTGATAACCTCTTGTTAACCAATGATTGTCAGGCTGATGCCTGCAGGCCCGTTCGGCCTGTGCTTTTTCATCTTGCAATGTTCTCTTTTTGATCTCATAAAATGGGAACAAGGCAAGAACAAAGCAGTATTTGCCGGGCGCGGCCGGGCATGAAATAAGGGGCTGACCATGGCTATAGAGAGTCTTCTCGACGTGACGAACAAAGGTAATTCGGACAAGCAGAAGGCGCTCGACAGCGCGCTTGCCCAGATCGAACGCCAGTTTGGCAAAGGCTCCATCATGAAGCTCGGGGCGGACAGCCCTGTTGCCGAAATCGAGGCAACGTCAACCGGCTCGCTCGGTCTGGACATTGCCCTGGGTATCGGCGGTCTGCCCAAGGGCCGCATCATCGAGATTTACGGGCCGGAAAGTTCCGGCAAGACCACGCTGACCCTGCATTGCGTGGCCGAAGAACAAAAAAAAGGCGGTGTGTGCGCGTTTGTGGATGCCGAGCACGCGCTTGACCCGCAATACGCCCGCAAGCTGGGCGTCGATCTGGACGAACTTCTGATCTCGCAGCCAGATACCGGAGAGCAGGCGCTTGAAATCACCGACACACTGGTGCGCTCCGGTGCGGTCAGCATGGTTGTCGTCGACTCGGTAGCGGCCCTGACGCCGAAATCCGAACTCGAGGGGGACATGGGGGATGCGCAGGTGGGCGCACAGGCACGTTTGATGAGCCAGGCGATGCGGAAGCTGACGGGGTCCATCTCGAAATCCAACTGCATGGTGATCTTCATCAACCAGATCCGGATGAAGATCGGCGTCATGTTCGGATCGCCCGAAACAACGACGGGGGGCAATGCGCTCAAGTTTTACTCGTCCGTACGCCTCGATATCCGCCGCATCGGCGCGATCAAGGACCGCGACGAAGTGGTCGGCAACACGACCCGTGTCAAGGTGGTCAAGAACAAGGTCGCCCCGCCGTTCAAGCAGGTCGAATTCGACATCATGTATGGCGAGGGCATTTCGAAAATGGGCGAGTTGCTCGACCTCGGCGTGAAGGCCGGTATCGTGGAGAAGTCTGGCTCGTGGTTCTCCTACGGCGATGAACGCATCGGCCAGGGACGCAACAACGCCAAGGATTTCCTGAAGGAGAATCCAGCCGTAGCACTTGATATCGAAGACAAGATTCGTGCGGCGCACGGCCTCGACTTCTCGATGCCGGAAGGCGCTGGTGCCGATGACGATGACGATCTTGTAGATGGCTGACGCCTGACGCCCGAGACGGTTCGAAACATGCATGAGCAACGGCCCGGAGACACACCCTTCGGGCCGTTTTGCATGGGCATAGGCGGTGGACAGCGATTTGTCCCACGGCTACACCGGGTGGACCCAAGTCAGACCGGATACCCTGATGCCGAGCCTTAACGATATTCGTACCACTTTCCTTGACTATTTCGGCAGCAACGATCACGCGGTGGTCGACAGCTCGCCGCTTGTGCCGCGCAATGATCCGACGTTGATGTTCACCAACGCGGGCATGGTCCAATTCAAGAACGTCTTTACCGGGCTCGAGACGCGCGATTACACCCGGGCCACGACCAGCCAGAAATGCGTCCGCGCCGGTGGCAAGCACAACGACCTGGACAATGTCGGATATACCGCGCGGCACCATACCTTCTTTGAAATGCTGGGCAATTTCAGCTTTGGGGACTATTTCAAGGAAGACGCGATCCCCTTTGCCTGGGACCTGATCACCAAGGAATTCGGCATCAACAAGGACCGGTTGCTGGTTACGGTCTATCACACCGATAACGAGGCCGCGGAAATCTGGAAAAAGCACGCGGGCCTGCCGGATGACCGGATCATTCGCATTCCCACGAACGACAATTTCTGGATGATGGGGCCGACGGGGCCGTGCGGCCCGTGTACCGAAATCTTCTATGACCACGGCGACCATATCTGGGGTGGCCCCCCGGGCAGCCCCGAAGAGGACGGCGACCGGTTCATCGAGATCTGGAACCTCGTCTTCATGCAGTTCGAGCAGTTCGAGGACGGCACGCGTGACCCGCTGCCGAAACCGTCGATCGACACTGGCATGGGGTTGGAACGGATCGCCGCCTTGCTGCAGGGCAGCCACGACAATTATGACACCGATTTGTTCAAGGCGCTGATCGAGGCGTCGGCGCATGCCACGTCGGTCGATCCGTACGGGGATCGCAACGTGCATCACCGGGTGATTGCGGACCATCTGCGATCCACGTCGTTCCTGATCGCGGATGGGGTGATGCCCTCGAACGAGGGGCGGGGGTATGTGCTGCGTCGGATCATGCGTCGTGCGATGCGGCATGCGCACCTGTTGGGCGCGGCGGATCCGTTGATGCACCGTCTGGTCCCGGCGCTTGTCGGTCAGATGGGGCAGGCCTACCCGGAACTGGGCCGTGCGCAGGCCCTGATCGAGGAGACGCTGCTGCTGGAGGAGACGCGGTTCCGCCAGACACTGGACCGTGGGCTCAAGCTGCTGGACGAGGAATTGGCGCAGTTGCCCGAGGCCGCAGCATTGCCGGGCAAAACGGCATTCAAGCTGTATGACACGTACGGGTTTCCGCTGGATCTGACGCAGGATGCGCTGCGCGAGAAAGGCCGCGAGGTCGAGACGGACGGGTTTGATGCCGCGATGGAGGCGCAGAAGGCCAAGGCGCGGGCGGCGTGGTCTGGCTCGGGGGAAGCCGCGGACGCGAGCGTATGGTTCGACATTCAGGAAGCGCACGGGACGACGGAGTTTCTGGGCTACGACACCGAGGTTGCCGAAGGGCAGGTTCTGGCTCTGGTCGTGGACGGGGCACAAGTTGATGCGATTGCGGCCGGGTCTGAAGGGTGGGTCGTGCTGAACCAGACCCCGTTCTACGCCGAAAGCGGCGGTCAGGTGGGCGATAGCGGCAGTTATCTGACGACAGAGGACTCCGGCAGCATCGCCGATACGCAGAAGATGGGCGGCGGTGTGTTTGCGCACAAGGTGACGTGCGGCAAGACCGGGTTGAAGAAGGGAGACGTGCTGGAGTTGCGTGTGGATCACGCACGGCGCAGCGATATACGCGCCAACCATTCGGCAACGCACCTTCTGCATGAGGCGCTGCGGCAAACACTTGGTGAGCACGTGGCGCAGCGCGGCTCCTTGAATGCGCCTGATCGCCTGAGGTTCGATTTCAGCCACTCCGCGGCGCTGACTTTGGATCAGCTGGCGCAGGTCGAGGCGGATGTGAACGCCTATATCCGTCAGAATTCTCGTGTCGAGACCCGGATCATGACCCCCGACGATGCGCGCGCGCTGGGGGCGCAGGCCTTGTTCGGCGAGAAATACGGCGACGAGGTGCGTGTCGTGTCGATGGGCCAGCAGGCCAATTCCGGCAAAGGCGTTCAGGGCCAGACGTATTCACTGGAGCTATGCGGCGGTACGCATGTGCGCCAGACCGGCGATATCGGCGTGTTCGTCACGCTCGGCGACAGCGCATCCTCCTCCGGGGTTCGTCGGATCGAGGCGCTGACCGGCGCGGCGGCGTTCGCGTATCTGAGCCAGCAGGACAACCGGTTGGCGGAAACTGCGTTGAGCCTGAAGGCGCAGCCGGGCGATGTGCCCGAGCGGGTGCGCGCGCTTCTGGAGGAGCGAAAATCCCTGCAGAACGAAGTGGCGCAATTGCGCCGTGAACTGGCCATGGCTGGAGGCGCGTCCGGGGCAGCCGGACCACAGGCGGAAGATGTGAACGGGGTTCGTTTCCTCGGTCAAAGCCTGTCGGGTGTGTCGGGCAAGGATCTGCCCGCGCTTATCGATGAACATAAGGCCCGCATGGGATCGGGAGCGATCGTGCTGATTGCGGATGCGGGGGGCAAGGCTGCGGTGGCGGCTGGCGTCACGGCAGACATGACCGACCGCATCTCAGCCGTGGATCTCGTGCGCGCGGCAGTGGAGGCTTTGGGCGGCAAGGGCGGCGGTGGCCGTCCGGACATGGCACAGGGCGGGGGCAAGGACCCTGCGCAGGCCGAAGCGGCGCTCGCTGCGGCCAGAGCGGTAATCGGAGGCTGAGACATGGGCGCACTCTGGATATCGCACGTGCACGTGACCGACCCGGACCAGTATGGCGAATACGCCAAACGCGCGACCGGCGCGATCGCGGCCTTTGGCGGCGTCTTTCTGGCGCGCGGAGGGGCGTACACGCAAATGGAAGGCCCGACGCGCGAGCGCAACGTCGTGGTCCGGTTCGAAAGCCGCGCGCAGGCCGAGGCATGCTATGCCTCGCCCGCCTATCAAGAGGCGCTGAGTTTTGCCAAAGCCGCGTCCGAGCGGGAACTGGTGATCGTCGAGGAACTCGACTAGGCGGTCATCGCCCGCGGCCTCCGCCCGGTCGGCCACCGGGGCGACTGGGACGCGTGGGCTTGTGCGTCGGCGGTCGCACGTTCGGGGGCTTTGCAACGGGCGGTTTGGGTCTGTCCGGGCGCGCGGGTCTGTCGGGGCGACCCGGACGATTGTCCACATCGATGTCGATATTCACATTCCCGCCGTGGCGGTAATAGTCGTTCCAGTAGAACGGTGAATTGTACCCGTAGTTATAGCCGACACCGACGCCGACAGAGGTCACTTCGCAGCCGGCGACGGCACAGCAGATTACCACGGCACCGCCAAGTTTGACGACGCGGTTCGAAAGGGGCGTGCGCTTGGGTGTCATCGGGCGGCCCTAACGCTGGCGAAGGTTTCGTTCAACTGCGCGACAAGGGCCGGGTCGGCACCCTGTTCGGCGATGCCCGCGACGATGCCGACATTCTGCCCCGGCAAGTCCAGAACGGCGATCGTGAACGCGATGTCACGACCGTCGCGACGCCCGGTTCCCTTGATCAGATGCGCGGCCATGCCGCCGATCCGACCGGGACCTGTCGAGGTGATCTCGGGCGTCGTCGTCAGGAATTGCCCGATCTCGGCCAGGTAGGCCCGTCCTTCGGCCACGGTTCGGATGCCCCGTGGCGAGAAAGCCCCGATCCATACGTCAGGCTCTACCGTCGGATGCGCCGACATGATCTGCGGCGCGGGGCGCGCGATATCCTCATCCGGCGGGGTGATCAGGCGCTCGCCCCCGGTTTTCAGGGTCCAGAAGTCCGGGATCAACATGGAGAAAAGCGTCCGCCCGTCCAGCACGTAGCTGGCACGGACGTCGGCGGCGACAGGGGTGGCCAGCGCAAGCGCGGCACACAAGGTCAGGGCACGTTTCATGGCCCGGAGCATCGGGGCAAAGCGCGCGCCGGGTCAAGCGTTGATTGCAGCGTGGATCAATGGGTAATCGTGGATGAAAACAGATAGATAATGATCACGCCGCAGATGATCATCCCCATGCCAAGCAGCGCCGGCAGGTCGAGTTTCTGGCCGAATACGACCCACCCGACCGTGCCGATCAGCACGATCCCAAGGCCCGACCATGTCGCGTAGACAAGGCCGAGGGGCAGGGATTTGAGGGTGAGCGACAGGAAATAGAAACTGGCGGAGTAGCTGGCAACCACGAGAACGGAAGGGCCGGTTCGGGTAAATTGCTGGCTGCCTTGCAATGCGGCGGTGCCGATCACCTCGGTCACGATTGCGCAGAACAGAAAGACGTAATGCATGTTGGAAATCCGCGATCAGAGCATGTGTCCGACCTACGCTCAATTCCAGGAGTTGGCCATCTAAATCATCGTGCGTCACCCCCCGCCGACGACCCACCCGACCACATAGGCGACTAGTGCGCAGGTGCCGCCGATCAGAAGTGTTTCGGCGATGCACCGCGCCATCCGTTCGCCCGTGACTGCGCCGCGAAGAATGCCCAGCGCCAGCAGGGCGAGCGAGGTGGCGATGACCGACTGGGCAAACAGTTCCGGCCGCGGGTCCGACAGGAAGTAGGGGACAAGGGGGATCGCGCCGAAAACGACAAAGGAGACAAAGGTGAAAAGTGCATTTCTGGCCGGGTTCGCATCGCTTGGGTTCGCCATGCCAAATTCATAGGACATCATGAAATCGGCCATCAGGCGCGGGTGTCTGGCCAGTTCCTGCGACAGGCGCTCGGCGTCTGCACCGGTCACACCGCGATGGGCCAGAAGGGCGATGACCTCCTGACGTTCGGCCTCCGGTTCGGTTTCGATCAGGTGAAGTTCCTGCGCCCGGGTGGCGTTGTAGACATCCCGCTCGGACCGTGATGACAGAAACTCCCCCAGGCCCATGGCGGTTGCATCGGCGAAAAGGTTCGCCAGACCGAACAGGATAACCGCAAGCGCCCCGACCTGCGCGGCCCCCTCGGCCCCGGCACCGGTAAACCCGGCCACCACGGCAAAGGTCGTGACGATCCCGTCATTGCCGCCATAGACGATCTGGCGCACGTTTTCCTGAAGGCGGCCGATGCCGTGGACGTCGCGTCGGTGGGTCTCGATGTCCATGGCGGTGTGTCGGTCCCTGTGCTGGCACTCAAGCTGGCTGGGATGCGGTTAGCGCATCATGTCGTATCTGTCGCGGTTTTCGCCTGCGCCCGGACCTGCTCAAGGTATTTGCGGGCCCGCAACTCGGCCTGCCGCACGCGGACGGAGGTCAGGTAAGCTTCCTGCATGGTCGAGGAGGACGCGCCGAGTTGTTCGCCGACAAGGCGCACGAGTTGTTCGTCGCCAAGTTCCTCTGCCGCCGCGATCGTATCGCGGGCAAGGTCATCTGCAAGGTCTTCGATAACGCCCATGCTGCGCCTCAGCGACTGCTTTCGGTCAGGCGGCGGCGCACGTAGTCATCCACCGAACCGATCAAGGTTTCCATATGCGGGTCGCCGAAGAAGTGATCCGCCCCCTCGACTTCCTGATGGGTGATCGTGATGCCCTTCTGCTCGTGCAGTTTGCGCACGAGGCCCTGCGTATCGGAGGGCGGCGCGACCCGGTCGGAAGAGCCGTTGATGATCAGGCCCGAAGACGGGCAGGGCGCGAGGAACGAGAAGTCATACATGTTTGCGGGCGGGCTGACAGAGATGAACCCGGTGATTTCGGGACGCCGCATCAGGAGCTGCATGCCGATCCACGCTCCAAAGCTGAAGCCCGCGACCCAGCAGTGCTTGGAATTCGGGTTCATCGACTGCAGGTAATCAAGCGCGGAGGCCGCGTCCGACAACTCGCCCACGCCCTGGTCATACTCGCCCTGGCTGCGTCCGACGCCCCGGAAATTGAACCGCAGCACCGTGAAGCCCATGTTGTAGAACGCGTAATGCATGTTGTAGACGACGCGGTTGTTCATCGTGCCGCCGAACTGCGGGTGCGGATGCAGGATGATCGCGATCGGGGCGTCTTTTTCTTTCTGCGGATGGTAACGCCCCTCGAGCCGGCCCTCCGGCCCCGGAAAAATCACTTCGGGCATGTCGTCTCCGTCCCCTCTGACCGTCTTCTTTCCGGCAATTCTTGACGAAACTGCTCGGACAACCTAGAACCGTTCTAAATTACGCGGTTATGCGCTCGGTCCCAACGAAGTAAGGAACCGGGCGGGCAACGTCAATGCGAGGGATGCGTTTGCCGCGCAGGCGCAGTGGGGGAATTCATGAAACTGAGCACGAAGGGGCGCTATGCGATGGTTGCGCTGGCCGATCTGGCGGAGCATTCCACCGATCGTCTTGTCGCGCTTGGCGAGATTGCAGAGCGGCAGGATATTTCACTCACGTATCTCGAACAGTTGTTCGTGAAACTGCGTCGCGCCAATCTCGTTGAAGCCGTGCGCGGCCCCGGGGGGGGATATCGGCTGGCCCGGTCGCCGGATGCGATCCGGGTATCGGATATCTTCGAGGCGGTGGATGAGACCATCAGCGCGATGCACACGGGTGCCGGCGCATCGGGCGGCAAGTCGGGCTCACGCGCGCAGTCAATGACCAACCGTCTGTGGGAAGGTCTTAGCGCGCATGTCTACGTGTTCCTGCACCAGACGCGATTGTCGGATGTGGTCGCCAACCAGTTGGCGCCATGCCCTGCGGTTCCCAACCTGTTCGCCATCGTTGACGAGTGAGCATGGCGGGGCGCACCTATCTTGACTGGAATGCCACCGCGCCGCTGCGCCCCGAGGCGCGCGACGCAATGGTGGCTGCGATGGATGTGGTCGGCAACCCGTCCTCCGTTCATGCGGAAGGGCGCGCCGCGAAAGCCATGATGGAAAAGGCGCGGGCTCAGATCCTGTCGGCCATGGGCGCCGATGATTGTGACCTCGTTTTCGTCTCCGGCGCAACTGAAGGGGCCGCCTTGGCCTGTGCAGGCCGCGCGCTGCACTGCGCCGAGATCGAACATGACGCGGTTCTGGGGCAATGCACCGTTGACCTGCCTGTCAATGCGCGCGGCCACGTTACCGTCACAGACCCGGCGAAGACGGCACTTCAGGCGGCGAACTCCGAAACCGGTATCCTCCAGACGCTGCCAGAGGGGCTGGCGCTGGTGGATTTCACGCAAGCTTTCGGCAAGATTCCCGTGGCGTTTTCGTGGTCCGGGGCGCAGATGGGGCTGATCTCGGCCCACAAGATTGGCGGACCGAAGGGCATCGGGGCAGTAATCCTGAGGCGTGGAGTCGATTTATCAGCCCAGATCACCGGCGGCGGCCAGGAAATGGGGTGGCGGTCCGGAACAGAAAACCTGATTGGAATCATGGGGTTTGCTGCGGCAGCTCAGGCTGCACAGCAGGACCTGTCCGATGGGCTTTGGGATGAAGTTGCTGAAATTAGAAAAATTCTAGAATTGGCTCTTCACTCCGACGGCCAACAGACTATTTTTGTCGGGAAAGACTCAGATCGTTTGCCGAACACGCTGAACATCGTGAACCCCGGTTGGAAGGGCGAAACGCAGGTGATGCAGATGGATCTGGCCGGTTTCGCGGTGAGTGCGGGGTCCGCCTGTTCCAGTGGCAAGGTGCGCACCAGTCGGGTGCTTGCGGCGATGGGGTTTGATGCGGTGGATGCCGGGTCGGCCCTGCGGGTGTCGCTGGGGCCGCGGGTGACAGAAGACGAGGTGCTGCGCTTTGCCGAAGCGTGGATCAAGGCCAGAGACCGGCACGCGGCGCGTGCTGCGTAGCGAGAACGACCAAAGGATAGCCTGTCTCAAGACGGCACGGCGAAACAGAGCCCTGCATGGGCCAACAACAAGGGTGAAGCCATGAACGCACTGAACGAGGTTGAAGTCCGCGAAGGGGTTGATCGCGAGACGGTTGAGACAGTTCAGAATGTCGGCGGCGCGTACAAGTACGGCTGGAATACCGAGATCGAGATGGAATACGCCCCCAAGGGCGTGAACCCCGATATCGTGCGGCTTATCTCCGAAAAGAACGAAGAGCCCGAGTGGATGACCGAATGGCGTCTGCAGGCGTTCGCGCGGTGGGAAAAGATGACCGAGCCGAAATGGGCAATGGTCAACTATCACGACATCGATTTTCAGGATCAGTACTATTACGCTCGCCCCAAGAGCATGATCGAAAAGCCCAAGTCGCTGGATGAGGTGGACCCGAAACTGCTGGAAACCTACAAAAAGCTGGGCATTCCATTGAAAGAGCAGGCGTTGCTGGCCGGGGTCGAGGCTCCGGAGGAAGAACGCAAGGTTGCCGTGGATGCGGTTTTTGACAGCGTATCGGTCGGAACGACCTTTCAGGAAGAGCTGAAAAAGGCCGGTGTGATCTTCTGCTCCATTTCGGAAGCGATCAAGGAACACCCCGAACTGGTCAAGAAGTACCTCGGGTCGGTCGTGCCCGTGTCCGACAATTTCTACGCAACGCTGAACTCTGCCGTGTTCTCGGATGGCTCTTTCGTCTACGTGCCGCCGGGCGTACGCTGCCCGATGGAACTGAGCACCTATTTCCGCATCAACGCGGAGAACACCGGCCAGTTCGAACGCACGCTGATCATCGCCGACAAGGGCAGCTACGTGTCGTATCTTGAGGGCTGCACGGCGCCTCAGCGCGATGTGGCGCAACTGCACGCCGCGGTGGTGGAGATCATCATCGAAGAAGATGCGGAGGTGAAGTATTCGACCGTGCAGAACTGGTATCCGGGTGACGAGAACGGCGTCGGCGGGATCTACAACTTCGTCACCAAGCGCGCCGATTGCCGCGGCGACCGGGCCAAGGTGATGTGGACGCAGGTCGAAACCGGATCCGCCGTGACATGGAAGTACCCGTCCTGCATCCTGCGCGGCGATGAGAGCCAGGGTGAGTTCTATTCCATTGCCATCGCCAACAACCACCAGCAGGCCGACACCGGCACCAAGATGGTGCATCTGGGCAAGAACACGAAGTCGCGCATCGTCTCCAAGGGGATCAGCGCGGGCGTGGCGCAGAACACCTATCGCGGTCTTGTGTCCATGCACCCCAAGGCCAAGAACGGGCGCAACTATACCCAGTGCGACAGTCTTCTGATCGGCGACAAATGCGGGGCGCACACCGTGCCGTATATCGAGGTCAAGAACAACTCGAGCCGGGTGGAGCACGAGGCAACCACGTCGAAGGTGGATGACGATCAGCTTTTCTACTGCCGCCAGCGCGGCATGGATGAGGAAGAAGCCGTCGCGCTCGTGGTCAACGGGTTCTGCAAGGAAGTCTTGCAGGCTTTGCCGATGGAGTTTGCGATGGAAGCCCAACAGCTGGTTGCCATCAGCCTCGAAGGGTCTGTGGGTTAAACCCCGCAACCAACCGGAGCACCAACCGTGACCGACGATGCGCAGAAACCAACGGGCGGCGGGCGCCCCAAGTGGTACGTGCCCCTGGCTTTCGCCGTGGCGTTTACGTTGTCGTTCATCCTGGCTGAGGTGATGGGCCCGGTCGGCGCGGTCGTCGGGCTTGGCATCGGGTCGGTGCTGGGCTGGGCTGGGGCGAAGTGGATTTATCCCGTGGACCGCGAGGACGCATGAACGTCAAGTGGCTGATTACCCCCGGCGAGCCGCGCGGACCCTGGGCCATCATGACGGCTCTGATGACGTTTGGCCTCATGACGGTGACAGCGCCGCTCTGGCAGGCTGGAGGACCGATCGTTGCGGCGATCGCGGCGGTGTTTGCCGTTGGTCTGTCGTCGGTCCTGTCCAAGATCGTGCTGGAGACGCGCAACTGATGCGTTCCCCGGATTTACCCGTGTTCGGACATGCCCCGGACGAATACGGCTCATCGGTGCTGCGGCACCACACATCGAGGCGCGGGATGCCGCGCACCATCAGGGAAGGAAGACCTACATGAGCTGGCTTTATCGGGGCGGATATATCGCGGCACTGACAGTTGTGGCCATTGTCTGCATCTTTGCACCGCAAATTTTCGGCGTCTCGCCCGAGAACTTCGGACCGCTGAAAAAGTTCATCTGGACCGGCGGCCTGATCGGCATCGTCTGGTTCGGGCATGAAATGCACTACGCTTCCAGGAAAGGCCGCTCTGCGTGATTGTCACCACCACCAATTCTGTCGAAGACCACCGCGTCACCGCCTATCACGGCGTTGTCGTCGGCGAGGCGATCATGGGCGCGAATATCGTCCGTGACCTGTTCGCCAGCGTGCGGGACGTGGTGGGTGGTCGCGCGGGCGCGTACGAAGCCAAGCTGCAGGATGCGCGCAACATCGCATTGCAGGAGCTTGAGGAGCGGGCGCAGGCGGTCGGCGGCAATGCGGTGGTTGGTGTTGATCTGGACTACGAGGTTGTGGGCGACTCGATGCTGATGGTGTCGGCCTCCGGTACGGCCGTTTCGGTCAAGCGCGCGGCGGCCAACGCATCGCCGCCTGTCGCTCAGGCGCCGGCTGCCAAGCCTGCACCACCAGCGCCCCGGCCAGCCCCCAAGCCGGATGTGGACGCGGCGGAGCCGGGCTTGCCATTTTTCCCCGGGGTGGAAATCACGGTCGCCAACATCGAGGGCAAACGTGTCCTGTTCGGGACGGATATGGAACGCGACCCGATCCAGCGTAATCACCGGCGTGGTGATTTTTACGAGTATGGCGAGCTGAAGCTGCTGCGCAACCTTGTCGACCCGGGCGGCGTGTTCGTCGATATCGGGGCCAACACCGGGAACCATTCGCTGTTCGCGGCAATGTTCATGGGCATGTCCAAGGTGATCCCGTTCGAGCCCAACCCGCTGGCCTATCGGCTGCTGCAACTCAACACGCTGCTGAACAACGTGGATGATATCGTCGTTCTCGATCATCTTGGGCTTGGTCTGGCTGATCGCGAGGCGGACGGCTACGGCATGGAGGCGCGCGACCGCAACCTTGGTGCTGCACGTATGCTGGAAGGCACAGGCGATATCCCTGTTTCCACCGGTGACGCGCAGCTTGCGGACATCACGCCGACGGTCATCAAGATCGATGTGGAAGGCATGGAGATGCGTGTTCTGCAAGGCCTGGAGCAGACCATCGCGCGCGCACAACCGGTGATGCTGGTCGAGGTGGATCAGGAAAACTACGACGCGTTCGAAGCCTTGCTGGAGCGCCTGAACTACGACGTTGCGAAAACCATTCAACGGTACAAATCAAATCGGAATTATCTCGTCGTGCCGCGACGGGATGCAGGAAAGGGAGACTAGGGGAATGCTGGAAATCAAGAACCTCGCGGTGAAGCTCGAAGAAGAGGAAAAGCAGATCCTCAAGGGTGTGGACCTGACGGTCGAGCCGGGCACCGTGCACGCGATCATGGGGCCGAACGGGTCGGGCAAGTCGACCCTGTCCTATGTCCTGTCGGGGCGCGACGGCTATGAGGTGACCGGCGGAAGCGCGACGCTCGAAGGCGAGGATATTCTGGACCTCGACCCCGAAGAGCGTGCGGCAGCGGGTCTGTTCCTGGCGTTCCAGTACCCGGTGGAGATCCCCGGCGTTGGCAACATGACTTTCCTGCGCACCGCGCTCAATGCACAGCGCAAGGCCCGCGGAGAAGAGGAAATGAGCGCGGCGGAGTTCCTGAAGCTTGTGCGCGCCAAGGCCAAGACGCTGAAGATCGACGCCGACATGCTCAAGCGTCCGGTGAATGTCGGTTTCTCCGGCGGGGAAAAGAAGCGCAATGAAATCCTTCAAATGGCGCTTCTGGAACCGAAGATGTGCATTCTGGACGAAACCGATTCCGGTCTGGACGTGGATGCCATGAAGCTGGTCTCCGACGGGGTGAATGCGCTGCGTGACGAAGGCCGTTCATTCCTCGTGATCACGCACTACCAGCGCCTGCTGGACCACATCAAACCGGACGTCGTGCATATCATGGCCGACGGGCGCATCGTCAAGACCGGCGGGCCAGAGCTTGCGCTGGAAGTTGAAAACAACGGGTACGCGGACATTCTGGCGGAGGTGGCGTGATGGCCCTGCCGGACCTGAAGCAAACCGCTACGGACGCGCGACTGGCGACCCTGTCGATGCCCGTGGGCGGGGTCTGGGCCAGCGAGGCGCGCAAGGCCGCACTGGCGCGCGTGCAGTCCATGGGCCTGCCCGCGCGGCGTGACGAGTATTGGAAGTACACGGATCCCGCGCGGCTTACCGCTGCGGTGGCGCAGCCCGCCGCACTCTTTGATCCGCAGGAGGCACCTGTTTTTGGCGATGTCGATCGGCTGAAGGTCGTGTTCGTCGACGGCGTGTTCGATGCGGAGAAGTCCGACACGCTGGCCATGGACCACGTGGAGATCGAGCGTCTAGCCGAGGTCGGCTCGCACGACATCCACTGGGCCAAGGATGTCTACGGTGTGCTTGAGGAGCGCGGTCAGACACCGGTCCATCGCCCGCTTGCGGCGTTGAATACGGCGTTCGCAACCGACGGGATCGTGGTGCGGGTCACGGGCAAGGCGCCCAAGCCGATTTCCCTGGTTTATCTGCACACCGACGAGGCGTCGGACGCGATCCTGCATCACGTGGTCAAGGTCGAAAGCGGCGCGGAGTTGACCCTGCTGGAGAACGGCCCGGCTGCGGCGCGGTTCAACAAGTGCATGGAGGTCGAAATTGCCGATGGCGGCACGCTCCACCATGTGCGCGCGCAGGGGCGTGATCACGAGCGGCAGGCGGCCACGCACATGTTCGCACGCCTTGGTGCCGCGTCGGTCTTCAAGTCCTTCACGCTTACGGTAAATGGTGTGCTGACCCGCAACGAGGTTGTCGTGGAGTTGACCGGTGACGAGGGCATCGCCCATGTTGCGGGCGCTTGCATGGGCGACGGCGATTTTCTGCATGATGACACCGTGTTCATCACCCACGATGCGCTCAATTGCGAAAGCCGTCAGGTGTTCAAGAAAGTGCTCCGTAACGGGGCCACGGGCGTTTTCCAGGGCAAGATCCTTGTCAAGCAGGGCGCCCAGAAGACCGACGGGTATCAGATCAGCCAATCCCTGTTGCTGGACGATGACAGCCAGTTCCTCGCCAAGCCCGAGCTTGAGAT
Source organism: Tropicimonas sp. S265A (assembly GCF_049800835.1). NCBI lineage: Bacteria > Pseudomonadati > Pseudomonadota > Alphaproteobacteria > Rhodobacterales > Roseobacteraceae > Tropicimonas > Tropicimonas sp. S265A. Next base: position 54,815 of record NZ_JBNAFU010000001.1, read on the forward strand.
TTATGCGGACGACGTGGCGTGTTCGCACGGCTCGACCTCCGGTGCGATCGACGAAGAAGGGCTGTTCTACTTGCGCTCGCGCGGGGTGCCGGAGGCAGAGGCGACCGACCTGATGGTCATCGCCTTTCTGGCTGAAGCCATTCAGGAGATCGAGGACGAGGATCTTGGCGCCGAGATCTTCGACCGAATTTCCAACTGGCTGTCCCGCCGGCGCTGATGGCGGTTTCGACGGAAATCATCCGCGCGTGGGGTGCCCCACGCGCGGCAATCCGCCGACAACTTGCCGGCGGCGTCAACGAGGGGCGCGCGCTCGTCTACCTCATGATCGCGTGTCTGCTGATCTTTGTCGCGCAGTGGCCACGCCTCTCGCGCGAGGCATTCCTGAACCCGGAAGTCCCGCTCGACGCGCGGATCGGGGCGGCGTTGCTGGGCTGGATTTTCATAGCCCCGCTGATGTTTTACGGCATTGCGGCGATCTCGCACCTCGTGTCGCGTCTGGCAGGCGGGCAGGGCACCTTTTTCGGCGCGCGGCTCGCGCTCTTCTGGAGCCTGCTGGTGATTTCGCCCATCGTGCTGCTTTTGGGGCTCGTCACCGGCTTTATCGGGCCGGGTCCTGCGGCGAATGCAACCAGCCTGTTGCTTCTGTTGGGATTCCTCTACATCTGGTGCAGTAGCTTGATGGAGGCTGAGCGGACCGCGCCCCAGCCAACATGACGTACCGTACAGGACCGCACATGACGTTCTCTTTGGGCAACATACTGAGCCTTGTCTTGGAATCGATCCGCAACCCGCGTGAGGGTGCGGCGACGATCCTGAATTTCGCGCCGTCCCGAGACGTGTTGCTGCAACTGCTCGCGCTGGTGGTCGTGTTGAGCGTCCTGTTCGGGCAGGCGGGCGTGCTGGTTCTGGGCGGTGGCCTGTCGGATGGCGCGCTCACCGGCCCGATCGTGCTCAGTCCGCTTACCGCGTCGATCGTTCAATTCGGTTTGCTGGTGATGTTGGTGATCTCGATCCATTCGATCGGGCGCGCCTTCGGAGGGTCGGGATCCTTTGAGGAGACGCTCCTGCTGGTCACGTGGCTCCAGTTCATCCTGCTATGCCTGCAAGTCGTGCAACTGGCGGCCCTTGTGCTGGTGCCGCCGATCGGCGGGCTGGTCGGCCTGCTCAGCATCGGTATCTTTCTGTGGCTGCTGGTGAATTTCGTGGCCGTGATCCACAACTTCCGCTCGCTCGGGTTGGTGTTCGCAGGCGTGCTGATTTCCGCCTTTGCGATCATCTTTGCCCTGAGCCTCGTTCTGTCCATGCTGGGTCTTGCTGTCCCGGGGAGCCTCTAATGTACGACGTCACCGCGATCCGCAACGATTTCCCGATCCTGTCGCGCACGGTCAACGGCAAGCCGCTGGTGTACCTGGACAACGGCGCGTCGGCGCAAAAGCCACAGGTGGTGATCGACGCCGTGACACGGGCCTATGCCGAGGAATACTCCAACGTCCACCGCGGGTTGCACTATCTCAGCAACCTCGCGACCGAAAAATACGAAGGCGTGCGCGGGATCATAGCGAAGTTTCTGGGTGTCGCCGATGAGGATCAGATCGTCCTGAATTCGGGCACCACCGAGGGGATCAACACCGTCGCCTACGGATGGGCAATGCCGCGTATGCAGGCGGGCGACGAGATTGTGCTGAGCGTGATGGAGCATCACGCCAACATCGTACCGTGGCATTTTCTGCGCGAGCGGCAGGGCGTGGTGCTGAAATGGGTCGATGTGGACACGAACGGCGCGTTCGACACCCAGAAGATCATCGATGCGATCGGTCCCAAGACCAAGCTTGTCGCGATCACGCACCTGTCGAACGTTCTGGGCACAGTGGTTGATGTCAAGGCCATCACCGAGGCGGCCCACGCAAAGGGTGTGCCGGTACTGGTCGATGGCAGCCAGGCGGCCGTGCATATGCCGGTCAATGTTGATGAGATCGGTTGTGATTTCTACGCGATCACGGGGCACAAGCTCTACGGGCCGTCCGGGTCCGGCGCGATCTTCATCAGGTCCGACCGAATGGCTGAGATGCGCCCGTTCATGGGCGGCGGTGACATGATCCGCGATGTCACGCAGGACGTGATCACCTATAACGAGCCACCCATGATGTTCGAGGCGGGCACCCCGGGCATCGTGCAAACCATCGGCCTCGGCGTTGCGCTGGAATACATGATGCAACTCGGGATGGACAACATTGCCGCCCACGAGGGCCGTTTGCGGGATTATGCCCGGACACGATTGGACGGGTTGAACTGGCTGAACGTGCAGGGTCAGACCCCGGACAAGGCCGCGATTTTCTCGTTCACGCTGGAGGGGGCCGCGCATGCGCATGACATCTCGACAGTGCTGGACAAGAAGGGCGTTGCGGTGCGCGCCGGGCATCACTGTGCCCAGCCGTTGATGGAACACCTGGGCGTGCCCGCGACCTGCCGCGCGTCGTTCGGGCTCTATAACACCGAGGCCGAAGTGGATGTTCTGGTCGAGGCGCTGGAGCTGTGTCACGAGCTTTTTGCCTGACACTCACCCGAAGAAAACGCGCCACAGGCTCAGGATGATAAGCATGTGGATCAGCGGAAACCCCCAGAACGTCACATGCCAGTCGATCCGTTTCGCGTCGCCCTCGTGCCCTGTCACCGACAGCCGCCGCAGCATGACGTTATAGGCCACGGTTACGGCACTTGTGATGAACATCGCCAGCATCAACGCATCCAGAAAGGTGACGTAGCCAAGGCGCGGCAGATCGCCTGACACTGCAAAATTGAAAGCGATGAACGCCAGCAGGTTGGCGCCTGCGATATCAATCCGGCGGCGATACTCCTCCAGAAACAGGTTTGCCCAGGAAATGGTCGTCAGGAGCAGCAGCGGGATCAAGATCCGCGTCCAGTAGTAGATCAGATGGCGATCGGCTTCGAACACCAGCGATATGCGCGAACTGTCCCACCCTGCGATGCCGCGTGTGGTGTCGACCTCCGTCCAGTGCCGGCGAATAATCCATTCTTCCTCGCCCAGAGCCGGGCCGAGACCGCTGAACCCTTCAAGATCCTCGAACACGAAGGCATCGGTTGACCGGTTCAGCAAAAGACGGACATAGAACTTTTGCGTGTCGAACGGGTGCTTGCGGAAATCGAAATCCGGAGCCTGAAGTGTCAGAACCGTTTCGCTGACATGGAAGGCATCGCCTGCGCTTGTCCAACTGACGGCGGATTGCTTGGTGAAACTGCGCGCTTGAAGGTTCTCGAAGCTGGCGGTGGGGATCCTGATGTTCTGCGCGCGGGCATAGGCGATAAAGTCCGGTGTGCTCATCACCCGGCGATCAGTGCCTTCGACATCTGGATCGAAGGCAAGGTCCGGGTCCGACCAGTCAAGACGCAGACGCGCGACGACCGTGAAGTTCTCCGATTTCTGATCGACATCGGTGATCTGCGTCAGAAAGATGCCCGCGCGCACGGGCACCGGGTCAGTCGCTGCACTGTGCGACGGTGCGAGACCGGTAAAATTCGTCGTGCCATCAACGGTTTGTGCTTCCGCCGCTGACACAAGGCAGAGCCATCCCGCAATTGCGACAGCAACCAAGCAACGCAAACACCTGACCATACTTCCCCCGGCACGACGTTACCGGCAGGCTAGGCCCGCCCGGGCCGCCAGACAAGCGATTTGGGCCAGCGATCGGTGTTGCGGGTCTTATCCAAAGCGCGTATATCGCAGCCAAGGCACCCGTAGCTCAGCTGGATAGAGCGCTGCCCTCCGAAGGCAGAGGCCAGAGGTTCGAATCCTCTCGGGTGCGCCACCCAACTTCGATCTCAGGGATTTCACGACCGGGCCGCCAACCCGTGGGCCCGCCACTGGCAACCTTGGTGACACCCCAAGCGCCGGAGTCGGGAGGCTGAAATCATTCCTGTCACGGTTTCTCCGATCCGATACGAGGGGGCGGCGTGCCGATACCGGTCATCCAGATCAGGCCGCCGCACAGTGCAAACAGCATTCCCAGTAAACCGAAAGAGACCGATGTCAGAAGGGCCGGTCCAGCCGCGACCCCGGCGCTGCCGAGACTGAACACCAGCGCAATCTCGCGTACACCCCAACTGCCGATGGAAACCGGGATCATCGCGATCAGCAGAGAGACCGGGACGAAGCCGAAAAAGACCGTCCAATCTGCGGTGACGCCGTAAGCCTTGGCAACTGCCATCACGGCAAAGACGCGGATGACATGTTGCAGGACCGCATAGACCCATAACCTGAACCGGACGGATGCCTGGAGTGCCACAAACCTCAGCTGGGTTGCTTCGTGTGCCACTTCGCGCAGTGCGCGCCAGCGCGTCCCGGCCAGCAGGTGCGCGCCCGCAGGATGCAGCAAGAGAAAGCACGTGAGTACCGTTAGTCCGACCACGACTGCGAAAAGCCAGAACTCAGCCGTTCCCCATGTATAGCGCGCGATGAACGGAAGCCCCGCGACCATGACCGGGCCGAGCGCCATCAACGACACGATGCGCGAAATCGCAGCGAGACTGACCGACCTGCGTCCGCCGGTGCCAAGGCTGTGCATTGCCATTGCCCGGTAGATGTCGTTTCCCAACATTGCGGGGGTGAGCAGCGCAAAAAACCTTCCCACAAGGCTCATGCGCAGAAACTGGAGCGCACCGACATCATGTCCGAACGCAAGTGCCACCTGTGCGAATTGTCGGGCCTCGAACAGAATAATCACGCCGACGAGGGCCACAGCCACCCCAAGCCACGCCCATCCGACATCGCGCAGGTCGTCGGCCAACGTGTCGAGATCGACGAAACTGATCGCAAGAGCCAGCAGCGTAACCGTCACCAGCACCCGCACTGCGGATTTGAGCCGTTTCGGCGCAGGTGTCGTGAGGCGGTTTACTGTCAAGACGTCGCTCTTTGCAGCAGGGCGTGCGCAAGCCTGCCAAGGTCCTTGATGTGATCGGGCAAGGCGATGTCCTGCGTGGCGGGCACCGAGCCATGAAGGGTGCAGAACCCCTTGAACCTGTGGTTTCCGGTGCGCCCAGTGTATCGTCGCGCGCTGATGGTTGCGCCCGACGGGTGATCGGCGGTGTCAATGGCCAGCAGGTCGGGGTTCCACTCGGCCACGATGTCGGGCAGGTAGTGTGCCCGTTTCCCGGGCCAGTCGCGTGCCGGGAAATGCACCTTTTGCACGATCTGGGCACCGTCCCGCGTCGTAAATTTCATGAATTCCGCCGCGACGTCGTCCAGCAGGTTGCTGTCCGGTGCAAGGATGCCGTCCTTTTCCCGCTGACGGATGTTGGCGCGCCAGTACCCGCAAAGATCGCCGTCCAGTGAGATCATCGGGGTTTCCGACCAGCGGTAGCCGCCAGACACCTCGCGCGAGACGACGTAGTCGCGCACTGCTTTGGGAACTGCCTTGGCAATCGCCATTTGCACGGGGGCAGGCACATTGCGGCGCAAGGTGCGGATCAGTCCGAAGGTTTCGCCTGAGCCCGTGCCGGATACCTCGGCCAGCGCAACCTTGAGCATCGCGGCAGACAGATGGCTTTGGGACTGGTTCGCCGCCATACCGTGAAGAGAGAACAGCACAAGCGTTCCGTCCGGTCCAATGCGCCGCATGATCTGTCCGATTGCGGCATCGAGCGCCTTGTAGACATCCAGCAACGCCGTGGCCGGGACAAGCGAGGTGTTCGTTCCGGTCTCGGGCCACAGGATATGGCCCGCCCGGTGCGTTTCGCCGAAGGCGACGATGAAAAGATCGCTCTCTACCTTGTCCATCAGGGCGCAGACAAGGTCCGCTTTCATCGCAACGCCCTTGAGGATGCCGTCATAGATTTCATCCAGATCGGCAGGGGTCTTGTCGACCGGGACTTCGAAGGCCATCGGGTGATGTGGCGCGAAAGACCGCACAAGCTTTTCGACCTGCGGGTCGTTGCACCAGAACCCGTCTACGAGGTCGTGCGAGCCCCAATTCGCGATTTCCACAGCGCCGGCGCTGTCCCCCTTGAACAGGAACGGCACGTCGAAGGACAGCACCTTCGATCCGGAGCGGGCCAGATCGCGCCAGAACGGTTCCGTGCCCCCGATCCAGTCTGGGTGGGTGCGGCGGACACGCATCCGCTCAGGATCCCATTGAATGTGGTGGTAGATCCCGTGCACATCCGGTGTCGCCCTGGCCATGAACGTGGACCAAACCGCGCCGGACAGCGGTTCCACCTCCAACCGCCTGAGGGCCTCGCCCGCCATGACAGCCGCGATATTGGGCAGGCTCGCAATGTTTTGTTCAATGAAATCGGCATCTCCGGCATCGATCCCGATCATTGTTACCGCAGGGCGACGAATGGTGCCCTTCTGATCACGCATTTTGCACCTCTCTTGCCAAGAGCATTGCAGGGATTGTCGAAAGCGGCAAATTCGTAGGGGCGAAACGAAGGGTCCCGGCGATGCTAATTCCCGCAACAGCGGTTTCTGATGCCATCGAGGCACAGGTGGTCATCGTCGGTGCTGGTCCAGCAGGCATTGCGTTAACGCTGGGGTTGGCGAAGCGGGGTGTCGATGTCGCCTTGCTGAGCAGTGGCGCGTTCGGCTCTGATTCCACGTCGGCGGATCTGTCCCGTGCGCAAGCGTTGCCTCCGCATCATGCCGATCCGGTTGCGCTTGAAGGACGACGTCTGGGTGGTCTGTCCTGGGGGTGGGGGGGGCGGTGCCTGCCTTTCGATCATATCGACTTTTCGCCCCGACCCGAGCGTGAATTGCCGGGCTGGCCCATAGAGCGGTCCGACCTGATGGCGCACGCGGAGGCCGCAGCCGCGTTTCTCGGCATCGGGTCTGCGGAGTTTCAGAGCACGGCTGGATCGGAGGGCCTGCGCCTGTCGTTGGAGCGGTGGGCGGCACGCCCAAATTTGGCGGAAAAGCACCGCGACGCCCTGACGGCACAAGACGGGCCGAGGGTGTATACCGACCTGTCGTGTTGTGGCGCCGAGTTCGACGCAACCGGCCGAGTGATCGCGTTGCAGACCTGCACGGCCGGCGGTGATCCGGTGCGGGTGACCGGCAGAACCTTCGTCCTGGCCGCTGGCGGGATCGAGACGGCGCGGCTTCTGCTTTGGTTTTTCGCGCAGAACGGGCAGACCGCGCCGGTGTGGACCGGACGTGGCTACATGGGGCATCTCAAGGCGCAGATCGCAAGTCTCGACGCCCCGTCGCAGGTGATCCGGCAGGTTGACTATCAACGGACGGCGGAGTGTTTCATTCGCAACCGATTGACGCTGCCGGAGCAAACCTTGCACGCCAAGGGGCTGCCCAACACGCACTTCTGGATCGACAACCCGACAATGTCCGACCCGTCCCACGGGATACCGGGTCTGTCACTGGCGCATCTGGCCATTTCGTCCCCGGTGATCGGGCCGCGTTTGCTGCCCGCGGCCCTGCGCACCTACTTTGCGGGGCAGGCGCCGGTATCCTGGCGCGCACATGTGCGCAATGTCCTGCGGAATCCGGCATCCGCACTGGCGTTCTGCTATGGGGTCTGGACAGGACGGCGGTCTGTGCCGGTCAGTCCGGGTAAGGTGGCCGCGACCCGGCATGGAACCTACCGCTTGAGTTGCGCGGCCGAGGAACGCCCCCGTTTCCAGAACGCCGTAATCTTGGGATCACAGCGCGATGGGAACGGGGTACCGCGCGCCGTGATCACGCGCGATTTGCACCCGGACGACGTACAAGGGTTGATCGACGCCAATCTTGAGTTGCGTTCGCAGGTTGCTTCCAGCGGCATCAATGTGCAGCTGGACTGCCCGGAAAATGACCTTGCCGAGAAAATCACGGTCGCCAGCGGAGACGGGTATCATCAGATCGGTACTGCCCGGATGGGCTGTGATGTAGGATCATCTGTGGTAGATCGCGACTGCCGCGTGCATGGCACAGGCAACCTCTATGTTGCGGGCAGTGCTGCTTTCCCGAGGTGCGGACAAGCTAACCCGACTTTCTCGATTGCGTGCCTTTCCGCTCGGCTGGCCGCGCATCTAGCAAGAAATTGACTTGTTCAGACGTACGAAGGACGTTTGGTTCGTTCTTTTTTGCGGAGGAGTTGTTTCGTTGAAGAAAATTGTCATCATCGGAGGTGGACCCGCTGGATTGACCGCGGCCCATGAGATTACCAAACGCGACGAAATCGACGCCACCCCCGTAGTCTTCGAGGCTGGCGACCGGGTGGGCGGCATTGCGCGCACCGAAGATTACAAGGGCTACCGGTTCGATATTGGTGGCCACAGGTTCTTCACCAAGATCAAGCAGGTGGAAGACATCTGGAAAGAAGTGCTGGGCAGTGACTTCATCACCGTGCAGCGGATGAGCCGGATCTACTACCGCGACCGGTTTTTTGACTATCCGCTCAAGATCTTCAACGCCTTGTCCAACATCGGGGCCTATGAATCCGTTCGGATCGCGTTGAGCTATGCGAAGTGGCGTGTCCGTCCCTCAAAGGAAGAAGACAACTTCGAACAATGGGTGATCAACCGGTTCGGCGGGCGGCTCTATATGCATTTCTTTCGCAGCTATACCGAGAAGGTCTGGGGGATTCCGCCCCGGACGATTCGGGCGGACTGGGCCGCGCAGCGCATCAAGAACCTGTCTTTGCCGAAGGCTGTGTGGAACGCCATTTCGGGTGCGAACGACACGGCCAGCCTGATCGAAGAGTTCCAGTACCCGCGCCTCGGTCCGGGCATGATGTGGGAACGAACTGCCGAAATCGTTGAAGACTCGGGCGGCAAGGTACACCTGAACAAGCGGGTCGAGAAGCTTTACAGGGACGGGCTGCGCGTCACGCATGTGGATGTTGCCTCGGTTGATGCTGCTGGCAACCAGGTGGTCGAGAATGTGCCCGCCGATCATGTGATCAACTCGATGGCACTGGACGAGTTGATCCACGCGTTTGATCCGCCGCCACCGGACGCTGTGCTGGACGCCGCCAAAAAGTTGAAGTACCGCGATTTCCTGATTGTGACGCTTGTGTTGAACAAGGCCGATCCGTTCCCGGACAACTGGATTTACGTGCACAGTCCGGAGGTGAAGGTCGGGCGAATACAGAATTTCCGCGCGTGGTCACCGGAGCTTTTGCCGGATGCGGACACGGCGTCCATCGGCATGGAGTATTTCTGCCAGATCGGCGACGACTTGTGGACGATGTCCGACGAAGACCTCAAGGACCTTGCTCGCAAGGAGCTCGAGGTGATCCGGCTGGCGAACCAGGACGACGTGATCGACGCCAAGATCATCCGCCAGCCAAAGGCATATCCGGTTTACGACACGGAGTATGCAGAGGCGCTGAAGGTTCTGGAGGAATGGATCGTGTCGCTTGAGAATTTCCAGACCGTCGGTCGAAACGGTCTGCACCGCTACAACAACCAGGACCATTCCATGCTCACCGCGCTCTACGCGGTCGATACGATCGCGGGCACGCCCCGGGATATCTGGAACGTCAATGTGGAGCGGTCCTACCACGAGGAAATGCAGACCGAGGACAGCGACGGAAACCGGATTGCGGCGGAATAGGCGGGTCAGCTGAAATAGCGATCGAGTCGCAGCTTGACGATGGCGAAGCCAAGCCCGCCGCAGAGGTAATGTACGAACAGGACCAGCACCGCGGCGGGCAGGGCCGCCCATCCGTCGATCCTGCGCACCATGTTCAGGAACCGGCCATTCACCCCGACCAATACCGCGAGCGCCGCAAGCCCGGCCACAGCGCCCCATTGGGGAGCCGCAATCATCGCCGCGACGGCGCACACCACTGCGGCCACGGCCAGAACGGAGGCGCGCGACCGGTTGCTGATGTTCAGTCCGTCGGTTCGCGCGTTCTCGGCGTCGCGCAGCAGCCGGGCCCACGGCAAGGCGCGATCGAAGAAATCGGTTTTGGCCATGCCCACAAGGGTCCAGCGTTTGTGGTGTTGGCCCTGAAGGTCCGGCAGCAGCATGGTGCGATGGCCAAGCTTGGAAAGGCGAAGCCCCAGATCGATGTCTTCCATCATGTCGAGCGTATCGTCGAACCCGCCAACCTGTTCGAACGCCGCGCGCCTGACCGCGCCGCAACCGGTCCAGAAGGAAACGACCTCGCCGGCGCTTTCGAGGTGCACGAAACGATGCAGAAGATTGCGCGCGCGGCTGACCGGTTCGGGGGCGGCGGGATCCTCATCATACGCGCCAAACACGGCTGCGAAGGATGGATGCGTGTTGAAAAAGGTCGAAACAACCTCTTTGGTGTCGGAATGAACCATCACGTCGGCATCTACGAAAAACAGGATATCGCGTGTGCTTGCGGCAGCGCCGGTATTGCGTGCCGCTGCGGCCCCGGCGTTTGTTCGGGTTTCGATCACGCGCGCGCCATAGGTGCGTGCGATCTCGATTGTCGCGTCAGTCGAACCGTCATCGACGACAATGATCTCATCCTGCGAAAACCCTGCTTCTCCAAGGGCTTTAAGGCATGTTTTGATGTAGGTTTCGGCATTGAAAGCCGGGACGATGACGTCGATACTTGCCATGAAGTCGTGTCCACTCTGCGGGCTTACCCGTGGGAGCATGGCGTTGTTGAGGCGGTCTTGCAAGACACCGGGAAGCGGGCGCTCCGTGGCTGACGCAAGCGAGGCGATGTCGTTCGACTATGTGGTCGTTGGCGCAGGAACGGCGGGCTGCATTCTGGCGGCTAGCCTTGCGGAGCGCGCGGGCACGCGTGTCGCGCTTCTCGAAGCCGGTCATAAGGCAGATCATATGCTGATCCGGATGCCGCTTGCGTTCGGCAAAGCCCTGAAGCATCCCGATCTGACCTGGCAGGTTCAGTCCCCGGTGCTTGCGTCGCTGGGGGGCCGCGTGCTCGGATTTCCACGGGGGAAGGTTCTGGGCGGCACGTCCGCAATCAACGGCATGATCCACACCCGCGGGACACCGGAAGACTTCGACGACTGGGCGTCCGAAGGTTGCACCGGCTGGTCGTTCGCCGATGTCGAGGGCTGTTTCAAGCGTGCAGAGCAACGGCTTGGGATCGCTGGGTCCATGCCAAGCCTTGCCGACACACCGGCAATCGCCGCCGCTTTTGCGAAGGCCAGTGCAGCAAGCGCGCCGGGAGTGGCCACGCCACCGCAGGTCGCCATCCGCAAGGGCCGGCGCATGTCGGCCGCACGCGCGCTGTCGAAAGCGGTCACGGTGATCAGAGACTGTCGCGTGGAGCGCGTTTTGATGCGTGACGGGCGCGTGCGCGCGGTCTCCGCCCGCATTGCAGGGCGCATTCGCACGATCGAAGCAACGGCGGAGGTGATATTGTGCGCGGGGTCGTTCCAGACGCCCGATATCCTCTTTCATTCCGGAATAGGCGATGGAGCGATCTTGCGGGCGGCGGGCATTGGCGTTGCGCATCATCTGCCGGGCGTCGGTCAGAACCTTCAGGACCATTTCGGCATCCCGCTCTCGTGGGAGGCACGCAACACGCAAACCTTGAACCGTCTGCTGCAAAGCCGCCCGCGTCTTGCGCTCGAAGCGCTGCGCTGGGGCCTTGCGGGCAAAGGCGCTTTGGCGCGGCCTCTCGCGGAGGTGCTGTTTTTTGCCAGGTCGCATGAGGACGCCCCGCGGCCGGATATCGAATTGATCCTCCGGGTCATCCACGGCTCCGGCGCGGACGGGGTCTCCGGTCAGCCGGGGTTTTCCGTGAACGCCATACCGCTCAAGCCGCTGAGCCGCGGGACGGTTGCGCCGGGGGGGGCGACCCCGGAAACCGCGCCTCGGGTCGATCCGGGGTACCTGACAGCCAATTCGGATGTCGAGGTTTCGTTGCGGGCTGTGCGCCTTGCACGGCGCGTTGCCGCAGCGGTCGACATGCACGCGTTCCGAGGTCCGGAGATCGCCCCGGGGTCGACGGTAGAGGCCGACGATGCGCTGCTGGACTACATCCGATCAAACGGAACCAGCGCATCGCATCACGTTGGCACCTGCAAAATGGGGCAGGGGTCGGACGCGGTTGTAGATCCGCTGTTGCGGGTGCACGGCGTGCCGGGGCTGCGAATTGCCGATGGGTCCATCATGCCGACCCTGCCGGGCGCCCACCCGAACGCAGCGATCATGATGATCGCCGAAAAGGCCGGTGAGATCATCGCCGGGGCTGCCCCATGACCCCGCGCACAACCTGGCTCGGACCAGTGATCCCACTGGGACTCTACCTCGTGCTGGCGGTCCTGCTCGACACGGGGACCGGGAACTGGGATGGCGTCAGGTATGCGGAGGCGGCATTCGCGTGGAATGATGATTTTCCCTACCTTGGGGACACGCACTGGGCGTTGCGGCATCCGCTGGTCATGCCAATGGCGGCAAGCCTGGGGGCCTTCGGACCCAGCACATTCGCCCTGATGCTGCCCAACCTGATTTACGGAGCGGCGCTCATCCTTGCGACCCACTTTTTTGCGTCGCGGGCCCTGGGCAATCGGGCGGCTTTTCTTGTGACGGTCCTGGTTGCCACCTCACCGTCGCTGGTGCTGCGCCCGCTGGAGATCGAGGTTCGAGGCCCTGAGGTTTTCTTCGCGGCGATGTCGCTGTGGGTGTTTCTGCGCGCCGCTGATGACGCGCCCGCGAAACCCATCGGTTTCGTCCTGTCGGGGGTGTTTGCAGGGCTCTCATGGCTCTGCCGGGAAAGTGCCGGGTACCTCGTCCCAGCGCTGTTCTTTGCCGCCGTATTCTTGGCCGCGTATGGAGATCGTCTGAGGGCGCTTCTGAGCACGGCTGCGGGGTTCGGTCTGGTCATAGCTTGCGAACTCGTAACCTACGCCCTGATCGCAGGGGACGCGTTCTATCGGTACAAGATCGATCTGGGGCACGGTGGCAACCCGGATGAGCATGGTCTGGCCGCCGACCTCGTGCGCGCCGACTATGCCGACTGGCTGCTGGAGCCCTTTCAGCGCCTGTTGCGCACCGATGTGCAGGGGGCTTTGGCCCTAATCGTGCTTGCGGCCGTGGTCTATGCGTTCCGGCGGCGCGCACGCTTCAGCAAAGCTCAGATCAAGGTAATGGTTCTGTTCGGGACGGCCGGTGCGCTGTCGTTGGCTTTTTCGGGTCTGCTGTTGAGCCTTGAGTTGCCAAGGTATTATCCGATGCTGATCTATGCGGGCTGCGTGATTGTCGGGGTGGTGCTTGCGCATTTGGTCAGGGGCCGGTCGCACTTGCCTGGTTTCGCATTTGCGGCATCCATGGCCTGCGCCGGGTTCGTTTTGGCCGAGTATCGCGCAGACTATACAAAGCGGGTCGTGGGTGCGGGGGCCGTCCTTGCCCAGAGGAGTGAAGTGCCGTTTCACGCCGACCCGAGGATCGGCAGTCGGATTACCGTAGCTCTGCGCCTTGAAGGCATGTCGGCACGTGATGCGGAGGCGCGCGTTCATGCAACCGGCAGGGAAACGCTGGAAGAGGGGGACCTTGTCCTGCATTTCGAAGCGGATCGCTGGGAACCCAAGCCCGGGTGGCAGCCCGTCGACAGCGTTGCAGTCCCTTGGAAGCTCTCACACCGCCTGCTGCGCAAAGCCCTGCCGGATGCTCTTTTACCGGATCGTCTGCACGGTGCGTCGCTGCGGGCTGCAACGTTGTACCGGGTGCAGTAGCCCGCACCCGACGCGAAAGGCCCTAGGCCGGCGTACGGGTCGGGTTCAACGGTGGAAGCTCTGTCACCGTCTGTGTCTTGGGGTGTGACCTGCGCACCTTGCGCAGACTTGCAGAGAGGTCTGACCATGCAGATTTGTTGTGATCCTCTCCCGCCGGACCGAATGCCGCGCGCCCCAGTGCATACACCGCAGCAGAGACACCGGGGTCCTGGCGAGGGTCATTGTCGGCATGAAACGCTGCCCACCTGTCGAGGGCCGGATAGAACGCTGCGCGATCTTTTGTTCCTACCGCACGGTCCAACTCAGACCAGGCAAACCCCTCAGAGGCGACATACTGCGCCCGTCGCTCGGTCATTCGGCGCCGCAACCTTGGTAAGGCCCATCGCCCTGCGAGAAAAAGCGCGCATAGCACCACGCACGCGAAGGCGCCCCACAAGGCGATTTGCCGAATGTCGCGCTGCGCTGTCTGAGTTCTGGCCAGAGGACCGTCGATCGCGTACGCCACCGATGCTGCCGTCGCAGTCTCGACCGCGCCACTTGCGATGTTGAACCACGCCAAGGAAATCTCCGGCAGCGCTCCTGATCCTCCGCCTTCGGCAACAAAAGTGACCGTTTCCGTACGTGTGCCAGTCAGTTGCCCGCGTTCATCCTTTTCCTCCAGCACCGGTTCATCGGGATAGGCCTTGAGGCCGGGCAATGCAGAAACTTCTAGCAGTGGGGGCAAAAACATAGGCGATGTCCCCTCTACCGATGCGGTCACGGTCAGGGTCAGGCTATCGCCGGGTAGCATCTCCCCTGGCGCACCTGTGACCTGAGACGTCAGTGTCAAAGCTTCTGCCGCAAAGAACGGGTCGAGCGTTTCTGCGCCTTCCGGCACGAGGCCGGTGAAGGCAAAGGCCTCCGTCGTGAGTGTGGTATCCCGCGGTCCGCCGCCCGATGGGGCACTCCAACTCACGCCGACCTCTTGCGGCGGGATGGAGAATTCTCCGGGCACCATGGGCGAGATCAGGTACCGGCGCGTGACGCCAGACCATGTTTGGCCATCGATCCGTTCGGATGTGGGGCCGGTGGAGCGCTCGGGCAAGCGGACCAGAAGATCGGGTGTCTCCAGCGTGGGCCAGACCGGGGGACCGGTGAGCTGTGTCGGCACAAGAACGGTCATGCGCAGGCTCAGGGGCTGTCCGGGAATTGCCTCTTGCTCTTCGAACTCAACGCGCAGGATCGGCGCGTTCTGGGCATCCGTCGCTGCATTGCCCGGTGGCGTCTGCGCCTGTCCGAAACCCGCGGAGAGCACAAGACCCAGCGCCACCACGCCCAAATGCACACGGCTCATTCCGCCGACCTCGCAGATTCTGGAGTGGCGTCCGGCTGCGACGCTTCGAGCGCAAATCTCTGGCGCAGGAAATCCTCGGTCCGGGTGTCCACCGTGGCCATCCACTGATCCGCCGAGAGCAGACCTGATCCGGTCCCTTCCTCAGCAACCTCCAGCTGCGTGTCCGCACCCTTGTCGGACTCGTTGTCGAACACGATGTCATCGGCGCCGATACCTTGTTCCTCGCCGGTGTCGGACTGCTCCTGCGTGGTTTCGATGAACGTGACGATCCGCTGCGCGGTGGCCAGATTCTCGGCCGCACCCGGGTAGTCCGGGTCGCGTTCCAGCGCGGTCTCGAACGCGCGAACGCCATCGCGGTAGCTGCGCGACTTGATATGGGCAAGCCCCTGAATCATGGCCGCTTGAGCCGTGTCGACCCGGTCCAGCACCTCGACCGCCGCCTCGTACTGGCCGGCCCGGTACTGCGCATAGCCGCGCCGTAGCGGGTCCGTGAACAGGTCTGCGGCGCGGGCGAAATCCCGGTCTTCAAAGGCGCGCTGCCCTTGCTGATCCGGGGTGAAAAACCAGTCCGCCAAACCATCGGCGCGCGCGGTGTGCGGCGTGGCAAGACCCCATGCCAAAGCAAGAACTGCCGCCCACCGCATCGTCCATCCGCGCCGAAACCAGAGCAATACCAGCAACCCGGCCGGCCAGGCCAACCAATGTGCCCGGTCGTTCCAGGGTTGAGACGCATCGTTGAGCATCGCGCGTTGAAAGGCCGTGTTCAGCAGCGCGTCGATCTCGCGGACGTCCCGCGCGTCGGGCGTGGCGGGGACAACCGGCACGCTCAGCGCGTCCAGCCCCCGATCCGCCATCCCCTCGGGCAGCATCGCCAGAACCGCAAGGGATTGCGATGCAGAGGACAGCGCAGCGCTGTCGGCAGGGTCCACCCCATCGGTGACGAAAAGGATCCCGCCGGGCGCAGGTTCTGTGGCCAACAGTGTTTCGGCAAGGGCGAGGGCCTGACCGGCTGCGTTGCCTTCCGCCGGCATGACCTCCGGGCTCAGCCCCGCAAGGTAAGGCTGCATGATCGCCGCGTCTTCGGTCATGGGCAGGGCGATATGCGCGCTGCCGGAATATGCGACGAGCGCAGTGCGGGCCCCTGCGCGCAACTCCAGCAGGTCGCGAATTTTCTGTTTGCCCCGCTCCAGTCGGGATGGTGCGATGTCATCGGCTTCCATCGACGGCGCGACTTTCAGAACGACGACCACCGGGGCGGCCTGGGCTGCAAACGGGTCGGGATCGCGCGACCAGGTCGGACCTGCGGCGGCAATGGCCAGACAGATCAGGGCGATGGCCACGCCATCGATGGGCTGAGCCTTGCGGCGGGTCATGCGCCCGACTGTCAACGCGTTTCGCAGATGTGGGGCGATCGCAGCGGGCAGGGCCTCGCGCGTTGCACGCGTGCGGCGCACCCGCCACCAGAGGACCACCACCACTGGCACAAGACCGAGCCAGATCGGGCGAAGGAAATGAAACGCCTCGAAAAACAGCGTCATGTCGCACCGCGTCGCATGCGGCGCGCCCCGAACTGAAGCACGCCCATCGCACCCGTTCCAAGCAGCGCTGCCACGGCCAGCGGAATCCACGCCAGGGCCGTACGCTGCCTGTAGGATTGCGTATCCACCTCGCGCGGGGCGAGTGCATCGATACGGTCGTAAACGGCTTCAAGCGCAGCCCCATCTTCGGCGAAAAAGAACGCGCCTCCGGTGCGGCGCGCAATATCCTCAAGCGTTTTGAGATCCACCTTGTCCTCGCCTTCGGCCTCTGGGTCGCCGACACCGATGGTATAAATCTCGACACCGCGGTCGGCGGCGATCTCGGCGGCATTGACCGGGCTCATGCGGCTCGCCGTATCGCTCCCATCGGACAACAGGATCAGGAGCCGCTGATCGATTTCGGATGTCTCGAACGTGCGAATTGCGAGACCGATGGCATCTCCAAGCGCTGTCTGAGGACCGGCCATGCCAACCTGCGTGCGCTCAAGTAGCGCCGCGACCGCCGCGAGATCATTTGTCAGCGGTGTTTGCAGGTACGCAGCCGAGCCGAACACGATCAGCGCCATGCGATCTCCGTCTCGTCCGGCAACGAAGCCCTGCACCACCTGGCGCACGCCGTCCAGCCGTTGGAGGCGCCCTCCGTCCGGGGTCGCGAAGTCTCGCGCGTCCATTGACCCTGAAATGTCGATTGCCAGAACCACATCGCGGGCGGCCGTAGTCACCTCGATCGGCGGGCCGAGGCGTTCGGGGCGCGCAAGGGCCAGCACAATCAGGACCCAGCACGCGATGGCCGTTGCCATTTGCAACCAGTTGCGGATGCGGACCTGGGCGCCGGTGGTGGCCTCCGCACCGGTGGCATCGATGATCCGTCGAAAAAAGGGCAATCGCAGCGCGGGCACCTGCTCGCGAAACGGCGGAACGAGGCGCCAAACGAGAAGCGGTATCGGGAGCAGGGCGAGGGCCCATGGGGTTGCAAGAGTGATCACTTCGCACCTTCCGGCGCGTGCGATCGCACCCAGGTCGCAGCAAAGTCCGTCAGGGCTGGGGATGCAGTCACCACCGGGGCCAGGTAGGGGGCGGTCACAAGTTCGTCTGCGACCTGTGGTGAAAGCGGACCATCGCCTGTGCGTTGCAGAAACGCAATCCAGTCAGAGCCTGTCAACCCGGCCACCTCGGCCCGAGGAAAGGCCGCAAGGGCGGTCCGGCGCAGGGTTGTTGCAACGTCGGCCGCTTTGGGGTGCGGCTGTGCCAGTTGCGCCAACGCGGCCCGGCGGTATGCATTTGCCCGGTGGCGGGCCCGCATTCGCAGGAGTGCAAACAGTATCAGCGCAATGCCAATTCCGGCCACGATCGCCCAGCCTGCCGTTTGCGGCACCATGGAAATCGGGTCTGGCGGTGCCGGCTCCACCAGTTCGTCAATCAGATCGACCAAGGTGGGTACCGTTGCGGCGGCTGCGTCCGTCGTGTCGGTCATCGCGGTGCCAGCCCCATCAAATGACGCACCTGCTCAAGGGTGTCTGCCCCACTGGACAGCGGCAGGACCGGGACGCCGAAGCGGCGTTGCCAATCCAAGACCTGCGCAAGGCGCCCTTCGGAAAACGCGCGCAGCGCCGTGCGGGTTGTGTCCGCTCCGGTATCGATCTGCGCCTGAAGCGTGCCGTCGGAGACGACAAGGCGCATATTCTCCGGCATCTCGTGGGCGGATGGATCCGTAATCAAGCCGAGGATCAGATCATTGCGGCGCGCCAGTCCAGCGATCAGTCGATCTGTCTCGTCCTCGATCTGGTCGAAGTCGCTGAGCACGACGATCAGGTGATCGCGTGGCGCGATGCGCGCAGTGGCGCGCAGGACCCTGGTCAAGGACATCGGCGCGACCATCGGGGCGTCGGCGCGCAACATGTCCTGTGCTGCAAGCATGGAGGTCAGGAGCCGCATCACGGCGGCCCGGGATCGTTGCGGGCGAATCTCAGCAAGTGTGTCGTCGCCGAACACCAACCCACCCACCCGGTCACCCTGGGCCAGAATTCGGAACGCAACCAGCGCAGCTGCCTCGGCGGCGGTGACCGATTTCATATTGCGCGTGGTGCCGAAGAACATGGTCATCCGCTGATCGACAACCAGCAGGGCCGGGCGGTCCCGCTCTTCGGTCATTACGCGGACATGCGGCGTGCCGGTACGCGCCGTCACCTTCCAGTCGATGCTGCGCGGGTCATCTCCGGGCAGGTAGTCGCGAAGTTCCTCGAAATTCAGCCCGCGTCCCCGCAAGCGCGACGCGTGTCGCCCGTTCAAGACCGAGCGCGCGGGCTGGCGCGGCAGAAACCGCAAGCCACTGGCCCGCGGTTCAAGGCTGCGCAGATGGTCCAGTGTCACCCGCACGCGCGTGTCCGTGCCGCGGTCTTGCGTTGCGGCCAGCGTGCCAGTTCGACTTCGTGCGGCGCGGTTTGACATGACCCGCCCTTACGGTACCGCGACCTGGCGCAGGATTTCGTCTGTGACCGCGTCCGCGCTCACGCCCTCGCCCTGTGCCTCGTAGCTCAGGCCGAGTCTGTGGCGCAGCACGTCCGGGGCAATGGCACGCACGTCTTCGGGGTCGACATAATCGCGCCCGGCCAGCCACGCATGGGTACGCCCGCATTTGTCGAGCGCGAGGGAGGCGCGGGGGGACGCGCCGACCTCGATCCAGCGTTTCAGATCATCGCCAAACGCATCCGGTGTGCGGGTCGCCTGAACCAGATCCGCCATGTAGCGCTCCATCCCGTCGGCAACATGGACCTGACCGATTTCCGCGCGCGCGGCAAAGACCGATGCTTGCGGGATTGCCGCCGGTGGCGGCGCGCCGGACGGGGTGTCAGTACCGGCAGCGATCTCCTCTGCACGGACCAGGCGGATCACCTCCACCTCGTCTTCCACCGGGGGATAGGTGATCATCACATGCATCAGGAACCGGTCCATCTGCGCTTCGGGCAGGGGATAGGTGCCTTCCTGCTCGATCGGGTTTTGCGTCGCCATGACCATGAACAGAGGGGGCATCTTGTGGGTTGTGCCAGACACCGTGACCTGCCGTTCTTCCATCGCCTCCAGCAAGGCAGCCTGCACCTTGGCGGGCGCACGGTTGATTTCGTCCGCCAGAACGACATTGGCGAAGATCGGACCGGCCTCGAACCGGAACTCCGACCCGGCGTCGGTCTGGTAATAGACTTCCGTCCCCGTCACATCCGACGGCAGCAGGTCCGGCGTGAACTGGATCCGGCTGAAGTCGCATTCGAGGTTCTTGGCCAGCGCCTTGATCGCGCGGGTCTTAGCCAGACCGGGAAGGCCCTCGACCAGCAGGTTCCCGTTGGCCAGAAGCCCGATCAGCAAGCGGTCGATGACGGCGCGCTGCCCGATGATGGACTGTCCGATCCGGTCGCGCAGCGCCTCGATATCCTCGCGTGCGCTCATTCCGGGAACACGCGCAGCCAGTCTTCGGCCATGTCGATGATGACCCATCCACGGTCGGGGCCTTCGTCTAGACCACGGTTGAGGACGCCGATATGCCCCTCCCGATCATAGGCAAATTCGCGTTCGGCATCCGTGTGATGGAGCAGCATTCCAAAGCGGGGCCCGTCCCCGGCCGTGGTGTATTCGAGCATCGCGAAATCGCCGTCCGAGTTGCCGCTGGCAAAGATCGGACGCTTGCCAATGCTGTTGTCGATGCCGACGGGCTTGCCTTCCTTGTCGTCGACAAAGTCGATCCCCGGCAGCTTCATCACCTTGCCGTCGACATACTCGGTTGGCCCGGCGGTTCCGACGACCTGTTCGGTTGGAATGTTGTAGGCTTCTTGCGCGAAGGCGCGCACGAAGTGAACGCCGCCTCCGGACACGATCCATGTCTGGAACTCCTCGTCGCGCAGATAGCGCAGCAATTCCAGCATGGGCTGATAGATCATCGCGTCATACCGCATCCCGGTGGTCGGGTGGCGCGCCGTGTCGAGCCAGGCCCGCACGTCGTCCTGAAATTCTTCGACCGACATGCCGGCGTGGCTGATCGCAAGGATTTCGAGCAAACCTTCGAGGCCGCCTTCTGCAATCGCCTCCACATCCCCTTCCGCCGCGGCGCGCAGCATATCGCTTTCGAGGATAGAGGGATCTTCTGCGGCCCGTTCCTTTACGCGTTCAAGCGCGTAGATCAGCTGGAAGTAAACGGGTTTTTCGGCCCACAGGTTTCCATCATTGTCAAATGTCGCGATCCGGTCGGCGGGGGTCACGTAGTCCGGCGAGGCCGGATCGGTGACACGCTCCACGAACTCGATGATGGCGGCTTTGGTATCGGTCTCTGCCCAGGACGGCAACGGGTCGGCGAATGACGGGGCAGCACAGACGGCGATGGCGGCTGCAAAAAGAATGGGGCGCATGGGGGCCTCCTGCAATATCAGACAGATGGGGCCACCCCTGCGAGAGAGGCGGCCCCAAAAAATGGGTGTCGCTTAGCGTGCGCCGGATGCGCCTTGCGTAATCATCTCGGCTGCGTCGCCAATCGTGAAGCTGCCGGGCTTCTGGCGCGGCGGATATTCCTCGAACGTGGCAAGGAAGCGCCCGATGTAATCTGCTGCCGGCAGCAGCAGATAGGCGCGGTCGATATACCAGTCCCAGTAGGTGTTGGACGTGATGTTGGACCGCTCATAGGGATCGCGGCGCAGGTTGAACAGAAGCGGGATCCGCAGCGCAGTCCACGGCTCTGCCCAGGCTTGCAAGGTCTGCGGCGCGCGGTGCTCAAGGAAAATCGCCTTCCAGTCGTTCCAGCGCAGGGCCGTCAGATCACCGTCATCCGAAAAGTAGAAGATCTCTTCGCGGGGCGTGTCGTTCTCTTCACCCAGCAGATAGGGCAGGGTATTGTAGCCATCGAGGTGCACACGGTAGTCGCGTCCGCCGCCGACTTCGGCCACGGTGATCCCTTCGAGCAGGTCTTCCTTGACCGTTTCGTTGCCGGCCATCGCAAGGAAGGTGGGCAGCCAGTCCATGTGGTGCATGATGGCATTGGACACGCGCCCTTCTTCGATCCGTCCGGGCCAGCGCACCATCGCGGGCACGCGCCAGCCGCCTTCCCAGTTGGTGTTCTTTTCACCGCGGAAAGGGGTCATCGCCGCATCCGGCCAGGTGTTCATGTGCGGACCGTTGTCGGTCGAGTAGAACACGAAGGTTTCGTCTGCGATGCCCAGCTCGTCCAGCAGGTCGAGGAACTGGCCGATATGCATGTCATGTTCAATCATGCCGGCCGTGTATTCATCAACGTGCTTGCCGACGATTTCGTTGGCCATTTCCCGACGTTCGTCGCTGACATGGGTGCGGAAGTGCATCCGCGTCCCGGACCACCACACGAACCAGGGCACATCGGCCTCTTCCTGGCGCTTGATGAAATCGATCGCGGCGGCGACGGTTTCGTCGTCCACGGTTTCCATACGCTGGCGCGTCAGCGGACCAGTGTCTTCGATCGTGCCATCGGCGCTTGACTTGATGACGCCGCGCGGACCAAACCGTTCGCGGAACTCGGGGTTGGCAGGATAGTCTTCGTTTTCGGGTTCTTCTTCGGCGTTCAGGTGGTAGAGGTTGCCAAAAAACTCGTCAAATCCGTGGTTTGTCGGCAGCATCTCATCTCGGTCGCCAAGATGGTTCTTGCCGAATTGGCCGGTTGCGTAGCCTTCTGCCTTGAGCAGGCCAGCGATCGTCGGGTCTTCAACCTGCATCCCCTCCGGCGCGCCGGGCATCCCGACTTTCGACAGGCCGGTTCTGAACACCGACTGCCCCATGATGAAGGAGGACCGTCCGGCGGTGCATGACTGCTCGCCGTAATAGTCGGTGAAGATCATGCCTTCTGCTGCGATCCGGTCGATATTCGGCGTCCGGTATCCCATCAGGCCCATCGTATAGGCAGAGATGTTGGACTGGCCGACATCGTCGCCCCAAATCACCAGAATATTAGGTTGTTCGGCTTCTTGCGCCGAAAGCGGACTGGCCAATGCTATGGCTGCCGCGATTGTGACAAATAACTTCATAAAGGGTCCCCTTACTTTCCGTACAGTGTCGCGTCTTGGTCGGTTCCGGCACGCGTGAGTCTGCGCGCGACGCAGTGAGATTGTACCTTCCTACACTTGCCCAACCAGTCTTCTCATGCAACCTTGGGCTACGCTTGCCATTTTACGTCAGACAGCCGGGGTTTTTCCTGTGTCACTTGCCATACCGATGACGCGTGCGACCGGGATGGGACCGCTGCCGCAGCTGCTTGAGGTGCAGGAGAGTTCGAAGGCCGTGCATCGCGCCTTTGCGGACGCGGGCTTGCCGATCAGCCTGATTTCGGATCGTCAGCATTTGGTTCCGCTACACGCGCTCATTCGCCTGTTCGAACGGTCGGCGCAGCTGTCCGGAGATCCGGTTTTCGGGTTGCATGTCGGATTGGAAATGGCGCCGCAGGAATACGGGCTCTGGCTGCGTTATAGCTTGCAGGCACCGACCCTGAGACAGGGCATTTCCCGTTTGGCCAGGTGTCTGGTCCTGCATCAGTTCGGTGGGCAATTGAGCATGGAGCCGCGCGGCGCAGGCCGAGTTGCCTGGCGGTATTGGCACAGTGACATGGGCGATCCGTGCGCGGCGCACCACGCCGATCATGTCGTTCCGGTGATGATCCAGTTTGCGCAGGCCTATCTTGGCCAACACTGGCGCCCCGAGCGGATTAAGGTCGGTTATCCACGAGACCGGGCGTTCAGCTTGCGCGAAGACGCCTTGGGCGTGCCGTGGTGTGCCGGACAGCGCTCGGTCGCGCTGGTGTTTCCGGCCCGGTGCCTCGCAGCGCGCGCGCGATCGGAAAATTCCGTTCGTGCTGACGCTCCGCTGCTGACCTCTATCGAAGTGCTGGCCGATCAGAGGCGGCAGGAGGCGCGCGATCCGCTGGCATCGGTTGAAGCGATCATTACGCTGAGGTTGCTGGATGGCCAGACCGATATCGGCGGTGCAGCCGAGGCGTTGGGGGTAGGGCCACGCAGTTTGCAAAGGATCCTTGCGCGCGATGGGGTGAGCTACCGCGCGGTTCTGGAACGGGTCAGGATGAAGCGCGCTAAGGCTCTGATTTCCGAGACAGAGCGCCCGTTGACCCACATCGCGTTCGATATGGGCTACAGTGATCCCGCGCATTTCAGCCGCGCGTTTTCGCGGTATTTCGGCTATCCGCCGTCTCGACTGCGCACCGCAGCATGACCGCCGCTGGTGTGGTGCCGTAGGGGGGCAAAACAGAAAACGCCTCGCGAAATTGCGAGGCGTCTGCTGAAATCGGCGGGGGATGGTGCCGATGGAAAAGTTTGGATCAGCGGCCCCAGGTGCGTACCGGGCCACAATCCATATGCACGAAACTGGATCCGGAATACTTGCCGACGCCGCCCGCGCGACAGGCGGCTGCCGCTGCCGCGATTTGTCTGACGCTGCGTGAGCCGAGGCGCAGGTCCGCGGCTTGTCCTTGCATGTGCAGCGAATTGCGCGCCACGCCGCGCGATTTGGACCGCAGCATCGCGTTGGTCTGCGGGCTGCGATAGCCGGACAGCAGCAGGTAGGGTTCATCCGTGTCGAGCATGTTGTGGGCCGCGGCCATGATGTCGATGGTCCGCAGGTCAATCTCGCTCACCGCGTCGCGCCGCCAGTCCCGCATCAGGAAGTTGATCTCCTTGAGGGCGTCGGGAATGTACTGGCCTTCGACCCAGTAAATCGTGTCGATTGTTTCACCGGTGCGGCCAGAGTGCATCTTGAGACGACGAATGTCGCCTCCACCGCGTAGAAAACCGAATGCATTGGCGGTGACAGGCGCGGCTGTGATAGCGGTTGCCGCAAATGCCCGTAGTACCCCACGCCGTGAGAGGCGGATACCCGCTTTATCGCTCATAGGTCTTGCCCCATAGCCTTGGGCCGCTTTGTGCGGCCTCTCAGTAAATCGTCCCCAGATGTGTGAGCGAAATTACACAAAAAAGGGTAAACGCCAAGCCATTGCACGTGAAACAATCCGGTTGTGCCTTTTTTGAGCGGTTTTCTGCCCAAAAAACATGCTCGGGGCGTGAGGCAGGCGTGGCATGCGGGCCGCGATGGACCAGAAAAATCACGCATGTGAAACACATGTTTTTTGCGTCTGGTTATCTTTTTGTGATTTGGTAGGGCCAGATAGCAGTACTTTTGACGGAGCAATTCGCATGTCGCAGTTTTCCATCGCCCATCGATCCAGACTTGTTGGCCTTCTGGTGCTTGCAATGTCGGTGTGCCTGGGTGCTGTCGTGCAGGCCGACAGTTTTGCCTACCGCCAGGCCGTGGCCGAGGCGGCCGTCGGAGATGAAACCGTTCTTGCCTTTTATGCGGAGCGCGATTTTGCGCCCGTCTGGACCGCGCCGGATGCGACGGACCACCGCAAAGCCCTGTTGCGCGCCTTGCAGTCGGCCCCTGTTCACGGGCTTCCGGCAGACCGTTATGATGCGGAGGCGTTGCACGCTGCGTTTGCGGCAGCCGACAACCCAAGGGCGCGGGGCTTTGCTGAAATCCTGGCGGCGCGTATGTACCTCGCTTATGCGCAGGACGTGCATAGCGGCGCGCTTGACGCGTCTCGTATCGATGCAGGTATCGTGCGCGAGCAACCGCGCCGCGACCGGGCCGACTTGCTGCACGCGTCCCTCACCGCGGATCCGCACGCCATGATGTCTGCCCTGCCGCCGCAGAGCGCGGGATATACCCGGCTGCTCAAGGCGAAACTGGACCTTGAACGCGCCATTGCCGCAGGCGGATGGGGGCCGAAGGTACAGGGCGGCAAGCTGGAGCTTGGCGATACCGGTGCGCAGGTCGTTGCACTCCGCAATCGAATGATCCGCATGGGTTATCTGCGCCCGACTGCGCAGGCCAGTTACACCAATGACCTGAAGGCCGCCGTGTTGCAGTTTCAGGCGGACCATGGCCTTGCCGAGGACGGTGTCGCAGCCAAGGTCACCCTTGGCGAGGTGAACATTTCTGCGACCGAGCGACTGAAATCCGTGCTCGTGGCGCTGGAGCGTGAACGCTGGATGAACCGTGACCTCGGCGACCGCCGGATCATGGTCAACATCGTCGATTTTCATGCGCGTGTGATCGAAGACAATGCTGAGGTGTTCCGCACGCGTGTCGTGGTCGGCAAGAACACTTCGGATCGCCGGACGCCCGAGTTCTCGGACGAGATGGACCACATGGTGATCAACCCGACATGGAACGTGCCGCGGTCCATCGCCACCAAGGAATACCTGCCGAAGTTCCAGAACGACCCGAATGCGCACAGCTATCTGCGGCTCGTGGATGCCTCCGGTCGGACCGTGAGCCGGGACAGCGTGGATTTCACTCAGATGACCGCGCGGAATTTCCCGTTCGACATCAAACAACCGCCGTCACGGTCGAATGCCCTAGGGCTTGTGAAGTTCATGTTCCCGAATGAGCACAACATCTATCTGCATGATACACCTGCCAAGTCCCTCTTCGGTCGGGAGAGCCGCGCCTACTCGCACGGCTGCGTCCGGGTCGCGGACCCGTTCGATTTTGCCTACGAGTTGCTGTCCAAGCAGGAAGCCGACCCCGAAGGCGCGTTCAAGTCGACGCTCGCCACCGGAAAGGAAACCTGGGTTTATCTGGATGAGCCGCTGCCGGTGCACTTGTACTATCAGACCGCCTTTGCGCCTGCGGACGGGCATGTCCAGTACCGCCGCGACGTATACGGTCGCGACGCGCGCATCTGGAAGGCCCTTGCCGATGCCGGGGTGGCGCTGCCTGCGTTTGACAGCTAAACCCGCGCCACGCGGTGGAGCAGCGCCGCAGGCAGAGGGGGTCAGGCGATGTCCTATACACTGACGCAGATCGCGGACGCGCTTGGCGCGAAGGCCGTGGGCAACACGGTTCTCACGGTCACTGGCGCGGCAGAACCGCAGGCGGCGGGGCCCGAGCACCTCGCGCTGGCGATGGACCCCAAATATGCCGACGGGATTGCGAAAGGGGCAGCGCGCGCAGCGCTTCTCTGGAGCGATGCGCCGTGGGAGGATCTGGGGCTAGAGGGCGCGGTTCTGGTCGGGCGGGCACGGTATGCCATGTCGGGTCTGACAACGTTGATGGATCCCGGACCGGAGATCGCGCCGGGTATTCATCCGGCTGCCGTGGTCCATCCCGACGCGGTGATCGGTGAGGGGGCCGCCATAGGTCCGTTTGTTGTGATCGGGCGCGGAGTGCGCATCGGCGCACAGGCGCGGATCGCAGCGCAGGTCAACGTGGCCGAAGACGCGCGGATCGGTGATGATGTGCTGCTTCATGCGGGCGTCCGGATCGGATCGCGGGTGCAGCTTGGCGACCGGGTGATCGTGCAGCCGGGGGCGGTTTTGGGGGCGGATGGCTTCTCGTTCGTTACGCCGGAAACCTCTGCGGTCGAGGAAGTGCGCAAGACCGTTGGCAATCGCGGCGCTGCCAAAGGACAGAGCTGGACGCGGATTCACTCGCTCGGCGCGGTGGAGATCGGCGACGACGTCGAAATCGGTGCCAATGCCTGTGTGGACAAGGGCACGATCCGCAACACCACTATCGGGCGTGGAACGAAACTCGATAACCTCGTGCATGTCGGGCACAACGTGCAGATCGGAGAGGACTGCCTTCTGTGCGGCCAGGTCGGCATTGCCGGTTCGTCAAGGATCGGCAACCGCGTGGTTCTGGCCGGTCAGGTCGGTGTGAATGACAATATCTTCGTCGGAGACGACGTGATCGCTGGCGGCGCGACCAAGATTTTCACCAACGCCCCCGCCGGGCGCGTTCTGCTGGGCTACCCCGCGATGAAGATGGAAAGCCATGTGGAAACCTACAAGGCCCTGCGCCGCCTGCCGCGCTTGATGCAACAGGTCGCAGCGCTCAAGAAATCAGTTTCCAAACCGGGTGAGAGTGATTAAGTCAGCCGCAGCCGAGGGTGGCGGCGCAGGTAAGTCCGGGTAGGGAAGGTCGCAATGGCAGAAGCGGTAAAAGATCAAGTAATCCAGATCATTGCGGATCAGGCGGTGTTGGAGCCGGGTGACGTCAAAATGGATGCAACGCTGGAAGATCTTGGCATCGACAGCTTGGGCCTTGTGGAATCGATCTTCGCCATCGAAGAGGCTTTCGACATCCAGGTGCCCTTCAACGCCAATGATCCCAGCGAAAGCGATTTCGACATCTCCAGCGTTGCGGCCATCGTGAATGCGGTTGAGGGTCTGGTTGCCGATCAGCGAGGCGCCTGAGGGTGCACCGCGTCGTTATTACCGGTCAGGGCACGATCAATGCGCTCGGAACCGATGTCCCCCGAACGCTCGAGGCGCTGCGCGAAGGGCGCTGCGGCATCTCCGAGCTGGAGTTCCGTGATGTGGACAGGCTGTCCATCCGCATCGGGGGGCAGGTCAAGAACTACGACCCGGAGGCCGCCTTCAATCGCCAACAGATTGCCCTCTACGACCGGTTCACCCAGTTCACCCTGATCGCGGCACAGCAGGCGATCCGCCAGTCCGGCCTCAGTTTTTCAGGCGAGTTGGCGGCGCAATCCGGCGTGGTTCTGGGCACGGCGGGCGGCGGCGTGAACACGTGGGATGACAATTATCGTGCCGTGTATGAGGAGGGGAAGAACCGCGTTCATCCCTTTGTCGTGCCCAAGCTGATGAACAATGCGGCCGCGAGCCATGTTTCGATGGAGCATAACCTCAAGGGCCCCAGCTTTACGGTGGCGACGGCCTGCGCAAGCTCCAACCATGCGATGGGACAGGCGTTTCAGTTCGTCCGGTCCGGCCTGAGCAAGGTCATGATCACCGGCGGTTCGGAGTCGATGCTCTGTTTCGGGGGCGTCAAGGCGTGGGAAGGCTTGCGCGTGATGTCCAAGGATGCGTGCCGCCCCTTCAGTGCCAACCGCAATGGCATGGTTCAGGGCGAAGGCGCGGCGATCTTCGTTTTCGAGGATTACGAGCACGCCAAGGCCCGGGGCGCAGAGATTCTGGCTGAGGTGATCGGGTTTGCGATGACGTCGGATGCGGCCGATATTGTCATGCCGTCCAAGCAGGGGGCGTCGCGCGCGATCTCGGGTGCAATCAAGGACGCCCGCGTTTCCGCTGATCAAGTCGGGTACATCAACGCCCACGGCACCGGAACGGCAGCCAATGACAAGACCGAATGCGCCGCGGTCGCCGATGCGCTTGGGCACCATGCCGACAAGCTGATGATCTCGTCAACCAAGTCGATGCATGGCCACCTGATCGGCGGCACCGGAGCGGTGGAACTGCTGGCCTGTGTCATGGCCCTGACCGAGGGCGTGATTGCCCCGACCATCGGCTACGAGGAACCGGACCCGGAATGCGCGCTGGATGTCGTGCCGAACGAGGCGCGGGAGGCCCAGGTGGACGTGGTGTTGTCGAACGCGTTTGCGTTCGGGGGCCTCAACGCCGTACTGGCTCTGCGCAAGGCCCCCTGAAGCTGAGTGTCAGGCGCGTCTCACGCCTGACCAAGGCGCACAGGCTTCTGCGTTACTCGCCAGCCGCGACAGTATCGAACGCGCGCGTGAACCCCCGCAGCGAAGAGGTCAGAGCCACTTCGCGGTCCGGTGCCGACAACGGAGTGATCGCAAGTCCTGCCTCACCGCCGGCCTTGAGGGCGTCGACATCCGCGTCGCCCAGACGAAAGCGGACGTAACATCCGTTCGGGTTGCACCAGGTGAACGGGATCGACTGTGCGGGGCTGCCATCAATCGAGAACCGCAGACCCGGCGGCAACAGCGTCTCCAGCGGGGTCACGATCGTTGCAAGGGCTGCGCCATCAGCGTCCGGCGTGGGCAATATGGTAAATTCGGCTACCGAATTGCCGTTGGCGTCCAGCAGGAGCTGGTATAGCTGGCACACATCCGGGGTATTCGCGATCGGCGCGGCCACGCAGCGCACGCGCCAGTCTCCGATATCGTCCAGAAAATAGGGTTGGGTCCGCTGTGGTGCAGGCTGTGCCTGATCTGCGCCAGCCTCCGCCGATGGTGTTTCGGGTGCCGTTTCGTCCTGCGCCATCGCTGCGAACGGCACGGACATCGCAAGCAGGGCTGACGCGGCGACGCGGGCCCAGGGGCGCATTTCGGTGGGGATCATTTGCTCTCAATCCTCTGACTGCTTTGGGTCTGGCGCATCCCTAGCATGGGGGCCACA
Organism: Tropicimonas sp. S265A; assembly: GCF_049800835.1. NCBI lineage: Bacteria > Pseudomonadati > Pseudomonadota > Alphaproteobacteria > Rhodobacterales > Roseobacteraceae > Tropicimonas > Tropicimonas sp. S265A. The sequence goes on from NZ_JBNAFU010000001.1 coordinate 84,520, forward strand.
GACTGTCAGGGGCGATTTCCCGACATCCTCGGGATCGTGAGGCTGTCAAAAACCAGCGCCGGAGGCCTGGAGGGGCGAAAAGAAAAAAGGGCCTGATAACAGACCCTTTTCCCTTGTTCTTTGCTCCCTGTCGGACTTGGCCGACTTATCTGTCGTGGACGCTAGAATCTTCTTATCCGGCGGTCAACAGGCCAATCCTCACTTTTGCGCCATTTTTCGCCGAAGGCGGCGGCAAAAAAAAACCGCGCCAGTGGGCGCGGCAAGTCGACAGGGAGGAAGTAAACCAAACCGGGCGGAACTGCCCGATCGGTGCGTTCAGGCTAGCAGACAATGGTTAACAATGTATGGTGGCGCGAAACGGCGGAGGACCCGATGCATCTGGAAGACATGATTTTTGTCGGCGGCGGCGATAAGGCCTACGCCACGCCACAGTATCTGCGGCTCGATACGGCCAACCGCCATGGTCTGATTGCAGGGGCGACCGGTACCGGCAAAACGGTCACGCTTCAGATCCTTGCCGAAGGGTTTTCAGCCAAGGGCGTGCCGGTGTTCTTGTCAGATGTCAAAGGAGACCTGTCCGGACTGGCCAAGGCCGGGAGTATGCAGGCAAAGCTGCATGGGCCGTTTATGGAACGTGCGCAAACCATTGGCATCGCGGAAACTTATGGGTACGAGGCGTTTCCCGTCACGTTCTGGGATCTGTTCGGCGAGGCCGGACATCCCGTGCGCACCACGGTGGCCGAAGTTGGCCCGTTGCTGCTCAGCAGGCTCCTGGAATTGAGCGAGGCGCAGGAAGGCATCCTGAACATCGCGTTCCGTGTGGCGGATGAACAAGGCCTGGCTTTGTATGGTCTCAAGGACTTGCAGGCGCTTCTTGTGTGGTTGGGTGAGAACCGGGCGCAGTTGAGCCTGCGCTACGGCAATGTGTCGGTGCAGTCCATCGGCGCAATCCAGCGCCGCTTGATGGTTCTGGAAAACCAGGGGGCGAACAAGCTGTTCGGGGAGCCTGCGCTGGATCTGTCGGACATGATGCAGACGGATGATGATGGGCGCGGACGGATCAACATTCTAGCCGCAGACAGGTTGATGGGCGCACCGCGGCTGTACGCGACGTTCCTGCTCTGGATGCTGTCGGAATTGTTCGAAACGCTGCCGGAGGTAGGCAACCCGGATAAACCCAAGCTCGTGTTTTTCTTTGATGAGGCGCATCTGCTGTTCGACGGGGCGCCAAAGGCGCTTGTCGACAAGGTCGAGCAGGTCGCCCGCCTGATCAGGTCCAAGGGTGTGGGTGTCTACTTCATCACCCAGAACCCGGACGACATCCCCGAAGACGTACTGGGGCAACTCGGCAATCGTGTTCAACACGCGTTGCGCGCCTTTACGGCGCGGGACCGCAAGGCACTGAAGGCGGCAGCCGAAACCTATCGCGACAACCCCGACCTGGATATCGAAACCGCAATCCGGGAGGTCGGCACGGGCGAGGCGGTGACATCGCTTCTGGAACGCAAGGCAATTCCAGGCATGGCGCAACGCACGCTGATACGTCCTCCATCCTCGCAGCTCGGCCCGATCTCGGAAGCGGAGCGCGCGGGCGTCATCGCGGGCTCTCCGATAGCCGGAAAATACGAGGCCGAGATTGACCGCGCATCGGCTTTCGAGGTGTTGCAGGCGCGTGCGCAGGCCGCCGCCGAAGCCGCCGAAAAGGCCGAGGCGCAGGAAGAAGAGCTTGCAATGGCGCAGCGCGAGTACCAGGCCGCGCGCCGCTATTCGGGAACACGCGTTGCCAGATCGACATCGCGCAAGACGCGCCGCAATGACAGCCTGGCCGACGCGCTGACCTCTGTCGTGATCAAGGAGATGAAAGGCACCACGGGTCGCCGGATCGTGCGCGGTATCCTCGGTGGGCTTTTCCGTGCGCGTTAGGCGTCGACGAGCGGGCGGATCTTGAGCTTCGTGAGACGGTTGTCCTTACGAGACGAGACCTCGAAGCGGAACCCGTGGAAGCTGAAGCACTGGCCCACCGTGGGGATCATCTGGGCCTCGTGGATGACCAGACCCGCAACGGTGTTGGCCTCGTCATCCGGCAAGGTCCAGTCCGTAGCGCGGTTCAGATCGCGGATCGTCATCGCTCCGTCGACAAGGAAATTGCCGTCCTCCATCGCGCGCACGGGGTGTTCGGCGGCCGGATCAAACTCGTCCGTGATCTCGCCGACGATTTCTTCGAGGATGTCCTCCAGCGTCAGCAGACCCTGCAAGTCGCCGTATTCGTCGATGACCAGCGCAAAATGGGTTCGGCGGCGCAGGAACTCCTTCATCTGCTCGTCCAGCGTGGTGGTTTCCGGCACGAAATACGGTTTCATCGCCACGTCCATGACCTGAAAATCCGCCAGTTCCTTGGCAGACGCGTCCGGGCCGCGGATCAGCTTGTCCATCGCGCGGCTCAGATCCTTGGCGTGGATCACGCCGATAATGTTCTCGCGGTCATTGCGGTAGACGGGCAGGCGCGTGTACGGGCTCTCCAGGCACTGGCTCAGGATCGTATCAACGGGTTGATCGGCATCGATCATCTCGATCTTGGACCGGTGGAGCATGATTTCCTCCACGGTACGCATGTTGAGGTCAAGCGCGCCCAACAGGCGATCGCGCTGCTCTTTCTCGACCGCGCCTTCTGAATGGCCGATCCGCAGGGCGCCCTCGATCTCCTCGTGCACCGACAGCATGTTGTCACCTGCATCGATCCGCAGGCCAAAAACACGCAACACCGCCCGGACGATCACGCGCACGGCGGCAACCAGCGGTGCCATGACCGCGATGATTACGCGTACGATCCCTGCGGCACGGGTTGACGCTGCTTCCGGATTGGTGATCGCGTACGTCTTGGGCAGCACCTCGGCAAAGATCAGAACCAGTGCGGTCATCACCAGCGTGGCCACGGCCACCCCGTTTGCGCCAAAGACCTTGGTGAAGACGGCGGTGGCCAGGGATGTGGCCAGAATATTGGCCAGGTTATTGCCCAGAAGGATGCCGCCGATCAGGCGCTCGTTGTCTTCTTTCAACTCAAGAGCGCGTTCTGCTCCCTTGTTGCCCCGGTCGGCCATCGCCCGCAACTTCCCGCGCGAAGCGGCGGTCAACGCGGTCTCGGAGCCGGAAAAGAAACCCGAGAAACACAGCAAGATCAGGATCACGCCGACCGAGACCCAGAAGGCCGTGTCAAACATCGTCGTTTCCATTTTTGCGCTCGCTTTCCCTTTGCCTAGCTTGGTTATGGGGGTAGTCCTGTAAGGGTTCAAGGCAAGTGGCGCAGCGACATGGAAATTCAGGATTTCGGAACGCTTTCGGGCTCCGTGCTGCTGTACGGTGGGCCGTATTCCAACCTTGCAGCGACCCGCGCGCTTCTGTCGGTCGCCGAGACCAACGGGATTGCACGGTCCAACCGGATTTGCACCGGCGACATCGTAGCATACGGCGCGGACGCGACGGAGGTCTGGCAGGAGGTGTCGGCCCGCGGTGGCAGGGTTATCGCGGGCAATTGTGAACAGCAACTCGCCGCGCGCGCCGAGGGCTGTGGCTGCGGGTTCGAGGCCGGAACGACCTGTGATCTGCTGTCAAAGGGATGGTACGATCACGCGCGTGCCGTACTGCCAGAGGCGGCCCTACAATGGATGGGGCAGGTGCCCGACATCGGCGTGTTTCGCCACGCCGGACGGCGGGTTGCCGTGATCCATGGGGGCGTCACGGATGTGTCGCGCTTTGTATGGCCAAGCTCAGACGTCGGTGTTTTCGATCAGGAAATCAATGCACTGGTGGCGAAAGTGGGTGCGGTGGATGTGGTTGTCGCTGGCCATTGCGGGATCGCGTTTCAGCGCCAGATTGGCGATGTGTTGTGGCTCAATGCAGGAGCGATTGGCCTGCCGCCCCATGATGGCCGCGCCGAGACACGATTTGCCATGCTTGACCCGAAAGGCCGCATCATGATCGAACGGCTCTCCTACAACCCGGCGCCGACGGTGGCATCTATGGCGCGCGCCGGTCTGACACAGGGCTACCATGCGACGATGACGTCGGGAGTCTGGCCATCAGAGGATGTTCTTCCGACGGAGTTGCGTCGGGACGGCTAGGGCTGTTTGGCAAGCGGATGATGGGTCAGGACCAGATCGCGCAGACGCGCGTCCAGGACGTGGGTGTAGATCTCGGTGGTTGAAACATCGGCATGTCCTAGAAGCGCCTGAATGGACATCAGGTCCGCGCCGTTGGCCAGAAGATGCGTCGCAAAAGCATGACGCAACGTGTGCGGCGAGATTTTCGTTGGATCGAGACTGGCCGCCAGCGCCAGTTCCTTGATCAGCGCATAGAACCTGTGGCGTGTCAGGTGGCCGGCCTTGCCATGCGACGGAAAAAGAAATCTCGACGCAGCCGCACCGCGTTTTTCGACCTCGGCCTCGCGGGCGTCGCGCAGGTCAAGCCAGGCCTTGATCGCTTCGCGCGCGGGCGGAGACAGGGGAACCATGCGTTCCTTGCCACCCTTGCCGCGCACCAGCATCATCTCGGGGTTGCCACGCACGGCGGCAACAGGCAGCGCGACGAGTTCGCTGACCCGCAGCCCCGTCGCATAAAGCACCTCCATCAGGCACGTATTGCGCGCGACCTCTAATGGGCTGCGCCCGTGCCGACGCGCCTCGCTCAAGAGCGCGTCGACCTCAGCCTCGTCTAGCGTGGCCGGCAGGTGCTTCGCCCGTCCGGGCCCCTTGATCTGCAAGGTCGGGTTGTCCGCGCGCCAACCTTCTTCGTAGGCAAAGCGAAAAAATTGCTTGAGCGCCGACAGACGCCGCGCGCGGGTGGATCGTGCCAACCCTTCGGCTTCGCAACGGATCAGGTAGGCTTCGACCTGTTCACGGGAGGCGCGGATCAGGCTGGAGCCCTTGGCGGTCTGATAGGTCACGAAATCCATCAGATCGCGGGCATAGGCGAGGCGGGTATTTTCCGCCGCGTTCAGTTCCGCGGCCTGTGCTTCGAGAAACGCGTCGATCTGATAGGCGCTCATGCCCGCCCCTCCTGTAGCACCAGCGCGAGCGCGATCTCGCGTGCGGCGGATTCAAACCCGAGCTGTCGGAGGATCTGAAGCGCGGTCTGCGTATCGCCGGGGTCCGGTTGGGCCTGGCCCAACATGCGCAGGGCGCGCAAGGTCGCCTCGCCAAAGCGTCCTTCGCTGACCAACTGCCGATATGGCGATGGAAGCTGTTGGGACTGACCTTCGGCAAACGCCGATGCAACTGCAGTTTCCAGGGGTGTGTTCGCCAGCGCGACGGCGCCCTTGCCGCGGGCCAATGCTGCATGCAGGGGGTTTGTCAGCATATCCGCGAAAGCTTCGGCTTCCGGGGTAAGCGTGACCATCTCGCGGGCCAGTCGACCGGCGTCGCCTTCCAGATCAAGACGCGCAACGCGCAGGCCGTAGACGCTTGCAAAGGCGTCAAACAGCCCGGCTCGGCGCAGGACGCGCGCGGCCTCGGGCATGGTGCGGGCCACGCGGTCGGCGTCATTGGCCAGAAGGGCGATGTCGAATTGCTGCAAGGCATCGACACGGTCCCACACGCCGCCCGAAGCAGCCGGTTCGCGTTCGAGATAAAGCGCGAAAAGCTCCCGGGGGGTGATCCCCCCGGAGCGCGTCAGACGTTCCGCCGCTTCGAGCCGGGTTTTCCAGCCTTGCGTGCGCCCCAGCAGCGCGTGGTTGAATGCCAGCGGCAGCGTGGCAGGGGCGGGCGCTTCGCCAAGGGCGGCGCGCATGCGGTAATCAAGCGGCGTGATCGGGCGCTGAACCGGTGGAAACGGGTCTTCTTCGAAGAGGTCGGGGTCCAGAAACCGCGCCATCAGATCCGCCTCGACAGGGGTCAGCGCCCCGAGTGCACGGGCCGTCTCCAGGCTCAGCGCGGCCGCCGGCCAGTCGCGATTGCGCGCAAGACAAAAGATACGCGCGGAAAAGGTCGGCGCGACATCCGGGGTCGCCCGCAGGGTGGCGCAGGCCCGGTTTTCGGTGCGTCGCAAAAGCGAGATGTCGAACCACCTGCGGAACACATCCGGGTCCGCCGTGACGCCGGCGCGCTCGACCAGCGCCTGGGCATCCTCCAGCGCGCCAATCTCAAGCAGGGCGTCCAGACGGGCCAGAAACAGCACGTGGGAGACATCGGCATCGACCGGCGGGTCGAGTTCTGCAAGCAGGATGCGTTTGAGGAACCGGCGCGCCGGGGGGATCAGATCCGGGCTTTGGGCGCGGACCAGCGTTGCCAGCGTTTCAGCCGGGGTGGGACCCCAGAAATCCCGTGGCAACCCGGTGACATTGCGCGGCAACAGACCGACGCCGTCAATGGCCATCTGTCCAAGCGGCGCAACCTCGATCCGCTCGGGTGCGGCGGATCTTGCGATGTCGTCGCCTTCCGGTCCGGGCGCCACCGGAGCCTGGATGACGTCCGACAGCCAATCGATCGCGGACATGGGGCCACCGGCGGCTTGCGCGTCTTGTGCCCGGACAGGCGCGCCAAGTGTCATGCAAACCGCCAGTAACGCGCAGATGCGCATGTCAGTTGTCATTCAGGTCCACAGGGATGGTCGTGGTTTCAGCATCTGGCGACAAATCGCCGAGGTAGCCATAACCCAGAAGCCCGACCGCTCCCAAAAGGACCAGCACAAGGAGTGCGATGAAGAGTTTACCAATCACTTTTGGTGTCCTGCCTCTCGTTTGACTGCCGAATTATTGTTTTGCTTATGGTATTTCGTGACGCTTCCCGCCATTCAAGGGGGATGGTATCACAAAGCGCTGAAAATGGGCAGGAGTTGCAAGAATTGGCCGATGCGGGGCTGACACTGTGCAAGCCCGTCGTGCTGGTTGGCATGATGGGCGCGGGCAAGACAGCCGTGGGCACGGCGCTTGCGGCCCTGCTGGATGTTCCGTTCCTCGACAGTGACCGGGAGATCGAAGCCGCCGCCAACTGCACAATTGCAGAGATTTTTGCGCGGGATGGCGAGGTTTTCTTCCGCGACCGGGAGACCGAAATCCTCACGCGTCTGTTGCAGGCGGCGCCGGGTGTCTTGTCCACGGGCGGCGGCGCATTTCTGGCCGAGCGCAACCGGGCCGTCATCGCGAAGCATGGGATTTCAGTATGGCTCGACGCGGATCTCGAACTGCTCTGGTCGCGCGTGCGTCACAAGACGACACGCCCTCTGCTGCTGACCGATGATCCCAAGGCGACCCTGACCGAAATCTACGAAACGCGGGTGCCCTTTTACGCCAAAGCAAGCCTTCGGGTGAAAGCTGCGCCTGAACTGAGCATCGAACAGATGGCCCTGCGCGTCAAAGACGCGCTGGTCGCAACACCTGGTGTCGTGAAAACGATGCCCGTGGGCACTGCGTCGCGGGGCTGAGGGGTGGAGCCTGTGCGGCGCGCTTGCTAGGACAGCGCGGACACGGGTTTTCGGAAGGTGCGCAGGATGTCGGAGTTGCGGGAAACGGTGCATGTCCCCCTGGGAGAGCGTGCCTATGATGTGGAGATCGGACCGGGTCTTCTGCTGGAGGCGGGGTCCCGGATTGCGCCACGTCTTGCCCGTCCACACGTGGCCATCTTGACCGATGAGACGGTTGCCGACCTGCATCTGGACACGCTTCAGCGCAGTTTGAGCGCGGCAGGTATTGCGTCCGAGGCGCTCGCGCTGCCACCGGGTGAAGGGACAAAAGCCTGGCCCGAGTTTTCGCGGGCCGTGGATTGGCTGCTTGCGCAGAAGGTCGAGCGGCGCGATCTGGTTGTCGCATTCGGCGGCGGCGTGATCGGAGACCTTGCGGGGTTCGCGGCTGCCGTACTGCGCCGCGGTGTCGGCTTCATCCAGATCCCGACTTCGCTTTTGGCCCAGGTCGACAGTTCGGTTGGTGGAAAGACCGGGATTAACTCGGTGCATGGCAAGAACCTCGTTGGCGCCTTTCATCAACCGAAACTGGTGCTGGCGGATACCGATGTGCTGGGCACGCTGACGCCGCGCGATTTTCTGGCGGGATACGGGGAGGTCGTGAAGTACGGGCTCCTCGGGGATGCGGTGTTCTTCGAGTGGCTGGAAAAACAGGGGCCCGTGCTTGCGGCAGGGGACAGGGCCGCACGGGTGGAAGCCGTACGCCGGTCGGTTCAGATGAAAGCGGACATCGTGGTGCGCGACGAGACTGAGCAGGGCGACCGTGCGCTTTTGAACCTGGGTCATACGTTTTGTCATGCGCTGGAAGCGGCGACCGGGTATTCCGACCGCCTGTTGCATGGCGAAGGCGTGGCCATTGGCTGTGCGCTAGCGTTCGAATTGTCGTCCCGGCTGGGTCTGTGTTCGCAAGAGGATCCAAGCCGCGTCCGCGCGCATCTCAGGGATATGGGGATGAAGACCGATCTGCGCGATATTGAGGGGACGTTGCCGGATGCGGAGGGGCTGCTCGACCTGATGGCGCAGGACAAAAAGGTCTTGGATGGTCAGTTGCGGTTCATTCTGGCGCGTGGCATCGGCGATGCGTTTGTCACTGCCGATGTCCCGAGGCAGGCCGTAAAGACCCTGCTGGAAGACGCGCTGGCGGCACGCCCGCACTGAGCGGCGCGCGGCCTGCGGGCCGCGCATTGTCTTGACCTCGCCCGGTTGTCACCGGGCTCAGGATGCCTCCGGCGGAGGTAGTTTCACACAAAAGAAGCTTGGGATCAGAACGGAATTTCGTCTTCGAGGTCGCTGCCGCCTGCAGGGCCGCCACCACCATATCCGCCGCCCTGGCCGCCACCACCCTGACCGCCGCCATAGCCACCGCCGGACTGGTCCGGCACGTAGCCGCCACCACCCCCACCCATGCCGCCACCGTCACCGCGACCATCCAGCAGGGTCAATTCGCCCTTGTAGGGTCGCAGCACCACTTCGGTGGAATATCGGTCCTGTCCCGATTGGTCCTGCCACTTGCGGGTTTCGAGCTGGCCTTCGAGATAGACTTTCGAGCCCTTGCGCAGGTACTGCTCGGCGATGCGCGCCAGAGGTTCCGAGAAGATTGCAACGCTATGCCATTCGGTCTTTTCACGGCGTTCGCCGGTGTTGCGGTCTTTCCAGTTTTCGGAGGTTGCGATGCGCAGGTTGCAGACCTTGCCCCCGTTCTGGAAGGTGCGCACCTCGGGGTCGCGGCCCAGATTGCCCACCAGAATGACCTTGTTTACCGACCCTGCCATAGCTGCCTCCCATCGAATCTGCGCCTGAGCTGTTCCTCTCTGTTACAGCACCGCAGCATGGTAAAGAAAAGCTGAAAGCGCCCGTCTTGGCCTCTCGGGGCTTTGAGCCTATAGTGCTGCCAACAAAAGGGCTGAGGAGAGATCATGCAGGCGCGTTGGGCGATCGCCATGGGGGTGACCGTGGCTTTGCTGCTGGGCGCGATGCCCGCGGCTCCGGTGTCGGCGGATGTCACGGTGTCGAGCAAGTCCCGTGCTTCGCAGTTTCGGGCGCAAACGCGTGTGCTGGATACACGGGGTGCGACACAATACAAGCATTCCACTCGCTTGCGGCCGGATTCGTTGCGCAACGAACCTGCGCTGCCGTCCTACCGGGGTGCCTATAACGGGCCCTACCTTGACCTGGCGCGGGCGGCTGCGCGACGACACGGGGTGCCGGAGGATCTGTTCCTGCGGCTTGTGCAACAGGAGAGTGCGTTCAACGCGAGTGCCGTGTCGCGTAAGGGCGCTATCGGTCTGGCGCAGCTGATGCCGGGAACGGCCGCGATGCTCGGGGTGAACCCGCGCGATCCACGACAGAACCTTGATGGCGGTGCCCGTTACCTGCGGGCTCAGTATGACCGGTTCCGCAGTTGGCGGCTCGCGCTTGCGGCCTACAACGCCGGGCCCGAGGCGGTGCGCGAGCATGGCGGGGTGCCGCCCTATAAAGAAACGCAGAACTACGTGCGGCGCATCCTCGGCGCGCTTTAGTCTTCGGCCCAATCCGGCGCGCGTTTTTCCAAGAACGCATTGATGCCTTCGTCGGTGTCGCGCAGCCCGATGTTCTGGACCATGACCTCTCCGGTATAGGCGTAGGCGTCGGCCAAACGCAGCTCGGCCTGGTCGTAGAACGCGCGCTTGCCGATGGAAACGGCAGCCCTCAGTTTGCCCGCAATCCGGTCCGCCAGGGCGCGTGTGGCGCTCTGCAACTCCGCATCCGGAACGGCGTGATTGATCAATCCGAGTTCGGCGGCTCGTTCGGCCGGGATCATTTCACCGGTCGTCAGCATTTCGAACGCGGCTTTGCGCCCGATGGTCCGGCTGAGCGCGACCATGGGCGTGGAGCAGAAAAGACCGATATTCACGCCGTTAACGCCGAACCGGGTCGACCGTGCGGCAACCGCAAGGTCGGCCGTCGCCACAAGCTGGCACCCGGCTGCCGTGGCAATGCCGTGAACCTGCGCAATAACCGGTTGGGGCAGAGCCTGCAGCCCCATCATCATCGCAGCACAGCGATCGAACAGGGTTTTCAGCGCCGCTGCACCGCCGTCCGCCTCGGCGCGCTTGGCCTGCATCTGCTTCAGATCATGGCCCGCGCAGAAGGCGCGCCCGGTCCCGCGCAGGATCACCACACGTGTTGTGCTGTCTTGCGCCAACAGATCGATCTGATTTTGCAGGGCCGTCAGCATCTCATCCGACAAGGCATTCAGCCGTGCGGGCGCATTCAGCGTCAGGGTCGCGATGCCATCCGCATCGTCGCGCAACAGAAGATCGTCCATGCTCTTGTCCTTCCTCCGGTTCCGGGCCAACTCTAGGCAGCAAAACTGGGGAGGGGCAATGACACTCGCGATGGATGCAGGTGCGCTGGATGCGTTTCTGAAGGCAGAGTTTCCGCAGGTCGGTGACGATTTCGACATTCTGGAGGTCACCGAAGACCGGCTACGCGTCGGGTTGCGCGTGGCGGATCGGCATTTGCGCCCCGGTGGAACGGTGTCCGGGCCGACCATGTTCGCCTTGGCAGATGTGGGGATTTACCTTGCGATCCTGTCGCGGATCGGGCCCAAGGCCTTGGCTGTGACAACCAACTGTTCAATTGATTTCATGCGGAAGCCCGAGGCGGGCAGGGGGATGATTGCCGAAGCGCGCCTTCTGAAGCTGGGCCGGGTTCTGGCGGTCGGGGACGTCCTGCTGTTTTCCGAAGGGCAGGATGCGCCGGTGGCGCGCGCCTCGCTGACGTATTCGATCCCGCCCAAGGCCTAAAAAGACTGGCCCCGCGGGGCCGGTAAGTGGGGAGCGTTGTGTGGGTTAGAACAGGCGTCGGATCTCGCGGTCCGCGTCCTCGCGGGTCAGCCCGATATCACGCAGATGGTGGTCGCTGAGATCGCGCAGGCCGCGCTTGGTCTTTCGCTGCATGTCCCAGACAGTGACCGCCACGGCGACGCGCAGTGCGATCTGCGCCAGTGCGGGCAGGCTCGGGGCGGACGTCAGGAGCGCGAGGCGCGCTGCGTGGGGGGACCGTGTCATCTGGGATCTCCTTAATTGTATTGACACAAATGTCTCAGTTGAGACAATAATGTGATACAATTGGTTTCATCGTGACGCTAAGGAAACATTGTAATGGGTACAATTTGGGCGCCAGAATTGCAGCAGGCGTTGTCCGAGGCGAGCGGCCCGAAATACAGGATGCTCGCAAACGCGATTGAAACCGCGATCTCCAAAGACATTCTGAAAGCCGGGGACAAGCTGCCACCCGTGCGCGATCTGGCGTATCGGCTGTCAATCACCCCCGGAACTGTTGCGCGTGCCTACACGCAACTAACCGACCGAGGCATTCTTGAGGCCGGGGTCGGGCGGGGCACATTCGTTGCGCAACCTGGTGCACAGCCAGTTCTGGACACGCGCACGCTCGAACTGGATGCGGTTGTCCATAACGAGGGCGGTGACGTTTTCGAGGTCAACCTCGTCTCACCGCATTTGCCCAATGTCGGACAGGCGCGCTTTATCCGGTCGGTCCTGAGCCGCGTTGCGGAGGATCCACCGTCAGGTGTGATGCACTATCCGGGGTTTCGGACCGGCGCTGCTGCACGCGCAGCCGTTGCAAGTTACCTCGCACCTGTGGCTCTGGGCGCGCTTCACTCAGAAGACATCGCGCTCGCACACGGTGCACAGAACGGGATCATGATGGTCATGCAGGCCGTCCTCTCTGGTCCGAAGCCCATAATACTGGTCGAAGAGCTGGCCTACCCGGGATACCGGCGCGCGGCGGAGTTGTTGCGAGCCGAAGTCGTGCCTGTCCCGATTGACGCACATGGCGTGATACCCGAAGCGCTGGAGGCTACGGTCAAGTCCACAGGTGCCCAGATCCTGTGCATGTCTGCCGAAGTTCAAAACCCGCTGTTGTTCAGCGTGCCCACGCAACGCCGCAATGAAATTGCGGATGTCGCACGTCGGACAGGCCTGCACGTGCTTGAGGATGACACCTATCGTCTGGGTCCCGTCGCGGGGCCGTCGATCCGGTCGCTGGTCCCGGAGCGGGGCTGGTTTGTTTCTTCCCTGTCGAAATCGCTCAGTCCCGCTTTGCGTCTGGGTTTCGTCGTCCCGCCGGAGGGGCATGCAGGTGCGCTGCGCCGGGTTGCGGAAACCGGTTTTTTCGGACTTGCGACGCCGATGTCCGATCTGGCGGCACTCCTTTTGACCGATCCCCGGCTGCCGGTGCTGCAACACGCTCTGCGGGAGCAGGTGGCGGACTATATCCGGGCCATGGTGAATATTCTCGGAAGCCACGATCTGGTGTGGCGCGAGGATGCATTGTTCGTCTGGCTCACGCTGCCGCGCGGGTGGCGGGCCAATGCCTTTGCGCGCGCAGCGGAGGAGCAGGGAGTTCAAATCCGCACGGCAGAAGATTACGCGGACCGAAACAGTCATGCGCCGCATGCGATCCGTCTGGCTGTCAACGCTGGTGTGAGCCGAAAAAGCTTCGAAGCGGCGCTCGAGCGGCTGCGCGAGTTGCTTGATCATCCACCGCAAGAAATCATCGTTTGACGCGCTATATGTGGGGTAAAATGATACCCAATTTTTAGAGCTCTGTTTTTGCTTACTTTTTTCGAAACTTTTGCCGTTGACCTGCATCCAAAAACCCTTAGAACACAGCAATCGATTTCTCGCAGAGGCCATCCGTCGGATGCCCCGCGATCCATATGGTCTCAACAGGACTGACGCTATGAAAACCTTTACCGCTACCCCGGCGGATATCGACAAGAAATGGATCCTGATCGACGCCGAAGGCGTTGTTCTGGGCCGCCTCGCGTCGATCATCGCCATGCGCTTGCGCGGCAAGCACAAAGCCACCTTCACACCGCACATGGACATGGGCGACAACGTGATCGTCATCAACGCCGAGAAGGTGCAGGTGACGGGCGACAAGCGCAACAAGCCGAACTACTGGCACACCGGATATCCGGGTGGGATCAAGTCCCGCACGACCGGTCAGATCCTTGACGGTGCGCACCCCGAACGTGTCGTCATGCAAGCCGTGAAGCGCATGCTGCCTGGCGGCCCGCTGTCGCGTCAGCAGATGACGAACCTGCGCGTCTACGCAGGCACCGAGCATCCGCACGAGGCCCAGCAGCCCGAGGTGCTCGACGTGGCCTCGAAGAACCCCAAGAACACCCGGAGCGCGTGAGATGGCTGAAGAAATCAAATCCTTTGATGAGCTGACCGCTGTTGCCGAGGGTGGCAGCGCGGCAGTGGTTGCCGAAGCACCCGAAACGCCGCGCGAACCCGTTCGCGATGAACTCGGTCGGTCCTATGCCACCGGCAAGCGGAAAGACGCGGTCGCCCGCGTTTGGATCAAGCCGGGCTCCGGCAAGATGACGGTGAACGGCAAGGACATGCCCGCGTATTTTGCGCGCCCCGTGTTGCAGATGATCCTGCGCCAGCCGTTCCAGGTGGCCGGGGTCGAGGACCAGTTTGACGTGATGGCGACCGTCAAGGGCGGTGGCCTGTCCGGTCAGGCCGGCGCAGTGCGCCATGGTGTGTCCAAGGCGCTGCAGCTCTACGAGCCGTCGCTGCGTGGTGCACTCAAGGCCGCTGGCTTCCTGACCCGCGACAGTCGCGTGGTGGAGCGTAAGAAGTACGGCAAGCGCAAGGCGCGCCGGAGCTTCCAGTTCTCCAAGCGCTGATACTGCCAAAACAGTCTTCGAAAGGGCCCGCTGTATCGCGGGCCCTTTTCTTTTGCGCGCCACGCGCTTGACGCTCTGCGCGTAATCAGGTTGCCTTTGCCCCGTCAGTGCGCCCCGCGCCTGTGATCCAGATCCCGCTGATGAGGAGCCCATAGATGTATCTGACGATGAATCGTTTCCGGGTGAACGCCGATCAGACCGAGGCGTTTGAGGCTGTGTGGAAATCCCGCGACAGCCACCTGAAAACGGTCGACGGGTTCGTATCCTTCCACCTGATGAAGGGGGAGGAGGCGGATGGCGTGCGTCTCTATGCATCACACACGATGTGGCGCGACCATGCCGCGTTTGAGGCCTGGACCAAGTCAGAAGCGTTCCGTGCGGCCCACAAGGGCGCCAAATCCAGCGCAGATATGTATGATGGTCCACCGGTTCTGGAAGTGTTCGAAAGCGTGCAGGAACTCTCCTGAAGCTGCAGCGCACTCATATTTGCGCCCACGGCGCAAACCCGGTTGATGCCGCCTAATAATTAATCAGTTCAGTCACGATTTCCCGGATTTCGTTACGAAACCAGGTGGGCGCTAGGTGAAATGCCACTTATGCGGGACCGTTAGTCTTTGGACTCATCCATTGGAGGCCCCGTAAGATGACATTTCTAGATCCTCTGTTTGGCTTGATTAACGATTTGACATGGGGATGGGCGCTTATTCCCATTCTCGTGATTTTCGGCGTGTTCTTTACCGTTGCCAGCGGTTTCGTTCAGTTTGGGTTTTTCAGGCGCATGTTCGGCGTGCTGACCGGCGACGGAGAGACCTCTGATCCCACCAAAATCAGCGCGAGAGAGGCGTTGTTCGTGTCTGTCGGCGGCCGGGTGGGCGGCGGAAACATCGCAGGCGTCGCAGTGGCCATCACCGCCGGTGGCCCGGGGGCCGTGTTCTGGATGTGGGCTATTGCGCTGGTGGGCATGTGCACCGCACTGATCGAGGCCACACTGGCGCAAACCTTCAAGCAGACCACGCCCGAGGGCGACTATCGCGGCGGTCCGGCGCGCTACATCATCCATGGACTGGGGGAGAAGTACCGCTGGCTTGCGGTCATCTACGCGGTCTGCCTGATCGCGTCTTTCGCCATCGGATTCAACGCATTTCAGGGAAACACGGTTGCCGGCGCCGCCCTGGACAGTCTCGCCATTCCGCGTGTCTACACCGGCGTGGCATTGGCCGTTGCTACAGGGTTCATTATCTACGGCGGCATTCACCGCATCGCGAAGACCGCTGATGTCGTCATCCCGATCATGGCGTTCGGCTATATCGGCATGGCACTGTTGATCATCGCTCTCAACATCACCTCGTTGCCCAGTGTGATCATCGACATCGTCGCCAACGCCTTCGGCTTTCGTGAGGCGGTGGCGGGCGGCATGGGCGCGGCAATCGCCCAGGGTTTGCGTCGCGGTCTGTTCTCGAACGAGGCGGGTCTCGGGTCCGCACCCAACGTGGCCGCGACCGCCTATGTCAAGCACCCGGTCAGTCAGGGCATCACGCAAAGCTTTTCGGTCTTCATCGACACCATCATCATCTGTTCGTGCACGGCTTTCGTGATCCTGCTGGGTGATGTGTACCAACCCGGCGCCGAAGGGGTCGATGGCGTGGCCCTGACCCAGCAATCCATGGTCAGTCACGTCGGGGCCTGGGCGCAGTATTTCCTGACCTTTGCGATCCTGCTTTTTGCGTTCTCGTCCATCATGTACAATTATTATCTGGGCGAAAATGCACTGACCTTCATGACAGAGAATCCAAACGCGCTGCATGTCTTGCGCGCCGCGATCATCGGGATTGTCTTTCTCGGTGCGGTCGCCCCCGGGGCGACGGCGGTCTTCTCGTTCTCGGATCCGATGATGGGCATCCTGGCGGTGGTCAACCTGCTGGCACTGATGATGCTGTTCCCCGTGGCGATGCGCGTTGTGTCGGACTTCCGCGCGCAATTGGCCCAAGGGATCGCCAAGCCGGTCTTCGATCCGGCGGATTTCCCGGACCTGGACACGGATCCGACGGCATGGCCCGATGCGGCAACGGTGCCCAAGCCAGATCCAGCGGGTGGTATCGTGGCAACAGGCTAACAGCACGGACGCGCCGCGCCATCCGGTTCGGCGCGTCCCATCGCGGATGACCTTCACATGCGCGCGCCGGAATGGTACGCGCTGCGGCACATGTGTGTTGGGAAGGCTGTCAGGTGAGTTTTCGGTCCGCTCTTGCCGGTGCAACGGTCACGATCGCCCTTGGTGCCATCGCGCTGGCCGCCTTTTCGTGGTCGACCGCCACGGGAACCGCAGTGGGTCCCCTAGTTCGGATCTTTGACGCTCTGTCGCCTTGGTTACTGGCCGTCGGGGGCGCCTTTGCGGGCGCGGCGCTGCTGCTTGGAGCGCGCTGGCTTGGCGCGACCCTGCTGCTTATCGCGGTTCTGTGCGGGGCGGTTGGCTACGCATCGTATCGGTCGGTTACGGTTCCGCTTGCCGACAGGGTGCCAGAGGACTTCAGCGTGCTGTTTTTCAACGTCGAGAACACCAACACCGCATACGCTTCGCGGATCATCGAAGCGACCGTCGCCGAGAAGCCCGACATCGCTGTTTTCGCCGAAGCCGGAGCCCTGGCGGGAGAGATCGAAAAGTTGGAGGCAGCATACAGCTTCGTAACGCCGTGTACCTCGCGCGACTGTCAGCTTGTGCTGGCTACCGACTTGCCCGTGCTGCGGTCGTGGTTTCTAAGCCTCAATCCGATCTGGCCCGGGCGTTATGGCGTCATGGAGATCGAAACGCCCGCCGGGACGCCGATGTTCGTCGTCGCAAACCACCTGACGAAGCCGTGGATGTCCGGTGTGTCCGAGATGGAGCTTCACCAGCTTCTGGCGCAATACCGATGGCTGCAAGGTCCTGCTCTGGTTGTCGGAGACTTCAACATGCCCCCGTGGAGCTACCCGTTGCGGCAGATACTGGACGAAAGCGGTTTCCGGGCCTTGCGCGCACAACCGGCGTCTTGGCCCGCAAGCGGCGGGCCGTTTGCCCTGCCGATCGACCTTGCGCTGGTCACGGGCGGTGTGCAGGCAACCGGAGTAGACCCCTTCGGGCAGGGGTTGAACTCCAACCATCTCGGCTTTGTCGTGGATGTCGCGGTACCTGCGCCGGATGGCTGACGGGCATTACTTGTCCGGCGCAATAAGACCCAGACCGCGCAGATAGATCCCGATGCCGGATTCCAGCAAGTCTTCGGGCGGGAAGGGGGCTTTCGCGCCCGGCGCGCCCCGCGCAAACAGTTCCACGACCCCATGGCTCATGGCCCAGATGTGAGCGGAAAACATCGCTGCCGGGGGGCGTTTGTCTTCGGGAATGTGTTTGGACAGCTCAATCGCCGCGCGTTCCAACACATCGCGGGACCGGGCCGAGGCGCTGGCCAGTTCCGGCGTGATGCTGTTGGAAATCCCGCTTTCGAACATGGCCATGTAGTGGCCGGGGTGTCTGCGCGCAAATGCGAGGTAGGCGCGTCCCGTCGCCTCGAACGCCGCAAGCGCCGAGGGGGTGCCGTTGTTGAACGCATATTCCATCAGATCCGCGAAAATGGCGTGACCCTGCAAGGCACATTCCGCGATCAGGTCTTCGCGCCCTGAGAAATGCCGGTAGACGGCCGCGGGTGTCACACCTGCGCTCTTGGCGGCTTCAGACAGGGTAAATCCGGTCGGACCCTTTTCCTCGATCAGCTTGAGCGCTGCATCGACGAGGGCCTGACGCAGGTTGCCGTGATGATAGCCGCGCTTAGGCATCCCAGAGGTCGACGCCTCCGACGATCTTGGGGTCCGGTTCGGCGACCACATCGGGTTTCTTGCCGTCGTAATCGATGCCGGACAAAACATGCCGGATCGCGGCAAGGCGGGCGCGGCGCTTGTCGTCCGTGCGAATGACGGTCCACGGCGCGGTATTGAGATCCGTGCGCAGGAACGTTTCCCGTATGGTTTCGGTATAGAGATCCCAGCGGTTCAGCCCTTCGACATCGATGGCGCTGAGCTTCCATTGCTTGAGCGGATCCTTCTCACGGGCCAGAAACCGGCGCAGTTGTTCGGCGCGCCCGACATTCAGCCAGAACTTCACGAAATAAATGCCTTCGTCGACCAGCATCGTCTCGAAATCCGGGACCTGTCGAAAAAACGCGGCGCGCTGGGGTTCCGTGCAAAACTCGAAAACATGTTCCACCACTGCGCGGTTGTACCAGCTGCGATCAAACAGAACCATTTCACCTGCCGCTGGTAACTGCCTGATGTAGCGCTGAAAATACCATTCGCGCGCCTCCCGGTCCGTGGGTTTGGACAAGGCGACGACCCGCGCATTCCGGGGGTTCAGGTTCTCGCGGAAGCGTTTGATGGTGCCACCTTTTCCAGCCGCATCGCGCCCTTCGAACAGCACACAGACACGCGCGCCGCTCTCCTTGATCCAGGCCTGAAGCTTGACCAGTTCGATTTGCAGGTCCTTCAAGGTCTCTTCGTAGGCGTCCCGGTCCATCCGCTCCTGATACGGAAACTCGGGGTCCAGGACGTCCTTTTTCCCGTTCGAGGCGATGGCCTCGCGCACATCCTTCGGAGCGCTCTCCTCATAGAAACGGGTGATCGCGCCATCGAAGGGCAGGGTCATGGGATACCTCGCGGGGCCGGTGTCGGAGTCTGTCGCCGGGGCAGTATGCCGATTGGGGCGGTCAGCGCAATCCGGCGCGCCGGGCCACACGGTCGACAGCGCGCACGACATCGTCCGTAGCCGCGTGGTGTGGCATGTGTCCAATACCCGGCAACAGTGTGAGTTCCGCATTGGGCAGAAGCTGCGCCATGGGCTGTGCATGCACGGCAGCCGGCACGGTCCCGTCGGCACTGCCATGCAGGACCTCAACCGGGACAGTCACGGTCGGATAGGCTTCTGACATCACCTCAAGATTGCGCTTCAGGCGATTGATCTGGCGGGCATTTTGCCGGATCGAGTCGGTGTTCAAGGCCAGATCCACGCCGACATAGTCAATGTAGCCCGAGGGCAGCGCGTTGGGTCGGAACAGTCGCGCGCCGATGCTGTCCGCATCCGAGACATCCACCGAATTGACCAGCAAGGGCACGACCGTTGCGCCACCGATGCGGCTCCCGGCGATGGAATACCACGGACCCAGACCGCCGGGCCACGGCATCGTTGCCCCCGCCAGGCTGACAACACCCGCGACCTGGTCCGGGCGTTCCAGCGCCCAGGCCATCGCGACCGAACCACCGTAGGAGTGACCGAGGATAATCGCGCGCCGAATGTTGAGGCTATCCAGCACCTTGGCCATGTGGCGTGCCTGTTCCTGCGGGCTCTCGCCGCGCGGGTTGAGCGCATCCGAAAATCCGAGCCCCGGGCGGTCGAAGGCCAGTACGCGGTAGCGATCGTCTAGGCGGTCGGCGAGCTCGAAGGTCATGTCCCGCAGGTTTCCGGACGCCCCGTGCAGAAGCACAACCGCCGGCCCGCGCCCGGTATCTGTATAGTGCACCTGTTTGCCATCGATCTGCGCAAAGCTGCCCAAGGGCGGGGTCGCAACCCGTGTCACGGTGTCCTCCGATCCCGAACCGCCACACCCGATCAGCGTCAGAAACGCTGCGAAGAGGCCTGCCTTAAGTGCCGATCTGCTCAATATCATAAGATGTGGTCTGGTATATCTCGTTGATCCAGTTTCCATATAGAAGGTGCGCGTGAGATCGCCAGCGGTTCAGCGGTGTTCTCGCAGGATCGTCATCGGGATAGTAATTGTCCGGCACATTGATCGGCGTGCCGTTTTCCACATCGCGGTCGTATTCCTGTTTCAGCGTGCCGCTGTCATACTCGAAATGGTTGAAGATATAGAGCGCGCGGTGCGCCGGATCCTCGATCAGGCATGGGCCGACCTGGTCCGATCCGAGCAGGGTTTTCAGGCCGGGTTTGGCATCGATCTCGGGTTGGCGCATTTCCGTCCAGCGGCTGACAGGGATGACGAAATCATCCGAGAACCCGCGCAGGAATGGCGAGGCCGGATCGAGGTTCTGATGACGGAAGCACCCGAACGCCTTGCGCGGCAGCAGGTGTTTCTCGACCCCGTGGAAATAGTTGATCATCGCCATGCCGCCCCAGCACACGCCGAAAGTGGACAGAACATTCGTTTGTGTCCAGGCAAACACCTCGCACAGTTCGTCCCAGTAGGTGACATCTTCAAAGGGCAGATGCTCGATCGGCGCACCGGTGATGATCAGCCCGTCGAACTTGCGTGATTTGACCTCCTGGAAGGACTTGTAGAACGCCTCCATATGCGCGGCGGAGGTGTTGCGCGTCTCGTGTTCCGTCATGCGGATCAACGTCAGGTCGATTTGCAGGGGTGTTGCCCCGATCAGGCGCGCAAACTGCGTCTCTGTCTGGATTTTCTTGGGCATCAGGTTCAGCAACCCGATCTGCAACGGTCGGATGTCCTGCCGTGCAGCGCGATCCTCGCCCATGACCATCACGCCTTCTGCGTTCAGAACGTCAAAGGCGGGCAGGGTTTCTGGAATCTTGATGGGCATTGGGAGGACTTTCGGGGTAGCCGTGTGGGAAGGTGCACTTAAGCAGCCGTGACTGCGTTGCCAAGAGCGCGCGCGATCAGCGCATCAAGGTCCACTGGATCGCGCAGCGCACTGATCTCGTCCGCGTCGACCGTGACCCCCCAGTTTTCCGCCATGGCCGCATAGCGCGGCTGTCGGTGGGCCATCGCTTGCGCATAGGTCCAGCGGATAAAGGCATCCGGGTCCACCCGAGCCTCCGGCGCGCCGGTCTCTGCCAGATAGTCGGCCCACATCCGGTCGAGGAAATCAGGTGCATATGCCATTGGTTTGGGGTCGCGGTCGAAACGGCGCACAAGCTCTTCGGTATGGGCCGCGTCACCCTTGATCCAGACCATCAGCGTGTGTTGCGACAGGTGCGACAGGACCGGGTCCGCGGGGTCAGACGGCTCGACCCATTCGCAGATCGACCCGCCTGTGTCACAGACGAAATTCGGATAGCCATAGAGCGCCTCAGCCCGGTCGATGAACGGCCCCGTATCCAGCAGCGCCGATAATTCCGCCTGCCGGAACAGGGCCTGTCGGCGGCGATACTCCGCAATGGGCAGACCACCCTTGTCCGGATCTCCGGGCTTGCCAAGATAGGTGGAGACTGGCGACAGATTGTGGAAATTGATGTTGGAACCGATGTAAATCGAGTCCGACATCAACAGGTCGCGCAGAAACGGGTTCTTCATCGCCTCGCGCTTGAAGTTGTCGACGATGTGCTCGCCCATGTACCGGGTGCCGATGCGGTAATCGATGGAATAGTGAAACCAGTTCCCGCTTTCGCGTAGCATATTGGACACGTGCGTCTTGCCGAGCCCCGACATGCCGAAGAAGAGGATGCGCTTCTTGGGAGCCTCCAGCCAGTCCGCGGCTGTTTGATAGAGCTTCGCAACCATGCGGCTCGCCTTTCGCGCTGTCTCAGGTCTGAGCGTTCAAGCGGAAAGCAGTCGGCGGGTCAAGCGCCCATCCAGAACCAGCAGACCCAGCGCGAGCAAGGCAAACCCAACGTAGTCCGATGCACCAAGCGTTTCAGACCGGACCAGCGCGCCCAGTGTGATTGACACCGGAACGACCATCAACGTGCAGAGCAAGACGTTGCCGGATCCTGCCATGCCGAGCACCCGGTAGTACAAAAGGTAGGCAAATGCAGTCGCGATCAACGCGTAGTAGGCCACAGCCGCATAGGTGGCCGGATGGCGCGGCAGGCTTGGCGCACCATCCACGACGAGTGCGATGGGCACCATGACTGCGGTCGACGCAACAAGCATGCATGTCGCCGCGACCACGGGGGCGACGCCACCGAGTTGCCCGCGCGCCCATGCCCCGGCGCAGGCATAAGACACCGTTCCGGCAAGAACGGCGATCTGCGCCAGCGAGGTCACGGAGAACGCCAGCAGGTTTTCTATGCCGATGGCCGTAATCACGCCTGCAAAGCCCAACCCAACGCCGATGATCCGTTTCGGTGTGAGACGCTCATCCGCAAACACCAGGGCTGCAACCAAGACACCGAACACCGCTGTCGTGGCGTTCAGGATTGCCGTCAGTCCGATGGGGATGTGCAACTGCCCCCATGCCATCAAAAGAAACGGCACCACGTTGTTGAGCAGCCCCATCACCGCGAATTTCGCCCAGAGGCCCGGGGCACGGGGCAGTGCCTGCCCGCTGATCCGCAACCAGATCAGCAGAGCGACGGCTGCAAATGCAACGCGGTAGGCGACTGAGGTGACAAAGGGGATCTCGTCCAGTGCGGTTCTGATCGCAAGGAAACTGCCACCCCATATCAGCGACAGCAGGAGCAGTTCTGCCCATGCTCGGGCGGAAAGGGTTTTTTGCATCATCATGCCCCGGCTCTAGCGCAGGGCGTGCGCCTGCGCGATCCGAAACCTGCGCAAACAAAAACCCCCGCGAGAGGCGGGGGTTTGCGTGGCAGAAAGACCGGCGCGGTCAGAAGTAGTATCCGACCCGGATGCCGTAGCTGATGGAGGTGTTGTCCTGGAAATCCGAAACGGGATCGCCGGGCTGTCCCACCGGGCTTTGCGAGATCGCATCGCCCAGCCAGCTGTATTCGACGCCCGCGCTGATTTTCATTTTCTCTTGCGAGTACGTCACGCCAAGGCCAACGCCCGTGCGCCCGTCAACAGGGCCGAGGTTGCCGAAGATGTCACCAACATCAGGCTCGTAGACGACGGAAAACGCGCCGGACCAGTTTTCGCTGAACCGACGTCCGACACCCAAGCGATACGTGATCGAGTCGCTCTGGTAAGAAGCCAGCGGATAGGTGATCCCGAACGGATTGCCCGCCAGAACTGCTTGGCTGTATACATCCGGGTTGATTTCGAACTCGCTCCAGTCGACCCAGCGAATTGACCCGAAAACCAATGTGTCTGCTGCGACGCCGGTCTGGAAATCCAGCGTGACAGACTGAGGGATCTTTGTATCGAACTCGCCGGGAATGGAGACAATTCCACCGGCCAGAGGATTGAAGATCGTCTCAACACCCTCGAAGCTGTGTTCGATCTCGGAGTTGTACATCAGCGACACGCGCAGGGCTATGTCCGGGCGCTCGTAGGCGACCCCGAAGGAGTAGCCGTACTCGAGGTCATTGTTGGTCGACAGCGAATAACCCGGGATGGAGGGCAGCGACACGTTGCCTTCGACCCGCTGCGCGCGCAGGCCGCCGATAGCGCTGAAGCCGTTGCCGAACTTGTACCGCAGGTAGCCGGTCAGAGCGGTCGACTCGAGATCGGCCGTGGACCCGGCGAAAGGGTGGTTGGTGCCAGTGGGGTAGCGGACAGTTGCGCCGACAGGCTGGTCGATGATGAACCCGAGAACGATGTTTTCGTTCAGATCGGTCTTGAACGCGCCAGATGCGATGTTCTCGCCGCCAAGCATGTTGCCGGTCTTGATCGATGGCAGTGCCACGAGGTCACCGCTGACATCGGGGTCAAGCCGACCGAAGCCCAGTTCTGCGTATGTTCCTTCCTCAAAGAGAAAAGCGATGCCCTGATTGGCGCGCTCAACCCCTCCCGCGTGTGCGGTTCCGGCCATTGCAACCGAAGCTGCCCCTCCGGCCAGTATCCGATGTAGTCTTGTCATGTTTTTTGTTCCCTGAGATCGCGTCATTTGGTGCGCGGTGAGGGCGACGCTATGCCAGATGGAAAAAATCAGTCAACTTGTAACGCCGCGTCAAAGCGCTTTTACTTCAGCTTTCTGGCAGAAAAGACGCCCAGATTGATAAAATTACCAGTCAGGATAAGAACACTGCCGCCGACAATAGCCCAAGTCAGCGGTTCTTGATAGAACGCAAGGCCGACGAGCGCCAATGCTGGCAGTCGCAGAAAGTCCATCGGCATGACAATGACCGCAGGTGCGATGCGCAGTGCCGAGGTCAGACAGAAATGCGCGGTGAGCCCAGCGACGGCAACGGCCAGCAGCCAGGGCGCTGTGTGCAGCGTTGGCCAGGTCACCTGACCGTCGATGCCAACCGCGATCACCCCGAAGATGGCCTGAATGAGAGTCAGCCAGAACAGGATGGAGGTGATCGTTTCCGTGCGCGTGAGGGCTTTGGTGAATATCGCGGTGATGGCAAAGCAGATCGCGGACCCGGCAGCCGCCGCCAGTCCGGCGCTGAACCCGCTGGCCTGAGGCTGAGCCACCAGCAGGACGCCGCCGAAACCGATGATCGCCGCAAGACCACGTTTCAGGGTCAGCTTCTCTCCGAGAAAAAGCGGCGCCAGAACCGTGACCCAGAGCGGGGAGGTGAATTCAAGCGCGATGACCTGCGCGAGCGGGGCAACAGCGACCGCGTAGAACCACAGATTCTGTCCGGTGAAGTGAAAGACATTGCGCGCGGCGTGGGTGCGAAGGTGCGTTCGGTTGATCTGATGCAGTGTTCCGGCTGCCCCGGCCACGCCCACAACAATTCCAATCCCGATCAGCGAGCGGAACATCATGATCTCGAACGTGTCATGCGTTGCGCTGAGGCTGCGGCCGGCCACAGCCATGACCGAAAAGCTCGTAATGGCCCCAAGCATCCAGAGGGCGGCGCGGCCAACCTCGCCGGATGGGGCAGCGGAAGAATGCATCTGGTCAGTCTTCCTTCTGCACCGTGATGTCGCGTGGGATGTGGCGCGTCAGGTCCCACCAGCGGGACGCTCGGGTGCGGCTCTGATGACTTTTCACTGCGGCGGCATTGGTGAAGTGCTCGGCAACCTCGAACACGTCGGGCGCAGTTTCGGTAACGTCGAGTGAGACGCAGCCAGTTTCGGCGCGGCTGAGACGGATGTGCTCGGGCAGGGCCTTGCGGACGATTTCCGCGTCTTCGCCGTCACATTTCAGCGTGCCTGCCAGCCTTACTCCCATTCAATCGTGCCCGGAGGCTTGGATGTGATGTCGTAGGTCACGCGGTTGATGCCCTGTACCTCGTTGATGATGCGCGTTGCAGTCTCTCCGAGAAACTCGTGGCTGAACGGATAGTAATCCGCCGTCATGCCGTCGACGGACGTGACCGCCCGCAACGCGCACGCATAATCATAGGTCCGTCCATCCCCCATCACGCCCACGGTGCGCACCGGCAGGATCGCGACATAGGCCTGCCATATCTCGTCATACAGGCCGTGCTTGCGGATCTGGTCGATATAGACGGCATCCGCCTTGCGCAGGATTTCAAGCTTGGGGCGTGTGATTTCGCCGGGGCAGCGGATGGCCAGACCCGGGCCGGGGAACGGATGGCGCCCGATGAAAGAGGCGGGGAGCCCCAGTTCATGCCCCAGCGCACGCACCTCGTCCTTGAAAAGTTCGCGCAGCGGCTCGACCAATTGCATGTTCATCCGTTCCGGCAGGCCGCCGACATTATGGTGCGACTTGATCGTGACCGATGGTCCCCCGGAGAAGCTGACCGACTCGATCACATCCGGATAAAGCGTGCCTTGTGCCAGAAAATCGGCCCCGCCGATTTCGGCGGCGTACTTCTCGAACACCTCGATGAAGAGGCGTCCGATGATCTTGCGCTTGGTCTCGGGGTCCGATTGTCCGTCGAGGGCCGAGAGGAACAGCTCCGACTCGTCGGCATGGATCAGCGGCAGGTTGTAGTGTTCGCGAAACATCGTGACGACTTCGTCGGCTTCGTTCAGGCGCATCAGTCCGTGGTCAACGAACACGCAGGTCAGTTGGTCGCCGATCGCCTCGTGGATAAGAACAGCCGCAACGGAGCTGTCGACGCCGCCAGAAAGTGCGCAAATGACTTTCTTGTCGCCAACCTGATCGCGAATGGCCTGAATGGCCTGTTCGCGATAGGCCCCCATGGTCCAATCGCCCGTGAACCCGGCAGCGCGCACGAAATTCTCGTACAGTGTCTTGCCATTTGGCGTGTGGTGCACTTCGGGATGGAACTGCACGGCATAAAAATGTCGGTCCATATCCGCCGTGATCGCGAAGGGGGCATTGGGGGAGGTGCCGTAGACCTCGAACCCCGGGGCAATCTGGCTGACATGATCGCCGTGACTCATCCAGACCTGTTCGCGCCCATCGATGAACCAGCCGTTCAGCAGGTCGATCCGGTCCTCTTGAGGGGTGACATAGGCGCGACCGAATTCGGCCGTTCCATGCCCGCGTTCTACTTTGCCGCCAAGCATCTGCATCATGACCTGCTGGCCATAGCAGATCCCGAGGATCGGAACCCCGAGGTCGAACACCGAGGCCGGCGGGCGCGGGGAGCCGTCGTCGATCACGCTGGCAGGTCCACCCGAAAAGATCACCGCCTTGGGCGCGAACGCCTCAAGAAAGGCATCCGTGACGTTCTGAAACGGGTGGATTTCGCAATAGACGTTCAGTTCCCGCAGGCGGCGCGCGATCAGCTGCGTTACCTGGCTGCCGAAGTCGATGATCAGAAGGCGTTCATGGTCGGGCATTGTCATAGCGCCCGTTTACGTTGCACCCCGGGCGCGCGCAAGAGCCGGGGCCGTCCGATCCGGTTGTTTGCGATCATGTCGTTTTCGCCCGCCAAGCGCCGCTATTCAGTGTCACCGGAACCGTGCGCGCAGTGTAGGTTTTTTCTCAACAGCGGAGGTGTGCGCATGCAGGATCAGGTCCGGACAGAACGGCGTCGCCGCTCAGGGGGCGGGGCCACCCGGCGTGCAACTCGCACAGCGTTCCAACTCAAGGCCTCTCCGGTGTTGCAACGCCACCTGCCCGAGATTCCGTTTCTGTCCGACGAGGCGCTTGAGATCATAGAGACGCAGGCAGAAACGGTGCTCGAAGAGATTGGCGTCACTTTCTCTGACAACCCCGCCGCGCTGGAACGGTGGCGGGATGCCGGGGCCGACGTACAGGGCGACCGGGTGCATATCCCGCGAGGCCTTGCGCGCAAGCTGTGTGCGACAGCGCCCGCCACCTTTACCCAGACCGCCCGCAATCCGGACCGCTCGGTCGAGATCGGCGGCAAGGGCACGGTCTTCGCCCCGGTGTATGGCCCGCCCTTCGTGCGGGATCTGGACGGGGAGCGGCGCTACGCGACAATGGCCGACTTCGAAGCGTTCGTGAAACTCACGTATCTCAGCCCGTGGCTGCACCATTCCGGTGGCACGGTGTGCGAACCCACCGACGTCCCGGTCAACAAGCGCCATCTCGACATGCTGTTTGCGCATATGCGGCTGAGCGACAAACCATTCATGGGGGCAGTCACCGAGCCGTCGCGCGCCCGCGACAGTGTCGAGATGTGCGAAATCCTGTTCGGGGCCGAAACCGTCGCCGCGGGCCCGGTGATGACGTCTCTGATCAACATCAATTCCCCGCTCACGTTCGACGCGGCCATGATGGGCGCACTGGAGGTCTACGCGGCTGCCAATCAGGCCTGCATCGTATCGCCATTCATTGTCGGGGGCGCGATGGCGCCGGTCACAGTGCCGGGTGTGCTGACACAGGTTCTGGCCGAAGTTCTGGCCGGCGTCGCCTATTCGCAATTGGTCCGGCCCGGTGCACCGGTGATCTTCGGGGCGTTCGTCACCTCGATCGACATGAATTCCGGTGCTCCGACCTTCGGCACGCCTGAAACCGCGCAGATTACCTGGGGCGCGGGACAACTCGCGCGGCGTCTCGGTCTGCCGTATCGTTCAGGCGGCGGGTTCTGCGGTGCCAAGCTGCCCGATGCACAGGCCGGGTACGAGGCCGCCAACTCGCTTAACGCCGGTCTGTTGGGCGGGGTCAATTTCATGCTGCATGCCTGCGGCTGGCTGGAGGGTGGGCTGGTCGCCAGCTTGGAGAAGTTCGTGCTGGATGCCGATCAACTCGGGGCGTTGCACAAACTGGCCGCCCCGGTGCCAATGGATGAAAACGCGCTTGGTCTGGATGCGATGCGCGAGGTGGGGCCGGGCGGGCACTATCTTGGGTGCGCGCACACGCAGGCCAACTACGAAACCGCATTCTGGAAGTCGGACGTTCTGGACTACCAGTCCTTCGAAAGCTGGCGTGATTCGGGGGCTCGGGACACCCAGATGCGGGCCGGGGACCGGGTCAGATACCTGTTGGAGCAGTACAAAGCGCCGGATTTGGACCCGGCAATTGCCGAGGAATTGAGAACGTATATAGAACGTAAAAAGGCGTCCCTTCCGGACGCCCTTGAGTAACACACTCAACTGTTCGCTAACTGTTCTTCAGGTCGTCTTGAACTCCGGCAGCAGACGCAACTCTCCCATGATCGCTGCCAGGACTTCTATGTGCCTTGCGACGGAGTATGTCCCGAAGCCTTCGGTCCGGTTTGTTTCAAGCGTTTCTTCAAGTGCGACCAGCGCAGCCAAAGCCCTTTGGGGCGTGGGGACTTTTGGGTGTTTTGTCAGTCGCTTAAGGTCTCGCTCGCGGTTGTATTCCTTCAACCCATGGCGGGCGGCACGCATAAGGGTCTGGGGGCGGCGAATGGTTTGCAGGGTGGAAAGAAGGCGGGTCATGTTGAGGCTCCGTGTGTCTGATATGCACACAAAAACACAACCTAGACGTGTGTTGCGTTGCGCCGGGAATGCGCGAACGGAGGTTAAAGCACTGGTTAGAAGTTCTAATAAATTATCTGTCGTCGGTGACAGTTTTAAGATTCGAGTAACCAACTCAACCCAAGGTTGCGCCCTGTAACTGGCTAGATGAGGACACCATGTCAAACCCCGTGACCCCGTTCTCTTTGTGTGACAACCCGCGTAACTTTCCCGATTGGGTTCCCGATGCGGCCCGACATTATGTCGTGCACACCCGCGATGGCTTGTCCATTCGTGGCGTGGCCAAAGAAGCGGGATGTGCGGCGTCCACGATTTTGCGTCAGATCCGCAAACTCGAGAACCGTCGCGATGATGTCTTGCTCGATGAAGCGCTCGAAGCGTTGACCGTCCCCGTTTCCGAAACCGACACACAGGACGTGATCGACATGAGCGCACACCCTCGGAGCCTCCAGAAGACCCAAACGGACCTGATCGAGCGGGAGGCGCGACGCATCCTGCGCCGATTGTGCGAGAGTGGCGCCATGCTTGCGGTATCGCCGCAGATGGAAAAGGCGGTGGTTCTGCGCAACGTGGACGATGTGCCGCGTCGGATCGCCGTGGTGGATCGCGCCATAGCGCAGGCCTTTGTCCTGAAGGAATGGATCCGTTGCTTCAAGGATGGCAAGATCGCCCAATACGAAATCACGCATACCGGGCGCGCCGCACTGAAACGGCTTCTGGCAGAGGATGCTGGGCGCAAGACGGGCGCGACCTCGGATGAGGTGGCCGGCTTTGCCGAGCAGCACCGGGAGTGGGGCCACCGTGAGGTTGCAGAGGACGGCCCGGGCGAGACCGCGCGGCGCCGTGTTCGCTATAACCTTGCTGAAAGCCCCTTGTCGCAACTTGCGCGACGTCGCGACAAGGACGGGCAACGGTTTCTTTCCGATGAGATGGTTCGCGCCGGAGAACGGCTGCGCGAGGATTTCGAACTTGCCCAGATGGGGCCGAAAGTGACGCAGAACTGGGAGAAGTTTCTGACCGCCGGGGCACATACAGGGTTGCAGAGCGACGGGGTTGGCGGGGGCTCGTCTAGCGCGCGGGACCGAGTTCACGCCGCGCTCGAAGTGCTCGGCGCTGGTCTGGGGGACGTTGCCCTGCGGTGCTGCTGCTTCCTCGAAGGGCTGGAGACCGCCGAAAAACGCATGGGGTGGTCTGCCCGATCCGGCAAAATCGTTTTAAGGATTGCGTTGGAACGTTTGGCACAGCATTACAAGCAGGTGCACGCCTTGGGCGGCGGTCGCATCGGGTGAGTTTACGTTTAAAGTAAGACTACGACAGGCGGGTGTGGTGGCTCGCCTCCGGTTGCGCGGGACTTCTGGTCAGTCGGTATCCCGTGCCTCCAGCTGGGCCGGAGTGAGAAATCGCTCCGGTCTTTGCTTGTCTCCGGGCGCGCGCGCACTTCCGACTGAGACACATCCGCGCGATACATGCCTGCCATGCAGTTTGCACAGTTACATTTTCCGCGGTTTCGGATTAGGTCTGTCCCGTTGAGGAGCAAGACCCATGCGTGATCTGAAAATTCCCGAAGAACGGCATCCCGAAAAGGCGCACCGCGAAGACAAACCCCAGCCGCGCAAGCCGAGCTGGATCCGCGTGAAGGCGCCGACCGGCAAGGGATATTCCGAAACACGCGATATCATGCGGACGCATAATCTCGTGACCGTATGCGAAGAGGCCGGGTGCCCGAATGTCGGCGAATGCTGGAGCCAGGGCCACGCCACGATGATGATCATGGGAGAAATCTGTACCCGTGGCTGTACGTTCTGCAATGTCGCAACAGGGCGTCCCGACGTGCTCGACGTGTTCGAGCCTGGGCGGGTCGCGGACGCGGTGCAGAAGCTGGGCTTGAACCATGTCGTGATCACATCGGTGGACCGCGATGATCTGGACGATGGCGGGGCCGAGCACTTTGCCATGACCATTCGCGCCGTGCGCCAGCGCGCGCCCGGGACCACGATCGAGATCCTGACCCCGGACTTTCTGAAATGCGGCCCCGACGCGCTTGAGACCGTGGTCGCGGCCGGACCGGATGTGTTCAACCACAACCTCGAAACCGTGCCGGGGCTCTATCCCGAAGTGCGCCCCGGGGCGCGGTATTTCCACAGCCTGCGTTTGCTGCAAAGGGTCAAGGAACTTGATCCGCGCATGTTCACCAAGTCCGGCATCATGGTGGGCCTCGGAGAGGACCGCCAGTCCGTCACGCAGGTCATGGATGACATGCGCGCCGCGGATGTCGATTTCCTGACCATCGGCCAATATCTGCAGCCGACGCCCAAGCACCATGCGGTCGACCGGTTCGTGACACCCGAAGAGTTCGCGGCCTACGAAAAGGCGGCCTACGGCAAGGGATTCCTGATGGTATCGGCCACGCCGCTGACGCGGTCCAGCTACCACGCGGGCGATGATTTCGCGCGCTTGAGAGAGGCGCGTCTGGCCCGCTTGGGCACGAACTAGGAACAATCTCAGTCGGATTGTAGGCGCTCGCCTTAGAAATGCCGGAATCGTGCTCCACCGTCGCCTTCCAAGATTGTGGTTGTGTGTCGGAGCGTCTTGATGAAGGCGATACTACTTTTGTTGAAATGGACCCTCTGGGCGGTCTATCGGGTCTTCGGTCTTGGGGCGTTCGTGCTGGCAGTGGCGTATGCCTACGTCATCTTGAAGCTGGAACTGGCCTTCGTGCCACGGTCTGAGCTCTTTCCGTATTTCGCAACCATTCTGGGCATGTTCTGCGGCACGCTGTTCCTGCTGCCTTCCACAACCCCGCACTGGGTACGTGTGGTTGATGATGCAACGTCTGCCACCATCGCAATCGCCGCAATCATCGGACTTGCGGTCGCCCTCGTGTCAGGGGCCGCCGACGTCGTGCCAGTCCTGGGGCTTGCGGATCTTGAACAAGCGGCTGCGCGTGTTTCGGGTGCTGTGGGGACACTGACGACGGTCGGTATTCTGTGCGCTGGCGGGTTGGGCATGTTCTCACCCCGCAAGTTGCGTCGCGTGCCTCTCATGGACCTCAAGGCCGCGCGGGCGATCGACCCACGGTCCCTGCGCAAGTCGCGTATCTAGGGCGCGTCAGAACCCAGTGGGCCGCGGCCTGACCTGGTTTGGGGTCAGCGCCTCCGGCCAGCCGAAGATCAGCTCAATCCCCCAGATCGCGCCGCAGATCGCAATAATCGCCAGAACGAACTTCACCCGTTGAGGCGATGGCGGATGGCGCACCCATTGCGACATGCGCATCAGCCAGTGAAAATTCACAGCACCCGTACCTTGCCGATGAAAGGCAGGTTTCGGTTGCGCTGCGCATAATCGATCCCATACCCCACGACGAACTCGTCCGGAATTTCGAACCCTGTCCAGGTGGCCTTGATGTCGACCTCGCGCCGCGAGGGTTTGTCGAGTAGGCAGATCGTCTCCAACCGTCGAGGTTCGCGTGACATCAGGAGCTTGGTCACATGGCTGAGCGTAAAGCCAGTGTCGACAAGGTCCTCCACCACCAGAACGTCACGCCCTGCAATCTCGGAGCGCAGGTCTTTCAGAATACGGACCTCGCGGGAGCTTTCCATCCCGTCGCCATAGGACGAAGCTTCGAGGAAATCGACTTCCAGTGGCAATGACAGCTCCCGCACAAGGTCGGCGATAAAGACGAAAGACCCGCGCAACAGGCCGACCACCATGAGTTTTTCAGTGCTTGTGAACGCGCTTTCTATCTCGCGGGCAAGGGCCTCGACACGCGCCGCAATGGCCTTGGCGGAGATCATCTTGTCGATGACATATT
The DNA here is from genome assembly GCF_049800835.1 of Tropicimonas sp. S265A. Lineage (NCBI taxonomy): Bacteria > Pseudomonadati > Pseudomonadota > Alphaproteobacteria > Rhodobacterales > Roseobacteraceae > Tropicimonas > Tropicimonas sp. S265A. Next base: position 117,071 of record NZ_JBNAFU010000001.1, read on the forward strand.
CGTCGTGCTTCATCGTGCCCCCTTGAATTCTGCGCGCCACTCTACGAAATCCGTTTGCACTGTCACGTTAAAACCGGAACCGATGCCGCAACATTCTGAAACAAAGACGCTGCCTTATACCGCGCAGCAAATGTACGACCTCGTCGCGGATGTGGCGGCGTATCCGAAGTTCCTGCCATGGTGCGCTGCTGCGCGCGTACGCTCAACCACGTCCACGGGACTGGGCCAGGAGATGCTGGCAGACCTTGTGATTTCGTTCAAAGTCTTTCGTGAGAAATTCGGCAGTCGGGTGGAATTGCAAACCGAAGACCGTGTGATCAAGACCGAGTACTTGGACGGTCCGTTCAAACACATGCATTCGGTCTGGCGGTTTACGGATCTCGATAGCGGCGGGTGCCGGGTGGAATTCGATACGGATTTCGAATTCAAGAACCGTGTGCTGCAAAGCGTGATCGGGGTTGTCTTCAACGAGGCGATGCAGCGTATCGTGCGCGCGTTCGAGAACCGGGCAGCGGATCTTTACGGGCACGAGGCCGTACATCTGGCGTGAACTACCCGCGCGCCGTCAAAGGCGTTCGGCCGCTTCGATCATCCGCCGCAAAGCGTGAGCGGTGGCGTTCTCGCGCACAGCGCTGCGCCCGATCGGGCCATACTCCACCGTTTCCACCTGTGTCGGATGCCCGCGGGACGCCAGGGCAAAGCAGACGCGCCCTTCGGGTTTGAATTCCGACCCTCCGGGTCCCGCGATGCCCGAGATCGCAACCGCGATATCCGCGCCTGCGCGCGCAAGGGCGCCATTGGCCATCTCGTAGACGGTCTTTTCCGACACTGCGCCGTAGTTTTGGATCGTATCGGCGCTGACACCCAGAATCTCGACCTTGGCCGCGTTGGAGTAGGTGACATAGCCCCGCTCGAAACTGTTTGATGCGCCGGGTATTTCGGTGATCGCCGCCGCGACCTTGCCGCCCGTGCAGCTTTCGGCCGCTGTGATGCGCAAGTCGCGCGCCGCACATAGGTCGAGCAATCGTTGTGCTGGCGAAGTCACATCAACACCGCATGTGCAAAGGCCGCGAGACCCGCCACGCAGGCCGCGGCCATCGCCCCCGCGATCACATCGTCGAGCATTACGCCCATTGCATCATGGCGTCGGTCGGCCCAGCCGACCGGACCGGGTTTCCAGATGTCGAACAGGCGAAAGAAGACGAACGCCGCAATCCAGCCGGGATAGAGCGCCAGAACATCCGCCCCTGCGACCTGCGCCCCGAAAGACACCGGCATCAGAGCGATCCATTGGCCAGCCACTTCGTCGATGACGATCTCCGATGGATCGTGGTCATCCTTTCCGGCTGTCTCGAGTTTCGTGACCCAGACGCCGAGGGCAAACACCGCGATCGTTGCCACGACCACGAGCCAGATCCCTCCAAGCGAGTGCAGGACCCAAAAGGCAGGCAGGGCGGCCAATGACCCCCACGTGCCGGGCGCGGGCTTGAGCAGGCCAGCTCCAAAGAACGTCGCAATCAGGCGGCTCATGCGCGCACCAGCGTTACTGTGGCGAGGGCGGCGATGCCTTCTTCCCGCCCTGTGAACCCCAGTCGTTCGGATGTGGTAGCCTTGACGCTGACCTGGTCTTCTTTCAAGCCCATCAAGTCTGCCATTTTGCCCTTCATTGCGGCATGGTGCGGCCCGATCTTGGGGCGCTCGCACACCAGGGTGCAGTCCATATGTGTGATGGTGTAGCCGCGACCGGTCGCAAGCTCTACCGCGTGTCGTAAGAATATCTCGGATGCAGCTCCTTTCCACTGCGGGTCGGAGGGCGGAAAATGCTGGCCGATGTCGCCATCCCCCAGTGCGCCATAAATCGCGTCCGTCACCGCGTGCATGCCGACATCTGCATCCGAGTGCCCTTGAAGCGTGCGGTCGTGGGGAATTTCCACTCCACACAGGATGACCGCCTCGCCGGGGCCGAAGCGGTGCACGTCGTAGCCGTTGCCGGTGCGGATATCCATGAATACGTCCTTTATCAGGGTCTCTGCCCGGGCGAAATCGTCCGGGTAGGTGATCTTGAGGTTGCGCGCCTCGCCCGGAACGATGGTCACGGCGTGTCCAGCGGCACGGGCCACTTCCACATCGTCGGCGGCCCCGCCGGGGTGGGCCGCATGGGCCGCAACGATCAGGTCGGGCCGAAACCCCTGCGGTGTCTGCGCGCGGTACAGGCCGGCCCGCTCCCGTGTTCCGGTAACGCGTCCGTCCGCTCCGGTCCAAAGGGCATCCGTGACGGGCAGGGCAGGCGCTGCGGCCCCCGTTTCAATCGTTGCGCGTATGACGGCGGCGATCAAATCAGCACTCACACAGGGTCGCGCCGCATCGTGGATCAGGACGGCAACAGCCGAAGGTGACAGCGCCTTGAGCGCAGACCGCACCGAGGCATCCCGCGTCGCTCCACCCGCCACATGCCGCAGCGGTGTCGTGGATGACAGCGTTTCTGCAAGCGCCATGTCATCGGGGTGCAGTACGACGATGATTTCAGCCACCTCCGGCTGCCGGTCGAATGCCGCAATGGTCCAGTCGAGGACCCGTCGGCCGGCCAGAGGGCTCCATTGCTTGGGCATCTCCCCGCCCGCGCGAAGACCGCGCCCGGCGGCAACGACGATCGCAGCGACGCAAGGGGCGGTGGGCACGGTCATGGAAAGGGCCTCGGGCAAACGGGAAGCTGATCAGGGTCCGTTCCTAAAAGGCGCCTGCAAAAGGTGCAATCGCCAAGCGTCTAAGGGGGCGGAAATGATTAAATTATGGGCAGTTTATGTTTTGCTCAACATACATAGTTTTCACGAGTTGCCGGGCGGCGCGAAACCCGATAGCGCATGAATATGCACAAGGATTAATCGTTTGACTGTAAACTTGGCAAACACCGCGCTGGATATGCGTGTTTTACTGGCGCCGCTGGCCGGTATCACGGATCGACCATTCCGCGATCTGGTGGCTGGGTTTGGCGCAGGGCTTGTTGTGTCCGAAATGGTGGCCAGCCAGGAGGTTGTCGAGGCAAAGCCCGCCACCCGCGCAAAAGCCGAGCTTGGTTTCGGGCGCGCGGCCACGGCCGTGCAACTCGCTGGACGTGACCCCTACTGGATGGCGGAAGCTGCGAAATACGTCGCGGGACAGGGCGCTCGGATCATCGACATCAACATGGGCTGCCCCGCAAAGAAAGTCGTCGGAGGCCTGAGCGGGTCGGCGCTGATGCGCGATCTCGACCATGCCCTGTCGCTTGTCGAGGCTGTGGTCGATGCGGTCGACGTTCCTGTGACGCTGAAGACAAGGCTGGGATGGGACGATGCCGGACGCAATGCGCCCGATCTCGCCCGCCGGGCTGAGGGCGCGGGCATTCAGATGGTGACGATCCACGGACGTACACGGTGCCAGTTCTACAAGGGCAAGGCAGACTGGTCCGCAATCCACGCCGTGACAGACGCCGTGTCCATCCCGGTGATTGCGAATGGCGATATTGTTGATCTTGCCTCCGCACGGGCCGCCCTTCGCGCCTCCGGCGCAGATGGCGTGATGATCGGGCGCGGAGCGCAGGGGCGGCCCTGGAAGCTCGCGCAGGTCGCAGCCGGGCTCTCGGGTCTGTGCGGGCCCGAGGTGCCGCAAGGCCGGGCGCTGTGCGATATGGTCGGGGCCCATTACGAGGCGATGCTGGCTTTCTACGGCACACCGCTTGGGCTGCGGGTCGCGCGAAAGCATCTGGGGTGGTATCTGGACGATCAGCCGGTCGCGGCCGGGTTGCGCCGCCGAATCCTGACAGCAACTGACCCGCGACAGGTCTTGCGCCTGCTCTCGGATGCGATCACCGACGCCCCGCTTGAGGTGGCCGCATGACAAACCGGACCCAAGCGCTCTGGGTGTCCTTGCCGATCCCGGCGATCATCGTGTCGAATGACGACAGCATCGTCGATCTGAACCCCGCGGCAGAGACATTCATGAACGGCTCTCTGCGGAGTCTCTTGAACGCGCCGCTTTGGGACAAGCTGATGGTCGATGCGCCGCTTGAGGATGCGGTGTTGCGGGTCCGCAAGAATTTTTCGCCGCTGTTCATCAATGACGTCGATGTCGGGACCGGGGAACGCCCGCCGTTTCTCTGTAATCTCCAGGTTGCGCCGCTGGTGGATAACCCGGACCTTGTGCTGATCCTGATCGAGCCGCGCGAGATTGCCGGGCGGCTGGGGCGGTCGATGCAATCAAAATCGGCTGCACGATCCGCCATCGGCATGGCGGAGATGCTCGCGCACGAGATCAAGAACCCGCTGGCCGGGATCACCGGGGCCGCGCAGCTTCTGTCGATGAACCTGACCAAGGACGATCTGGAACTGACCGACCTCATCGTCGCCGAAAGCCGCCGGATCGTGAAACTGCTGGAACAGGTGGAGCAGTTCGGCAACCTGCGGCCCCCTGCGCGCAAGGCAGTGAACATTCACGACGTGTTAGAACGTGCGCGCAAATCGGCGGCAGTCGGGTTCGGCGCGCACATGAACATCCGCGAAAGCTACGACCCCTCGCTGCCCAACACCTACGCCGACGCCGACCAGTTGCTTCAGGTGTTTCTGAACCTTCTCAAGAACGCGGCAGAGGCCAGCAACACGGGCGGCGACATCCAGATACGCACCTTCTACGAACTGTCTTTGCGCCTGCGCAAACAGGACGGATCGGGCACCTCCGTCCCCTTGCAGGTCGAGATCATCGACAACGGTCCGGGCTTGCCCGAAGAAATCTCCGGCGAGATTTTCGAGCCTTTCGTCTCCAGCAAGGAGAATGGCACCGGACTTGGTCTCGCCCTCGTATCCAAGATCATTTCCGAGCACGATGGCTGGATTGCCGTCGACAGCGTCCCGGGCCGCACCGTGTTTCGTATTTCCCTGCCCGTCGCCCCCCGCACTGAGGAGACCACCTGATGGACGGAACTGTCCTTGTCGCCGATGATGACCGCACGATCCGCACCGTACTGACCCAGGCCCTGACCCGCGCAGGGTGCAAGGTGCACGCCACCTCCAGCCTCATGACCCTGATGCGGTGGGTAGAGGAGGGCAAAGGCGATCTGGTGATCTCGGACGTGGTGATGCCGGACGGGAATGGCCTTGATACCTTGCCCAAGATCACCGAGGCGCGTCCGGGGCTGCCGGTGATCGTGATCTCGGCGCAAAACACCATCATGACGGCGATTCAGGCGGCAGAGGCCGAAGCCTATGACTACCTGCCCAAGCCCTTTGACCTGCCGGACCTGATGAAGCGCGCCGCCCGCGCGCTGGAGGTCAAGCGCCGCGCGCCCGCCCCGACGGAAGAGGGGGAGCGCGGGTCCGACGATCTGCCGCTGGTGGGGCGCACCCCGCAGATGCAGGCGCTATACCGCCTGGTGGCGCGCGTGATGAACACCGACCTGCCGGTGATGATCACGGGCGAGAGCGGAACCGGCAAAAGCCTGATCGCGCGGGCGATCCATGATTTTTCAGACCGGCGCTCGCTGCCATTCATCGTCGCCGGTGCAAGCGATCTGGCCGGGGCGGACGGCCCATCCAATCTTGTCGCGCGGGCCCGTGGCGGGTCGATCCTGTTCGACGAAGTGGGCGATTTCGACGACGACGCGCAGGGGCGCATCGTGCGGATGCTCGACAGTTTCAACGACAATTCCCCGCGCATCATGTCCTCCAGTCAGCGTGACCTGATGCAAAAGATGGAAGGCGGAGTGTTTCGGCAGGATCTTTTCTATCGCCTGGGTGGCGTGACGATCAACGTCCCGTCGCTGCGCGAAAGGGTGGATGACATTCCGCTTCTGGCCGAGCACTTTCTGGGCCGGTCCGAACGTGATGGGTCACAGCCCAGACGCCTGTCGGGCGAGGCAAGCGACATGATCCGCGCATATTCCTGGCCGGGCAATGTACGCCAGCTTGAGAATGCCATGAAACGGCTGGTCGTCACCGCGCAGGAAGAAGAAATCGGGCGCGGCGACGTGGAAATGGTGCTGGGCAGCCAACCGGCGATCGAGCCGCTGATGGGCGGTGGTCCTGCGGACAAACTGAGTGCCTCGGTGGAAAAGCACTTGCGTCGTTATTTCGACCTGCACGGAGGTGTTTTGCCGCCTCCCGGGCTCTATCAGCGGATTTTGCGCGAAGTTGAAGCGCCGTTGATCGAATTGGCGCTGGACGCAACTGGCGGAAATCAGGCGAAATGTGCCACTCTGCTCGGCATCAACCGCAATACTTTGCGCAAAAAGATAACCGACCTCGATATTCAGGTGACACGCCGGCGCAAATTGATGTAAAAGCGCAACAACAGTGTCAATTGAGGCACGACGCGGAGAAACCCGCGTCGCATGGGGCAAGTGCGAGCGCTGACAGAGACAAATTTTCTAGGGCGGATCGAGCGTTTTCTCGACGCGCGCCGGTTTCAGAATTGGCTGACGCTGAGCCTCGTTGCCCTTGGCCCCGTGCTCGCAATTGCAACCTTCCTCGTGCTCGGACCGCTCGATCAGGGGTCGGATTCCACGCTTCTACGCGCAGTGATCCTGACCGATCTTGTCTACGTGCTGATCGTTGCGGCACTGGTTCTGCAACGGGTCGCGCGCATGATCTCGGCCCGGCGCGCGCGTTCGGCCGGCTCGCGGCTGCACCTGCGTCTGACGGGCGTTTTCGCATTGGTCGCCCTCGTGCCGACGGTGCTCGTGGCCGTGTTTGCCATGATCACCGTGAACTTCGGGTTGGAGGGCTGGTTTTCGGACCGTGTTCAGCGGGTGATCGGCGCGTCCGTCGCCGCAGCGGAAGCTTATGAGGAAGAACAGCAACGCCAGTTGCAGATCGATGCGGTGGCCCTGTCGTCTTTTCTCGACCGCGCACAGCGCGCGCAGGGGTTTGCGATGTCCGAAGGGGACCTGCGGCAGGTTCTGGCACAGGGTCAGGGGCGGATACAGCGGGGTCTCAAGGAGGCCTATATCGTGGACGGTACGGGCCAGATCCGCGTCCGCGGAGAGCGGTCCTACCTGTTCGACTTCGAGGCGCCACCGGCGTCGGCTTTCGGAGGACAGGCAGGGGTGCCCGTGACCATAGAGGATTGGGCAAACAACGAGTTGCGCGCCCTCGTGCCGCTGCGCTCGCGGCTTGATCACTACCTATACATCAGCCGCGAGGTGGATGGCGAGATCCTGACATTGCTGGACGATACCCAGGAAACAGCGCAGCTGTACCGCCAGCTTGAGGATGAACGTGGGCGGCTTTTGTTCGAGTTTGGTCTGCTCTATCTGGGGTTCGCGGTGATCCTGATCACGGCGGCGATCTGGCTCGGGCTGTGGCTGGCGGAGCGGCTGTCGCGGCCTGTGGGGCGGCTGGCCGGGGCGGCGCAGCGCGTCGGGGCAGGGGACCTGGATGTAAAGGTTCCCGAGTTGCCCGGCGATGACGAGATCGCGATGCTGGGTCGGCTCTTCAACCAGATGACACGGCAATTGAAGGCGCAGCGTGATGCGCTCTTGGAAAACACCCGCCAGATCGAACGCCGCCGCAGGCTGTTCGACTCCGTTCTGGGGTCGGTAACCGCAGGGGTGATCGGCCTTGATCCCGAGGGCAAGGTCGATTTCATGAACCGCTCCGCTGCGGGGTTGCTCTCGCTTGAGGGTGCGTCCATTTCGGGCCGGACGTTGGCGCAGATCGCACCGGAGTTTCAGGCCCTGTTCGCCAAACTCCGTGCCAGTCCGCGCGAGGTCGCGCAGGCGGAGGTGGCGATGACGCGCCACGGCCGCGCCGAGAACCTGCTGGTTCGGATCGCGCGCAGAACAACGCAGGACAATCGGCTCGAGGGCTACGTGGTTGCCTTCGATGATGTGACCGACCTCGCCACCGCGCAGCGGATGGCGGCCTGGGGCGATGTGGCGCGCCGGATCGCGCACGAGATCAAGAACCCGCTAACCCCGATCCAATTGTCCGCGGAACGGATGAAGCGCAAGTTTGGCCCGCAACTCGGCGAAGACAGCGGGGCCTTGGTCGAACTGGCGGACGTGATCGTGCGCCAGACCAACGACCTGCGGCGCATCGTGGACGAGTTCTCGAAATTCGCGCGGATGCCGGAACCGGAAACCGCAACCAACGATCTGAACGAACTGGTGCGCGACGCGGTCCTGTTGCAGCGCTCGGGCCAACCGGGAACCGAGATCAAGATGACCCTGCCCGATGCTCCGGTGAACGGAGAGTTCGACCCGACACTGCTGTCACAAGCCCTGACAAACTTGCTGAAGAACGCAGGGGAAGCTATTGAAACAAGATCGGAAAATCAGCCTGAAGATACGCGTCCGGCAGAGATCCGCGTGTCCCTCACGCTGGACGGCGATGAAGCCGAGCTGATAATTGCAGACAATGGCACGGGCCTGCCATCGAACCCGGAAAAGCTGTTCGAGCCCTACGTGACGACGCGCGACAAGGGCACCGGGCTCGGCCTGCCGATCGTGCGCAAGATCATCGAAGAACACGGCGGAACGCTGTCTCTGCGGCCCGCCGACCCGTTCACGCCGGAGGCCGCGCCGGGTGCCGCGGCAGTCATTCGCCTGCCGGTGCATGATGCCGACGCCCGCACCAATGACGACCGTCTCTCCGATCCCTCCCTTCCACATTCAGAAAAGATGGCCTGATCCATGAACGACATTCTGATCATTGACGACGAACGCGACATCCGGGAACTTGTATCCGATATTCTGAAGGATGAGGGCTACGCGACCCGCGCTGTTGGCAACGCGGATGATTGCATGGCCGCAATCGAAGCTGATCCACCCGGCCTGATGATCCTCGATATCTGGCTCAAGGACAGCAATATGGACGGGATCGACATCCTGACCCAAGTGAAGCGTGAGCGGCCCGAGATTCCGATCGTGATCATTTCAGGCCACGGCAATATCGAAATCGCCGTCGCTGCGATCAAGCAGGGCGCCTATGACTTCATCGAAAAACCCTTCAATATCGATCAGTTGCTGGTTGTCGTTAAGCGCGCGATGGAGGCGTCGAGCCTGCGACGTGAAAATGCCGAACTGCGCCGCCAGGGGCCTGTCGCCACGGAAATGCTGGGCGCGTCGCCTGCGATGAAGGCGCTGCGCGGGCAGCTTGACAAAGTGACCAAGTCCAATGGTCGCGTCATGCTCACCGGCCCAGCCGGGAGCGGCAAGGAAATTGCGGCGCGTTACATTCACGCCAATTCCAACCGGGCCAATGCACCGTTCGTTTCCGTGAACTCGGCTGCGATTGAACCTGAGCGCATGGAAGACGTGTTGTTCGGACGTGAAGGGGCGGACCGCGCAATTGAAAAGGGTCTTCTGGAACAGGCCGATGGCGGGGTGATCTTCTTTGATGAGATTGCGGATATGCCGCTTGGCACGCAGTCCAAGATCCTGCGCGTGCTCGTTGATCAGCAATTTCAGCGCGTGGGCGGGTCCAGCAACATCCGGGTGGACCTGAGGGTCATCTCGTCTTCCACCAGCAACCTCGAACACGCCGTGGAGGCGGGCCGCCTGCGGCAGGAGCTTTACCATCGGCTCAACGTGGTGCCGATCGAAGTGCCGTCCCTGTCAGAGCGGCGGGAGGATATTCCCGAACTGGCACGCGCTTTCATCGGCCAGTTCAACGAAACCCAGGGGCTGCCGAACCGCGCACTCAGCGAAGAGGCCGAAGCGTTGCTGCAAACCATGGTGTGGCCGGGTAACGTGCGCCAGCTGCGCAACGTGATCGAACGCGTGCTGATCCTCGGCAACGACAGCGGCGAGATCGCTGCGAGCGAGCTTCCCAGCCTCGATGCCGCGCCCGAAGCCGACAGCGGTGTTCTGGTCAGCGGTGCGTTGGCAACACTGCCGCTGCGGGAGGCGCGGGAACTCTTTGAACGGGAATACCTGATGGCCCAGATCAATCGGTTCGGCGGGAATATCTCGCGCACCGCCGCGTTCGTCGGAATGGAACGCTCCGCTCTACACCGCAAGCTCAAGTCACTCAACGTGGTGACGACCTCCCGCGCGGGGGCTCGGGTGGCGCGCGTCGAGGATGCCTGACCACGCTCAGGGTGACAGGATCACCGGGCCAAGCCCCTGAAGTTGCGCGCCGCAGCTTTGCTGCGTGATCGCGGGTTGGCGATACTCGTTCAACACCACGGTCTGGCGCTGCACGTCCGTCGAACAGCCCGGTATCTGTTTCGGGGTGTAGCCCTTGCGGCTCATGCAGCTTTGCATCAGAGCCAATCGGCGCCCTTCGTTGATGTCAACGCGCCGGGTATCGACGCTCAGGCCAACGCCGGTGCCATTGCTGTACCAGCCGGATGACCAGCCCGTTCCGACGCCAACGGTCGCGCCATAGCTCGTCTGGTTCTGGATAATCACCGGCGCCTGGCTTTCGGCAGTGGCGAGGCATGCGGAATAGTCCGTGGAAAAACGCGTAACGCTGACATCTTGCTTGTCATAGACGATGATCGGGGCGGGGGCACAGGCCGCGAGTGCCAAACCGCATGCCAGAAGTCCGAACCAGCGCATCCGGGCTATCCTGCCACGCTGGCCGGGGCGACGATCACCGGGCCGATCCCGTCAATTTTCACCGCGCAGCTTTGATCGGAAAACGATGGTTGGCGATAGGCGCCATCAATGTCGACCGGCGTGCCGGAACATCGGGGCACTTCGCGCACCCGATAGCCGGCATCGATCATGCATTGCTGTAGCGCAACTGCGCGCCTTCCCTCATTCACATCGACAATGTCACGTTCCCGGTCCCATTCCCAACGTGGCGCGCGACCATACCCGCGACTGCGAAACTTGCGTTCATAGGTATAGATCACCTGCACGTCCTGCGGCGCTTCCGCCAGCGCGCGTGCCGAACAGGTTTGCAGGTCCGACGACAGGCGCGAGACGGACACCCCCGTCTTGTCGAACGCCACCACTGGACCGCAGGCTGCAAGAACAAGGGGGGCCAAAAGCAGTTTTCGTGTCATCTGGGGCTCCGGAACGCACAGTACTGTTTGACCTTAGCCCATCGCGGGCCTTTTCCTCAACGCAAGGCTGCGTTATCCCGGCATGACAGGTTCTCGCGAGGCGGGCATGAAGGTTATCATTTGCGGCGCAGGGCAGGTCGGCTGGCAGATCGCACGCCACCTGTCAGGGGAACGCAACGACGTCACCCTGATCGACAACAATCCCGATCTGATCCGGCGGGCGACAGACACGCTGGATGTGCAGGGAATCACCGGCTTTGCGTCCTATCCCGACATACTGCGTGCCGCGGGTGCGCAGGACGCCGATATGGTGATCGCGGCCACGTTCTCGGACGAGGTGAACATGGTCGTGTGCCAGATCGCGCATTCGATCTTCGAAGTGCCGCGCAAGATCGCCCGCCTGCGGGCGCGCAGCTATCTCAACGCGATCTATTCCGACCTTTACCGGCGCGATCACCTGCCGATCGATGTGGTGATCAGCCCGGAGCGTGAGGTGGCAGAGGCCGCCTTACAACGCCTCGCGGCCCCGGCGGCGTTTGACACTGAATATTTTCTGGGCGGGAAGGCGCAGCTTCTGGGCATCACGCTGGACGCGGATTGCCCGGTCCTCGCAACCCCGCTACGCCAACTGACCGACCTGTTCTCCACCCTGCAATCCATCGTTGTTGGCATCCGGCGCAAGGGAACGCTGTTTGCGCCCGAACCGGGCGACCAGTTGTTTGCCGGCGACCAGATATACCTGTTTACGGACGTGGCAGATATCGTGCGCACGCTGGAGGTGTTCGGCAAGCAAACCCGCAAACAGGAACGGATCATCATCGTCGGGGGCGGCAATGTGGGCCTGTCGGTCGCGCGCACGCTTGAAAAGCGAGAGCACCGGGTTCGCGTGAAGATGATCGAAAGAGACAGGGCGCGTGCAGAGTACGCCGCAGATGCGCTGGAGCGTACGATCGTCCTGAATGGCGACGGGCTTGATTCCGAACTGCTGCAAGAGGCCAATATCGACAAGGCCGATGCGGTGCTGACCGTGACCGATGACGACAAGACCAACCTTCTCGCCTCCGTGCGGGCCAAATCCGAGGGGTGCCCTGTCTCCATCGCGCTCGTCAACGACCCGACGCTGGTACCGCTGCTGAACCCGCTTGATATCGACGCCTACATCAACCCGCGGGCCACGACTGTCAGTTCGATCCTGCGCCACATCCGGCACGGGCGCGTGCGGGCGGTCTATTCCATCGGCGATGCCGAGGCGGAGGTGATCGAGGCGCAGGTCCTGTCCACCTCGCCCCTCGCGGGGCAGCTGGTGCGCGACGTGGGTTTCCCCGAAGGCGTGCTGGTGGCGGGCCTTCTGAAGAAGGGCAAGGTTTTGCGTGTGTCCGGCGGCACGCGGATCGAAGAGGGCGACGTGATCGTCATGTTCGCCCTGTCCGAGGATGTCCCGGAGGTGGAGCGGCTCTTGCAGGTCTCCATCGATTTCTTCTGATGTTGCTTGCCGCGCGATCCGTTCCACTGTTCGTGCAGGTGTGCGCGCTCGGGGCGGCTGCGATGTATGCACCGGCGATTTTCGGAGCCGCGACCCGCGACCTGGATGCGGGGCGGCCGTTCTTCTACGGTGCCACGCTTTTTCTGATCCTGCTGGTGCTGGTCGGACTTGCCACGTCGCGCAGAACACGGCGTATCGACGGGCGGGCCTATCTTGCGACGCTTCTGGCCATTTACACGCTCTTGCCGGTCATGCTCGCCCTGCCGCTGCGCGAGGCCGTACCGGCAAGCAGTTTCCTGAACGCCTATGTCGAGATGGTCTCGGCCCTGACAACCACCGGGGCCAGCGTGTTCGACCCGGACCGTCTGCCCATGACCGTGCACCTGTGGCGTGGGATCGTGGGCTGGTTCGGCGGGCTCCTGATCTGGATCACCGCCTTCGCCGTGCTTGCGCCGCTGACCCTCGGCGGGTTCGAGGTCACTTCCGAAACCGAGGTTGGGAGCGGCAATGCGCGGGTTTCCGGCGCCTATGCCGACCCGCACGACCGGGTCATGCGGTTCGCGGGCCGTCTGACCCCGATCTATGTTACCCTGACTGCGGCACTGTGGCTGTTTCTGGTCATCGCGGGCCAGCAACCTGCTTCGGCCTTGCTGCACGCCATGGCGACGCTGTCGACCTCCGGCATCTCGACGGGTCAAACCGTCGGGGAGGCGGGCGGCGGGTTCGGAGCCGAGCTTGCCGTTTTCGCGTTCTTCTTCTTTGCGGTGACCCGGCGCCTGTTCGAGGGGGGGCTTCATCCCGATTGGCACCTGATCCGCCGTGACCGGGAATTACGCATCGCATTGATCTTCATCTCCGCCGTTCCGGTGTTCCTGTTCTTTCGCCACTGGGTCGGTGCGTTCGAGGTGGATGGAACGCTGAACAGCGAGGCATTGCCGGCGCTCTGGGGTGGCATTTTCATGGTTTTGTCTTTTCTGACGACCACCGGGCTAGAGTCCGCCAGTTGGGACGAGGCGCAGAACTGGTCAGGGTTGCAAACGCCGGGCCTCCTGCTGGCGGGGATCGCGCTGTTCGGCGGCGGGGTTGCCACGACAGCGGGCGGGGTGAAGCTGCTGCGGGTCTATGCGCTTTACAAACACGGGGTCCGCGAGATGGAGCGATTGATCCATCCGTCGTCGATCGGGCGGGCCGGGTATGCCGGGCGGCGTCTGCGCCGCGAAGGGGCGGCGATCGCGTGGATCTTCTTCATGCTGTTTGCACTGTCGATCGCCGGGGTGATGGCGCTCCTGTCGCTGACCGGCATCGCTTTCGAAGAGTCGGCAATTCTGGCGATTGCATCGCTCGCCACCACCGGTCCTGTCGCCGTGATCGCCAGCGAAGCTCCCATTGTTTACAGTGCGCTGCCGGACATGGCCAAAGTCATCCTGTGCGGGGCAATGGTGCTGGGACGGATGGAAACCCTGGCCATCCTTGCGCTTCTCAATCCTGACTTCTGGCGAAACTGAGCCACCTGCCTGCTATGTCATTGTCATTGGGGGTGGAATCGGCCACAAAGTGGCTAGATATTCAAAGGCAAGCGCACGAAATTGCTTCAGGCTCTGCGCAAAACAAAGAAAAAAGGCACACAGAATGGCCAGCGACAAGCAGAATTTGCAGGATGCTTTTCTTAATCATGTTCGCAAGACAAAGGTCCCGGTGACCGTGTTTCTGATCAATGGAGTCAAGCTTCAGGGGGTGATCACGTGGTTCGACAATTTCTGCGTCCTGCTGCGCCGCGATGGTCAGAGCCAGCTGGTCTATAAACACGCGATTTCGACCGTCATGCCGACCCAACCCATCAGCCTTTACGAAGGTGAAGACTGACCGACCTGCAAGAGCATAAGGCTGCGCCGACCCGCGCGCTCGTCCTGCATCCCGAACTGACCTCGGACCGTGATCGCCGCAATGCGCCCGATGCGCTGTCGGAGGCGGTATCGCTTGCGGGTGCACTCCCCGACCTCGACGTTGTCGGCGGTGACATCGTTCGGCTGCCCAAACCTCAGCCCGGTTTGTTGTTTGGATCGGGCAAGCTCGATGAACTGGGCAGCCGGATCGAGACCGAGGAGGTGGGCCTCGTTCTGATTGACGGGCCTGTCACGCCGGTTCAGCAACGCAATTTGGAACGAGCGTGGAAGACCAAGATCCTCGACCGGACGGGCCTGATCCTTGAGATTTTTGCAGATCGCGCGCGCACCCGCGAGGGGGTGTTGCAGGTGGAGCTGGCTGCGCTGAGCTATCAGCGCACCCGGCTGGTACGGTCCTGGACCCACCTGGAGCGTCAGCGCGGTGGGCTCGGCTTCGTCGGGGGGCCGGGGGAGACACAGATCGAGGCGGACCGCCGTGCCATCGACGACGCGATGACCCGCATCCGGCGGCAACTGTCGAAGGTGGTGAAAACCCGCGAGTTGCACAGGGCCGCCCGGCGCAAGGTCCCGTTCCCCATCGTAGCGCTCGTGGGTTATACGAATGCGGGCAAGTCCACGTTGTTCAATCGTTTGACCGGCGCGGACGTGTTGGCGAAGGACATGCTGTTCGCCACACTTGACCCGACCATGCGGTCGCTGGAATTGCCCGACGGAACAGAGATCATCCTGTCGGACACGGTGGGGTTCATCTCTGATCTGCCCACGGAACTGGTCGCGGCCTTCCGTGCCACGCTCGAAGAGGTTCTGGAGGCGCACCTGATCGTCCATGTGCGCGATATCTCGCATCCCGAAACCGAAGCGCAGGCGCGCGATGTTCTGGCGATCATGGACCGTCTGGGCGTGGCCGAGGAAACGCCGGTTCTGGAGGTGTGGAACAAGATCGACCAACTGCCCGCCCCGGAAGAGGAGGCCATGATCACCGCCGCAGACCGGCACGAGAAGGTGTTTGCGATCTCGGCTCTGAATGGCACCGGGTTCGAGGCGCTCACACAAGGGATATCAGCGCATTTGTCAGAGCCGCGCGTGGCCGAGGATCTGCATCTGGCTTTTGCCGAAGGGCGGGCGCGGGCGTGGTTGTTCGAACAGGGTCTGGTGGAGCATGAAAACCTGAGCGAGACCGGTTACAACCTGCACGTTGTCTGGACAGCCCGGCAGAAAGCGGCGTTCGAGAAAGCGTTTCCGGGCTAGTTCGCGGCCGGGATCAGTTGCGTGATCCCGATGGCACCCGCGCGGGCCAGATCAGGATCAAGGGACATCGGAATATACTCGCCGCGCCGCCACAACTCGCCCAAATCATCATAATGCCGGGACAGGGGATGACCCGATTGCCCGGTCGCCGTTATGAATACCGAACTGTCGGGGTCGGCAAAGTCATAGACCCCTCTGTAACTGCTGCCATCTCCGCTTTGCCATGGGTTCGGGCCCGTGCCAGCGCTCAGGCCGCGATTGAGCGTGAAATCCCCGCCGGAGGTCGACTGGCGTATATTCACGATCGCGCCGAGGAACGCGATATCGCCGAGGACCGGATGATCATGCGCGGCTTCGTGCGCGTCGCCCCAGCGCCATGCCGTGATGCCACCGCCATTGCGCTCCCGAAGGGTCAATAGCGCTTCGTCCAGCGCGGCGCGTGCCTGATCCTGACAGGTTTCCTGCGCGACCGACTGGATGACATCACACCAGACCGCAGCGCCCTCCACGTCGCGGAACACACGTTCGAGGAACAGCGGTTCCACATGGGTGAAGGCTCCGGCGAGCGGGCCTAACTCGTCACGGATCAACCGATCCTGAAGCGTTTTCATCCACTGTGCATAGATCAGCGGTTCCGGCAGGTGCTCGGACATCTCGCCATTCCATTCGGCCAGCAGATCAAGCGCGGTCTTGCGGGCGCGTTCCACCGTGCCTTGCGGGGCAGCCTCTGAAGTGAACCACAGATCCCGCGCAACCAGCGGCAGAAGCGTGCGTGCGGCGGGGCTGACGGTGTCGAGTTGTGCCTCCACAAAGCTTTCACGGGTGTGAACCGGACGCGCCGACATCAGCCGCTGCCAGCGCTGGATGCGTTGCGTGTCGCCCCAGTCGAACGAGATGTGTAGCGGGAACGGGCGGTCGATGATCTTGTTGTTCGTGTTGCCCAGCAAGCCGCTTTCGGGATTGCGGGTTTCGGGGTTGGCCGCATAGCCCATGGCGCCTTGCCAGCGGTTCTCCGGGCGCCAGCCCGGTGTGGGCAGCCGGCCGAGGCTTTGGTGGCGCACCGACCGTCGGGGCAGGGCGCCCACCAACTTGTGGGCAATCCCGTCCTCTCCGGCGATCATCAGGTTTTGCGACGGCGCCACGAACCGCTCTGCAATCCTGAGCGCATCGTCAAGTGTTCCCGCGCGCATCAAACCGATGGCCGCATCCATGGAGGTGTCCGCCGGGCTGAGCGCGGTCCAGCTCAGCGCCGCGACATGCCCTGGCGGAGTGATGGTGGCCAGATCGTACTGTTCGCCCGTCAGGATCGGTCCGTTGTCGCTCCAGCGCCGGGTGATCGTCACGGGTGGCGCGTCCTTCACCCGGATGACGGTGCGACGCGTTTCGAACGGCTTGTATCCGTCCGGGGTCTGGTACTCTTCGGGATTGTCGGGGTTCAGGCGTTCCAGCAAGACATCCTGATCGTCCGCATAGGACGACGTCAGCCCCCAACCGAGCCGATCCGAACGCCCCGTCAGAATCGCCGGAATGCCCGGGATGGTGCCTCCGATCACGCCGCCAGAAGAAAGCTCCAGCCGGGCCAGATACCAAAGGGACGGTGCGGTGAATTGCAAGTGCGGGTCATTGGCCAGAAGGGCACCGCCCGCGGTCGATCTGCTGGCATCCGCGGCCCAGACATTCGATGCGCCCGCTGTCACCCTGTTCTGCACCGGCGACATGGGAGGGGGCTGTGTCACCGGACCCATCGCCTGGCGCGCATCGAGCGTCGGGAAAAGCTGCGCGAAGTCTTCCAGAGCGACGATGCCATCTCCGGGCGCATCCGGCATCAGATCGGCCACCCGCTCCGGTCCCACGGTCAGCGAGAGGCGGGCGCGGAGGACCTCTGTCGGCAGGTGCGTGCTCAGTTGCAGCGCCATCAGCTTTATCAGAACGACGGAATCCGCCGGTTGCCATGGCGCGATTTCAGGCGTGAATAGCCAGAACTCCGGCGCACCGCGGCCCAAGGCGCGCGTGTTGACCTCCTCTACCCGGGCGTTCACACCGCGCGCGTATGCCTCAAGCGCGGCTCGGGTATCGGGCTGCAAGGCTGCAACGGAGCTTTGCGCGAGTGTATAGAAATCGAACCGGCGCAGCAGGTCGTCGATTGGCAAGGTGCGTGTCCCGAACACTTCCGACAAGCGGCCTTGCGCGGTTCGGCGCAGCATCAAAAGCTGCCACAGTCGGTCCTGGGCATGGGCATAGCCAAGGCCAAAGAACACGTCATCGTCGGAGTCAGCGAAAATATGGGGCACATTGTGCGTGTCCCGAACTATTTCCACCGGGGCATCAAGGCCGCGCGCGGTGTGGCGTGCGTCGTAGTCCGGGAGTGACCGGCTGGCAAAGTAATAGGCCCCCATGCCCGCGAACCCGAGCAAGGCCAGAGCGGTGATCAAACCGCGAAAAAGCCAGCGAAACAAGCGCGCCATTCAGGTCATGCCCCCTGTCGCGCCCCGGTGTCTGCCGAGGCGGCTGTTCTCACTGGCTGCGCGCTATCAAGGGATAATGCGGTTGTAAACGGTCCCGTCGATCGAGGCCCCGCCGATCAGACCGGCCTGCCCGAAAACCACGCCGATTACCGGGTCGACCGCAGTCAGGGTCTCGGCGCTGATCTGTTGGGCATTGTCCGCCATCGTCAGCTTCAGGTCGCCGCCTGCGGTCAGGCCCAGCCCGTTGCGGAAGTTCTGAAGCGCCTCTTCGGTCATGAAATAGATCGCATGGGCATATTGCTGTGCGCCGATCTGAACACCGAAGCTGGCCTGCGTGGCCTGATAGTAGTCAATCGTCGCGCCGCCAACCCGCAGCGCGCCGCGTCCATAGGCACCGCCGAACCCGAACGACGCTTCGGTCTGCAGCGGCATGACCAGAACACCGGCAGCTTTCTCGCCCAGTTCCCGCGCCCCGGGCACATCGCTGTCGAGAAAGGCCAGTGCGGCGTCAACACGTGTGTCTATTGTTGCCGCGCGCTGCGCGCTGCCGGACACGGAATTACAGCCCGCAAGGGCTAGTGCGGATGCGCCCATGGCGACCATCGCCGCCCGACGCGAAAACAGGGGAGAAGTCATATGCTCGAACTCTCAATTGTGTGGCAGGGCACTCCGGCCCCTTTATACGGTACTGTAAACCACCCGTGGGGGGCTGTCACCCGTTCACGCGGTCACAGAACCCCATCACGCAATTTTTGCGCAACTTCCGGCGCAAAATACGTGAGAATTCCGTCGCAGCCGGCGCGTTTGAACCCCAGCAGCGACTCAGCCATCACCTTGTCGCCATCGATCCAGCCGTTTTGTGCGGCTGCCTTGATCATCGCGTATTCGCCGGAGACCTGATAGGCATAGGTCGGAACACCAAACGCGTCTTTTACCCGGCGGCAGATATCCAGATACGGCATGCCCGGTTTGACCATGACCATATCCGCCCCTTCGAGAAGGTCGCGTTCGATTAGGCGCAGTGCTTCGTTCGTGTTGCCCGGGTCCATCTGGTAAGTCTTCTTGTCGCCCTTCAATGCGCCCGACGCGCCAACCGCATCGCGAAATGGGCCGTAGAAGGCCGACGCGTACTTGGCCGCATAGCTCATGATCGTCACATCCCGGTGGCCGTTGGCCTCCAGCACCGCGCGCATCGCGCCGATGCGCCCGTCCATCATGTCCGACGGGCCGAGAATGTCCGCACCGGCCTCGGCCTGCGCCAGCGCCATCTTGGCCAGTGCCTGCACCGTTTCATCGTTCAGGATCACGCCATCGCGGACAAATCCGTCATGCCCGTTGATGTTGTACGGATCCAGCGCAACGTCCGTCATCACCGCAATCTCAGGCACCGCCGCCTTGATCGCCCGGATTGCCCGGTTGGACAGGTTGTTTTCGTCCCACGCCTCGGCGCAGTCCTCCGTCTTGAGCGCAGAGTCGATATAGGGAAAGATACAGATTGCCGGGATGCCGAGCGCTGCGGCGCGTTCTGCGGCCTTCACCGCGCCATCGACCGTTACGCGGTCCACTCCGGGCATGGAGGCCACCGGACCTGCACCTTCGGCTTCCGAAACGAAGATCGGCCAGATCAGGTCCTCTACCGTGAGGGTGTGTTCGCGCGCCAACCCGCGCAGGGCCGCGTTCTTGCGCATGCGACGAAAGCGGGCATGAGGGAAGGGGGCTTGGGTCGGGCGCATGGTTTTGCCTTGATCGCTATTGTTTTTCACTGGGTGACACGGTTTTAACCCTATCTCAAGGCTGGAACTCTCCGAAGCGCGGTCCTAATGTCTGCGCGGCAAACCAGACCGGACGTGCTCGTGGACCTGACAATCGCTGCAACTGAAATCATCGACATGCGGTCGTTCTCCAGCATGTGGTTCTGGATCACGCTGGCGGTGTTCTGGTCGGCGATGAGCCACTACGCGGTGGGCGTGCCTTACGACATGGTTCAGCGCGCCTTTCGCCGAAATGACGAACAGGCGTGGCGCGATCTGGAGGCGCTGGCGCGGATCAACGCTCGGCGTCTGCTGGTTATCGGGTCAAGCGCGGGTGTGTTCGTGGCCGGGTTTGCGGGGTTTTTGTTAACCACGCTGCTGGTGCTTGGGTTCTTCTACCGGGTGGAGTTCTTTCAGGCCGCGTTCATGATCGCGTTTCCCTTCGCGCTGGTCGGGCTCTTGTCCCAACGTACGGCCCGCCTGATCCTAGAGGTGCAGCCCGAAGGCCCGGACCTTGCGCGAGGACTGCGCAGGCACCGGTTTTACGTGCAACTGATCGGGATGGTCTCGATCCTCGTGACCGCGTTCTGGGGCGTGTTCCATGTGCTCAGCACGGGCGTTCTGGGCAATTAGGCCCGCAGCCGGTTGACACGAGGACTGTTCCGCGTAGGTCACGGCGCATGACTGTTCCGCCCCCCGATCATGTGACCGTTTCCGGCGTTCCCGAAGGCTATGACGCGCAGGTTCTTGCGCGGGAACTTTCCCGCGCCGAAGCCCCGGTGTTGTTTGTTGCGCGCGATGACAAGCGGCTTGCAGCTATGGAGCAGGCCTTGGACGTGACGCGTCCCGACTTGCCACGCCTGATCTTTCCCGCATGGGATTGTCTGCCCTACGATCGCTCGTCGCCAAATCCGGACCTGTCAGCAGCGCGCATGGCGACACTGGCGGCGCTGGCGCAAGGCGCAGTGCCGGGTCCGTTTGTTGTCCTAACCACCCTGAACGCGCTCTTGCAGAAGATTCCCGCCCGCGCGGTGCTGCAGGAGGCCAGCTTTGTCGCTGATGTCGGCGGGCAGATCAACGAGGGCGCGTTGCGGAATTTTCTGGTCCGCATGGGGTTTGTGCAGGCACCCACCGTCACCGAACCGGGCGACTACGCGATCCGGGGTGGCATCATCGATGTCTATTCCCCGGGGGAGGCCGGGCCCGTGCGGCTCGATCTCTTTGGCGACGTGCTGGATGGCGCGCGGCGGTTTGATCCGATCAGCCAGCGCACCACCGAAACGCTGGACCGCGTGGAACTGGCCCCTGTGTCGGAGGTCATTCTGGACGAGGCCGCGATCCGGAGGTTTCGCCAGAATTACCGGATCGAGTTCGGCGCGGCGGGCACGGATGACCCGCTTTACGAGGCGGTCAGCGCCGGGCGCAAGCACGCAGGCATGGAACACTGGTTGCCCTATTTCCACGACACGCTCGAAACCCTGCTGGACTATCTGCCGGATGCGGCGGTGGTGTTTGACGATCAGTCCCAAGCGGCCGAAGACGCGCGCTGGGAAGGCATCAAGGATCAATACGAAACGCGGCGTCACGCGCTGACCCAAAAGGGCCGCATCGACACCGTCTACAAACCGGTGCCGCCCGAGGCATTGTACCTGTCGCCCGATGCGACTGAGGCCACGCTACGAGACCGGCGGGTCCTGCGCCTGTCAGTGCTGCCGCAGGCCACCGGCCCCGGCGTGACGGATGCGGGCGCGCGGATCGGGCGATCCTTCGCGCCTGAGCGCCAAAGCGGGGACATAAACCTGTTCGAAGCCCTGGCCGACCACGTTCGGGCCAAACGCAAGGAGGCGCAGGTTGTCGTCGCCAGCTGGTCGGAGGGCGCGCGCGAGCGTCTGTCGGGGCTGCTGGAGGATCAGGAGATCGCGGACACGAAACCGATCGCCCGGCTTTCAGATGTGCCTGAGGGAACTGGGGGCGTCTTCCTGCTGGTCTGGCCGCTCGATCAGGGGTTCGAGGGGCGCGATGCGCGGGGCACACCGCTGGTCGTGATCTCGGAACAGGATGTTCTCGGCGACCGGCTGATCCGCAAGACCAAGCGCAAGCGCCGGGCGGAGAACTTCCTGCAGGAGGCCACAAGCCTCAGCGCGGGCGATCTGGTCGTGCATGTCGATCACGGTGTGGGTCTGTTCAAGGGCATGGAAACCGTTACCGCGATGGGCGCACCCCATGAATGCCTGTTGCTGGAATATGCGGGCGGTGACCGATTGTTCCTGCCGGTGGAAAACATCGAACTGCTCAGTCGTTTCGGACAGGAAACCGGACTGCTCGACAAGCTGGGTGGCGGCGCATGGCAGGCCAAGAAGGCCAGGCTTAAGGAACGCATCCGCGAGATGGCGGACAAGCTGATCCGCATTGCTGCCGAACGCGCCCTGCGCCGTGCTCCGATGCTGGAGCCGCCCCCCGACATGTGGGAGGCGTTCTCCGCCCGCTTCCCCTATCAGGAGACCGACGATCAGCTGAACGCCATCGAAGACGTGCTGCGCGACCTGGGTGCCGGCACCCCGATGGATCGGCTGATCTGTGGCGATGTTGGCTTCGGCAAGACCGAAGTCGCGATGCGCGCGGCCTTTGTCGCGGCCCTGTCGGGCGTGCAGGTGGCGGTAATTGCGCCAACAACGTTGCTGGCGCGCCAGCATTTCAAGTCTTTCTCCGAACGCTTCCGGGGGTTTCCGCTGGAGGTGCGCGCGTTGTCCCGGTTTGTGTCGGCGAAAGAGGCTGCGGACACACGCAAGGGGATCGCCGCAGGCACGGTCGATATTGTCGTGGGCACCCACGCGTTGCTGGCCAAGCAGGTGCGGTTTCACAACCTCGGCCTGCTTGTCATTGACGAGGAGCAGAAATTCGGCGTCACCCACAAGGAGCGGCTGAAGGAATTGCGCTCTGACGTGCATGTGTTGACGCTTACGGCCACTCCGATCCCGCGCACGTTGCAACTCAGCCTGTCTGGCGTGCGCGACCTGTCAATCATCGGCACACCGCCCGTCGACCGCTTGTCGATCCGAACTTATGTGCAGGAGTTTGACGGGGTCACGATCCGCGAGGCGCTGTTGCGCGAACACTATCGCGGCGGGCAGTCGTTCTTTGTCGTCCCGCGCATCAAGGACATTCCGGAGATCGAGGATTTCCTGCGCGATCAGGTGCCCGAAGTCAGTTTCATGGTGGCCCACGGCCGGATGGCGGCAGGCGAGCTCGATGACCGGATGAACGCGTTCTACGACGGCAAATACGACGTGCTGCTGGCCACGACGATCGTCGAATCCGGCCTCGATATCCCGACCGCGAACACGATGATCATTCACCGGGCCGATATGTTCGGACTGAGCCAGCTCTATCAGATCCGGGGCAGGGTGGGGCGCGCCAAGACCCGCGCCTATGCCTATCTGACCACCAAGCCGCGCAGCCCGCTGACCCCGCAGGCCGAAAAACGCCTGCGCGTGCTCGGCAGCCTCGACAGCCTCGGGGCGGGGTTCACGCTGGCCAGCCAGGACCTGGATATTCGCGGCGCGGGGAACCTGCTGGGCGAGGAGCAGTCCGGCCAGTTCCGCGATGTGGGGTTTGAGCTTTATCAATCCATGCTTGAGGAAGCGATCGGCAAGATCAAGGCCGGTCAGATGGAAGGTCTGACTGACGAGGATGGTCAATGGGCGCCGCAGATCAATCTGGGCGTGCCCGTTCTTATCCCCGAGGTCTATGTCCCGGATCTGGACGTCCGTCTCGGCCTCTATCGCCGTCTTTCGCAGCTGACCACCAAGGTGGAGCTCGAAGGGTTCGCCGCCGAACTGATCGACCGCTTCGGCAAGCTCCCGCGGGAGGTCAACACGCTGCTTCTGATCGTGCGCATCAAGGCGGAGTGCAAGAAGGCCGGGATCGCGAAACTGGATGGCGGCCCGAAGGGCGCGACCGTGCAGTTCCACAATGACAAGTTTGCCAATCCGGCGGGCCTCGTGAGCTTCATCCAGGACCAGCGCGGACAGGCGAAGGTCAAGGACAACAAGATCATCGTGCGCCGCGACTGGGCGAAGGAGAGCGACCGTATAAAGGGGGCGTTTTCGATCGCGCGTGATCTGGCGAAGCAGGCGCGCGTTGCCGAGAAAGCCTAGGCCGGAACCTCGTCCCGGCTGCCCAGTACCCGCATCACCCCGTAGCCGATCACGGCGAGAACACAAATTCCAAGTGCAATGGGCACCGGTGTTCCGTCAAACTGCAACCCAAGCGGAACCGCCAGCAGAACCGACCCCACGGTGGCAATAGCGCCCACGACGGAGGCCGCCGTTCCGGCGATGTGGCCCATCGGTTCGAGGGCAATCGCATTCAGATTGCCGATTGTGAGGCCGACCATGAAAAACACGCTGGTGTTCCAGGCCACATAGGCCGCGAAATATACAGGTTGCGGCAGGGCGAGTTGCGATATGGCGAGGAACGCGAGGACGCTGACGATCTGGAAGACAAGAGCACCGCGCACCATCTTGCGCATGCCCAATCGCACCACGACCCGGGCGTTCACAAGGCTGGACAGCGCGGCGATGATCGCAATCAGCGCGAACCACAGGGGAAACTCATTGCCACGTCCGAATGTCTGGTCGAAGGTCTGCTGTGTGGAGGACAGGATCGAAAACAGGCATCCCATGGCCAGTGTCTGCACGACGATCGTCAGCCGCAGGACGCGGTTTTCGAGAACCTCGCGCACGCTGCTTAGAAGACTGCGCGCCTGAAACGGGCGTCGGGCGGCCGGGGGCAAGGTCTCTGGCTGACGAAGCCAGAGCCAGAAGGCCGACAGAACCGAGAATGTGATGAAGGCTCCGAATATCCCGCGCCAGCCGGTCAGCGCCATGATCCCGGCGCCAATGCTGGGTGCGATGGCGGGGATCAGCGAAAACACCAGGAAAACGAACGACATGATCCGCGCCATCTGCCGCCCGGCATACAGATCCCGGACAATGGCCACTGCAACAACCCGTGGCCCGGCCCCGCCAAGGCCTTGTATCACCCGCCCCGCCAGCGCCAGTTCCAGACTGGGGGCCGCCCAAGCCAGCGCCGCCCCCGCACAGTAAAGTACCGCTCCGCCAAGAATAACCGGTCGCCGCCCCAGTGCATCCGACAGCGGGCCTGCGAAAAGTGTGCCGATCCCCATGCCCAGAACGAAGCTCGTGATGATTAGAGCGGCGCGATTGGGGGCCTCGGGTGTCAGGGCCAATGCGATCTCTGGCATCGCGGGCAGCATCGCATCGATCGAGAACGCGATGGTCGAAAACAACGCCGCGATCAGCGCGATGAATTCCGGCGGGGACAAGCGAGTGCGGGGCATTTGTGGCGCTTACGCCTCGGGATGCGTGTGGTCAATGCGCGCAGTTCGAAAAGCTGGCCTGCTATTTACCGACTAAAATAGTCAGATAATATTCTTAAACAGAAGGAACCTCCGTTATGCCTCGGTTTACTACCCTTTTCACTGCCCTGGTTCTTCCCTGTTCGGCACTGGCCTCCGGTGCGGGCGATGTCGAACACGGCGGCACCAATTACCTGGCCAATGCCGTTTTCACCTACGAGCTTTTCGAGGCAACGGTCGACCACGTCGATCTTGTGAACTGCCCTGTCGAGTTCGACCCTGACGCGGTATTCTGCCGGATGACTTTGGCCAGCGAGATGGCGAACGTTTTTGTATTCTCGTTCGATGACGCGCAGCCACCGCTGGCGGTAAAGAGCTACGATCTTGAAGGGGATTTTATGCCCTTCTAGGGTGCGGGGTCCGCGACTGCCTCGATCTGTTCTGCCAACTCGTCAATAACTTGCAACCAAAGATCGGTTCCCTGCGCGCCTGACAAGGCGTGCTGGTTGGCGATGATAAAACACGGAACGCCCGTGACGCCTTTGTCGCGGGCGTTCTGGTCCCGCGCGCGGATGTCATTCCGATCGCTGGGGGAAGCCAGAAGCCGGTCGACCATCTCCCGGTCCATACCGATCTCGCCTGCCAAGCGCGACAGAACTGCGGCATGGCCAATATCGCGCCCCTCGTTGAAATAGGCTTTGAACAGGCGGGATACCATTGCGGTTTGTCGTCCTTCCAGTCCCGCCCAATGGATCAGGCGGTGCGCATCAAGTGTGTTCGGCGTCCGTTCAATCGCAGCGAAATCGATGCCCAGCTTAAGTTGCTCTGCGCGTTCGACAATCGGCGCGTAGGCCTGCGCAGCGCCGCTTTGCCCGCCGAACTTGCGCTCCAGATAGTCGACACGGTCCATCCCGTCGGCAGGCATGTCCGGGTTGAGTTGAAAAGGGTGCCATTCAATTTCGAAGGCGTGGTTCGGGCGGGCCTCCAGCGCACGGTCAAGATAGGTCTTGCCGATGTAGCACCATGGGCAAATCGGATCGGAGATGATGTCGAGTTTGATCATAGGGGGGCCTCAAATCCTGCGCGCAGCGCTTTTCGGTTAAGTTTGCCGTTCGCATTTCGCGGCAGGTTGGTCTGATATAAGTAGAGCCGGGGCTGTTTGTAGCGCGCCAGGTGCGTTTCGGCGTGAGCCTTCAGGTCCGCCTCGGGGATTGGCGCTGCCGCAGTATAGAAGAGTGCAATGACTTTGGCGTCTGCCTTGATGGCCACCTCCGTCGCGGCACATTCCGACATCGCGGGCAGGCGGGCAAAGGCCGCCTCGACCTCGAGCGGGGCCACCCGGTACCCGCCTGCGTTCATCATGTCGTCATCGCGCCCGAGATACCGCACCGTCCCATCCGCCGCCAGTGTGGCGCGGTCGCCAGTGTCGAACCAGTCGCCTTTCATGCGCGCCCGTGTTGCGGCCTCGTCACCGAGATAGCCGAGCATCAGTCCGGGATCGCGTCGGTGAATGCCAAGCGTGCCCGGTGTTCCGAAGGGTTGTGGTTGTCCATTACTGTCCAGAACCGCCAGGCGTCGCCCGGCCTGAGCAAACCCGGCCACGCCAGGTGGGGCCTGACGCCGGGGGTGCGCGGAAATATACGTCGAACACTCTGACATGCCCAATGCCTCGTAGATTTCCGTGCCGGTGCGGGCATGCCACGCGGCACGCACCGAAGCGGGCAGGGCCTCGCCGGCGCTGAGGGCGTGACGCAAATGCGGAAGATCGATTTTCGCGTCGGACTTGAGAATCTGCCGGTAAACACCCGGAGCGGCGGCAAAAACACTTGCATTTGACCGCGCCAAGACGTCCGGGAGCTCGGCATTTGCAACCCCTTCGGCACGGATCAGGGCAGTGGCGCCAAGCGCCCACGGGTCCATCAGGCCAACCCCAAGGGTGTAGGTCCAGTTGAACGCACCGGCGTGAAACACGCGGTCTATGCCGGTCAATCCGTACCATCCCTGATACATCATGCGCCGCGCCCAGATCGCGCGATGCGCATGGGCCACGGCGCGGGGCGTGCCCGACGAACCGGATGTGTAAATGACGTAGCCCAGTCGGTTCGCATCTCCCAGATGCGGCGCGTCCATTTGGCCGCCAGTGTGCAGGTCTTCGGGGCGCAGGCAGGGGACGCCTCCGGGCAAGGCCAAGGGGGCGTGACCGATGCACAGGCGTGGGGCCAGGCCCCGTGCGATCCAATCCGTCTCTGCCTGCGTGAGCGCCGCAGACGTCGGCACTGGCACGTATCCGGCCCAGAGGGCGGCCAAAAACACCAGCGGAAACTCAACCGTGTTTCCAAGGCGCATCAGAACGATGTCACCGGGGGTCAGCCCGGTGTCCCGCAAGCCCGCTGCAACTTCTTGAACAGACGCAAGAATTTCGGAGAAGCTCCACGTTTTCGGTGTATCAGCTCCGTGCAGTTCGAGCGCCGGAGCCGGGCCGCGTTCGGTTGCGCGCTGCAACACGTAAGCCGCCATGTTGAACGGCTCGGGAACAGGCTCCGGCAGACCGATATCGTAAATGCCGTCCATCGTGTCGTGCTAGGCGGCGGGCGTACCTAATGCAAGTCTCCCCATTGCAAGGCCCTGTGAATTACCCATAAATGCAGGCCATGTCAGAGAGCGACAAAGAACCGAGCCTGATCCGACTTGCCCGTGAAAACGGAGACACGTCGCCAGTGGAACCCCTGAACCTTGGTCAACGCGTCCGGGATCTTCGCAAGGCGCGCAACTGGACGCTGGAGCAGGCTGCGGGGCAGGCGGGCCTTGCGCGATCCACCTTGTCGAAGATCGAGAACGGTCAGATGTCGCCGACCTATGAGGCGCTCAAGAAACTCGCCGAAGGGCTGGAGATTACAATTCCGCAACTGTTTACCGCGCCACGCAAGGCCCAGGTCAACGGTCGGATGGTCGTGACCAAAGCCGACGAAGGCGAACCGCATCCGACCGCGACGTACGAGCATGAGCTTCTGGCTGCAACCCTGACCAAAAAGACGATGCTGCCGTATCGCGCCCGCGTCAGGGCTCGCGGGTTTGACGAGTTCAACGGGTGGGTGCGCCACGACGGAGAGGAATTCCTTTATGTTCTGACTGGCGCCATCAAACTGATCACCGAGTTCTACGAACCGGTTGAGATGCGTCGCGGTGACAGCGCGTATTATGACGCGTCTATGGGGCATAACGTGGTCTCGGTCAGTCAGGAAGACGCGACGATCCTCTGGGTCACGTCGTTGGCCGGGACCTGACAAATCAAGGATGGTGGATGTTCTTGTGCAAAACGGACCGGACTGCTCGCCACCTAGTAATCCTATAATCTGTATTATGTAATTTTTGACTTTTGATGCATTGTGCACAAATCTAGCGTGCCAAAGTGCGGAGCCCCTTGTGATTATTGATGTTTTAAATGGTCCGAACCTCAATCTGCTTGGGACCCGCCAACCTGAGGTCTACGGCACCACCACGCTCTCGGACATTAAGCGGCTCTGTACCGACAAGGCTGAGGCTTTGGGTGTCGATCTGAGGTTCTCTCAAACCAACCACGAAGGTGCGCTGGTCGATCAGATCCATGCCGCAGGCCAAACCGCCAGCGGCATCGTGATCAACGCGGGTGCCTACACGCACACATCCGTCGCCCTGCACGATGCTCTAGCGTCCGTCGCGCTGCCTGTTTTCGAGGTGCATCTCTCCAACATCCACGCGCGCGAACCCTTTCGCCATCGCTCCTACATCAGTCCGGTCGCTACAGGCCTGATCTGTGGGTTCGGCCCGATCGGTTACGTTTACGCGCTGGACGCATTGGTGGAGATGTTGCGGTCAACCTCATGATTTCCGGGCACCTTAGTGCGCTGATCGCCAAGTCTTCCATCGAGGAGGTCTGGGCATTGCATTGTGCCCAGATGGCCCAGTATGGCTTCGACCGGCTGCTTTACGGGTTTACACGGTTTCGGACAGCCAGTTCCTACGGGGACCGCAAGGATGCACTGATTCTCAGCAACCACGATCCGGAGTACCTGGAACAGTTCTTTGCAGAGGACCTGGTGCGCAACGCGCCGATGGTTCAATGGTCAGAGCAGAACTCCGGCGCGTGTTGCTGGTCCTATATAGATGACCTCGAGCGTTCCGGATTGCTGTCAAAAGGTGCCTTGAAGGTTCTGGAATTAAACCGGAAATTCGATGTGACCGCTGGTGTGACCATCAGTTTCAAGGATATCGCGGTCGGCGGATTCGGGGCGATTGGAATGGCCGCTGTCAAGGGCACGACACAGGCGCAGGTGCAGGCGATCTGGGACAAGCATGGCCGCGATTTGCTGCTCAGCAACAATATCGTCCACCTTCGCGCGCTCACCCTGCCCTCGCCAAATCGGAATCGACTGACCGAAAGACAGCGCGAAGTTCTCCAATGGGTTGCAAACGGGAAGACAATCCACGAGGTCAGCGAAGTCATTGGTCGCAAACCGGCAACAGTTGAGAAACATCTGCGCCTTGCGCGTGAGGCGATGAATGCCGAGACGACTGCACAAGCGGTGCTAAAGGCCTCAGTTCAAAATCAAATTTTCCTCGATACGTTGCGATAATGCGGCCTGTCCTGCGCTGGTAAGGAAATCCACACTTTCTTTACGGTGGGGAAGGTGGCAAGGTTTGGCGGTTCCGTGAGTGGTGGCTTTGGCCATGGAACCGGTCGTAGGTGGGGCCTTAGTGTATTTCGTGAGGGACCGCCGAAGACACGCCGGCTGCATGCGGTATTGTTCTCCGTGTGCAGTCGGCACTTCGAACATACGGGTATTCATCCCCAAGGTGCCCGTTCGGTTCGTGAACGGCGGCGCGTCTGTAAAGGTTGTCGCCGTTTAACGCAGGTAGCCAAACGTCAGATTTTGCACATAAAAAAGCCCCCGCGCATGCGAGGGCTTCTGCTTGAAATGCTGACGCGGGTCAGGCGTTCATGGTCTTGGCGACTTCGGCGGCGAAATCCTCTTCGACCTTTTCGATCCCCTCGCCCACTTCCATGCGGACAAAGCCGGTGACTTCGACACCGGCCTCTTTGGCGGCGTCTGCCACGGTCAGATCCGGGTTCACGACAAAGGCCTGACCCAGCAGCGTCACCTCAGAGAGGAACTTCTTCATCCGGCCGATGATCATCTTCTCGATCACCTGCTCGGGCTTGCCGGATTCGCGGGCGATGTCGATCTGAACCTGACGCTCCTTCTCGACCACGGCCGGATCCAGGTCTGCCTCGGACAGCGACGCCGGGTTGGCCGCTGCAATGTGCATCGCGATCTGCTTGCCGATGCCGTTATCGGCGCCGTTCAGCGCGACCAGAACGCCGATCTTGCCCATGTCGGGGGCGGCTGCGTTGTGGATGTAGCTGACCACCGTGTCCCCGGACAGCTTCGTCATCCGCCGCAAGGTCATGTTCTCGCCAATGGTCGCGATCTTGTCGGTCAGCGTGGCTTCGATGGTTTTACCATCGACCTCGGCTCCTTTCAGCGCCTCGACGTCCGATACGCCAAGCGCTGCCGTCGCAAAGGATTTCACCATCGCCTGAAACTCGGCGTTCTTGGCGACGAAGTCGGTTTCGGAATTCACCTCGACAGCAACGGCGTTACCGCCATCCACCGCGACGGACACAAGGCCCTCGGCAGCTGTGCGCCCGGACTTCTTGGCCGCTTTCGACAGGCCCTTGGTGCGCAGCCAGTCAACTGCGGCTTCCATGTCGCCCGCCGTTTCCGTCAGCGCTTTTTTCGCGTCCATCATGCCTGCGCCGGTTTTGTCGCGCAGTTCCTTCACCAATGCAGCGGTAATCGCCATGTTGGTATCTCCTGAAAATGTGTGGTCGGTCGGACCGGGGTGTAGCCCGGTCCGTATGTCAGATTGGTGACGGGCGCGGAATCAGCCCTCGGCGGCAGCCGGTTCGACCGACTCTTCCGCCAGAGCTTCTTCGACGTTGCCTTCTTCGAGCGCGCCAAGGTCTACACCGGCCGCACCGAGTTGCGCAGACATGCCGTCCAGAGCCGCGCGGGCCACTAGGTCGCAGTAGAGCGCGATTGCGCGGGCTGCGTCATCATTGCCCGGGATCACGTAGTCCACGCCATCGGGCGAGCAGTTCGTGTCCACCACGGCGACGACGGGAATACCCAGCTTGTTGGCCTCGGCGATGGCAAGGTCCTCTTTCTTGACGTCGATCACGAAGATCAGGTCCGGCACGCCGCCCATTTCGCGGATCCCACCAAGGGAGGCCTGCAACTTCGCCTGGTCGCGCTCCATGCCCAGACGCTCTTTCTTGGTCAGGCCTTCGGCCCCGTCTGCCATCGCCTCGTCGATCTGCTTGAGACGGTTGATGGAGTTGGACACGGTCTGCCAGTTCGTCAGCGTGCCGCCCAGCCAGCGGTGGTTCATGTAGTACTGCGCGCAGCGCTCTGCGGCGTCGGCGATGGGCTTTTGTGCCTGCCGCTTCGTGCCAACGAACAGAACCCGGCCACCCTTGGCCACGGTATCGCGCACAGCCTGCAGCGCCTGGTCGAGCATCGGAACGGTCTGCGTCAGATCCATGATGTGAATCCCGTTGCGGGAGCCGTAAATGTACGGGCCCATGCGCGGGTTCCAGCGTTGGGTCTGGTGACCGAAGTGCACGCCAGCTTCGAGCAGCTGGCGGATATTGAAATCAGGAAGCGCCATCCAATGGTTCCTTTCCGGTTTGCGCCTGAGAGGGGCCACAGAGCGTGTGCTCAACCGGCGGACGTCTTGAGGATGTCTCCCCCAAGGGCCCAAGCCCCTCCTGTGAAGTGCGCGCGGGATACGCCGGGTCGCGAGGGATTGCAACCCCCTACCCCCTTGCGCGATGGTCAGCGGGTGCGAAACATGCAGAACGGAGCCCGCATATGCCATTGCCCACCTTTTTTGACGCTTTTCCAAGCCTTGATATGCCGATGGGTGATGATGTCGTGACCACGCGCGTGGTGCGCTCGGATACGGCGCTCGCGGTTTTCTTTCATATCCACAAGGACCTTGATCTGCCACCGCACAGCCACAAGGGGCAGTGGGGCACGGTGATCGAAGGGGCCATTCGCCTGACCATGAATGGCGAGACCCGCACATATACCCCGGGCGAAAGTTATGAGATCCCGTCAGGGGTCGAACACGCGGCCTTCGTTCCGGCAGGCACCATCGTCTTCGACGTGTTCGAGGAACCCGATCGCTATCCGCTGCGGGGCTGAGCAGTCTGGACCCGCTTGGCGGGCTATGACACACCGGACGCATGGCACCTGATATCCTCTGCATCGGATCGGTCCTGTGGGACATTATCGGCAAGGCCGACCAGCCGATGAAGGCCGGCTACGACGTGCCGGGCCGCATCACGCGCCTGCCCGGTGGTGTTGCCATGAATGTCGCCATGACCTTGCGCCGGATCGGGCTGAGCCCGGGGCTTCTGACTGCGATCGGCACTGACCCGGATGGGGACGAGTTGCTGGATCGTGCGCGGGCCCTCGGCCTGATCACAGATCACATACACCGGATTGATGGCCCGACGGACCGCTATATGGCGGTCGAAGGCACCAATGGCCTTGTTGCTGCCATCGCCGACGCCCACACGTTGGAAGCCGCTGGGGATGCCATCCTTGCGCCGCTCGCGGATGGGCGGCTTGGCACAGCTGCGGCCCCGTGGACCGGCCCGGTGGCCCTGGATGGAAATCTGACCGACACTCTCCTGTCCGAGATCGCGACAAGCCCCCTTTTCGCACGCGCGTCACTCAGTGTGGTTCCAGCCTCCCCGGGCAAGGCGCGGCGCTTGCTGCCATTCCTGAAGGCCTCTCGCGCGACGCTCTACGTCAATCTGATCGAAGCGAACCTGATCGCGGACAAACCCAGCCAGACGACGCAAGCCGCGGCCCATATGCTGCTGGGGATGGGCGCGACGCGGGTGGTGATCACGGATGGCGCCAACCCGGCCACCGACGCCAGCGCGGATCACGATCACACGCTGTCACCGCCGCCCGTGCATGTCCGGCGCGTAACAGGTGCGGGCGACACGTTCATGGCGGCCCATATCGCAGCAACCACCCGCAACGCCGATCCGCGCGCCGCCCTGGAGGCTGCGGTGCAGGCCGCCGCTGCGCATATTTCAAGCTGAGGGGGCCACGATGAAGATTTGCTACAGTGCCGAAGTGGCCGCCGCGCGCGCCGACGGGCATCCGCTCGTTGCCCTTGAGTCGACGATCATCACCCATGGCATGCCGTGGCCGCACAACTTCGAAACCGCAACCGAGGTTGAGGAAACAGTGCGCGACAATGGTGCGATACCGGCGACGATTGCGGTTCTGGACGGCGCGCTCCACGTCGGGCTGGAGGGGGGCGAACTTGAAGCGCTGGCACAGGCTCAAGACGTCGCCAAGCTGAGCCGCGCGGACCTTGCCTTTGCCATGGCAACGGGCAGGACCGGCGCTACCACGGTCGCGGCCACGATGATCGCTGCCCATGCGGCTGGCATCTCGGTGTTTGCGACCGGTGGGATCGGCGGCGTGCATCGCGATGCGGCGGAAAGTTTTGATATCTCCGCGGACCTGAACGAATTGTCCCGCACACCTGTTGCCGTTGTTGCTGCCGGGGCGAAGGCCATTCTCGACTTGCCAAAAACGCTCGAAGTGCTGGAGACGCACGGTGTGCCCGTGATCGCCTACGGCACAGACGCCTTCCCCGCGTTCTGGATGCGTGACAGCGGCCTTTCAGCCCCGTTGCGTGCGGACAGCGCGGACGAGATCGCGCGCGCCATTCGCGTCCGGCTGGACATGGGCCTGTCCGGGGGGCATCTGATTGCCAACCCTATTCCGCCTGAGGCCGAGATCCCTGGGCCCGACATTGTCCCGGTGATAGAGGCCGCGCTCGTGGAGGCACGTAAGCAAAACGTGAGCGCGAAAGACGTGACCCCGTTTCTGCTCGACCGGATATTTCACCAGACCGGCGGCCGGTCGCTGGAGGCGAATATTGCCCTCGTTTTGAACAACGCACGCCTGGGAGCGGAGCTTGCCGTCGCGTTGACGCGACTTTAGGGCGCGAGACATGCGCTGGCGGCCCATGCATGCTTGTGCAGCCCCGCCCTGCCCCCTAGATACAACACGACGTCGCCCTTGGACTTAGACTTCTTGTGAACCTCGAACCCAAACTTTCGGACACGCCTCGACGCGGACCGCTTGGTACTCTGCGCGCGAATTTTCTGACCGGGCTGGTCGTCATTGCGCCGATCGCGGTGACCCTCTGGCTGATCTGGACGGTCGTCGGCGTGATCGACGGCTGGGTCCTGCCGTTCATTCCGAACGCCTATAATCCCGCGGTACTGCTCAAACAGAAATTCGACGTCGATGTTGATATTCGCGGCGTCGGAGTCGTGTTCTTTCTGATATTCACCGTGATCATCGGCTGGCTGGCAAAGGGCCTGCTTGGACGGTCGTTCATTCGCTGGACCGAAGGCATCGTGACCCAGATGCCGGTGGTCCGATCGGTTTACGGCGGGCTCAAGCAGATCGTGGAAACGGTCGTGTCGTCGTCCGATACGACGTTTGAACGCGCCTGCATGGTCGAATATCCGCGCCGTGGTATCTGGGCGATCGCGTTCATCTCCACCAACGCGAAGGGTGAGATTGCGCAAAAGGGCGATGAAGAAATGCTGTCGGTTTTCCTGCCGACCACGCCGAACCCGACCTCCGGCTTCTTGCTGTTCGTACCCCGCGGCGACGTCCGCGTTCTGGACATGTCGGTGGAGGATGCGGCGAAACTCGTGATCTCGGCTGGCTTGGTCTATCCAAACAGCGAGGGCAAGCCCAAGAAAATCCGCAACGTCAAGCTGATGGACTAGCGCGCCCAACCGCAGGTGCCATCAGTCTTCGGGAAAGTGCACGGGGATGTCCGACCCGTCATCCTGCGCCGTCGGGCTGTCCCGCAGAAATGACGGGATCCGTTCACCACGCGTTGAAAGCCGCATCCCGGCATAGTGCTTGAGGTCCTTGCGCAGCACATCCGCGTCCCCGGTGTCCGGCCCCAGCGCCTGGCACAACTGCATGTACAAGACCCGCAAGCTGGAACTGCGGCGCAACCAGGCTTCGATCTCGGCATGTTTGCGCGGCGGCTCGTGCCCGAACCACAGAAAGGTTGCTTGCGGGCGGGTATAGACATCCTGTGCGCGCCAGTAGGCCAGTTTCGCGCGGCGCAGCGGTCGGGCGCGGTTGCGAAAGGACGCGTCAGACAGGGGCCAGATCACACCGACCCCAACGACGAACAGCACCGCCACCACGACCCAGATCCATTGCTCGGACAGCCAGTCCTGCGCTGCGAAAAACACGACCCGCTCCTACCCTGCCCCGTCCTCGAACCACCAGACGTCCGGATGAAACCCGATGAAATCGCCATAGATCGGCAACGTCTCAGGATATTTCAGACGGGCATCGTGGGCGATCCGGGCAATGGGGGCATGCCAGATCGGGATGACATACCGCCCTGCGGTCAGCACCCGGTCCAGCGCGCGCACTGCGGACACGAACCCGTCGTGGTCCTGCGCTGTCAGCATGGCGTCGATCATCGCCTCCACCGCAGGCTGATTTATGCCCGGCAGGTTGCGCGACCCGGGCTCGGTCACACCTTCCCTGCCCCAGTACAGGTACTGTTCGTTCCCCGGGCTCAGCGACAGACCGCGCGTATACCAGGTCATGTCAAAGTCGTACGCATCCGTGCGCTCTCGGTACTGCGCGCTGTCCACAGTGGCAAAGCTTGCGTTGATCCCGAGCCGCTCCAGAGCCTGAAGGTACATGTTCACAATCGATTGCACCTCTGAAGAGCCCTGCGGCAACAAGATCTCGAACGTGAACGGCGTGCCATCCGGGCGCATCATCTGCCCGTCCACAACCGTGAAGCCCGCCTCTTCCATCAGCTTCAGCGCGGTGCGGATGTTGCGCCGGTTGGATGCCCGGCCGTCCGAGCTAGGCAGGGCGTAGCCCTCCAGCGTACCGGGCAGCAGGTCGTCGGAGAAAGGCGCTAGCAACTCGGCCACCTGTCCGGTGGCTGGCCCGTCCTGCATCGCCAGCGGCGAGTTCGAGAAATACGAGGTGATACGGGGTTGCGAGCCGCCATTCAGCGTCTCGTTGACGAACTCGAAGTTGAACGCATGGATCAATGCATCCCGCACCCGCCAGTCGGCAAAGTCCGCGCGCCGCGTGTTCATCGCAAGCCCGGTGATACCCGACGGACGCTTGTGCGGGATGACAGATTTCACCACCCGTCCGTCCCGCACTGCGGGCCAGTCGTATTGCGTGTCCCATTTGGTGGCATTGGTCTCGCGCATCGATGTCAGAATGCCGCTCTTGAAGGCTTCGAACATCACGCCGCCATCGGCAAAGAATTCCATCCGGATCTCGTCAAGATTGTTCGTGCCCCGGCGAAACGGCAAATCCGCGCCCCAGTAGTCGGGGTTGCGGGTCAGGGTGACGAAACGCCCGGCCTCGAAATCGGAAATCACATAGGGCGCGGTGGATATCGGAATGACATCCAACCCCGATTGCGCGAAGTCACGGCCCTCCCATTGCTTTTTCTGCAAGATGGGCCGCATTCCCATGATCAACGCCAGTTCGCGGTTGGGTTCGGCAAACGTGAACCGTACGCCGCGGTCGCCGATCTGTTCGGCAGAGGTCACTTGCGTCCAGCTGCCGCGATACCGCGGGTGGCCCTGCGTCCCGAGGGTCTCGTACGTCCATAGCACGTCTTCCGCCGTCACAGGACTCCCGTCCGAGAATCGCGCCTCCGGGCGAAGCGTGAACTCCACCCAAAGCGCCTCGGGATCCACCTCCACCGATTCGGCGAGCAACCCGTAGAGCGTGAACGGCTCATCATAGGACCGGCCCATGAGGCTCTCGTAGGCCAGGAACCGAAGCTGCCAAGGAACCCGGCCTTTCAGGATGTGCGGATTGAGGCTGTCGAACCCGCCCACCTCGCCCAGAACCAACCGCCCCCCCTTGGGCGCATCGGGGTTGGCATAGGGCAATGACACAAAATCCGGTGGTAAGGCGGGCGTGCCATACATAGCAATGCCATGGGCAGGCTCGGCGCCCGCCTCAGAACCGGCTAACAACGCCACCGCTGCCAAGCCGATCAGGCCACCCTTCATACCTTGCCATGCCGCCAGGATTGGTTTCATTTCCGCTCTTATCCTCGGCTCTGTTTCTTGTTTGTTTACCAGACTATCGCTCCGCGTGCGGGGCGGCAAACTTTTCCCTTGGAAGGCGGAGAATGATTGCTTATAAAGGACTTACTGCTCGATAGGTTTCTTGCCTGTATGAAACCTGCCTCAATGACTTAACCCCGGCTTCGGCCGGGGTTTTTTTTGGTCACGGTATGTTTCAGCTCAGTGGCGTGGTCTTTGGCGTCGCGGCGGGCTCTCGCCATTGTGAGCGCGCCTGCTCCCCGTCACGCATACTGCCCTGCTTTCCTCTGGCTTTCGCGCGCGCGGCATATATTCTGCGCCACAGCAATAGAGGGAAAGGCGCAGATCATGTCGCTCAAAGGGAAAACCGCCATCATCACCGGATCGAACTCCGGCATTGGACTGGGCGTGGCCTGGGAAATGGCCCGCGCAGGCGCGGACGTGGTGCTCAACAGCTTCACGGACCGGGACGAAGACCATGCCATCGCCGCGGAAATCGCGGCCGAGACAGGCACAGGCGCACGATACATCAAGGCCGACATGTCCAAGGGCGACGAATGCCGCGCGCTGATTGAGACCGCGGGGGCATGTGATATCCTGATCAACAATGCCGGCGTCCAGCACGTCAGCCCGATCGACGAGTTTCCGGCCGAGAAATGGGACGCGATCATCGCGATCAATCTCAGTTCCGCCTATCACACCACCGCCGCCGCCCTGCCGGTGATGCGCAAGGCCGGGTGGGGTCGCGTGGTCAACATCGCCTCTGCCCACGGCCTGACAGCCTCGCCTTACAAATCGGCCTATGTGGCGGCCAAGCACGGCGTTGTCGGCCTGACCAAGACCGTCGCGCTGGAGACTGCGCAGGAGCCTATCACCTGCAACGCTGTCTGCCCCGGCTACGTTCTGACCCCGCTGGTCGAAGCCCAGATCCCGGACACGATGGAAAAATACGGGATGGGCCGTGACGAGGTGATCAAGAAAGTCATGCTCGAACGCCAACCCTCCAAGGAGTTCGCGACGGTCGAACAGATGGGCGGCACCTGCGTGTTCCTGTGCTCGGACGCCGCCGCGCAGATCACCGGCACCACGATCAGCGTGGATGGCGGCTGGACAGCGCTTTGAGCCCCGCACCCGCATTCTCGGATCAAGACCTGTCGGGCGCGGCATTTTCAGACGTGCGCATGACAGGCGCTACGTTCGATGACGTGGCTCTGGCCGGAGCTGGATTCCGCAACGTCGATCTCAGCGGGGCGACCTTGTCGAACGTAAACCTGTCCGGTGTGACGGTCGTGGATGCTAATCTGGACGGGATGATCCTGAATGGGATTTTGGTGACAGACCTGCTCGCCTGCTGGCGCGCGCACCAGGCAAAAGGCTGACCGCAGCAATGGCAAAACGACGGATCAATCTGGCCCTGCAGGGGGGCGGCGCGCACGGCGCATACACCTGGGGCGTCCTGGATCGCCTGCTTGAAGAGCCGGAGATCGAAATCGCTGCGATTTCAGGGACTTCTGCCGGAGCTTTGAATGGCGCCGCGGTGAAATCGGGCCTCTCGCATGGCGGCAGCCCGACGAAGGCGCGGGATCATCTTCAGGCGCTGTGGGAGGATATCGGCGCGCTGACAGATCCGCGTCTGGAGCCATGGCTCAGCCTTTTCCCCCTGCAGGCCATCGCCAAAACCATCGAGGCGTCCCCGGCTTACGTGGTCGGCGAACGTGTCAGCCAGGTGCTAAGCCCCTATGACAGTCCGCTGTCGCAGACCAACCCGCTGGAACGGATCGTCGGCAAGTTCACCTTCGATGATATCTGCTGCGAGAGTGGCCCTGCGTTTCACATCTGTGCCACCAATGTGCGCTCGGGCAAGATACGGGTCTTCACCCGGGATGAGATTTCGGTCGATGCAATCATGGCCTCTGCGTGTCTGCCGACCCTGTTCCGCGCGGTGGAGATCCATGACCCCGCAACAGGCCGGCTGGAGGCGTATTGGGATGGCGGCTACACCGGAAACCCCGCGCTCTTTCCGTTCTTTCAGCCGGACTTGCCAAACGATGTGGTGATCATCAACATCAACCCCCTCCACCGCGAAGATGTGCCGCGCACGGGCCGAGAAATTCAAAATAGAATCAACGAGATAAGCTTTAATACGTCGTTGTTGCGTGAATTGCGCGCGATTGATTTCGTCAAGCGCCTGCTGGAGGATGGCAAGGTCAGCCCCGGTACGATGAAGGAAGTCTACGTGCACATGATCGCAGACGATGCGCTGATGACCCAGCTGTCGGTCGCGACCAAGACCGTGCCGAACCCGGCGGTGCTATCACAGTTGAAAACTGCCGGGCGGGCCGCGGCAGAGCGGTTCCTCGATGCGCATCTCGGCGATATCAACGTGTGCGGAACAGTCGACTTGCGCGCGATGTTTGGCTGATCCACGCCCCGATGTTCTGGATCGGGCTTTCAGGCTCCAAGGTGCCTGGGCCCCCCGCATGACCTGCATGTCTGTCCGGGCCATGTACGCATTCGGCGCGCCGACCGGAACGACACCATTCCGACCGGATGGATAAAGTGCGCTGCATCGAGGAAGGACGCGAGCGCAACCTTTGATAAGCGTTTGACCTAGGCCACCCTACCCCAGCGAGTAGCCTGCTCCGCGCACGGTGCGCACAGGATCTTCGCCGCCATGCTGGCACAGCGCCTTGCGCAAGCGCCCGATATGGACGTCAACGGTGCGGGTATCGACATAGATGTCCCGCCCCCAGACCCGGTCGAGCAACTGTTCGCGTGACCACACGCGGCCCGGTTTTTCCATGAACGTGGCCAGCAGGCGAAACTCGGTCGGACCCAGCTTCAGCGATTGCTCGTCTCGGAATACCCGGTGGCTTTCGGCATCCAGCATGATGTCGTCATAGGTCAGCTGCTGACCCACGGTCGAGGGGCGCACACGGCGCAACTGCGCGCGCACCCGCGCCATCAGTTCGATCACCGAATACGGCTTGACCACGTAGTCATCCGCGCCCGTCTCAAGCCCGCGTACGCGATCCACTTCCTCGGACCGGGCCGAGAGCATGATGATCGGGATCGTGCGCGTCTCGGGCTTGGTTTTCAGCCGGCGGCACACCTCGATCCCCGAGACGGCAGGCAGCATCCAGTCCAGCACGATGATGTCGGGCGTTTCCTCTTCCACCAGCACCAGCGCTTCGTCACCGTTTTCCGCCTGCGCCACCCGAAACCCTTCGGCTTCGAGGTTATATGACAGCACTTCGCGCTGCGCAGGTTCGTCTTCGACCAGAAGCACCGAGGGTTGTTCTGTCCGGGTCATGTCTTCACTCTCCGATGGCGACGCTCGTCCGATCGCCCTTGGGCCGGTCTTCTTCGGGCATCTCGCCCGAGACCATGTAGATGACCTGCTCGGAAATGGAGGTCACATGGTCGCCCATACGCTCTATGTTCTTGGCAATGAAATGCAGGTGCATACACGCCGTGATGTTGCGCGGGTCTTCCATCATGTGGGTCAGGAACTCGCGGAACAAGGCGTTATACATCTGATCGACTTCCTTGTCGCGCAGGATGACCGCCTCCGACATTTCCACGTCGAGGCGCATATAGGCATCAAGGGCGTCTTTCAGCATCGCCTCCACATCGCGCGACATGCGGCGCAGGGACGCGAAGGCGTTGCCAACCTCCTGCAATTGCAGCAGGACCGAGGACCGCTTGGCCATGTTCTTGGCATAGTCGCCGATGCGTTCAAGGTTGGCGCTCATCTTCATCACGGTCAGCACGACGCGCAGGTCCGACGCGGTCGGCGCGCGCAGGGCGATCAGCCGGGCGGCCTCCTCGTTGATCTTCTGCTCCAGATCGTCAATCTGCCGGTCGCGCAGCCGCACGGTTTCCGCCAATTCCTCGTCCCGGTTCTCCAGCGCGCGCGCCGCGTCGGTGATCTGTTCCTCGACCATGCCGCCCATCTTCATGATGAGCGCCTGGATCGCCTCGAGATCCCGGTCGAAAGCCGAGGCGATATGTGCGTTGTCAATAACCATTAGCCGATGCGTCCTGTAATATAGCTTTCGGTCCGCGGGTCTTCGGGGTTGGTGAAAATCTGCCCCGTCTCGCCGTACTCCACGAGATTGCCCAGATGGAAAAATGCGGTGCGCTGGCTGACCCGGGCCGCCTGCTGCATGGAGTGGGTGACGATGACGACGGAAAAGCGCTCGCGCAACTCGTCGATGAGTTCCTCGACCTGCGCCGTGGCAATCGGGTCAAGCGCGGAACACGGCTCATCCATCAACAGCACCTCAGGGCTTGTGGCCACAGCGCGCGCGATGCACAGGCGCTGCTGCTGCCCGCCAGACAGGCCGGTGCCCGGCTGGTCCAGACGATCCTTGGCCTCGTCCCATAGTGCGGCACGGCGCAACGACTTCTCGACGATCTCGTCCAGCTCGGCCTTATTGCGGGCCATGCC
The DNA here is from genome assembly GCF_049800835.1 of Tropicimonas sp. S265A. NCBI lineage: Bacteria > Pseudomonadati > Pseudomonadota > Alphaproteobacteria > Rhodobacterales > Roseobacteraceae > Tropicimonas > Tropicimonas sp. S265A. The sequence goes on from NZ_JBNAFU010000001.1 coordinate 158,955, forward strand.
GTGAATGCGCGGCCCGTAGGCCACGTTGTCATAAATCGATTTCGGAAACGGGTTCGGCTTCTGGAACACCATCCCGACCTTGGCGCGCAACTGAACCGGATCGACCTTGGGGTCGTAGATGTCCTCGCCATCGATCAGGATGTCACCCTCCACTCGCGCAACATCTATCGTGTCATTCATCCGGTTGATGCAGCGCAAGAAGGTGGACTTGCCACAGCCCGAGGGTCCGATAAACGCCGTCACCGTCTTGTCGAGGATATCGACATCCACATCCTTGATGGCGTGCGTGTCGCCGTAATAAACCTGCACAGCCTTGGCGGCGATCTTTGTTTCTTCTGCCACTGCTCTCTCCGTCAGACGCATATCGTTCATAATCTCACTCCCTACCCCGGTTACCAGCGGCGCTCAAACTTGCGGCGTAGCATGATGGCGATAAAGTTCATGACCAGAAGGAAGGCCAGAAGCACGATGATGGCCCCGGACGCCCGTTCCACGAAGGCCGGGTCGGATCGCTGGGTCCAGTTGTAGATCTGCACTGGCAGGGCCGAGGCCGGATCGAAGAAACCTTCGGGCGGACCCGCCGGATACTCGCGCACGAAGGCAACCATCCCGATCAGCAGCAGCGGCGCCGTTTCGCCAAGCGCCTGCGCCAGCCCGATGATCGTGCCGGTCAGGATGCCGGGGGCGGCCAACGGAAGCACGTGGTGGAAGACAGACTGCATTTTCGATGCGCCAATCCCCAAAGCCGCGTCGCGGATCGATGGGGGCACCGATTTCAGCGAGGCGCGTGTCGAGATGATGATCGTCGGCAGCGTCATCAGGGTCAGCACCAATCCACCCACGATCGGGGCCGACTGGGGCAGACCGGCAAAGTTGATGAAGATCGCCAGACCCAGAATACCAAACACGATGGACGGCACAGCCGCGAGGTTCGAGATGTTGACCTCGATCAGATCCGTCAGCCGGTTCTTTGGCGCGAACTCTTCGAGATAGATCGAGGCTGCTACGCCAATCGGCAGCGCGAGACAAAGCACGACGATCATCATGTAGAGCGACCCAATAATCGCCACGCCCAGTCCGGCGGCCTCGGGGCGCTGGCCGGAAGCGTCGGGATTGGTGAAAAAGCTCCAGTTGAACCGCGTCTCCAGCGTGCCGGCTTCCAACAGCGTGTCGGCGAGGATCAGTTGCTCCGGCGTCACGTTCTTGTCAAGGGCGGCGGTTTCCGCAGTCACGCGACCCTTGTAGTAGCCATCGATCCGACCGTTTGCGAGGAACTCGAAGGTCTGAGTCGTGCCGACAACCTGCGGGTTTGCCAGAACGAAGTCACGCAACTGGGCCGGCGCATCCTTGGAAATGATCGCACCCGCGTCCTTGGCGCTCAGCCCCTCGATCACGATGCCGCGCTCCGCCATCTTGCGTTCCATCGCGTCCGCGATCAGGGGCGAATACCCGAAGGTGGACACTTTACGCATCACCTCCAGGTCACGCGTGCCGGACTTGTCCAGCTTGTCTTCGGGCAACTCGATCTCCAGCACGACAAAGGTCTGCTGGAACGAGCTCAGGCCGTTCGACAGGATCGAGGTCAGAAGCAGAACCAGCGCCAAGATCCCGGTGATGACCGCAGCCATGCCGTACATCTTGAACCGAGCCTCGGCCGCATTGCGCTTCTTCGTGCGCTCGTCCTGCACAAGGAGCGAGTTTTTCTTGGGCTGCGGGGCGATCTCCCCGATGCTTGCGTCGGTCATTCGTACTGCTCCCGGTATTTCCGGACAATGTAGAGGGCCAGAACATTCAGCCCCAGCGTGATGACAAAGAGGGTCAGACCCAGCGCAAAGGCGACAAGCGTTTCCGGGCTGGCGAAATCAGTGTCGCCGGTCAGCTGGCTGACAATCTTGACGGTTACGGTCGTCATGGCCTCAAACGGGTTGAGGTCCAGCTTGGCCGCCGCCCCTGCCCCGAGTACGACGATCATGGTCTCACCGATCGCGCGCGAGGCCGCCAGCAGGATCGCCCCCACGATGCCCGGCAACGCGGCAGGGATGATCACCTGCTTGATCGTCTCGGAATGGGTTGCGCCCAGCCCCAACGACCCGTCGCGCATCGATTGCGGCACCGCGTTGATGATGTCATCCGAAAGGGAGCTGACGAACGGGATCAGCATGATCCCCATCACGATGCCGGCCGTCATGACCGAGGATGCGCTTTCACCGAACCCCATGGGTTGTGCGAAGTAATCCCGAAGCAGCGGTCCGACCGTGATCAGGGCAAACAGACCGTACACGATCGTCGGAATACCGGCGAGGATCTCGATCAGCGGCTTGGCGGTCGCGCGCACTTTTGGTCCGGCATATTCGGACATGTAGATCGCTGCGAACAACCCGATGGGCACCGCGACAAGCAGCGCGATGAAGCTGATATACAGGGTGCCCCACAGAAGCGGCACGATGCCAAGCTGCGATGCCCCGCCACGTCCCGAAAAACTCGGTGACCACGTGATGCCGAAGAAGAAGTCGTGCCACGGATACTGCTGAAAGAAGTTCCGCGTTTCGAACAGCATCGACAGGATGATGCCGAGTGTCGTCAGGATGGCGATGGACGACGCGACGATCAGCAAAGACAGGATCGCGGCCTCGACAACGTTGCGCGCCCGAAACGTCTTGTTGGTGCGCGCCAGCGCAAACCCGCACCCCGCGATGGCCAACCCTCCGACCAGAACGGCCATCCACGTGCTCAGCGACGCGCTCAGCGCGCGGTAACTCTGGGCGGCGCGCAGCACGAAAGGTTCGACGTTCGAGCCGAGTGCGATACCTACTTCGCCCAGACGCTGGCGGACATCGGTGAATTCCACCCGGACGCGTTGCGCGTCCTCCTGGCTCATCACGCCCTGCTCAACGGCCAGGTCGAGCCCCTCTGCGACCCGGCGCACGTCAGACATGACCAGACTGCGGGTTGTATCTTCGGAAATGGCGGTGTCTGGGATCAGATCACTGATGCGGTTCTCGATCACAAGGGGTTGGACCAGCAGCCAGACCAGCATGACAAGAAACGCCGGTACGACGGTCATGATGAAGACGTGGCTGCCGTAGTAGGATGGAAGAGAATGCAGATGACGGGCGTCTCTGTCAGCAGAGATCAGCGCTTTCTGGCGCCCCACGATATAGCCCGCGCTCGCCAGAAGCAGGACTGCGATGACAAGCCAAAGAAGCGGCATAGGACCCCCGTCGAAAAAAGCCGTGTGGGAAAGGGCCGGTCAGCCCTTTCCCGTAAGGTCGTCTGCGATTACATCGCTTCGCCGGAAGACACCTTGGACTGCGTGTCGGCCAGCGCCGGGTCGGACACGAGGCCATAGGCGGCCAGCGGGCCATCGGGGCCAGCGATTTCGTCGGACACGAAGAACTCAGCGTATTCCTGAAGACCCGGGATCACGCCGATATGCGCCTTCTTGATGTAGAAGTAGAGCGGACGCGATACGGGGTATTCCCCGGTGGAGATCGCTTCGGTCGTCGGAACCACACCGTTCATGGTTGCGACCTGCAACTTGTCGGTGTTGTTCTCGTAGAACGCCAGACCGAACACGCCGATGCCGTCAGCGTCGGCGTCGATGCGGGCCAGTGTCTCGGTATAGTCGCCATCGATGTCGACGGAGCGGCCATCGGTGCGCAGCGCCATGCACTTCTCTTCTGCGGTGTCCTCGTCAACGCCGGTGTCCAGCATCGCCTGGAAGAACCCACCGTCTTCACACCCCTGCAGGATCACCTTCTCTTCGAAGACTTCGCGTGTGCCGTGCTTGGTGCCGGGAACGAACGCCTGGATTTCCTGTGCGGGGAAGGCAGGGTTTACCTGGTCCCATGTCTCGAAAGTGTTCGCCACGAGCGCACCGTCGATGAAGTGCTCGGCTGCCAGCGCCTTGTACCAGTCCTCGGGAGTGAACTCGAAGGACGGGCCGTTGATGTCGGATGCGAACACGATGCCATCATAGCCGATGCGCACTTCAACGATGTCGGTCACGCCGGCTTCGGCGCAGGCTGCGATCTCGCGGTCACGGATCTTGCGTGATGCGTTCGCGATGTCGATCGTGTTCTCGCCAACACCTTCGCAGAAACGCTTCAGGCCTGCGGAGGACCCACCGGATTCAACGACGGGTGTCGGGAATTCAAAGTTTTCGCCAAACGCTTCGGCCACGATGGCGGCATAAGGCAGAACGGTCGAAGATCCAGCAACCTGAACCTGGTCACGCGCCGACGCGGCGGTCGCGGACACAACGGCGATAGCGGCCGCGGATGCAGCGAGCTTTGCAAAAGACATAAGAGGTCTCTCCTGAGTGTTCGTTAAACGGCGCTGTTTTCAGCGCTCCACGGCTTCCTAGTTGGACCGTGCGATGCTTTTGCTACGTTTTTGTAACTGTTTTGTGACGCCATCTGCTGACCTTGCGTCAGCTTGAATCGGCCCCGGGAATGCCGGTTCAGAGTTTGCGTAAAATAACTGAAAACCGCGATCCGACGCCCTTTGTGCTTGTGACATCCAGACGACCGCGATGGCGGTGAATGATGTGTTTGACAATGGCCAGACCCAGTCCCGTGCCGCCAAGCTCGCGCGACCGGTGATCATCGACCCGATAAAATCGCTCGGTCAGGCGCGGGATGTGGTGCTGAGCGATTCCCTCGCCCTCGTCTTGCACCGACACCTGATAAAACGGGCAGCGCAGATAGATGTCGCTGTCACCTTCTGACAGACTCACCGTGACTTTGCTGCCGGCGCGCCCGTACTTCAGTGCGTTCTCCAGAAGGTTGTTGAAGACCTGGCGCAGTTGGTCTGCGTCCCCGGTCACGTCCGCCTCGGGAAACGTGGGCGGGTCGAACACGATCCGGTCGCGGTCAGGCTGTTCGGCGATGGAGCTGCGCGCGGCCGCAAGCACCTCCGACAGGCGCACGCGCGCATGGGGCACTTGCCGCTCGGAAAATTCTACCCGGCTCAGCGACAGGAGGTCGCCGACAAGCCGGTTCATGCGTTGTGCCTCGCGCGCCATCATCCCCAAAAATCGCTCGATCGCGACCGAATCATTTCGCGCTGGTCCCCGCAACGTGTCGATGAATCCGAGCAAGGCGGTCAGGGGGGTGCGCAATTCATGGCTGACATTGGCAACGAAGTCGCGCCGCATCATCCCGGCCTCGTGCATGGGCGTCTTGTCCTCAAGGCACACCAGAACCGCCCGCCCAAGTTCCAATCGCGATACGGTCGCCTCGTAAATCCGATCCGTTCCCTGTCCCGAAAGCGTGTATTTCGTCACCACGCGGGTGCCGTCGCGGGCGCAGGTTTCGATGGCCGAGACAAGCGCAGGCTGGCGCAACCGCGTGATATAATTGCGATCTATGAAGTCATCACCGAACAGCGTCCGCGCGGGCGCGTTGGCGAGTTTGATCCGTGCCGACACATCCACCACGAAACTCGGGATGGGCAAGGCCGCAACTATTTCATCAAGTCCTTCAAACAACATTCACAGCGCTTTCAATGCCGACCCCATCTGGGACACGTTTAAATTGAGTATCAATTTCGCTTTTTCGTTCTTAACGGGTGGACAATTTGAAATTGGCATACGAAAACATCAAAGGTGCGACCACTCACACGCTGCCAATGGGCGATAGATCCAACGCGGCAAGGGATAGTATACAGAATGCGTCCTCTCGAAGGCCACGCCGTGGCAGATTTTGCGCAAAGACTCCGCCAAGACAATGCGGACAACAGACACAAGCTTCTTGTCGTCGATGCGTGCGCGAACGCCGCTGATGATGCGATTTGTGTAACGCAAATCGATCCGGATTTTCTCGATACGCGGCGTCCGGAGGTTGTTCTCACGCCCCTCGTTTCGGCGACCTTTGATGCCGTCGAGGTCGCCGAAGCGCTTTGGTGTGCCGGCTTCACCGGCGAATTGATAGTCATGGCGGGCCCCCTGCCGCGCCCCAAGCTGGTCGAAAGCGAGTTGCGGGCCGTTGCCCCTGGCGTGACACTGACGCTCAACGTTCCCAGCAAAGCCGCCGCCGCCCATTGATCTAGACTTGCGCAAGCCCGGCGCGGAACCGGCGCATGTTCGCCTGGTAGCCCGCTGCGGATTTGAGCAATCCCTCTCGGGCGGCGGCATCCAGCGTGCGCACCACCTTGCCCGGTGTGCCAATTACAAGGCTGCCATCGGGGATCTCCTTGCCTTCCGTCACCAGCGCTCCGGCACCGATCAAGCACCCCTTGCCGATCTTCGCTCCGTTCAGGATCGTCGCCCCCATCCCGATCAGGGACCCGTCGCCGATCAAACAGCCATGCAGCATCGCCTTGTGCCCAATCGTGCAATTGGCCCCGATGCGCAGCGGATAGCCCATATCGGTATGCAGAACACAGTTTTCCTGAATGTTGCTGCCCGCACCGACACGTATTTCCTCGTTGTCGCCGCGCAGTGTGCTGCCGAACCAGACAGAGGCCGCGTCTTCCAAAACGATCCGACCGATCAGGTTGGCGTCAGGCGCCACCCAGTAATCGCCGCTTTCGGGAAACTCCGGCGCAATGCCGTCCAGTGCGTAGATCATTCCTGTCCCTCCTCGAATTCCATCTGAAGTTTGCGCACATGCGCCTGAAGGCCCGGTTGTTGCGCGCGGCGCATCCGCTCGGCGCTCACGATGGTCTTCAGTTGCGCTTCGGTCGCATCCAGATCGGTGTTCACAAGCACGTAGTCATACCCGTCCCAATGACTGATCTCGTCCCAGCTTTTCAGCATCCGCTTGCCAATCGTTTCTTCCGTATCCTGGCCGCGCGACACCAGCCGCCGTTTCAATTCGGCAATCGATGGCGGCAGGATGAAGACCGACAGCGTGTGCTTACCCAAATCCGAGTTGCGGATCTGCTGGGCGCCCTGCCAGTCAATGTCGAACAGCACGTCCCGCCCACTTTCGATGGCGTCTTTCACCGGGGCCAACGGGCTGCCGTAGAAATTCCCGAACACGTGGGCGTGCTCCAGCATCCCGTTCTCGCTGACAAGCTGCTTGAAAGCAGGGGCGCTGATGAAGTGATAATGCACGCCGTCCTCCTCACCCGGACGGGGCGCGCGCGTGGTGGCCGATACCGAGAAAGACAGGCTCTCATCCCAGTCCATCAACCGCCGGGCCAGCGTCGATTTTCCCGCCCCCGAGGGTGATGACAGGATGATCAGAAGCCCGCGCCGGGGCGTTGTGGTCTCGGTCACGTGTCGCGTCCTCCTCGCTGCGCGACAGGCTTAGGCGCTGGCGCGCCAAAGGGCAACCGTCAGCCCTTCAGGCAAGGGGGCATTACTCGAGGTTCTGCACCTGCTCGCGCATCTGATCGATCACGACCTTGATCTCCATCCCCGTGGCCGTCAGGTCGGTGTCCTGCGATTTCGAACACAGCGTGTTGGCCTCCCGGTTGAACTCCTGGCACAGGAAATCCAGACGACGCCCGACCGGCCCGCCCTTGGCCAGCAGGTCGCGGGCAGCGGCCACATGGGCGCGCAGGCGGTCGATCTCTTCGGTGACATCGCCCTTGACCGCCAGCACCGCCAGTTCCTGTGCGATGCGCTGCGGGTCGGGCGCGTCCTGCCCGGCGGCCTCCAGCAGTGTCGCGACTTGCGTTTTCAACCGCGCTGCCCCCGTTTCAGCCCGTGCGTCCGCCTGCCTCATCGCCGTGTCCGTCAGGGCCGCGATCCGAGTGATCTGATCGTTCAGGATCGTACCCAGAGCCGCGCCCTCTTCTGCGCGGCTTTCGATGAACGCCTCCAGCGTTAAGGCCAGATCGACCAGGAGCGCCTCGCGCAGCTCCGTGATCTCTGACACGCTCGCCTGATCGCCATCGTTGATGCCCTTCACCGCCATCAGGTCCAGCGCCGACGGAGGCGCCAGGGTCATCCCCTCCGCCAGGGCTGCGTTTGTAACATGGCCTACTGTTCGCAACAGCGCTTCGAGGGCGACTTCGTTAACCACGCCAGCTGCTTCTCCGGCCCGCGCGAGCCGTAACCCGCCGGTCACATTTCCGCGTTCAAGATCTGCGGAAAGTGTCTTTCGCGCCGCCGGTTCCAGCCCCGTCACCCAATCTGGAACACGCAATTTTATGTCGAGACCACGGGCATTTACAGATCGAAGTTCCCATGTCCAGCCCCAGGTTTCGGTCCCCCCTGTTCGGGTTGCATAGCCGGTCATCGAGTGCAGGGAGAGGTTAACCATTGGTAATATTTCCCAATGCAATTTTCACTAAGTCTGGCATGTTAACGTCCAAGTAAGGAATTCACGCCCCAAGCGTTAACATCGTTTGACCGCAGCGTGAACTCGAAGGCTCCCGTTGGTGCGGGGCATGGTGCAAGGGAAGCTGAGTGATGAACGGTATGGATCGCAACGGGGCCAACAGGGACGAGGCAATCGTGTCTCTGGACAAGCGCAAGGCGACGCTGCGCAGCAAGGTCATGGTGGATATGCTCGACTATTGGCAGGGGTTGCGGCCTGACGGCGGCCTGCCGGCGCGCGGCGATATCGACCCGCGCCGGATCGAGGGGGCGCTGCCCTACGCCTTCGTTCTGGAACGTCTTGCACCCGGTGTGGCGCGACTGCGCGTGGCGGGCGGACACCTGACCGACCTCATGGGGATGGAGGTGCGCGGCATGCCGTTGTCGGCGCTGTTCCAGCATCCGGACCGAAACAAGCTGATGGGTCTGATGGACAAGATGTTCACCACCCCCCGCGCGCTCGAACTGGAACTTTCTGCCCGGGCTGACCGGGACCGTCAGGTCGTCCACGCCGAGATGATGATCCTGCCGCTGCTGGACGATCAGGGCATGGTGACCCGGGCGCTCGGGTGTCTCGTGGGCCGGGGCGCGTTCCCGAACCCGCCTTACCGGTTCCATATCGATGCAGCGCGCGAAACCGATATTGAGATCAACCGCGATAATGTCAGCTTTGCGCCCGCGCGCCTGCCCTCGCCCAAGGTGTCCCGGACCGAGGGTCTTTCAGGCACCGGCGCGGCGAAGCCGGTCGGCTTTGCCGATGTCGCCAAGACCTACGCGCAGCCCGTTGGCCAGCCTGCTCTGACAGGGGCGGATACAGAAACGGCGCAAACCCGCCCGTCCGGGAAAGCGCCGTTCCTGCGTATCGTGAAGTAAGCGCCGCCTACGACCCGGTTGCCGTTTTCGCGGCGTCGGTGGCGCGGTAGCTTTCGATCTCTTCGGAGACAAGAAACGCCAGTTCCAGCGCCTGACTTGCGTTCAGGCGCGGATCGCATGCGGTGTGGTAGCGGCTCGACAGGTCTTCATCCGTCACCGCCCGGACACCGCCAGTGCACTCGGTCACGTCCTTGCCTGTCATCTCGAAATGCACGCCACCCGGGTGGCTGCCCTCGGCTGCGTGAACGGCAAAGAACTCCTGCACCTCGCGCAGGACCGACTCGAACGGGCGCGTCTTGTAACCACTCGCCGACTTGATCGTATTGCCGTGCATCGGGTCGCAGGACCACACCACGTTTGCGCCCATCTCCTGGACCACGCGCACCAGCCGCGGAAGGTGGTCACCAACCTTGCCGGCCCCGAACCGCGCGATCAGGGTCAGGCGCCCTGCCTCGTTCTCGGGGTTCAGCTTGTCGATCAACACCTTCAGATCGTCGTCGCTGATCGAGGGGCCGCATTTCAGACCAATCGGGTTCTGTACTCCGGCACAGAAATTCACATGCGCGCCGTCAGGTTGCCGCGTACGGTCGCCGATCCAGATCATGTGACCGGAGCCCGCCAGCCACTTGCCCGACGTGGTGTCGAGACGGCACAGCGCCTCTTCATACTCCAGCAGCAACGCCTCATGGCTGGTGAAGAAGTCCACCGTGCTCAGCTTGCTGTCAATTTCCGAACTCAGACCGGCCGCCCGCATGAAGTCGAGCGCGTCCGAAATCCGCGACGCCATCTCCCGGTACCGCTCCGACCCGTCGCGATCGGCAAAACCGAGCGTCCAGGCGTGAACCTGGTGGATATCCGCATAGCCGCCCTTGGAAAACGCGCGCAGCAGGTTCAGCGTCGCCGCCGACTGGGTGTAGGCCTGCAACATCTTCTGCGGGTTCGGGATGCGACTTTCCGGTGTGAAATCCAGATCGTTGATGATGTCCCCGCGGTAGCTGGGCAATTCCTGCCCGTCCTTGACCTCTGTCGGGGCGCTGCGGGGTTTGGCAAACTGGCCTGCCATGCGGCCCACTTTCACCACCGGCATCTTCGCGCCATAGGTCAGCACAACCGCCATCTGCAGCATCACCTTGAAGGTGTCGCGGATCAGGTCGGCGCTGAACTCGCCAAAGCTCTCGGCACAGTCGCCCCCCTGAAGCAGAAACGCCTCGCCGCGCGAGACATCGGCAAGCTTGGCCTTCAGTGACCGGGCCTCGCCTGCGAAAACCAGCGGCGGATACTGCTGAAGCTGCGCCTCTGCTGCGGCAAGGGCCGCTGCGTCGGTATAGTCAGGCATCTGGATCCGGGGCTTCGTGCGCCAGTCAGATTTGCTCCAAGGCCGCGTCATGGGGGTTCTCCAAGCGTTGTGGTAGCGTAAACATCGGCCTTCTACGCGACCCGGCGCGGCTTGCCAATGCGCTTTACGTCGGAGGTGCGATCTACGATTGCGCAATCGCGCACGATAGGGGAAGCTGCCCGGCACGGGTGACATCCCGCGCTCATACACCGCGCCGAAAGACACAATGGACGACGTACAGATCATCGCGCTCGACCCGATCCCGGGGCACAAACCCCGCAGGTTCGTCTTTGCGCTGATGCACAATTTCACGATGCTGTGCTTCTCGTCCGCGGTCGAGGCGCTGCGCATCGCCAATCGCATGTCTGGACAGGAGCTTTATTCCTGGGCGCTGGCGGGCGAAGGTGGCGAGATCGCCTACTGCTCCGCCGGGGTGGGCTACAAGCTGGACATGGGGTTGACCGAGCTGACCCGCGACGACACGCTGATGCTCTGCGGCGGCCTCAACATCGCCGAGGCGACGACCAAGCCCCTGCTGAACTGGCTCCGGCGGGAGGCGCGGCGCGGGATCGTGACGGCGGGTTTGTGTACCGCAAGCTACACGATGGCGCAGGCCGGGTTGCTCGACGGCAAGCGGGCCACGATCCATTGGGAAAACCAGGACAGTTTCCTTGAGGCGTTCGACGAGGTCGATCTGACCAAATCGGTCTTCGTGATGGACGGCAATCGCTATACCACGGCGGGCGGCACCTCCTCCATCGACCTGATGCTGGCGATCATCGCCAACGACCACGGGGAGGAGCTGGCGAACGCCGTGGCCGACCAGCTGATCTACACCACCATCCGTACCGATCAGGACACGCAGCGTCTGTCAGTACCCACACGCATCGGGGTCCGTCACCCCAAGCTTGCACAGGTCATCCAGACGATGGAAGCGAACCTGGAGGAGCCGATCAGCCCCTCGATCCTGGCCATGGATATCGGGATGAGCACGCGGCAGCTTGAACGCCTCTTCCGCCGCTACCTAAACCGCAGCCCCAAGCGGTACTACATGGAACTGCGCCTGCAAAAGGCGCGCAACCTGCTGATGCAGACGGATATGAGCATCATCAACGTCGCGCTGGCCTGCGGCTTCACCTCGCCGTCGCATTTCTCCAAATGCTACCGCGCGCAATACCAGATCACCCCCTACCGCGAACGCGGCAGCCACGTGACGCGGTTGAGCGTCTAACCTCGCGCCTCGGGCGTCATCCGATACAGCGCGCCGTTACCGACGCTCAGAAACCAGATCGCGCCGTTCGGGCCCTCGCGCACGTCGCGGGTTCTGGCAGTGGCGTCGCCTTCGATCTCTTCCTCGGTAAAGCTGCTGCCATCCAGCCGCGACAGGTAGCCAAACTTCAGGCTGCCGATGAACATGTCGCCCCGCCATTCGGGCCAGAGCGCGCCGGAATAGATCATCATCCCCGACGGCGCCATCGACGGATCCCAATAATGCGCGGGCTGTTCCATCCCCGGCTTTTCCGTGCCCTCGCCGATACGCAGGCCGGAATACTGCCGCCCGTAGGCGATCACCGGCCAGCCGTAGTTCGCGCCCGGTTCCACGCGGTTCACTTCATCCCCGCCGCGCGCGCCATGCTCGACCACCCATAGGTTGCCGTCCAGATCAAGGGCGGCGCCTTGCGCATTGCGGTGCCCATAGGACCAGATTTCGGACTGCGCGCCCGCCTGCCCCACGAACGGATTGTCCGCGGGGACCGTCCCATCGCGGTTCAGCCGCACCACGGTGCCGTTTTCATTGCCCAGATCCTGCGCACTGTCATCGTCGCCCCGGTCACCGATGGTCAGATAGATCTTGCCATCCACGCCTTCGACGATGCGAGAGCCGAAATGCCGCCCGCCCCGACTGCCGGGTTCGGACTGGAACAGGATCCGCGTTCCTTCCAGCGCGGTGCCGTCGGTGCTCAAACGCCCCACGGCCAGCCCGGTGCCCGCACCACGCCCCTGTGGGATCGAAAAACTCAGAAACACCTCGCGGCTCCCGGCGAAGTCGCGCGGGATCATCACGTCCAGCAAGCCACCCTGCCCGCCAGTCTCGACCTCCGGCACGCCGCGCACCGGTGTTGAGGTGCCGTCCGCCACATGCAGCAGCCGCCCGCCCCGCTCGGTAATCAGCAGGCCACCGCCGGGCAAAAAACCAAATCCCCACGGCTCGTTCAGTCCGCTGACGACCTGGTCGACCTCCACCGGGCCGGCAGAGGTTTGCAGGGTTTCCGCCGACGCAGGCGCACTTGTCAGAACAGCGGCTGCAATCAGGCTTAAAACTGTGGGACGGGTCATTGGCTGCCTCCGGATTTGCATGGTGCAGATGTAGGTGTCCCCCCGTCCAAACCCAGCACAGACCACGCGGACGTGAGCAAAGCGGCGCGCAGAGCGCCCGCATGGCGTCCGATAACGCAGGGGCACCCACGCACGCCCCCTTTTCTTTCTGCACACGGCGAACTAGCGTCTGCGCAGGACGTTAGATCCACTTAGGGAGTTAAATGAATGAAAAAGCTGTTACTGGCTTCCGTTGCTGTTCTGGCCGTCGCCTCGGCTGCAGGCGCAAATGAAGTGAAACTGGGCATCGCCCTCGGCTTCTCCGGCCCGCTCGACAGCCTCGCGCCGCCGATGGAAGCGGGCGCGAAATTCGCGATCGAGAAGATCAACGAAAGCGGTTTGTTCCTTGACGGGGCGACCATCACTTCCGTTTCCGGTGACAGCACCTGCGTTGATGCGGGCGCGGCCACTGCGACTGCGGAACGCCTGATCACGGCCGAAGGCATCAATGGCCTGATCGGTGCCATGTGCTCCGGGGCGACCGGCGCAATCGTGTCGAATGTGTCCGTTCCCAACGGCATGGTCCAGATTTCGCCTTCCGCCACCTCGCCCGCGCTCTCGACGATCGAGGATAACGGCCTGTTCTTCCGCATGGCTCCCTCGGACGCGCGCCAGGGCGAAGTCATGACCCAGATCATCATGGAACAGGGCATCAACTCCGTTGCGCTGACCTACACGAACAACGATTACGGCAAGGGCCTGGCCGACAGCTTCGCCGCCGCGTTCGAGGCCGCCGGTGGCGAGATTACCACCAGCATCCCGCATGATGAGGCCAAGGGCGACTACGCCTCCGAGGTCGGCTCTCTCGACGCCGCAGGCGGTGAGGCGCTGGTCGTGGCCGGATACGCAGATGGCGGCGGCGCAGGCATTATTCAGGCCGCGCTGGATGCTGGGTCCTTCGAACAGTTCATTCTGCCGGACGGCATGATCTCCGACACGCTGACAGACGCGTTCGGCTCTGATCTCGATGGCGCGTTCGGTCAGATTCCGGCCCCGGCTGGCGACGGTGCAGGTGTCTTTGCCGACATGGTGGGCGACGCGTTTGACCCGACCTCCGCCTATGCAGGCGAAAGCTTCGACGCGGCAGCCGTGATGCTGCTTGCGATGCAGGCTGCGGGCTCATCGGCGCCTGCCGATTACCTGCCCAAGATCCTCGAAGTGGCCAACGCTCCGGGGGAGCCGATTGGCCCGGGCGATCTGGCCAAGGCGCTTGAAATCCTCAAGAGCGGCGGTGACATCGACTATACCGGAGCCACGGGCGTCGAACTGATCGGCCCCGGCGAATCCGGCGGCACGTATCGTCAGGTTGTGGTCGAAGGCGGAGCGTTCAAGACAGTGCAGATGCGCTGAGCCGAACCTGTGCGACATCAAGCAGCCCCGGCAGCGCCCGGGGCTGTTTTGCGAGGAACGATATGATCAGGGTCGAAAATCTCCACAAGCATTTCGGCGGCTTTCGCGCCGTGGATGGCGCGACGCTAACGATCGAGACCGGCTCGATCACCGGGCTCGTCGGGCCGAATGGCGCGGGAAAAACAACGCTTTTCAATGTGATCGCCGGCAATCTTAAACCGACCTCCGGCAAGGTCTTCATGGATGATGAGGACATCACCGGGCTGGAACCGCATGATCTGTTCGCCAAGGGCTTGCTGCGCACGTTTCAGATCGCGCATGAGTTTTCCACGATGACGGTCCGTGAGAACCTGATGATGGTCCCCGGCGGCCAATCGGGAGAGACGCTCTGGAACACCTGGTTCGGGCGTGGACGCATCGCGCAAGAAGAAGCGGCGCTTCTGAAGAAAGCCGACGAAGTGCTTGAATTCCTGACGATAGATCACCTCAAGGATGAGCTTGCGGGCAACTTGTCGGGCGGGCAGAAGAAGTTGCTTGAGCTTGGCCGTACAATGATGGTTGACGCCAAGGTCGTGTTCCTCGACGAGGTCGGTGCGGGCGTGAACCGCACGCTGCTGATGACGATCGCCGACGCGATCCTCCGGCTGAACAAGGAGCGCGGCTACACGTTCTGCGTCATCGAACATGACATGGATTTCATCGGCAAGCTCTGCGACCCCGTGATCGTCATGGCCGAGGGCAGAAAGCTCGCCGAGGGCACGATGGCCGACATCAAGGCCAACGAACAGGTGATCGAGGCGTATCTGGGCACGGGGCTGAAGAACAAGGAGAAGCTGGAGGGCGCGTCTTGAGGGCGCTTTGCCCGGTCCTGCCGGTGCTGGAACACTCCGCGTTCGGCGCGGCCGCGCACGGCGACATTGTCACCGGGCGGGATCTGATCCCCAAGCAACACCTTGGAACCTGCCTGCCAACATGATCAGAGCCCCAAAAACAAGAAAAAGAGGGACGCGATGAGCGATTATTCCGACCGGGGCAACAAGGACGCCTCGATCACCAATCCCCGCCCCGGCGGCACGTTCGCGGCGGTCGCGTCCGAAGGCGACCACCGCCTGGCCATTCCCGGAGAACCGTTCCTGATCGGCGATGGCATGACCGGCGGCTATGGGGGCGCGGATATCCTGCACGACTGCACGATTTCGGTCGATCGGGGCGAGATTGCCGTGATTGTCGGCCCCAACGGCGCGGGCAAATCCACCGCGATGAAGGCGGTGTTCGGGATGTTGAACATCCATACCGGCACTGTCCGGCTGGGGGGCGAGGATATCACCGCGCTCAGCCCGCAAGCGCGGGTGGCCAAGGGCATGGGCTTCGTGCCGCAGACCAACAATATCTTCACGTCCATGACGGTGCAGGAGAACCTCGAAATGGGGGCCTTTATCCGGCGCGACGACATCTCCGAAACGATGGATCAGGTCTATGAATTGTTCCCGATCCTGCACGACAAACGCCGTCAGGCCGCCGGAGAGCTGTCGGGCGGCCAGCGCCAGCAGGTCGCCGTGGGCCGCGCGCTCATGACCCAGCCGCAGGTCCTGATGCTGGACGAGCCCACAGCCGGGGTCAGCCCCATCGTGATGGACGAGCTTTTCGACCGTATAATCGAGGTCGCCCGCACCGGCATCTCCATCCTCATGGTGGAACAAAACGCCCGCCAAGCCCTTGAGATCGCGGACAAAGGCTATGTCCTTGTGCAAGGCGCCAACCGCTACACCGACACCGGCAAAGCCCTTCTGGCCGACCCCGAAGTCCGCAAATCGTTCTTGGGGGGCTGACTAGTGCGCTACGTGACAGCCGCTCTTTGCATTCTGGTTTTGCCAGCGCAGCTTCAGCGAAGCCCACTCTCGTTTGCAATATCGAACTCGTATGTGGCCATACAGAACCTTGCAGCGACCATGGACGTGAATCCTCCCCTCCAGTTCGTATCTCCGGCGGTGAAAATAACGTCCTCACGGCGGACTTTGGGCACAGGAGCGCCAAGTTTGATCGCTTTGTCGAGCTGGAGAACAACGCCATTTTTGCTCAGTCATTCGACGAGAAAACCGGGAGGCAGGAGATGCTTACCTTGATGCCAACCGGAAACCTTATTCTGACGGTCCATAACAACATGGATATCGGGATTGCCATAACGGCTTTCGGCAAGTGCGAAAGGGCCGACTAATGGACTTCCTCAACGCCCTTATTGCCCTTCTGAACTTCGTCATCATCCCTGCGACCGCCTATGGCAGCCAGCTGGCGCTTGGTGCGCTCGGGGTGACGCTGATCTACGGTATCCTGCGCTTCTCGAACTTCGCCCATGGCGATACGATGGCGCTGGGGACCATGTTCGTGATCCTGATCACCTGGGGGTTTCAGGCCGCCGGGATCGGGTTCGGCCCCCTGCCCACCGCGCTGCTGGCCTTGCCCTTCGGCATCATGCTGACGGCCGTGCTCCTCATCGGCACCGACCGCGCGGTCTACAAATTCTACCGAAAACAGAAGGCCGCCCCGGTGATTTACGTGATCGCCTCTCTGGGGGTGATGTTCGTCTACAACGCGCTGACGCGGTTCATCATCGGCCCGGACAATCAACGGTTCTCTGATGGCGAGCGGTTCATCATCTCCGCCCGCGAGTTTCGCGACATGACCGGCCTGTCAGAGGGGCTGGCGTTCCGCACGTCCCAAGGGATCACCATCGTCACCGCTGTCATTGTCGTTGCGATCCTCTTCTGGTTCCTCAACAAGACCCGCACCGGCAAATCCATGCGCGCGTTCTCTGACAACGAGGATCTGGCGCTGCTGTCGGGCATCAACCCCGAACGCGTGGTGATGGTCACCTGGATCATTGTCGCCGCCCTCGCCGTCACGGCAGGCACGCTTTACGGGCTCGACAAATCCTACCGCCCGTTCACCTACTTCCAGCTTCTGCTGCCGATCTTTGCCGCCGCCATCGTCGGGGGCCTCGGCAGTCCGCTCGGGGCCATTGCAGGCGGGTTCATCATCGCGTTTTCCGAGGTCGCCGTTACCTACGCCTGGAAAAAGGTCGCAACCTACATCCTGCCCGAGGCACTGGCGCCCGAGGGCCTCGTCCAGCTTCTGGGCACGGAATACAAATTCGCCGTCAGTTTCGTCATTCTGATCATCGTTCTGCTGATCCGACCGACAGGCATCTTCAGGGGGAAAGCGGTATGAACAACGCTGTCCGGACACCGCTTCTCTTTGCCTGCATGGCCGGGCTGATCGCCCTGACGGGTGTGCTGCAAAGCTGGGATTCCGCGCTTGGCTTGCTGAATTTCGGCCTGATCGCCGCGATCATGGCGCTGGGTGTAAACATGCAATGGGGCTACGCGGGCCTGTTCAACGTCGGAATCATGGGCTTTGTGGCTCTGGGTGGCGTTGCGGCTGTTCTCGTGTCCATGCCACCGGTGAACGAGGCGTGGGCGCAGGGCGGCTTGCAGATGCTGTTTGCGCTGACCGTCGGGATCGCGACCATCATCGGCGCCATCTTTGCTTGGCGCAGGCTGGCGGGTGCGAAGTATCGCGCCTTGGCGGTTCTGGCCATTCTCATCGTCGGCGCGGTGATCTTCCGCGCCCTGTTCGGCCCCGCACGCGACGCGATCGAGGCTGTAAACCCCGCAGGCGAAGGCTACCTTGGCGGGCTCGGCCTGCCGATCCTGATCGCGTGGCCGGTGGGCGCGCTGTTCGCCGCCGGGGCCGCGTGGATCGTGGGCAAGACGGCACTCGGCCTGCGTTCGGACTACCTCGCCATCGCCACGCTCGGGATCTCCGAAATCATCCTTGCGGTCATCCGCAACGAGGATTGGCTGACGCGCGGCGTAAAGAACGTCAATGGCCTGCCGCGTCCATGGCCCGTTCCCTACGAGATCGAGTTGCAGGAAGACCCCGGTTTTCTGGCGCGCGCCGAAGCCTGGGGTGTTGATCCGGTCGGGCTCAGCACTCTGACAGTGAAGCTGGCCTATGCCGGGCTGTTCCTGACCGTTCTTCTGATCCTGATGTGGCTCGCGCAAAAGGCGCTGAGTTCGCCCTGGGGGCGCATGATGCGCGCGATCCGTGACAATGAAACCGCTGCCGAGGCGATGGGCAAGGACGTCAAGCGCCGCCATCTGCAGATTTTCGTCATCGGCTCCGCGGTCTGTGGCCTCGCCGGCGCGATGATGACCACGATGGACGGACTGCTGAACCCCGGGGCGTACCAGCCCTTGCGCTACACGTTCCTAATCTGGGTGATGGTGATCGTCGGCGGGTCGGGCAACAACTGGGGTGCCGTGCTGGGCGGGATGCTGGTGTGGTTCCTGTATGTGCAGGTGGAACCGATGGGCACATGGCTGATGGGCGTTCTGACGGCCGGGCTGGAGGATGGAAGTTTCCTCAAGGACCACCTGATCGCCAACGCAGTCTACATGCGGTTCCTGGTGATGGGGATCGTGCTGCTGCTGGTGCTGCGGTTCAGCCCGCGGGGGCTTATTCCGGAGCGGTGAGCCAGTGCGACGGTCGTAGCGAGAGGCCAGCGCCTCGCGCTCCCCGGATATCTTCAGACCCGAATGAGGCTCAAGCGCATTTGGCCGATTCGGCCTCCTGCATCGCTGCGGCGGTCGCCTCCAGGGCAAGCA
This sequence comes from Tropicimonas sp. S265A, assembly GCF_049800835.1. Classification (NCBI taxonomy): domain Bacteria; kingdom Pseudomonadati; phylum Pseudomonadota; class Alphaproteobacteria; order Rhodobacterales; family Roseobacteraceae; genus Tropicimonas; species Tropicimonas sp. S265A. The sequence continues at coordinate 177,826 of NZ_JBNAFU010000001.1, forward strand.
GGATCGAGGCATGGCGGTTCTTGTAGTCCTTGGCCGGGATCAGCACTTCCAGCCCGTCAAACGGCGCGTCGGGAACAGGTCCGTCGGTCTTGAGCATCGCCTTGAGTTGGTCGCGCGCGGTTTCCACCTCCGCGCGGGTGCGCCCGATCACCGCCTGCCCCAGCACGGAAGCCGCCGCCTGCCCCAAGGCGCAGGCTTTGACGTCCTGTCCGAACTCCGCGACCTTGCCGTCGGCAAGCTTCACATCCACCGTCACGGTCGATCCGCACAACGGTGAGCGTTTCTTGGCGGTTGCGTCGGGCGCCTCCAGACGCTCAGTATGCGGAATCTCTGCCGCCAGCGCCAGAATGCGCTGCGAATAGAGTTTGATCAGGTCCGTGTCAGACATGGCGTTTCCTCCGGTCCTGCCTTAGATAGGCCGCGCTGTCGCATGTCCATAGGAGTTCCACATGGCGTTTGATCCTGCAACCCTTCGGTTCAACGACCAAGGTCTGATCCCCGTCATCGCGCAGGAGGCAGAGACGGGCGAGGTGCTGATGATGGCGTGGATGAACGCGCAGGCCGTGGTCAAGACGCTTGAGACCGGGCGCGTCACCTACTGGTCCCGCTCGCGGCAGGCCTTCTGGATCAAGGGGGAAACGTCAGGCCATGTACAGGAGCTCGTCGATCTGCGCGTGGATTGTGACCGCGATTGCCTGCTGGCGCTCGTACGTCAAACCGGGGCGGCCTGCCACACCAACCGCCGTGTGTGCTTCTATACATCCGTGAAGGACGGGGACGAGGTCGAGTTGATGGCGCCGATGACCTAGTCGAGCACGGCGACTAGCGCGTTCAGTGCCGCAACCGGATCATCGCCTGTCCAAATCTCGTCCCCGATGCCGAAAAAATCGGTCTTGTCGGCCAGGGCCGCAACCATATCGGGGGTCAGGCGCCCCTCGGCCACCACGGGCACCTCGATCACTTCGGACCACCACGCAAACGTGTCCAGCGAAACCACCTCGCCGCTGCCGGTCAGCCCCTCGGTTACAGGCCCGAAGGCGATGTAATCGGCGCCCGCCTCCCCGGCGCTCATGCCGTCGTGACGTGACACCCCGCAAAACGCCCCCACGACCGCATCCGCTCCCAGTTCGGCGCGGATCTTGCGGACAGAGCGCGCGCCGTCGCCCAGATGCACCCCGTCAAGCCCGTGGCGTTCCACCATCATCCAATGGCTGTCGATCACCAGGGGCACATCGCGGGCATGGGCCACTTCGCGGCAGGCATCAGCCGCGCGCCCGATCCTGTCCTCATCCCGCGTGGCCAGCGCCAGCCGTACACAGGCAATCGCGCGCGCGTCCAGCACACGTGCCAACTGGCCCGGGAAATCCAGCAGGTCGAACTCCGGCGGCGTGATCAGATAAAGCTGTGGCTGCTCTGGGGCGGTCTCGGACGTGTCGGCCATTTTCGGGGCTCCGTTCTTATCCCGCCTGCTATACCCCCCTGCCGCGGCGATGAAAATGCCCGATCCACGCGGGGGCGCGGCGGCTTGCGGCCCTTGCGCGCGCCGCGTATCAGACGGGGCATGAGCGTCTCGCCCCCAGATCAGCCGGCCTTCGTGCTTGTCCGCCCGCAAATGGGCGAAAACATCGGTGCTGCCGCGCGCGCCATGTTCAATTTCGGCCTGACGCAGATGCGTGTCACCGCCCCCCGTGATGGCTGGCCGAACGAACGCGCCGTGGCCCTTGCGTCGGGCGCAGGCCGGATTCTCGACAATGCGGGGATCTTCAACACCACACGGGCCGCCCTGCGCGAGGCGGACTACATCTATGCCACCACGGCCCGCCCGCGTGAGTTGACAAAACCGGTGCTGACCCCGGAACGCGCGATGGCACAGGCCCGCGCCCTGATCGACAGTGGCCAGCGGGTCGCGGTCCTGTTCGGGCCAGAGCGCGCAGGACTGGAAAACGACGACATTGCCCCCGCAGATGCGATCATATCCGTGCCGGTGAACCCCGACTTTCCGTCGCTCAACCTTGCCCAATGCGTGCTTCTGGTTGCCTATGAATGGCGCCGGCAAGGCGACACCACCCCGCCCGAGATCATCGAGTTCGCCAAAACCCGCTTCGCCAGCGGGCTTGAGACCGAAAAGCTCGGCGACCACTTCGAAGAACGGCTGACACAGGCCGGGTTCTTCCACCCGCCAGACAAGATCCCGCACATGAAAACCAACCTGCGCAACATGCTGGGCCGCCTGCCGCTGACCTTGTCGGATGTGCAGACATTCCACGGCATGCTGCGGCAGTTCGCCCGCTGGCAAAGCAAATCCGCGAGCGCATCTTCTGCGCCAGAGACCGACAACGACTGAGCCGACACATGAGCAAGAAACGCAGCATTTTCGAGGAGGTGGGCAGCGATGCCCCCCAAACCGCAACGCCGTCCCCCGGCGTGATCGACCGGGCCAAGCGCACCGGCGCGCGCGGGGCGGTGCGCGTCTGGCTGATGATCCTCTTTGCGCTGGTGGTGATCATGATTGCGGTGGGCGGACTGACCCGGCTCACGGATTCGGGGCTCTCGATCACGGTCTGGGCGCCGCTCTCGGGGGCAATCCCGCCGCTGACCGAGGCGGACTGGCAAGCCGAGTTCGAGCTTTACCGTCAGATCCCCGAATACCAGTTGCAGAACAAGGGCATGACCCTGTCGGAGTTCAAGTTCATCTACTGGTGGGAATGGGGGCACAGGCAGCTTGGTCGCGTCATCGGTCTTGTGTGGGCGCTTGGGTTCTTTGGCTTTCTCGTGACGCGCAAGATCCCGCCGGGCTGGACCGGGCGGCTGGCATTGCTGGGGGCACTCGGCGGCCTTCAGGGCGCAATCGGCTGGTGGATGGTCTCATCCGGTCTGACCGGAACGATGCTCGATGTCGCCTCGTACCGCCTCGCCGTTCACCTTGGCCTCGCGTTCTTCATCCTGGCGCTGATCGCGTGGTATATCCTGCACCTTGGCCGAACAGAGGCTGATCTTCTGCAAGCCCGCCGGTCCGGCGAGAAAAAACTTTTCGGCATGACCACTGGCCTTCTGCATCTCAGCTTCGTGCAGATCCTGATCGGCGCGCTGGTCGCCGGGATTGATGCGGGCCGCACCTTCACCGACTGGCCGTTGATGGCCGGGGGCTTTCTGCCGCTTGACATGTGGGATCTGGACCCTGTCTGGCGGAACCTCTTTGAAAACCCGGGCACGGTGCAGTTCATCCACCGTATTGTCGGCTATGTGCTGATCCTCCTCGCCATCGGGGTCTGGGTCGTGGCGCGCAAGTCCCCGAATGTGCTGACCAAACGCGCCTATGACTGGGTGGCGGTGATGCTCTTTGGTCAGATCGTTCTGGGAATCGTCACCGTGCTGAATGCGGCCCCGTGGTACTGGGCCATTGCGCACCAGTTCGGGGCGGTCGTGCTGATCGCGCTGATCCTGCGCGCCCGGTTCCTGGCGCGCTATCCCAAGTCCATCTCCATCCGGGGGGCCGCCGCATGAGCGCATTGACCGATCTGCTGGCGTTCCAGCGGGAAACAGAGGCGCTGGGGCAGATCATGGGCCGGCTGGGCTGGGATCAGGAAACCATGATGCCGCGAGGGGCTGCCGATCAACGGGCCGAGGAGATGGCCGCGCTGGAGGCTGTGCTTCATTCCCGCCGTACCGATCCGCGCCTCGGCGATTGGCTTGCCGCAGCCGAAACAGAGACCGAGGCGGAGGAGGCGCAACTGCGTGAAATCGCGCGGTCCTACGCCCGCAACGCGCGCATCCCGGCCCGTCTTGCGACGGACCTGGCGGCGCTGACCTCCCGCGCGCAGGGCATCTGGGCCGAAGCGCGCGCGGCGGATGACTTTGCAGCCTTCGCTCCGACGCTGGATCAGGTGATCGCGCTCAAACGCGAAGAAGCCGCTCTGCTGGCCGAGGATGACGGCACGCTCTACGACGCGCTCTTGCAGGATTATGAACCCGGCGCAACGGCGGCCGGGATGGCGGCCATGTTCGATGCAATGCGGCCCCGCCTTGTTACGCTGCGCGACGCGGCCCTCGCCGCAGATCCTGCCCCGACCCTGTCCGGTACATTCGATGATGCGGGCCAATTGGCCCTGTCGGAAAAGCTCGCCACCGCGTTCGGTTATGACCAGTCCATGGGGCGCATCGATCTGGCCGTGCACCCGTTCAGCTCCGGCTCCGGCGCGGATGTGCGGATCACGACGCGGGTTGCACCGACCGATCCCTTCAACTGTTTCTACTCCACGATTCACGAGGTCGGGCACGCCACGTATGAACAGGCCGTCGATCCCGCGTACCGCCTGACAGCCATCGGGCGCGGGGCCTCGATGGGCGTGCATGAAAGCCAGAGCCGGATCTACGAAAACCAGCTTGGGCGCTCGCGTGCGTTCACCGGCTGGCTCTACGATCAGATGGTCGCGCAGTTCGGGGATTTTGGCCTCGACGGGCCGGACGCGTTCTATCGCGCTGTCAACAGGCTGACCCAAGGCTATATCCGGACAGAGGCGGACGAGGTGCAATACAACCTTCACGTCATGCTGCGCTTCGATTTGGAACGCGCGCTGGTGTCGGGCGACCTGTCAGTGGCCGATCTGCCAGGGGCGTGGAATGACCGGTTCGCGTCGGATTTCGGCGTCGCGGTCGACAAGCCGTCGAACGGCGTCTTGCAGGACGTGCATTGGTCGGTCGGCCTCTTTGGCTATTTCCCGACCTATGCGCTTGGCAACCTGTACGCCGGGTGCCTGTTCGATGCGATGAAATCCGCCGTGCCCGGATGGGAGGATGCGCTGGCGGAGGGCGACGCGACCCCCGCGACCGACTGGCTGCGGCAGGCGTTGCAGCAACATGGCGCCCTGCGCCTGCCATCGGACACGATCGAGGCCGCAACCGGGTCCAAACCCAGCGCCGAGCCGCTGCTCGATTACCTCGAAACCAAGTTCTCCGATCTGTACAATTTGTAAAAACGCCTTTTTCTGGTTGCTACAAAACGTACAAAACAAAAAAATCCGCCGCACCAGCGGGCAGCCGGGCGGCGGACAGGAGGCGGATCGATGGGGAACGAGCGCGGGAGGCTGGGGGGCCTCTGACAGTCGGGCGCCGGGCAAGCGCGGACTGCTCACGCAATATCGATTACCGCAGGCAGAAACTCAAAGGATACCAGGCAGTTGCAGGACCACTGCAAAGGCCAGAACGATCGCCAGAGCGCCCGTTGCATCGAGGGCCAGTGTTCCGGGGGACCGGGTAACGATTGTTTTAATGCGAACCAACATCAGGCGTCTCCTCGGGATCGTTGTTGACCCTTTGTTCTCATTTCAGTCGCCAGAAGTAAAGAACTTTTTAAGAACAAACGTGAACAAAATGTGTTCTGAAGGTTCAACCCACTGAAATTAAACGAATGGCCTCGTCCTGGCTGAGCAACCACAGCAACTTGCGGATCGCCTCGCCGCGCGGGGTCTCAAGTTTGGGATCCTTTTCGAGCGCCGCGCGTGCATCCCGCTGCGCCAGCGCCATCAATCCGGCCTGCCGTTCAGGGTCTGCAATACGGAACCGGGGCAACCCGGATTGTGCTGTTCCGATCAGGTCCCCCGCCCCGCGAATGGCCAGATCGGCCTCGGCGAGCTTGAATCCATCTTCCGTCTCTCGCAGCAAAGTCAGTCGCTTACGTGCGGTTTCACCCAAAGGTGGCCGGTACATCAGCAAACAGGTCGATTGCGCCGCCCCCCGCCCGACGCGCCCGCGCAGCTGGTGCAACTGTGCCAGACCGAAGTTTTCCGCCCCTTCGATCACCATGATCGAGGCATTGGGCACATTCACGCCCACCTCGATCACAGTGGTCGCCACAAGAAGCCGCGCCTCCCCCGCCACAAACCGCGCCATCGCGGCATCTTTTTCCGCCGGTGGCATCTGGCCGTGAACCAATGCGACCTGATCCTCTCCGAATTTTGCGCGCAGGGTCTTGAACCGCTCCGTCGCGGCAGTGGCTTCCAGTGTCTCGCTCTCCTCGACCAATGGGCAAACCCAATACGCCTGCCGCCCCTCATCCAGGGCGCGCTGAAGGTGGTCTGTCACATCTTCAAGCCGGTTCGCGGCGGCCAGCGCTGTTTTAACCGGCGTGCGCCCGGGTGGTTTTTCATCAAGGATCGAAACATCCATATCGCCGTACTGTGCGAGGGCGAGGCTCCTTGGAATGGGCGTCGCGGTCATCACCAGGACGTCCACGCTGGCGCCCTTGGATCCCAACTCCATGCGCTCACGCACTCCAAACCGATGCTGCTCATCAATCACGGCAAGTGCAAGATCCTGAAACTCAACGTCTTTTTGGAAAAGAGCATGGGTGCCAAGCAGGATCTGGATGTTGCCATCCCTGAGGGCTTGCAGTTTTGCCAACCGGTCCTTCCCGGTGTCGCGCCCAGTCAGAACCTCGACCATCGCACCGGCGCTTTCTGCAAGCGGCCTGAGGCTTTCAAGATGCTGACGAGCCAGGATTTCGGTCGGAGCCATCATGGCGGCCTGCGCTCCGGCCTCCACGGCAAGCAACATAGCGACCAGTGCGACCAATGTCTTTCCCGACCCGACATCTCCCTGCAACAGTCGGTTCATACGGTGCGCAGCGGCCATATCCTCGGTGATTTCGGCAATCACACGCTGCTGCGCACCGGTCGGTAAATACGGCAAGGAATCGAGCATGGGCCGTACCATCAAACCGGTCCCACGCAAAGATCTGCCCGGGGCGCGACGACGATTGGCGCGTGCCAGCGCAAGCGTCACCTGATGGGCGAAGAATTCGTCATAGGCCAGTCGCTGTCGCGCTTTCGTCTCCGGAGCAAGATCATTTGCGCTGGTTGGCGCATGCGCTGCGTTCAAGGCTGTCCGGAACGTCGGCCATCCCTCTCGCGCAACCAGCGCAGGGTCTGCCCATTCCGCAAACTCCTCCACATGTGCCAAAGCACCTGCCACAGCTTTCTGCATGGTTTTCTGCGTCACGCCGGCGGTCAGCGGGTAGACCGGTTCAAACGCGGGCAGCTTGTCCGCGTCTTCCGGAGGGACGATGTGATCCGGATGCGCGAGTTGCGCGACCCCATCGTAGACTTCGACCTTGCCGGAGACTGTTCGCAGCTCTCCCACTGGAAGAACTTTTTCAAGAAAGTCCTTGCGTGCATGAAAAAAAACAAGATGAAACACTGTTTCAGCGTCGCGAACTTCGACCCTGTAGGGGCGGCCTTTGCTGCGCGGCGCCAAGTGGCGCAACACTTCGACCTCCACCGTCATGACTGACGGGAAAGGACCGTCGCGGACCGTCGCGACGCGCTGGCGGGCAACCCCGGTATGCGGCAAGGTCAGAGCCAGATCGCGTGGGCGCTCAAGTCCGCTGGCCGCAAGACTCTGTGCGGTCTTGGGTCCGATTCCCGGTAGCGTTTCCAGCCCGGCAAAGAGAGGGAACAAGTCCGCCGGGCGGCCTGTCATGACGGGTCCAGCCCGGCAAGGGCGCGCCACCCCGCTTCATCCACCGTTTCGATGCCGAGGTCTGCCGCTTTCGCCGCCTTGGACCCGGCTCCGGGTCCTGCAATCACGAGATCGGTCTTCTTGGAGACCGACCCCGCGACCTTCGCACCGAGCGCTTCGGCGGTCGCCTTGGCTTCGGCACGCGACATCGTTTCAAGCGTGCCGGTGAACACCAGTGTTTTGCCGGCAACCGCGCTGTCCACAACTTCAGGGGCCTCGGCCGGGGCTGGCGCCACCTCCTCCAGCAAACGCGCGATCGAAGCACGCTCGGCATCCTGCGTCAGCGTCGTGACGAGTGCGCGCGCCATCACCTCCCCCACGCCATTTATGTTGAGCAGATCGTCCCATGCGTCGCCTTCAAACGAGACCGCCGAATCCGCCGCCTCCAGCACGGCCTCGATCGTGCCGAAATGCGTCGCGATGAGGCTCGATGCGCTTTCTCCGACATGGCGAATGCCGAGGCCGAACAGAAATCTCGACAAAGCCACGTTGCGCTTGTCGTCAATCGCCTGAAAGAGGTTCAAAGCGCTTTTCTCGCCCCAGCCCTCCCGATTCCTGAGTTGTTGCAGGCCGCTTCCGTAGCGCGCTTTCAGCTTGAAGATATCCGCAGGTTCGCGGATCCACCCATCATTGTAAAACTGTTCGACCTGCTTTGCGCCTAGTCCCTCGATATCAAAGGCTGCGCGAGAGACGAAATGCTTGAGTTTTTCAACCGCCTGGGCCGGGCAGATCAGTCCACCTGTGCAACGTCTCACGGCGTCGCCCTCTTCGCGCATGGCAACCGATCCGCATTCCGGGCATGTAACGGGGAATTCGTAGGGCACACTGCCACCCGCCCGCTTGTCCAGATCAACATCCTTGATCTTGGGGATCACATCGCCTGCACGATAGACCTGAACCCAATCGCCAACCCGAATGTCACGCCCGTCGCGGATGTCCGCGCCCTTGCTGTCGCGCCCGGCGATATAGTCTTCGTTGTGGAGTGTCGCGTTGGATACGACAACTCCGCCGACCGTTACCGGCGTCAGCCGCGCAACAGGGCTGAGCGCGCCTGTGCGTCCCACCTGGATGTCAATCGCTTCGAGGCGCGTCCAGGCAAGCTCGGCAGGGAACTTGTGCGCAATGGCCCATCGTGGGGTGGTGGAGCGGAAACCAAGACGACGCTGGAGGTCAAGCGCATCGACTTTGTAGACGACCCCGTCGATATCATACCCCAAGGTCGCCCGTTGCGCTTCGATCGCGCGGTACTGAGCGATCAGTTCTGCGGGCCCGTCGCAGCGCTTCGTCAACGGGTTGGTCTGGAACCCCAGGGCGGTCAGGCGTGCGATCGCGTCGGCCTGCGTCTCGGCCAGCGGGGCGGAGGTTTCACCCCACGCATAGGCAAAAAACCGCAGCGGGCGTGATCTGGTGATTTCCGCGTCGAGTTGGCGCAAGGACCCGGCTGCGGCATTGCGCGGGTTGGCAAAGGTTTTCGCGCCCTTCGCTTTCTGGGCGGTGTTCAACGCTTCGAAATCCGCATGGCTCATGTAGACTTCGCCGCGCACTTCGAGGATTTCGGGCGCGTCTTCTAGGGTTTCGGGAATATCGGAGATTGTGCACGCATTTGGGGTCACGTTTTCGCCGGTGGTGCCATCGCCCCGTGTGGCCGCTTGCACCAATGTGCCATGCTCGTACCTGAGGGAAAGCGAAAGCCCGTCAATTTTGGGTTCGGCCGTATAGGCAAGCTCCGCGGTGTCATCCAGTGACAGAAAGCGCCGCAATCCGACATCAAAGTCCACGACCTCGGCCTCTTCGAATGCATTCGCAAGCGACATCATGCGTTGTGCATGCGTGACCTTGGCGAATGTCTCGGACACAGGTGCGCCGATTTGCTCGGTTGGGCTGTCGGCGCGTTTGAGGTGGGGGAACGCGGACTCCAGCGCCGCATTGCGCTGTCTCAGCACATCATATTCGGCGTCCGAAATTACTGGCGCGTCATCGGTATGGTAGGCTGCATTCGCCTCGGCAAGACGCTTCGCCAGAGCCTCAAGCTCCTGCCTCGCTTCTGCTTCGCTGACTTTGCCCGGGTCCAACGCCTGGTCTCGTGCTGCCGCAGTGTCTGTCATGCCCTGCCCCACCCTGTCTTGCACCAAGGTTTAGCAGTCCCGCTCCGGACGTCCACAACCGTTTGGTCTGAAACGCTTCGGGCTCCGATAGACGGAGCCCGGCAGGGGATGGACGATCGGAATGTCGCCGTAGGGGAAAGGTGCGCTACCCGGCTGCGCTCTGGATCGTGGGAAGGCTGGAGGTTTCAGGGTCGCGCAGCACATAGCCGCGTCCCCAGACCGTTTCGATGTAGTTCTCACCACCCGTTGCCTGGCTAAGCTTCTTCCGCAGCTTGCAGATGAACACGTCGATGATCTTGAGTTCCGGTTCGTCCATGCCGCCATAAAGGTGGTTCAGAAACATCTCTTTCGTAAGGGTGGTGCCCTTGCGAAGCGAGAGCAGTTCGAGGATCTGATACTCCTTGCCGGTCAGATGCACCTGCGCCCCCTCCGCCTCGACCGTCTTGGCATCGAGGTTGACCGCAATCTGGCCGGTCTGGATGATCGATTGTGAGTGTCCTTTGGATCGCCGAATGATCGCGTGGATCCGAGCAATCAGTTCCTCTCGGTGGAACGGTTTCGTAAGATAGTCATCCGCCCCGAAGCCAAAGCCCTTGATCTTGCTTTCGGTATTGTCCGCGCCCGACAGGATCAGGATCGGTGTTTCGATCCGTGCAAGCCTGATCTGGCGCAGCACTTCGTGCCCGGTCATGTCCGGCAGGCCGAGATCGAGGAGGATCAGATCGTAGTCGTACAGCTTCGCAAGATCGATCCCCTCCTCCCCCATGGCCGTCACGTAGACGTTCAGGTTCGCATGGGTCAGCATCATTTCAATGCTCTTGGCGGTCGTCGGGTCGTCCTCAATCAAAAGGATGCGCATCAATCTGTCTCCGCTAGGCGATGGTGTTAACCGTTACTGTGAACAACAATGGTTAACTGTCGGTTACCTTGAGACAGGTTAATACTAACAACCTAAGGTTGTCTATACTCCTGTAGCCGCGTCGCTTTGAGCGCTTTAAGCCCATGCTTTTCTACAGCTTTCGCCCATGAGGAGAGTTCCTCATCAGACAGGCCGTACAACTCACACGCGTCCTTGCTGGAAATAAGGCCGCTTGCGACTCCCTTTACAACCGCTGCCTTTCGGCTGGCTACCCACCGGGTTGTGGTCGGTTCCGGCAAATCGGACCGCGTCATCATTGACCCGTCCGGCAGTTTGACGGATACCGGGCCTCGCTCTCGTTTCACATACATAGTCCACCCCTCGCTTCCTTCGCATGGCGCCAGTGTCGTCAATGCCCCTTAATCAACGGTGAAATCGCGGGGTTGAGAACGAAGCGGATTTTCCTATATTTCGAACGACTTTCAGGAGATCCGAAATGGCTGTGCCAGCTTCCACAGAGGCACCCTCAGGGGACGTGCCGCTTAACTCGCTTGGCTTTGCCAAGGCGCCCGCGGACACGCGCGTGGTCGTTGCGATGTCCGGGGGGGTCGACAGCTCCGTCGTGGCCGCCCAACTCGCATCCGAAGGCTATGACGTGGTGGGCGTGACGTTACAGCTTTATGATCACGGCGCGGCGCTGGCCAAAAAAGGCGCGTGTTGTGCAGGACGCGATATTCACGACGCGCGGCGCGTTGCCGAGGAAATGGGGTTTCCGCATTACGTGCTGGACTATGAAAACACGTTCCGTGAGGCCGTGATCGACGAGTTTGCCGACAGCTACCTTGCCGGGGCGACACCTGTCCCCTGCATCCGCTGTAACGAGCGGGTAAAGTTCAAGGACCTGCTTGAGACCGCGCGCGATCTGGACGCCGACTGCATGGCGACGGGTCACTACATCCAGCGCAAAGTTGGTGCCACCAAGGCCGAACTGCATTCCGCCGCGGATGCCACGCGCGACCAATCGTATTTCCTGTTCTCGACCACGCAAGAGCAACTCGACTACCTGCGTTTCCCCTTGGGGCACCTGACGTCCAAGGCAGAGACCCGTGCGCTTGCAGCGAAATACGGGCTGGGCGTGGCCGACAAGCCCGACAGCCAGGACATCTGTTTTGTCCCGAACGGCGACTACGCGGCGGTGATCGAAAAGCTGCGTCCCGGAGCCGCCGATCCGGGAGAGATCGTGGACATGGACGGAACTGTGCTGGCCCGGCATGACGGGGTCATCCACTACACGATCGGACAACGCCGTGGACTGGGCATCGGAGGGCTGTCCACGCCGCTCTATGTTGTCAAGCTCGACCCGGACACCCGGCGTGTGATCGTCGGACCGAAAGAGGCGCTTTCGACGCGCGTCATACCCGTGCGCGAGATCAACTGGCTGGGAGACACACCTCTGACAAGCCAGCCGGAGTGGCATGTCGGGGTCAAGGTTCGCTCAACCCGCCCGCCGCGTGACGCGGTCATCCGGCCCATCTCGGACACAGAGGCCGAGGTCGAACTGATCAGTCCCGAAGAAGGTATTTCGCCCGGGCAGGCCTGCGTCTTCTACGATACCGACAGCAGCCGCATATTTGGGGGTGGCTGGATCTGGCGCGGTTACTGAGCGCCGCTCAGCACGGCGCGCGCCGCACGCAGACCCGGTGCCTCCCCACCCTGCCCCAGCAGGACCATCGTCCGCCGCATCGCGTTCATTTGCGTCTCGCGCGCGGGGGCATCCGTCAGCAGTTTCAGCAGCGCCGGTGCGATGGCGCTTGCGGTGCAGTTCTTGCCAAGAAACTCGGGGATGGCGCGGGTGTCCGACACCAGATTTACCAGCGTCACGGTGTCGACTTTCAACAACGCGCCGATCAGCCATCGTGACAGGATATTCATGTCATAGGCGATGACCATTGGCGTCGCGCTGGCCGCAAGTTCCAGCGACACGGTGCCTGATGCGGCAAGCGCAACATTGGCAGCGGCAAACCCTGCGGCCTTGTCAGCTGAAGCATCTGACGGGATGAGGATCGGCGCACCGGGCCATTCGGATGTCAGGTCTGCAACAAGGTCATGCGTATGCTGAACGGTCGGAACGATCACGCGCATCGCGGGCTTGTCACGCACGACGGCCGCCAGCACCTCGCCGAAGATCGGCGCGAGACGGGAAATCTCGCCCCGGCGCGAGCCAGGTAAGGCGAGGATCAAGGGCGTGTCTGCGGGAATGCTCTGGGCGTTGCGGAATGCCGCCGCCTCTGCATCGCTCGCCGTTCTTTCAGCGACCACGGGATGCCCGACGAAATGTGCCTTCATACCAGCGGCCTCCATGTACGGAGGCTCGAACGGGAACAGACACAGCACTTCGTCGATCATCTTTGCCATCTTGGCCGCGCGTTTGGGGCGCCATGCCCAAACGGTGGGCGCGACGTAGTGCACGGTGCGGATGTCAGCTGCGGCCTTGACCCGCCTTGCGACCCGCAGGCAGAAATCCGGGCTGTCGATGGTGATCAAAACATCCGGTTTCTCGGCCACGATTGTGGTGGCGGTTTCATCAATTCGGCTCATCAGGTGGCGATACTTCGGCAGTACCTCTGCAATGCCCATCACCGACAGTTCAGACATCTCGAAGCGGCTTGTCAGTCCCTCGGAGATCATGTCCGGTCCACCGATGCCTGCAAACTCGACCTCCGGAACCAGTGTTTTCAGACCGCGCATCAAAGCGCCGCCAAGCCGGTCGCCAGACGGCTCTCCGGCAACGACAAAAACGCGCATCAGGGCATGCTCCAGAGCGACAGACCCGCATTCCTTGCGGCCGTGATGACCTCGGACTTGTCCAGTATCAGAACATGCCCCGCCTGCACGGAAATCCCGGACAAGCCCGCCGCTTTTGCCGCGCTGACGGTTTCTGGTCCGATTGCAGGCATATCGATCCGCAAGTCCTGATCCGGCTTTGCGCGTTTGATGAACACGCCTCCGGGCGGCGGCGACACTGCCGCGCGGCTTTGTGCGACGAAGCCGAGCATGGCATCCGTGCCCTGCAGCGTCTCGACCCCGAGGCACTGACCTCCGGCAACAACACAGCCCTGTCCGATATCGAGCGTCCCAAGGGTTGCCAGGATTTCCTTTCCACGTGCCGCATCCGTGAGGTCGGTATCGGTCGGTGACCCGCAAACCACTCCTTCTGCCACGACCAGATCAGGGGCAAGGTCATGTGCGCCGCGCACTTTCAGCCCCGCCTCTTCGAAAATCGCGATGACTTCCCGCAGCAGGCGATCGTCGCCGTGTTGCAAGACCGCCATCAAGCGGGGAACCAACGGAAGGCTCAAAGGGTGCAACTTGGCCACATCGATGGGGGGCCGGTGCATGGCCCCGGCAAAACATACCTCTGTGACGCCCGCCTCTGCGAGATCCGATAGAACCTTGCCCAAGGCTTCAACCCGAAAACTGATGACGTCAGGCAGGTCAGGCTCGTACCCCTCAAGGGACAGCACGCGGAAGGGTGTCCCGGCGGTGGTCAGCGCGTCGGCGAGGGTGACGGGCAGTGCGCCCTTGCCTGCGATCAAGGCCAGCATCAGCGCGGTGTCAGGAAAGAGCGGTCGGTTTCCGCGACGATAAAGGATACGATTTCGCGCACGTATTCGCTTTCGGTTTCGTCACCAAGGCGCTTGGCTCGGTCCACGAAGGCGCCCTCGCCCTGCGCAAGCATCTGAAAGGCAGCGCGCAGCGCTGTTATGTCCGCGCGCGTGACCCCGCGGCGCTTCAGACCAACGAGATTCAGCCCGTGCAACTCGCCACGCGGGGCCTGTACGAGGCCGTAGGGGATCACGTCATTTGTCACCATGGTCACCGCACCAATGATCGCGCCCTTGCCGATGCGGACCCATTGGTGGATGCCCGACTGGCCGCCGACGATCACATCATCGCCCAGCACACAGTGTCCGGCGACAGCGGCGTTGTTCACGAGGATCACACGGTTGCCGATCTGCGCGTCATGGGCGACGTGGCACCCTGCCATGAAGAGCCCGTCATCACCGACGCGCGTTACGCCGCCGCCACCTTCGGTCCCGGTGTTCATGGTCACGTATTCGCGGATCCTATTGCGCGCGCCGATTTCAAGTTTCGATCGCTCGCCCGCGAACTTCAGATCCTGCGGAATCTCCCCGATGGAGGCGAACGGAAAGATCACCGTCTCGTCCCCCACATCCGTCCATCCGGTCACCACCACATGGCTCTTGAGGACAACATCTCGACCAAGCGTCACTTCGGAGCCCACGATGCAGAACGGACCGATGCGGCAACCGGCTCCGATCCTGGCGCCATCCTCCACGACAGCGCTGGCATGCACCGTGGCGGTAGGATCGACCCCGCTCATGCGTCTTCCTTGGGCAAATCCATCATCGCTGTGAACTCTGCCTCGGCAGCCATTTCACCGTCTACGCTGGCAACCCCGCGGAACTTCCAGACCTTACCGCCGGGCTTGCCCCGGGTGGCGTTGACCTGAAGCTCCAGAACATCGCCGGGTCCTACCTTGCGGCGGAATTTGCAGCCGTCGATGGCCATGAAGTAGACGAGCAACTCCTTGTCCGCCATGTCCGCCGACACGCCGACCATCACGGCTGCGGTCTGGGCCAGTGCCTCGATGATCAGCACTCCAGGCATGATCGGTTCACTGGGGAAATGCCCGGTGAAGTGTGGCTCGTTCATGGTCACGTTCTTGATGCCCTTGGCGGCTGAAAACCGTTCGATATCAACCACCTTGTCAACAAGCAGAAAAGGATAGCGATGCGGTATGATCCTTTGGATCAGTCCGATATCGGCAACGACAGGCAGGGCGGTATCAACAGTATCGGACATTGTCTTCCTTAATTCGGCGCGTTTCGTGTAGCCTATCTCTGTGGCTAACAAGCGACTTTCTCGCTGGCAAGTTCTCAAGCTGGTCCTATTGCGGGGTCGGAAGCTGGACGTCCGGCGCAGGTGTCTCGGGATCCGCGTTGAAATCCGGCGGCATCCCGACGGGAGACTGGTCAGTCGGCCGGTTCGGTCGGGGCTGAGGAGAGACGCGCGCACCCAACGCGTCATCGATCCTGCGAATGGCTTCGTCCGTGACATTCACCCGGTCGTCCGACAGAAAAATCTGGCGCTGGTCCAGAATGACGTAAGCCCCGTAATCCGCCATCAAACCACCCAGGATCGGCAGCGCCGCGTCCAGAAACGATCGCCGCTCCGCATCCCGCCGCTCTGCAATGATACGGGCCTTTCGGTCCTGCTCAGTCCGCAATTCGGTGACCCGCGCGTCAAACGCGTTGGCGGCGTCGCGAAACACGTCGGGCGTCATTTCGGGGCGCTGCTCGGTCAAAAGGCGTTCTTCATCGGTGAGCATCTGTTCGATCTGGCGATTTTCTTCCGCAAGCGCTCTGGAGGCCGCTTCCAACTCCTCGCTCAGACGCAGGCCAAACACGGTCTCTGAGAGGAGCCGCTCCTGATCGATGATGACAACGCTGCTGCGCGGACGCTCCTGCGCGTGCAACGCATGGGCCGCCAGGCCAAGTCCGAGGGCGAGCAAGGTGCGGCGGAGCATGCAACGCATCCGTCAGAACTGGGTCGACAGGGTCAGGTCGAATGAGTTCGTGATATCGAAGTCTTCTTTCCGGATCGCCTCGCTGAAATTGAACCGCAGCGGTCCAAGCGCAGTTGTCCAGAACACCGAAATCCCGACCGAGGATCGCAGGATCAGGCTGTCATCCACCGGCACACCGTTGAAGCCATCCGTATCGTTCAAATCCCAGACAGACGCAGTATCCCAGAACACCCCGAAATCGATGCCGTACTCCTCTGGCAGGCCGAGCGGGAAGCGTGTTTCAAGACGCAAGGAGACGTACTTGTTGCCGCCGAGCGCATCTTCGTTCGGCGCCGCCAGATCTCGCGGACCTACGCCGAAGGACGAAAAGCCACGCAAGCGGTTTGATCCCAGGAAGAACCGTGATGGGGTTCTGGGGCCATCCCCGCTGACACTGCTTAGCACACCGCCTTCGAGGATTCCGCGCAAGATAATATCCTCGCTCAGGAAGCTCCGCTCCCCGAGAATACTGGCCTCGGTCCGCACAAACGTGTTGTCGCCCCCGATACCTTCAAGGCTTTGGCCGAACCGCAGGCGCACCCCGGCTGTGGGATCAAGACCGCGTCCGCGGGTGTTGTAGGTGTAGGTATACCCGAGTTCGAAGCCCTCATCCGTCCCCTGCTCGCGCAGCAGGATCGGGGAGGACTGGACCGGGTCGAGGTCCGAAAGTTCCGTGCTCGAATACCCGAATGTCGTGGCCAGGCGTCCGTTCTCGCTGACCGGGAACGACAGACCGAAATCAAGCCCCGCATCGCGGACATCGAAGTCACGGTTGGAACTGTCGGACTCGGTCACACCGAGGCTGGCGCTGAACGCGAGGTCGCGCTCCAGAAACGAGGGCTCGATGAACCGGGCGGTCAGGGTCTGGTCGCCATCCGTGCCGTTCCAGTTCAAGGCCACCGTTTGGCCACGCCCGAGGAAGTTCCGTTCCACTAGGCTGATGAGCAGGCCGATGCCATCATCGACGGAGTAGCTGCCACCGAAATTCAGCGATCCCGTCGAACCTTCTTCGACATCCACATCGACGATCACGGTGTCATCTGTCGGACCCTGCCGGGTATCCACGTCGACGCTCTCGAAAAAACCAAGCGCTCGAATGCGGTCTGCCGACCTTTGAATTTCGCGCGGGTTGAACGGGTCACCTTCGACCGTGTCGAACTGGCGGCGGATGACACGGTCAAGCGTCGTAGCATTGCCTTCGATGTCGATGCGCTCGACGAACACGCGCGGGCTACGTTCAACGACAAATTCGACATCCAGCGTGCCTGCCCGATCATTCCGGGTCACACGCGGGGTAACACGGATGAAGTTCTCGCCATTCTCAAGCGCCACGCGCTCCATCCGCTCGATGTTGCGGTCCACGAGTTCCGGCGAATAGACCTCCCCGGCGTCGATATCGATCGCAGCGGCGTATTCCGCCACATCAATCGCCGCGAGTTCGGATGTGCCCGTGACCTCTCCGAACCGGAACTGCTGACCCTCGCGCACGTTGAACGTCAAGAATACCGCGTCACGTTCCTGGCTGAGTTGTGGCGCGACCGAGAGGACCTGAAAATCAACATACCCGCGCGAGCGGTAGAAATCCGTCAGCAACTGGCGGTCGAACTCCACCCGGTCTTCAATGAACGTATCCGAGCGCACGAATTGCCGCAGAAACCCTGCTTGCTTGGTTGCCAGAACGCGGCGCAGACGTCGGTCTGAATACACTTGGTTGCCAACGAAGCTGATCCGTTCGTTTTCCACGACACGCGCTTCCGTGACCTCGAACACGAGGTCCACGCGATTGTCGCTCTGCCGGATGATCCGCGGCGTGACGGTCGCGGACATGCGCCCGGCCTGGCGGTAGGCGTCCGTGATGCTCTCGGCATCGGCGACGGCCTGTTCCGGGGTATAGACCTCACGCGATCCGCTTTCGACCAATTGCAACAGCAACTCGTCGTCAAGGCTGCGGTTCCCTTCGATGTTTACCCGGTTGATTGTCGGGAACTCGCGCACGTTGATTTGCAACGTATTGCCACGCGGCAGCACCTCAACCTCTTCGAACAGACCGGAGGCCTGGATCCGCTGAAACGCGTCATTGAGCTGGCCGGCCGAAACCGGCTGATCGCGCGGGATCTGCGCAAAACTCAACACTGTCGCGGCATCGATCCGCAGGTTGCCGTTCACTTCCACCTGGGAAAAGCGGAAATCCTGCGCCAGCGCCATATCTGGCTGGCTCGCAAGCATCAAACCGCTAAGTATTGTGACACTGACGATGTGCGCCGCTTTGCGCCAACCGTAATAAGCCCGCCTGCCCATAGAATCTGCCCCGGTATTTTGCCTGTGATTTTCCCTACCGAGAATGGGGTCGGTTGTCAAAAAACTGATGGTCCGCGCGGACAAAAACGGCGGGCTGGAATTGATGCAGGTTTCTTGAATAAGTGCCGGTACGACCGCGCTGCGCTACCCGGCCTGAAGAAGAATGGTTGCCACTGCGACGGCAGCGCTCACGGCACCACTGATTGCGACAGCCACAAGAAAGCTATCGCCAAAGACGCCAAGAAACGTCCGCAAGCCTCTCCAGCTGTTCTGTACCAGTTCCATCGTGACCTCCGTAACTTCTCCGGTGGTCTAGACAGAAATTGAGGCACGAATTGGGCAGCATTGCGGTCGTTTGCGACACAAAGCTCAGATCCGCTGCCCTTTGATCCCGCATCGACTGGTTCAGGGGCAGAAAATGTCGTTGGTCAGCGCAAAAACCATCAGGCTCAGGAGCAGGGTCAGGCCGGCTGTCATCATCACCCGCAAGGCGCGATCACTTGGTGGACGCCCGGCAACGGCTTCGTAGGCGTGAAAGACAAGATGCCCGCCGTCGAGCACCGGGATGGGAAACAGGTTCAACAGCCCTACAGCTGTGGACAGCACCGCAATGAACCAGATGAACTGATCCAGTCCTTGCGACGCGACCGCGCCCGAGGTTTCGGCGATCCCGATCGGGCCAGAGATATTGCAGGTGCTGATCGCGCCGGTGATCATGTGCCACAGGCCCGACAGCGAGGACTGGATGATGAACCCGGTCTGCTCCACGCCCTGGCCGATTGCGGCCAGCGGACCGGGGGTGACAGTTTCGGGCTCAAAGAACATCCCGCCCGTTATCCCGATCAGCCAGCGCGTTTCGAACCCACCCTCGGGCAACGGCAGATCAACCCTGCGCGGGGCAAGCGTGATCGGCAATTCCGCCCCATCCCGCCAGACGGTCAGATCGAGTGATGCGCCCTCCGACGCGGTCACCGCATCGCGCAATTCCTCGAACGCAGCAATCGGCGTGCCGTCTATAGCGGTGATGACATCGCCGATCTCGAAGCCCGCATCCATCGCAGCCGAGCGCGGCTGCACGCCTGCAACCAGCGGCGGCATCAGGAAGGGACCGTCAACAACGGTTTCCTGCCCCGCCCTGTCCACCGTGTAGCTCAGCATCGCCACACGCGGCAGAGTTTCGCGCGCGGCATTGATCGCTTCGTAATCCGGGGTTGGCGTGCCTTCGATAGCGAGGATGACATCACCGGTTTGAAGCTCGTTCACCTCTGCGGGCAGGTCAGCCAGCGCCCCGACCGTCGGGCGTTCGGTCGCGGTGCCCTGCACAAGGATCATCGCGCCGAACACGACGATCGACAGGATAAAGTTGAACACGGGGCCGGCGGCTACAGTTGCGGCTCGTTTCCACAGCTTTGCGCCGTGCATCGTACGTGCGCGATCTGCCTCGGACATCGCAGACATGCCTTCGCCATCCTTGCCGCTCGCGGCATCCGCATCGCCGAGAAACTTGACGAATCCGCCGAACGGCAAGGCCGCGATCTGCCACTGCGTGCCGCGTTTGTCCGTCCGCTTGTACAGGATCGGACCGAAGCCGAGGGAGAAGACCTCAGCGTGGATGCCGCACCAGCGCCCGACGATGTAATGCCCGTATTCATGGATCGCGACGATCACGCTCAATGCGACAACGAAGGCAATAAGCGTCCAGAGAAGACCGCCAAATGTCGGGATCAGGCCGAATAGTTCCAAAGCATACCCTCTCGCCCGCTCGGGCGCGTTACCTCAACCGGCGCGGTCCATCGCGTGCGCGCGCGCCATGTTCCTTGCGAGATGGTCCACATTTGCGACGCAATCAAGGCTTTCAGGCGGAATTGACAAGGACATCTCGCGATCCACGCCCTCAAGTGTCGCCTCAACCACATCGGCCATGTCCAGAAACCCGATCTGGCCGGCAATGAAGGCATCCAACGCAGCCTCCTTGGCGGCATTGAACACCGCGCCTGCCCGCCCCCCGGTGGCCATGACCTCGCGCGCGAGGCGCAGCGCCGGGAAGCGCGCCTCGTCCGGGTGCTCGAAACTCAGTGTGCCAATGGCGGCAAGGTCCAGCCGTGCGACCGGCAGATCCCGCCGTTCGGGCCAATGCAGCGCATAGCCGATGGCGTGGCGCATGTCCGGCGCGCCCAGATGCGCCATCAACGCGCCGTCCTTGAACCCCACCAACGCATGAACGATCGACCCCGGGTGAACCACAGCCTCGATCCGATCCGGCTCAATCCCGAAGAATTCTCGTGTTTCAATCAGTTCCAACGCCTTGTTGAACATGGATGCGCTGTCGATCGAGATACGCTGCCCCATATCCCAGTTCGGATGCGCCACGGCTTCTGCGAGCGTCGCCTTTGCGATCGCCTCCAACGGCCAATCCCGGAACGGCCCGCCCGACGCAGTGATCACGATGCGCTCAACCGCGCTGATGTCTTCACCCGCAAGTGCTTGAAAAACAGCAGAATGTTCGCTGTCGACCGGCAGTATTCGCGCGGCATTGCGTGCCGCTTCGGCCATCAGCAAGGGACCGGCTGTCACCAGGCTTTCCTTGTTGGCGAGCGCGAGGGTGCCGCCGTGGCGCAGCGTGGCAAAGCCGGGATACAGCCCCGCAGCACCGACAATCGCACTCATCACCCAGTCGGCGGGCCGGTCGGCGGCATCACAAAGCGCCTGCGCGCCTGCGGCCGTCTCGGTCCGTGTGCCGGTCAACGCGGCACGTAAGTCTTCCAGCCGGTCCTCATAGGCAGTGATCGCAACGTCGGCGTCCAATGCGCGGGCCTGTTCCGACAGCAGCGCGATGTTCGCACCACCGGTCAGAGCAACAACATCGTACGCCTCCGGATCGCGCGCGATCAGGTCCACCGTATTTTGCCCGATGGACCCTGTTGAGCCGAAAATGGAGATGCGCCGCGTCATGAGAGCCGTTGTGACAGAACCAGTGTCACAGGGGAAGCGGCGGAAAGTCGATGATCTGCTCCACCAGCAGCAAAAGCACTGATGCGCCGAGCATGCCGTCAAATCGGTCCAACAGGCCCCCGTGGCCGGGGATCAGGCTGGAACTGTCCTTGACCCCTGCCCTTCGTTTCACCGCGCTCTCGGACACGTCGCCCATCTGGGACGCCATCGACAACGCGATGGAAATACCGATCAATTCCGATCCGGCAACCGTGTTGGCCATGAAAATCCAGCCCACGATGGCGGCAGCGATCCAGCCCGCAACCGTTCCGGACCATGTCTTCTTGGGGCTGACCTTGGGCCAGAACTTCGGCCCTCCGATCACGCGGCCCGCGAAGTAGCCGAAAACATCTGTCGCCACGACCACAAGCGCGAGCCAGAGCATCCAGACGAAACCGAAATCCTCGCGCAGCACCCAAAGTCCCAGCCCGGCGACCCCTATCAGGGCCGAGTAGACTGCGAAGACGCGTCTTTGCTGATCAAATCGACCCAAACCAATCATGCCCGGCATGAGGAGCAGTGGCAGCGCAAACCCGATGGGAATCACGCAAGACGCTGCGACCGCCCCGCCAGCGATCGCCGCAAGCATCAGGGCCCCTTGCGCGTCCTCGGGTGCGCACATTCGGGCCAGTTCCCACACCATCAGAGCTACAATCACCGCAATCAGGGCAAGGAACGGATAGCCCCCCAACCAAACGCCGCCCAGACCGACCACCAACATCGCCAGCCCCGAACCCAGACGGGTTGCAAGGTCTTCGAAGCTGCCGGATTTGGTCATCGTGGTCCTGTGTCCGGCTTACGACACGGCGCCGTAGCGCCGCTCTCGCACGCCGTAGCGTCCGACGACATCCGCGAAAATCTCGGGTGTGAAGTCCGGCCACAGCGTGTCGATGAACTCGTATTCCGAGTACGCCGATTGCCAGAGAAGGAAGTTGGAAATCCGGGCCTCGCCACTGGTGCGGATGACCAGATCGGGGTCAGGCAGCACGCAGGTGTCAAGAAACCCTGCCAATGTGGTCTCGTCCACCGTTTCGGGGTCGATCCGGCCAGCCGAGACGTCCTGCGCCAAGCGCTTCGTGGCGCGCGCCACCTCGTCGCGACCGCCATAGTTCAGCGCAATGGTCAGGTTCACGCGCGTGTTCTGGTCGGTCATCTTCTCGACATCGTCCATCAACTCGCGCAATTTCTCATCAAGACGCAGCCGGTCACCGATAAACCGCACCCGAACGCCTTCGCGCATGAAATTCTGCATCTCCTTGGAGATGTAGCGCCGGAAGAGCCCCATAAGTCCGGCGACTTCCGTCTGGGTGCGTTTCCAGTTCTCTGTTGAGAACGCAAAGATCGTCAGGTACTCGACACCGAGGGTTGGGCAAGCTTCTACGATCGCACGCACACGGCGTGCGCCTGCCTGGTGGCCAATCAAACGCGGTTTGCCACGCATCTGCGCCCACCTGCCGTTGCCGTCCATTATGATGGCGACATGCCGGGGGCTCCCGCCCGGCACCGAGGTTTTAATGTCTTTTGCCTGATCCATGGCTCTGTCTCGCTTCTCGCCCCCCACAGGTGAAAATTCCTCCAGTGAACGTCTTTGTCAGACCTGCATGATTTCCTCTTGCTTGGTCTCAAGCGCTGCATCGACCTTGGCAATATAAGCGTCGGTCAGTTGCTGTACCTCTTCGGTCCAGAGCTTGTGGTCGTCCTCGCTCATGCCTTCGGCCTTGAGCTTCTTCAGTTGGTCCATGCCATCCCTGCGTACGTTTCGCACAGCGACGCGCGCGCCCTCGGCATAAGTGCCCGCCACTTTCGTCAATTCGCGGCGGCGTTCCTCGTTCAGTTCCGGGATCGGCAGCATGATAATGGTGCCGTTCAGTTGAGGGTTAATCCCCAAGCCACTTTCACGAATGGCCTTTTCGACTTTGCCGACAAGCGATTTATCCCACACGTTGATCGTCACCATCCGTGGTTCCGGCACGTTCACCGTGCCCACCTGATTGATCGGCGTCATCGTGCCGTAAGCGTCCACATTGATCGGTTCCAGCATCGACGCTGATGCCCGACCTGTCCGCAGTGACGCAAATTCCGTCCGTAGAGAGGATAGCGCACCGTCCATGCGGCGCTCAAGGTCATCGGTGTCGATCTCGAACTCGTCAGCCATATCTTGCTCGCTTCGTCTTTATTGTCGTCCCAAGGCTGCGTGCCCCGGTCTTTGGCGCTAGTTACACCCATTACCTGCGCATTGTATAGGTTTCGATAACGGCAGGTTTAAGGCTGTGCACGGACGTTGCTGTCAGGTCTCGGTCACGGTCGTGTAGGTCCCGTCGCCTGCCAGAATGCCCCGGAATCCCCCTGGCTCATCAAGCGAAAAGACGATGATCGGCAGGTTGTTGTCGCGCGCCAGCGCGATGGCAGAGGCATCCATCACCCCAAGATGCTGCGCGAGGCACTCGTCATAGGAAATCGTCTCATACCGCTTGGCGTCGTCGTGCTTGACCGGGTCCTTGTCATAGACGCCATCGACCTTTGTTCCCTTGAAAATAGCCTGACAGGACATCTCAGACGCGCGCAAGGTCGCCGCTGTATCCGTGGTGAAATACGGGTTTCCCGTGCCGGCCGCAAAGATGCAGACGCGGCCCTTTTCAAGGTGCCGAACGGCGCGGCGCCGGATGTAGGGTTCGCATACCTGATCCATCGGGATTGCGCTGACCACACGTGTATGCACACCCAGGCCCTCCAGCGCGGCCTGCATTCCGAGAGCATTCATCACGGTGGCGAGCATGCCCATGTAATCGGCGGTTGTCCGCTCCATCCCCTGCGCGGAGCCTTGCAAGCCCCGAAAAATGTTGCCGCCGCCGATCACCATGCAAATCTGGACCCCCAGATCGTGCACTGATTTTACCTCGCGCGCGATCCGTTCCACCGTGGGAGGATGCAATCCGAAGCCTTGCGGCCCCATCAACGCCTCGCCCGAGATCTTCAAAAGAACGCGGTTGTACTTGACCGGAGCATCATCGCCGGTTGGGGTGCCTGCATCGCTCATCTCGGTGACCTTCCGTCTTGTCCCTGTCTCTTGCCGGGCGCAAAGTGCGCCGAACACGCGCCGGGATCAACGGCCAATGCATTCTCGCCCCCCGAACCAACGGCATGGGCCCGCTCTGAAACGCCACACCCATGTTTGACCCGTTCAAAATTCCACCCAACCAGACGGTTCTGATTGCCGGGCCGACAGCCTCCGGGAAATCTGCGCTCGCGCTGAGGATCGCAGAAGCTTGCGGGGGCGTGATCGTGAACGCGGATGCGCTTCAGGTCTACGCGTGCTGGAACATCCTGAGCGCGCGTCCCGACACTGATGAGCTCAGCCGCGCGCCACACGCGCTCTATGGGCATGCCCCGTGCACGCCGGCGTACTCCGTCGGCGACTGGCTGCGCGACGTCAAGGCACTAACAGAGCTAGGTGACAGGCTGATTATCGTCGGTGGAACAGGGCTTTATCTGTCCAGCCTCACCGAAGGTCTGAGCGATGTTCCCGAGATACCGCGCACGATCCGCGCGCGCGCGGATACGCTGCGAGAACAGGATTTCCCCGGTATGCGGGCCCAACTGAAGAGCCGCGACCCGGTGCTGGCGAACCGGATCGACCTGGAAAATCCGATGAGGGTTCAGCGCGGATGGGAAGTGTTCGAGGCCACGGGGCGTCCCCTCTCGGACTGGCAGGCCACAAAACCTGCACCCCTTGTTGCACTCGGATCTGCGGCGGCGATTGTTCTTGAGGCCCCCAAGGACTGGTTGACCCCACGGATCGATCGCCGTTTCGAAGCCATGATGACCAAGGGCGCTTTGGAAGAAGTGCGCGCCAATGCGGCCCATTGGCAGGACGGAGCACCGTGGACTCGCGCCATTGGAGCCGTGGAACTGCTGTCGCATCTGCGTGGGGAGGTGCCGCTTGAGCAGGCTGTCTTACGGGCCCAGATTGCGACGCGTCAGTTCGCCAAACGTCAGAGGACATGGTTTAAGGCGCGCATGAGCAACTGGACGCGTATCTTTGCGCAGGACCTCTAGGCGCGGGTCCGTGCAGGCGTTAACCTTTCTGCATGGCTATGGGGCACCGATTCCGCGTGAGTTCTCTCGCGGCGATACAATCGACTGGAAACTGGCGACTTGCGTCTCTGCATGCAGAGGACGTACCGGTACTGTTTTCGCTGACGCGCGGACAAGGCCGGGTCATCCTGTCCGGGCGCACCCGGGGTCTTACGCCGCCGAGTTACTTGTTCGTGCCCGCACACCATGCAATGCGGTTCGAGTTTTCCGGACCGGTCTTTGGCACGAAGCTGCGGCTTGACCCCGCGTCCGTGCCGGAACTGCCATCCGAGCCGCGCCTGCTGCGCAGCTTGGCGGCGCAGGATCAACGGACGCTGACGCATCACCTGAACCAGATCGAGGAAGAACGCACCGCCGCTCGTAAGGGCGCTGATCGCGCTGTTGCTGCGCATGCCAACCTTTTGTGCATCGCGCTGGATCGCGCGTACGAGGCGAGCGGGGCGCCTTCGTGGACCGAGACGAAATCCCAACAGCTGTCGGCGAGGTTCATGGCGCTGGTCGAAGAGGATATCGCAAACGGTACGTTGGATGGCCCGTCCGTTGGCGACTATGCGGATCGGCTTGGCATTACCGCGACGCATCTGACGAGGGTTTGCCAGGCAGAAACGGGTCAAGGCGCGTCCAGCTACCTGCAGGATCGCCTGCTTTCAGAGGCGCGACGCCGCCTGAAAGAGACACGCCAACCCGTCAACAGCATAGCGCGGCAACTTGGCTACCGGTCGGCCGCCTACTTCACCCGGGCGTTCGGGGCACGAATGGGCGAAACACCGAGCGCCGCACGGAATGCAACGACCGATCCCGCAGCGCCCAACACCGGCACCAAGGCGCTTCGTCCGCACTGACGCTAGGTCAAGCGCGGCCAAACCGCTTGCAAATCAACCGAACGTCTGTTTGCGACACCCATGTGTCGAAAAATTACCATTATTCGTCGGGTCTGGCTGTTGACGCTTGCCGGAATATCCGTTGAGTTAAAGGCAACACGAAAAAGTTCCTTCAGGCGGCAGCCTCGGGTTGCGTGCATATCTGCGCGCAAACAAAGGGGTTTAGGCCAAATGATCGACATAATTGTCCTAAGGGAGGACCAGATGACATCGACGACCATCAACAGAAAACCGCTGCACCCGCAAATCGCGACCTACGCACGCGATTGCCAAGACGGCAAACTGAGCCGCCGCGAGTTTCTGTCCTATGCAACCGCTTTGGGAGCCACAGCAGCGACCGCGCACCTGATGATCGGGGCAAAACCTGCGGCGGCCGCCGGACACGGCGCGACCCCGGCCATGGGGGGGACATTGCGGATCCAGCATCTGGTCAAGGCGATGAAGGAACCCCGGACATATGATTGGTCGGAACTCGGCAATCACTCGCGCGGATTCCTTGAGTATCTCGTGGAATACAACGCGGACGGGACCTTCCGGGGCATGCTTCTGGAAAGTTGGGAAGTGAACGAGGATGCGACCGTCTATACGCTGAACGTGCGTCCGGGCGTAACGTGGAACAACGGCGAGCCTTTCACGGCCGAGGACGTGGCGCGGAACGTGGCGGGGTGGTGTGACACGTCGCTGGAGGGCAACTCCATGGCAGCGCGTTTCTCGGGCCTGATTGATGCCGACACCGGGCAGGCGCGTGAGGGCGCGATCGAAATTGTCGACGACCTGACCGTGAGGCTCACCTTGTCCGCTCCGGACATCACCGTGGTTGCAAACATGGCGGACTATCCGGCTGCTATCACCGACGCCACCTACACCGGCGGCAATCCGTTCGACCATGGTATCGGGACTGGCCCCTACCGGCCCGTCAGCTTCGAGGCGAACGTGAAGGCCGTTATCGAAAAGAACCCGGACCATACATGGTGGGGCACCGAAGTTTACGGCGGCCCCTACCTTGACCGGATCGAGTTTATCGATTTTGGCGCGGATCCCGCCACGTGGATGGCAGGTGCCGAGGCCGAGGAATTCGATCTGACCTATGAAACCACCGGCGAATTCGTGGATCTTTTCACAGCCATTGGCTGGACCGGAACCGAGGCTGTGACTGGAGCGACAGTTGTTTTGCGCCCCAACCAGCTTGCCGAAGTGGACGGTGTGACACCCTACGCCGACGCGCGCGTGCGTCAGGGCCTTGCAATGGCGGTGGACAACAAGGTTCTGCTGGAGCTTGGTTACAACAATCAGGGCACAACGGCGGCCAACCACCATGTCTGTCCGATCCACCCCGAATACGCCGATATTGGCCCGGCACCCTACGATCCGGCAGCAGGGGTCGCGATGATCGAGGAAGCGGGTCTTGGCGATTACGTGCACGAGATCATCACGCCCGACGAGGAATGGCTGTCCAGCACCGGAGATGCCCTTGCGGCACAGCTGCGTGATGCCGGTCTGTCTGTGGAGCGCAAGATCCTGCCCGGTGCAACGTTCTGGGGCGACTGGACGAAGTATCCGTTCTCGTCCACGTCGTGGAACCACCGCCCTCTTGGCGTGCAGATCCTCGCGCTGGCCTATCGCTCCGGAGAGGCGTGGAACGAAACCGCGTTCTCCAACCCGGATTTTGACGCCGCACTGGCCGAAGCCCTGTCGATCGCGGATGCTGATGCCCGCCGCGCGGTCATGACCCGCGTGCAGCAGATCCTGCGCGACGAAGGTGTCATCATTCAGCCCTACTGGCGCTCGCTCTACAATCACCACCGGGGCGATGTGGTTAACGCTGAAAAACACCCAAGCCACGAGATCCACGTCTACAAGCTCGGCTTCGCCGCTTGATCTCTCGCGCACGCGCAAACCAGAGAGGCCGCCTGGCGGGGTGGCCTCTTTTCGCACGTCCTCATCGCAGGAACTGATCCATGTTGCTCTTCATCCTGCGCCGCAGTGGCGTGATGCTGCTGACGGCGTTGTGCGTCACATTCATCGTCTTCTTTCTGACCAATCTGGGCCCGAACCTCGAAAAGCTCGCCAAATCCGAAGGATCGGTGCGGATGACCGATGCCGAGGTGACAAGCTGGCTGGACCGCAACGGTTTCGCGCGGCCGATGATCCTACGCTATGGCGAGTGGCTGGGCGTTGTACCCGGCTGGACGCGGGAGGCAGAGGATGGTGGCCTGCGCGGGCGCTGCATCGATGGTCTGTTGCCCGCAGGCAGCCCGCCGCCTGCAACTTTCTGCGGCGTGCTCCAGGGGGATTTCGGTGAAAGCACGGTGTTCAAGGCGCCTGTCGGTGATGTGATCTCGGAACGGCTCGCGCTGACGGGCAAACTCATGTTCTGGGTGATGGTGGTCATGGTGCCGTCTGCCCTGCTCGTCGGGGTGCTTGCCGGCATGCGGGAGGGGTCGCGCACGGACCGGACGCTTTCGACCTTTTCCATCGCGACCACGGCGACGCCTGAATACGTCTCTGGCGTGGTTCTTGTCGTGCTTTTTGCCTCGTCCACAGCCGGCTTATCCCCGCTGTTCAAGGAATGGGGCCTGATCGAGGGGCGCACCATCCTGAAAGGATCGGCTGCGTCGGCGGCGGAAAACGCAACCTTCGAGAATTTTGCCCTGCCGGTGTTGACCATGGCCTTGTACGGCATGGGATACATCGCGCGGATGACGCGGGCCTCCATGGCCGAGGTCATGACCGCGCAGTATATTCGAACAGCGCGCCTCAAGGGCGTCAGTTTCAAGAACATCGTCATCAAGCACGCCTTGCGAAACGCGCTGATCGCCCCGTTCACGGTGATCATGCTGCAATTTCCGTGGCTGCTGACCGGCGTGGTGATCGTCGAGACGCTGTTCAACTACAAGGGCTTCGGCTGGACGCTTGTCCAAGCGGCCTCGAACAATGATATCGAGTTGCTGCTGTCATGTTCGGTGGTGGCTGTCGCGGTCGTTCTCGTGACACAGCTGATCTCGGATATCGGCTACGTCTTCCTCAACCCCCGTATCCGGATCGCATGAGGAGAGACCGATGGAACCGATGACCTCCCTTGAAATCTGGACCCAGGTGTTTCTGCAGTTCATGCCGGTCTGGGTGTCGCTGATTGCAACCTTCATGCTGTCGATCGTCTACAAGCGTCGGCTTGGTCTGTATGGCAAGCTGTTTGACAGCCCGATCGGAATGACCGGCTTCGCGCTGGTGATGTTCTGGATCTATACCGCCATCTTTGCCGATATCATCATCACCCATGACCCGATCCAGGTTCTGTCGGGCATGAAGAACAAGGTACCCGGCACGCCGGTGCCGGAGGGGGCCGAGGGGTTCACCCACTATCTGTTCGGCGGAGACAATCTGGCCCGCGACGTGTTCAGCCGCATGGTGATGGGGGCGCGAGAGGTGCTCAAGATCGCCCCTGCCGCCACGTTGTTCGCGTTCATGGTCGGCATCGTACTGGGCCTGCCGGCGGGTTACTTTGGAGGCAAGCTGGACGTGGTGCTGAGCTTTATTGCCAATATGGTCCTCGCCTTTCCGGTGATCCTTCTGTTCTACCTGTTGGTCACACCCGAGATCGTGGCGACCGGCATCCCGGTCTACATGGCCGCGGTGCTCTTCCTGTTCCCGATCCTGTTCCTGATCGTGCTGTGGAACTCGCGGTACTTCACGCAACCGGCCAAGCGCAACCTGTTCGTGGCGATCACGGTTGTTCTGGGCGGCTGGCTCTATCTGGGTCTGGCGTTCAACGCGGACCCGCTCGGCATCATTTCCATGCCGCCGAACGTCCTGATCGTGTTCGTTTCGGTGGTGTTTGTGAACTCGCCGACCGTTTTCCGGATCGTGCGCGGCATCGTTCTGGACATCCAGACAAGGGATTACGTTGCGGCCGCCCAGACCCGTGGCGAGGGCCCCTGGTACATCATGCTGTGGGAAATCCTGCCCAATGCACGGGGCCCGCTGATCGTCGATTTCTGCCTGCGCATCGGCTACACGACGATCCTTCTGGGTACGCTTGGGTTCTTCGGTCTGGGCGTCAGCCCGGAAAGCCCGGATTGGGGGTCGACCATCAACGAAGGTCGGCGGCTCTTGTCCGTCTATATCCATCCCGCCCTGCCGCCTGCACTGGCCTTGATGAGTCTGGTGCTGGGCTTGAACCTGCTGGCTGATGGCTTGCGCGAAGAAAGCATGAAGGATTGACCCTGCGCGCGCGACCGGGGGCCAGCCCCCGGACCCCCGAGGTATTTCCGCACAAAAGAAACGAGAGGATCCCAAATGACCGAGACCTATGACGGCCCGATCCTCGAGATCGAAAACCTCTCGATCTCGTTCTTCACACGACTGCGCGAGATTCCGGCCGTGATGGATTTTTCCTGCACCGTGCAACCTGGAGAGGCCATGGGCCTCGTGGGAGAGTCGGGCTGTGGAAAATCCACCGTGGCGCTGGGTGTCATGCAGGACCTGGGCGTGAACGGGCGGATTGTCGGGGGGTCCATCAAGTTCAAGGGGCGCGATCTGAACACGATGTCCCCCGAGGAGTTGCGCAAGATCCGCGGGCGCGAGATTGCGATGATTTATCAGGAGCCCATGGCGTCCTTGAACCCGGCGATGAAGATCGGCAAGCAGTTGATGGAAGTGCCGATGATCCACGAGGGGCTGTCGGAATCCGACGCTTATCAGCGCGCGCTTGAGGTGGTCACGGATGTGCGCCTGCCGGATCCCGAGCGGATGCTGAAATCCTTTCCGCACCAGCTGTCCGGCGGTCAGCAGCAGCGGATCGTGATCGCAATGGCGTTGATGGCCAACCCCGCTTTGCTGATCCTCGACGAGCCGACCACCGCCTTGGATGTCACTGTCGAGGCCGCTGTGGTCGATTTGGTGAAGGATCTGGGCAAGAAATACGGCACCTCGATGCTGTTTATTTCGCACAACCTGGGACTTGTGCTCGAAACCTGCGACCGGTTGTGCGTGATGTATTCCGGCGAAGCGGTGGAAACAGGGTCCATCAACGATGTGTTCGACAAGATGCGGCATCCATATACACAGGCGCTCTTCCGGTCGATCCCGTTGCCGGGGGCGGACAAGACCGCGCGCCCGCTGGTGGCCATTCCGGGCAACTTTCCCCTGCCCCATGAACGCCCGCCCGGGTGCAATTTCGGGCCGCGTTGCGGCTATTTCGAAGAGGGGCGATGCGATCAGGGTGAGATCGGAATGGCCGAGATTGCAGGCGACGACCGGCATGCCTCACGCTGTCTGAGGTTCCAGGAAATTGACTGGACCGCTCCGCCGAAGGCGGCGGGCGGTCAGATCAATTCCGAGCCCGGCAAAGTCGTTCTGAAGATCGACAACCTGAAGAAATACTACGAGGTCGCAGCCAGTGCGCTGTTCGGCGGCGACAAGAAGGTCGTGAAGGCGAACGAGACCCTGAGCTTCGAGGCGCGGGAAAGTGAAACCCTTGCAATCGTTGGAGAATCCGGCTGCGGGAAGTCGACCCTCGCCAAGGTCCTGATGGGGCTGGAAACCGCCACCGACGGCACAATCCTGATCGACAACAGGGAGGTGCAGAGCACCGAGATCCAGGACCGCGAAACCAGCACGGTTTCGAACGTTCAGATGGTATTCCAGAACCCGTTCGACACATTGAACCCATCGATGACAGTCGGACGGCAAATCATTCGCGCGCTCGAGATTTTTGGCGTTGGGGACTCCGAGGACGAACGGCATGAGCGCATGCTGAAACTTCTGGACCTCGTAAAGTTGCCACGGGCGTTCGCGGACCGGATGCCCCGGCAGTTGTCAGGTGGCCAGAAGCAGCGCGTGGGGATCGCGCGCGCGTTTGCCGGAGAGGCCAAGATCGTGGTCGCGGATGAACCTGTCAGCGCACTCGATGTGTCGGTTCAGGCGGCTGTGACGGACCTGCTGATGGAGATCCAGCGGGAGAACAAGACGACACTTCTCTTTATTTCTCATGACCTTAGCATTGTGCGGTACCTCAGCGACAGGGTCATGGTGATGTATCTGGGCCATGTCGTGGAACTGGGCACAACGGACGAGGTGTTCGCCCCCCCGTACCATCCCTACACCGAAGCCCTGTTGTCGGCCGTGCCGATTGCGGACACCTCTGTCGAGAAGAAAAACATTGTCCTTGAAGGGGATATCCCGTCCGCCATGAGCCCACCGACCGGCTGCCCGTTCCAGACCCGGTGCGGTTGGAAACATCGGGTGCCGGGGGATCTGTGCGAGCGTGAGGTGCCCCCGATCCAGACGTCCGAGACCGGGCACCAGATCAAGTGCCACCTGAGCACAGAGGTCTTCGACGAGATGACGCCGGTGATCAAGGTCACCGCCGAATAACCGCGTTGGGCCGGTTTTGTACGTTTTGTAGCGCTCGAAAATCGCCTGTTTTACATTTTGTAGCAAAACTGCGCGCGCGTTCACCGCGCACGTTCGAGAGCGTTCTGAAGCGGCGAACAGCGTCGTTCCGAATTGCTGTTGTCCGTGGTGATTGCAGGCGGTTCCCTCCGTCGCGACCCGGCATGGAATCAGCACCCATGTCGCAAACAGACAAAATCGTGTCGCACCAGTTATCCGGGCGGACTGGGTGAAAACGGCGTTTTAAAGCCCTTTGACGTCCGTTTTCGCGGCAATTGGGTCGGTTTCAACCTTGACCGAGCAGGTCGAATTCAGGACGCTGGACCCCTGAGCGCCCCTGCCCCGAGACAAATCAATAATGGCGCATCATTTTGCGGAAGGCTTCAGACTTGCCTTCCGAGGGAGAGAGAAAAAATGCCTGTCAAACCACCTGTCACCGACCTTCCTATCAAGGTCGCGGAGAGCGGTTTTTACCGCGGGTTTACGAAGGACGTGGCGATTACCGGGAAGCTGCTTGTGGGCGGCCTGATCCTGTGGGCGATCGCATTTCCCGACCAAGCCGCAAGCGTGCTGGGATCGCTGAACACGATCATCCTGGCCACATTCAATTACTGGTACGTCTATGTGATGGCGTTCTTCGTCATCCTGTGTTTCGCGCTGGCGCTTTGGCCCACGGCGGGCAAACTGCGGCTCGGGCACGATGACGACCGCCCGGAATTCTCGAACTTCTCATGGTTCTCGATGATGTTCGGGGCCGGGATCGGGATCGGGATGCTAACGTTCGCCACCGCCGAGCCGATGTATCACTGGGGGGCAAACCCCGCCACCATCACCGGTGAGCTAGAAGGATCGACCGCAGGAAACGTGCGGGAGGCCTATATCTGGTCGTTCACCCACTGGGGGCTGGCGGCTTGGGCGTCCTATGCAATCGTCGGGCTGGCCCTGGGGTTCTTTGCCTATCGGCGCGGCCTGCCGCTTACCATCCGGTCGGCCCTGACGCCTCTGTTTGGTGAAAAGCTGTCAGGTCCGATCGGGCATGTTGTCGATATCGTTGCGGTTGTGGCGACGGTGCTGGGTGTGTCGCAAACGCTTGGCTTCGGGGTGGAGCAGTTCCTATCCGGCCTGTCGCGCATCGGGTTTGGCGACTGGCTGTTCACGACCACGGCAGACGGATCACAGACGTCGTCCACACTCGGGATCATCTTTGCGCTCGCCGTGATCATGGGGGCCTCGACCCTGTCGGCCCTGTCCGGCGTGGGCAAGGGGATCAAGTGGCTGTCGAACATCAACATGGGGCTCAGCTTCTTCGTGCTGATCTTCTTCCTGATCTTCGGCTCGACCTTCTTCGGATTGCAGGCGCTGTTTGTCGGCATGTGGGATTACCTCGTGTCGATCCCCGGCAATATCTTCACCGTTTGGGTGGGCAGTTCGACCGAAGCGATTGTCGCCAGCCTGCCGGCTACGGTGCAGTCCCTGCCCGCTGAGGATCTGACCGCGATGGTGGAGGCCGCCAAGAGCCCCTGGGGCACGCTGGCCTCCTTCACCGAGGGGCTGCCTGCTTCCGCTGCTGCCCTGCCCGCGGGCGACATTGCCGCGACCTATGCGGCGGCGACCGAGAACCGGTTGTCGGGCTGGCAAGGGGCCTGGACGATCTTCTACTGGGCGTGGTGGATCGCGTTTGCGCCCTTCGTCGGCGTGTTCCTTGCGCGTATCTCCAAGGGGCGGACGATCCGGGAATACGTGCTGGGTGCGCTGATCATTCCCGCGATCATGTGCTTTGTCTGGTTCGCCATGGTGGGCGGTACGGCCATCGATCTGGAACTGAGCGGCGTTGCCGATGGTGCCATTCAGGGCGCGGGCCAGTCGGATCAGTTGTTCGCCATGCTGGCGGTGATCCTGTCCGAAGGTCTGGCCTATGTGATGTCGATCCTGATCGTCATCCTGCTGCTGACCTATCTGGTCACCTCTGCCGACAGTGCGGTTCTGATCATCAACACGATCAATGCCGCGGGTGACGAAGGCCCCAAGGCGCGTCCGCACATCCTGTTCTGGGGGGCGGCGCTGGCCTTCGTGGTGGGCGGTCTGATCATCGCGGGCGGTCTGGGCGCGATCCAGACGGCGATGGTGATCGGGGCACTGCCCTTCAGCCTTGTGATGGTCCTGATGGGGCTGTCGCTGATCAAGGCGATCTGGAAGGACGGTCAGCGGCTGAAGCACGGGTTGGAAACGACCCATGTGGAGCCGACCAGCGCGCCGGACGCCACACCGGCCGAGTAAGCCGCGCGCACAAGTTCGAGATCGGGCGGGGTGTTCCCCGCCCTTTTTCGTTTGCGGGCATTCCGGCGCCCCGGCGCAAACCGACGCTGGCATGTCGGGAACGGGCTTGCCCAAAGGCACCCCCTGCCCCCAGCCTGAGACAAATGGCAGGAGGCGCATCATGAAAACCCACACACGCGTGTGCATCATCGGCGGCGGTGTCGTCGGCTGCTCGGTCGCGTATCACCTGACCAAGCTGGGCTGGTCGGATGTGGTTCTGCTGGAGCGGTCGGAGCTGACCTCGGGGTCAACGTGGCACGCGGCGGGCGGGTTTCACACGCTCAACGGCGATACCAACATGGCGGCGCTTCAGGGGTACACGATCGGGCTTTACAAGGAGTTGGAGGCGCTTACGGGGATGTCCTGCGGCTTGCATCACGTGGGCGGCATCACGCTGGCCGATACACAGGACCGGTTCGACATGCTGAAGGCCGAGCGTGCCAAGCACCGCTACATGGGACTGGAGACCGAAATCTTGTCGCCGGATGAGATCAAGGCACGTGCGGAGCTCGTGAATGTCGAGGGGATCGTTGGCGGGCTCTACGATCCGCTGGACGGGCATCTCGACCCCTCGGGCACAACCCACGCTTACGCAAAGGCCGCGCGCATGGGCGGGGCCGAGATCGAATTGCACACCAAGGTGGAACGCCTGACCCCCCATGCCGAGGGCTGGGAGGTCGTGACCGACAAGGGCGTTCTGATCGCCGAGCATGTGGTCAATGCGGCGGGCCTCTGGGCGCGGGAGGTGGCGGAAATGGTCGGCGTTTACCATCCGCTCCTGCCGATGGCGCACCAGTATATCGTGACCGATGACATCCGGCAGATTTACGAGCGCGAAGGCGAATTCCCGCATGTGATCGACCCGGGCGGGGAAAGCTATCTGCGACAGGAAGGACGCGGGCTGTGCATCGGGTTCTATGAGAAGAAATGCGAGCCCTGGGCCGTGGATGGCACGCCGTGGGATTTCGGGCACGAGTTGCTGAACGATGCGTTCGACAAGATCGAGGACAGCATCGCCTTTGCCTACAACCGGTTCCCGGTTCTGGAAACGGCGGGCGTGAAGTCGGTAATCCACGGGCCTTTCACCTTCGCGCCGGACGGCAACCCGCTGGTGGGTCCTGTGCCGGGGGTCCGCAATTACTGGGCGGCCTGCGCGGTGATGGCGGGCTTCAGCCAGGGTGGCGGCGTGGGCCTGACGCTGGCGCAATGGATGACCACCGGCGAGACGGAGCGCGATCCGCGCGCGCTGGACGTGGCGCGGTTCGGGCACTGGACGACCCCGGGCTATACCGTGCCCAAGGTGGTCGAGAACTACCAGAACCGGTTCTCTGTCTCCTACCCGAACGAGGAACTGCCTGCCGCGCGTCCCTTCCGCACCTCGCCGGTGCATGACCTGCTCGATGGGATGGGCGCGGTCTGGGGGCAGACCTATGGTTTGGAGGTGGCGAATTACTTCGCACGAAACGGCGACGCGCGGTATGAAACCCCGAGTTTCCGCCGGTCCAATGCGTTTGGGCCAACCGGCGCAGAGGTGGCAGCCGTACGCGGCGCGGTGGGGATCAACGAGCTGTCGAACTTCGGCAAGTATCGCGTCACGGGTCCGAACGCGCGCGCCTGGCTGGACCGGATCATGGCCGGGCGCATCCCGCAGCCCGGGCGTCTGTCGCTGACCCCGATGCTTGCGCCCTCGGGTCGGATCTATGGCGATTTCACGGTATCCTGCCTGTCGGAGACGGAGTTTCAGCTGATCGCCTCCTACGGCGCGCAGGCGTTCCACACACGGTGGTTCGACACCCATGCCGAGGACGGTGTCACGGTTGAAAACCTGTCGGACACGCGCCTCGGCTTTCAGATCGCGGGGCCGCGCGCGCGGGACCTGCTGGCCGCCTGCACCCGCGCGGACGTCAATGCCGACGCGCTGCGGTTCTTCGATGTTCGGCACATGACGGTGGGCATGGCCGACTGCATCGTCCAACGGGTCAGCTATACGGGCGATCTGGGGTATGAGATTTATTGCGACGCACCCGCGCAACGCCACCTGTTCCAAACGCTGTGGCAGGCCGGGGAGCCGATGGGGCTGCGTCCGTTTGGCATGCGCGCGATGATGAGCCTGCGGCTGGAAAAATTCTTTGGTGCGTGGAGCCGCGAATATTCCCCCGACTACACCGCTGCGGAAACCGGTCTCGATCGGTTCATCTCGTTCACCAAAAACAGCGATTTCATCGGCCGCGCCGCCGCGGAGGCGGAACGCACCACCCCGCCTGCGCGGCAGCTGCACGCGTTTGAGGTGGCGGCGGATGACGCGGATGTCGTGGCCTATGAGCCGATCTGGCTTGACGGCAAGGTGGCAGGGTTCTGCACCTCGGGCGGGTTCGCACATCATTCCGGCAGGTCGGTCGCGCTTGGGTTCGTGCCGCGTGAAGTCGCTCAGGACGGGCTGGAGGCAGAGATCGAGATCCTTGGTACACGACATGCGGCACGTCTTATCACCACGCCGCTTTTCGATGCCGACGGGGCGCGGATGCGCGGCTGATCTTCGTCAGGTGCGAAGGTATCCCAGCCGGAAACTGAAATTCCGATGGCGTGCCCGCGCCGAACTTGGCACCGTGCGTCCATGACAGATCGCATCGTCATCCTTGCCGCAGGCCAATCAACCCGGATGCGCGGGGCGGACAAGCTGCTTGAAGATGTCGCGGGTCAGCCTGTGTTGCGGCGTCTGGCGATCACGGCGCTCTCCCTTGGCTGGCCGGTGCATGTCGCCCTGCCCGCAGCGGATCACCCGCGTACGAAGGCGCTGGAAGGTTTGGAGGTAGAGGTCCACGCGGTTCCAGAAGCCGCCGAAGGCATGGGCGCGACCTTGCGCGAAATGGCGCGAAATTTGGGAGCGGATACGTCCGGCCTTCTGGTGATGCTCGGGGACATGCCCGATATCGATACGCAGGACCTGGCGCGCCTTGTTGCGGCGCGGGACGCGCAGCCAGACGCGGCGATCTGGAGAGCGGCGACGCGGGATGGCGCGCCGGGTCATCCGATCCTTTTTGCCGGAGAAACGCTGCCCGCGTTTGACCGGCTGTCTGGCGATGATGGCGGGCGCGCGGTGGTCAAGGCGTTTGCGGACCGGGTGCATCTGGTCCCCCTGCCCGGTGTCCGCGCGCGACTTGACCTCGACACGCCCGAAGACTGGGCGCGGTGGCGCGCCAGCCAGCAGCAGCAGTAGGATCACATCAGCGTCGGCGCGATCCGGTCCATGTCGCGCAGAGACAGTTGGCGCGGAACCTCAGAAGCAATTTGTGCTTGCAACATCTTGCGGCGCAGCGTGTCCGTTTCGTGCCAAAGCGCCTGAAGCAGGGTTTGGGTGGCGCGCGACGTCTGGTCCTGAAGCGTGTGCATGATATCCTCCTGTCTCTCTGACAGGAGTAACTTAAGCCATCACGCGTGAAAGCATTTGCGCAGCCCTGCCAAGAATAGTGGTCTGCGCGCCAAAGAGCAATTCGAGGAAGATGAGGCTGGTACCCGAGGTCGGACTCGAACCGACAAGATGTTGCCATCGGGGGATTTTGAATCCCCTGCGTCTACCAATTCCGCCACTCGGGCCTCTGTCGGGGGAATATCGCCCCGCAGCACGAGCGTCCAGATCGAAAACGCAAAGGTTTGCATCCGGCCGCCGGGTTTCTTATATCTAGAGGGTCCCTCGGGACTATGGACATAAACGCGCTCGTAATAAGCGGATCGGACCCGGGGGCGGTACCCGGCGGCTCCACCAACCATCCCTTCGTTTGGGGGCAGATGGGGCCGAAACAGGATCGACGAACGTCTAAAGGTGTTAGCTTTGTCTCGGTGAGGTACCACCGTTATCGGTCCGAAACGTACAGTTGCAAACGACAACCGTGCTCCGGTGGCAGTTGCTGCTTAAGCAGTAACCAAACCGAAATTTAAGCCCTTGCGCCTAGCCGCGTAAGGCGGGGTTCGCAGGCACCTGGCAACAGAAGCCTGCACTTTCCCGCGACCTCAACCCAAAGACGCAATTCGGCCTTGCCATTGGCGCGGCACCGATCAGACTGCGCGGAATGCGCGTGTTCTGTTTGGCCCTCACAGCTTGTCTCGTCCTGTCCAAACCGGCGGCGGCCTGCACGGTCGCGTTGTTGCTGTTGATGGATGTCTCGCAATCCGTGGATGCCGGGGAATACCGGCTTCAGACCGAAGGGCTCGCCCGCGCTCTGGAGGACGGCGAGATTCGCGACACCATGATCCGGGGCGAGATCGCGCTTGCCGTCATGCAATGGTCCGGTCGCGGAGCGCAAAGCCTGTCGATCCCGTGGCGGCAGATGCGGTCTGCCGCCGATCTGGACGCCTTTGCCGCGGATGTGCGCACCATGCAACGCGCGTTCCTGATGTCCAACACGGCGCTGGGCGATGCAATCACCGCCGGGCTGGCCCGGCTGCGGGACGCCCCGCGGTGCGGGCGGCAGGTGATCGACGTGTCCGGCGACGGGCCGGAGAATGCCGGGGGCGCCCCCTTGACCGCACGCCACCGGGCCGAGCGCGCCGGGGTCACGATCAACGGGCTGGCGGTGGAATCGCTCGGGCTGTCGATCACCAATTATTTCCGGTCAACCGTGGTCACGCGGGGGGGCTTCGTCGTCACGGCCCGGGGGTATCGCGACTACGCCCGCGCCATCCGCGAAAAAATCGCGCGCGAGACCGCGCAGATCATGTTCTGAGCGTCCGTGATGTGTGTTGCGCAACTGTCGTGTGCGGCCGCTAGGGAGGGGGCATGACGAGTACCCCGGCCCCTTCGTTGTCCGAGATTGCGCGCGTGTTCGGCAGGATCGGGCTGTTATCCTTCGGCGGCCCGGCTGCACAGATCGCCATGCTGCAAACCGAAACCGTGGATCGCAGGCCTTGGCTGACCGGCGAAAGCTTTGCCACGGGCCTGTCCTTTTGCATGCTGCTGCCCGGACCCGAGGCAATGCAACTGGCCACCTGGTGCGGGTGGCGGTTGCGGGGCCTTCCGGGGGGCGTGATCGCGGGCGG
This sequence comes from Tropicimonas sp. S265A, assembly GCF_049800835.1. Taxonomy (NCBI): domain Bacteria; kingdom Pseudomonadati; phylum Pseudomonadota; class Alphaproteobacteria; order Rhodobacterales; family Roseobacteraceae; genus Tropicimonas; species Tropicimonas sp. S265A. Next base: position 217,963 of record NZ_JBNAFU010000001.1, read on the forward strand.
CCTGTTCGTGCTGCCCGGCGCGCTGGTGATTCTGATACTGGCGCTGGTCTACGCGTATCTGGGGGATGTGCCGCTGGTAAGAAGCCTGTTTCTGGGTGTTCAGGCCGCGGTGGTCGCTATCGTCGTGCAGGCGCTGATCCGCCTGTCGGCGCGCGCGCTGACCCGACGCTCCGACTGGGTGATCGCGGCGCTGAGCTTTGCGGCCCTGTTCGTGTTCGACCTGCCGTTTCCGCTGGTACTGGCGGTCGCCGCACTTTACGGCGCGACGCGCGTGACCTCCCACGGGCCGTCTGCTGCGACCCTGCCGCGTCCGAACCTGCCGCTGGTCGCCGGATTTATCGCGCTGTGGTGGGGGCCCATTCTGGCCCTGTGGCTGAGTGGCGCTGCCCTGCTGACGCAAATCGCGCTGTTCTTCTCGAAACTCGCGGTCGTCACCTTTGGCGGGGCCTATGCCGTGCTGGCCTACATGGCGCAGGAGGTGGTGGAGGAGCGCGCATGGCTCGACCCCGCAGAGATGATCGATGCGCTGGGTCTGGCCGAAACCACGCCCGGCCCGCTGATTCTGGTTACGGAGTTTGTGGGGTTTCTGGCCGGGTTCGGCGCAGGCGGGGCGGGGCTGGGCATCGCTGCGGCGGTGGTCACCTTGTGGGTGACATTTGTGCCGTGTTTTCTGTGGATTTTCGCCCTTGGCCCCTACATCGACTGGGTGTCCGGACAGCCCAGGCTCGCCGGGGCGCTGTCGGGAGTCATGGCGGCTGTCGTCGGGGTGATTGCCGCGCTGGCACTGTGGTTCGCGATGCAGGTGCTTTTTTCTGACCAGATCGCGTGGGTGCTGCCCGTGGGGCTTGGCACGCTCGGCCTGCCGGTTCTGTCCAGCGTGAACCTTGTCGCCTGTGCCCTGAGCGGTTTTGCGGCGGTGCTTTTGTGGGCGAACCGCCTTGGCGTGCCCGCAATTCTGGCGATCTGCGCGGGGGGGGCGTTGGCGGCCAGCGGCCTTTAGACGCGAAAGACCTGCGCCGGGGCATCCGCCCCCTTCCCTTCAACCGGCGGAGGTTCTAACCTGTCCTCAGGTCGCGAAAGGTCTCCGCAGATATGCCCAAGGGTCTTGATTACGGAAACATGATGCACGCTGCGATGCGCACCCTGATCCAGGATGTGCTGCATCAGGTGAGCGAGGATGGACTGCCCGGAGAGCACCATTTCTTCATCACCTTCGACACGACACATCCCGATGTGGAGCTGAGTGACTGGTTGCGCGAGCGCTATCCCGAAGAAATGACGATTGTCTTGCAGCACTGGTTCGACGGCTTGGATGTCCAGCCGGACGTATTTTCTGTCACGCTGAACTTCGGGGACCAGCCCGAAAGCCTGACCGTGCCGTTCGACGCGATCCGGACCTTTGTCGATCCGTCGGTAGAGTTCGGCCTGCGGTTCGAGACGCAGGAAACCGACTATGACGAGGATGAGGATCACGACGGCGAGGTGATCCTTGATACGCCTGCGCCCGAGATCACGCCGATTGCCCCGGAGCGGAAACCCGCCGGGCCGAAAGACGCGCCGTCCAAGGATGCCGAAGTCGTCAGCCTTGACAGTTTCCGGAAGTAGAACGACCCGGCCCCAGCGCCCGCATTAAAGTTAATTTCCACGCCTGTGCCGCCGCACGGCCCTGATCCTGCCCGTTTTGAGCCGCAGACCAGCATGATGACCGGGGCTTTTTCATATCTGCGCAAGGTATTGGCGGTGGGTTTGACGGCCGCGTTCTGCACGGATGCGGGGCAGGCAGATCCGATGCGGCCGTTCTCCATCTGGCTGGCACAACCCTATGACGTCGCGGTTCCGCTTACGGCTTCGATCTACATGCCCGAAATCTCGCGCGCCTTGCGGGCCACACCCCCGCCGCCGAGGTCTCGGTTCAACGTGCAGATCACGCACCGCAAGCTGAGCGGATCCGTGCCTCACCAGTTGCTGAACCGCGTGCGCGACCTGCCGGCCTATGGTGGCGAGGCCAGGGGCATCGCGGCCATTCACCTGACCGGCGGGAGCACCGATCTGCGCACGCTGGCAACTCAGCCATCCGTACGACCCTATCTCAGGTGTGCCGAGACCCGCTGCACGCTGACTGCGCCGCTGCTTGTGGCCGAAGGGGCTGCGCTGAGCATCGATGGAGTGCGCCTTGATCTTGTCCAGGACACTGGCGCGCTCTTGGGCAACCACGGGACGCTATATATCCGCAACAGTCATATCGAGGCAGTCCTGCCCCGCCTGACCGAGCTGCGCCCGGAAGAGCGTGATTTCCGCCCATTCATCGCCGGGCTGGAAGGATCGACAACGCAGCTGATCGGATCGACATTCGTCAATCTCGGGTTTTCCGGCTCCTCTGCCTATGGTGTCTCGATTTCTGCCCGCAAGGGCGAACGCGCCCCGACGGGGATGCTGATCGGGAACGTGTTCGAGGGGCTGTATTACGGATTCTATTCTCATCACGCGCATAACATCGCCATTGTCGACAACTTGTACCGCGACAACATCGTCTACGGGATCGATCCGCATGACTATTCGCATCATTTGTGGATTCTCGGGAACCGCGCCTACGGCACCCGGAAGAAGCACGGGATCATCATTTCGCGCGGGGTGACCGACAGTGTGATCGCGATGAACCGCAGCCACGACAATGCGCGGGCCGGGATCATGCTGGACCGGCATTCGTCGAACAATCTGGTCATCTACAACCACACCTGGCGCAATGCGTATGACGGCATCGCCATCTACGAAAGCTCCGGCAACCTGATCGCGCACAACACCGGTGCCGAGAACGGCAAGACCGGGCTGCGCATCCGCAACTCCGCAGACCTGATCGTTGCGCATAACTATTTCACGGGCAACCAGACCGGTATCAAGGCTTATACCGGGCGACCGAACGGGTTCCAGCGCAAGGATGAAGACATCTACACGATGGAGGTCACGGCCCGCATGGTTGGCAACACCGTGACCGGAAACCACCGCGAGGACATGTCGATCAAGGGGTGCATCAGTCGCATCGTGTTCGCCGAGGACTTCGGAAACCAGCCCGGGTTCACCACCCGCACCGTGACATTCGGCGGCGAGCAGCAATGGCGCGCCATGCTGGACCGCGTGGCCGAGATCACGCGTGGGCATTTGGACGTCAATTATACCTGCCCTGCCACCCTTGTGCGCCCGGCCGTTGAACGCGCCGCGCGCGAAGCCCGGCAGGCCGAACGACTGCGCGTGCTGGCGGCGGAACAGGCCACCCTGCGCCAATAAGCCCGCACACCCCCCGTTGCCCAGACCGGCGCACACCGCTACAGCGTATGCGAACGTATACCAGCCGGGAGCAGACCATGACCGACACTCGTACCGAGACCGACAGCTTCGGCCCGCTTGAGGTGCCCTCCGACAAGTATTGGGGCGCGCAGACGCAACGCTCGATCATGAACTTCCCCATCGGATGGGAGAAACAACCGGTTGCCATCGTGCGCGCACTGGGGGTGATCAAGAAGGCCTGCGCGATGGCCAACAAGGATAGCGGCAAGCTGGACCCGAAACTGGCCGATGCAATCATTCAGGCGGCCGGCGAGGTGATCGAGGGCAAGTTCGACGACAACTTCCCGCTGGTTGTCTGGCAGACCGGATCGGGCACGCAGTCCAACATGAACTCCAACGAGGTGATCGCGAACCGCGCGATCGAAATCCTTGGTGGCGTGATCGGATCGAAAGACCCGGTGCATCCGAACGATCATTGCAATATGGGCCAGTCCTCGAACGACACGTTCCCGACCGCGATGCACATCGCCGCCGCCACGACCGTGCGCGACGTGCTGCTGCCGGGGCTGGAGAAGCTTGCCGCGGCACTGGAGGCAAAATCGGACGAGTTCAAGGACATCATCAAGATCGGCCGCACGCACACGCAGGATGCCACACCGCTGACCCTCGGCCAGGAGTTCTCCGGCTACGCCAAGCAGGTCCGCAACGGGATCGAGCGGATCAAGCTTGCCCTGCCCGGCATCTACGAACTGGCACAAGGCGGCACGGCGGTTGGAACGGGGCTCAACACCTCGCCCGGCTGGTCCGAGACCGTGGCTGGACATATGGCGGACATCACCGGTCTGCCCTTTGTCACTGCGCCGAACAAGTTCGAAGCACTCGCCGCCCATGACGCAATGGTCTTCATGTCCGGCGCGATCAAGACAACGGCCATGGCGTGTTACAAGATCGCGAGCGACATGCGGTTCCTGGGTTCCGGCCCGCGGTCGGGTCTGGGGGAGTTGATCCTGCCCGAGAACGAACCCGGCTCGTCGATCATGCCCGGCAAGGTGAACCCGACGCAGGCCGAGGCGATGACGCAGGTCTGCGCGCATATTCTGGGCAATGACGCGGCGATTGCCTTTGCCGGCAGCCAGGGTCATTTCGAGTTGAACGTCTATAACCCGATGATGTCCTACAACCTCTTGCAATCCATGACGCTGCTGGGCGATGTCGCTGACAGTTTCACCGAGCGGATGCTGGTCGGGACCAAGGCCAACGAGGAACGGATCGACAAGCTGATGAAGGAATCGCTGATGCTGGTGACAGCGCTTGCGCCGACCATCGGGTATGACAATGCCACCAAGGTGGCCAAGACCGCCCACAAGAACGGCACCACCCTGAAGGAAGAAGCCATCGCGCTGGGATTTGTCGATGAAGAAACCTTCGACCGTGTCGTGCGGCCCGAGGACATGATCGGTCCGAAGTGATTTGGGACCGAGACTGACGTTCTGGTTCGAGCTCGCCTCGACCTACTCCTACCTCTCGGCCATGCGCATCGATGCGCTGGCCGAGGCGGCGGGCGTCGAGGTGGACTGGCGTCCGGTGCCGCTGGGACCGATCTTTGCACTGCAGGGGTGGAAAACGTCCCCCTTCAATATCTACGCCGCGAAGGGCGCCTATATGTGGCGGGACATGGAGCGGATTTGTGCAGCACGCGAGCTGCCGTTTCAACGCCCCGCGCCGTTTCCGCAAAACTCGATCCGCGCCGCGCGGGTTGCTTTGGCCGCGCTCGAAACCCCGCAGGGCCCCGAGTTCGTGCGCGCCCTTTATTCGGCGCAGTTCGCCTATGGCGCGGATATCGCCCTGCCCGAGGTGATCGTGACCGCGCTGGAAGAGGTCGGCCTGCCCGCCCTGCTGATGGAGGCCGCAGGCAGCCCGATGTACAAGGAGCGACTGAAAGACAACAGCGCGGAGGCGGTGTCGCTCGGCCTGTTCGGCGCACCCAGCTTCACCGTCGGGACGGAAGTGTTCTGGGGAGACGACCGGCTGGAAGACGCGCTGGACTGGGCGAAAGTCAACGTCTGAATTTCGCCTTTGACGTGCAAATGGGCTTGCAACGGCGCTGCGCGCGCAGCAAGCATTGGCCATGAGCAATATCACGAATCTCCGCACCGTTCGAAAGCAGAAAGCGCGTGAAGCACGCCGTGTAACTGCATCTAAAAATGTTGAAAAACATGGGATGAGCAAGGCTGCGCGCGTGCTCGCGGCGGCGCGGGAAGAGACGCGATTGCGCAAGCTGGATGCGCATCAGATCGAAGAAGAATGACCCGGGGGGCACTGCGACCGGTCAAACATTCCCTGACCTTGCAGGGGCACCGCACATCTGTGTCGCTGGAGCCGGAATTCTGGGAGGCGTTTCGCGAAATTGCCGCCGAGCGCGGACAGCCGATCAATGTGCTTGCGGCCGAAATTGATGCCGACCGCGGGACGGACCGGGGGTTGGCCAGCGCGATCCGCGTGTTCGTGCTGACCGAGACGCAGAGGCAGGCGGACTAGCTGCCAGGCTCGATCGACACCTCCCGGTTGATCATCGCAACATACTCGGAAATCGCCTCGGCGCTTTGCGGCTGATACAGCCGAATGACCTGTGTCCAGTCCGGCTGCACGTCGATGTTGTTGGGCTGACCCGGGCAATTGTAGCGGAAGGTGATCGAGCCATCTGCGTTGGCCTCTGCTGCGCGATCGTTGAGGGCAAAGTTCTCCTCCACGATCCAGCTTTCGTCGCTGTAGGTGGTCACCGAATAAAACGCGCCTTCGTCAAACTTCAGCGGCGGGCGTGGCAGGGTCATCTGCGAACACACCCCATCGGCTGCCGCGCCCGTCGGCACGATGGTCGAGATATAGACCGCGTCCGCATAGGGCAGCCCGCCCCACCCTTTCGCCGTGGCGATCAGGAACATGTCCGGGTCGACATCTTCGGGTCGCCCGAAAAACAGCTCGGGCTTGTCCGCCTCCCCTGCGCGCGCCACGAGTTGCGCGCGCACGGCATCAAGGCTTTCCGTGTCGAATCCTTTCGGTGTGTATGGCTCTGCCGAAGTTGCCTCGATCAAAAACCCATCCTGATGGGCGTGCGCCTCGGCAAGTCCTGCCGCATCGGTCGACTTGAGGCCGGTGCGCATGTTGAGAAAAAGGTAACGCCCCGTGGTCAGATCGTCGGGCGTGAGCGTAACGCTCTCGCCAGCGTAGAGCACATCCAATGTATAATGGCTTTCATCGATGATCTGAATCATCGACAGGTAATCCCACGCGGGATTGGTGATCGTCACCCCGCCCATCGTGTCGACCACGGCATGGCTGTAGAGCACATCCTTGTTCTCGGTAATGACGAACTGATTGTCGGGCCCTGACGGATCGCGCGCGTGTCGGATCGTGTTGATCGCATGCTCAGCGGAGTGTTCGGCCATGTAGCGGTCGGTTTCCGCAATGGGAAAGTTTTCAAGCGTTACTTCGGTTCCGCTGGCTCCGGCTTGTGTGGTGCAGATCAAGAGAGCATAGATCGGGCGCGCCAATCGGGTCATGAGGTGTCCCTCGGGTTTGCTGTCTAGGATGAATTCTCGGAAGTCTTGCACTGCAAAATTCACGGCGAAATACGACGTTGGTTGAAGAAGCTCAGAACATCACGCCCACGAGCCACAGCGACAGGCCGGGAAAGGCCACGAGCACAACCACACGGATCAGGTCGGAGGCCACGAACGGTGTCACCCCGCGATACGTCTTGCCGATGGGAATGTCGCGTGCCACCTGGTTTATGATGAAAAGGTTCATGCCCACAGGCGGTGTGATCAACCCCACCTCCACCACGATCAGCGCAAGGATGCCGAACCAGATCGCGGCCTCTTCTGGTGTCAGCCCGAAATCGAGCGCCTGCACGATGGGAAAGAAGATCGGGATGGTCAGCAGGATCATCGACAGGCTGTCCATCACGCAACCGAAGACCAGGTAGCACAGCAGCATCGCAGACAGCACCATGAGCGGCGCGAAGCCTTGCGTTGTGACCCACTCGGCCAGAAGCTGCGGCGCCTGCGTGAAGGCAAGGAACGAGTTGAACAGCTGCGCGCCAAGCACGATGAAGAAGATCATCGCCGTGGCTGACGCCGTGCCAAGGATCGAGTCCAGCAACCCGCGCCAGGTCAGACCGCCGGTCAAAGCCCCATAAAGCCCGGTGGCCACCGCGCCCACGGCAGCCCCTTCGGTCGGGGTGAAGAGCGCCTGTACCCCGTATTGCGCCCAGTTCCAGTCCCCGGCGATGCCGCCCATGACCAGCCCGAAGATCACCACGACCGGCCAGATCCGCACCAGCGTCCGCATGCGCCGCGCGATGGGCATCCGTTCTGCCGTGGTGGCGGCGTCCGGGCGGATGCGGACGTAGATCGCAACGGTCAGGATATACCCTAGCGCGGCGATGATGCCGGGGATCAGAGCGGCAATGAACATCTTGACGATGTTTTGCTGGGTCAGGATCGCGTAGATGACAAGGATCACGGAGGGCGGGATCAGGATGCCGAGCGTGCCGCCCGCTGCCAGCACCCCGGTGCTGAGCGCGTCGGAATAGCCGCGTTTGCGCATCTCGGGCAAGGCGACCTGCCCCATGGTGGAGGCCGTCGCGAGGGACGATCCGCACACTGCCCCGAACCCCGCGCAGGCGCCGACTGCGGCCATGGCCACCCCGCCCTTGCGGTGCCCGAGCCAGTCGCTTGCGGCCTCGAACAGGGCAGCCGACATGCCGGACCGGGTGGCGAACTGCCCCATCAGCAAGAACAGCGGCACAATCGACAGCGAGTAACTTGAGAATGTATCGAAGCTGAGGGTTTTCATCTGGCTCAGCGTTGCATTCGGATGGCCCAGCACGACCCATGTCCCGATGAACCCGGTCGCCCCCATCGCAACGGCAATCGGAACGCGCAGGAAGATTGCGCAGAGCATCAGCGCAAATGCGGCGAGGGCCAGTTCGATACCGGTCAAGGGCGGCCTTCCTGCCCTGCGAGGGTCCAGTTGAGGCTCCGCCAGACCGTGTAGGCGGACACGATCACGAAGATGACGGCTCCGATCAACGCAAGGCCGTACGGAATCCAGATCGGCAGTTCGAGCTCATACGTGGTTTCGGGAAAGAACGGCTTGAAGCCCATCGACAATGCAGCGCGCAGGCTGTCGGAACCGTAGGGAAACTTCTCGCCGAACCCGAGATAGAGCCGCCACGCGATCAGGGTGGCGGCAACCAGCACGCAGATATCGCCAACCAGCCCGAACCCCGCATGGCCGCGCCGCGGCAGGTGATCCACAAGGATGTCCACCGTCACATGCCCGCGCTTGAGCTGGCACCACGGCAGAAACAGGAACACCGCGATGGCGCAACCCAATTCCACAAGTTCGAAATCGCCGCGGATCGGCCCCAAACCGACCGAGATCAGCGCGCGTCCCGTGATCGACAGCACCGTCAGCACCGAGATCGCCACAAGCACCAGCCCGCCTGCATAGGCAAGCCCCCGTGCCAGCGTTTCCAGCGCGCGGCCCAGTCGGGCTTCGGCAACGGGTGCGATCATGCGGGCGCGTCCTCGGGTCTCAGGTGTCGGCGCGTTGGCCAAGGATGGGCGGGCGTGTGTTCAAGGTGGCAACGTCCATGCCCGCCAAGGCTTTATAGCTTGTGGCCTGCGATGCAAGCTCCTCGCGCGTGATCACATCTTCGATCCGCTCGAACCCGTCCGGAGCGCGTTCGGCAACAACGTCGAGGATCTTGTCCGGGCCATCGCCGCGATTGGCCAGTACGAGTGCGTTCACCGTTTCCCGCCGGTCGGCCTCATACCGGGCGAGCGCGGATTTGACATCGCTGCCCTCGATCAGGGCGCGGGCCAGATACCGTCCGTCAAGGATGGCCTGGCTCGCGCCGTTGGACCCGATGGGATACATCGGGTGCGCCGCATCCCCCAGCAGCGTCACCCGGCCGTGCGACCAGCGCGGCAGCGGATCGCGGTCGACCATGGGATATTCGTAGATCGTATCGGCCTTGCGGATGACCTGCGGAACATCGAGCCAGTCGAACACCATATCCTCGAACGCCGGCAGGAAGTCCTGCAGCCGGCCCTCGCGGTTCCAGTCCTGCGGGGCAAACCCGGCCCGCGCGGGGTCGTGAATGTCGGCGATCCAGTTGAGCAGGCTGCGCCCGTCCGGACGGTCCGCAATTGGATAGACCACGAATTTGCGCGCCTTGGACCCGATCATGCAGACCGTGCGGCCATCGCGTAGGCGGGGGGCTTCGGTCGTGCCGCGCCACATCATCGTCCCGCCCCAGCGCGCAGGGCCTTCATTCGGGAAGAGCCTGGCGCGCATCGCGGAATTGATCCCGTCTGCCCCGATCAGGACCGATCCGCGTTCGCGCCCGACCGTGTGGCCGGTTCGGCGATCCATGAAGGTGGCGGTGATGCCGTGGCTGTCCTCTTCCCAGGATTTCAGCGCGTAGCCTGCGAGGACGGAACCGCCCCGCTCCAGAAACGCCCAGTAGAGCGCCATTTGCAGTGCCCCGCGATGAATGGAGTATTGCGGCCAGTTATAGCCAGCCTGCATCCCGCGCGGCTCTTCCCAGACAAGGTTCCCTTGGGCCGTGAAATAGGCAAGCCCTGCGGTCCGGAGGCCAATCTCATCGAGCGCGTTCTCGAGGCCAAGTTCAAAAAGCTCGCGCGCGGCGTGGGGTTGAAGGTTGATGCCGACGCCAAGCGGGCGCACCTCCCGCACGGCCTCATAGACGGTGCAGTCTATCCCGGCCTGATGCAGGGACAACGCAAGGCTCAGCCCACCGATCCCGGCGCCTGCGATCATCACCGTCATGAACCCACCCCGTTTTAAGCACAGATCAGGCCCGCCCCCGGTCAGGGGCAGGTCCGGTCACGTCTTGCGGCTCAGCTGCCGGCGGAATGCTTGGCGACGAGCGCCTTGGCATCCTCGACCATGGCCGCGCCGGGCAGGCCCTTGCCGTCCATCTCGGCGGCCCATTCGGCGGTCAGCTCATCGCCCAGCTTGCGCAGTTCCGCGACGGTCGCATCATCCATCGTGTGGATCGTGTTGCCGCGGGCTGAAACGGCCTGTTCGCCCAGATCATCACCCTGATCCATCGCGCGCCCCGCCCAGGCGGAGGTCTCAAGCCCGGAATTGGCGTCGATCACGGCCTTCAGATCGTCGGGCAGGCGGTCATAGGCCGCCGGGTTCATGCCCCAGATGAAGAACGTGTTGTAGAGCGCGCGATCGCCACCGATCTGCGTGTGGCTGTCGGCCAGTTCATCGACCTTGAGCGGCGGCACGATTTCCCACGGGATGACGCCGCCATCGACAACGCCCTTGGACAGTGCCTCGGGAAAAGCCGGAACGGGCATGCCCACCGGGGTCGCCCCAAGGCGTTCGAGCAGCTTGTTGGCCTGCCGTGACGGGCCACGCAGCTTCAGCCCGTCGAAATCGGCCGTGGACATGACCGGATCACCCTTCTTGTGGATGACGCCGGGCCCATGCACATGGACGGCCAGCACCTTGATGTCGCCAAACCGTTCCATCAGGTACTTCTCGGTAAACTCCCACGCGGCCTTGCTGGACGCCTCCCCGGACATCGAGGTCATGAAGGGCAGCTCGAACGCCTCTGATTCAGGAAAACGCCCTGGCGTGTAGGCCGGCAGCGCCCAGCCACAGTCGATCACGCCGTCGCGGATCTGGTCATAAAGCGCGGGCGGTTTGCCCCCAAGCTGCATCGCCGGATAGATCTCGACCTTGATGCGGCCGTTCGAATCCGCCTCGACCTTTTCGGCCCAGGGTTCGATGAAGAATTTCGGTACGGATCCTTGCGGGCTGAGGAAATGCTGACACCGGAGTGTCACTTCCTGCGCGACAACGGCGCTGGCCGAGATGCCGACGAGAACAGCGCCCGCAAGCGCGGACTTCAAATAATGGTTCATGATTTCCTCCCAGTGAACCTATGCGGTCGTGTGGCCGAACATTCTTGTGGTCCAGTCCACGCTGCCTCCGATGGTAGCGACTCGCGCGCAAATGTCGATAACGCAGCACCTATTGCGCGGTACTGAAGGTATCGCAGGCGGCCACCTCCCCGTTCTGGTAACCGCGCGCAAACCAGCCCTCGCGCTGATCGGCGCTGCCATGGGTAAAGGTGTGCGGCCGCGGCACCCGGCCGGCATTGCGTTGCAGCGTATCATCGCCGATCTGGCGCGCGGCGTTCAGCGCTTCTTCCAGATCGCCGGTCTCCAGCGTGCCGAGCCGGGTTTCGGCAAAATGCGCCCAGACGCCTGACAGGCAATCGGCCTGTAACTCGATCAGGACCGAGAGCGCATTGCTCTGGGCTTCGCTGGCGCGGGCGCGCATGGCGTTCACCTGCCCCAGGATGCCAAGCTCGTTCTGCACGTGATGCGCAACCTCGTGCGCAATGACATACGCGGCGGCAAAATCTCCGCGTGCGCCAAGCTGACGCGACAGCGCATCGAAGAACGCGAGGTCGAGATATGCCTTGCGGTCAGCCGGGCAGTAAAACGGCCCCGTTGCCCCGGACGCCCCGCCACAGGGGCTTTGCGTGACCCCGTTGAACAGGACCAGCGTCGGCGGGTCATAGCGGCGATTGAGCTGGGTTTGAAACACCGACGCCCAGACCACCTCCGTATCGGCGAGGGTCACGGCCGCGAACTCGGCGCGTGCCTGCTGCTCGGGCGTGGGAGCGGATGTCTGCATCTGACCCGAGGGGGCGTTCAATCCCCCCTGCCCGGTCAGCATGGGTGTCAGGTCAAACCCGAGGAACCATGCCACCACGACGATCGCGAGGATGCCAAGGCCGCCCCCCATGCCCCCGCGCCGCCCGATAGACACCCGGCGTCCGCTGCGTTGGCCGCGCCGATCCTCGATCCGGCTACTTTGCTTGCGTCCGCGCCATTTCATGGGCGTTCTCCTGTTACTGAACCGACCCAGTTGCGATGTGCGATGCCTTTGCGTGTTGACCCGCCTCAGGCCCCGTGCTGCATGGGATCAAAGCTGACGGAGTATGCGATGATCCGCAAGTTATACGATTGGGTGCTCCGCCTGGCGGAATACCGTGGCATCCTGTCTGTCCGTGGCGAAGCCTGATCTCGTGTCGAGGGCGGGGTTGGATCAAGAAGCTGGAAACATGACGTCAGCGCCAGAGGAGTTCGCGATTTCGCAACGGCTCCACCAACTGGTGGAAGAGGCAGAGGGTCCATCTGTATCACTTGGCTGGGTCATGTCGCAGCTTCACGAGCGCGCGTTCGGGCTGTTCCTTCTGATCCTTGCTTTGCCGTGCTGTATTCCGTTTCTCTATGGCGTTCCACAGATCGTCGCGCTGCCATTGATGTTCGTGTCCGCCCAGATCCTTTTCGGGCGTCAGACGCCCTGGCTGCCAGACAGCCTGCGCGCACGGGAGGTGCAGACCGAGAGCCTGTCGCAACTTGCCTCCCGCGCGGAAGGCTGGCTGCGCCGGATCGAGGCGCTCAGCCGCCCCCGGCTCGCCGCCCTCACGCGCGCGCCTGTCGATCGCGTTGTTGGACTGGCGCTTGTCCTGTTCAGCGCGTCAATCCTCGTGCCGCTTCCGTCGACCAATACCGTCCCCGGCATTGCGGTGGTCGTCGTGGCCATGGGCCTGCTGCAGCGGGATGGGCTGCTCGTCATTCTAGGCGCCCTGATTGGCACGGCGTGGATTGGCACCCTGATCTTTGCCGGAGCGACCCTGATCAGCTTGCTTCGGTCATGGGTCGGTCTGTGATGGCGATTGGTGCACGCTGCTTCAACGCGCCAAGCCTGCTCAGGAGCGAAGAACCGGCAGTCCGCGACTTTATCCTTAGTCGCCTCGCCCTTATGTTCCGGTTATCCCCGCTCTGATCAGCAGCTTGTCAACGATACGGAATTCCGCATGACGCCCTACCTGACCCCGCGAAATATTGCCCTGCTGGCAGCCGCAGGATCAGCGGCGATGCTGTTGGCCGCGTGGGGTTTTCAGCACCTCGGCGGTCTTGCGCCCTGCGCGATGTGCATCTGGCAACGCTGGCCCCATGCGCTTGCGGTGCTGGCAGGGGGATTGTCTTTGATCTCGCCGCTGGCCGCCTGGCTCGGTCTGGGCGGCGCGCTGGCCACGGCGGGGATCGGCGGATTTCACACTGGGGTGGAGCGCGGCTGGTGGGAGGGTCCATCCACCTGCACCTCCGGCTCGATCGAAGGACTGAGCCCCGAAGAACTGCTCAATCAGATCCTCGCGGCCCCGGTGGTGCGGTGCGACGAGGTCCCGTGGGAAATGTTCGGCCTGAGCATGGCCAGCTGGAACATGCTGGTCAGCCTTGGGCTGGCTGGGGTCTGGGCACTTGCCATCCTGAGCGCACGACGCGGCGTCTAGTTCAGGCGCTTCCTGTGCTTTGCAGATTGTTCGGTGTTGATCCGCTGAACCTCGGACAGGCATTTTTCCACTTCGGCGGCAATTTCCGAGTAATCATGCGCCTGCGCAAAATCCCGCAGGTCCTCCAGCACGGTTGGTATCCAGGTATATCCCTTTACAGTACCTTCGGGAAATGACCGTTGCCCGGCATTTGGGCGAACGGCTACTTTACTATCAATTTTTTTCATACGAGCCTTCGAACGATCCGTGAGTGGTGAAGTTGGCTATCGCGTAGGTAGTTTTACCTACTAACTGCTCTCGAAATAACCCATAAAACTACCCGACCCATGAGGCGGTTTGTAAAAACCCATGAAAAAAATCGATGTATACGAGTTATCTGGTCGCCACCTGAAACTGTTCGTGGAGATTTACGACCTGGGCTCGGTCACGGAGGCCGCAAAGCGCATCGGGATCAGCCAGTCGGCGGCGAGCCACGCGTTGGACCGGATGCGCGTGCATCTGGGGGATCCGCTTTTCGTGCGCGTCGGACGCCAGATCGTGCCGACCGACAGGGCCAATGGCATCTATGCCACGGCGGTCGGGGTTCTGGCGGATATCGAAAGCATGGTGGCGGAGGATGGCCTGTCATTCCAGAGCTTTGGCAAGCCGATCACCATCGCCTCCAACACCACCGAGATGCTGTCCGTTCTCAGCCGCTTGAAAAACCTGATCCGGGCAGATGCCCCGGAGGTTTCGATCCGCTTCATCGATTCCGGCAACAGGTCCAACGTCCGCACCCTGCTGGAAAATGGAACAGCCGACCTTGTGCTGGCTGCTGCGCAGTCAAGCTATCCGCTTGCAATCAAGTGGACCCATCTCTTTTCGGATCGGATCGTCTGCTTTCATGATGCAGATGTCAGCGCACCTGCGCGGACGATGGAGGCATATGCCAACGCAACCCACGGGACGCTCGATTTTGGCGGGGACGACCAGAGCATCGTCAGCACCGCGGTGGAGAAATACGGGCTGCACCGGAAAATCGCGATCGCGGCCTCCAACTCCTACGTTCTTAGCCGCCTGATGCGGGGAACCGCGCATTACGCAACCCTTGGACAAGGCCTGTCGGAGATGGCCTTTGACGGGTTCGCGCAGTTCGACCCGCCTTTCGAACTGCCGCAGCTGAACTTTCATGCCGTCTGGCACCGCCGCAGCACGCATCTGGCACGCCACAGGTGGCTCCTGCGGCTGGTGGAGGAAGCCGCCGGCACCCTCGATCGGCATCCGCAGATCGGTTAAGGTCTAGTGGATCGGGAACTCGCCCACGACGTTGCGCCACTCCCCCGGGGAGATCATCTTGCGATGGGCAAACCGGACCGAGTGCAGGGGGCCTTCGATCTGGTCGTGCCAGAACTCGATAAACTTGAACAGTTGCGGATAGTCAGGCGCAAGGTCGTAGTCCTGCCAGATAAAGGTGTTCAGCACATGCGGATGATCCGGCATGTGGTAGTACATCTCTGCCGTGGTCAGACCGTATCCCTTGAGCATCAATTCCGTCTTGTCGGTATCCATTTCTTCCTCGTCAAATCACCCCGCGAGTCGATCGGGCCATAGATCTACTTATAAATCAATAAAAACAGCATGTTATCACTCGGTCGGGATGGCTGCTCATATCCTGAATGCGAAACTTGTGATCTAGATGCAGGTAGTGGTATACTGCTCGCACCTAAATATTGTGCACTCTGCAAAGGACGGCCGCTTACGTGACCGACACCCCTGAACCTCCTGAAAACATGGACGAAACCGCGCCAGAGCGCCCGGAATTCGGCGGACCGTCAATATCGATCGAGGAGGAAATGAAATCCTCCTATCTCGACTACGCGATGAGCGTGATCGTTTCGCGGGCAATTCCGGATTTGCGTGACGGACTGAAGCCGGTGCACCGCCGGATTCTTTACGCCATGCACGAGACCGGCAACAGCCACGACAAGCCCTATCGCAAGTCCGCGCGCCCCGTGGGCGACGTGATGGGCAAGTACCACCCGCATGGCGACAGCGCGATCTATGACGCGCTGGTACGGATGGCGCAGGACTTCTCCATGAGCCTGCCCTTGCTGGATGGTCAGGGCAATTTCGGGTCGATGGATGGCGATAACCCGGCGGCGATGCGCTATACCGAGGTGCGCATGGACAAGCCCGCAGCGTCGCTGCTGGCAGATATCGAAAAAGACACGGTCGACTTTCAGGACAACTATGACGGCAAGGACCAGGAGCCCACGGTTCTGCCGGCGCGTTTTCCCAATATGCTGGTCAACGGTGCGGGCGGGATTGCCGTCGGCATGGCGACGAACATCCCGCCACACAATCTGGGCGAAGTGGTCGATGCCACGCTCGCGCTGATCGAAGAGCCGGACCTGGGCACCGAAGACCTGATGCAATACGTGCCTGCCCCGGATTTTCCGACCGGCGGGATCATTCTGGGCCGTGGAGGCGCGCGCAAGGCGTATCTGGAGGGGCGCGGATCAGTGATCATCCGCGCCAAGACCCGGATCGAGGAGATCCGCAAGGACCGTTACGCCATCGTGCTGGATGAGATCCCGTATCAGGTCAACAAGGCCTCGATGATCGAGAAGATTGCCGAACTGGTCCGTGACAAGCGGATTGAGGGTATCGCCCATGTTCAGGACGAATCCGACCGGGTCGGCGTGCGCGTGGTGATCGAGTTGAAGCGAGACGCAACAGCCGAGGTGGTGTTGAACCAGCTCTATCGCTTCACACCGATGCAGACCTCTTTCGGGTGCAACATGCTGGCGCTGAACGGCGGGCGGCCAGAACAGCTGACTCTGCGGGATTTCCTAAAACATTTCATAACGTTCCGCGAAGAAGTCGTTGCGCGCCGGACGGCCTATGACTTGCGCAAGGCGCGCGAGCGCAGCCATGTCCTGTGCGGCCTTGCCGTCGCGGTGTCCAACGTGGACGAGGTTGTGGCGACCATCCGGGCCTCTGCCGATGCCGCCGAAGCCCGCGAGAAACTGATGGAACGGCGCTGGCCCGCACAAGAGATCGCGCCGTTTATCCAGTTGATCGACGATCCAACGCATACGATGAACGAAGACGGCACCTACAATCTGTCCGAGACGCAAGCACGCGCGATCCTTGATCTGCGCCTGCAACGCCTGACCCAGCTTGGCGTCAAGGAAGTGACGGACGAACTTCAGGATCTGGCCGCCAAGATCAAGGATTACCTCGATATCCTGCGCTCAAGGTCGCGGATCATGTCGATCATCTCGGACGAGCTGCGGGAGGTGCGTGAACAGTTCGCCGTGCCCCGCCGGACCGAGATTGTCGACTGGTCTGGTGATATGGAGGATGAAGACCTTATCGAGAAGGAAGATATGGTCGTCACCGTCACGTCCGGCGGCTATATCAAGCGCACCCCTTTGGTCGATTTCCGCGCGCAACGGCGGGGCGGCAAGGGACTGGCCGGGATGGCCACCAAGGAAGACGATGTCGTCACGACCCTGTTCGTGGCAAACACGCACACGCCGCTACTGGTCTTCACCACGGATGGGATGGTCTACAAGCTGAAGACGTGGCGGCTGCCCTCTGGCGGGCGCAACGCGCGGGGCAAGGCCCTCGTCAACGTGCTGCCCATCGATCCGGGCACCTCCATCGCGGCGATCATGCCGGTGGACCGGGAAGAAGAAGACTGGGCCGATTTGCAGATCGTCTTTGCAACCTCTGCCGGAGATGTGCGCCGTAACGCCTTGTCGGACTTCACGAATGTGATGCGCAATGGCAAGATCGCCATGAAGCTGCCCGAAGGGGTGAGCCTTGTGAAAGCGCGCATCTGCTCGGAAGACGATGACGTGATGCTGGTCACGGCCATGGGACGGGCGATCCGCTTCCGGTCCACGGATGTACGGGTGTTCAAGGGGCGCGATTCCACCGGCGTGCGGGGCGTTCGGCTCGGTGCGGAGGACAGCGTGGTATCGATGGCGGTGATCCGCCATTTCGAGGCCGATCCTCAGGAGCGCGCCGCTTACCTCAAGCAGCGGCGCCTGATGGCTGGCGTGACCGAAGACCCGGAAACGGATGAAGAGGATGCAACACCCGGCAATCTGAGCCCGGAGCGGTATGCGGAAATGTCGGCCGCCGAAGACCTGATCCTGACCATAACGACAGGCGGCACGGGCAAGATCAGTTCCAGTCACGACTACCCCGTACGCGGGCGTGGCGGCCAGGGGGTTGCCGCGATGGACAAGGGTCTGCGCGGCGGGCCGCTTGTTGCATGTTTCCCCGTGGATATGGATGACCAGATCATGCTTGTCACCTCCACCGGGCAATCGATCCGGTGCCCGATTGACGGGATCAGCTTCCGCTCGCGCAGCGCCGGCGGGGTGAAAGTGTTCGACACGGCAAAGGACGAGCACGTCGTCTCTGTCGCCTATATCGCAGATCAAGGCGATGACGGTGACGAGGATGCGCCGGAGGCCTGAGGTCTTCACCAATGCGAAACACCTGCGCACAAACAGTGCGCAGTTTGTGTCAGGACAGGTGCATTATTTTGGCAGCTTCATGCCTTAACTAACTGAGATAATTGCGCTTTCTTTGTTGGGGTGTATCTGCGAGAACTGCGGTGCTGCGGGGGGGAGACCCTGCAGACCTTTTTTCGCTGTTTCGGGATACACCGATGTTGACTTTTGTCCGCGCCATGAGCGTTGTCCTGGCCATGGCCCCCCAGCTTGTCGCGACCTCTGTACGCGCGCAGCCCGACCTCGGCGTGGCTGGGCTTGTCGTCGACGTCGGTCTTGACGATGACGCCGGCTTTGGCCTGGCGCAACTCGACACGGCCGTCACGCCGGTGCATGGGTTGCAACTTGACCTTGGCCTGATCGATTACAACGCCGGGGCGGTTGGTCAGATCGCGGCCCATGCCTACATGATGCCGACCGAGGGACAGAAATACGGGCTGTTCGCCGTTCTGGGTGATGCAGATGAACGCTCCCGCACGTATGGAACCATTGGGATCGAAGGGCTTTTTTCGATCATGCCGAACACGACGCTTGGCCTCGGTGGCGGGATTGGCCTCGCTGACCCGGGCAGCTGGGATTTCATCTACCTCGATGCCGGACTGAGCCATGCGATCGGGCCCGGCTTTCGCATCGACTACGGCCTGACCCTGACTGAGATCGATGAAGAGGCGATGGACACCATCGGAACAGAAGCCCGGATTGGCATCCGTTATGCCGCTCCCAAAGCGCCGTGGGGTGCCTTCGCGGAGGCCCGGTATGACGAGCTGGACGGCGATGACGACACCACGTTTCGCGCCGGGCTCAGTTTTACCTTCGGACGCGGCGGCGGGTTCGACCCTGAGGATCGGATGTTCCGTACCGCAGATCCGCTTGGGCCCCTGTTCCGGCGCGGGCAGCTCTAAGCCCCCTCTTTTCAACGCCCGGCCCGCGCGTTACATCGCGGGGCATGAAAGAGCGTATCCATATCATCGGCGGCGGCATGGCCGGGTCCGAGGCGGCGTGGCAGATCGCCCACGCAGGCGTGCCCGTGACCATCCATGAAATGCGCCCCAAGGTCGAAACCTTTGCGCACAAGACCGGCTATATGGCCGAGATGGTCTGTTCGAACTCGTTTCGCTCTGATGACGATGAACAGAACGCCGTCGGTCTTTTGCATTGGGAAATGCGGGCGGCCAACGGTCTGATCATGACCACGGCGGACAAGCACGCGCTGCCGGCTGGCGGCGCGCTGGCCGTGGACCGCGACGCGTTCGCAGCCGAAGTCACCGCACACCTGCAAGCGCACCCGCTGATCGAGATCGAGGAAGGTGAGATCACCGCCCTGCCCGATCAGGGTCGCTGGATCGTTGCCACCGGACCGTTGACCGGCAGTGGCCTGGCAGCGTCCATCGCAGACGCGGCGGGTCAGGCCAGTCTGGCGTTTTTCGATGCCATCGCCCCGATCGTCTATGCGGACAGTATCGACATGGACACCGCCTGGCGACAATCGCGCTATGACAAGGGCGACACGCTTGAGCAACAACAGGCCTATATCAACTGCCCGATGACGCGCGACCAGTACGAGGCGTTCATCGATGCGCTGCTGGCCGCCGAGAAGACCGAGTTCAAACCAGGTGAGACCGCGGGATATTTCGACGGATGCCTGCCGATCGAGGTCATGGCCGAGCGCGGGCGAGAGACGCTGCGACACGGGCCGATGAAACCCGTTGGCCTGACCAACCCGCACGATCCCGAAACCAAGGCGCATGCGGTCGTGCAACTGCGCCGGGACAATGCTCTGGGAACGCTCTACAACATCGTCGGATTCCAGACGAAAATGAAGTACGGCGCGCAGACCGAGGTGTTCCGGATGATCCCGGGCCTTCAAGACGCACGTTTTGCGCGGCTCGGCGGAATCCATCGCAACACGTTCATCAATTCGCCCACCTTGCTGGATGCGCAGATGCGCATGCGGTCGCGCCCCAACCTGCGGTTTGCCGGTCAGATCACCGGTGTCGAAGGTTATGTCGAATCCGCCGCCATGGGTCTTCTGGCCGGGCGCATGGCCGCGGCAGAGGCACTTGGGCACGATCTGCTGCCGCCGCCTGGAAGCACTGCGATGGGCGCGCTGATCCATCACATCACCGGCGGGGCCGAGGCCAAGACTTTTCAGCCGATGAACGTCAACTTCGGGCTGTTTCCGCCGATCGAGGCGCGCGGCGGGCGACGGGGTCGCAAGGAACGCTACAAGGCCTATACGGACCGCGCCAAAGCCGATTTCGCGGCATGGTTGTCGGCGCAACAATCGGGCGCTGACGCGGCCTGATCGGGGTGATTACCCGCTTTGCCCCCTCGCCCACCGGGCCGCTGCATCTGGGGCACGCGTTTTCCGCCCTGACGGCTTGGGCCATGGCACAGGCCTCAGGTGGGACGTTCCTGCTGCGGATCGAGGATATTGACCAGAGCCGAGCGCGCCCCGAGTGGGAAGCCCTGATTTACGAGGACTTGCACTGGCTTGGACTTGAATGGCCGGAACCGGTGCTGCGCCAGTCAGAGAGGCTTGCTGCCTATGACACAGCCCTCGACAAGCTCTGGGCGGACGGGATTTTGTACCCGTGCAGTTGCTCAAGACGCGACATCGAGGCGGCTGCGAGCGCCCCGCAGGAAGGCGCGCCACTGCTCGGCCCCGATGGCGTGGTCTATCCCGGCACGTGTCGCAACACGCAGCCGCGCACGGGCATGCGCCCGACAGACGCTGTGCTGCGCCTAGATACTGCTGCGGCCATGGCGCAACTGGAGGCTGTCACGTTCGACGAGACTGGCGCGGGCCCGAAAGGTGAGACAGGCGAAATCACGACCGACCGCGCGGCGATGGTCCAGACGATCGGCGACGTTGTTCTGGCCCGTCGAGAGATGGGCACATCCTACCATTTGTCGGTGGTTGTCGACGATGCCTTTCAGCAGGTCAGCCACGTAACGCGCGGCATGGACCTGTTCGAGGCAACGCCCATCCATGTCGTGCTGCAACGCCTGCTCGATTTGCCGACACCGGCGTATCATCATCACAGGCTGATCCGGGATGCGCAGGGCAAGAGACTGGCCAAACGTGACGATGCGCGGGCGATCAGGCTGTTTCGGCAGGAAGGCTGGACGCCAGATCAAGTGCGGCATGAAATCGGCGTTAAATCAGGTGGTTTCTCGCCATAGTTCATATGCACTGCGAACCGTATCCTCGCACTGTGCCGCAAGGGCCTTGCGATCATGGACATCCCGAAGGGCAATCGGCGGGTGAAATGTGATCTCTACACTGCCGTTGCGGCGCATCGCGAGCACGTGCAACAGGTGCCCGCCAAAATCCATATCGCCCCACCAGCCGTAAAACCGTGGGTCTTCGCCTTCGGGCGCGGTGTAGAGAACCGACATCGGCTGGATATGCAGGATATCCCTCAAATCCGGCGCGAAGAACGCCGCGAAAAGCGTTGGTTTGAAAGGTAAAACACGCTGTCCATCTGAGCTTGTTCCTTCGGGGAAGAACAGCAGCTTGTGCCCGGCGGTCAGGCGAGCCTCGAACAGGTCGGACTGGGCTTTGGCCTCGCGCCGGTCGCGGGTGATAAACACAGTGCCCGTTGCACGCGCGAGCCATCCAATCCCGGGCCACTTGGCGACCTCGGCCTTGGAGACGAAATAGATCCGCTGGAAGGCGTTCAGCGTAAAGATATCGAGCCAGCTTGAATGGTTGGCCACCACAGCCCCGCGCTGATCCATCGGGCGACCTGTGACGGTCACGGAAAACCCCATGAAAAACAAGGCACTCCGGCACACGCCTTGCGTGATCCACGGAGTGACCGGGCGGCGCAGACCGCAGAGGGGCCGCTCGACCAAGCGGATGAGCAACAGCAGGATCAAGCCCCCGTAGGTGATCAGCACAATTGGCAACCCGCGCAGCACAATGCGTATCCATCCCATCGCGGTGATGGACGGCATCCGGGGCACCGTGTCCGAGGTCCATGTGCTCACGCGCTCAGGCCCCGTGTGTAGAATCCGCGATGTTTTTCGGACATGCGGTGGACGTCCACGACCAGACAGACATCCGTGGTGTTGAACGCATGATCGACAAACGCCCCCTCGCCCACATACCCCCCGAGCCGCAGATATCCCTTGATCAGGGCCGGAATCGCCTTGACCGCGGCCACGCGGTCAATCTGGGTCGGCGGAAGGATATCCATCGCGCGGGCATGTTCCGTGCGGGCGGTTACGCGCAGTTCGGGAGGGGCAAGATGGCGGTCATGCAGGTGACTGAGCGGTTGCGCAAGCCGGCCCACATCGGTGCCGTGAAAACTCGCTACACCGAACAGAACCTCGATCTCGCGCTCCAGTACGTAGCGCGCAAGGGCCGACCACATTTCCGCCAGCGCGGTGCCGCCGCGATAGTCGCGGTGCAGGCAGGACCGCCCGAGTTCCAGCAGCGGGCGCCCGCCATCGCGCAAAGGTGTGATGTCGTACTCGCCCTCGGTATAAAACGCACCGATCTCGGCCACCCGTGTTCCGGGCATCAGGCGATACACACCCACAACGGGATGTGCATCGCGGGTCGTGTCCTCAAGCAGGAGGTGATCGTAGACCGGATCGAACGCGTCCGTTTCAAGGCGCTGATCATGATCCACACCGGTGCCGCCTCCGCCAAGCTCGGCCACGAACACCTCGTAACGCAGACGTTGCGCGGCCCGCAAATCCGCATCGGTCTCGGCAAGTCTGGTCTGAAACTGAGGTCTGGCGGGCGGCATGGGGCTCCGGTCTTTTGTGCCCGTCTTAGAAAGCCCCTGAACGGATTGCAACTGATCCCGGCTTGACACAACTTTTAGTTGATGCGCTATTGGTCACGTACACTCAAAGGCGCTCAATCCAGATCAAAAACGCGATCCAGAGCAACGCGCCGTCCATCGAGCACGACTTTCCCCTCGTGCTGAAAATTGACAGTGATGCGAGAGTTTATGTTCGATTGTACCTGCCCGATACCCCAGTCCGGCTGCGCAGGGTGGCGCACCAGCATTCCCGGTTCGAGGATGGAATTCAGCTCTGACATGAGGCTCATCTCCTTTTGGTCAGGGCCCCGCACACCGCGGGGGCGCCCCGATGCCTGATCGCAATTTGACGACGCTGGTCGGATCACGCATCTGCCATGATCTTATTAGCCCGCTCGGGGCGATCGGCAATGGTCTGGAGCTGTTGCAGATGTCAGGTCGCGCGGACAGCCCTGAGGTTGCCCTGATCGCCGACAGCCTGGAAAACGCGACGGCGCGCATCCGGTTCTTTCGTGTCGCTTACGGGGATGCGAAGCCCGACCAGCAAATCTCGGGACACGAGATCGCGAGCGCCCTGCGCAGCGGTCTGGGCAACACCCGGTTGGTGGTCGAATTTGACGCCGTCGACATGGAAAGGCAGACCGCCCGGCTGCTGTTTCTGGCCCTGCAATGCCTGGAAACGGCCATGCCCTACGGCGGCACGATCACGATCGACCTGTCCGGGCAGTCGCTGTCGCTCGTGGGACGCGCGGATCGGTTCGCGCGCGAAGAAGCCCTGTGGGAAAATCTGACAGCGACGGCAGGGAGTTACGAGCTTCGCCCAGCACAGGTCCAGTTCGCCCTTTTACGCAGTCTGTGCGACGATGAAAAGCGCACCCTCACGGTCGCGCAGGACGACACGACCATCTCGATCGCGTTGTAGCGATCACGCCCGGATCGTCCCGTCGCCTTCGACAAGGTATTTGAACGAGGTCAGCTGTTCCGCTCCGACCGGTCCACGCGCGTGCATCTTGCCCGTCGCAATCCCGATCTCGGCGCCCATGCCGAACTCTCCACCATCGGCGAATTGCGTCGACGCATTGCGCATCAGGATCGCGCTGTCGAGGCGGGTAAAGAACCTGTCCGCCGTCGCGTCATTCTCGGTCAGGATGCAATCGGTATGCTGCGAGCCATACTGGCGAATATGCGCAATCGCGCCATCCACGCCGTCGACGATCTTCGCCGCAATGATCATATCGAGGAACTCGCGCCCGAAATCGTCTTCTTGTGCAGGCACGGTGCCGTCGATCTGCAATAGATCGCCCTCGACCCGCACCTCAACGCCTGCCCCGATCAGGTCGGACAGGAATGCAGCGCCCTTGGCGTCGTACCAGGCGCGGTCAACAAGAATGCATTCCGCAGCCCCGCAGATGCCGGTGCGCCGCGTCTTGGCGTTCAGGATGACCCGCTTTGCTTTTTCAGCATCGGCATCCGCATCCACAAAGATGTGACAGATTCCTTCGAGATGCGCGAAGACAGGCACACGCGCGTCGGCCTGCACCCGGCCTACAAGCCCCTTGCCGCCGCGCGGGATGATCACGTCGATCGTATCTATCATGGTCAGCATCTCGCCCACGGCATCCCGGTCACGGGTGGGCACCAGTTGAATGGCATCTTCCGGCAGACCGGCGGCGCGCAGTCCGTCGACAAGACAGCGGTGGATCGCGCCTGAGGAATGAAAGCTTTCCGACCCGCCACGCAGGATCACGGCGTTTCCGGATTTCAGACACAGCGCACCCGCATCCGCCGTCACGTTCGGACGGCTTTCATAGATCACGCCGATCACCCCAAGCGGGGTGCGTACCCGGCGGATATGCAGGCCCGTGGGACGGTCCCATTCGGTCATGACCTCGCCGACGGGATCCTCCTGAGAGGCAATCGCGCGGAGCCCGTCGCAGATGCCCTGAATACGAACCTCGTCCAGCATGAGCCGGTCCATCATCGCAGGCGACAGACCCTTGGTGCGCCCGAACTCCATATCCTGCGTGTTCGCGCTGATAATCTCGGCCCGCGCCGTCCAGACGGCATCGGCGGCCGCCGTCAGCGCATGGGCCTTGGCCTCCGCCGGGGCGAAAGCCAGTTCCGCGCTTGCAGCGCGCGCCTTGGCGCCGATCTCGGACATGAGGGCGGGAATGTCGGCAAAGTCTTTCATAGCACCATATCGTCTCTGTGGATCAGGACTGCCCGGCCGGGATAGCCCAGAATGGCTTCGATGTCACCGCTGCGATGGCCCTTGATGGCCTGCGCCTCGGCGGAGGTATAGCGGGTCAGACCGAGCCCAAGCGCGGCCCCCGATGGGTCGAGGATGGCCACCGGCTCCCCCCGACCAAAGCGACCGGCGACCGCCGTGATGCCCGCAGGCAGCAGCGAATTGCCTTGCCCGAGCGCTCTAGCCGCGCCCGCATCGACAGTGATCTCTCCGCGTGGTTTCATCGCGGCGATCCAGTTCTTGCGCGCCGCCTTCGGGTCGGTCTTGGCAAGGAACCATGTGGCGGGTGCGCCGCTTTCCAATGCCTTGAGCGGTCGGTCGACAAATCCGTCGGTGATGGCCATGGCGCAGCCTGCATCGGTGGCAGTGCGCGCGGCCATCAGCTTGGTCTTCATCCCACCCTTGGACAGGCCGGACCCCGCATCGCCCGCCATCGCCTCGATCTCGGGCGTGATGTCTTCGATCACGTCGTAGCGGCGCGCCGCGGGGTCCGTTGCCGGGTTGGCGGAATAGAACCCGTCCACATCGGACAGCAGCACCAACTGGTCCGCGCCAGCCATTGCGGCGACCTGCGCGGCCAGACGGTCATTGTCGCCATAGCGGATTTCATCCGTGGCGATGGTGTCGTTCTCGTTGACGATGGGCGTCACGCCGAGGCTCAGCAATGTGGCCAGCGTGGCGCGTGTGTTGAGGTAACGACGGCGATCTGCGCTGTCCTCAAGCGTTAGAAGCACCTGCGCGGTCTTGAGGCCGTGGGGCGCCAGCACTTCCTCATACGCGCGGGCAAGCCGGATCTGCCCGACAGCCGCGGCTGCCTGCGCGCGTTCAAGCGGCAGCGTTTCCATTCCCAGATCGAGCACTTGCCGACCAAGCGCAATAGACCCCGATGATACAAGGATGACCTCGGTCCCACGCGCACGCAGATCGGCAATATCGCGGGCCAGTCCCAGCAGCCAGTCCCGGCGCAGGTCGCCGGTGGCGCGGTCCACCAGAAGAGCCGAGCCAATCTTGACGACAAGGCAGCGGGCGTCGCTCAGGGCTGCCATGGCGCGTCGTCCTTGTCTTGCGCGGCCTCCGCCTGGCGGGCGCCTTCGATCCGGCGGCGCAGCATGCGCAGCACGTCCGGCACCCCCTCATGACTGACGCCGGACATTGTGAAAACCGGGCCACGGCTTGCAGCCTCAAGCGCGGCCTTGCGTTCGGCGATTTCCTCTTCGCTCAAGGCATCGATCTTGTTGAGCGCGGTGACGCGGGGCTTGTCAGCAAGCGCGCCGCCGTAAGCTTCGAGCTCGGTGATGATGGTGGTGTAGTCGGACACCACATCCTCGGACGTCCCGTCGATCAGATGCAACAGCACTGCACAGCGTTCGACATGGCCAAGAAAGCGGTCGCCGATGCCCCTGCCCTCATGCGCGCCTTCGATCAGGCCGGGAATGTCGGCCATCACGAACTCCCAATTGTCGATGCCGACCACGCCGAGATTGGGGTGCAGCGTGGTGAACGGGTAGTCGGCGATCTTGGGGCGCGCATTGGACGTGGCCGCCAGGAAGGTCGATTTGCCCGCATTCGGCAGGCCCAGAAGCCCCGCATCCGCGATCAGTTTGAGCCGCAACCAAAGCGTGCGCTCGACCCCGGGCTGGCCCGGATTGGCACGGCGCGGGGCCTGATTGGTGGCGGATTTGAAATGCAGGTTGCCGAAGCCCCCATTGCCGCCCTTGGCAAGGCGCACGCGCTGCCCGACTTCGGTGAGGTCGGCGATGACCGTTTCCTCGTCTTCCTCCAGCACCTCCGTTCCGACAGGAACGCGCAGAATGATGTCATCACCATCCTTGCCGGTGCGCTGCTTGCCCATGCCATGCTGGCCGTTCTTGGCGAAAAAGTGCTGCTGATACCGGAAATCGATCAGTGTGTTCAGCCCCTCGACCGCTTCGGCCCAGACATCGCCGCCGCGTCCGCCATCGCCGCCATCGGGTCCGCCGTATTCGATGTATTTCTCGCGCCGAAAGCTGACCGCGCCGCCACCGCCGCTGCCGGAGCGGATGTATACCTTGGTCAAATCGAGGAATTTCATGGGTTGAGGCCTGATGGTTCGAGTTTGCGTTGCGATAGCGGGTTGTCGGCACAGGCTCAAGCAACTCGCGCCGGAGCCACCCGTGTTGCGGCCGTCGGCCGCCGTGCAGGTTTGCGCCGCTCTGTGCGTGGATCACGGGGGATCGAGCCCTGGTGCCCCCGGGCCATTACTTTGGAAAGGCCCGGTAACTGCATGACTTCAGGCGACTTTCTTCAGGTAGGTCCAGGTTGGAACCTTGGCATTGCGCGCGACTGAAAAGGCTTCGGCATCGCCGAGGTATTCGAACCCCGCGTTGGTCAGCACCCGCGCGGAGCCCGCATTGTCCTGAAACACGGAGGCAAAAATTGTTCGGTTCTCCAGCGGATTGGCCGCCACGAGCGCCATCACGGCCTCGGACGCGAACCCGGCGTTCCAGAACGCAGGCGCAACCCAGTAACCGATTTCGGACTGGTCTTGTGTAACCCTGTCGAGCGAAATCAGGCCCAGAACCTCGGACCCGCCCTGCGCGGTCGCGTCCATGACCCAGACCACCTCATCACTGTCGGCCGACAGGCTACGCGCGATGAAAGCCTCGGACGCGCCGGGCGGCAGGGGATGCGGAATGGATGTGGTTGCCTCTGCCACGCGCCGGTCGGACGCATAGAGCGAAACAAGCCCGGCATCCGATGGCCGCAGGGGCCGCAATGTGAACCGCGTTGCGGGGACGATCACCCCTTGCGTGGTCAGTTCCATATTCATGCCATTCCTCCTCCGAATAGCATCTCTGTCAGATCAGAACGGCAGGACTATGACAGCGCCCTGACATTCCGGTTCTGTGCACATGGGGGCATGGCCCCGGAAATGCACCGCCAGAAACGGATAAGTAACTATCTCAAAACGAAAAAGACCGGCGCGGGCGCCGGTCTTTGGGGAATTCCCTGATGCGACGCGACGCGTTACTCGGCAGCCTCGGCTGCTGGAAGGACGGAGACGAAGGTGCGACCCTTGAAGCCTTTGCGGAAGGACACGTGACCTTCCACGGTGGCGAACAGGGTGTGATCCTTGCCCATGCCGACATTGTCACCCGGCCACCAGCGCGTGCCGCGCTGCCGCAGGATGATGTTGCCTGGAATGACGGCTTCGCCGCCGAATTTCTTCACACCGAGGCGACGACCAGCCGAGTCGCGCCCGTTCCGGGAGGAACCGCCTGCTTTTTTATGTGCCATTGCGTCTCTCCTTAGCCCTGAGCCAGTTCTTTGGCCTGTGCGATCCAGCCTTCACGCTCGATCCGGCCTTTGAACGACAGTTTCTCGTCCATGTCGGCGACATCTTCGTCGGTCCACGCTGCGATTTGCGCGAAGGTGGTCACGCCCGCCTCCAGCAATTTCTTCTCAAGCGCCGGGCCGACACCCGACAGCTTCTTGAGGTCATCCGCACCGGCGGGCGCTGCGGGCGCCTCCGCCTCCGCCTCGGGCGCGGCCTTCTTGGTGGGCGCTTTCTTCGGAGCCGCAGCTTCGACCGCCGCGGCCGAGACGGACCCGGCACCAGTGGCGGCCATCACACCGGAGGCATCCGCGCCAGAGGCGAGGATGTCGGTGATCCGCACCAGCGTCAGTTTCTGGCGGTGACCCTTCGTGCGCTTGGAGCTGTGCTTCCGGCGGCGCTTGACGAAATGGATCAGCTTTTCGCCCTTGATCTGATCAATCACCTCTGCCTGAACGCCCGCGCCTTCGACGAAGGGGGCGCCGACAGTGCCGTCGACCATGAGAATCTCGTTGAACTGGACTTTGTCACCAGCCTGGGCGGCCAATTTCTCCACGCGCAGCACATCGCCGCTGGAGACCTTGTATTGCTTGCCGCCGGTCTTGAGGACCGCAAACATATTGTATTCCTTCGTTTTCTACCGCGTCCTGTGGCCCCGGGTTTTCCGGTGTTTGTGGCCCCCATTTGGTCGGAGACCGCCGCGAACAGCGCGCCTTTTGTCGGCGTATATCGGATGTCCCGTCTGCACCACTGTGCCGGGATGGCGGCTTATTGACGATGAGAGGCGTCAAGTCAAGCGGGCAAAGGGCTATTCCGCACGGGTTTCGCGCTCAAAGTTCCTCACCAGCCATGAACTGCGACGCCGCGATACCCAGATCGCGGGAAATCTCTACAAACATATCATCGAACCCTTCGAACAAGGCCCGTGTCAGTGCCTGCCCCGCCTGCGATCGCGACAGCTCCAGATACTGTTCCATATCCTCGTCCGGCAATGAGGAATACGCCATCAGCAGATAGGCAAACAGCCACTCCGTCGAATTCTGCCGGATTTCGGCCTCCTGCGCCCAGACATCGTTGAGGATCTGGTTCTGTGTCAGGTCGGTCGGAAACCCGCCGCCATCGGACAGGCCGGTCATGAAGGCGAAATTCGCGTTGAGCGCGCCGATGACGTTTTCGTCGATCAGGCTGTTGATCTCGATGAACTCCGCGACCTTGGCGAAGGTTTCCGGGCGGTTTTCCTCGAAACCGGGGATGGCATCGCGCGCGGCGTCCTCGATCCCTTCTTCCAGAAACGCCTCGCGCGTGGCCAGCTCCAGGGCGACCACCTCCTTGCCGATCTCGGAGGCATAGAAATCCTCAACCGGGGCGAAGTATTCCTCGTCAAAGCTGGTGGCGAACCCGTCGATGAAGGTCGCCATCATGCGGTCGACGTCATAAATGTCGCTGACCATCTTCTCCCAGCGGTCACCGCCACGTCCGGGGAACATGTCGTCCGCAAGCCCTGCGCCGTATTCGAGACCCTCGACCCGCATCAGTTCGATCATCTTGTCCGCCCCGATGGCGGTCAACAATCCTTCGGCGCGCGGGGTAGCATCAGCTGTCAGCGCCGTCGAAAGCACGAGGGTGGAGGCAAGGATCCAGTGTCGCACGTTGCGGTCTCCGTATTGCGTAAGTGAATTAGTAGGGGTCCGGGGGCGGATTTCCAATCCGTCTGCGCGCAGATTTCCGTGATGTGACGTGCAAAGCCGTTCCGAATGGCCCTTGCACGGGTCCGGTCGGGCCGCTAAAGACCGCGCGTGACCCTTCGCGGAGAGGTGCCGGAGTGGTCGAACGGGGCGGTCTCGAAAACCGTTGTGGGTGCAAGCCCACCCAGGGTTCGAATCCCTGTCTCTCCGCCACTACCCTGCACAATTGACGGGAAATGCGCACGCAGACAGATGCGTGAGCGCGCGCTTGTTTGACGTTGTTCACGGGTGGTCAGCAGTCGACTTGGTGCGGTAGAAATCTTTGCGGCAATGGAGCGCGCGCATCACCCTGGCACGTGCGATATCGCCCTTGCACGCGACATACCGGTCAACGAAAGCCGGGACCTAGGCGATTGCGTGATCGTCCGAGAAAAGCGTTTTGAGCCCGGAGTTGTCCTTGACCAGACTGGACAGGGTGATCTTGTCGAGGCTGCGGTAGAACGCGGTCAGCGCCTCCCCCAGTGCGCCTTTGAGGCGGCAGACCGAAACCAGTGGACAGGTGCAGTCATCGGCGAAGCATTCGGCAAAGGGCACACCGGCCTCGAACACGCGAAAGACGCCGCCGACGGTGATATCCTCGGGGTCACGCGCAAGACGGATCCCACCCCCACGTCCGCGGACGGTTTCGATGAAGCCTTTCTGACCCAGCATGTTGATCACCTGACCCAGATGGTTCTCGGAGGCGTTGGTGGCTTTGGCGACCTCCGAGGTGCGGATGTTGCGGCCCGTGTTGACGGCGCAGTACATCAAAGTCCGCATCGCGAGGTTCGTTCGGGTTGTAAGACGCATGTTCTTGGGCCTTCTACCGGGGCATGGCGTATTGGCGACTTGATAATATAGGTTCTGTACCGGTCTTTGATCTGGATCAATAAAAACCCGCTTCCGCATCGACATGTCGCGGGGGACGTTGCACGCGCCACATGGTATGGACCGTTCGGGGAGTGTTCAGTTCACGGAATGCCTGTTTTCCGTGCATGCGCATCGAAAAGGAGCGCCTGCCACTTGGATATGCTTGTCCACCGCCCCGAACCCTCTAAGACAGTCATCATGGCCGGGCAGCTCAAAATACTCGTCGTCGAACCGGACGAAGCGCGCGCGCGGATGATTATCGACGGGCTTGCAGAAACCGGAGACCCCGAGATCACCGTTCTGGGCAGTCCCACCGGGCTGGCCCGGCGCATGGCGCAGATCGAACCGGACGTGGTTCTGATCGCCATGGCTGACCCGAGCCGCGACACGCTCGAAGCGCTCAGCATTGCGTCGGGCTTCAACGACCGGCCTGTTGCGATGTTCGTGGACCGCTCCGACGACAGCACGACCCGCGCGGCGATCGAGGCGGGCGTCAGCGCCTATGTGGTCGATGGTTTGGCGAAGGACCGGATACAGCCCGTTCTGGATGCCGCGATCGCGCGCTTCAACATGTTTAAGAAGCTTCGCAACGAACTGGCCGCCGCCAAAAGCGCCCTGGCCGAGCGCAAGACAATCGAACGCGCCAAGGGACTGCTGATGACGGCAAAAGGGATTTCCGAAGACGAAGCCTATGCCATGTTGCGCAAGACGGCGATGGACCAGGGGCGCAAGGTGTCCGAAGTGGCGGAGGCGCTTGTCACGGCGTCCGACCTGCTGCGCTGATGGCGCGCGAGGTGCATATCGGGTTCGTCCCACTGGTCGATTGCGCGACCGTCGTTGTAGCCAAGCATCTGGGGTTCGCCGACGCGGAGGGGGTGGATCTTGTGCTGCACAAGCAACCGTCTTGGTCCGCTTTGCGCGATGGCGTGGCGCTGGGGTCGCTGGATGCCGCGCACATGCTCAGCCCGCTGCCGGTGGCGATGTCGCTGGGATTGGGCGGGCTGCCAAGCCAGATCGACGCGCTGATGGTAATGTCGGTGAATGGCGATGTGATCGGGGTGTCGAATGAAATTGCGCGCAAGATGCGTGCGGCTGGCTGGCCGGCGAGCTTTCGCGATCCGCGCGGCACGGGCGAGCACCTGATCAAGGCAACGGACCGACGTTTGCGCATCGGTGTGCCGTTTCCATTCTCCATGCACGCGGAGTTGGTGTTTCACTGGCTTGGCGCCCTCGGTCTCAAGACCCCGGGCGAGTTGGACGTTCGAACTGTCCCGCCACAGCTCATGGCGGATGCCATAGCCTCGGACGAGATCGATGCGTTCTGCGTTGGCGAGCCTTGGGGGTCCATTGCGGTGGAAAACGGCGTGGGAGAACTGGTGCTGCCCGGCAGCGCAATCTGGGCGTTCTCGCCCGAGAAGGTTCTGGGCGCACGCCATGACTGGGTCGAAGACAACCCAGACACCGTGCGCGCGTTGATGCGGGCGGTGTACGGCGCAGCGAAATGGCTCGGGGAAGAAGACAACCGGTTGGTGGCGTCCGAACTTCTGTCTCGCAAGGATTACGTCAACGTTCCCGCAACGGTCATCGACCGTGCGCTGAGCGGGCGGCTTGTCACCCGCAAGCGCGCACTTGGTCAGACCACCGGACGGTTCTTGATGTTTCACGGGGCCGCATCGACCTTTCCTTGGCGCAGCCAGGCCGCGTGGATTGCAAGCAACATCGCGGCGCGGGTCGGACTGGACCGGGCACAGGCGATCCGCACGGCCAAGGCGTGCTTCCG
This sequence comes from Tropicimonas sp. S265A, assembly GCF_049800835.1. Taxonomy (NCBI): domain Bacteria; kingdom Pseudomonadati; phylum Pseudomonadota; class Alphaproteobacteria; order Rhodobacterales; family Roseobacteraceae; genus Tropicimonas; species Tropicimonas sp. S265A. Next base: position 250,892 of record NZ_JBNAFU010000001.1, read on the forward strand.
CAGCGACCTCTACCGCGAGAACCTTGCGGACCTGGGTCTCGATATGCCCGGCGCATCCGAGAAAATCGAAGGTGCCCTCGCCCACCCGACCGCCGTCGCCTCGTCGAAAGGCTCGATCTCTCTCGGGCCTGACGCGTTTTTTGATGGCTCGATTTTTGATCCAAGCGACGCTGGCTGATCAATTATTGTGCAGTTGCAGCGCTGCAGCGCGGCGAAATCTCCGTTTCGACACATTTCGCTGCAGAAAAGGCTTTTCCGACTCGGCGGCACTGGTCCATGTGAGAGCACGCCGCGCAGGACAAGGGGGTCCGCGCCTAGCTTGGCCCACAGTGATGAGGGCTCTCCGGAGCAAAGCCGCTCGACTGTTCGTAACACCCGTTACGGACCGTTCGCGCGGCTTTTTTGCTTTTTGCCCCTCTCCTCCCCGGGGCTCAACACAGGAAACGATACATCATGAAAAAGATCGTTGCTGCCCTTCTCACCACGTCGGCGATGATGTCGCCTGCCATGGCCGAGATGCTGCCCGTCGAGAAAGACGAATTGAAATTCGGCTTTATCAAGCTGACAGACATGGCGCCGCTCGCCGTGGCCTATGAGCGTGGCTATTTCTTTGACGAAGGTCTGTTCGTCACGCTCGAGGCGCAAGCGAACTGGAAAGTTCTCCTCGACGGAGTGATCTCGGGCACGCTCGATGGGGCGCACATGCTGGCGGGTCAGCCGCTTGCCGCCACGATCGGCTACGGGACAGAAGCGCACATCGTCACACCGTTCTCGATGGACCTGAACGGCAACGGGATCACCGTGTCGAACGAGGTGTGGGAACAGATGAAGCCAAACATCCCGAAGATGGACGATGGTCGTCCGCAGCATCCGATCTCCGCCGCCGCGCTGAAGCCTGTTGTCGATGAGTACAACGGCTCCGGTCGCCCGTTCAACATGGGCATGGTGTTTCCCGTTTCCACCCACAACTACGAACTGCGTTACTGGTTGGCGGCAGGTGGCATTCACCCCGGCTTCTATTCGCCCGAAGACGTGTCGGGTCAGATCAACGCCGATGCGTTCCTGTCGGTGACACCTCCGCCGCAGATGCCCGCCACGCTCGAAGCCGGCACGATCTATGGCTACTGCGTGGGCGAGCCGTGGAACCAGCAGGCCGTGTTCAAGGGCATCGGCGTTCCGGTGATCACGGACTACCAGATCTGGAAGAACAACCCTGAGAAAGTCTTTGGCATGACCAAGGAGTTCACGGACGAGTACCCGAACACCACGCTGGCCATCACCAAGGCGCTGATCCGCGCGGCGATCTGGCTGGATGAGAACGACAATGCCAACCGCCCCGAAGCGGTGGAAATCCTGAGCCGTCCGAACTACGTGGGCGCAGACTACGACGTGATCGCCAACTCCATGACCGGCACGTTCGAGTTCGAGAAGGGCGACAAGCGTGAAATCCCCGATTTCAACGTGTTCTTCCGCTACAACGCCACCTACCCGTTCTACTCTGACGCCGTCTGGTATCTGACCCAGATGCGCCGCTGGGGCCAGATCGCCGAAGCCAAGCCGGACAGCTGGTACGACGAAGTCGCCAAGATGGTTTACAAGCCCGAGATCTACCTTGAGGCCGCGCGCCTGCTGGTCGACGAAGGCCTTGCCAACGAAGCCGACTTCCCGTGGGACAGCAACGGCTACAAGGACCCGACCCCGGCTGGCGATATCATCGACGGCATCGCCTATGACGGCACGCAGCCCAACGCCTACCTCGAAAGCCTCGAGATCGGCCTGAAGGGCGAGCAGAAAGTCGTGGGCTCCGAAGTTCAGGGCTAAACCACCCGCGCGCCTCCGAACCGGGGGCGCGCACCTTCCCAAGATCAACATCCGACCCGCTTTCCCCCGCGCGCGCCACGACATGTGCGCCGCCCCTATCCGGAGCAGACCCGATGACAACCGTCGATCCTGATTTTGCTGCAAAAGAAGCCAAAGAGGCCCGCCGCGAACGCCTGTTTACCCGCATCAACAAGGCGGACGCCTGGCTCAAGGTTCTGGGCCTCGGATGGATCACCCCGATGGTGAAGGCCGCGGCAGGCGACAACCCAAAAGCGCAGATGAAAGACATCTGGCAACTGTTTCTCGTCCCGATCCTCGCGATTGTGCTGTTCCTGACCGCCTGGGGCACGCTCGCCCCCAAGGTCGTTACATCGCTTGGCGCCGTGCCCGGGCCCGCGCAGGTCTGGGAACAGGCCGTTGCCCTGCATGAGGACGCGGCGGCCAAGGCCGAGAGCGAACGTGTCTTCAACGAACGGGTCGAGCAGCGCAACCAGCGCCTGATCGACGCGGGACGCGCCGACGAGGTCAAGGATATCGCCTATACGGGCGCGCCGTCCTACTACGACCAGATCTGGACGTCGATCCAGACAGTGTTCTTCGGCTTCCTGATCGCCACCATCATCGCGGTGCCGCTTGGCATCTCCGCCGGCCTGTCGGTGACGGCAAACGCTGCGCTGAACCCGATCATCCAGATTTTCAAGCCGGTCTCGCCGCTGGCATGGCTGCCCATCGTGACCATGGTGGTCTCGGCGGTCTACACGACCAACGATGGCCTGTTCGCCAAGTCGTTCCTCGTGTCCGCCATTACCGTGACGCTCTGCTCGCTCTGGCCGACGCTGATCAACACAGCACTCGGCGTGGCCTCCATCGACAAGGACCTGGTCAACGTTTCCAAGGTTCTGAAGATGAACACCTACACCAAGATCACCAAGCTGGTGCTGCCTTCCGCTCTGCCGCTGATCTTTACCGGCCTGCGTCTGAGCCTCGGTGTGGGCTGGATGGTGCTGATCGCGGCAGAGATGCTGGCGCAGAACCCCGGCCTTGGCAAGTTCGTCTGGGACGAGTTTCAGAACGGATCGTCCGATAGCCTGGCACGGATCATGGTCGCGGTCCTGACCATCGGCATCATCGGGTTCCTGCTGGACCGGCTGATGTTCACGATCCAGTCGCTCTTCACCTTCACCAACAATCGCTGAGGCTGCACAGATGCCCGTCCTTGAGTTCAAGAACGTCTCGAAAAGCTTCGGCGAGGGTGCGCACCGCACCGACGTGCTGAAGGATATCAACCTGAGTGTGGAGGACGGCGAGTTCCTCGTCCTCCTCGGCTTCTCCGGCACCGGCAAGACGACGCTGATCAACCTGATGGCGGGGCTTGAGACGCCCACCAAGGGCGAGGTCACGTTCAAAGGTGCACCAATCACCGAGCCGAGCCCGGAACGCGGCGTGATCTTTCAAAGCTACTCGCTGATGCCCTGGCTGACGGTGAACGGAAATGTGGGTCTTGCGGTCGACACGATGTTCCCGGGTCTGAGCAAGGCAGAAAAGGCGGAAAAAGTAGCGCATTACGTGTCGATGGTCGGGCTGAGCCACGCCGCGACGCGCCGTCCGGCGGAACTGTCTGGCGGTATGCGTCAACGGGTGAACGTGGCGCGCGCGCTGGCCATGGACCCCGAGGTCCTGCTGCTGGACGAGCCGCTCTCGGCGCTGGACGCGCTGACGCGCGGCAACCTGGCCGACGAGATCGAGCGCATCTGGGAGGCCAACAAGAAGACCTGCGTGCTGATCACCAACGACGTGGACGAGGCGATTATTCTGGCCGACCGGATCATTGCGCTGAACCCCGACGGCACACTCGGCGAAGAGTTCAAGGTGTCGATCCCGCGCCCGCGCGACCGGATCGCGATGAACCATGACGAAACCTTCAAGAAACTGCGCGCCAGCGTCACCACCTATCTGATGGATGTCGGGATCGAGGCGAAGGTCGAAGGCTCCAAACTGCTGCCAGACGTCACGCCGATCCATGGGGTTCCGACCGCAGTGGCCAAGGCGCAGGAAGGGATGATCGAGCAGCGCTTTCTGGATTTCAGCCAGTTGCACAAGGTTTATCCGACGCCCAAGGGCCCTCTGACCGTGGTCGAGGATTTCAACCTCAAGCTCAACAAGGGCGAGTTCATCTCGCTGATCGGACATTCCGGGTGCGGCAAGTCGACGGTCCTGACCATGGCGGCGGGTCTGAACGAAATATCGAAAGGGGCCATCAAGCTGGATGGGCGCCACGTCGAAGGGGCGGACCCGGAACGCGCGGTTGTGTTCCAGTCTCCCTCCCTCTTTCCATGGCTGACCGCGAAGGAGAATGTCAGTGTCGGAGTCGATCGCGTCTACCCGCGCGCCAGCCAGGCAGAACGGACAGATGTCGTTGAGTATTATCTCGAAAGGGTCGGGCTTGCTGACAGTATGGATAAGCCCGCGGCGGACCTCTCGAACGGGATGAAGCAGCGTGTGGGGATTGCGCGTGCCTTTGCGCTCAGCCCCAAGCTGCTGCTGCTGGACGAGCCGTTCGGGATGCTTGACAGCCTGACCCGCTGGGAATTGCAGGAGGTTCTGATGGAGGTGTGGTCGCGCACCAAGGTGACCGCGATCTGCGTGACCCATGACGTGGACGAGGCGATCCTGCTGGCCGACCGCGTGGTCATGATGACCAACGGCCCGCATGCCACCATCGGCAAGATTGTCGATGTGGACCTGCCGCGCCCGCGCACCCGCAAGGCGCTTCTGGAGCACCCCGATTACTATCGGTACCGCCAGCAGGTTCTGGATTTCCTCGAGGAATACGAGCACGGCGCGAAACCCAAGCCCAAGGTTGAAGCCCCCGTCAAGGTGGCCGCCGAGTAAGGACACGCCCTGCGACCCGGGGGCTGGTGCGCCGGCCCCTGCCCCGGAACTCCAGAAGGTCTGAGACGATGGACGGCAACGTCACCAAGGAAGAGAAAGACACGTTCGTACAGGTCGCCGAGGTCTGGCTGCCGGAGGGAGACAGTTTGGTCTTCGCAGGTGGTGACTACGGCTCGCTGGATGCGTTCGAGGAGGCCTCCCGCGCCACCTCGTTTGCCAAGGGCGAAGGCTTGCCCGGCAAAGCCTGGGCCGAAGCGCGCCCGGTCGTGCTGAAAGAGTTTGACGGGTCGTACTTCAAGCGCACCGAGGCCGCCAAGGCGGCCGGCCTGACCGCCGCGATGGCAATCCCGATCTTTGCCAAGTCGACCCTCAAGGCAGTGCTGGTCGTGCTGTGTGGCGACGACGCCTTGCGCATTGGCGCGATCGAGGTCTGGACCGAGGATCAGGACGGTCTGCTGATGCTGCATGATGGATATTATGGTGCGGCCAAGGAGTTCGAGTTCGTCTCCCGCCACACGCATTTCCCCAAGGGTCAGGGCCTGCCGGGGGCCGTCTGGTCCGCGCTGACGCCGATCCTGATGCGCGATCTGGGCTCGGGCTACCGGTTCGTCCGTGCCTCGGCTGCGGGGGCTGCAGGGCTGACGACGGGTCTTGGCCTGCCGGTGCCGGTACCCGGCGATCAGCAGTTCGTCATGACGCTTTTGTCGGCGATCGGCACCCCGCTCGCCCGCCGGTTCGAGATCTGGTCGGTCACGCCCGAACGGATGGGCAACCCGGCCCGGGCCGCGCTCATGGACGGGGTGTGCGAGCGCGAAGGCACGCTTTGGCAGGATGACGGCAGTGGCGAAGGACGCCCGACTGCTGCAGCCTGGAAAGGCCATATCGGCCAGGTCCTTGGCAAGGGCGTGCCCGTGATCGTCCGTGGCTCCGCAGGGCTGCCTGCGGGCTATTCGTCCTTCGTCGGGCTCCCTCTCTACCGCAGCGGCGACTTCAGCCACATCGTCGCCTGGTACAACTAAAAGGAAGCGAAACCATGCCCAAGCAAAGACTGGTCGTTATCGGGGCTGGAATGGCCTCCGGCCGCGCCCTTGAATGCCTGTTTGATGCAGCGCCCGATGACTGGGATGTCACGCTGTTCAACGCAGAGCCGCGCGGCAATTACAACCGCATCATGTTGTCCCCGGTTCTGTCTGGCGAGAAGACATTTGCCGAAATCGTCACCCATGACGATGCCTGGTACGCCGCGCACGGCGTCACCTGCCGCTTTGGAGAAAAGGTGCTCGAGATCGACCGCGACGCCAAGACCGTGACCGGTGAGAACGGCACGGTGGCGTACGACAAGCTGATGTTCGGCACCGGGTCGAACCCGTTCATCATTCCGCTGCCCGGTCACGATCTGGACGGCGTGATCGCCTACCGCGATCTGGACGATACGAACCGGATGATCGACACCTCTGCCAAGCCCGGCGCAAAAGCTGTCGTGATCGGGGGTGGCTTGCTGGGTCTGGAGGCTGCGGCCGGTCTGCGGATGCGCGGGATGGACGTTACCGTGATCCACATCATGGGGCACCTGATGGAACGGCAGCTGGACGAGGCGGCGGGCTATCTGCTGCGCAAGGCGCTGACCGACAAGGGCATCACCGTGATGTGCTCTGCCAACTCCAAGGAGATCGTGGGCGAGAACGGCAAGGTCAGAGCCCTGATGCTGGATGACGGCACCGAACTACCCTGCGATCTGCTGGTGATGGCCGTGGGCATCCGGCCCAACGTGCAACTTGCGCAGGAGGCCGGACTGGCTGTTGGCAAGGGCATCCACGTGGATGACCAGATGGTCACGTCCGACCCGGATATTCTGGCCGTGGGCGAATGTGTTGAACACAACGGGGCGATCTTCGGACTGGTCGCGCCGCTCTATGATCAGGCCAAGGTGCTTGCCAAAACCCTCTGCGGCGAAACAGCGGCATTCGAGCAGAAATCGCTGTCCACCAAGCTGAAAGTGACGGGCTGCGATCTGTTCTCTGCCGGCGATTTCGCCGATGGCGAGGGGCGTGAGGACATCGTGTTCCGCGACCCGGCACGCGGGGTCTACAAGCGCCTCGTTCTGGAAGATGACAAGCTGATCGGCGCGGTGTTCTACGGCGACACGTCTGACAGCAACTGGTTCTTCGGGCTCATTCAGTCCGGCGAGCCCGTCACTGAAATACGCGATACGCTCATCTTCGGACCCGCTTACCAAGGGGGGGCCGCCGTGGACCCTATGGCGGCCGTTGCAGCCTTACCGGATGACGCAGAAATCTGCGGCTGCAACGGCGTATCCAAAGGGGAAATTGTGGCTGCGATCAACGCAGGCGCGGGTGATCTGGCGGCTGTGCGGGCCGTCACCAAGGCGAGCGGGTCCTGTGGCACCTGCACCGGCCTTGTGGAACAGGTTCTGGGCGTCACGCTTGGCGACGATTTCGTCATCCCGGCGGCTGCGGCCATGTGCGGCTGCACCGATCTGGCGCATGAAGATGTGCGCCGCATGATCAAGAGCCAGGAGCTGAAATCCATGGCCGCGGTCTGGCAGGAGCTGGGCTGGAAAACCTCCTGCGGGTGCCATGTGTGCCGCCCGGCATTGAACTTCTATCTGCTTGCTGATTGGCCGGTGGAGTATCAGGACGACCCGCAAAGCCGGTTCATCAACGAACGCAAGCACGCCAACATCCAGAAGGACGGCACCTATTCGGTTGTCCCAAGGATGTGGGGCGGGATGACCACGCCGGACGAGTTGCGCGCGATTGCGGACGCGGCCGAGAAATACAACGTCCCCACCGTCCATGTGACCGGGGGCCAGCGGATCGACCTGCTGGGCGTGAAGGGCGAAGACCTGCCCGCGATATGGCGCGATCTCAACGCGGCCGGGATGGTCTCGGGCCATGCCTATGCCAAGGGCCTGCGCACGGTGAAGACCTGCGTGGGCAAGGATCACTGCCGCTTCGGCACGCAGGACAGCACCGGCCTCGGCATCAAGCTTGAGAAGAAGCTCTGGGGCTCGTGGACGCCGCACAAGGTCAAGCTGGCCGTGTCGGGCTGCCCACGCAACTGCGCGGAGGCCACCTGCAAGGATATTGGCGTGGTCTGTGTCGACAGCGGGTACCAGATCGGCGTGGCCGGGGCTGCGGGCATGGACGTGAAGGAAACCGAGCGCCTTGCGGATGTAGAGACCGAAGAGGACGCGATCGCGTATGTAACGGCATTCATGCAACTCTTTCGCGAGAACGCCAAGTACCTTGACCGCCCTTACAAATGGGTGGCGAAAGTCGGCCTCGACTGGGTCAAGGAGCGCGTGTTCGATCCCGAAGAGCGGGCTGCGCTGATCGCGCGGTTCGAGCTGTCGCAAAGCATCTACCAGAAAGACCCGTGGGCCGAAGAAGCCGCGAAGAACGCGGACATCTATCAGCCGATTGCAGATTTCAAACTGGAGGCTGCGGAATGAGCGACTGGATCGACATAGGCGCGCTGGAGGACATTCCCCAACGCGGCGCGCGCGTGGTCAAGACCGCGATGGGGTGCGTGGCCGTGTTCCGCACCGGCGCGGACGAGGTGTACGCACTGGAAAACAAGTGCCCCCACAAGGGCGGCCCGTTGTCCGAAGGCATCGTGCACGGCACCTCCGTAACCTGTCCGCTGCACAACTGGGTGTTCAGCCTTGAGACAGGTCAGGCACAAGGGGCCGACAAGGGACAGGTGCCCACATATGCGGCCCGTCTGGACGGCGACCGTATCCTGCTGGAAACCAGCTTTCTCCAGTCCCGGATGGCCGCTGAATGACCGACACACCTGCCAGCCCCGTTTGCACCACCTGCCCCTATTGTGGCGTCGGCTGCGGCGTACTGGCGGGGGCGGACGGGTCCATCAAGGGCGACCCCGATCATCCGGCGAACTACGGGCGGCTCTGTTCCAAGGGCTCGGCGCTCGGCGAGACCCTCGGGCTCGAGGGTCGTCTTCTCGCGCCGCAGATCGACGGACGTGAGGCAAGCTGGGACGCGGCGCTCGATCTGGTTGCGGAGAAGTTCCGCGCGGCGGTCGCCGAACACGGGCCAGACAGCGTGGCTTTCTACGTCTCGGGCCAGTTGCTGACCGAGGATTACTACGTCGCCAACAAGCTGATGAAGGGCTATATCGGCTCGGCCAATATCGACACGAATTCGCGGCTTTGCATGGCGTCCTCGGTGGCAGGGCACCGACGGGCGTTCGGCACGGACACGGTTCCCGGTCTTTATGAGGATTTTGAAGAGGCCGATCTGGTCGTTCTGGTCGGCTCCAACCTGGCGTGGTGCCACCCGGTCTTGTTCCAGCGTCTGCAAGCAGCAAAGGTCGAGCGTCCGAACCTGAAGGTGGTCGTGATCGACCCGCGACGGACGGCCACGTCGAACCTCGCCGATCTGCAACTCTCGATCCGTCCGGATGGCGACTCCGCGCTGTTCAACGGTCTGCTTGCGGAAATTGCCGCGCGCGGGCTGGACGACCGGGCCTATGTCGGCGCCCATGTCACTGGCTATGACGCTGCTTTGGAAGCCGCGAGCAAGTCCGACCCCAGCGAGAGCGGCCTGAGCCAGGCGGAACTCGACGCATTCTACGACCTGTGGTGTTCCACCGAGAAGGTTGTGACGCTTTACAGCCAAGGCGTAAACCAATCCTTCTGCGGCACCGACAAGGTCAATGCGATCATCAACTGTCACCTCGCCACAGGCCGGATCGGGCGCGCTGGGATGGGGCCGTTTTCGATGACGGGGCAGCCCAACGCGATGGGGGGGCGGGAGGTTGGCGGATTGGCCAACATGCTGGCCTGCCATCTGGACCTTGAGGTGACCGAGCACCGCGATGCGGTGCAGGCGTTCTGGGAGGCCCCTGAGATGCCAGCGGCACCGGGGCTGAAGGCCGTCGACCTGTTCAAGGCCTGCGCGGAGGGCAAGATCAAGGCGCTCTGGGTGATGTCGACCAACCCTGCTGTCAGCCTGCCCGACGCGGATGGTGTGTCCGACGCGATCCGCACTGTGCCCTTTGTCGCTGTCTCCGACATTCTGGAGGACACCGACACCGGGCGTCTGGCAAATGTGCTGCTGCCCGCCACGGGCTGGGGCGAGAAATCCGGAACGGTCACGAATTCTGAGCGTCGCATATCGCGCCAACGCCCGTTCCTGCCCGCCCCCGGCGCGGCCCGCGCGGACTGGGACATCATCGCAGATGTCGGGCGAAGGATGGGATGGCGCGATGCGTTCGATTTCCGCTCCGCGGCAGAAGTGTTCCGCGAGTATGCCGCAATGTCCGGAATGGCTGCGCGGTTTGGGCGTGATTTCGATATCAGCGGGCTTGCAGACCTGACCGATGCGGCCTTCGACGCGCTGAAACCCACGCTCTGGCCAGTCATCGCGCGTGCACCTGCGCGGCGGCGGTTCTTTGCCGATGGCGGGTTCTTCCACGCCGATGGCAAGGCCCGGATGCTGCCGATCACACCGCCCGCGCCGCTTGCCATCACGCCGGACGCCTACCCGCTCCGCCTGAACACCGGCCGCGTGCGCGACCATTGGCACACGATGACGCGCACTGGGCGCGCGCCGCGCCTTGGGGCGCATATGGCAGAACCCTACCTTGAAATACATCCTCTGGATGCCGAAGAGATCGGGCTGATGGATGCGGAGATCGCGCGGCTGATCGCGCCGGAGGGCGAAGCGCGCCTGCGTGTCATGATCACCGACCGCGCGCAAAAGGGTGTTGTGTTTGCGCCCATGCACTGGACCGACATCGTGTCGTCCAAGGGTCGGGTGAATACGCTGGTTGCCGCACGGGTCGATCCGGTGTCGGGACAACCCGCGCTCAAGGGCGCACACGTCCGGGTGGAACGGTTTGATGCTGGCTGGTACGGGTTTGCGGCCTCCACCGCGCAGATGGTGCCGACCCGCCCATACGCAGCCATCGCGCGGGCGAAAACCGGGTGGCGTGCGGAAATCGCAGGGGTGAAGCGCCCCCGCGATTGGGAAGCCGAAGCGCGGACCGTCCTGAACCTGACCACTGGAACCGCCAGCGTGTTTGAAGATCCCGCGCGTGGGATTGCCCGGGTCGCAATCGTCGAAGGCACCCGGATCGTCGGACTGTTCTTCGCGGCACCCGAGCCGGTCGCCCTGTCGCGCAGCCACGCTGTGGCCTTGCTTGGCACGGAATGCGCTGCCCTGCTTGCCCTTGCAGGCGTACCCGGCGAAGACAGGCCCGATGCGGGCGCAACCGTCTGCGCTTGTTTCGACGTCGGCGTGAACGATCTGCGCCGCGCGATCGAGGCTGGCCATACCACGGTCGCGGCTTTGGGTTCATGCCTGAATGCCGGCACGAATTGCGGCTCCTGCAAACCGGAACTCCAGGCGCTGATCGATGCTGTTTCGCCAGTCAAATTGGCCGCCGAGTGAGCATCGCGGCCCATATCCGCACCGTGGCGCGCGGCCCGGGACGCGCCCGAGCGCTGACTTGCGCAGAGGCACAGGAGGCGATGACCGCGATCCTTGCAGGGCATGCAGCGCCCGAAGCGATCGGGGCCTTGCTCATGGTGTTGCGGTTGCGCGGAGAGACCGAGGAGGAGATCACCGGGTTCGCGGCAGCTGTCCGCGCGCATCTGCGGGACTGGTCCGGGACCGGCGCCGCGCTCGATTGGCCCTCCTATGCAGCCGGGCGCACACGCGGTCTGCCCTGGTACCTGCTGAGCGCGAAACTTGTGGCTGCTGCCGGGTTTCCGGTGTTCTTGCACGGCAAGAACGGGAGCGCGGCCGCGCTGCGCGCGCATCTGACCCCGCTTGGAATTTCGCAGGTCGCAACACCAGAGGCGGCGCGCGCCGCCCTTGAACGCGACGGGATCGTTTATGTCCCGCTTGAAGACCTGAGCGTCCGGCTTGAGGATCTGCTCGGCTTGCGCACGCATCTTGGCCTGCGCTCCTGCGTGAACACGCTTTGCCGTGTGGCAAACCCCGCAGGCGCGCCCGTGACCGTGCAGGGCGTGTTTCATCCGCCCTACCGCGATTTGCAGGTGGCGGCCTGCGCCGCGCTTGGCGACCGCGCCATGATGGTGATCAAGGGCGGCGGCGGCGAATTCGAACGCTTCGTCGGAAAGGAAACCGCGTGCCACGGCTTCGCAACTGACGGCGGGCCCTTCGCCCCGGCGCCGGCGCTGATGAACGGCGTGCGCCGCCTGTCGGACTTGCCCGATGACCCTTCGGACCTGGTGGACATCTGGCATGGACGCCAAACCAATGCGGCGGTTGAGAAGACGATCGCAGGCACAGCCGCGCTCGCCCTGCTTGCGTTGGATGCTGCCGAAACACTCGACGCGGCAGAAAGCCTTGCACAGCACCTTTGGCGCACCCGCCGCCCTGATTTGGCCGCCTGAGACAGAACGGAGACTGAGATGCAAACCTTCCCGATGTTTCTGCGCATGAAAGACCGCGAGGTCGTGATCCTTGGCGGCGGAGAACAGGCCGCCCAGAAATGCCGCCTGATGCTGAAGACAGAGGCGCGGATCACGCTCTGCTGGCCAGAGCTTGACGACGAGCTCGCAGGCCTCGCGTCCGAGAACCGGATCAGTTGGCTGCGCGAGGTGCCCACGCAAGACCGCCTTGCGGCAGCAGCGCTGGTGTTCGTGGCGACGGATTGCCCCGGGTCCGCGCACGCTTTGCATGCACTGCTGCAGGATGCAGGCGCCTTGGCCAATGTCGTGGATCAGCCCGAATTGTGCGACGCCTTGACCCCGTCGATCGTGGACCGCGATCCGGTCGTGGTGGCGATCGGGACCGAGGGAACCGCGCCGGTGCTGGCCCGGCAGATCAAGTCGAAGCTGGAGGAGGTGCTGGAACCGAAACTGGGCGATCTGGCGGCGCTGGCCGGTCGGTTGCGCCCCGCCGCAGCGCGGCTTCAGCCCAAGGACCGCCGCAACCTGTGGCGGTGGGTTTTCTCGGGCAGCCCCCGCGCGCGCCACAAGGCCGGAGCGGAACGCGAGGCTGCGCAACTGATCAAGGACGCCATCATCTCTGGCGGCGCGCCGCGCGAAGATCGTGCCGCGGTTTCCATCGTCGGCGCAGGCCCGGGCGGCGCAGACCTGATGACCTTGCGCGGCGTGCAGCGTTTGCAGGAGGCGGACGTGATATTCTATGACCGGCTGGTCGATCCGGCGGTTCTTGAACTGGCCCGCCGGGACGCAGAGCGGGTCCTTGTAGGCAAGACGCCCGGTGCCGCCAGCTGGCCGCAGGATCGCATCAACGCCGTCCTTGTGCAGGCCGCGCGCGAGGGCAAGAAAGTCGTCCGCCTGAAATGTGGGGACCCCGCGATTTTTGCCCGGCTGGAGGAAGAGATCGGCGCGCTCGAAGCCGCCGACCTGAGCGTTGAGGTGGTGCCCGGCATCACCGCGGCTTCCGCCGCAGCGGCCACGTTGAAAGAGGGCCTGACAACGCGCGGAGAGATCGAAAGCGTGACCCTGACCACCGGGCATCTGAAACCCGGAGACGGACGCCCCGACTGGGGCAGCCAGTGCGTGCCGGGCGTTGCATTGGCGATCTACATGGGTGTTGCCAGCGCCGGGCAGATCCGGGACAGCCTTATGGCTGATGGTCATGCACCGGAGCGCCCCGTGACAGTCGTGGCCTCCGCGGGTCACCCGGACGAGCGTAAATTGAGAACGTCCCTCGGGCGGTTGGTGGAGGACATGGCGGAAGCCCGGATCACGAACCCAGCGATCCTGTTGATCCGCAACCCGAAATCGGAGGCGGCCGAGATGATTCCGCGTCTGAGCATTGCGGGTTAAGCACCTGATAAGTAATCTTTTTGCACAAGAAGGCAGGTGGTTTGGATCAATCGGCGTGGGGTGATCCACGAAACCCGGTTGCCACGACAAACTTCTCCGAGCTGTCGGACCGGCTCGCCTCGGGCTTGAAATTCACGACCTTGTCGAACGACTTCTTCAGAAGCGTTTGCAGCTCCCCTTCGGCGCCACCGGCAAGAACCTTGGCGACGAACGTGCCCCCTGGTTCGAGAATGTCGAAGGCCAGGTACGCCGCGGCCTCGCACAGGGCCACGATCCTCAGATGGTCGGTTTGCTTGTGCCCCGAACTCGCGGCGGCCATGTCCGACATCACCACATCCGCGCCGCCGCCGAGCCAGGCCTTGACCTGATCGTCCGCGCCGTCGGCCATGAAATCCAGAACATGGGTTTCGGCGCCGGGAACCGGGTCGATCTCTTTCAGATCGACGCCCAGAACCGACCCTTGTGCCTTGCCGGATTTCTCCCCCAGCGCGTTGACGCGTTTGACGGCGACCTGGCACCAGCCACCCGGCGCACAGCCCAGATCGACCACGCGCGCTCCAGGGACAAGGAACCGGAACTTGTCGTCGATCTCGGAGATTTTATACGCCGCGCGGCCCCGGTACCCTTCGCGCTTTGCACGCTGGACGTAAGGGTCGTTGAGTTGGCGTTCCAGCCATAGGGTGGAGCTCAGCCGCCGACCGCGCGCGGTCTTGACCTTCACGCGCAGATCGCGCTGCCCGCGCCCTGAATTTCCGGCTTTTTTAGGCATCAGAAGGGGCCTTCCTCCAGCACGCCATCTGCGCTCATCTGCGCGTAGAGCAACCCTTCGCGCAATCCCCGATCCGCAACCGACAAGCGATCGGTGGGCCAGACCCGCAGCAGCGCCTGAAGGATCGCAGCCCCGGACATGATCAGGGCCTGCCGGTCACGCCCGATCCGGGCGTCCTTACGACGCCCTTCGGGCCCCAGCGCAAGATAGCCCTGAATGACAGTGTCGATCTGGTCAGAGGTCATGCGCAGCCCGTCGACCTTGTTGCGGTCGTAACGGCGCAGGTTCAGATGGCTCGCCGCGACGGTCGTGACCGTGCCCGAGGTCCCGATGATCTGGAACCCCTCCCGCACCTGATCCGGCTCGTTATAGGGTGAGAATTCGGCAAGGTTTTCCTCGAAAAACCAACTCATCAACGCAAAGCGCGCCGCATCGTCCGCGACGTCTGAGAACTGGTCCTTGAGTGTCGCCACCCCCAGCGGGACGGAAATCCAGTCGACAACCCGCGCGGCCGCCTGCCCGGTATCGGGCCCCTCGAACCCCGCGTGCAGGCGCATGATGGCCGCAGGGCGTTCTACCTTGGGCACCCCGGAGAGATCGATCCACACAAGCTCTGTCGAGCCGCCGCCGATATCGACCACCAGCAACTGTTCCGTCCGGACTGAAACAAGCGGCGCGCAGGACACGACGGCCAGACGGGCCTCCTCCTCCGGTTCGATGATCTCCAGCGCGAGGCTCGTGTCACGTTGCACCAGCGAGATGAAGTCGCGCGCGTTCGTGGCCCGGCGGCACGCCTCGGTCGCCACAAGACGCATCCGTTTGACCCGGTGTTCCGCCAGTTTCCGCTGGCAGATCTTCAAAGCGCCGACCGTGCGCGCCATAGACGCGCGGCTCAACTTGCCGGACGCCTCCAAACCGTGGCCCAGTTGCACGGATTTCGAAAAACTGTCGACCACGTGAAACTGGCTGCCCTTGGGCTGGGCGATCAGCATCCGGCAGGAGTTCGTGCCCAGATCGAGCGCCGCGTAGAGATCCGCAGGATCGGGCCGTTCACTGGCATGCGCGGCAGTCTTCGCAAAACCGGCGTGTGGCTCCGCCCCCTGCTGCGCCAGAAGCGCGCCGGTATCGGGTACGGACTTGAGCTTTGGTTTTCCCCTGCGCCGGGGCCGTTTGGGCATGAGTGAAACTCCTTAACCATGACCATAGGCGCTTGCGTAAAAACCGGCAAGTCGGTGTAGGTTAACGCACACCTGCGCCCGCAGATCCGCTCATAAAGATACTGAGGATTTTTCCGACGCGCCGATCTGGCCGCAAAGGCATCGAGCGCATAGAAGGTCGGTGGCGTCTGCACATGTGTCGAAAACGGACCGGTCAGGTGTCACGAGGTGTGGCTAGACCAAAGAACTGGACACGAAAGGGAGGATCATGCCCGAGGTAACCATCGTCTACTGGCGCGATATTCCGGCCCAGGTCATTGTCGGCAAGGGCCGCCGTGCGGCCAAGCGGCAATTGTCCGAGCGGTTCGAACAAGCCATCGATCGCTGCGCCATGAAAGTCGGCGCGCGCGACACGGATGCGTATCTGGCCGAATGGCGCAAGGCCGACCCCGTGACCATGGACGGCGACGCGTCCGAGATCGCCGAGGCGGAGCATGCCCGGCTCGAAACCACCTATGACGCAGAGAAACTCAAGGCGCTGATTGAGCGCGACGGTTGGGCCTGAGCCCGCCCCACCCCTTATTTGCGAGAGACCCCCATGAACCGCACTGTTCTTGAATCCAAGTCCCAGACTGTCACCATCGGCTTTGATCAGCCGTTCTGCGTGATCGGCGAGCGGATCAACCCGACGGGCCGCAAGAAACTGGCGGCCGAGCTTGAGGCGGGAGATTTCTCCACCGTGGAGAAGGATGCGCTGGAACAGGTCGCCTGCGGTGCCATGGTCCTCGATGTGAACGCGGGGGTTGTCTACAACTCCAACCCGAACCCGAACGAGACCGAACCGCCGCTGATGCGCAAGATGATCGATCTCGTGCAGAGCCTCGTGGAGGTGCCGCTCGTGATCGACAGTTCCGTGCCCGGTGCGCTTGAGGCCGGACTGGAGGTGGCCCATGGTCGCCCGCTGGTGAATTCCGTGACCGGCGAGGAAGACCGGCTGGAGGCCATCCTGCCCTTGGTCAAGAAGTACAACGTGCCGGTTGTCGCGATCTCCAACGACGATACGGGCATCTCCGAGGACCCGGACGTCCGCTTTGCCGTGGCCAAGAAGATCGTGGAGCATGCCGCCGATTACGGCATTCCCGCCAGTGACATCGTCGTCGATCCCCTTGTCATGCCGATCGGTGCCATGGCCACCGCCGGGCAACAGGTGTTCACCCTCGTGCGCCGATTGCGCGACGAGCTTGGGGTGAACACGACCTGTGGGGCGTCCAATGTCAGCTTCGGCCTGCCGAACCGGCATGGGCTGGGCGCGGCCTTTTTGCCGATGGCGATCACGGCTGGCATGACAAGCGCCATCATGAACCCGATCCGCCCGCAGGAGATGGAGGCCATCCGCGCCGCCAACCTGTTGATGAACAACGACGCCAACGGCACTGAATGGATCAAGTTCGCCCGCGTGATGGAGGCGCACAAGGCCGGAACCCCGTTTGGCGAGGCGTCGCAGGCGGTGGCCAGTGCGGGCGGCGGGCGCGGCGGACGGCGGCGTCGACGCGGGTGATCAGCCCTGGCCCGCCAGCGCCTCACGCGCGGCGATCTGTTTCTTGCGATAGGCGCTGGGGCTCAGCCCCGTTTCCCGGCGGAATGCTGTCGCGAAGGCGCTTTGGTTCGCGTAGCCCAGCCGATACGCGGTCTGGCTGACGGGCATGTCGCTTTCGGTCAACTCCCGCATTGCCAGCCGCAGCCGCACATGGCTCAGGATCTCCTTGAAACTTGTTTGAGCTTCCTGCAAACGGCGCGATAGGCTGCGCGTCGACAACCCCATTTCCTGCGCGATTTCGCCAAGGCTGGGCAACCGGTCAGGAAAACACCCCTCCACCAGAAGCTCTACCGTTTCCTCAATGGTCCGGGCCGGCATCTGCATGGCGTCCAGCGCGCGATCCCCTTCGGCCATCAGAAAGGCGCGCAGCAGATCATCCCGCGAAATCATCGGCGCATCGAGCGTCGCATGGCCGATCAGCATCTCGATCCGGGTGGCCGAAAACTCGATATCGCAGCCTATACGCGCCCGCACTTTCGGGTTGGGTGCGGTGCGCGCGTGGGTGAAAGACAACCCGTCGGGATAGAACGCGCGCCCGGTAAAATTCCGGATCTGCGTGGTCACTGCGCCGTAGATCATCTCGAAATACCGGGAAAAGGCACGCAGTTTGGGGTCGGTTATGTCAAGCGTCAGTGCGGCGATGTTGCCGGTTTCACGCAGGGAAAACTCAAGCCCCGGCCGCACGGTGCTGGTGTAGCGCCGGGCGGCGAGGATACCTTCGCGAAGCGTCGGGGAGTGGCGCGCGATATATCCGGGCAGGTTGCTTGGGTGATTGTGGGACAGACCCGCATCAAAGCCGAAGTCGATGTCGCCCGTCGCCTCGCAGGCGCGCTGCACGAAGGCCGCTTCATCATGCACCGAAATGCGTGTTTCCGGCGCGGCGCTGGCAAGGTCCGGCAGGTCAAGCCCGTCCGAAAGAGCGTCGATGGAAACCTGCGGAAAAGAGTGGCGCAAGCGCTGCGCCAAATCACTGACAAGTAAAACAGTTGGACCGATACTGGACATGGCGCCGACCGTAGAAGCGCCCCGGTGGCGGAACAAGTGTGGAAATGCATCGGGCTGTCACGTTCGAGGACCTTGGGCAGGTCGGCAGAACCGTGCTTGCCGAGCACGCAGGCCCTTTCCAAATGCAAAACAATTGTGAAAACTGTTGCTGATTGAAGCAGTTCGCGCAAGAAAGCGTACCTAAGCTTGGTTGATCCGGGCCGAACATGGTCCTTGGCACGCGTTACCGATATGTTTACCGAGTGCTGTTTATGAGTGGTTGGCCAGAATACAGGAGCCATCAATGAGTGTAAGATCCGTGATTGCGGCCGCAATCCTGACGCTGCTGGTCGGCTGTGCGTCCTGGCAGACCGCATATGATGCCCCGGTTTCGTCGGATGTATCCAAGAACTGGAGACTGAACTCCGTCTCCGTTGATGTTCCGCTGACACTCTCCGTTGGCGAAGCGAACGTCTATGCCCCCTCAACCGATATTGTCTGGCAGGAAGAGTTGCTTCCAACGGGCACAACCCGCCATGCGCAAGTCGATGCGATCATGACCGACGCGGTCCGGCGCGGGGCCTCGGCACTTCCGGGCTCGCGACCGGTCGATATTCAGGTGGTTGTGTCCCGCTTCCATGCGCTGTCCGACTACGCCCGTGTGCGCCTGTCACAAGAAGGCGTGCACAACATCAACTTCACGCTCCAGGTGACAGACGCCGGAACCGGCGCTGTGCTTGTCCCGGCAACGCCGATCCAGTCGGATCTGGTGGCCTTCACCGGGCAGGACTCTATCGATGCTCTTGCCGCCGGACAGACGCAAAAGGTCCGCATCACGCAGCATGTTGCCGAAACTGTCGCGGGTTTTCTGGGCGTGGGGCCGGACAATCGCGCGGAATTCACGCGCCTGGGGCGCTGAGCAGCGCCCGACGACGGCTGAGCCAAATTCATAATCTACGTGACGAAAAAGGCGACCGGTCGGTCGCCTTTTTGCTGTGGTCCGCTGCCGGCGGCATTATCTATGGCAGGCAGAGTGACTGGAAAGCTGATCCTGATGACGCGCGAAACCGACCCCCTTGTTATTTTCACCCCCTCGGGAAAACGGGGGCGGTTTGCCCTCGGAACGCCTGTCCTTACCGCAGCGCGCCAGTTGGGGGTTGACCTGGATTCGGTCTGCGGCGGCCGCGGCATCTGCTCTCGCTGTCAGATCACCCCCTCCTTCGGCGCGTTCCCGAAACATGGTGTTGATGTCTTGGAGACCGCCCTTTCGGACTGGAATGCGGTCGAGGAACGGTACAAGTCCAAACGCGGGTTGATCGACGGGCGGCGCCTCGGGTGCCAGGCCACGGTTCAGGGCGATGTCGTGATCGACGTTCCGCCCGAAAGCCAGGTGCACAAGCAGGTCGTGCGCAAACGCGCCGAAGCACGCGAGATCGTCGTCGATCCCGCGACGAGATTGTACCTTGTGCGCGTCGAAGAACCGGACATGCATCACCCATTGGGCGACAAGGAACGGCTCTTTCAAGCTCTTGAAGATCAGTGGGGCCTGGCCGACATCACATTGGCGCGCGCGTTGCTGCCGCAGCTGCAAAGCGTCCTGAGACGGGGCAAGTGGGAGGTGACGCTGGCCGTCCACCACCGCGACACCGCAGCGCCCGGACAAATCATCGGGGTCTGGCCGGGGTTTTTCGAGGGGCCTATCTACGGCCTCGCGGTGGATTTGGGCTCCACCACCATTGCCGGGCACCTTTGCGATCTCGCCACGGGCAATGTGATTGCAGCCACCGGCGTGATGAACCCGCAGATCCGCTTCGGAGAGGACCTGATGTCCCGCGTGTCCTACGCAATGATGAATGAGGGCGGTGCGGACGAAATGACCACCGAGGTTCGAGCCGCACTCAACCGGCTGGTCGAGGAGGCCGCGCAGGAGGCCGAGATCGACCCGGCCCACATCCTGGAGGCGACGTTTGTCTGCAATCCGGTGATGCACCACCTGCTGCTGGGGCTCGATCCGACGGAGTTGGGTCAGGCTCCCTTTGCCCTCGCCGCGTCGGACGCGATGGACATGCCTGCGGCAGAGCTTGACCTCACGGTGCTGCCCGCCACGGCGCAGGCCTATATCCTGCCCTGCATCGCCGGGCATGTGGGCGCAGACGCCGCTGCGGTTGCCTTGTCAGAGGCACCTGAGCAGTCAGAGGAACTGACCCTGATCGTTGATGTCGGCACCAACGCGGAAATCCTTCTGGGCAACCGCGACCGTGTGCTCGCATGTTCCTCCCCCACCGGCCCGGCGTTCGAGGGCGCGCAGATCAGCGCCGGCCAACGCGCCGCGCCCGGCGCGATCGAGCGTGTGCGGATCGATCCCGTCACCAAGGAACCCCGGTTCCGGATTATCGGGTCCGAGCTGTGGTCAGACGACCCCGGTTTTTATCTGGCGGCAGCTGACCTTGGCATCACCGGCATCTGTGGATCAGGCATTATCGAGGCGGTCGCAGAGATGCGCATGGCCGGGCTGGTTGATCCGTCGGGCCTGATCGGGGGACCGGAGCAGACCGGCACCGCCCGCAGCATTCCCGAAGGCCGCACATATGCATATGTGCTCCATGACGGTCGTGCGGAAAACGGCCCCTTGATCGCGGTGACACAGGGCGATATCCGCGCGATCCAGCTTGCGAAGTCTGCCCTCTACGCGGGGGCACGCCTGCTGATGGACGAGTTGGGCGTGGATCGGGTGGACCGCGTTACGCTGGCCGGGGCCTTCGGCGCTCATATCTCGCCGCTGCACGCGATGGTTCTGGGCATGATCCCCGACGCGCCACTCGACAAGGTTGTGTCGGCCGGCAATGCCGCGGGAACGGGGGCGCGCATGGCCCTGTGCTCCGTCGCGGCCCGCCGCAGCGTCGAGGCAACGGTGCGGCAGATCACAAAGGTTGAAACCGCAATCGAACCAAGGTTCCAGGAGCATTTTGTCGCCGCAAATGCCATTCCGCATGCCTCCGCCGTGGCGCCGAATTTGGCCGCCGCAGTCACGTTGCCGGCGGTTTCATTCAACACCGGGCAATCGGGCAGCGAGGCAGGCAGTCGGCGCAGACGGCGGCGTGCCTGAAAATGAAGAAGGGCAATTGACCTTGAACGGTAGCTTGGATACATCCGCCCGACGGTGCGGGTATGGTGAAAAGGTATCACGCGAGCTTCCCAAGCTTAAGTTACGGGTTCGATTCCCGTTACCCGCTCCAGTTTCATGACCGATCCAACAGACATACCGCCGCTTGCCCCCCTCAGCCCGGATGAGTTGCGCGCCCTGGGCGTGCCGGAGCCGTGGAATTTCGGGATGCGCGACCGGGTTCGGTTTCATGAGATTGACGCCCTGAACCACGTCAACAACGCCGTCTGCTTCAGCTGGTTCGAAAACCTGCGCGTGCATTATCTGCGCGAATACGACCTGTATCAGTACGCGCCTGGGGAGCCGATGCTGGTCATGCGGGCGGTCGGCGCCAGCTATCACGCACCGCTCTTTCTCGGACAGGATTACGTACTGACCGCCCGGACACGCGAGTTCGGGCGCACCTCGTTCACGATGGACTATGCGGTCTTTGCGGATGGGCGCTGCGCGATCGAGGGGCACGCGGTTATCGTCCTGCTCGAACAGGATGGCAAAACAGGGTTTGCGCTGACCGAGCCAATGCGCGAGATCATGCGCAGCCGGGATGGCGCAATGCCGCGACAGACCTGACCGACACGCAGCGCGCGCCTAGTCTGTTCGCGCCTGCTGTACGTAGTGCACGAGTTGCCTCGTTGAGGGATCCTTGGCGTCGGCCGCAACCTCTCCGGCCAGAACCGGACCGAGGGCTGTTGCAAGTTCCTTGCCCAATTCCACACCCCACTGATCGAAGCTGTTGATGCCCAGTATGACACCTTCGACGAAAACCCGGTGTTCATAGAGTGCGATAATCCTGCCGAGCATCTCGGGTGTGAGCATCGGATACGCCAGTGTTGTCGACGGGCGGTTACCTTCGAAGACCCGATGCCGGGCCTGCCGTTCAAGCTCCGCACCCGTGAGCCCGGCCTCCGCCATCATTGCCCGCGCGACCTCCAGCGACCGGCCCTGCAAGAGCGCTTCGGACTGCGCAAGGCAGTTGGCGACCAGCAAGGCGTGCTGGTGGGCAAGCTGCGGCTCGTGCCCTTTCGCGGCCACGAGGAACTCGCACGGGACAACCTGCCGCCCCTGATGGATCAACTGATAGAACGCATGTTGTCCATTCGTACCCGGCTCGCCCCAGACGACGGGTCCCGCGGATTGCGGAAGATGCGTGCCGTCCATCGCGACGGATTTCCCGTTACTCTCCATCTCGAGTTGCTGGAGATAGGCTGGCAACCGCGCCAGCCGCTGGTCATAGGGCAGCACGGCACGGGTGGCATAGCCACAAACCTGATGGTGCCAAATGCCGACAAGCGCGAGAAGAACCGGCATATTCTGATCGAGCGGCGCAGTCTTAAAATGAAGGTCCATCGCAGCGCCACCGGCCAGAAACGCACGGAAATCCGACGGACCGATGGCAAGCATCAGGCTCAGTCCGATCGGCCCCCACATGGAATACCGGCCACCAACCCAATCGGCGAAACCAAACACCCGGTCTGCCGGAATCCCGAACGCAGCGGTACGCTCTGCCGAAGTCGACACAGCCGCGAACTGGGACGCGATGCTCCCCCCGCCCGCCTCCATCCAGGTCTTGGCGGTCTGGGCATTCGTCATCGTCTCGATCGTGGTAAAGGTCTTTGACGCAACGATCACCAGCGTGCGGGTGGGGTCGCAGGCAGACAGCGCCTGCGCGATCTGTGCGCCATCGATATTGGACACGAAATGCACGCGCGGACCATCGGCAAAGGGGTGGAGTGCAAGCGTCGCCATGGCCGGGCCAAGGTCGGATCCGCCGATGCCGATATTGATCACGTCCGTGATCGACCCGCCTGCCCCGCGCGCCTGGCCGCTGCGCACCGCATCGGCAAACGTGCTCATCCGCGCAAGGGTTCCGCGCACCTCGGACATCACGTCGACGCCGTCCACTGTCACGCTGCTGTCGAGGTTGCGCAAGGCGGTATGCAGCACCGCCCGGTCCTCGGTTTCATTGATGCGCACCCCGGCAAACATCGCATCGCGCCGGGCTTCGACCCCGGCGTCGCTGGCCAGATCGATCAACAGGTCGCGCGCCACCGTATCGATGGAGGTCTTGGAATAGTCGAACAGGATCCCGTCCCACCGCAGCGAAAACCCGGTCGCCCGGTTCGGGTCGCTCATCAGGTCCCTGATGCCCCGCGCCTGTGTTTGGGTGTGATGGCAGCGAAGCCTGTCCCAGTAACTCATCGCGTCTTGTCTCTTTCTGATCGAAATTGGCGGCTCAGGGCGCCCAATGCACAACGGCGTCGCCGAGAACCGCGGCAACCGGCGCCTCTGTCGGGGAAATCCTGCGCGCTTTTTCCAACGCGTCTCGCTTGGTGTCCCCCACGATCAGCAAATGCGCCTTGAGTGCGGCGCGCAAGACCCGCGCGGTCAGGGTGACCCGCGGTTCCGGCGCGCCCGGCGCGCGCATGGCAAGCAGCACCGGCGCTGAGGGGCTGAGCGCTTCAGCCAGTTGATCCGCACCGGGAAAGAGCGACGCCGTGTGCATGTCGGTGCCCATGCCCAAAAGCAAAACAGACAAGGGCAAGGCTGCCTCCACCCCAGTAGACAGGTCATCCAAAGCGTCTTCGGGGGTCGGCGCATCCGCATAAAGCGGCACGAGATGAGCCGCACGCGCGCGGCCTGTCAGCAATCTGCGCCGCAGAAGTGCGGTGTTCGAGCGTTCCGAGGTTTCCGGCACCCAGCGTTCATCGTTCAAAAGCACATCGATCCGATCCCAACTCAGGTCCACATCGCTCAGAATATCGAAGACCGGGCCCGGCGTGGTTCCCCCGGGCACGCACAGGCTCGCCCGGTCATGGGTGAGCAAGGTCTCTTTCAACTCCCCCGCAATCCTGTCGGCCAACTGAATGAACAACATCTCTCGGTCGGGGTATTCGCGCAGGTCCATGGATCAAGCCTCCAGATCACGCCAGCGGCGGCCATCCCGGTGCAGCAACATCAAGCTGTCTTCGGGCCCGTTCGTCCCCGGGTGGTACAGTTGCGGCACCTCGCGCCGTTTGTCCCATCCCGCGATCATCGGATCAGTCCACGCCCAGGCGGCCTCGACCTCGTCCCCCCGCATGAACAGTGTCTGGTTGCCCCGGATGACGTCCATGATCAGGCGTTCATACGCGTCCGGCATTTCCGTCCCCGTTTCCCCCAATGCCTCTGCAAACGACATGTCCAGAGGCACGTCGATCAAGCGCATACCGCCCGGACCCGGTTCCTTGATCGTCACCTGCAGCGTCATGCCCTCATCCGGTTGCAGACGGATTGTCAGAATGTTTGCGGACCGCCCCGCATCGGCCCCGAAAATCGAATGCGGCGGCTCCTTGAACACTACAACGATCTCGGACATGCGCGCCCTGAGCCTCTTGCCCGTGCGCAGGTAGAACGGGGTTCCGTTCCAGCGCCAGTTGGCAATGTGAGCCTTGAGCGCAATGAAACTCTCGGTCGAGGATTTGGCGTCGTTCACTTCCTCGGCATAGGACGGTCCGTCTTTGCCGGCCCGGTACTGGCCGCGCACAATATCCTCCGGCGCAACCGGTTCCAAGGCACGGATCACCTTGAGTTTTTCGTCACGCACCGCATCGGGGTCAAACTTGCTGGGGGGTTCCATCGCGATCAGGCACAAGAGCTGCATCAGGTGGTTCTGGACCATGTCCCGCATGGCACCGGACTTGTCGTAATACTCGCCTCGACCTCCGACCCCAACGGTTTCGGCAACCGTGATCTGAATGTGGTCGACGAACTGCGCATTCCACAGGGGCTCGAACAACAGGTTTCCGAAGCGCACGGCCATCAGGTTTTGCACAGTCTCCTTTCCCAGATAGTGATCGATCCGATAGATCTGATCCTCTGCGAAATACTGCGCGAGCCCCTTGTTCAGCACCCGCGCGCTTTCGAGGTCACGGCCAAAAGGTTTCTCGACCACCACCCGGCACTTGGGTGTCACGATCCCATGCGCGTGCAGACGCTCTGCAAGATCACCGAACAGACCGGGACCAACGGAAAAGTAGAAAGCGCGGACGCAATCGCCCTGCAAAGTCTTTTTCAGTTCCGCCCAACCACTCTTGCCCCGAGCATCGATAGAGACATAGCTCAGGTGCTTCAGGAACTCGGCAAGTTGCGCCTCGTGAGAAGCCGCAAGCGGCGAAAACTCGACAATCGCGTCCTTCGCAAAGGTCTGAAACCCCGCACTGTCCATATCGGTTCGCGCCGCCCCGACGATCTTTGCCGTATCTGGCACCTGACCGGCGAGAAACCTGCGAAACAGGCTGGGCAGGATCTTGCGGCGTGCAAGGTCGCCCGTGGCTCCGAAGACCACCAGTTCGAAAGGATCAACCGGGATGACGCGCGCTACCATGGGCCTGTCCGTTTTCAACTTTTGCGCCGACCCCGATAGGGATCGTTAGCGCTAACGTAGTTCGTCTATGCTGCAAAAATCATCCTGTAAAGTGCACTGTCACTTTAACCTGCATTCACAAGCCCGTCACCGGCAGAAGCGTGTCTTTTCAACCTCGCATCCGCAAGATAGGTCAGGAGGACGAACAGGAGAACACGATGAAAGACGTTGTCGCGCCCGGCAAATTCAAAGACCCGTACATTACCGCAAAAGGCGAGACCCGCGCATCGGTCGACCTGACAAAGCCTGAAACGCTCTGGTTCAATACCGGCACCTTGTGCAATATCACCTGCGCGAACTGCTATATCGAAAGTTCGCCGGAAAACGACCGGCTTGTCTATATCACGACAGACGAAGTCACCTCGTATCTCGACCAACTCGAACAGCGAAAATGGGGCGTGCGTGAAATCGGCTTCACGGGCGGCGAGCCGTTCATGAACCCCGACATGATCGATATGGCAGAGGCGTGCCTGGCGCGCGGGTACGAGGTGTTGATCCTGACAAACGCCATGCGCCCGATGATGCGCAAGCGCGTGCTTTCCGGTCTGCAGCGGCTTCAGGCGCGGTACGGCGACCGGTTGACCTTGCGCATTTCAGTCGACCACTGGTCGGCGGCGCATCACGACGCCGAGCGCGGCAAGGGCAGCTTTGCCCGTACGCTCGAAGGGATGGACTGGCTACGCGACGCGGGGGTGCGCATGGCCGTGGCGGGACGTACCGTCTGGGGCGAAACCGAGGCCGAAAGCCGTGCCGGATATGCCGCGCTTTACCACGATCGCGGCTATGCAATCGATGCGGAGAACCCGGGTGAGACCGTGCTCTTTCCCGAGATGGATGAAACCGCCGAAGTTCCCGAGATAACAAAAGAGTGCTGGGGCATTCTTCAGAAATCACCTGAAGATGTCATGTGCGCCTCGTCACGGATGGTTGTAAAACGCAAGGGGGCCGACAGACCCGCTGTTCTTGCGTGCACACTTCTGCCTTATGACCCGCAGTTCGAGTTGGGCGAAACGCTTGAAGAGGCAGAGCGTCCGGTGCAATTGAACCACCCCCATTGTGCCAAATTCTGTGTTCTTGGCGGCGCAAGCTGCTCCGCGTGAGCCGTCTTCAGGTCATCGCGCTCAGCAGTTCGAACATCAGCGACGCTCCAAGATAGGCCGTGCCGCCAGACGGGTCGAAGGGCGGCGACACCTCGACAAGGTCCGCGCCGACAATGGTTGCGCCGCGCAGGGCTCGCACGGCTTGCTGAGCCTGAAACGATGTCGGCCCGCCGATTTCGGGCGTTCCTGTTCCCGGTGCGTACGTCGGATCGACGAAATCAATGTCGAACGACACGTATGTGGGCGCGGTTCCGACAATCTCGCGCGCTTCGGCCATGACGGAAGGGATACCGCGATCAAACACCTCCTCAATACGGATGATCCGAATGCCCTGTTCCTTTGCAAATTCAATATCATCCGTGCCGTAGTTTGTGCCACGAATACCGATTTGCACCATCCGATTGGGGTCAAGCAAACCCTCCTCCACCGCGCGGCGAAACGGTGTGCCATGCGTGTAGAGTTGATCGCCGAAGTAGCTGTCGAACAGATCGGTATGGCTGTCGAAGACAACCAGCCCCAAGGGCCCAGAGCGCGCAAGCGACCGAACAACCGGCAGTGTCGACAGATGGTCGCCCCCGGCTGTCAGAGGGCGGATCTCCGACGCGACAACCGCATCATAAAAAGCCGTCACACGGGCGAGGGTGTCCTCGATCGAGGTGGGATTGGGACCGACATCGCCCAGATCGGCGCAGTTCACCGTGGCAAACGGGCTATGCCCTGTCACCGGATGTTGCGCCCGGATCATGGACGAGGCGTCCCGTATTTGTCGTGGCCCGTGCCGCGCACCGGGCCTGTTGGTTGTCCCGGCGTCCCACGGCAGCCCGATCAGGCCAATGTCGACCTGTGCAAACCGGTCGTGCCCGGGCGGGACATACGGCAGGCGCATGAAGGTTGGAACGCCTGCAAACCTGGGAAGTTCGAAGCCTGAGACGGGTTGGAAGAACGGGTCTTCAGGCCTCAAGCTCGGCATCCCAGTATAGGAAATCCATCCACGATTCGTGCAGGAAGTTTGGTGGGAACTTGCGCCCCATATTCTGCAAATACGGAGCGCTCGGGGCACCGGGACGCTTGCGCAGGGTCATACCCGACTGCGCGAGCATCTTGGACCCCTTCTTGAGGTTGCAGCGCGAACATGCGGCCACGACATTGTCCCAGCTTGTGATACCGCCGCGCGCCCGAGGGATGACGTGGTCAAAGGTCAAATCACCCTTGGCTCCGCAGTATTGGCAGCAAAACTCGTCCCGCAAAAATAAATTAAAGCGCGTGAAGGCCACGCGCTTTTGGGGTTTTACGAATTCTTTGAGCACGACGACCGAGGGGATCTTGATCTCGGTCGTGGGACTTCGGACAACCTCGTTATACTCGGCAACTATTGTCACGCGCTCAAGGAATGCCGCCTTGACCGCATCCTGCCATGGCCAGAGAGACAGCGGATAATAGCTCAAGGGGCGATAATCCGCGTTGAGAACAAGTGCCGGATGATGCCGCAGGTTCTGCGGTTCCCGCACGAAATTGGTCCTGAATTCGGCCGTCTTACTGTCGAGCATGGTGACTCCGTCTCCGCCTCGTCTGCCGGTCTGTGGCACCAAGGCGGGACGCCCCGCCCCGATTTGTTAACACTAACTATATATGGCGTAACCGCCCTGACAACCCCCACGACATGCGGTGGTTGTGGCAACACGTAGCGGTGCAGTGTGACGGCGCTGTGACGGTTTGCTCGTGCCTAGATTTTCAGCTTGTCGCGCATGAAGGACAGCGCCACCGACAGACCGTCCGGAGCGATCCCGTGCGCTGTTCCTTCGGACACATGCGCATAGGTTTCAAACCCCGCCAGCGTCAGTGCATTCGCCGCCTCCGGTAGCGAGCTGGGCGGCACGACGTCGTCGGCATCGCCGTGGATCAGCATGACCGGGGGTTTAACCCTTGCCTCGTCCTCAAGGAGTTCCGGCCCCAGCAATCGCCCGGAAAAACCGACGATCCCCGCCACGGCCTCGGACCGCCGTGGCGCGACGTGCAGGCTGATCATCGTGCCTTGCGAAAAACCCAGAAGGATCAGGTTCTCAGGCGAGACGCCCTCGGTCTCAAGGACGTGGTCGATATAGGCGTTCAAATCCTCCGCAGCCGCGAGCATGCCCTTGGTCGCGTCTTCCTCGCTCGATCCGTCGAGCCAGGGGATCGGGAACCACTGATACCCCATCGGATTGTTGACGCAGCGCTCGGGCGCGTTGGGCGCCAGAAACGCCGTCCGTGGCATATGGGGCATCAAAGGGTCCGCCAGCCCGATCAGGTCGTTCCCGTCCGCGCCATATCCGTGCAGCACGATGACAACGTGCTTGGCCTTGCCCATTTCGGGGCCTTTGCGAACTGCGTCGAGCGTGCGTGTCATCGAATTCCTTCCCGGTTCTTGGCTACGTGGTAGTAAGCCCAAAGCGTGCGCGCGGCAACCGACCGCCAGGGGCTCCACGCACCGGACATGTCGCGCATGGCGCGTTCTGACGGGCGGGCCTCCAGATCGAAAAGCAGCCGCGCTGATTCCTGAAGCGCAAGGTCAGCGGGGGCAAACACATCCGCATGCCCAAGCGAGAACATCGCGTAAATCTCTGCCGTCCAGCGCCCGATCCCCGGCACTTCGGTGAGTTCCGCGATCACTTCCTCCGTCGGAGCGTTGCGCAGGGAGGCAAAGGGAAGCCGGGCTTCCGCCAGTGCACGGGCGTAGCGGATTTTCTGGCGCGACAACCCGGCCGCACGCAGGTCGTCATCGCTGGCCCACATGATCTTGCGCGGACCGGTCAGTTTCGCGCCCTTCAACTTTTTCCAGATCGCGTTAGCGGCAGCGACCGAAACCTGCTGGCTTACAATCGCCCCCAGCAGCGCCTCGAACCCATCCTTGCGCAGCCGCAAGGGCAACGGCCCGGTCTGCGCAAGCGCATATGCAAAGCGCGGCTCTGTGCGGGACAGAAACGCCGCGCCCTCGGCGACGCAAGCATCAGAGCGGATGATCCGCATTGTTCAGCCCTCCGACCCAGGTCATCATTTCCTCGACGCTGGAAACCTGTTCTATGCCCGTGTAGTCCGGCCTGCGGATCATCAGTACCGGTATCCCCAGCGTGCGCGCTGCATCCAGTTTTGTACGCGACGCCGCGCCGCCCGCGTGTTTGACGATCAGAACGGTAATCCCGAGACGACGAAAAAGCGCAACCTCGTCGTCAACCGAGAACGGCGGGCGCCCAACAAGAAACTCGCCTTTGCGATATGGGTAAGGGCCGTCTGGCGGGTCGATCTGGCGGCACCAGGTATAGGCCGCCCGCATGCCCGAAAACGCAGCAAGCGTCTGTCGCCCGGTGGCCAGAAACACGTGATCATCCGGATGAACGCGCGCGGCTGCTTCCGCCTCGTTTGCAACCTCGTGCCAGACATCCCAGCTTTGCGGGGTCCAGGGCGGTCGGAGCAGCAATCGGTACGGAATACCCGCCTGCGCGGCCATCCGCGCGGTGCGGCGCGTGATCCGGTCGGCAAACGGATGGGTTGCATCGACAATAACGTCTGGTCGTGCATCCCGCAGGTATCTGGCGAACCCTTCATCCCCCCCGAAACCGCCAATCCGGGTCGTGCCCGGCCCCAGCAGCGGATCGCGCGTTGCCCCGGCCAACGATACGGTCAGGTCGAGTCCCGCACTTCGGTCCAACCGGGCAGCCAGATCGCGCGCTTCGGCCGTCCCCCCGAGCATCAAGAGCTTCATGGGCCCGCCTGCGCAATGATATGTCCTTGCCGGTCGGTGACGATGACGTCCACCTCTATCCCCGGCCCGAGAACACTGCGCACTTGTGCATGCGCACTTCTTGCGACGTGATCGGCCATGGGGGTTCCAATCTTTTCATAGGCTTCCAATGCGGTGTTCATGTCTGCCAGGTCGGGCACCTTGAGATCAGCGGCGAGTGCGCGCAGATCAACCTGACTGCGCCTGGAATGCAAGTCCAGCGCGCCCTGTGACAGCTTGGTCATCTTGGCGATGCCGCCTCCGATGGTCAGGCGTGGCACAGGGTGCTTGCGCAGGTATTTCATCAGCCCGCCCGCAAAATCGCCCATGTCCAGCATCGCA
The DNA here is from genome assembly GCF_049800835.1 of Tropicimonas sp. S265A. Taxonomy (NCBI): domain Bacteria; kingdom Pseudomonadati; phylum Pseudomonadota; class Alphaproteobacteria; order Rhodobacterales; family Roseobacteraceae; genus Tropicimonas; species Tropicimonas sp. S265A. Next base: position 281,694 of record NZ_JBNAFU010000001.1, read on the forward strand.
TGATCCGGCAGCGCAAAATGCCGCTGGACCGCTGCCTCCGATTGGGCTCCGGTACACCCTGCGACATGAGACAAGCCGTCGGCCCGCGCGACGTCGATGCCGCGATGGATCGACGCGATCCAGGCCGCGCAGGAGAACGGTCGCACGATCCCGGTGGTCCCGAGGACAGAGAGCCCCCCTTCGATACCCAGCCGCGGGTTCCAGGTTTTGGCCGCAAGTTCCTGACCGCCGGGGATAGACACCGTGATCTCTATATCGCCTTTTTGACCATGTGCCGCCGCCATGTCCGCCACGACCTGTTGCATCATCTGGCGCGGCACCGGGTTGATCGCCGGATCCCCCACCGGGATCGGAAGGCCGGGTTTGGTGACGTGGCCCACCCCCTCACCCGCACGAAACACGACGCCGCTGTCGGACCTTGCAACCCGCGCGATGATCAGGGCACCGTGCGTGACATCCGGATCATCACCCGCGTCCTTGGTGATCCCTGCCTCGGCCCATCCCGCACCGCTGTCACGGTGGGCCAGCGCGAAGACCGGGGTTTCCCCCCTTGGCAAGGTGATCGACACCTCGTCCACGAATGCCCCACCCCAGAAACGCATGAGCGCCGCCTTGGTCGCAGCGGTCGCACACGCACCGGTCGTCCAGCCGCGCCGCAGCTCTGTGTCGGGTTTCCTGCTCATCGGCTGCGACTATAGGCTGCGGAAATTCTGCCGCCAATTCCAAGATTTGCGTCGCTGGCGGGCTTTCTTTCGTCACGTGGCTTGCGTCATAAGGACTCCATGAACGACTCGACCCTGTCTGACCTTCCCAGCATGGACCCCGGCTGGGTCTGGCTGTGCGGCGCCGGCCCCGGCGACCCGGGGCTGCTAACCCTGCATGCGCTCAACGCGCTGCGGCAGGCGGACGTGATCATCTACGACGCGCTGGTTGACGAGCGCATCCTCGACTGGGCCCGCCCGGAGGCAGAACGCATCTATGCCGGCAAACGCGGGGGCAAGCCGTCGGCGGTACAGCGCGATATCTCTCTGCGCCTGGTGGAACTGGCCCGCGCAGGCAAGCGTGTGCTGCGCCTGAAGGGCGGCGACCCGTTCGTCTTCGGGCGCGGCGGGGAAGAGGCGCAAACCCTCGTGCAGCATGACGTGCCTATCCGGATCATCCCTGGCATCACCGCGGGAATCGGTGGGCTGGCCTATGCCGGCGTGCCCGTGACCCACCGCGACGTGAACCAATCCGTGACCTTCGTGACCGGCCATGACCAGTCCGGTCAGACGCCCAGTGCGCTGGACTGGGCAGCCATAGCCAAGGGCTCGCAAGTGATCGTTGTCTACATGGGCATGAAACACATCGCCCGGATCGCGGCGCAGCTGATTGCCGGTGGACGGACGCCAGATGACCCGGTCGCGGTCGTGACCACCGCAACGATGCAAACGCAGTCGGTGCTTGAAACGACACTTGCGCGCGCGGCTGACGATATCGCGGCGGCGCACCTGTCGCCGCCTGCAGTGATCTGCATCGGGCGCGCGGTTCTGATGCGCCAGGCGCTCGACTGGCAGTCGATGCTGCATGGGGCCCCGCCGCGCAATACCGACCCGCTGGACCGTGGCCGCCCGGCGGAGAGCGCGTGAGCACACCGCGCGGGCTGATCCTTGCCGCGCCAAGCTCGGGAAGCGGCAAGACAACGCTGACGCTCGGGCTGCTTCGCGCGCTCAGGCGTGCCGGTGTCAGGGTGCGCGGCGCGAAATCGGGTCCCGACTACATCGACCCTGCATTTCATGAGGCGGCGAGCGGCGCGCCGTCGCTCAACCTTGATGCGTGGGCGATGTCGGAAACGCGGTTGCGAACGCTCGGCGCAGGAGATGGGCTCCTGCTGATCGAAGGGGCGATGGGCTTGTTCGATGGCGCCCCCCCGGAAGGGCGCGGGGCCACGGCGGACCTCGCGCGGATTCTTGGGCTGCCAGTAGTGCTGGTGGTCGATGCCGCCCGGATGAGCCAGTCGATCGCGCCCCTTGTCGCCGGGTTCGTGCGCCATGATCCGGATGTGCGTATCGCCGGGATCATTCTGAACAAGGTCGGCAGCCCCCGGCACGAGCGAATCCTGCGCACGGCCCTCGCTCCGCTCGGCATTCCGGTGCTCGGTGCGGTGTTGCGAAACGCAACGTTGGCGCTGCCGAGCCGTCACCTCGGTTTGGTGCAGGCCCGCGAGCATGCCGATCTGGAGGCATTTCTTGACGCGGCCGCCGATCAGGTCAGCGCGCAGGTCAATCTGACGGCGCTGCAAGAGATGGCGCAGCCGTACTCCGCCACCGCAGCCCCAACCGGCCAGCGCGCGGTGTTTCCGCGCAAGGTGGCGGTCGCGCGCGATGCGGCGTTCACCTTTGTCTATCCCCACCAGCTGGCGCAATGGCGTCACACGGGGACGAAGGTCGCGTTCTTCTCGCCCCTTGCGGACGATCCGGTTCCCGAGGCGGACATGGTCTTTCTGCCTGGCGGCTACCCCGAACTGCACGCAGAGCCGTTGACCAATGCCCGCACGTTTCACGACAGCCTTCGGGCTGCCGCGCGCAACACACTGATCTATGGTGAGTGCGGTGGCTACATGGTGCTGGGAGAGGCGCTGACGGACGCGAGCGGCACTGCGTTCAAGATGGCCGGGCTGCTGGGGCTGCACACGAGCTTTGCGACCCGCAAGCTGCATCTGGGCTATCGTCGCCTGGAAAGCCGGTCCGCGCAGTTGCAAGGCAGCTATGCTGCGCATGAGTTTCACTATGCCACGACACTCGCGGCGGAGGGCACCCCGCTGTTCGATGCGTGGGACGCGGAGGGGACCGCCCTGCCCCCAATGGGTTTGCAGAACGGCCGCGTGATGGGGTCGTTCGCCCATATCATCGATGTGATCTAGCGCGGCATTTGTGTCATCTGGACTTGACCGCATGATCGGCGTAGCGCTGGGGCCATGACCGATGTAACCGCTCCGACCCCGGATACGACCGATACGCGCGCAAAGCGCAATGTCGCCGTTCTGGTGGCGGCCCAGGCCATTCTGGGCAGCCAGATCACGATGATATTCGTTATTGGCGGGCTGGCCGGTCAGATGCTTGCGCCGAACCCGTGTCTTGCAACTCTGCCGATTTCGATGATCGTCTTCGGGTCCATGACGACTGCGCCATGGCTCAGCGCATTGATGCAGCGCTACGGACGGCGCACCGGGTTTCTGGTCGGTGCGGCGGGCGGCGCAATCGGGTCGCTGATCGGTATGTTCGGGTTGATGACCGGGAACTTCTGGGTATTCCTCTTTGGCTCCTGGATGACGGGAACCTACCTGTCCTCGCAGGGTTTTTTCCGGTTCGCGGCGGCGGATACGGCATCAGACGCCTTCCGCCCCAAGGCCATATCCTATGTGATGGCTGGTGGGTTGGCGTCCGCCCTGATCGGGCCGCAACTGGTCAAGGTTACAACCGACCTTTTCGTCGTGCCATTCATGGGAACGTATCTGGTGGCGTTCGCAATCAACATCCTGGGCATGGCGCTCTTCTACTTTCTCGACATTCCGAAACCCAAGCGCACGGCGGCGACACAAACCTCGGCCGGGCGCTCACGGCGCGAGTTGCTGCGGGACCCGGTGATCCTGACAGCGGTGATTTGTGCGATGGTCGCCTACGCGTTGATGAACCTGGTGATGACCTCCACGCCGCTGGCGGTTGTGGGGTGCGGGTTCACCACCGGGAACGCGGCTGATGTGGTCAGCGCGCATGTGATCGCGATGTTCGCCCCGAGCTTCGTCACCGGCCACCTGATCGCCCGCTACGGCGCGGAAAAGATCGTTGCCATCGGGTTGCTTATTCTCGCCGCAGCCGGCGGCGTTGCCCTGTCAGGCGTGACGCTGGGGAACTTCTTCGTCGCGCTGATGCTGCTTGGGGTTGGCTGGAATTTCGGCTTCATCGGTGCAACCTCCATGCTGACCTCTGCACATTCAGAGGCCGAACGCGGCCGGGTTCAGGGCATGAATGATGCCATCGTATTCGGATGCGTCACGATCGCATCGCTGGCCTCGGGCGGATTGATGAATTGCTCGGGCGGCGATGTGGTCGCGGGATGGTCGGCCGTGAACCTGGCGATGGCGCCGTTCCTGATGCTTGCAGGCGGAACCCTGATCTGGATGCTTCTGCGCCCGCGCACCGCCTGAACGCTACCAGCGCCCCGTTGCGGATAGAGCCATAAGGCGCGCGCGACGCGCAAATTCCGACACTCCCAACGCGCCTTCCGCCACGCGGCCCGGCTCCGCACGCACCTGTTTCAGGATGGGCCCGGCAAGCCATCCCGCGCGCAGCGCTGCACGGGCACGCGCCGGAATGGGCCCGGCGGCATCGCGCGCGTCGCTCAGACGCGCAAGCCCGGTTTCGGCAAGCGCGACAAGCGCTGTCGGACGACCATCCAGGAGCGGAATGCGCCCGCGTTCCTCTAGCGCCGGAACAGCGCGCAGGTAATTCGCAAGCCCGACAGCCCAGCCAAAACCACGCACCGCGGCCTCGCTCGCCTCCGCGGCCCCAAGCGCCTGCGCCGACACCCACATCAGCGTGCCCGCCGTATCCTGCAAGTAGCGCTCGAAATGTGCGTCATCCTCGAACGGATCGCGATAAATGTCCCAGCGGCGGGCGGCAACGAAACGGTCCAGCGCGCCCCAGTCGGTGCCCTCACCCAGTGCTTGTGCCAAGGGGCCGACCACTTCATGCGCGCGGGGCCGCTTGCCTTGTGCCAGCTCCTCCAGCGCGTCGCGCCACCACTGGAGGCGCATTTCCGCAATCATCGCCTCCTGCGTGACCCAGGGCGCGCGGCTGACCTCGACATTCAGGGCATATATCGGAAACAGTGTTTCGCGCGCAGCTACGGGGGCGGCCATCGCGGCAAGGAACCGGTCGGGGTCAGCGCGCGCGACAAGCCCGGCGCAGGCCGCAAGACTCATTCCGGAGTTACCACGAACAATGCATAGGCGATGTCGTCAGCGGCAGCCGCCCACAGGTCGATTTCCCGTTGTGCCTCGGCGATGGCGCGCTGCACCGTATCCCAAGCTTGGCCTTCGCGTAAAATGTCCAGCCGAGCCTGCAAGGGCTCGTAATAAGCGCGCCACGGCGCACCGATCAGGAGCTTGTGGCCAAGCGTCCTGTACCCGGCTTCTGCAATCTGCGCCTCGACCCCGGTCACATCGGTGATCTGCGGATAGTCCTGCCAAAACGCGCGTACAGCCTCCGATGGCGAACCCGACGTCAGCACAGGTTCGGAAAACGCCACGCATCCGCGCTCCGCCAGTGCGTGCCGCCATCCAAGCAGGCCCTCCTTCACGCCCAGAAAGTAGATCGCCCCAGCGCACCAGATCAGGTCGAGCGGGCCTTCAGGCGCAGACATGTCACCGACTTCGAATGACGCTTCGGGAACACGGCGGCGCGCGGCCTCGATGAACTGGGGAACCATATCGACGCCTGCGATCTGCGCTTCAGGTCGCATCTGGGCCAGCACAGCCGTATCTGCCCCCGGTCCACAGCCAAGGTCGGCAATGCGTGCATTCTGCGGTGTCTTGGCCAGGTCCAGCGCCCACAGAACCGATTGCGCGTCTCCCGGACCCTCCCGCGGAAGATCCTTGTGCACTTCCAGAAAGGCGTCCCAGTTCGGGTCTGAGGCCGTCATTGGGCGGCCACTGCCTGCGCGGTCGCGCCGTCGCGGGCCAGTTTCCAGTTGATCGCGTCCACCAGCGCCTCAAAGCTGGCATCAACTATGTTTGCCGACACTCCAACGGTCGACCAGCGACGCCCCTGCGCGTCCTCGCTGTCGATCAGAACGCGGGTCACGGCCTCGGTCCCGCCATTGGTGATCCGCACCTTGAAGTCGACCAGACGCATGTCTTCAAGCAACGCGGTATACGGCCCCAGATCCTTGGCCAGTGCCCTCGACAACGCATTGACCGGCCCCCGGTCCGACCCGGTTTCATCCATCGACTCGCTGACCGACAGCTTTTTTTCCGTACCGATTTTGACGACAACCACCGCTTCGGACAGGCTGATCATCCTGTTGTACTTGTTCTTTCGCCGCTCCACTGTGACACGATACCGTTTCACTTCGAAAAACCGCGGCAAAGCGCCAAAATGATCCCGCGCAAGCAAGTCGAACGAGGCTTGCGCGCTATCGTAGGAATACCCGATATCCTCGCGCCGTTTGACCTCGTCCAGCAGGCTGGGCAGGCGCGGATCATCCCGCGCAATGTCCAGTCCCGCATCCGCCAAGCGTTTGCGCAGGTTGGACTGCCCGGCCTGGTTGGACATCGGGATCACGCGCGCATTTCCCACGGCCTCGGGGGCAATATGCTCATAGGTGCCGGGGTCTTTCAGGATGGCCGATGCGTGCAGGCCCGCCTTGTGTGCAAAGGCCGACGCGCCGACATAGGGCGCGCTCTTGACCGGCACGCGGTTCAGGATGTCGTCCAGCAGGCGCGACACGCGCACCAGGTCCTTCAACGCGTCACGACTGACCCGCGTCTCATGGCGCGACGCGTAGGGCTCTTTCAAAAGCAGCGTCGGGATCAGCGTACAGAGGTTGGCGTTTCCGCACCGCTCACCCAGCCCGTTCAACGTGCCCTGCACATGCCGGGCCCCCGCATCAATCGCAGCCAGCGCATTGGCGACCGCGTTGCCGGTGTCATTATGAGTGTGAATACCCACGTGGTCGGCAGGAACCCCGGCTTCGATCACGGCGCGCGTCATTGCGCCAACCTCCGCCGGCAAACGCCCGCCATTGGTGTCGCACAGCACGACCCACCGCGCGCCGGCCTCATAAGCTGCGAGTGCGGCTGCCACGGCATAATCCGGATTGGCCGCATACCCGTCAAAGAAATGCTCGGCATCGAACAAGGCCTCGCGCCCCTGGGCGATCACATGCGCAACCGAGGCGCGGATATTGTCGAGGTTCTCCTCCAGCGAGACGCCGAGCGCGTGCGTAACGTGGTAGTCATGCGTCTTGCCCACCAGACAGACCGAGGGCGTGCCCGCATTCAGCACGGCGGCCAGAACATCATCATTCTGCGCCGAGCGGCCTGCGCGCTTGGTCATCCCGAACGCCGTGAAGGTCGCGGTGTCGAATTTCGGGGCGACGGCGAAGAACTCCGAGTCGGTCGGGTTCGCTCCCGGCCAACCGCCTTCGATGTAGTCCACACCCAGCGCATCCAGCGCCGCCGCGATCTGTTGTTTCTCCGAGGTTGCGAATTGCACGCCCTGCGTCTGCTGCCCGTCGCGCAGGGTTGTGTCGTAGAGGTACAGCCGTTCGGTCATACCACGCCCTCCAGTTTTGCGGCGTCGAACCCGGAGCCCGGAACAAGCTCAACCCCGGCCTTGGACATCCGCACCTCGACCCCGGCAGCGATCAAAGCGCTTTTCATGCGGTCCACTTCCGAGAAATCCTTGGTTTGCATGGCGGCTGCACGTGCGTCCGACAGCGCCTCGGCAAACCCGTCCAGGTCGACATCCGCGACAACGTCCCACCCGGCAAGGTCTTCGCCCAGCACGCCCAACACCCGCGCCGAGGTCAGAAGTGTGGCCCACTCTTCGTCCCGCGCCAAAGCGTGCAGCGCCGCGATGGCGCCGGGTGTGTTGAGATCATCACACAGCGCCTCCATCACGTCCGGCGCCGCGGCCGCCGCGGGCTCGATGCCCGCGGTGGCCGCCCGCCACTTGCGCAAGACCGCCTCGGCCTCCGCCGCCTTCTTCGCTGTCCAGTCCATCGGCTTGCCGTAATGCGTGCTCAGAAAAACGAACCGGATCACCTCTCCCGGCACGCCATCGTCCAGCAAATCGCGTACGGTAAAGAAGTTGCCAAGGGATTTGGACATCTTCTTGCCCTCGACCTGCAACATCTCGTTGTGCATCCAGACCTGCGCAAATCCGCCCTCGGGATGCGCGCAGCAGCTTTGCGCGAGTTCGTTCTCGTGGTGCGGAAACATCAGGTCGTTGCCGCCCCCGTGAATGTCGAAGCTCTCGCCCAGCAACTCGTGGCTCATGGCTGAGCATTCGATGTGCCAGCCCGGGCGCCCCCGCCCCCAGGGGCTGTCCCAGCCCGGCAGGTCTGGCCCGGACGGCTTCCACAGTACGAAATCCATCGGGTCACGCTTGTAGGGCGCAACTTCCACCCGCGCGCCTGCGATCATGTCATCCACCGATCTGCCCGAAAGCTTTCCGTACTCCGGGTAGGACCGCACATCGAACAGAACATGTCCCTCCGCCGCATAGGCATGGCCCCCTGCGATCAGGTCCGCGATCATCGCGATCATCTGCGGGATGTATTGCGTCGCACGCGGGGCCGCGCTCGGCTCCAGCGCACCAAGGGCGGCCATATCCTCCAGAAACCAGCCGATCGTCTCATCAGTGATCGTCCCGATGTCGCGCCCGGTCTCTGCCGCGCGCGCGTTGATCTTGTCATCCACGTCGGTGAAATTGCGCACATAGGTCACGTGATCCGCGCCGTAGACGTGCCGCAACAGGCGGTACAGCACATCGAACACCACGACCGGCCGCGCATTTCCCAGATGGGCGCGGTCATACACCGTGGGGCCACAGACATACATCCGCACGTTGTTCGGATCGAGCGGTGCAAAGCGCTCCTTGCGGCGAGTCTTGGTGTTGGTCAGACGGATCTCGGTCATCGCTTGTCCTTATGCGGGACGCTCCCGTTCTGGGCGTAAGCTCCTTGAACCTTGAGAAGACACAAAAGACCAGCCCGCGAACGATCGCTCAGGCGCAAATAATGCAAATGGTCTGCGGTTTTGTCATGCGCGTTGTATATCGCCGACGCCCGGTCTGGACAATCCCCTGCGGGGATCGCACGAATTGCGTCGCAGACAGAGGGAGGCGGATGCATGAAACTCGACGAGACAGCGGCAATTGTCACAGGCGGCGCGTCCGGGCTGGGAGCGGCCTGCGTCCGGCATCTGACCGCGCAAGGCGCCAAAGTTGCCATCCTGGACAGGGACACCGGAAAAGGCACCGAGTTGGCCGAGGAGACCGGCGCGTGGGCCTTTGGATGCGATGTGACGGATGAAGACGGTTGCAAGACCGCAATCATGCAGGCGCGCAACGCGATGGGCGGGCTGAACGCGGCGATCACGTGCGCAGGCATCGCGACAAGCGTCAAGACACTTGGTCGGGATGGCCCGCATCCGCTCGACGCATTTCGCCGGACCATTGATATCAACCTTGTCGGCACCTTCAACGTTGCCCGCCTTGCCGCTGCCGCGATGGCGGAGAACACGCCGGATGCGGACGGTGCGCGGGGCGTGATCGTGACCACGGCCTCCATAGCGGCCTTTGACGGGCAGAAAGGCCAAGCCGCCTATGCCGCGTCCAAGGCAGGGGTCGCCGGTCTGTCCCTGCCAATGGCGCGCGACCTAGCCCGCGAAGGGATCCGGACCGTCGCCATCGCTCCGGGCATCTTCAGAACCCCCATGCTGGAGGGGCTGGGAGAAGAGATCATGCAAACCCTTGCCGCCGATGTGGCGTTTCCCAAGCGTCTTGGCGAGCCACGGGAGTTCGCCCAGCTAGCCGCGTTCATTTTGACATGCGGCTACCTCAACGGCACGACGATCCGCCTTGACGGGGCGCTCCGCATGCCATGAGCGGCTACTCTTCGGGTTCGAATTCCAGCGCCACGCCGTTGATGCAATACCGCAATCCCGTCGGCTGCGGACCGTCGGGAAAAACGTGGCCCAGGTGCCCGTCACACCGGTTGCAATGCACTTCGGTGCGGGTCATGAACCAGCTCTTGTCGACGCTTTCGCCCACCATCTCGCTGTCGAGCGGGGCGTAAAACGACGGCCACCCGGTTCCGCTTTCGAACTTGGTTGCCGCATCGAACAGCGGCGCACCGCAACCCTTGCACAAAAAGGTGCCCGGTTCCTTGGGAAAATCCTCGTGTGTGCCGGCGCGCTCGGTGCCATGCTGTCGCAACACCTTGTAGGCCATCGGATCGAGGCTTGCGCGCCACTCTTCATCACTCTTGACGACTTTTTCCATATCGGGGTCTCTGTTGTTATGTTCCGGTCACATGCGGGCCCTACCGCAACGTCATGCAGCGCAAGGCCCCTCTTGCGCACCTACATATGGTCGAACACGCCGCCGCCAAGCCCCAGGAGGTTGACGATGCTGAGATTGAGAAAGGGCCGCTACAGCGCCCGGTTTGCCGAAACGGCGGCGGATTTGTCCGCGTGTCAGCGCCTGCGTTACCTCGCGTTTATCGACGGAAGCGGCGCAGACCCCCGCGAGGACGGTCTTGAGGCAGACGCGTTTGACGCGCGGTGTCGCCATGTCATGGTCGAAGAGACACGCACCGGGACGCTTGTGTGTTGCTTTCGGCTTTTGACCTTGTCCGATGGTGGCGAGATCACCTCGTGCTACGCCGCCCAGTATTACGAGCTTTCGGCGTTACAGGCCTATGAAGGCCGCATGGTGGAAATGGGCAGGTTCTGCATTCACCCGGCCCACAAGGACCCCGATATCCTGCGGGTCGCATGGGGGGCGATGACCCGTTTCGTGGATGACGAGGGCGTCGAGATGCTTTTCGGCTGTTCCTCGTTCAAAGGCACTGAAGCCGACACCTACATGGATGCGTTCGCCTTGCTGAACGAGCGCCATCTGGCTCCGAAGCGCTGGCTGCCGCGCGTGAAGGCCCCGGCGATCTTTCCGTTCGCGCAGCGTCTCAAACGGCGCAAACCCGACCTGAAACGCGCCCAGCAGGGGATGCCGCCATTGCTGCGCACCTATCTGCTCATGGGCGGTTGGGTCAGCGATCATGCCGTTGTCGACCGCGACATGAACACCCTGCATGTCTTCACCGGGCTCGAAATCGGCGCGATCCCTCCGGCGCGCGCGCGGCTGCTGAGGCTTGCCGCGAATTGAAAAAGCCCTGCAACAGCAGGGCTTTGCCAGTCGTTTTTGATGTGAATAGCGCTCAGGCGTTCGCTTCGCGGATCTTGTCCGCGGCATCCTTGTTGAAGGTGACGGCGTTTTCCTCGAACAGTGTGTCCAGTTCCCCCGACAAGGTCATCTCCGTGATGATGTCGCATCCGCCGACAAACTCTCCCTTCACATAAAGCTGCGGGATCGTCGGCCAGTCCGAGAATTCCTTGATGCCCTGGCGGATTTCCTCATCCTCAAGGACATTCACATCCGAAAATTCGACCCCCATGAAGTTCAGCACACCAGCGACGCGGCTGGAAAAACCGCACTGCGGCATGCTCTTGGTGCCTTTCATGAACAGCACCACATCGTTGGTTGCCACGGTGTCTTTGATGCGATCTGCAACATCAGTCATTGTCTGATCCTTTATCTGGCTGTCGTGCCGAGAGCGGTATGAAGAACCGCGCTTGATCCTGTGGGTCGCGAGACATGCGAATTTCAGCGGAGTGCCCGCCACCCGCGCCACCCGAATGGTAGCTAACGTCGATCACGGTCTCTCCGGGTCCGGGGGCTGCGCCACGTTCGGGCGGATTGCGCAGTTCTGACCGCACCACCCACACCGCGCGCGCAAGCAAAAGAGCGATAATTGCCCCTGAAATCAGCGCGATGGAGGTGAAGAAACTCATCAAGGGGCTTTCGTCGTGAGCGCAAGAGCGTGCAGTTCGCCCGCCGGGCCATCCATCTTGCCCTTCAGAGCCGCATAGACGGCACGCTGTTGTTGTACGCGGTTCTTTCCGCGAAAGCTCTCATCGATCACCATCGCGGACATATGGACCCCGTCATCCCCCTCGACGACGATCTGTGCGTCGGGAAAGGTTTCGCGCAACAGCGCTTCGATCTTGTCAGCATGCATTGGCATGGGCTTAATCCTGAGTCTTTTTTTCGTCTATAATGTATGCTTCGGCCCCAAAGGCTGCAAGCCCAGCGGCGTCCGTCACGCCGGAAGTCCGATCGCGGAGGCAAAGCTGCCGCGATAGAGCACGGACAACACGCTCAACGGCGCGGAACTGCCTGAAAAACTGACAGTTTCGCCACCAAATCGCCCGACATGCGCAATCGGAACCCCGGCTTGCGATGCGGCGGCCATCAGGGCTTCGGCCTGATCGAAGGAGCAGGCGATCAGATACCGCGCCTGATCTTCCCCGAACAGGGTCTCCATATCGCCGACATCCAACGAGACGCCCATCTCTGCAGCGTCGGCCATTTCGAAGGCGGCCAATGCCAGACCACCATCGGAGATGTCGCTGCACGCACAGATCAAGGCGCGATTGTCGAGGATGAACGTGCCATTGCGACGCTCCGCATCCAGATCGACATGGGGGGCGTCGCCGTCTTCACGGTTGAATACCTCCGCCAAAAGGGCGGATTGGCCCAGATGCCCAGAGGTCTCTCCGATCACCAGCGCCTGGTCGCCGGCCACCGGCAGGCCCGCGGTAACCTGGTCCACATGTTCGATCAGCCCGACTGCGCCGATGGTGGGGGTCGGCAGGATGCCCTGACCATCGGTTTCATTGTAAAGGCTGACATTGCCGGACACGATCGGCATGTCGAGCGCGCGGCAGGCGGCCCCGATCCCTTCGAGTGCGCCGACGAACTGGCCCATGATTTCGGGCTTTTCCGGGTTTCCGAAATTCAGGTTGTCGGTCGTTGCCAGGGGCCGCGCGCCAACCGACACCAGATTGCGAAACGCCTCTGCGACCGCCTGTTTGCCCCCTTCGACGGGGTTGGCTTTCACGTAGCGCGGTGTGACATCCGATGTGAACGCGAGCGCCTTGTCGGTGCCGTGAACGCGCACCACACCGGCCCCGAGCCCCGGCGTACGCAGCGTGTCGGCCATCACCTGGGTGTCGTACTGCTCCCAGACCCATGCCTTGCGCGCATAGTTGGGGGACGCCAGCAATGCCTTGAGCCCATCAATGGGGTCGACTGCCGGAACCGGTTCCAGCGCGTCCGCCTGTGGCGTGGGCACCCAGGGGCGATCATATTCCGGCGCGCTGGAGCTGAGTTTCGACAGGGGCAGATCCGCGACCGTGTCATTGCCATGAAGGATCAGGAACCGGTCTTCTGCAATGGTCTCGCCGACAATGGCGAAGTCCAGATCCCATTTCTCGAACACTGCGCGCGCCTCGGCCTCCCGTGCCGGGTCGAGGACCATCAGCATCCGTTCCTGGCTTTCGGACAGCATCATCTCATAGGCGGTCATTCCGGTTTCGCGCTGCGGTACGTCATCGAGTTGCAGCTTGATCCCAAGACCACCCTTGTCGCCCATCTCCACAGCCGAACAGGTCAGCCCGGCCGCCCCCATGTCCTGTATGGAAATCACGGCGCCGGTTTGCATCAACTCGAGGCACGCTTCCATCAGGCGTTTTTCAGTGAACGGGTCGCCCACCTGCACGGTGGGGCGCTTTTCTTCGATCGTGTCGTCAAACTCGGCCGACGCCATCGTGGCGCCCCCCACCCCGTCGCGCCCGGTCTTGGCTCCAAGATACACGACCGGGCGTCCAACGCCGGAGGCAGCAGAGTAGAAAATCTTGTCGGTATCGGCCAAACCCGCGGCAAACGCGTTCACAAGGCAGTTGCCATTGTAGGCCGGGTGAAACCGCACCTCGCCACCGACTGTCGGCACGCCGAAACAGTTCCCGTATCCCCCGATGCCCTCGACGACGCCAGACACCAGTTGCCGCGTTTTCGGGTGCGCCGGTTCCCCGAAGCTGAGCGCGTTCATCGCTGCAATGGGCCGTGCGCCCATGGTGAACACATCGCGCAGGATGCCGCCCACCCCGGTTGCTGCCCCCTGATAGGGCTCGATGTAGCTGGGGTGGTTGTGGCTTTCCATCTTGAAGACCACCGCCTGCCCGTCGCCGATATCCACGATGCCGGCGTTCTCGCCAGGACCACAGATCACTTGGGGCCCCTCTGTGGGCAGTTTGCGCAGATGAAGCTTGGAGGATTTGTAGGAACAATGCTCGTTCCACATGGCCGAGAAAATTCCAAGCTCCGTAAAGGTCGGCGTGCGCCCGATAATCTCAAGAATGCGCTGGTATTCGTCCGGCTTCAGCCCATGGGCGTCGATCAGCTCGGGCGTGATGGCAGGCTCGGTCGGGGTCATGGTGCGCGCGGTCCCTGTGGCAAAAACTTGCGCGTCTCATAAGCCAAGCCTTGGCCGGGGAAAAGGGGGCGCTGGCACGGCATGCACACTGCATCCGTTCAAGTCTGAAGATATCCTCGCCGGAGGCATCCGAACGGGACACGCACATCCGCCCATTGACCGCGCGCGGCCTTCACAATAGCTCAGACCGAATGGCACGCCCTCCTCTCCTTCAGCTTTCCGGCATTCGGCTCGGATTTGGTGGCACTCCACTCTTTGATGACCTCGACCTCGTGGTGCAGCCCGGTGACCGCACAGCACTGGTCGGCCGCAACGGATCTGGCAAATCCACCCTGATGAAGGTCATGGCCGGATTGGTCGAGGCCGACACGGGTACGCGCACCACCGCACCCGCCACATCGGTAGGTTACATGCAGCAAGAGCCCGATCTTTCGGGGTTTGCGACCCTTGGGGATTTCGCCGCCTCCGGGTTGCTGCCCGAGGACGCATGGCGGGTGGAGGTCGCCGCCGAGGGGCTGAAATTGCTGCCGGAGACACCCGTGGACAAAGCGTCGGGCGGGGAACGCCGACGCGCGGCGCTTGTCAAACTCCTGGCCGAGGCACCGGACCTCATGCTGCTCGACGAGCCGACCAACCACCTCGATATCGAGGCCATCGGCTGGCTGGAGGCGCATCTGGCGGACACCCAGACTGCCTTTGTCCTGATTTCGCACGACCGGGCATTTCTGAGCCGACTGACCCGTGCGATACTCTGGATTGACCGTGGCGTGGTGCGCCGTCAGGAACGCGGCTTTGCAGATTTCGAGGCTTGGCGCGACAAGGCGTGGGAAGAAGAAGACATCGCGCGCCACAAGCTGGACCGCAAGATCAAGGCGGAAGCCAGATGGGCAGTTGAAGGCATCTCTGCCCGGCGCAAGCGCAACATGGGCCGCGTGCGGGCTCTGGGCGAGTTGCGCAAGACCCGCGCCGACATGGTGCGTCGTCAGGCCACCGCT
Source organism: Tropicimonas sp. S265A (assembly GCF_049800835.1). Classification (NCBI taxonomy): domain Bacteria; kingdom Pseudomonadati; phylum Pseudomonadota; class Alphaproteobacteria; order Rhodobacterales; family Roseobacteraceae; genus Tropicimonas; species Tropicimonas sp. S265A. The sequence goes on from NZ_JBNAFU010000001.1 coordinate 296,789, forward strand.
GCCATGGCACTGGACGCGGGCACGACATCCGGCAAACGGGTGATCGAGGCGAAGGGCATCTCCAAGACCTTCGGCGACCGCGTGATTCTGCGCCCGTTTGATTTGCGTATCCAACGCGGCGACCGCATCGCGTTCGTCGGTCCCAACGGGGTCGGCAAGACAACGGTCCTGAAAATGCTGACGAAGGATCTGGAACCGGACACCGGGTCCGTGACCCATGGCACAAACCTCGAAGTGTCCGTCTTCGATCAAAACCGCGCACAGCTGGACCCGGACATGACCCTTTGGGACAACCTGACCGGCGATCCGTCCATGCGTGTGTCAGGGCGCGCCGACCAGGTGATGGTGCGGGGCACGCCGCGGCACGTGATGGGCTACCTCAAGGATTTCCTGTTTTCCGAGGCGCAGGCCCGAAGCCCGGTGCGGTCTTTGTCAGGCGGCGAGCGCGCGCGGCTCCTGCTGGCCCGGATCATGGCACGGGATTCGAACCTTCTGGTCCTGGATGAGCCAACCAACGATCTGGACATCGAAACACTCGACCTGTTGCAGGAGCTGCTGTCGGAGTTCCCCGGAACGGTTCTGCTGGTCAGTCACGATCGCGATTTCATTGACAGGGTCGCAACCTCCACCATCGCAATGGAGGGGGACGGCCGTGCCGCCGTTTATCCAGGCGGCTGGTCCGACTATCAGGCGCAGCGCGGCGCAACACCTGCGGCGGACGCGGAAGAAAAACCCAAATCCGCGAAGCCGAAACCAGCCAAACCCTCAAAATCTGCCGGGCCAACGGCATCCGGCCTGAGCTTCACGGAAACACACCGGTTGGAGGCGCTGCCCGCGCAGATCGAACGCTTGGAGGCCGAAATCTCAAAGCTCGAGGAATTCTTGTCCGACCCCGATCTGTTCACCAAGGAACCGGTGAAGTTCAAGAAGGCCACAGAAGCGCTCGTGGAGCGCCAGACTGCCCTAGCCGCGGCCGAAGAAGAATGGCTGATGCTGGAAGAAAAAGCCGCCGAGGCATCCTGAGCCTTGCCCCCGCCCGCCTGATCCGTACGCTGCGCCAATGACCGGACGCAAACCCGAAATTGTCTGTATTGGCGCGCAGAAAGCGGCGACCAGTTGGTTTTACCGGGTGTGTCAGGACCGCACGGATATTTGGGTCCCTCCGTTCAAGGAGGTGCATTTCTTCGACCACAAGTTCTGCCCCGAAAATCGCACCTGGATCCAGCCTGCGCTGGTCCGCAGCGTGGAACGGGCCGCAGCGCGCCACAGCGCGAATGCCACAAGGGTGCGCGGGCGGCCCGTCGACAAGGCATACCTCGCCTATCTTGACAGCCTGCTGGACACGCCTGCCTTCAACGGCACGTGGTACAAACGCGTATTCTCCCGAGCACCGACCTCGGCAAAATGCCTGGATGTAACCCCTGAGTACTGCACCCTGCCCCCCGAAGGTGTCGCGTTCGTCGCGAAATTCCTGCGCGACAGCCGCTTCATTTACATCCTGCGCGATCCGGCAGCGCGCGCGGCTTCGCAACTGCGCATGAACCTGAGCCGCCGCAAGATCACGCCGACCACTCACGCGGACTGGATGCGCCATGCCCGCGACCCCGTGATCGCCAATCGCGGGGACTACCAGACCTACATTCCGCGTTGGCGCGCCCACATCAATCCCGACAAACTGCTGTTTCTCGCCTACGGCGATATCCGGGACCGCCCCGCGGAAGTGATGCGCCGTGTCGAAGCATTCGCGGGGCTGGGCCGGGAAGATCCCGAAAGTCTTGGCCAGGTGTTTCACAAAGGCGCTGAGATGGACATTCCCGAGGAGGTGCACGCCTATTTCACAGACGCGTTCTCGGATCAGCGCCGGTTCCTCGAAGACACGTTCGGACCGGATTTCGCCACACGGCTATGACGCCTGACGCCGGACGCCTGCGCCGAGCGGTTCACGCCCCGAGAGGTGGATCAGTTCAGGAACTGATCGGCATTCAGCTGACCGAAATTGCTCAGGATCTGGTTGAGGAACGACACACCCTCGACAGTGCTGTCGGTGATCCGACGGTTCAGCGCGATCACTTCGCCGTCCTCAAGCGAGAAACGTTCGATGTTGCGGATGGTACCGCTGTCATTGAACGATATCGCCACGACCTGCCGTTCGATCTCGGTTGGCTCGCGATACGCATAGTATTCCCAGCGCGATCCGATGAAATACCACGCTTCCTCGGCGACAACGCCCTGTGTGGCGGGGCGACCTACTGCTGCTTCGACGGCAGAACGGTCGTCAACCCCGACAACCAGCTCCGCCAACTCGTCTTCGCTTGGAACATATCCGGAATTGCGATAAGTCGACGCGCATGCGGCCAGCACCGCAATCACAAGCCCCCCAACCAAGAGACGCAGGATACGCACACCACTCTGATACATTGCGACCGCGCCCTCCTTGCTGTTGCGATCGAAGCCGTCTCAGCCCAAGTATCGGAACACACCAGACGGATCAAGCGCTGCCCTTCGACCTCTTGGTTCTGGGCGCGCGCTGACGATGTGACACCTACAGGAGCCTCTTTATGTCATCGCCCACGCAACCCGCCCCAAGCCCCAGTCTCGTGTTGCGTCTCGCCGATCTGCCCAAGCGCAAGCCGACCCGATTTCATCTCAGGCCGGCGGAAGAGTCCAATCGCACCCTCGCCCAGGAACTTAAGCTTACGGATCTGCGCAAGCTTACCCTTGTCGGCGAGATCACCCCGACCGGCAAGGCCGACTGGCGTTTGTCGGCACGGTTGGGCGCGACCGTAGTGCAGCCCTGCGTCGTGACGTTGGAGCCCGTGACCACGCGTATCGAAGAGCCGGTCGAACGTGTCTTTCTGGCATCCTGGGAGCCCCCGGTAGGGGCTGAGGTGGAGATGCCCGAAGACACCTCGAGCGAGCCGCTGCCCGCGACGCTTGATCTGAACGCGATCATGGCCGAGGAACTGGCCCTTGCGCTGCCGCAGTATCCCCGGACGGAGAATGCAGGGGTCGGCGATACACAGGTGACCGAACCCGGCAAAAAGGCGATGACAGATGATGACGCCAAACCGTTCGCGGCGCTGGCCAAACTGAAGCTGGTGGACGGCCCCAAGGACACGTGATCTTGCGACGTGGGTCTGCAAGCGACATCCTGCAATTGATTTTCCATAAACACTTGCGGGGCTTAGGAGAGCGGGATAAATGCAGCGCAGAAAAACACTTGCGCCCTAGTAGAATCGCAGTATGTTCCCGGCCTCGTTTCCACGCAGGTCCGAATGTGCTGCGTGTCCCGCTTTCGGCGCAGCCGTAACACGAAAAATCCGGGGGAAACCCCGCCTGACCCGAGGTTGAGACATGGCAGTCCCTCAGAACAAGATCACGAAGTCGCGCCGCAACATGCGCCGGTCCCACGATGCACTGGTGGCGGGCAACCCCAACGAGTGCCCGAACTGCGGCGAGTTGAAGCGCCCCCATCACGTCTGCGGTGCGTGCGGCCACTATGCCGATCGCGAAGTGATTGCACAGGCCGACGAGATCGATCTGGAAGACGACGCGGCCTGAGCGGCGCGCACAAGACTTTTCGCACGAACTAGGTAGGTTTGCATGGCCGACGCGGCTTCTTCGATGGCTTTGCCAGACGAGTCCGCCCCGGCGCAGCCTGGCCCCGAGGCCCCGTCCGACCATCCCAAGCTGGATGGAGTCGTCATTTCCGTCGATGCGATGGGTGGCGATCTGGGGCCGGCGGCGATTGTTGCCGGGCTGGCCAAATCCGCAGCGAAGAATCCTGAAATCGCTTTCATAGTTCATGGCGACAAGCCCGAGATCGAGCGGCTGGTCGCCAGGCGCAAGATTTTGGCTGGCCGTGTTCAGGTCCGGCACGCCGAAGACGTTGTCAAGATGAGCGACAAGCCCAGTCAGGTGATGCGTTCGGGCAAGAACACGTCGATGTGGTCGGCCATCAACGCGGTGCGCAATGGCGAGGCGTCGGTATGCGTCTCGTGCGGCAACACGGGCGCACTGATGGCGGTGAGCATGGTACGGCTGCGCAAGGCCCCGGGTGTGAACCGACCCGCGATTGCGTGCCTCTGGCCTTCGCGAAACCCCGGCGGGTTCAACGTGATGCTGGATGTCGGGGCGGATATTCGCGCAGATGAACAGGATTTGCTGCAATACGCGCTCATGGGCGCGTCCTATGCCCGCAATGGCCTTGGCTTGAAAAACCCAAGGGTCGGATTGCTGAATGTCGGAACCGAAGAACACAAGGGCCGCGCGGAACTCAAGGCCGCGCACGACCTGATGTCGGAAAACGCGTCCCACGCGAATTACGATTTCGTCGGGTTCGTTGAAGGCGGCGATATTCCGTCCGACCGCGTCGATGTCATCGTGACGGATGGCTATACCGGCAACATCGCGCTCAAGACTGCCGAAGGCACGGCGGCGCTGATCAAGGACTTTCTGACCGAAGCGTTCAAGAAAACACCGCTGTCACGCATCGCGGCCCTTCTGGCGCTGACGTCCCTGCGTCGACTGGGCAAGCGGATCGACCCTCGCCGTGTCAATGGCGGTGTCTTTCTGGGGCTCAACGGCACGGTCGTGAAATCGCACGGCTCCGCGGATGCCACGGGCGTTTCTGCGGCCATCAAACTGGCCTTCGAACTAGCCAAAACCGGATTCACCGAACGATTGGCGGCACGGGTTGCCTCTTCGGTGCAGGCGCGCGAAACTGCCGCAAAAGCATCCCAAGAGGAGCCGAGCGGGCAGAATGGTTAGACGGGCGGTGGTATGTGGTGTGGGGCATTACCTGCCCGCACGGGTGGTTCCCAACGCCGAATTCGAAAAGTCCCTTGAGACATCGGATGAATGGATCCGAACGCGATCCGGGATTGAAAGCCGCCATTTCGCCGCCGAAGACGAGAAAACCTCTGACCTTGCAACACATGCAGCTTTGGCCGCCCTCTCGCAGGGGGGGATCGCGGCTGACAGCATCGACGGTATCGTCGTGGCGACCTCCACCCCGGATCTGACCTTTCCGTCAGTTGCAACGATGGTGCAGGCGCGCCTCGGGATGACCAAAGGGTTTGCGTTCGATGTGCAGGCTGTGTGCGCGGGCTTCGTCTTTGCGTTGGCGAACGCAACGGCCCTTATCGTTTCGGGTCAGGCCAACAGGGTTCTGGTGATCGGAGCCGAAACATTCAGCAGGATCATGGATTGGACGGACAGGTCGACTTGCGTCTTGTTTGGCGATGGCGCAGGCGCGCTGGTCCTCGAAGCCGCCGAGGGTGACGGCACCCCGGCGGACCGCGGCGTGTTGGCAAGTGACTTGAACTCGGACGGACGGCACCGCGATATCCTGTATGTCGATGGCGGCGTATCGGCGACCCAGACAACCGGCGTTCTGAAGATGGAAGGCAAAGAGGTCTTCCGTCACGCTGTCGAAAAGCTCGCACAGACGGCCCATACCTCGCTCGAGAAGGCCGGGCTGACCGCCGAGGACGTTGATTGGGTCGTTCCGCACCAGGCAAACCTGCGGATCATTACCCGCACCGCGCAGAAAATGGGCGTGGGGATGGACCGGGTCGTGGTGACAGTCCAGAACCACGGCAACACTTCGGCGGCATCGATTCCCCTCGCCCTCTCAACAGCCGTGTCGGAGGGTCTGATCATACCCGGCAACGTGATCGTAACCGAGGCGATCGGCGGCGGATTGTCGTGGGGATCGGTGGTCATGCGCTGGTGAGCGCCTTTTTGCGTGTTTTCGCACGTGATGAGCGTCCATTGGCAAGCCCTTGATATTGACTCGGATTTCGACCCTCGCATAACCTCGCCAACTACGAGGTGGAGGTATCATGGCCAACAAGACACTAACCCGCATGGATCTGAGCGATGCCGTGTTCCGCGAAGTAGGTCTTTCCCGCAATGAAAGCGCCCAGATCGTCGAAAGCATCTTGCAGCACATGTCCGATGCCCTTGTGCGCGGCGAAAGCGTAAAGATTTCGTCCTTCGGTACGTTCAGCGTCCGGGACAAGTCCGCACGGATCGGACGGAACCCCAAGACGGGTGAAGAAGTGCCAATCCACCCGCGCCGCGTGCTGACCTTCAGACCGTCCCACCTGATGAAAGATCGCGTTGCCAACGGCAATCGCGGCTAAAAACGCCGGCCGACCCGTAACCGGGTCAGACAAGCCGGGCTGAGCAGAGGCTAAAAGGACCGGGCATGGCGAAATCCGCAGACGCTTTTCGCACGATCAGCGAAGTTGCCGACTGGCTTGGCGTGCCCACGCATGTGCTGCGGTTCTGGGAAAGCAAGTTTCCACAGGTCAAACCGGTCAAGCGCGCGGGCGGTCGCCGATACTACCGCCCGTCTGACATGCTTTTGCTGGCAGGGATCAGAGTGCTGTTGCACGACGATGGCGTGACGATCCGAGGCGTGCAGAAGGTGCTGCGCGAAAAGGGCGTCAAACACGTCACAGGGCTGGCTGATCGCGACGTGGCAGAAACCGATGATGCGCCTCCACCGACCTCGCCTGCTGCCCCACCCGAGCCGCCGGACGCCAATATCGTGGACCTGCCACGCACGGCACCGTCTCCGCAGGTTGTCGCGAAGGTCCCTGAGGGTGTTGCGGCCGCAAGCAATCAGACCGACACAGTTCTGGAAGTCGAAGACGACCAGATGGGGCTGTTCACCGCAGCGGCCGCGCCAGCATCTGTTCCGCCAGGATCGGACCCGGACCAACCGGATGCACGGCCTGCCGCGTCCCTGCCCGGCCCGAGCCCCGTTGGCACCGCGGCCCTGACCCGTTTGCGCGCAATGACGGCGCTGCCTGGCGATGGTACGGCTGCGGACCTAAGGCAGGCATTGGTCCAGCATCGCGCCAACCTGCAGGCCTTGCGGGACCAGCTGGCATCCGCCCCCCCGACCACGGGGTCGGACCCCGAGGGTTGATGCGAAAATCGTCTTGCTCCTGCCGCAGAAACCAGTATGTACGCGTCAGTGTCGGGCTATGGCGCAGCCTGGTAGCGCGTCCGTCTGGGGGACGGAAGGTCGCAGGTTCGAGTCCTGCTAGCCCGACCAATTTACAACATATCGACACAGTGATCCGCGCAGGCGACCGACCCCGCCACCGCACCCGGCGGTCGCTAACAGGGGCCCGCCATGCCGTTTGATCACACCACGCTCACGCCCGGCGTTCTTCCAGACAGCTTGCTGCGCGACATGATCGGCACGGGGGCGTTGTCAGCGGACCCCGCTATCACGCAAGCGCAGGTTCAACCCGCGAGCCTCGATCTGCGTCTGGGCACCACCGCCTACCGCGTGCGCGCCTCGTTTCTAGCCGGACAGGGGCGCACGGTCGCAGATCGTCTCGATGCGTTCGAAATGCACCGCGTTGACCTGTCGGGCGGCGCAGTTCTGGAGAAAGGCTGTGTCTACGTCGTCCCGCTGATGGAACGGCTTGACCTGCCCGCCGGAATACAGGCCGTGGCCAATGCCAAAAGCTCCACTGGGCGGCTTGACCTGTTGACCCGCACCATCACCGATGGCGGCGCGGAATTCGACCGGATTGCACCGGGATACTCCGGCCCGCTCTATGCCGAGATTTGCCCGAGATCGTTCTCCGTTCTGGTGCGCCCGGGGATGCGGCTGAACCAGATCAGGTTTCGCACAGGCGAAGCGCGGCTGGACGATGCGATGCTGCGCAACCTGCATGAAACCGACGGTCTTGTGTCCGGCCCTGCGCACATAGACGATGGGCTGGGCTTCTCGGTCGACCTCAAACCCGAGCGTGGCACGCTCGTCGGGTATCGTGCCAAGCCCCATACCGGCGTGATCGACCTGGATAAAATCGGCCATTACGACCCTGCAGCCTACTGGGAGGAGGTCCACTCAGACGATGGGCAGATCATCCTGGACCCGGGCGCGTTCTACATCCTCGTCAGTCGCGAGGCTGTGCATATTCCGCCCGATTACGCTGCCGAAATGGCCCCCTACCTGGCAATGGTCGGAGAATTCCGCGTGCACTATGCAGGCTTCTTCGATCCGGGCTTCGGCCATGCCCATGCGGGCGGCACGGGGTCACGCGGGGTGCTGGAGGTACGCTGCCACGAGGCTCCCTTCGTTCTGGAGCATGGCCAGATCGTCGGCCGCTTGGTCTACGAACGCATGAGCAAGCGCCCCAATGTCCTCTATGGATCTGAAATCGCGTCGAATTACCAAGGCCAAGGCCTGAAGCTGTCCAAGCATTTCCGCAGCTGAGCCCGCATGACCCGGCCGATCCTGCTTCTGCTCTTGTCCGTGGGCATTGTCGGGGTGACAGCGCTCATGCTGTCGCCAATTGCGTCTGCGGTGGCGTTGGGCCTGCCCGGTGCGACCGCACGAGAGGTTCTGTTTGGCGCGGCCCTATACGGGGCCGCCACCGCTCTTTCTGCACTGGTGCTTGCGCCGCAGGCGGACCGCGTCGGCGCGGACAGATCGCTGCGCGCGGCACTTGGGCTTCTGGCCGTCGGGTTCGCCTGCGCCGGCCTCGCGCCCGACCTGGTCGTGTTTCTGGGCGCGCAGATGGTGTTGGGCGTGGCAACGGGCGTGGCGCTCCCTTCGGCGTACGCGCTTGCGGCCCATGCGGCGCCGGCTGGCAAAGAAGCACAGACAATGGGCCTCGTGCTGAGCGGCTGGACCCTGAGCCTCGTGGCCGGTGTCAGCGTGGCGGCCTTTGGCGCGGACCTGCTGGGCTGGCGGACGATGTTCCTTGCGCTGGCCGCGCTGGCCGCGCTGGTCATGCTCGGCTTGCTGCGCACCCGGTTCACTGCGCCGCGCGGGCGCGCCACGTCTCCGTTGAGCGGCTTGCGCGTACCGGGCATAGGGCGCGGTCTGGCGATGATAGGCGCGCTGATGCTCGGGTTCTATCTGACCTACACATATATCGGCACGCATGTGACCCAGACGCTGGGACGGTCCACGGCAGCGGCGGGCCTCGTGCCGCTGATCTATGGACTGGGCTTTGGATTTACCACGTTTCTGGACCGGTATATTGACAGGCTCGGGGCCGCGCGCACGGCGCGCCCGCTCTTTGCGTTCAACGTGCTGCTCTATCTTGGCATGAGCTATGCTGCACCCAGCTTTGCGGCGCTTTTGGCGCTCGCGTTCCTATGGGGGTTCACGCAGCACCTGGGACTGAACCTGGCCGTCGGGCGGCTTACAGCGCTTGACCCGAACCAGCGCGGCGCAATCCTGGGGCTGAACAGCTGCATCACCTACATCATGGTGTTTCTGGGCGCAGCTCTCGGAGGGGTGGTCTTTGCCGCGCTCGGGTTTGCCCCTTTGCCGGTCCTGTCGGCGTTTCTGCTGATCTACCTTGCCGTGGAGGCCGGTTGGCCCGGCGCGTGGCGCACGCCTTACTCGTCGAACATCTCCGACTGATCTTCGTCTGCATCTCCCTCTTCGCCAGCGTTGGGGTCCGGCTCCCCGGGTGGAGGGCGGCTTTCCAGAAGGCCGGCGGCGCGCAGATCCGACAATCCGGGAAGGTCGCGCGCGGACTCGAGACCGAAATGGTCCAGAAAGCTTTGCGTGGCCACGAACGTGACGGGCCGACCAGGTGTCATGCGGCGGCGCCCGAACTTCACCCATTCCAGTTCGATCAGCAGGTCAAGTGTCCCCCGGCTGACGGAAACGCCACGAATCTCCTCGATCTCGGCCCGCGTGACCGGCTGATGGTAGGCGATGATCGCCAGCGTCTCGATCGCGGCTCGGCTCAGCTTGCGGACTTCGACCGTTTCCTTCTGCATCAAGAACCCAAGGTCTGGCGCGGTTCGGATCGCCCAGGCATCTCCGACCTTCACCACGGCCACCCCGCGCCCTTCGTAGCGTCTGCGCAGATGCGCCAGCGCTTCGGTCGCGTCACATCCGTGGGGCAACCGCGTGTGCAGTTCGCGCACGGTGACGGGCTCCGAGGTGGCAAACAGGATCGCCTCGACCATGCGCTCCTGTTCGCCCATGGGCGGCGCCTCGAAGAGGCTGTCATTCTCGGGCATCTCACCCTTTGTCGGCTCAGGCGTGTCGGTCATGTGGCGTCGGGTTTTCTCTTTATCTGAATCGGGGCGAAAGTGTCCCCCTGGCGGATTTCGATGCGGCCTGCCTTGGCCAACTCCAGCGAAGCGGCAAAGGTCGCAGCGGTCGCGGAGCGGCGGCGCTTGGGATCCAGCGTCCAGCCATCCGGCAGGTAGGAGGCAAGCTCCGTCCAGTCGCCGGCAAATCGGATCAGGCCCGACATCCGCTCCAGCGCCTGCTCCAGTGTCAGAACACTGTCGCGGTCCATGACGAACGGGCGGAACTCGTCTTTGGTCCGCGTGCGGGCATAGGCCTGCATCAGGTCGATCAGCGTGGCCGTGTAGGTCACCTTGCGCGACCGCGTGACCTCCTCTCGCTGCCCCCTGCCAAAGAAATCGCGACCCAATTGGTCTCGCGCCATAAGTTGGGCCGCGGCATTGCGCATTGCCTCAAGCCGTTCAAGCTGAAAGGCAAGATGGGCGGCAAGCTCTTCGCCCGAGGGGCCGTCATCGGACGGATCGGGGGGAAGCAGAAGACGTGATTTCAGGAAGGCCAGCCAGGCCGCCATCACAAGGTAATCCGCGGCAAGCTCGATGCGCAGCTTCTTGGCCTGCTCCACAAAGGCAAGATACTGCTCGGCGAGCGCCAGAATAGAGACCTTGCGCAAGTCCACCTTCTGGGTACGCGACAGTTGCAGCAGAAGATCCAGCGGGCCTTCGAACCCGTCGACGTCGACGATCAGGGCCTCGGCGGCGAGACGTTCTTCCACGCTGACGCGTGCAGGCTGATCCCAGGGTTCTTCTGTCATCGCGGGGGGCGTCGGGTCCTTCGGGTGAAATCTGTCGCGCGCGGAGGCCAGATCTTAGACCGTGCGTTCAAGGGCCTCAAGTTCCGCCGCGCAGGCTGCGATGTCAACGGGGGTTGGTGTTTGGTCCGGCGGAATGCGGGCCGCAAGGGCCGCTTGCGCGCGGGCGCGCGACGGCTCGGGACTTGGCCCGAGCGCGCCCGCAATCGCCTGCATCTCCGCCAGATCGCCGTTACAGTGCAAAACCATGTCGCACCCGGCCGCCAGGGCGGCCTGCGCCCGCTCCACGACACTGCCCGACAGCGCCTGCATGGAGATATCATCCGTCATCAAGAGGCCCGAAAACCCAAGCTCCTCCCGGATCATCGAAATCATGATCGGGGATTGCGTTGCCGGGCGGGCCGGGTCGAAGGCTTCAAAGACAACATGCGCGCTCATCGCCATCGCCAGGTCGCTCAAGGCGGAAAAGGGCTGGAAATCAACATCTCGCAAGGTGGATGCCGCCGCTGTCACGCGCGGCAGATCGAGATGGCTGTCCACGGTCGACAATCCGTGGCCCGGCATGTGCTTCATCACCGGCAGAACGCCGCCAGCCATATGCGCTTCAGCCAGTGTGCGCCCCAGTTGCGCAACCGTTGCAGGGTCCGCGCCATAGCACCGGTTTTTCAGGATCGGATGCGTGTCCGGCCGGACGATATCGAGCATCGGCACGCAGTTGACGTCGATGCCGACCCCGCGCAGATCCTCGGCCAGCAATCGCCCGCGCAGCCAGAACGCGCGCACCGGGTCGGCGCACCGCGCAAGATCAAGCGGCGGCAGGTGCTCACGCCAATGGGGGCCCCGCATTCGCGCCACGCGCCCGCCCTCCTGGTCGATCAGGATCGGCGCGTGCCAGCCCACACTGTCCCGCAGAGTGGCACAGAGCGTGCGCAGTTGCTGCGGTGTGTCGACATTGCGGGCAAAGAGGATGAAGCCCCAAGGCTGGGCCTCACGAAAAAATGCCTTCTCTGCGTCTGAGACCTCCAGCCCGGCACATCCAAGGATGTAAGGCCTCACGCCGGGCGCGGCCATCTCAAAACTGGACGGGAACGCAGTCCCGGTCAGCCGCAAGGAAAACTGAGCAGAACCTCTGTGCCTCCGCCATGTCCTCGAACCCGGTCATGCGGAGCCGGTAGAACGTCGTCGTCCCATCGCTGGAGGGCAGGATGACGGGCGATTTGCCGTCCATGAAATCGCCGAACTGCGCGTCGATGGCCTGCCAGGCCTGCTCGGCCTCAGCCGCGCTCTGGTAGGCGCGGAACTGGACCATGCGCGTTCCCGGCGTCAGCGTGGCCGGATCGACAAACCCGCGTGTCGCCTCTGCGGCTGCGGGGGCTGCTGACAGGCTGGCCATATGGACGCCTTCAGGGCGCGCAGGCGGGCGCGGTGATAGCGCGACCCCCGGAACCGAGGTGGGAACTATGTCCGCAACCGCGTCTTCGCCCGCCACAATCTCGCTCAGCAGCGCTTCGACAGCCAGGCCCGTATCGGCAGGCTCGGGTGTTTGCGGGGCGTAGACCGCCTGCATCACCTGAGCTTCGGATTGCGCACCAGCAGGAAGTTCCGCCAGTTGGTTCGATGGCGGCGTGGCATCGCTCAGGTCCAGCGGGCGCGGCGCAAGCATGATCTGCGCAGGCGCTTCTGCGGCGATGCCGTCCGCTTGCACCTGATTGACGGCCAGACCCTGGTAATCGGCCTGCGATCCGCCGGGGTTTTCTGGCTGCACGCGCATCGGGCCGTCCAGCGCACGGATGACGGGAACACCGGCCACATCACGCAACACCAGATCGTAGGACCACAGGGCAAGCCCGCCCATCAAGGCCAGCGAGGCAAGCCCGCCAAGCCATGTGGTCACGCCGCCCTTCGGCGCTTCGTCGATCTCGGTGAACGTCATTTCTGCGCCCGGATAAGCGCCATAAGCCCCATCGGGGTGAGAATCGTAAACGGTCATTGTCCTGCCTCTATGCGCGCTCCCGAGGTGGACTGCGGGAACGTCATTGACTGCTCAAACTCTCAATGGCGGCGCGCATTCTGGTCAGGCTCTTCGGCCTAGCGCATCTCTTCCACCGGAGTGACGCCAAGGATACCAAGACCGTTTGAAATAACAACCGCCGTGGCCCGCGCGAGTGCGATTTTCGCCTGTGTTGCTTGCGAGTCACCCTCCTGCACGAACCGCAAGGCCGGCGTGTCGTTACCCTTGTTCCAAAGGGCGTGCAGATCGGAGGCAATGTCATAAAGTGCGAAGGCGATGCGGTGAGGCTCGTGCCCTTTTGCGGCGATTTCCACCAGGCGCGGCCAATCTGCCAGCGTGCGCGCAAGTTTCAACTCCGCCGGATCAGACATGCCGGACAGATCCGCGGCCTGCAACGTCGCATCCTCCACGTCCATGCCGAGCTCACGCGCCTTGCGCAGCACCGAACACACGCGGGCATGCGCATACTGCACGTAGTAAACCGGATTGTCCTTGGACTGCTCCAGCACCTTGTCGAAATCAAAGTCGAGTGGCGCGTCATTCTTCCGTGTCAGCATAACGAACCGCGTCACGTCCGGTCCCACCTGGTCCACCACATCGCGCATGGTCACAAAGGTCCCTGCCCGCTTGGACATCTTGAACGGCGCGCCATTCTTGTAGAGCCGCACAAGCTGCGTCAGCTTGACATCAAGCGGAACGCGATCGTCCGACAAAGCGCGCACCGCCGCCTTCATCCGCTTGACATACCCGCCGTGATCGGCCCCGAACACGTCGATCAGCGCATCAAACCCCCGCTCGATCTTGTCGAAATGATAGGCGATGTCAGGCGCGAAGTAGGTCCAGCTGCCATCGGATTTCTTGATCGGTCGGTCCACGTCATCACCATGGGCGGTGGACTTGAACAGGGTCTGCTCGCGCGGCTCCCAATCCTCGGGCACCTTGCCTTTCGGGGGTTCCAGCGTGCCGGTATAGATCAGGCCCTTTGCCTCCAGATCGGCGATGGCGGACTCGATGCGACCCGTCCCGTAGAGCGCCTTTTCGCTGAAGAACGTGTCCATTCTGATCCCCAGCGTCGCAAGATCGGCCCGGATCAGGTCCATCATCGCATCGGTTGCAAAACCGCGCACGTCCGCCAGCCACGCCTCTTCGGGCTGGTCGACATAGGTTGCGCCGACCTTCTCCTTCAGGGCCTCGCCCACCGCGATCAGGTAATCGCCGGGATAGGTGCCATCTTCGAACGCGACCTCCTGCCCGTGGGCTTCGAGGTAGCGCAGGTAGACAGACCGCGCGAGCACATCGACCTGCGCGCCGCCATCGTTGATGTAGTACTCGCGTGTGACCTCGTGCCCCGCAAACTCCAGAAGACTGGCCAGAGCATCGCCGAACACTGCGCCCCGGGTATGCCCCACATGCAGCGGCCCTGTCGGATTGGCCGACACGTATTCGACATTGACCTTCTGTCCGGCCCCGAGGTCCGAGCGTCCGTACCCGGCACCCTGCGCGAGGATCCCGCGCACAAGCCCTTGCCAGACCCCCGTTTCGAGCCGCAGGTTCAGAAAACCCGGTCCCGCCACTTCGGCCACTTCGACCCGCGCGTCCGCGCGCAGCTTCGCCGCGAGCGTATCCGCGATGTCGCGTGGTTTTGCCTTTGCAGGCTTGGCCAGAACCATGGCGGCATTCGTCGCCATATCCCCGTGCGCAGCATCGCGCGGCGGCTCCACTGCAACGTTGCGGAAATCGAGCCCGTCGGGCAGCGTCCCGTCGGCCTGCATGGCGGTCAGCGCGTCGATCACGACCGCGCGCATATCTGCAAAGAGGTTCATATCGTGTCCTGGTCAGCGAGCGACCGAAGGGCCGCACAGCGGGGTGTCGCAAAAGCGTTCCGTGCAGTCAAATCGAAACACCGGCCACGACCACACCCGGTCTAGAGCGGCGCATGGGTTCTGTGCGGCGACCCGAACAGGCGCGCATACTCCTGCAACGCAAACCGGTCCGTCATTCCCGCCACGTAATCGGCCACGATCCGCGCCAGCGCAGTCTTGCCTTGGGCCAGACCTATTTCGGGCTGCCAGCGCACCGGCAAAAGCGACGGCTCGTCCATGTACCGGGGGAACAGAGCCTCCACGACACGGGTCACTTCGGCGCGCTTCTCCATCACCTCTGGGGCGCGGTACATGTGCTCGAACAGGAACGCACGGATTTCCTTGAGTTGGGCAAACAACGCATCCGAAAACGCCACAACGGGATGGCCGAGGTGCCGAACGGCCTCGGGGCTGTCGGGCGCCGCCTCTGCCAGATGGGCTTGCGAGGTCGCGATGACATCGCTCACCATCACACCGAACACGCGGCGCAGCGCCTCATGCCGGCGACGGATTGCCTCCAGTCCGGGGTAGCGCGCATCGACCTCGTCAAACGCCTGCCCGACAATCGGCAGGCTTGCGAGCTGACCTTCGGAAAACAGCCCGGCGCGCAACCCATCCAGCAAGTCGTGATTGTTATAGGCGATGTCGTCCGACAGGGCTGCCACCTGTGCCTCGGCGCTTGCATAAGTGCCCAGTTCCAGATCGAAAGCCGCATTGGCCTCGACCAGGCCATAGGGCAGATCGCCAGTCACCGGCCCGTTGTGCTTGGCAATCCCTTCGAGCGTCTCCCAACTCAGGTTGAGCCCGTTGAACTCGGCATAATGCCGTTCCAACCGCGTCACGATCCTGAGGGCCTGCGCATTGTGATCAAATCCGCCAAAGGGGATCATCAGCGCATCGAGCGCATCCTCGCCCGTGTGACCAAACGGGGTGTGCCCGAGATCATGCGCAAGCGCGACAGCTTCGGTAAGTTCAGCGTTCAGACCAAGCGTCCCGGCGATTGTCCGCGCAACCTGCGCCACCTCGATCGAGTGGGTTAGACGGGTGCGGAAGTAATCCCCCTCGTGTTCGACAAACACCTGCGTTTTGTGCTTGAGCCTTCGAAACGCGCTGGAATGGATGATCCTGTCGCGATCCCGCTGGAAACAGGACCGAAAATCACTTTCGCTTTCAGGGTACAGCCGCCCGCGCGAGGCCGTCGGATCGCATGCGTAGACCGCTCTCATCTTGGTGCCCGTTCTTGTCGCCTGTTTTTTCAGGTCTTATATTGCAAGTGTGACATGAATAACAGCGATGGTGCGACAATGACCTTGACCCTGCCTCCCACAGTGACCGAGCGCGCGTTCGCGCGGTTAGCGGAGATCAACGCGGATGCGGGCGAGGCCAAAGCCCTGCGCGTTGCCGTCGAAGGCGGCGGTTGCTCCGGCTTTCAGTACGACATCAAACTGGATGATCCGGCAGACGAAGACCTTGTTCTTGAAGGCGCGGGCCAGAAAGTGGTGGTCGACGCTGTGTCATTACCGTTTCTGGAAAACGCCGTGATCGATTTTTCCGAAGAACTGATCGGCGCCCGGTTCACGATTGAGAATCCGAATGCAAGCTCCAGCTGTGGTTGCGGAACAAGCTTTTCGATGTAAAACACTGCAATAGCAGAGCCTTACACGATCAACTTCATCCAAGCGCTTTACTCTGCCGGGGTATCCGCCGGCTCGCCCGCCGGGGAGTCGCCCGCACCGTCTTCTGGCTTCTTGCGGCGGCTGCGGCGGGGTTTGCGGGCTGGTTTGGTTTCAGGCGTCTCCACCAAACCGGAGTCGCCATCCCCTTCCGAGAGGTCGATCACATCCGCTGATGTCTGGGGTTGGTCCACCGGTTCGGATGCGACCGGCTCGGACGGCCGCTGCTCGGCGCGGGGTTGTTCCGACCGCTGTTCGGCCTGTGGCTGGTCGCCTTCGCCGGGCTGTTCTGATCGATTGTTGCTGCTTTGCTGACGGTCGCGCCCGCGGTTCTGATGCTGTTCCTGCTGCTCTCGACGCGCTTCCTGTTCTTTGAGCGCTTCGGCCAACATGCGCGTGTAATGCTCGGCATGCTGCTGAAAATTCTCAACCGCGACGCGATCGTTGGCCAGTTGGGCGTCACGCGCAAGCGTTTGGTATTTCTCGATAATCTGCTGCGGCGTACCGCGCACCTTGCCCTCGGGGCCCGAGCTGTCAAAAACGCGGTTGACGACGTTGCCGACTGAACGCCGGTTGTTCTTGTTCCGCGACCGTTTATTGGATGATCTCATATTTGCGTGTTTCCGCCTTGAGGCAGTGGGGGCCGGCGCCAGCATCGTGCGGCCTTGGCCTTTGACCTTGTCGAGGCCGACGTGTCGGGCGACGCTCGCAGGAATTTTCGGTTTAAACGACTGACGCGTCTCTCGTTCGGAGGATCACGTCCCGTGGGCTTGAATATGCACGCCACTCTTCAGGAAACAAGCAAAAAAACCGTGAAAGGTGGATCTGCGAGCCAAATCGCCCGTTTTCTTGAGCATTCATGCGCGTTTGCGGGCGTCGACGACGCGGTCCTTTCCCCCAAGGTCCTGCCGAACGCATATGTTCGAGAAGCCCGCTGCGCTGAAAATCGCCACGACCTCCGGCGCCTGATCATACCCGATCTCGACGAGCAAGCGCCCGCCCTGCGTGAGCACCCGTGCTGCGTCGCGGGCGATGATCCGGTACGGGGCTGTCCCGACCGGTCCGGGTGTCAGAGCGACTTTCGGCTCAAACAGACGCACCTCGCGTGACAGGTGCGCGTAGACCGCCGCATCGACATAGGGTGGGTTGGCAACGATCAGGTTAAACACACCTTCGACCGACGCGAACCAGTCGGACACCCGCAACTCCGCCCGTGCCTCAAGCCCCAGTGCCGCGCGATTGCGGACGGCCACCGATAGGGCAGCCTCCGAAATATCCACGCCCACCCCGGATGCGGCGGGGCGTTCGGCAAGAAGGGTCAAAAGGATACACCCCGATCCTGTTCCAAGGTCGAGGACGCGTTCGAAAGGCTCTTCGAGAGCGGCCTCGACCAAGGTCTCCGTTTCGGGCCGCGGGTCAAGAACATCCGAAGACACAAGGAAATCATGGGTCCAGAAGGCCCGCGTGCCGCGTATGTGCGAGATCGGTTCGCCCTTGGCGCGCCGCTCCAGAAACTCCTGATAGCGCGACATGAGATCATCGGTGAACACGTCCGCAGGCAGATGCGGCAGCCGGTCGACGGACACGCCGGCGGCCAGCGCCAGAAGCAGCTTCGCCTCGCGTATCGGATCGTCGGTTCCAAGCTGGCCGCGCCCATGGGAAAGCGCGAGAGATAGCGCCTGCGCCGCAGTTGCCGCCTCCAGAACGCTTTTCACCCCTCGACCTCGGCCAGAAGCCGCGCCTGATCATCCGCGATCAGCGCATCAATGACCTCGGTCAGGTCGCCTTGCATGATCTGATCCAGTCTGTAGAGCGTCAGGTTGATCCGGTGGTCGGTCATGCGCCCCTGCGGGAAGTTGTAGGTGCGGATCCGTTCGGAACGATCCCCCGACCCCACCTGCCCCTTGCGGTCCGCAGCCCGTTCGTCGGCGACACGCCGCCGCTCCAGATCGAACAGCCGTGCGCGCAGAACCTGCATGGCAATCTCGCGGTTGCGATGCTGCGATTTCTCGGAACTCGTCACCACGACCCCGGTGGGGATGTGGGTGATGCGTACGGCGCTGTCCGTGGTGTTTACATGCTGTCCCCCCGCGCCGGAGGCCCGCATCGTGTCAATCCGGATATCCGTTGCGGGGATTTCGATATCGACCTCCTCTGCCTCGGGCAGCACTGCCACCGTCGCAGCAGAGGTATGAATACGCCCCCCGCTTTCCGTGGTGGGAACGCGCTGGACCCTGTGGACACCACTTTCGAACTTAAGCCGCGCGAACACACCATCGCCTTCGATCCGGGCGGTCACTTCCTTGATCCCGCCAATCTCTGTTTCCGCAAGCTCGATGATTTCGAACCGCCACCCCTGCGCCTCGGCGTAGCGCTGGTACATGCGCAACAAATCCGCCGCAAACAAAGCGGCTTCCTCCCCGCCTGTACCGGGCCGGATCTCGATCACCGCGGGGCGCGCATCTGCCGCGTCCTTGGGAAGAAGCTCAAGTTTCAGCGCGTGTTCCAATTCCGGAAGTCGCGCTTTGAGGGTGGGGATCTCCTCCTCGGCGAGCGCGCGCATTTCCGGGTCTAACAGCATCGCCTCGGCCTCCGCGAGGTCGGCTACCGCCGTTTCCCACGCCGCGATCTGTTCCACCACCGGCTTGAGGTCCGAATACTCCTTGGCAAGTTGCGCAATCTCATTTGCTGCCGCGCCCGCATTCATCTGCGCTTCGACAAAGCCGAACCGGTCCTTGATCTGGGCGAGTTTGTCCTGAGGAAGCATGGGGAGCGGTGTTCCCTATCCCCCCGCAGAGGTCAAGAGCCCGCCGCAACGGCGTCGACCCAGGATTGCAGCCGTTTGGCATTCACCCCCAGGTCCGAACTTCCGAACCGAAGCCGCGCATAGGCAACCAGCTTGGCGCCGTCACCCGATGGGATCGCCGTAACGCTGGTGTAGTCCGGAAACCCCCAGATCAGCGACCGGGTCATATAGGTGATCCGGCCCTCTTCAACCGACCCGGCGATGACACGGGTGCGCGGAGATGCGTCTGCGACTGCATCAAAAGCCGCCAGCAACTCCTGCGGTGCCATATCAAATTCCGGCGACGCGAGGTCTCCGTCCGCGCGCATCAGGGCGCGTCCATCTCCGGGTTTCAGCGCCAGATCGGTGGGATCGACATGCCATTCCGCAGGATTTGACGGCGAGAGCCGCACGACAGCCATCAGGCCGACAAAAACGAACATCAGCACGATGATTATCGTTCCCGTCCAGTTCATGGCAGACCTTTCTCAAATTCAGGACCTTGAGGGTGCGTCAGACCGATTGCGGTTCTTCGAGTTCCGCTGCAAGGCTCTCCGCCTGCGCAGCAAGTTCGGCCAGCGTCTCGGTCACGCTTGGCGGCACCATGGGAACCTCTATCCGCTCGGGCTCCGGCGCGGGGGCCGCGCGCAATGCCTCGACCGCGGCGGAAGCCTCCGCAAGGCGGGTTTCCGCCTCGCGCAGCTTGTCTTCCAGCCCGGCGGTCTTGTCGGCCAGCATCAACCCGGCCATCAGCAGCAGCCGCGCCTCGGTCATTCGTCCCGCCTGCCCGGCCAAAACCTGCGCTTCGGCGTCAAGCATGGATGCGGCGGATTTCAGAAACGGCTCTTCGCCAGCCTGACAGGCCACAAGAAAATCACGTCCGCCGATGGATATGGTCACTTCAGGCATGCGATGCACCCTCCTCGACCGGGCCGATCTGCGCAAGGATCGCTTCGATATCGCGCAAGTCGGCCGCGCGAGCCGCCTGCAATGCGGCAAGATCGGCGGCCAGCGCCTTGTTGATCACATCGGGGTCCTGAACGCCCTCGCTTGCGGCAACGCGCAGCTCCGCGTTCACGGTTTGCAGGTTCTGCACCGTTTCGCGCAACTGGGTCATCTCGGCGTCGAGCTCAGCCAATCGCGCCTCGGCGCCCGCCTGTGCCTCGGCCGCGGTCTCCGCTGCAAGCCGCGCGGCATCACGCTCTGCCTCAAGCACATCCAATTGCGCCTGATCGGGCGCAGATGCGGCGGCATCACCATCTTTCGCGTGCACGGCGGCGCGGATACGCGCCATCGCGGTGACGAGACGTTCCTCGAGTTCGGATACTTCGCTCATTCCACCTCTTTCCTGTCGACCGCCCGTTCGGGGGCTGTTCTTCGGTGCGCAGATCGGATTTCGAATCGTAACCCCACGCGTCTTGCGCCATCTTACCAAGGGGAAATTGCGATTGCGCGTCGAAATTCTTCCTGCGTTCCCGAGGGCATGACCCTGCGCGCCCGCGAGGTTGTTGCCTTTGGGCGTGGTGCTGGTAAACAGCGCGCACACTTGGCCCCCCTGACCACCGAGGACGCAAACTTGACCATCGCTGAACTGCGCGCCGCGCACCCTGATCACTGGATGAAGGCCACCGCGATCCGCGCGCTGGCGCTCGACGCTGTTGCCAACGCAAATTCCGGA
Source organism: Tropicimonas sp. S265A (assembly GCF_049800835.1). NCBI lineage: Bacteria > Pseudomonadati > Pseudomonadota > Alphaproteobacteria > Rhodobacterales > Roseobacteraceae > Tropicimonas > Tropicimonas sp. S265A. The sequence continues at coordinate 317,642 of NZ_JBNAFU010000001.1, forward strand.
CATTCGGGCATGCCCATCGGGATGGCGGACGTGGCGACGGTGCTGTTCGAAAAGCATATGACATTTGATGCAAGCGCCCCTGATTGGCCCGACCGCGACCGGTTCATCCTGTCGGCCGGGCACGGGTCGATGCTGCTCTATGCGCTGCTGCACCTGACCGGCTATGCGGACATGACGCTGGAGCAGATCAAGAATTTCCGCCAGTTGGGTGCGATCACGGCGGGCCATCCGGAATATGGCCATGCCAAGGGGATCGAAACCACGACAGGCCCGCTGGGGCAAGGCATCGCGAACGCTGTCGGGTTCGCGATGGCCGAAGAAGCGCTGCGTGCCCGCTGGGGCGCCAAGGTGGTGGATCACTATACCTATTGCATCGCAGGCGACGGCTGCCTGATGGAAGGCGTCAGCCAGGAAGCTATCGGCCTTGCCGGACGTCATGAGCTGCGCAAGCTGATCGTGATGTGGGACGACAACGGCATCACCATCGACGGCAAGGTTTCCCTGTCGGATCGCACCGACCAGAAGGCGCGCTTTGCCGCCTCGGGCTGGGATGTGTTCGAGTGCGACGGCCACGATCCCGAAGCCATTGACGCGGCGCTGACAGCGGCAAAAGCCTCTGCCGGGCCGGCAATGATTGCGTGCAAGACGCATATCGCTTTGGGGCACGCGGCACAGGACACGTCAAAGGGCCATGGCGCGCTGACCAATTCAGAGCAGAACTCTGAGGCAAAATCCGGCTGGGGATGGGTCTACGGCCCGTTCGAGATCCCGACCGAACTGAAGTCCAGCTGGGAGGTGATTGGCGCGCGCGGTGCATCCGAACGCGCCGCGTGGGAGGATCGTTTCGCCAAGCTGTCAGGCACCAAACAGGCAGAGTTCAACCGCGCGCTTGCGGGCGATGTCCCCAAAAAGCTGAGTGCGACCATCAAGGCACTGAAAAAGCAAATCTCGGAAACGAGTCCCAAGGTTGCGACCCGAAAGGCATCCGAAATGGCGCTTGAGGTCATCAACCCGATCATGGGCGAGACCATTGGCGGCTCTGCCGACCTGACCGGGTCCAACAACACCAAGACCGGCGATATGGGCGTGTTCGATCCCGAAACCCGTGAGGGGCGTTACGTCTACTATGGTATTCGGGAACATGGCATGGCGGCCGCGATGAACGGCATGAGCCTGCATGGCGGTGTGCGTCCCTATGGCGGGACCTTCATGTGTTTTACCGACTACGCGCGTGGGTCCATGCGTTTGTCAGCCCTGATGAAACAGCCGGTTGTCTACGTGATGACCCATGACAGTATCGGTCTTGGCGAAGATGGGCCAACGCACCAACCGGTGGAGCATCTGGCGATGCTGCGGGCGACGCCGAACATGCTGGTCATCCGTCCTGCGGACGCGGTCGAGACCGCCGAAGCCTGGGAGATCGCGCTGGAGCAGAAAGAGACACCGTCCGTGCTGGCGCTTTCGCGTCAGGGTCTGCCGACAGTCCGCACGGAACACAAGACCAAGAACCTGACTGCGCAGGGCGGTTATGTTCTGGCGGATGCAGATGGCAAGCGTCAGGCGATCCTGATGGCGACCGGATCGGAAGTTTCCATCGCGATGGCCGCGCGCGATTTGCTGCAGGCCGAAGGGATTGGTACACGCGTTGTGTCGATACCCTGCTGGGAAATCTTCGAGGAACAGCCCGACGCCTACCGCCGCAAGGTGCTGCCCGCAGGCCCGGTGCGTGTTGCGATCGAAGCAGGCATCCGCTTTGGCTGGGACCGTTGGCTCTATGGTGAGCGGGGGAAGCGCGAAAAGGGCGGGTTTGTCGGCATGCACGATTTCGGCGCCTCCGCACCGGCAGAGGACCTCTACGCCCATTTCGAGATCACACAGGAGGCAACGGTCGCCAAGGTGAAAGAGATGCTTGGCCTGTAAGAAGATCACGGGGGCTCTGGCGCTGCACGCGCCTTCAGACTTGGATGCAAGAAGGCCCGCCCATCCGGTGGGCCTTTTTCGCGTCACGGCAGCTCTGTCAGCTGCCCTTGACCATCTGGACGACCGGCCCGATGACCCGCAGGACAATCGGGACCGTTGCCAGACCAACGGCCAGGCCGAGAATGCCGTCCAGTGCCGCTGTCACGAGCCATTCGATGAATCCGTTCCCCTGACCGATGGCGTGTGCTGCGTCATGCACCAGATGCGCGGGCGCACCCCAACCCATCTGTTCCAGCGCATGCAGGATGATCGAGCCGCCGACCCAGATCATCGCCGCCGTCCCGACGATCAGCAGAAGCTTCAGAAAGGTCGGCATGCCCGCAACGATCCCGCGGCCAATCGCGCGCCCGACACGCGTGATCCCCTCGCGGGCTAGGTGCAGACCGACGTCGTCGGCTTTGACGATCAGCGCCACGGATCCATACACAAGGATCGTGATTCCAACCGCGACGATGAACAGCGCCGATAGTTCGAAGAAGAAACTCGACTCCGGCAGGGCCGACAGGGCGATTGTCATGATCTCTGCCGAGAGGATGAAATCCGTCTTGATCGCGCCTGCGACCTTCGCTTCCTCAAGCTGCGCGGCGGTGACTTTTGGCGCGTCGGTGTCCTCCTCATGGTGGTCGTGCCCTCCGCCGAAGACGTGTAGGACTTTTTCCGCGCCTTCGAAGCATAGGTAAATCCCGCCAAGCATCAAAAGAGGCGGGATCATCCAAGGGGCGAAATTCGACAGGATCATCGCGACGGGCAGCAGGATCACCACCTTGTTGAAGATCGACCCCTTGGCGATTTTCCAGACGATGGGCAGTTCGCGGTCCGGCTGAAACCCCTGCACGTATTTCGGAGTTACCGCGGCATCATCAATCAGAGCGCCCGCGGCCTTTGCCCCGGCCTTGGTGGCCTGGCCGACCACATCATCGACTGATGCTGCGGCGACCTTGGCGATCCCCGCCACGTCGTCCAAAAGTGCTAGCAGTCCCGACATGTGATTTTCCCACGATGAGCAACAATTCCCGACTTTAACGTAACTGTGCCCGAAATAGGTGCAAGCCGTTAGCGGTATCATCGCATGTTTTCGCTAACATGTTGGAACCGCGACATTTTCTGCCTTTAAAATGTTACTCATCAGAGGTACGAGAGCGGCAACGGAATACAACGGGATACCGTGATCAAGGTCTTCCAGGGGTTCAGGAGTGTGCAAGATGACGATTACAGTCGGGATTAACGGGTTTGGACGGATCGGGCGTTGCACCCTTGCGCATATCGCCGAAAGCGCACGCAACGACGTTCAGGTCGTCAAGATCAACGCGACCGGCCCGGTCGAGACAAACGCGCACTTGCTCAAGTATGACAGTGTCCACGGGCGTTTCGGTGGCGAGATCAAGGTCGAAGGCGACACAATGGATATCGGGCGTGGCCCAATGCAGGTGTTCTCGACCTATGACCCGACCGAACTGGACTGGTCCGGTGTTGATGTGGTCATGGAATGCTCCGGCAAGTTCAATGCACGCGACAAGGCCGCCGTGCATCTTGAGCATGGTGCCAAGCGCGTCCTGGTATCCGCACCCGCAAAGAATGCCGACAAGACAATCGTTTACGGCGTAAATCACCGCGCCCTGACCACGGACGACCACGTCGTGTCCAACGCGTCCTGTACGACAAATGCCCTGGCGCCGTTGGCAAAGGTTCTGCACGAGGCGATCGGCATCGAACGCGGGATCATGACCACGATCCATTCCTACACCGGCGACCAACCCACGCTGGACCGGCGCCACTCGGACCTGTACCGCGCGCGCGCAGCCGCGATGGCGATGATCCCGACCTCCACCGGGGCGGCCAAGGCCATCGGCGAGGTCATCCCGGAACTCTCCGGCAAACTGGACGGAACCGCCCTGCGCGTGCCGACGCCGAATGTCTCTGCCGTAGACCTGACCTTCGAGGCGGGCAAGGACGTCACGGTCGAGGATGTGAACGAGATCGTCCGCGAAGCGTCCGCCGGGCATATGGGCGCCGTATTGGCCTATGATCCGGAGCCGAAGGTATCCATCGACTTCAACCATACGACGCATTCGTCGATTTTCGCGCCGGACCAGACGAAGGTCATCGGACGCACGGTGCGGGTGCTGGCCTGGTACGACAACGAGTGGGGCTTTTCCTGCCGAATGGCAGATACTGCCGCGGCGATCGGGCGCTTGATCTGAACGCTTGATCTCTGTGCCCGGCGGTCCTAGGCCCGCCCCATGACCAATCAAATCGCCATTTGGCTCGGGCTGTTTCTGATCGCAGCCGCTCTGTTGGACGCCATTCTAAAAGGCGGCTCAGGTCTGTTGGGACTTGCCCGCATCTTTCACGATTTGATCCTCACGCTGCGCTTCTGGCGGTAAAGATTGCTTGACGGCTCTGGGGGGAAACCGGTATCGCGGAACCGTTAGCGCTATCATTCCGTTGAGAGTTCTGGAAGCATGCGCAATCACACAGCGGGGGCACCGGAGATGACACTCAAGGTAGCGATCAACGGCTTTGGCCGCATTGGGCGCAATGTATTGCGGGCCATGGTCGAGAACGGACGCACCGACCTGGAAGTCGTTGCGATCAACGACCTCGGGCCGGTCGATACCAATGCGCACCTGTTGCAGTACGATTCGGTACATGGGCGGTTTCCGGCCGACGTGAAGGTAGCAGGTGACACGCTGGATGTGGGTCGCGGCCCCATCGACGTGACCGCGATCCGTGATCCCAAGGACCTGCCATGGTCGCATGTCGATATCGTGCTGGAATGTACGGGAATTTTCACTTCTCGGGATAAGGCCGCGCTGCATCTGGAGAACGGCGCAAAGCGGGTGCTTGTCTCGGCTCCGTCTGCGGGGGCGGACAATACGATCGTATACGGCGTCAACCACGGCACGCTTTCCGGGTCTGATATCGTGGTGTCCAATGCATCCTGCACGACAAACTGCCTGAGCCCGGTCGCCAAGGTACTTCAGGATGAGATCGGGATCGTCAAAGGGTTCATGACGACGATCCACAGCTACACGGGTGATCAGCCGACATTGGACACGATGCACAAGGATCTCTACCGCGCCCGGGCAGCGGCGATGAACATGATCCCGACGTCAACTGGCGCGGCGAAGGCCGTGGGGCTGGTGCTCCCGGAACTGGCCGGTAAACTTGATGGCGTTGCCATCCGCGTGCCGACCCCGAACGTGTCAGTGGTTGACCTGACCTTTGAGGCCGCACGCGACACCAGTGCCGACGAGATCAACGCCGCGGTCCATGCCGCTGCCGAAGGACCACTAAAGGGCGTCCTTGGCGTGACAGACCACAAGCTCGTATCGATGGATTTCAACCACGACTCCCGGTCGTCGATCTTTGCGACCGACCAAACAAAGGTACTGGAGGGGCGGATGTGCCGCGTGCTGAGCTGGTACGACAATGAATGGGGCTTCTCCAGCCGCATGGCAGACACGGCAGTCGAAATGGGAAAGTACCTCTAGCCTTCGAAAATCGGGATGTGCGGGGCCGCATCGCGCGGCAGAACGCCGGTGAGCCGGGGGTCATCCGCGACCTCGATCTGCTGCCGCAGTGGCGTGAAGCCCGAGCGGATATAGAACGCCACCGCGTCCGGGTGATCAAGCGTGCAGGTATGCACCCAGACCCGGCGCACCCCGTCCCGCTGCCATGCCCGCGTGAGGGCGATGTTCATCATGTACCGCCCGGCGCCCTGCCCGACCGCCTCCGGAACCAGTCCGAAGAAGGCAATCTCGCAGGCTCCCGGATCGCGGAAGTCCAGTTCAAGCAACCCGATTTCACGGCCTGCGTCACGCAGAACAAACACCTCGACCGCGGGATCGTGCAGCAGAGCCACAAGCGCTTCGGTGGTTTTTGTCATCTGCGAGAACCACAGCCACGGCTTGCCCCCCACTGCCATGTAGAGGGTGCGATACCAATCCGGATCGGGCGTGCGGACATGGTCAAGGACAAGCGCGGGCAAGTCGGGGGAGGCGCGCAAGTCCGGCGGCTCCAGCATGTGCAGATGTGTGACCACCGTTGCGACCTTGCCGTACGGTACATCTGTAAATCCATCCGGTTGTAGCATGTGACACCTTTTTTGCTGCGCAATCCTGCTGTGGATAAGCTCTGCAAGAAACGCAAGACGGCTTTCGCAAAGCATCAATTGTGCTGCGCCGCAGCGCAACCATATCAATGAGGTATCAGGAATGTTAGCGCCACCAAAACTGGCGCCTCATCACAGGAGAGAAGCCATGTGCGGGTTTGTCAAATCTCTGAAAACAGCAATCCACAAGCGCGTTGCGTTTGAAAGAACCGCATTCGAAATCGCGCATCTTCCGCTGCAAACTGCACTTGATCTTGATCTTTACGCAGGCGATGCGCGCAAGATTGCCCACCGTGCGGTTTACGGCTACTGAGCGGCCTTCGACCGGAGCGGCGGACCAAACTCCGCCTCAAGCGCCTCGCGTACCGGCGGCGTGACAAACGGCGCGACATCGCCACCGAGCCGGGCGATTTCCTTGACCAGTTTCGACGCAATCGCCTGGTGTTCGGCCTCGGCCATCAGAAAAACCGTCTCGACGCTGTCGTCTAGGCGTCGGTTCATGCCAACCATCTGGAACTCGTACTCGAAATCCGCCACCGCGCGGAGGCCACGAATGATGACGGACGCGCCGACATCACGGGCACAGTCAATCAGCAGGTTCTCGAACGGGTGTGCGACGATTTCAATGCCCGTGGCGTCTTCGATGTCGGCACATTCATTGCGCAACATCTCCACCCGCTCATCCAATGAGAAAAGCGGGCCCTTGTCGCGATTGATGGCGACGCCAATCACAAGCCGGTCCACAAGCCGGGCCGCGCGGCGAATGATGTCCAGATGACCCAGAGTGACCGGGTCAAACGTGCCGGGGTAAAGACCAATGCGCATGGGCGTCTCCTGTCGTCACCGCGACCAAGCCCGATCCCTTTTCAGGTTTCAAGACAGTTCGCGCAATCCGTGACGGTCTATCGCGGGGCTAAGTCGGACGGATCAGGGCTCAAAAGCCCATGATCATGCCTTCCAGGGCCTCTTTCTCCATACTGACTTCCTGCAAGCGGGCCTTGACCGCGTCACCAAGAGTGACGATCCCGACCATTTCGCCATTCTCCACAACCGGCATGTGACGGAACCGACCGTCGGTCATCTTTCTCAGGACGCTGTCTGCGCTGTCTTCGAGTGAGCACGTCACGGGATCGGCGGTCATCATCGAGCCCACGGTCTCGCTCAGGCATACCGGGCCGCGCTTGCCAACCTCGCGCACGATATCGCGTTCCGAAAGGACGCCTTCGGCGGTTTTTCCGTCGGACGACACGACCACGGTCCCGATCCGCTTCTCCGACAACATTTTCGCGGCATCCGTCACCGACGCATCCGGCGTGATCGTGACAACGCCTTCTGTCGACTTTGCTTTCAGAATCTGATGTACGAGCATGTGTCCTCCGCTTGGCTAGTTCGCAAAGCGTCGCGCCCGGACCCCCGGTCTGTCAAGCGATCCGCTCTGTTTCGGTCAGTGTGGCCCGAAAAAGGGCGCTGAACTCCCCTGAAAATTGCCGAAGGCCTACGACTTTTTGGTCATCTGCGTGCCTGACAAGATAGAAACTGCGCTGAAGTGCGATCTCGCCGGGCAAGACACGTTGCAGGTCGGGGGCCGCGGGCAAGGCAAAGTCATGCACCACCCCAAGCCCGCCCCCCGCGCGTAGCAGTTGCACTTGAACGGCGGCGGAATTGGATGAAAGCCGCGCACGGTTCAAACCGATCTCCGAAAGGTAATCCAGTTCACGGTCGAAGATCATGTCCGGAATGTACCCGACGATCCGGTGGGCCTTCAGATCGGCCAGGCAGGTCACGGGCGCGCGCGCGAGCAGATCGCGATGCCCTGCCAGATGCAGCGCGTAGGTGCTGAGCTTCTGCACTGTCAGTCGCCCGGTCTCGGGCGGGGATACGGTGATTGCCATATCCGCCTCGCGCTTGGTCAGGTTCACCACGCGCGGCAAGGCAACGATCTGGAGATCGAGATCGGGATGACGCTCTGCCAAAACGGCACATACCTGCGGCAGAAGATAATTCGCACAGCCATCCGGGGCACCGATGCGGACCGTTCCCCGCAGCCCCTGGGCGCCCGCAAGCGCCCCTGCCCCGGCGCGTACGGCATTTTCCAGCGCCTCGGCATGGGGCAACAACCGTACGCCAGCTTCGGTCAGCCGGTAGCCCAACGGGGATTTGACGAATAAAGGCTGGCCGCATCCGGCCTCCAGCCGCGCGATGCGCCGCCCCACCGTGGCCGGATCCATGCGCAATCCACGTGCGGCCGGCGTTAGGCCTTCGGCACGGGCCACGGCAAGGAAAACACGCAAATCGTCCCAGTTACTATCCATTGCACTCTTGCATTTTTGCAAAGCCTTTTTGGAATATTGCTTCTTTTCCCGATAAATTTGCAAGCCTACAGTACGCGCAGCAATCAGGTGGGAGGATCCAATGCAAGAACTCAGCCATTACATCGGCGGCACACAGGTCGCCGGCACGTCCGGACGTTTTGCCGATGTCATGAATCCGGCAACGGGGGAGGTTCAGGCGAAGGTACCGCTTGCCTCCACTGCGGAGCTTGACGCCGCTGTTGCCGCTGCGGCCGCCGCGCAACCGGCATGGGCCGCGACCAACCCTCAGCGGCGGGCGCGGGTGCTGATGGAGTTCGTGCGCCTTCTGCACCGCGACATGGACAAGCTGGCCGAGGCCCTGAGCCGTGAGCACGGCAAGACGCTGCCTGACGCCAAGGGCGATGTCATACGCGGGCTCGAAGTTGTGGAGTTCTGTATCGGCGCGCCCCACTTGTTGAAGGGGGAATACACCGACAGCGCCGGTCCGGGGATCGACATGTATTCCATGCGTCAGGCGCTCGGCGTGGTGGCGGGCATTACCCCGTTCAACTTTCCGGCCATGATCCCGATGTGGAAGTTCGCGCCAGCATTGGCCTGCGGCAATGCCTTCATCCTCAAGCCTTCGGAACGTGACCCATCGGTGCCGCTCATGCTGGCGGAACTGATGTCCGAAGCCGGGTTGCCCGACCATCTCTTGCAGGTGGTCAACGGTGACAAGGAGGTGGTCGACGCGATCCTCGACAATCCCACTGTGCAGGCGGTGGGGTTTGTCGGCTCAACACCCATTGCCGAATACATCTATTCGCGCGGTTGCGCGAACGGCAAGCGTGTGCAGTGTTTTGGCGGTGCCAAGAACCACATGATCATCATGCCCGATGCCGATATGGATCAAGCGGCGGACGCGCTGGTCGGCGCAGGGTACGGCGCGGCGGGTGAGCGGTGCATGGCGATCTCCGTCGCCGTGCCAGTGGGGGACGAGACAGCCGACCGGCTAATTGAAAAACTCGTGCCGCGGATCGAAGCCCTGAAGGTCGGCCCCTATACCGCGGGCGATGATGTCGACTACGGCCCCGTGGTGACGGCCGCAGCCAAGGCCAATATCGAGCGGCTGGTCGACTCTGGTGTTGCAGACGGGGCGAAGCTGGTCGTGGATGGCCGTAACTTCAACCTTCAAGGGTATGAGGACGGCTTCTTCATCGGGCCGCACCTGTTTGACCACGTGACCCGCGAGATGGACATCTACCGCAAGGAGATCTTCGGCCCGGTCCTGTCCACAGTGCGGGCGCAGTCTTATGAAGAGGCGCTTGGCCTCGCGATGGACCATGAATATGGCAACGGCACCGCGATCTTCACGAGGGATGGCGATGCCGCACGCGACTTCGCCAACCGTATCAATATCGGGATGGTCGGCATCAACGTGCCCATTCCCGTGCCGCTCGCCTACCACACGTTCGGCGGCTGGAAGAAATCCGGGTTTGGCGATCTGAACCAGCACGGCCCGGATGCGTTCAAGTTCTACACACGCACGAAGACCGTCACCGCCCGCTGGCCGTCGGGGATCAAGGAAGGTGGCGAGTTCACGATCCCGGTGATGCAATAATACCGACGATCGCCGAGACGAACACTGCGAGGGGCGGCCCAAAGCCGCCCTTTTTCGTGTGAAACTTGCGTGACGTTCGCAGGTTGGGGATACCTGTAGCGACAACGGAGAACCACATGGGCACACCGAGTTTCACAATGGGCATCGAGGAGGAATACCTCCTCGTCGATCTTGACAGCCTGCAACTTGCGGAGGCGCCGCAGGCCCTGATGGATGCATGCCGTGCGGAACTGGCCGGTCAGGTCAGCCCCGAGTTCCTGCAATGCCAGATCGAGATTGGCACGGGGGTGTGCAGCACCATCGCCGAGGCGCGCGAGGACCTGCGCCGGCTGCGCGCCACCGTGGCGGCGGAGGCAAAGCGGTTCAACCTCGCGCCGATTGCCGCCTCGTGCCACCCGTCCGCGGACTGGGCAAAGCAGCACCATACCGACCGGGACCGCTACAATGCGTTGGAAAAGGATCTCGCCGGGGTGGCGCGGCGGATGCTGATCTGCGGCATGCACACCCATGTGGGGCTGGACAGCGACGCGCTGCGGATCGACCTGATGCCGCAGTTTTCCTATTTCCTGCCGCATCTGCTGGCACTGTCGGCCTCCTCCCCGTTCTGGAAGGGCGAGGATACCGGGTTGGCGTCATACCGGCTGACGGTGTTTGACAATCTGCCCCGCACGGGCCTGCCGCCCTCCTTCGCGTCCTGGCCGGAATACCAACGCGCCACGCATATCCTGATCGACCTCGGCCTGATCGAGGATACGACGAAAATCTGGTGGGATCTGCGGCCATCCCACCGGTTCCCGACGTTGGAAAGTCGCATCTGCGATGTCTGCCCCCGGTTGGAGGATGCGCTGTCCATGGCAGCATTGACACAAGCCGTCATGCGCATGCTGTGGCGCATGCGGTCCGGCAACACCCGCTGGCGCATCTACGAGCGGTTCCTGATCGCCGAAAATCGCTGGCGCGCGCAACGGTATGGGGCCACCGGCAGTCTGATAGATTTCGGCGCGGGCGAAGTGAAACCGCTGCATGTGTTGACCGACGAGTTGCAGGACCTCGTTTCCGAGGATGCCGAGGCTCTGGGCAGCACAGCGGAAATCGCACACCTGCGCACAATCGCGGAGAACGGGTCAAGCGCCGACCGGCAACGGGCGACATTTGCCGCGGCGATCGACACCGGAGCGAACAAATCTGCGGCCATGCAGGCCGTCGTCGGCCACCTGATCGACGAATTTCACGCCGATCTTTAGGATAATTTTTAGGACCGGGGGAGCATGAAAAAACCGGCTCTTACGAGCCGGTTCCTAGGTCTTGTCTGTCGTTGAGCGATCAGGCGGCTTTGCGGCGCCGCGCGATCCCGAAACCAACGAGGCCGGTCAGGAGGAGCACCCCACCAGCAGGCAGCGGAACCACGGTCGTGGGCGGTGTGCCGGTGCCGTAAAGCGTAAAGTGTGAAAGCCCGGGGCCGAACTTTGTTGGCTTGCCGGGTTTCACCTGACCATTGATCAGGCTCGCAGTGCTCCAAGTTCCGGAGGTTGCTGCAGTATCGGACGCACCCAGCAGGTACGCAGAGAAGGAATCGCTTCCCTTCAAAACCGCCATGATAGTCCCGAATGCGCTGTAACCACCCGCCGAGACGGTCCACGTGCCGGTTTCCGCGCCACTGGCCGCTGTGGTTGTCAAGACACCACTCGTGCCTGAGGAGGCATCGACCTTTGCTATCTCAGACCAGTTGTCCAGACCAAAGATTCCGTTGAGGCTTTGATTCGAATCATTGCCGTCATAAGCACCCTCGCAGGCCGTTGACCCCGAAAGGTCCGAGATGCTGCACGTTGTCGATCCAGTTTTGAGTGTAAGCGCCGAAGCCATTGACGCAGAAAGAATAATCGCGGCGCACGTTGCTGCCGCAGCTTTAATTGCAAGTCTCATAACCCTACCCAAGTCTACTACACCGCCACCAATTGCGGCGAAACTATGAATAAAATATGACGGAATTCGCAATTTGCAAAATGGTTAATGCAGGAACTCGGGCTTCCCTTACGTCACCTTTGGCGCGAGAGTGGCAGTCATCTTGCATCGCGCCCCGCACTGGCGTTAAGTGAACGCGCGTTCAATTCATGGCGGGAGTGCCCTATGGAATTCGCGCTCAGCGAAGAACAGACTGCGATCGAGGACATGGCATTTGCCTTCGGGCAGGACCATATCGCACACCACGCGCTGGCGTGGGAGAAATCCGGAACAATTCCCAAGGACCTGTGGCCCAAGCTTGCGGAACTTGGCTTCGGCGGACTTTACGTTTCCGAAGAGTCTGGTGGCGCGGGGCTGTCCAGGCTCGACGCTACGCTCGTGTTCGAAGCCCTGTCGAGGTCTTGTCCGTCCGTGGCGGCATTCCTGTCGATCCACAACATGTGCGCCGCCATGATCGACAAGTTCGGCTCCGCGGCCCTGAAGGACCAGTACCTTGAGCGCGCCATTTCGATGACGTGCTTTTTCAGCTACTGCCTGACGGAACCGGGGTCCGGCTCTGATGCAGCAGCGCTCAAGACGCGGGCCGCGCGGACGAATGCCGGCTACACTCTGGACGGGACAAAAGCGTTCATCTCAGGCGGCGGCTATTCGGACGCCTATATCGTCATGGCCCGCACGGGCGAGGACGGACCGCGCGGTGTCAGTTCTTTTGTCGTCGACGACGGGATTGACGGTCTGAGCTTCGGCGGACTTGAGGACAAGATGGGCTGGCGCGCGCAACCGACGCGCCAGGTTCAGTTCGACGCCTGCAACATCCCCGCCGCCGCCCTGCTGGGCGAAGAAGGACACGGGTTTCGCTATGCCATGACCGGGCTAGACGGTGGGCGGCTGAACATCGCTGCGTGTTCGCTCGGCGGAGCACAGGCCGCGCTGGACGCAACGCTGACCTACATGGGCGAGCGCAAGGCGTTCGGGACGTCGATCGATCAGTTTCAGGCTTTGCAGTTCCGCCTTGCGGACATGGAGATCGAATTACAGGCGGCGCGCGTTTTCCTGCGCCAGGCCGCGTGGAAGCTCGACACCGGCGCTGCGGACGCCACAAAGGCTTGCGCGATGGCAAAGAAATTCGTGACCGAAGCCGGCAGCCGGATCGTCGATCAGTGCCTACAGCTTCATGGTGGCTATGGGTATCTGGCCGATTACGGGATCGAGAAACTGGTGCGCGACCTGCGGGTACACCAGATCCTCGAAGGGACGAACGAGATCATGCGTGTGATTGTCAGTCGTCAGATGCTGGCCGAGCGGGGCTGACCATGGCTGACATCGACATCCGGCGCGAGGGACGCGCCGGGCGTATCACGCTGACCAGACCGGATGCGCTGAACGCGCTCACCTACGATATGTGCCTGAGGATAGCAGAGGCGCTTTCGGCGTGGCGCGATGACCCGCAAGTGGCGCTGGTCCTGATTGATGGCGACGGCCCTCGTGCGTTCTGTTCGGGCGGCGATATCGTCGAGATGTACGAAACCGGGCGCGCAGGCAATTTCGGATACGGGCACCGGTTCTGGGCGGACGAGTACCGGATGAATGCGGCAATTGCCGATTTTCCAAAACCGGTCGTCAGTTTTTTGCATGGGTACACCATGGGCGGCGGTGTCGGCGTAGGCTGTCATGCAAGCCACCGCGTGGTGTGCGAGACGAGCCAGATCGCCATGCCTGAATGCGGCATCGGTCTTGTGCCCGATGTTGGCGGCTCCGCGCTGCTGGCCCGCGCGCCGGGACGGTTGGGCGCGTATTTCGGCACCACGGGTGCACGGATGGGTCCCGGAGAGGCAATCCTCGTGGGCTTTGCCGACCTTTACTTGCCTCAGGCCGCTTGGCCGGATGTCAAGGCGGCCTTGGTCGCCACTGGCAAGGTTGAGGCGTTGCAGGCCTGCGAGCCGCCGCCAGAGGCATCGGTTCTGGAAGACCAGGCAAGAATCGACGCGCTTTTTGCGGATGCAGACGCCGCCGCGACCCTGACCCGGCTTGAAACCTCCGAAGATACGATTGCGCAATCGGCGCTCAAGGCGTTCCGCCGCGCCTCCCCGTTGAGTGTGGCATGTACCTTGCGGATGCTTTCGACACTTGGGAAAACACCGACGCTCAAGGAAGCCCTGCAACAGGAATACCGGTTCACGTGGCGCGCGGCCGAGAAGGCCGATTTCCTTGAAGGCATCCGTGCCCAGATCATCGACAAGGACCGGACGCCCCAATGGAGGCATGCATCCGTCAGGGATGTGACCGTGCTGGATGTGGCCGCGATGCTGGCACCGCTGGGGCGGGACGAGTTGATTTTCGAGGGAGGAAAGACATGAAGATCGGATTCATCGGGCTGGGCAATATGGGTGCCCCCATGGCGGTAAACCTTGTGGCTGCGGGGCACGACGTTACGGGCTTTGACCCGAGTGCACCCTGCCCGGACGGCGTGGCTCAGGCCGCAAGCGGGGCGGAGGCGGCCACGAAGGCAGACGTGGTCATCAGCATGCTGCCCAATGGAACGATACTGCGCAGTGTCGCGACAGAGGTGATCCCGGCCATGTCGCCCGGTGCCGTGCTTCTCGACTGCTCAACCGTGGATGTTGACAGTGCACGCGCCGTCGCGGCAGAGGCCGAGGCAGCGGGCCTTGGGTTTCTGGACGCGCCCGTGTCCGGCGGCACAGGCGGGGCAACCGCAGGCACGCTGACCTTCATGGTCGGCGGCTCCGCCGAGGCGTTTGAAACTGCCAGACCACTTTTCGACATCATGGGCCAGAAGGCCGTGCATTGCGGGGCAGCGGGCAACGGACAGGCCGCCAAGATCTGCAACAACATGATCCTTGGCGTCACGATGATTGCAACCTGCGAGGCGTTTGCGCTGGCCGACAAGCTTGGCCTTTCGCGCGAGGCCATGTTCGACGTCGTTTCCACCTCGTCCGGATATAGCTGGTCGATGAACGCCTATTGCCCGGCACCGGGGATAGGTCCGCAAACCCCAGCGGACAACAATTACAAGCCCGGTTTCGCCGCATCCCTCATGCTCAAGGACCTGCGGCTCAGCCAACAGGCAGCAGAAACCGTCAGCGCGGACACCCCGATGGGCGCTCGTGCCGCGGAACTCTATACCGAGTTCGTCGAAGCCGAAGGCTGCGGCGAAAAGGACTTTTCAGCCATGCTGCCACGGTTCGAGACCCGCACTCGCGAGAGCTGACCCGGTCAGCGCCCTTCAAACCTTGCAGGGCGCTTTTCGAGAAACGCCAGAACACCTTCTTTGAAGTCGCGGGTTTGCCCACAGCGGCCCTGGAGTTTCGCTTCAAGGGCCAGTTGCTCTTCGAGCGTGTTGTTGAAACTCTGCCGCAATGCCTGTTTGACCCCCGCGTAGGCCGCTGTCGGCCCCTGTGCGAGGTGGGCAACGCGCGCCTGCCACGTAGCGGTGAAGGCTTCTTCTGGAACAGATTCCCAGATCATCCCCCACGCATCGGCTTGCTGGGCGGTGATCTTCTCGGCGAAAAGTGCGGTGCCCATGGCCTTGGCGAACCCGATCTGACGCGGCAGCCAGTAGGTTCCGCCAGCGTCCGGCATCAGACCGATCCGCGTGAACGCTTGCAAGAAAACTGCTGACTCCGTTGCAATTACCACATCAGCTGCAAGTGCAAGGTTTGCCCCCGCCCCAGCGGCGGCCCCGTTCACCGCCGATACTGTCGGGATGGGGCAATCAAAGATCGCGCGCAGCATTGGCTCATACTCATCGCGCAAGGTCCGCTCCAGATCCAGATTGGCTGCGTTGGCGCGGTCTCCCAGATCCTGACCCGAGCAAAACGACTTGCCCGCCCCGGTCAGCACAAAGACGCGGGCTTCCCGACCGGCCCGCAGTACCGCGTCAAGGATCTCGGCCCGCATCTGAGTATTCAAGGCGTTCATCACCTCGGGGCGATTCAGCGTCAGCACCGCCGCCCCGTCGTTCAACTCATACGTGATGGTTTGATAGTCCAACCTGCGCTCCCCTCGTCCCGATAGCTTTGACGCAAGCTAGCAGGTCCGGGCGGAGTGTTAAGAGGAACGCAAGGTCATTTGCGCGCGAAGAGGAAAATCGGCTCAGTAAAACGTGGTTTTGGTCAGCCACAGAAAATGGCAGCGGTGACGAACTATCGCAAAACTGCGTTCTTCAATTTGTTCCCTCGTCGCGTGCAACTTCCAAGGTCCAAAGTCAAAAACACCGCTCGGACGCACCTTGGACCGTTCCAGAAACACCAGATCAATCAGGCTGGATGCCCCCGGCTCACCTATCCGCCATTCGATCCCCTCGAACGAGCAGTCCCGCAGACGCTCCGAGTTGCTCCAGATCAGGCTCCAGCGACTTTCTGCAGGCTCGATACGGGTCAGGTTCGCGGGCGTTACCACGGGCTTCAAATACCCTTCTACAACGCCACCAAAATGCTGCACGAACACCAAAAGCATCGCAATGAACGCAACACTCAGCAATCTAGACATTTCCAAAACCCCCTTTCAGAGCATAGGCAACAAGCGCCAGAACGAAGGCTCCGAGGATCAAACGCACCAGCCATTTCAGAGAATCTTCAATCGAATTCAGTCTGTTTTCGACGTTCACGCGGTGCACCTCTTCGACAGCGTTACGCGTCTCGACAATGGTCAGGCGGGCTTCAATCGCCCGCTTCCAGTCTTCGGTCATTTCTGCTGTCTCCAATCGGCAAGGGCAGAGTTCGGCTCCCCCTCGCCCGCAACGCGGCTTACGCCTTCTGCGGCTTGTTCCGCGCGGCGTTTCTTTCGAAACGACTCCGCCCGCAGGTAAGTCTGGCCCAGGCTTTTCTGAAACTGCTGGCTTTTCAGTTGGTGACGCGCGCCAAAGTAGAACGACACGATGGCCCCCAGAAGCCACCACAGAGGCTCGGGAACGAGCGCCATGCCGCCCATACGCTCTGCAAACCAGATCGGATCGACCATCGCCGCCACGAACAGTCCGAGCGTCCCGAAGGCCAGCGCCGGGCGCGGCAAGCGGTTGAGCCCATCCATGACCCGGTCAAACAGCGACGGGCCGGAATGCTGGAACTCCTTGCCGAACTGCTCGCGCGCGCCTTGCGTCAACTGGTGGTGACGTTCGGCACTGGCCTCTGCGTTCTCGCGAAAGATTTCGACCGTTTCCTTTACGGAGCCACCGGCGCCAAAAAAGAAGTCCAGAAAACGTTCCATCATTCCCATGTTGCTGTCCGTGCGCGATGCGCGGCCTCCGTCAGATGATACTTGCTAGAGATGAATTCCTCTGCCCGGCGGATCCATCCGCCCTTGCCGCCATCCTTGCGGCGGGCATACTTGCGCGACGCCGGACGGGCATCCGCGATGGCGTAGTAATAGTTACGCCGAGCGATCCCATAGGCGTCAGCGAAGTGATGTGCGGCTTCATCCTGCGCCCTGTGGGCAGTGGCTGCGGTGATGGGGCCGATCACGCCATCCACCGACAGGTCGAACCCCATCTCGATCAACAGCCTTTGCAGGATACGGATCGCATGACTGCCAGCGTTCACGTACATGTCGAACACGCTGGCTTGCACGCTTTCCGGCAAAAGTGCGATTTTCGGTTTCTGAAAGTAATCGCGGATGAACAGATCAACCGCGATGTCCGGAGTGAGTGCGCGCACATCGGCCGTATCGACGGTCCCGTCTCCGGTCAGGTCGAGGCCGAGCCGACGCATCGTGTGTATGGTGACACCATAATTCGTGGCACCGCCGAGATCATCGGGATCGTCTACGAAGCCACCCTCGCGGACGACAATCTCTCGGGCAAGATCCTGGACAGAGCGCATGAAACACCCCTTCCGCGTTGTTGAAACCGCAGAAAGGATGCGAAACCTTCGTTAATTCAGATAAACCGCCCCGCACGGTGGGCGTTGCGAGTGCTGCTTACGACCCGCTGGTGCCGTACCCTTCGGCCTCTTCAGCCGGGTCGCGATAAACGCCCTGTTCCTTGAGCGCATCGACCACTTCCTTGGGCATGTAGGTCTCGTCATGCCGCGCGAGAACTTCGGTCGCCATGAACACGCCGTTGCTCATCGATCCGGTTACAACCGTGCCCTCGTTCTCGCCAAACAAGTCCGGAAGCACCCCGGTATAGCTGACGGGAATGGACGCGCCACCGTCCGTCACCATGAAGGTGATGGTCTCGGATTCCCCGCGCACAAGCGTGCCTTCTTCAACCAGCCCCCCGATGCGGAATACTTCGGTTTCCGGCGGTGGCGTTTCGGCCACCTGACTGGGGGACCGGAAGAAATTGATCCCGTCGCGCATGCCGTACCCGATCAGGGTCGTTGCCGCCGCCAAGGCAACGGCGATGATCGCGATAACCTGCATCCTGCGTTTCTTCTTCAGCCCGCGCATGGCGCACCTCCGGTCAAGGTCACGGGAAGACAGGTGCCAGCATAAGCCCTGTCGTCTCCTCAATATCTAACATCAGGTTTGCGTTCTGCAACGCCTGCCCGGAACTCCCTTTCGTGAGGTTGTCGAGCGCTGCGATCACAATTGCACGCCCCTCGATCCGGTCGCGCACCACGCCGATATGCACGAAGTTGGAGCCGCGAACATGGCGCGTCGACGGGTGTTCCCCCTCGGGCAAGACGTGGATGAACGGTTCGTCCTCATAAGCATCCGCCAACGCATCGTAGATCTCGCCCGCATCGCCTTGAACGTAAACTGTCGCCAGAATACCGCGATTGGCGGGCAGCAGATGCGGGGTAAACTGCACCTGAACGGGCCGCCCCGCGATGGCGGAAAATTCCTGATCGAACTCACCCAGATGCCGGTGGGATCCGCCAACGGAATAGGCATGCGCGCCCTCGGACAACTCCGCATGCAGCAGGTTTTCCTTCAGCGACCGGCCAGCCCCGGACACCCCGGTTTTCAAATCGATGATAATTTGGTCAAGATCGATCACGTCCGCCGCGATCAACGGGCGCAAAGCATATTGCCCCGTTGCCGCGTTGCACCCGGTGCCTGCCACAAGGCGCGCATCGCGAATGTCCTCGCGGTAGAACTCGGTCAAACCGTAAACCGCCTCCCGCTGCAATTCAGGAGCATCATGACTGCCGCCATACCACTTCTGGTACTCCTCGGCGTCCCGCAGCCGAAAATCCGCGGACAGGTCCACAACCTTCACCGACATGGGCAGTTCGGCAATCACGGCCTGACTGGTGGCGTGGGGAAGCGCGCAGAACACTAGGTCAACCGCGCCGAAATCCAAAGCGTCGATCTTCTGCAGGTCCGGCAGGTCCAGATGCCGGAGATGCGGAAACACCTGTCCCATGCTCTGCCCTGCCTTGCGGTCCGCCGACAGTCCGCTGATCCGCATCTGCGGGTGGGTCGCGATCAGGCGCACCAATTCGGCACCGGTATATCCCGAAGCCCCGAGGATCGCTGTATTGAACATCAATTTTACCTTCCAGTGACTTGAAAAACCGAATTATTCCATCTCAACGTGACGGAACTCGATCTTTCGTCGCAGAAACTGTGTGGCTTTGTTGGCAACCGACTTCGGATCACCAGTGGTCAGAAAGGACGACTCAGCGCCAAGTCCAAGCATATCCGGGTGACGGTTGAGGTAATCCTCAAGGCTCGCCGCCACCAGGTTGGCCTGACTGAACACCTTTACATCCGCCCCGAGCGCATCCTGAAACACGTCCTCCATCAGCGGATAATGCGTGCAACCCAGAATGGCCGCCTCTGGATGCGGCATACGGCGTTTGAGCGCTTCGACATGGCTGCGCACCAGGGCCTCGGCCAGGATCATGTCCCCCTCCTCAATCGCATCGACAACGCCGCCGCACGGTTGTGCCTCCACATCCACACCGATCGCGCGAAAGGCCAGTTCGCGCTGGAAGGCCCGGCTTGAAACCGTTGCAGGCGTTGCGAAAAGTGCAACGTGTTTTGTCTCAACCTCCCGCGGCGGGGAGTTGTCACCCCATTGCCGTTCGGTCAGCGCTTCGATCAGCGGAACGAACACCCCGAGCACCCGCTTTTCGGGCGGGATCCAGCTTTCCTGCATCCGCTTGAGCGCGGCAGCAGACGCCGTGTTGCACGCAAGGATGACCAGGTCACAACCTTCGTCCCACAGTCGCTCTACGGAGGCGGTGGTCAGCTGGTAGACATCCTCCGCATCGCGGACACCATAGGGTGTGTGCTTGTTGTCGCCGAAATACACGAACGGCACGTCAGGCAGCCGCTTGGCCACCGCATCGAGGACCGTCAGCCCCCCTAAACCACTATCAAAAACGCCAACAGCCATCAGGACTTGTGCTTTGCTTCGAACTCATAGCCGTAACCGTGATCCGGCAATGGCTTCGGAGACAAGCGATAGGTTGCGTCGCGCAGAAAGTCCATCATCGCTTTGGGGTCGCCGGCAAACGGGTCCAGATCCGATCTGGGGATCGGCTCGCCAATCACGACCGGAACCGGCGCGCCAACCTTGGATTTGAACTCTTTGATCAACAACGCCATGCGGAGTGTCGCGTGGACATGGCTGGCAATCTGGAACAACCGGGAATTGTGCCCCTCGAAGAAGACCGGAACGATCGTTGCGTTGCTCTTGGCGATCATGCGCGCGGTGAAGCTGCGCCAGCCCGGGTCCATTGGGTGGCCGAATGGGCGCGCCGCCGTGCTGACCGTACCGCCAGGGAAAATGCCAATCGCACCGCCCGCGCTGAGGAAGCGCAGCGACTCCTTGCGGGTCGCCACATTCAGCGCGACAGCGTCCTTCGTCTCGTCAAACGACACCGGAAGGATGATCTGTTCCAAGTCCTTGGCCTTCCGAAACACCTGATTGGCGAGAATGCGATACTCGGAGCGGCGCTGGCTGAGGATCTTGCCCATCATCAAACCATCCAGAATGCCGAACGGGTGATTGGCAATCACGATCAGCGGGCCCGTGGCCGGGATGTTGTCAAGGCTCCCCCCCGTCACATCAAGGCTCAGCCCATACCTGTCCGCCATTACATCCCAGAAATTGCGGCCCATCGCGACTTCGCGTTCATAGCCCGCAGCCTGCTTTATCAGCAGCATCCGCCCGGTGACATTTTCTGTAACCCTGATCAGTGCGCGCCCTGCGCGTGATTGCGCCGAGGATGCATAGCTGATGTCCCGTGCGACGCCGCGATTTGACTGCATACAGGCGACCTCCCTTGGCCTTCCGCCCGGATTACAGCAACTTCGTCCCGGGTTCCAAGCCTATTCGGCGGCCTGCGCCATCGCGCCCGGTCCTGCGTGGAACGCCTGCCACAGTTCCGCACGGCGCGCCCGCATCGTTTCGATGGACGCCGCCTTGACCGGACCGAACCCACGCACGAGGTCCGGCCAAGCCAGCAAAGCCGCGGCTGCGTCAATCCGATCTGGCGTCAGGTGGGTCGAAACCTCTGCCATGTCCGCCTCGTAGAGCTTGATCAATTCGCGCTCGGTCTTGCGTTCCTCCGTCCAGCCAAACGGATCAACCGGCGTTCCGCGCAATATCTTCAGTTTCGAAAGCGGCCCGTAGACCCGCTCGATCCACGACCCGAAAGCCTTCTTCGCAGGCCGTCCATCCGGCCCGGGCCTGGACAGGATCGGCGGCGCCAGATGGTAGGTGAGTTTCAAATCACCGTCGAAGGCATCTTTCGCTTTCGCCGCAGTGCCGCGCAGCAATCGGGCGACCTCATACTCGTCCTTGTAGGCCAGCAGCTTGTGATAGTTGATCGCCACAATCTCCCGCAGTGCCGCATCCGAGAAGCCTTCGACCGCAGCGCAGTACTTTCGGGCCAATCGACGGGATTGATATGCTGTCAGGTGGGCAACCCGGAAATCCATTGTCCCATTCCCCGTTTTTTCGGTCGGCGCCACTTTGGGTGCAACGGCGCGCTCCGCGTCTTTCGGGTACAGAACCGCCCACCTTCCGAACTCGAACGCCTGCATGTTGCGGTCCGGCGCGGCGCCGTTCAGTTCGATCGCCCGCAAAATCGCATCTCGTGAGATTGGTAGCAGCCCGCGCTGCCAGGCCGCCCCAAACACCATCATGTTCGAGTAGATCGTGTCTCCCATCAAAGCCCGGGACAGCTCGGTTGCGTCAAACAGATCAAGCGTCTCGCCCAGACGCGCCTGAAGCGAAAGGGACAGCTCATCTCCGGGAATGCGGAACTCCCGGTCACGGGTAAAGTCACCCGTGATGATCTCGTGGCTGTTTACAACAGCGCCGGTGCGCCCGGTCGTCATCAAGCCCAGTGTTTTCGCCCCCGCGCTCACCACAAGGTCACCACCAATGACGGTATCGGCCTCCCCGACCGACACGCGGATCGCGTTGATATCGGACGCACGCTCTGCCAGCCGGCAATGGATGTGCACTGCCCCGCCCTTCTGGGCCAAGCCCGCCATCTCGATCATCGCCGCGGCCTTCCCATCCAGATGCGCAGCCATCGTCAGAATGGCCCCGATCGTCACTACGCCCGTGCCACCCACACCGGTAATGACAACGTTACGTGTCCCTTGAATTCGCGCCATGTCCGGCAATGGCAGGTCCGGCATGTCGATCTCGGTCGTTGCGGCCTTGCGCAGATGCCCCCCCTCGACAGTCACGAAGGACGGACAGAACCCGTTTACGCAGGAGAAATCCTTGTTGCAGGACGATTGGTCGATCGCCCGTTTGCGGCCCAGTTCCGTTTCAACCGGAACAAGCGAGACACAGTTGGACTGCACCCCGCAATCCCCGCAGCCTTCGCAGACATCCGTGTTGATGAAGATGCGCTTGTCCGGATCGGGAAACTGGCCGCGCTTCCGTCGCCGCCGCTTTTCCGCGGCGCAGGTTTGCACATAAAGCAGCACCGACACCCCCTTGGTCTTCGAAAGCTTCTCCTGCACCGCCATCAATTCCGCGCGTTCCGCGCGCGGCAACCCAGGCGGAAAGGCTTCAAAATCAATCTCTTCCTTGGCGTCATAAACAAGATGGATATGCTCTATCCCGATCCCCTTGAGCTCCCACGCAATGCGCTCCGCGGTCAGGCCGCCGTCGTTTTTCTGCCCCCCGGTCATCGCGACCGCGTCGTTGAACAGGATCTTGTAGGTGATGTTCACATCCGACTGTTGGGCCGCCCGGATCGCCTGAAGGCCCGAGTGGTTGTAGGTGCCATCGCCCAGGTTCTGGAACACGTGATCGCGTTTGGAGAACTTGCCCTCCCCAATCCAGTTGGCGCCTTCGCCGCCCATATGGGTAAAGCCCGCAGTATCCCGGTCCATCCACAATGCCATGTAGTGACATCCAATCCCGGCAAAGGCATGTGCACCCTCGGGCACCTTGGTGGAGGTGTTGTGCGGACACCCCGAACAGAAATACGGGGTCCTCTTGGCCAACTCCGGTGCGTTGTCGGCACGACGCGCCTCCTGCAGTCGCGCAAGACCTGCCTTGATGGTGTCCGTTTCCCGCCCCTCATCAATCAGGATGTTCCCGATCTTTTCGGCTATTTGCACGGGGTCCAGCGCACCCCAGGCCGGGAACAGGCGCGCACCTGTCTCGTCCTGACCGCCATAAACCCTTCGACCCTGCCGGTTGTTGAAGATCGCCTCCTTCACCTGCACTTCCAGCAGCTTGCGCTTCTCTTCAATCACCACGATCAGGTCGAGGCCCTCTGCCCAATCGTTGAAGCCCGCGGTTTCAAGCGGCCATGTCATGCCGACCTTGTATGTCGTGATCCCCAACCGGTCTGCCTCGGCGCTGTCGATGCCCAGTAGTTCGAGCGCGTGCACCAGATCGAGCCAGTTCTTTCCTGCCGCTATAAAACCGATCTTGGCCCCCGGCTTGCCAAACACGCGCTTGTCGATTTTGTTTGCATGTCCAAAGGCTTCGGCAGCATAACGCTTGTACTTGATCAACCGCTCTTCCTGCGGGGTCCAGTGATCGACCAATCGGATGTTCAACCCGCCCTCCGGCATCTCGAACGCTGGCGTGGCAAAACGCATCCGGTCCGGGTGACCATCCACCACCGCGGTCGCCTCCACCGTGTCCTTCATCGCCTTGAGGCCGACCCACAGCCCCGAATACCGGCTGAGCGCCCAGCCAAACAGTCCGTAGTCGAGGATTTCCTGAACGCCCGCAGGTGACAGGACGGGCATGTAGGCATCAAGCAGCGCCATCTCGGACTGGTGACAGGTGGTGGAGCTTTCGCCGGTGTGGTCATCTCCCATGACGAACAGCACACCGCCATTCGGGGAAGTGCCCGCAAGGTTGGCATGGCGCATCACGTCGCCCGACCGGTCCACCCCGGGCCCCTTGCCATACCACATGCCGAAAACCCCGTCGTAGCGACCTTCGCCGCGCAACTCGGCCTGCTGAGTGCCCCAGAGGGCGGTCGCGGCAAGGTCTTCGTTCAACCCGGTCTCGAACTTCACCTCCGCAAGAGCCAATTCCCGTGCAGCGCGGCTCATCTGCATATCGACTGCCCCCAAAGGCGAGCCTCGGTACCCGGTAACATACCCGGCTGTTTTCAGACCCGCCGCCTTGTCCCGCGCCGCCTGCAAGAGGCACAACCTGACCAGCGCTTGCGTGCCGTTCAGCAACACAGGCGACTTAGAGACATCGAACCTGTCTTCGAGCGAGATATCCTGCAGCCCCATTTCGCGCCTCCCGATGGAAATGACTCCTCAACTATAGGTCATAATTCCTGACCTACAAAATCATTTTATCGTCACCGTCCCGATTGCACCGCAGGGCTTGATAACGGTAACACTCTTGCATGGGACGAGGGTACAGGGATGCGTCGCAATGGATTGGGACAAACTGCGAATTTTCCATGCTGTGGCAGATGCGGGCAGCCTGACGCATGCAGGTGATTCCCTGCACCTCAGCCAATCCGCTGTGAGCCGCCAGATCCGCGCGCTTGAGGAAAGCCTGAACACAACGCTGTTCCATCGCCACGCCCGCGGATTGATTCTCACCGAACAAGGCGAGTTGCTTTTCGACGCGACGACCTCGATGTCGAAACGCCTGGATGCCGCCTCCGCGCGCATCCGCGACAGCGAGGAAGAGGTGTTCGGTCAGTTGCGGGTGACAACGACCATCGGGTTCGGATCGCTCTGGCTGGCACCGCGCCTGTCGGCGCTTTATGCAAAGTATCCGGACCTCAATGTCGATCTGATGCTTGAGGAACGGGTACTGGACCTGCCGATGCGCGAAGCCGATGTCGCGATCCGGATGAAGGAACCCAGCCAGGCGGACCTGATCCGCAAGAAACTCATGACAATTCGGATGAAACTCTACGCCTCTCCGACCTATGTCGAAGCGAACGGCCTGCCTCAAACTCCCTCGGATCTCAGCAATCACAGGGTCATCTGTCAAAACTCAGACAGCGCGCAGGTGTCCGCAGGTCAGATGCTGGTGAACGAGATTTTCAGCAATGATGTCCCCCATTCCCTGATGGTGAACAACTATTTCGGGGTGCTTCAGGCAGTCATTTCGGACCTCGGGATCGGAGTTCTGCCCGACTACCTGACGCAGGACTTTCCGAACCTCATCCAGGTCCTGCCGGAACTTGAATCAAACGACGTGCCCGTATTCCTCGCCTACCCCGAAGAACTCCGTCATTCGCGCCGGATCGAGGCGTTTCGCGATTTCGTGTCGGAAGAGGTCATCGCCTACCGCCGCGCGCGCCGGAGCGAAGCAGTGTAAGCTTTGCAACACACGCAAAGCGGTATTGCGCACCTGCGGCATTTTAGAAGCTTGATAGAAAAATAGGCACCCCTTATGTCCGCTCACATAGGCAGACATGTTTGTCTCCTATACCTCCCTGTTAGACTTGGCCGAGCGTTGTCTCGGCCTTTTTTTTTCGCAATCGCCGCGCGGCGCCCGAGTTCATGCCACGCAATGGAACGAACCGGAGGGGACACCGTCCGAAGGGTACCGGGTCAACCCGAGCAGGAGCAAACCATGTCGACCAAGAAGAAGGGAGTGCTGACAGTTTCGGCGGAATGGCGAAAACATCTCAGGCCGTTCTACAAGCGGATCTTTTGGAAGAAAGAGCGGCGGACCGCAAACCGGGTTGCAAAACGCGACAGTTGGCACCCGTAGAAATTCCATATGCGGATGAAACGGCTCGGGCCGTCAGGCCGCATCGCTGTCCTCGGACAATTGCCGGGTCCACATCGCGTTGTAGCGCCCGCCGCGCGCAAGAAGATCGTCGTGGCGGCCCTGTTCCACGATGACCCCGTTTTCGAGCACCACGATCTGATCTGCATCCGCAATCGTCGAAAGCCGGTGGGCGATGGTCAGCACGGTTCGCCCCTGCCCCATGGCACGCAAGCTGTCCTGAATGTCGCGTTCGGTCTCTGAATCCAGAGCCGACGTCGCTTCATCCAGCAGCAGGATCGGCGGATCCTTCAGAAGCGTGCGCGCGATCCCGACACGCTGTTTCTCCCCACCGGACAGTTTCAGACCCCTCTCACCAACCTGTGTGTCATAGGCCTCTGGAAGGCCGATGATGAAGTCGTGGATTTTGGCGGCTTTGGCTGCGGCCTCGATCTCGCCGCGTGTCGCATCCGGTCGCCCATAGGCGATGTTGTAGAGAATGGTGTCGTTGAACAGCACCGTATCCTGCGGCACGACACCGATTTGCGCGTGCAGGCTATCTTGCGTGACATCGCGGACGTCCTGCCCGTCGATCCGCAAGGCCCCGCCTGTCACATCATAAAACCGAAAAAGCAGCCGCCCGATCGTGGATTTGCCGGACCCGGATGGCCCGACAATCGCCACGCGCTCCCCCGGAGCCGCGCGGAGGCTGACACCTTTGAGGATCGGGCGGGCCGGATCATACCCGAAATGCACGTCTGCCAGTTCAACTTCGCCCCCCGCAATCTCTATTGCCGGTGCGCCGGGCTTGTCGCTGACCTCTGTCGGTTGCCCCAACAGATCAAACATGTCCCCCATGTCGATCAGCGCCTGCCGTATTTCCCGGTAAACGGTACCAAGAAAGTTCAACGGCTGTGTGATTTGCAGCATGTAGGCGTTCACCATAACGAAATCGCCTACGGTCAGATCCCCATTCTGCACCCCGATGGCCGCCATCACCATGACCCCGACCAAGCCACTGGTGATGATCAGTGCCTGCCCGAAATTCAGAAAACCCAGCGAATACGAGGTTCTCAGGGCAGCAGCAGCGTATTGCTCCATCGCACCGTCATATCGTGCAGCTTCGCGCTGCTCGGCCCCAAAATACTTGACCGTCTCGAAGTTCAGCAGGCTGTCGATGGCTTTCTGATTGGCATCGGTGTCCTGCCGGTTCATCTCGCGCCGGATACGCACGCGCCATTCGGTGACCTTGAACGTGAACGCGACGTAAAGCGCGATCGTCACACCGACAACGGCAAGATACCAGGCGTCGAAATACACCGTCAGAATGATGGCGATCAGGCCGAGTTCCAGCATCAGGGGCCCGATAGAAAACAGCAGGAACCGCAAGAGGAACTCGACCCCTTTGACACCGCGTTCGATGATGCGGCTCAATCCGCCGGTCTTGCGGGTGATGTGATACCGCATCGACAGACGGTGAATGTGCGTGAACGTCTGCAACGCCAGAGCGCGCAAGGCCTGTTGGCCCACTTTTGCAAAGATCACGTCGCGCAACTGCTGGAACCCGACCGACATCAGCCGGGCCATGCCATAGGCGACCGTCAGCCCGACAGCGCCAAGGGCCAGAAGGGTCGCGCCATCGGCATCGCCCGACAGAGCGTCGACGGCGACCTTGTAGATGTAGGGAATGCCCACTGCCACGAGCTTTGCCAGAAACAACGCCGCCAACGAAAACACGACACGGCGTTTGACCCAGGGCTTGTCGTCCGGCCACAGATAGGGCGCAACGTTGCGTACGACGCGCCATCCGCTTTCACGGGTTTCGGCATCACTCGGGTCTCTGGCAGGCGTCGGGGCGCGGCTGGATATGGATCGCATTACGCAAACCTATGCCTGCAACGCAGACAAGGCCAGTGCGGCTCATTGTTCCGGAATGGAAAAGACCTGCCCCGGGTAAATCAGGTCGGGGTCACCGATCAACGCGCGGTTTGCCTCGAAAACGCGCACGTACTGCACGCCATCCCCATAGTTCTCACGTGCAATCGCCCAGAGCGTGAACCCCGGCTGGACCGTGACAATGCCAGCCGCCGCAGCCAACGGATTTCCCGGTTCTTCGGCCTCGGCACGAGTGACCTGCTCGGCAGCCGCAATTGCGACCGGCCGCGTCACGCGTTCAAACGGTGTCTCGAACCGCGACAGCACGCGCCCCGTGGCATTTGTCTCGTCCGCGCGCAGTGTGTAAATCCCAGCGGCAATCCCGGTGACACGGCTGCGCCAGATCCCATCCGCCGGAACGCCCGTAGTGGTTGCGATGCGATTGTTCAAATAGACGCGCACAAAGGACCCTGACGCCGCCCTGCCGACCAGCAGCACCTCTCCATCTGCGTCATAGGAGATCGTATCGATAACGATGTTCGGCGTGTCAGGTGCGGTCGGGTTCGACGGTGCTGCCGCCGGGCTCTGGGGGACGGCCCCCTCCGGCCCCGCAATAACAACCTGCGGCGGGGTCTCAAGTCGCGCGACTTTCTCTTCCGTTGCGTCGGGGCTCTCGGACGATGGTTCCGGAACAACCTGTGGCGTGACGTCCGCAGGGGGGGGCGCCTCGGCAACCTCTTCGACCGGTGCGGGCGGCTCTGCTTCGAAGGGAGCGACCAACGCGGTTTCCTCCGACGGCGTCGTCCCCCCCTCTGCGCCAACCGTCTCAAGCGTCAGAATCCGCGCATCGTTGGACGGGTCCAACGACAAAAGTGCCACGAACGCACCGCTTGCGTCTGCGGACGTCTCGGCGACGGACACCCCGTCGAGCAGAATACGCACGGTCTCGCCCGCTTCGGCGCGGCCCGCCACCACCGCCGCGCCGGTATCGTCAACGCGCACCACCTCGAACACGGGCGGCTCTGTCGAAGTGACGTTTTCTGACGGCGTCGGGGCCTCCAGGTCCTGCGGTGCATCTGCCAACGCGGGGGGTGTCTCCGTGCCCGGTGTTTCGGGCGTGGCGGGGGGCGCAAGTGCCTCGGGTTCGGGGGCTGTCGCCGCCTGCGCTGGCAGCGCTGTCTCTGTCGTATCCGGTCCCGCCGGTTCAGAGAGTTTCGACGCAGAAGCACCATTGTCCTGAGGCACGGTCACAGCAGGGTTCGGCGTTTCTGTGCGCTGGTGTGGCTTGGGCGCAAGTGTCCACCACGCGATGCCGGCCAGCACCACCAGCACCGCACCGCCCAAAATCCAAGCGCGGCCAGCTCCGGAATCGTCCCGCAAAAACGCGCGCATGGACATCAATGGCTACCCCGATCTTTTTGCGTCGCATGGGCCTCCATGCGCTTGGGCTACCTTATCTATCCTAATACAAAGGGAAAAGACATAACCGACTCAGCTCAGAACGGGGCCCCATGCCTTCAATTTGCGTTTACTGCGGCTCCCGCTTCGGTGCCGATCCAACCTATCGTGAAGACGCCGAAACACTTGGACAATGGATAGCGCGGAACGGACATCAACTGGTTTACGGGGCTGGTGATGTCGGATTGATGGGGGCCGTGGCGCGCGCCACACAGGACGCCGGCGGCGACACGTTTGGGGTTATTCCCGGTCATCTTCTGGATCGCGAAGTCGGAAAGAGAGACCTGACACGCTTTGTCGTCACCGAGACGATGCATGAGCGAAAGAAGGTCATGTACATGAATTCACATGCAATTGTCGTGCTGCCGGGAGGCGCGGGATCTCTGGACGAGTTCTTCGAGGTCCTGACCTGGCGCCAATTGGAGTTGCATGAAAAACCCATCTTCCTGTTGAACACCAATCGGTATTGGGCCCCGCTGGACGGCATGGTCCGACATGTAGTGGAAAACGGCTTTGCTGACGCATCGCTTTTGTCGTTCTACGAGGTGATCGACACGGTCGATACCCTGACAGATGCACTGGCACGTGCGCTGGCGGGACAGGCGTAGATGCTGGAGATGTTGCCAAGACAAGCAACCTGACAAGCTACTCAGAAACGGGTCAACACACTCACCAAACCCGGATACGGCACGCCCCCTTGTCAGGTTGCGTGCCCTTTTTAGGCGCAACAGCGTTAAGATTACGTCAGCGCGCCAGTCGCGCGGCCTCGCGCGCCAGCGCTTCGATCCCGGACCAGTCGCCTGCATCCATCATCTTGCGCGGTGCGACCCACGACCCGCCGACACACAGGGTGTTCGACAGGCCAAGATACTCCGGTGCATTTGCAAGGCTGACCCCCCCTGTGGGGCAGAAACTGACCTGCGGCAGGGGCGCGCCGATGGATTTCAACGCGGGCGCCCCGCCCGATGCTTCGGCCGGAAAGAACTTCTGGACCGAGTATCCTTTTTCAAGCAGCCGCATCACTTCCGTCGCCGTCGCCGCCCCTGGCAAGAGAGGTAGATCGTCCGCCTCACACGCAGCAAGCAACGTATCCGTGGCACCCGGCGACACCCCGAACAGCGCGCCCGCCTCTTTTGCGGCGGCAACATCAGCAGGTGTCAGAAGGGTTCCTGCTCCGACGACACCGCCTTCGACCTCCGCCATCCGGCGAATTGCCTCCAGTGCCACGGGGGTGCGCAAGGTAACTTCGAGCGCCGGCAAACCACCGGCGATGAGCGCCTCGGCCAGCGGGCGCGCATGGTCGACATCATCGATCACAAGAACCGGGACGACCGGGGCAAGGCCACAGATTTCTCGGGCCTGTTGGCTGGCAGCTTCTGGGGTCATTTCTTGCGCCTCCTAGACAACAACGCCTGCGCCGGCGCTCACGGCTCCGACATTCTTGCGGAACACCTCGAACAGTTCGCGTCCGATACCGAACTGGTTTCCGGACAAGTCGGGATGCTCAATCGGCCGGTCCGCGACACCCTCCGCCAAAACCTCCAACACACCGGCGACAGCATCCACACGCACAAGGTCGCCATCCCGCACCTGCGCCATCACTCCACCATCCAGCGCTTCGGGAGAAACATGCAAAGCCGCGGGCACCTTGCCGGAGGCTCCGGACATGCGCCCGTCCGTGACAAGCGCCACCTTGAGCCCGCGATCCTGAAGAACCGCAAGGATCGGGGTCAGCGAATGCAGTTCCGGCATACCGTTGGCCTTGGGGCCCTGGTATCGCACGATCACCACCGTGTCAGACGTGAACTCGCCGGCCTGAAATGCTGCTTTGACATCCGACTGGTCGTGGAACACCCGTGCCGGTGCTTCAATCAAATGCCGTTCAGGGGCGACAGCGGAGACTTTCATGATACCGCGTCCGAGATTGCCCTTGAGCTCCTTCAGGCCGCCGCTCGCCGCGAACCCGTCCGAAACCGGACGCAGGATCTTCGCGTTCTGGGTCTCTTTCGGCCCATCAGCATAGGTCAGCTTGCCGTCGACCACCTTGGGGTCGCGCGTGTAGTCGGCCAGCCCGTCCCCGAAAATGGTCTTGGTATCAGGGTGCAGCAGACCCGCGTCGAGCAGTTCACCGATCATGAAGGCCAAACCGCCTGCCGCGTGGAAATGGTTCACGTCCGCCAGGCCATTCGGATAGACGCGCGCCATCAACGGGGTCACTTCGGACAGGTCCGCGAAATCCTGAAGGTCAAGGATAACCCCTGCCGCCCGCGCCATCGCGGGCAAGTGAATGACCAGGTTTGTCGACCCGCCTGTTGCCATCAAGCCGACAATCCCGTTCACGAACGCTTTCTCGTCAAGGATATCACAGACCGGACGGTAGGCGTTCCCAAGTGCCGTGATCTGCGCAAGCCGCTCGGTTGCAGCCTCGGTCAACGCATCGCGTAACGGGGTTCCCGGGTTGACGAAGGATGCACCGGGCAAGTGCAGCCCCATGAATTCCATCAGCATCTGGTTGGTATTTGCCGTCCCGTAGAAAGTGCAGGTCCCCGGCCCATGATAGGACGCCATCTCCGCTGCCATCAGTTTGTCGCGTCCGACTTCGCCAGCGGCAAACTGTTGGCGGACCTTGGCTTTCTTGTCGTTTGGCAAGCCGCTTAACATCGGTCCTGCGGGGACAAAGACGCCGGGCAGATAGCCGAATGTGCCCGCTGCAATGATCAAACCCGGAACGATCTTGTCACAAACGCCCAAATAGGCAGCGGCGTCAAACGTGTTGTGGCTCAGCGCGACACCGCTGGCCAGCGCGATGACATCACGGGAAAACAGGCTCAGTTCCATCCCCGTCTGGCCCTGGGTGACGCCGTCGCACATCGCGGGCACTCCGCCGGCAACCTGTGCTGTGGCCCCGGCCCGGCGCGCAGCCGCCTTGATCCGGGCGGGATATGTCTCGAACGGTTGGTGCGCGGACAGCATATCGTTGTAGGCGGTGACAATTCCGATATTGGGCTGGCGCGCGGCGGCGAGTGTGCTTTTGTCTTCGGTCATCGCGGCATAGGCGTGTGCCTGATTTCCGCAAGACAGATGCGCCCGACGTGGTCCATCGTCTGCCGCGCGGCGCATCCGGTCCAGATAGGCAGCGCGTGCGGCGCCGGACCGTTTAATGATCCGTTCCGTCACGGCGGCGACAGTGCTGTTCAGATCCATTCCCACCTCCTGCACGAGCGTCAGATCCGCTCGATAGAATGCATACCTGCCCGTAAACCGTTAGCGCTAACTTTTCAACCTCTCATTCACCAAACTGCTCATGGCCGCCTGCGGTCAGACCGGGTATGCACACGCAGCATTGGTAAAGTCAGCAACCATGACCCATTTTAGCTTCGACGCTCAAAAAAGCAGACCGGAGACCCCGATGAAACCTCAAGCCTACCTGACACCCGAAGACCTCGCCCAGATCGAAGCCCGCGCTCACGCTATGCGTGCGCAAGCGACCGCCGAGGCACTCGCAGCCTTCAAAACATGGTTCCGTACGCATCTGACGCATCGCGGCGCACAAAAGGCCTGATCCGGTTGGCGGGGTTTCCCCGCCCAGCCAGAGCCGATAGAGGAAGGGGATGACACCCTCCTTCCCCCGTCTCCGCCTCAAACCCAAGGCCGACGCGCGTGCCATTCGCCATGGCATGCCTTGGGTCTATGCAGATGCGCTGGTCCTGGACCGCCGGACCAAGGCGCTCCCCCCCGGTACCATCGCAACCCTCGAAGATGCAGAGCGCACGCCTCTGGCCACGGTTGCCGTGACCCCGGGGTCCAAGATTGCAGCGCGCGTGCTGGACCGGACCCCCGACACCCTGATCGATCGCGCCTGGCTGCGTGCACGTATGAGCGCAGCCCTTGCTTTGCGCGACACGCTGTATGAGGCGCCTTTCTACCGTCTGGTGCATGCCGAAGGTGACGGATTGCCCGGCGTGATCATTGACCGGTTCGGAGACACATGCGTGATCCAGCCGAACGCCGCGTGGTCGGAACGTCTTCTGGACGATCTGATCACGGTTCTCGCAGAGGTCACTGGGGTCAGCCATGTTCTTAAATCCGCCTCCGGACGCGCCCGAAGCCTTGAGGGGTTGGATGACCGGTCGGGCCCGGTGATGGGCACACCGCCGGACAAGGTCGAGGTACCGATGAACGGCGCAACGTACATCGCCGATCTGGCGAGCGGTCAGAAAACCGGCCTGTTCTTTGACCAGCGACCGAACCATGCGTTTGCGGCGCGGCTCGCGCCGGGCGGGCGCGCGCTCGACGTTTTTTCGCACGTTGGTGGGTTTGCGCTGGCCGCCCTTGCAAATGGCGCGGCGCGCGCGCTCGCTGTCGACGGGTCCGCGGCCGCGCTCGAACTGGCCCGTGAAGGTGCCGTCGCCACAGGTGTTGCGGACAGGTTCCAAACCCTGAAATCCGACGCGTTCGCCGCACTGGAAGCGCTGAACACCGAGGGGCGGCAGTTTGACCTCGTTATTTGCGACCCGCCCGCCTTTGCCCCATCAAAACCCGCATTACAGGCAGGTCTACGCGCCTACGAGCGGATCGCACGCCTTGCCGCGCCCCTCGTTGCCCCCGGGGGCACGTTGATGCTGTGCTCGTGCTCACATGCCGCGGATCTGTCCAAGTTTCGCGCCGCGTCCCTGCGCGGGATAGGGCGTGCCGGGCGCGCGGGGCAGATCCTCTATACTGGTGGGGCGGGTCCCGACCACCCGCTGCATACCTATCTGGGGGAAACGGGCTATCTCAAAGCGCTCTGCCTTCGGTTGACCACATGAGCGAACGGGTCCTGTTGGATGCCTGCGTTCTCTACCCCACGCTTTTGCGTGGAATTTTGACGGATGCGGCCGATGCAGGGTTCTTCACCCCGCTCTGGAGCCCGCGCATCCTCGATGAATGGCGCCACGCCGCGTCCCGTGCCGGTGCGGTCGAAGCCGCTCTGACAGACGGGGAAATTTCGCGCCTGTCCGCCCGGCACCCGCAAGCCTGCATCACACCGGACCCGGATCTGTGCAAGACATTGTTCTTGCCCGATCCCAACGACACCCATGTGCTTGCTGCCGCGATCACGGCGCAAGCAGACAGTCTGCTGACGCTCAACCTCAAGGACTTTCCGACACGGACGCTCGGACACCACGGGCTTATTCGGCGCGAACCGGACACGTTCCTGTTGGAGTTGCGCGCGGCACACACCCAAGACATGCGACACATCCTGACGGACGCGGCCATGCGAGCGGTACAGGCCATCGGCGGGGACGCGACCCCGAGAAGCGTTTTCAAGCGCGCGAGGCTGCCACGCCTTGGCAAGGCGATCTTCGGATAAGGCTCATGTCGCAGGCGTGACCCAGCGACTTTCAAGCTTTTCTATCGCCGCGATACGGGCGTCGGTTTTCGGATGGCTCATCAGCCACGCTGGTGCTTGCGCAGCGCCACCACCGGTTGTCAGCGCATCAAGCTTTCGGAACAGCGACTTCTGCGGCTCCGTGCCGATCCCCACCTTTGTCAGCAGAGCAGACGCGTACGCATCCGCCTCATATTCATCCCCGCGCGACAGTCGCGCGGCCAGCAAGGTGACCAGCAAGTTTGCAATCGGAACTCCGACAAACGGAATGAAGCGACCGAGAACCGTCGCAAGCGCAACCCGGATCGCGTTCTGTCCGGAAAAATCGATCATCCGGCGGCGCGAATGCCCCAGGGCCACATGGCCCAGTTCGTGGGCGATAACGCTTGCCATCTCTTCTGCGGTGACTTCGCCCTGTTCATACTTCCGGAAGAAACCGCGCGTGATAAAGATGCGCCCGTCCGGCGCGGCAAGCCCGTTCACCGGATCGACCTCGTAGATGTGCACTTTCACTTCGCTCAGGTCGAGTGCACGCGCCATTCGATCAGTGATGTCCTTGAGCCTGCGATCTGCCAGCGGGTTGGACCGCCGGGACAACTCGCGTGCCGTGCGTTTGGCCCCGATCCAATACAGACCGAGACCATAGAGAATCGCGAGGAGGAGCGGCGTGAGTTTCAACATAGGGTAGATATGGGTTTTCCAGCGGGCTTCTCAAGCCACCCTCAATCACGCGGACGTGCTTTGTATCCTCCCCGACGCCTTGGCTTTGGTGGCGGTTCCAACCCGGCGCGCAACACGTGGGTCATCGGGTGGTCAGGGGCATCTGCCCCGTAGCAGGCAAGCAGACCCGTGATCGCCTCCTTCGGACTGAGCCCGCCGATATCACCGAGGGACCAGTCCAGAAAGATCGTTCGGCAATCGGACGAGGTGATGCCATCAATCCGATAAGCCTCACGGATCAAGTCGCGCGGATCGGCCTTGCGCACGAAATCGGATGGTCGGGAGGAAAAGGATGTCATGACCGACCCGTTTTCTGAGCGGCGCAGGCAGCCAGCCCATGCGCTATGATTTCGGCGGTTCTTGTCGCCCCTTCGCGGATGCGCGCAGTCAGGTTTTCGGGGGTCTGCGCCTCTGTCTGGCGCACGACAAAGTCGCGCCCACCGGTGCCGACGTTGTCTGGATCGATGTCATCATCCGTCAGGAGACGACCAGCCATTTGCACCCGGCGCAGCAAGGCATACTGCGTGATCATTGCGTCAACACCCGCTTGGTCGAGCAAGTCGCACCGCTTTGCCGCCTTGAGTTGAGCGCGGGTATCATGGTCCGGACAGGCCGCCATCAAACCGGCCATCTGGGCAAAAAGCTCGATATCCTGCAACCGCCCCGGCCCCCGCTTTGCCTCCCACGCGACCTTGGCCGGTTTGGCTGCTGCGAGCCGTTCCCGCATATCGCGGACAGCTTCGGCAATATCTGGACCGTGACCCGGTCCCTTGTCCTGCAACAGTGACCTTCGGAAGCCCTCGAACTCCGCGGCCAGCGTGTCAGCCTGCGGACAACTTGCCGCCACGATGCGCGCGCGGGTCAGGGCCAGATGTTCCCACGTCCACGCCTCGTCCCTTTGGTAGCTTTGAAAAGAGGTCCAGCCGGTTGCCACGGGGCCCTGCCGTCCGGACGGGCGCAACCGCATATCGATTTCATAAAGACGCCCTTCGGACATCGCCGCGGAGAGGGCTGTCACAAGCGCTTTGGTGAGCTTGGCGTAATAGGGGCCGGGCATCAACGGCTTGGGTCCGTCCGACGCGTCAACCCCGCCTGCGTCGTAAATCACTATCAAGTCCAGATCGGACTGCGCGGTGAGTGTGGCCGCCCCCAGCGACCCCATCCCGACAAGTACGGCCCCGCGCCCCGGTGGCGGACCGTGGCGATGCGATAGTTCGTTGGCGCAAAGCGGCCAGATGACCTGCAAAACCGCCTCAGCGAGTTCGGTATACTCCTGCGCGGCTTCTTCCGCATCGATGAGACGACGGAGGTGGTGCACCCCGATCCGGAAATGCCACTCCTTTTGCCAACGCCGGGCAGTATCCAGCTTGGCCTCGTAGTCCTGCGCGTCGCGCAACGCGTCGGACAATTCGGCAACGAGCGCTCCGCGTCCGGGCCAGGGGTTGAAGAACGGACCACCAATCACCGCATCGAGCACCGAGGCATTGCGCGAGAGATAACGCGACAGGCGGGGCGCGGTTGCGCAGATATCCACGATCAGATCGACAAGCTGCGGGTTTGCCTCGAACAATGAGAACAACTGAACGCCCGCGGGCAACCCGGCCAGAAATCCGTCAAAATTCTGCAAAGCTTCTTCGGGACGCGCGGCCTTGGCAAGTCGGTTCAGGATGTCGGGACGCAGCCGGTCGAAAATCTCCACGGCGCGCCCGGATCTGAGCGCCGGATACCCGCGCCAGCGCTCAGTTGCGGCTTCTGCCCCGTCAATCGCCTCGCGGACGGGAATGGCCGTTCCCTCTGTCAGGCTGGCACTCCTGGGTTGGAAAAACGGCTCGGTACGCCGCGCAACATCTTCCAGCCGGGCACGCCACACGCCTGCCCACGCCTCAAGGTCATCCGTACCGCACAGATTCGCGATGCGGCGCAGCCCGTCTTCGGTCTTCGGCAGGCTGTGGGTTTGCGCGTCGTTGACCATCTGCACCCGGTGTTCCAGGGTGCGCAATGCCCGGTAATGCTCTGTCAGGGCGGTGGCGTCATCCTTGGCGACCCAGCCCTTGTTGGCAAGCGCGGCCAAGGCGTCTTGCGTGCCGCGCAAACGCAGGTCCGGGTCGCGCCCGCCTGCAATGATCTGGCGCGTCTGTGTGAAGAACTCGATGTCGCGGATACCGCCCTGCCCCAGCTTCAGATCGTGACCAAGCAGATCGATCGGACCGTGCAAACCCTTGTGGGCCCGGATCTTGAGCCGCATGTCATGGGCGTCCTGAATGGCCGCGAAATCGAGGTGCTTACGCCAAACGAAGGGTGTCAACCGCTTGAGGTACTTCGCGCCAGCGTCCAGATCGCCCGCAGCCGGACGCGCCTTGATGTGGGCGGCACGTTCCCACGTGCGACCGAGGGATTCGTAATAGCGTTCGGCTGTTTCCATGGCGATGCAAACCGGCGTCACCGACGGGTCCGGGCGCAACCGCAGATCCGTACGAAAGACGTAACCCTCGCCGGTCGGCTCGGACAACAGAGCCATCGCCTTACGCGTCGCGCGCACGAAACCGGAACGCGCCTCGGCATAGAGATCAGGCGTGAACCGGCTTTCATCAAACAGGCAGATCAGGTCGATATCGGACGAATAGTTAAGCTCGAACGCGCCCATCTTTCCCATCGCCAGCGCGACCATACCGCCCAGATCGCTCACATCCGCCTCCGAAAGGCCGGGGATCTTGCCGCGACGCAGCTCCGGCAAAAGCGACGCGCGCAACGCGACGCCAAGGGCCGCGTCGGCGAATTCGCTCAGGCGCCGGGTAATGCCCTCCAACGGCCAAACGCCGCCCAGATCGCACAACGCCAAAACCAATGCGACACGCCGTTTGGCAATCCTGAGGCCCGGTTTCACGGCATCGCCTTCCAGACCCGAAATGCGCTCGAGTTCCGCGGCGCATGCGGCATCCGGATCGTTCAGCGCAGTTTCGATCCAATCCCGTTCCCGGCTGAGCAGACCTTGCAGGTACGGGCTTGACCCTGCTGCGCCCGCGATCAGCTCTGCCACAGGACCCACCCAGCCCTCACGCGCTGAGGTCGCGTTTCCGGCGTCAAATGCCAAGGGTGTTTCGGTTATCTGCGCCGCGAAATTCATGCTCGCAACCTGCGTAACAGAGGCTCCCGGGTCAATGCCGGCCGGCCGACTAGATGAAGGGGAATGGTGGGTGATAAGAGATT
This sequence comes from Tropicimonas sp. S265A, assembly GCF_049800835.1. Lineage (NCBI taxonomy): Bacteria > Pseudomonadati > Pseudomonadota > Alphaproteobacteria > Rhodobacterales > Roseobacteraceae > Tropicimonas > Tropicimonas sp. S265A. Next base: position 356,339 of record NZ_JBNAFU010000001.1, read on the forward strand.
CGAACTCCTGACATCTTCGATGTGAACGAAGCGCTCTACCACTGAGCTAATCACCCGTGGCGGCGGGTTTAGCCAAGCAGGCCCGCCGGTTCAAGCGCGAAATGGCGCTTCCCACTCGGTTCCCGAGCGCCAGGGACAACGCCTTAAATCAAATTTCCCTAGCGTAAAGCTGTTGGGCTTGGCACGGTTAAGCCTTGGACAAGAACATGCTTACGGGAGGAAGACATGCTCGACACCACGCTGGCCGATCAGGCACAGGGATTTCTCGACGAATTCGGACTCGCTTTGGAAGCAGGCGACATTGATGCCGCAACCGAGATGTTCACCGACGACTGCTACTGGCGCGACCTCGTGACATTCACATGGAACATCAAGACCGTCGAAGGAAAGGACCAGATCGCGGATATGCTGCGGCACCAGTTGGGCACGACGAAACCGCGTAACTGGACCCTCGCGGACGGAGAAATCCCGACGGAGGAAGACGGGATCACAACAGCCTGGATCAGCTTCGAGACGGACGTCGCGCGCGGGTACGGGTTGGTACGCCTGCGCGGAGACAAGATCTGGACCCTGCTGACCACTTTGGTGGAGTTGAAGGGACACGAGGAACCCAAGGGCTTCGACCGTCCGCTTGGTGCAAAGCATGGCGCCGGGCGGAACCGGACGACGTGGGCCGAAGAGCGTAGCCGCGAGGAAGCGGAACTGGGGTATACGAAACAGCCCTATTGCCTGATCATCGGCGGTGGACAGGGCGGCATTGCGCTCGGGGCTCGGCTGCGCCAGCTTGGCGTGCCCACGATCATCGTGGAGCGAAATGAGCGACCCGGCGACAGCTGGCGCAACCGCTACAAATCACTTTGCCTGCATGATCCGGTCTGGTACGACCACTTGCCCTACATCAAGTTTCCCGAGAACTGGCCGATCTTCAGCCCCAAGGACAAGCTGGGCGACTGGTTGGAGATGTACACCAAGGTCATGGAACTGAACTACTGGACGCGCACGACCGCAAAATCCGCACGCTACGATGAAGACGCGGGAGTATGGACGGTCGTGGTCGACCGTGATGGTGAAGAAGTCATCTTGAACCCGACGCACGTGGTCATGGCGACCGGCATGTCCGGCAAGGCACGCATGCCCGATTTTCCGGGGATGGACACATTCAAGGGCGATCAGCACCATTCGTCCCAGCACCCGGGCCCGGATGGGCTCAAGGGCAAGAAGGTCGTGGTCGTCGGCTCCAACAATTCCGCGCACGATATCTGCGCCGCCCTGTGGGAGGGCGAGGCGGACGTCACCATGGTCCAACGCTCGTCGACCCATATCGTACGCTCCGACACATTGATGGAAGTCGGCCTCGGCGCGCTCTACTCGGAGGAGGCCGTAGCGGCCGGGGTTACGACCGAGAAAGCCGATCTGATCTTTGCCTCCCTCCCCTATGCGATCCTTCACGAGTTCCAGATCCCGGCTTACGCCGAGATGAAGAAACGCGATGCAGAGTTCTACGAGGGGCTGGAGAAAGCAGGCTTCTGGCTCGACTGGGGCGACGACGACAGCGGGCTCTTCATGAAGTACCTGCGACGCGGGTCCGGGTACTACATCGACATCGGCGCAAGCCAGTTGATCATCGACGGTGAAATCAAGCTCAAGCGCGGACAGGTGGAGCGCGTGGTGGAGGATGGCGTCATTCTGGATGACGGAACCAAACTCGAAGCCGACGTGATCGTCTACGCCACGGGTTACAACTCCATGAACGGTTGGGTCGCTGATCTGATGGGCCAGGACATGGCCGACCGCGTCGGCAAGGTCTGGGGCCTGGGATCAGACACGACCAAGGATCCTGGCCCGTGGGAAGGGGAGCAGCGAAACATGTGGAAGCCGACACAACAGGAAAACCTGTGGTTTCATGGCGGCAATCTGCACCAATCCCGGCATTACTCGCAGTTCCTGTCGCTCCAGATCAAGGCGCGGATGGAAGGGATCGACACGCCGGTCTACGGGCTTCAACCCGTCTATCACCTGAGTTGATTCACTGCCCGAACCACGAAAAAAGGGCGCCCAGACGGGCGCCCTTTGATCCGGAACAGGGCTCTAGTGGTGCGGGGTCGCACCCTGTTCGCTTTTTTCGGCCAAAGCTTTCTTTGCGGCAGCCGCCTCTTCGGCCTCTTCGTCCCATTCGATCGCCTCGGGCACCTCTGTCAGTGCGATCTTCAACACCTCTGACACGTGACTGACCGGAATAATCTCCAACCCGTCCTTCACGTTGTCCGGTATCTCCGGCAGGTCCTTTTCATTGTCCGCCGGGATCAACACCGTCTTGATGCCGCCGCGCAAGGCGGCAAGGAGCTTCTCCTTCAACCCACCAATGGGCAGAACGTTACCGCGCAGCGTAACCTCGCCGGTCATGGCGATGTCCTTGCGCACCGGGATCTGCGTCAGAACCGACACGATGGAGGTCACCATTGCGATACCTGCCGACGGTCCATCCTTGGGCGTTGCCCCTTCTGGCACGTGCACGTGGATATCCCACCGGTCAAAGCGCGGCGGCTTCACCCCGATGGTCGGGCTGATGGAGCGCACGAAGGACGCGGCTGCGTCGATCGATTCCTTCATCACATCGCCCAGCTTGCCAGTCGTCTTCATCCGGCCCTTGCCCGGCAGGCGGAGCGCCTCGATGCTGAGCAAGTCGCCCCCGACGGATGTCCAGGCCAGTCCGGTGACAACACCGACCTGATCCTTCTCTTCCGCGAGGCCGTACTTGAACCGCCACACGCCCAGCATGTCTTCCAGCTTCTCGGGCGTGACGGTGACCTTCTCGGCTTCTTTCTTGACGATCGTGGTCACGGCTTTCCGCGCCAGTTTCGCGATCTCTCGCTCGAGGTTCCGCACACCCGCTTCGCGCGTGTAGTATCGGATGACATCGGTCAGCGCCTCTGTCGTCAGCTCAAACTCCTTGGCCTTCAGGCCATGGGCCTTGACCTGCTTGTCAATTAGGTGCTGGCGCGCAATCTCGCGCTTTTCGTCCTCGGTATAGCCGGCGAGTGGAATGATCTCCATCCGATCCAGAAGCGGACCTGGCATGTTGTAGGAGTTCGCGGTGGTCAGGAACATCACGTTGCTGAGGTCGTATTCCACCTCGAGATAGTGATCGACAAAAGTCGCGTTCTGCTCCGGGTCCAGCACTTCCAGCATGGCCGACGCCGGGTCGCCACGGAAGTCCTGGCCCATCTTGTCGATCTCGTCGAGCAGGATCAGCGGGTTCGTGGTTTTCGCTTTCTTCAGCGCTTGGATGATCTTGCCCGGCATCGACCCGATATATGTCCGACGGTGCCCGCGGATCTCGGATTCGTCGCGCACACCGCCAAGGCTGATCCGAATGAACTCCCGCCCCGTTGCCTTGGCCACCGATTTGCCGAGCGAGGTCTTGCCCACGCCCGGAGGGCCGACGAGGCACAGGATCGGCCCCTTCAGCTTCTGGCTGCGCGATTGCACGGCAAGGTATTCCACGATGCGTTCCTTGACCTTCTCCAGACCGTAATGGTCCGCATCCAGCACATTCTGTGCCTTGCCCAGGTCCTTTTTCACGCGGGATTTCGTGCCCCACGGGATCGACAGCATCCAGTCGAGATAGTTGCGCACGACCGTGGCTTCGGCGCTCATCGGGCTCATGTTCTTGAGCTTCTTGATCTCGCCATCGGCCTTTTCGCGGGCTTCCTTGCTCAGCTTGGTCTCTGCGATCTTCGCCTCAAGCTCGGCGATTTCGTTTGCACCATCCTCGCCGTCGCCAAGTTCCTTCTGAATGGCCTTCATCTGCTCATTCAGATAGTACTCGCGCTGGGTGCGCTCCATCTGCGACTTGACACGGGATTTGATCTTTTTTTCGACCTGAAGCACGCTCATTTCGCCCTGCATCAAGCCATAGACCTTCTCCAACCGCTCAGCGACGGACAGGGTTTCCAGCAGATCCTGCTTCTGGTCGACCTCAATCCCCAGATGCCCTGCGACCAGATCGGCCAGCTTTTCGGCCTCGGTCGTCTCCGCCACAGCGGCAAGCGCTTCTTCGGGGATGTTCTTCTTGATCTTGGCGTACCGCTCGAACTCGGCCCCCACGGACCCGATCAAGGCGGCAACCGTATCCGCGTCGCCCTCCACCTCGTCCATGGTCATGGCTTCGGCTTCGAAAAACGCGTCATTCTCAAGATACTCGGTAATGCGTACGCGGTGCCGCCCCTCGACCAGCACTTTGACGGTGCCGTCGGGCAGCTTCAGCAACTGCAGCACATTGGCCAGAACGCCGGTCTCGTAGATTCCGTCGGATGTCGGCTCGTCCACGGCCGGGTCGATCTGGCTCGACAGCAGAATCTGCTTGTCGTCTTTCATGACCTCTTCAAGCGCGCGCACGGATTTCTCGCGGCCGACAAACAAGGGCACGATCATGTGCGGGAACACGACGATATCGCGCAGCGGCAAGACCGGGTAACTCTGGTGAAGGTGTTCAGACATATTCTGTCCTTTGATTGGCAAGACGGCACGGGCCCCAAACGTGGCGGCGACCCTTCGGCTGTCTCCGGGGAGTAGGCACCCTAACTTGGGGGGGTCGCCCGCAGAGTTCAACCGTGGAGATCGTACAGAACCCGCGCGTTGAGTTCGGAAACGGTGCCGAACCACGCAACTTGCACAGAGGATGCACACTGGTCCCACGGGCCGCAACCGCTATTCCCCGTCGCTTGCAGTAATCCACAGGAAATTGAGGCCACGTGCCTGTAATCGCGCAGAATGCGGCACACTCCGGCACTCAAATTCTACACATTTGCCTTATTCGCGCCTCAACATGGCCCGACGGCACTGGCTTTCTGACCCGAAGCTATAAGGGGTTGGTGTGTAATGTTCCGCAGGATTTATCGGCAAAGACGGCGTATTCTGACCTGCGCCACGCTCTTCACTCTGACCGCCCTGCTCACGTCACAAGGTGGCCCCAACGGATTGTCGCATCTACCGACTTGGGTTTTTCCGACATCTCTGGCGATCTTTTTCAGCTGTGCAGCCGCCTGCGTGGCCCTGATTGTCGTGCTGTTTCCTGCCCTGCGCAGCTTGTGCGAGGTCGTCGGCCTGTTCACGCTTGCCGAGGCGCTGTTGATATGGGCTGCACCGGAACTCAATGCCGCGCTGGATGATACCGCTCTGCGCTTGTCGCTGGCCGCTGGCACAATCGGGTTGATCTATCTGTCGCTCTACGGGCGCCTTCTGGACCGTGTGCCTGCGCTGTTTTCCTTCGGCGCGCGCAGTCAGGTCGATATTGCCGCCCACGCAAATCAGGTCTGGAACGCAGTCGTTCCGCAGCAGGCATCCAAGTCGCATTTCTGGGGAGGCAAGCATTACGATGTGCTGCCGGACGCCCATGACCGCGACACGGTGCATCTGCGCCGCGCGACCGCGCCGGGCCAATACGAAACGCAGGCTGTCACGTTCGTGGAACGGGACCGTCCCTACCGATGCCGGTATTATTTCATGGGTGAGGACGCGACCGTTGCAGAAGATCTATCGGAAGGAATCTACGACTTCAAAATCACGACCAAGCAGGGCTGCACGCAGCTTGACATGTCGCTCTATCGTACAGGCACACGTCTGCGCGAGATGCTGCAAATGTGGTTCGACGATGCCCTGGGTGTTCAGGTGGACGCGTTGAAAACGCGGCTCGAGGGGGCGTCGGGCAATGGTGACATCCTCGCACTGCTTACAGGTCGCAAAACCGCCTGAACCTACAGAGGTGGCACATCGCCCTCTGCCTGTTTGGCATGGAACGCTGCTTCGAAGGCTGCAAACTGACCGCTTGCGATGGCGGATCTGATATCTGCCATAAGCTCTTGATAATAGTGCAGGTTATGCCATGTCAAAAGCATAGAGCTCAGGATTTCGCCCGCGCGGAACACATGGTGAAGATAGGCGCGGGAATACGACTGACAGGCCGGACAGGTACAGGCCTCGTCGAGGGGGCGCGGATCATCCGCGTGTCGGGCGTTCTTGATATTGACCGGTCCGCGTCGCGTATAGGCCTGACCGGTCCGCCCGGATCTTGAGGGCAGAACACAATCGAACATGTCGACCCCGCGCGCCACCGCGCCGACGATATCATCAGGCTTGCCAACCCCCATAAGATACCGCGGTTTGTCCTCCGGCAGCATGTCGGGCGCATAGTTCAGGACACCGAACATCGCCTCCTGCCCTTCGCCCACCGCAAGGCCGCCAATGGCATAGCCATCGAACTCGATCGCGCGCAGGGCTTCGGCGCTTTGACCCCTCAAGTCCGGTTCCAGACCGCCCTGCTGGATGCCAAACAGGGCGTGGCCGGGCCTGTCACCGAAGGCATCGCGAGACCGTTGCGCCCATCGCATCGACAATTCCATGCTTTGCGCGATCCGATCCCTGTCCGCAGGCAACGCGGGGCATTCGTCAAAACACATCACGATGTCAGAGCCCAGCAGTCCCTGGATCTCCATGGACCGTTCCGGTGTCAGCGTGTGCTTTGACCCGTCGATATGGCTTTTGAAGGTCACGCCGTCCTCGGTGAGTTTGCGCAACTCTGTCAGGCTCATCACCTGAAAACCGCCGGAGTCGGTTAGAATGGGCCGTTCCCAGTTCATGAACCTGTGCAGGCCGCCAAGCCGTGCGATGCGTTCCGCGGTCGGGCGCAGCATCAGATGATAGGTGTTTCCGAGCAGGATATCCGCCCCTGTTTCGCGCACGCTCTCGGGACGCATCGCCTTTACGGTCGCGGCGGTGCCGACCGGCATGAAGGCCGGGGTCCGGATCTCGCCTCTCGGGGTGGAAATGCGGCCAAGGCGGGCTTTGCCGTCCTGAGCCTCCTTCGTGTAGGAAAACCGCGCAATCATGGCGCTCGGTTACGCGCAGTTTCTACGGAGGTCACGCAGAAAATGACGCCGGGCCGCGATCGCTTTGTTCCCGCATCTCGACCTCAAGGCTGCGGATGGCGAATTTCAGATCACGCGCTGTCAGGGCAAAGCCAGCACGTTCGGCCACGAATGACAAATTGAACAGTTCTTCGCGCAGCCAGTCAAAGTCGTCTTCTTTTGGATGCGACGTGTTCATACGGGCCACCTGCCCTCCGCGAGCGATTGGTCAATACCGATAAGTCAATAGTAAAGTTGACGCTGCGGCAAGCGTTTTTGCGCTCGGCCTGCCGGATCGGACCTCTTTACCCGGCAGCAAGATATCCTTATATAAATCGTCAACAATGACGCGAGGATACAAATGTCGGTGGAACCGTCGCAGATGGAAGGTGCCCCTTTGATCAAACCATCGAGCACGGATCACCCGCTGCACGAGGCCGTGGTGGAGGCGTGCCGCACCGTATTTGACCCCGAAATTCCCGTTAATATCTTCGACCTCGGTCTGATTTACACAATCAGCATCAATGACGCGTCGGAGGTGGACATCATCATGACTCTGACCGCTCCGGGCTGTCCGGTGGCAGGTGAAATGCCCGGCTGGGTGGCCGAAGCCATTGAGCCACTGCCCGGCGTCAAGCAAGTCAACGTCGAGCTGACATGGGAGCCACCCTGGGGCATGGAAATGATGTCTGACGAGGCCCGTCTCGAACTCGGCTTCATGTGACGTGCCAAGCGCATGGGAAGACATGCGCGCAGGCCGCCTCTATGACGCCTCGGATGCAGACCTCGTCTCGCGCCGCGCACACGCGCAGGACATCATGCAAAGGTACAATGCCGCCCCTGCCGGTGACGATGCGGGACGCGCCGTTCTACTGTCGGAACTCGTCGGCACAGCTGGTGCGGGCTGTGATGTGCGTGCGCCTTTCTACGTCGATTATGGCAGCAACATCACGCTCGGGGACCGGGTCTTTCTGAACTACGGCTGCGTTTTTCTGGATGTGTGCGAAATCTCGATTGGGGATCGGACGCAGGTAGGCCCCTACGTCCAGGTTCTGACCGCCGACCATCCCAGGGACCCTGCCACACGCGCGACAGGCTTGGAAAACGGCGCCGCAATTCACGTTGGCCACGATGTCTGGATCGGCGGGGCAGCTTTGATCCTCCCGGGCTGCACGATTGGCGATGGCGCCATAATCGGAGCAGGCGCAGTGGTCACAAGGGACGTGGCCGCAGGTGCAACGGTGGCAGGCAACCCGGCAAAACCGCTTTGACCAGAACGCAGCGGGTCGATCAAACCTTGTGTGACGCACCGCCAAATCCTATATTCGAACCAGACCATAAGGACCCATCTCCATGTTCGGTATTCCCGGAAAAGCCGCCGTCAGCATTACGGACAAAGCTGCAAAACACATTGCGCGCCTGATGGAACAGGGTGGCAAGCAGGGCCTTCGTATCGGCGTCAAGAAAGGCGGATGCGCGGGCATGGAATACACGATGGACTATGTCGATGAGGTCGATCCACTGGACGAAGTCGTCGAGCAGGACGGCGCGCGGGTTATGATCGCGCCGATGGCCCAGATGTTTCTTTTCGGAACAGAAATCGATTACGAGACCTCGCTGCTTGAGTCCGGGTTCAAGTTCCGCAACCCGAATGTGGTTGATGCATGCGGATGCGGAGAGTCGATCCGGTTCGACGAAACCGTAGCCGCCGGGTCAAACTGAGTCTTCTGCCAATTTCAGTGACGTAAGAGGCCTCGGCGTTTAGCGTCTTCGGGTTGACCCGGTGCGCGCCGGCCCGTCTTATCTCCCACAGTGATTTCAAGGCGGAGACGGACGATGCGGCGGAAACTGGCGGCGGGCAACTGGAAAATGAACGGGCTGAGCGCTTCTCTGACCGAAACGGCTGCGTTGCTTGCGCAGGTTTCGGACATCCGCGCGGAGGTGTTGATCTGCCCGCCGGCAACATTGCTGGCTCCCATGGCGGCACAGGTGCGCACGGGCGCGCTGGCGCTTGGCGGTCAGGACTGCCATCCGGCCTCCTCAGGGGCCCATACCGGTGATATCTCGGCACAGATGCTGCGGGATGCCGGGGCCACATATGTGATCGTAGGGCACTCCGAGCGGCGCGCCGATCATGCGGAAACCGACAGCATGGTCCGTAGCAAGACCGAAGCGGCCTGGGCAGAGGGCTTGCGTGCCATCGTTTGCGTCGGAGAGACCGAGGCCGAGCGCGATGCGGATAACACGCTTGCGATTATAGGTGGCCAACTGGCAGGGTCGGTGCCCGATCAAGCCACGGGAGAGAACCTTGTGGTGGCCTACGAACCGGTCTGGGCGATTGGCACGGGGCGCACACCGACCCTCGACCAGATTGGTGAAGTCCATGATTTCATCCGCTCGCGGCTCGAGAAACGCTTTGGCGAAGGGGTCGGACGTTCGGTCAGGTTGCTTTATGGCGGGTCTGTCAAACCGGGCAACGCGGCAGAGATTTTCGGGGTGTCGAACGTTGACGGTGCCCTTGTCGGCGGAGCCTCCCTGAAGGCCAGCGACTTTTCAGCGATCGCAACTGCACTGGACTAACGCATTCCGGCAACGGCATAGTTCGGGGTCATGACATCCCACGGCGCACACAAACGGACCAGCATCACCGCAGGCAGGGCTTTTGCAGCGGTGCTGATCGTGAGCCTTGCGTTCGCAATGATTGCTTTCCCGAGACTTGAGCGCCTCTTTCTGCTGGAGGCCGGGGAACAAGGCCGAACTTCCCTCAGGCTGGCGACCGAAGGTCTGAATGGCGCGCTGCGCCAATATGCTCCCCTGCCCGGTCTGGTGGCTGAGCGAAACTCGCTGCGCGCCTTGTTGGCCGACCCGGGAAACACCGACCTGCAAGCAGAGGTGAACGAAGACCTGCGACAGACAGCTTTTCGTCTGAAAGCGTCCGATATCTACGTGATGGACATCACCGGATACACGGTTGCGGCCTCCAATTACCTCAAGGACGCGCCGTTCATTGGCCGGAGTTTCAATTTCCGGCCGTACTTCACTCAAGCGCTCGAGGGCGGCTTGGGGCGCTACTTCGCCCTTGGCACAACTTCCGGTGAGCGCGGCGTGTTCTATGCCGCCCCGATCGAGGTTGGCACCCGCATTGTCGGGGTGGTCGCGCTGAAATTCACTGTGGACGGGTTCGAGGAAACCTGGAGGGACGCGCCCTACACGGTGATGGTGAGCGATCTTCTGGGCGTGGTGTTCATGTCCGACCGGGTTGATCTGCATTTCCGGGCGCTCTCGCCCTTGTCCGAAAGGGATCGACAGCAGATCGCGTCCTCTCGACAGTACCCGCTTGATCAGGTGCGCCCACTTCCCAACACGCAAGCCCCCCTGAACGCCGACCTGTATCTGCGGTCCTTTGACGAAGACGGTATGCCTGCGCGTTATGTTTCCGCTCAGACGCGCATTCCCGATATCGGGTGGGATGTCACGATCCTCGTTCCCACCGGTCCGGCGCGCACGCGTGCGTTTGCCGTTCTGGCGATCGGTCTGCTTGTTACCACCGCCGGCGGCCTCGCGCTCGCCATCTATCTGCAACGGCGTGCCCGGCTAATGGACCGGATCGCTGCGCAAAGCGCAGCGCAGGAGATGTTGGAAACCCGGGTCGCGCAGCGCACCGCCGATCTGAACCGTGCGAACGCGCAATTGACTGAAGAGGTCGAAGAGCGCCGCGCAACCGAGGCACAGTTGAAACGCACACAGGCGGAACTCGTGCAGGCCGGCAAGCTGGCTGCGTTGGGCCAGATGTCCGCCGCGCTGAGCCATGAGTTCAACCAGCCCCTCGCCGCTGTGAAAGCCTATGCCGACAATGCGCAAACCCTTATGGAGCGTGACCGACTTGAGGATGCCAAGGACAATATCGGTCGCATCTCTCAAATGGCCGACCGGATGGCGGCGATCTCGCGGCATCTGCGCAACTTCGCCCGCCGCCCGCAGGAGGACGTGCTGCCCACACCGCTGACCCGCGTCATCGAAGATGCGCTGGCGATGATGGACGTGCGCATCAAGGCGCAGGGCACCGAGGTTGTAAGCGCCCTGCCCGCCGATGAAGTCTGGGTCGCGGGGGGCCATGTGCGCCTTCAGCAGGTGGTGGTGAACCTGATCAGCAACGCGCTGGACGCGATGGAGGGGCTGGACGGGCAACGGATCGAATTGAAGCTCGATACGACGGCGGATCGCTGCCGCCTCCGGGTCCGAGACACCGGCCCCGGCATTGACGAGACCGAGAAGACGCAAATCTTCGATCCGTTTTTCACGACCAAGGGTCCGGGCAAGGGTCTCGGGCTCGGTTTGTCGATCTCTTACAACATCGTACGCGATTTCGGCGGCAAGATCACAGCAGAGACTCATGCCGACGGCGGCGCAGTGTTCGTCCTGGATCTGGAACGGCGCCTTGCCCCCCATGAACAGGCCGCCGAATGACACCGACGCCCGAAACGATCCTTTTCGTGGATGATGAAGAGCATTTGCGCCTTGCGGCATCGCAGGCGCTGGAATTGGACGACTTGAAAGTGACTGCCTTTGCCGAAGCTGAAAAGGCGCTGGCACTGGTGGCGCGGCAGTTTCCGGGCGTGCTCGTCACCGATATCCGCATGCCGGGCATGGATGGATTGACGTTGATGCGCAAGGTTCTTGAGATCGATCCGGAGTTTCCCGTGATCCTGGTAACGGGCCACGGGGACGTCGAACTGGCGGTCTCTTCCATGCAGGATGGGGCTTATGATTTCGTCGAGAAACCCTACGCGCCCAGTCGCCTTGTGGAAACGGTGCGCCGCGCGCTCGACAAGCGCCGCCTGACGCTGGAAAACCGCGCGCTTCGGGCGCAGGTCGGGCGACGCGACACGGTGGAGGCGCGCCTGACCGGGCGAAGCCCCGCAATGGTTGCCTTGCGCCAGCACATCCGCGCAGTCGCGGAGACCGATGCGGACGTGCTGATCACCGGTGACACAGGAACCGGGAAGGAGGTGACGGCACGTGCGCTCCACCGTGCGTCCCCGCGCCGTGACGGGCCGTTCATGAGCATCAACTGCGCCGCTCTGCCTGCGGAGTTGATCGAAAGCGAACTTTTCGGGCATGAGGCAGGCGCGTTTCCCGGCGCGATGCGAATGCGTTTCGGCAAGTTCGAAGCCGCCCGCGGCGGGATCGTGTTTCTTGACGAAATCGACAGCCTGCCACGCCCGTTGCAGGGCAAACTGCTGCACGCGATCCAGAACCGAAGCATCACCCGTCTGGGCTCGAACGAACCGGTTACGCTGGACGTGCGGTTTCTCGCCGCCAGCAAACTGAACCTCGAAGAGGAAGCCGCCGCCGAACGGTTCAGGCCCGATCTGCTCTATCGGTTGAACGTCATTTCGATTTTGGTGCCGCCTCTTTCAGAACGGCGTGCGGACATCCCGCTGCTGTTTGCCCAACTGGTGTCAGAGGCGGCTGCCCGGCACAAACGGCCCGCACCCGACGTCTCCGGGGCGATCCTTACGGCCCTGTCCGCCCGTGACTGGCCCGGCAATGTGCGCGAATTGCGCAATGCCGCGGACCGATATGTCCTTGGTCTCGACCTCGGCTTCGAAACAGAACTTCTGGCAGATGGCGAAGACACCACCCTCGCGGCGCGCATGGCGCATTATGAAAGAACACTGATCGCTGCCAGCCTTGCCGCACATGGCGGCCAGTTGAAGGAAACCTACGGCGCACTCGGCATCTCCCGTAAGGCGCTTTACGACAAGATGCAGCGTCTCGGCCTGTCACGCACGGACTACGTGGACGAGGAGTGATTGCGCCGGTGGGTGGGTTTTGACCCAAGTTCGAACCGCTTTGTCACCGTGATTACCCATGCTCGGCGAATTTCCCCCACGTACAGCCACATATCCGTGACGACCTCTTGTTTTTGGGCGTGCAATCCGCCTTGCTGTCGGCGCACCCACTGGGAGGTGCGCGATCGCGGTGGAGGCCGGGGTCGAGCATAAGTCGGGCGCGGGGGATGACGACACAGGGCGTCAGACGTGCACGGCAAAACTTGGAGGAAGACATGAAATTCACATTGATGACCGGTACGGCTGTTGCCGCGGCGATGACCGCCAGCGTTGCAGTGGCGGGCGGGCACCTTGATCGCACGGGCTGGCCCGAAAGCTTCACCGTCGGCACGGCATCTCAGGGCGGCACCTATTTCGCTTATGGCTCCGGCTGGGCGAACCTTGTTGCCGAGGAACTGGGCCTGTCCGGCGGGGGCGAAGTGACAGGTGGCCCGGGCCAGAACATGGCGCTGGTACACACCGGCGATGCACAGTTCGGCATGACCACTATGGGCCCTGCTGCCGAAGCGCTCGCAGGTCTGAGCCCGATTGCGCCGGGTCTGCAGATGACCAACGCCTGTGCGATGTTCCCGATGTATCAAACGCCGTTCTCGGTCACGGCACTCAGCGCGTCCGGCATTACCTCGATCTCGGAGATTCCCGCAGGCGCGCGTATCGGCTTCGGCCCTGCCGGGTCCACGTCGGACACATATTTCCCGCGCATGATGGAAACCCTCGGCGTCGAGTTCGAACGGCGCAATGGCGGCTGGTCCGACCTTGGCGGTCAGCTTCAGGACGGGCTGCTGGACGTCATCGCATTCGCGGCCGGTGTTCCGGTGCCGGCGGTCAGCCAGCTCGAAGTGCAAACGGACGTGAACATCATCGAGTTCACCGAAGAAGAGCAGCAAAAGATCCTCGCCGAGTTCCCGGTGGCCGAATACTCCATTGCCGCGGACAGCTACACCACACTGACTGAAGACGCGCGGTCGGTTTCCATGTGGAACTTCGCGATTGCCAACTGCGATCTGCCGGAGACTTTCGTCAATGCGGTTGTCGATGTGGTGATGTCAGACAACGAGCGCATGGTCGGCATCCACAAGGCCGCCCGGTCCACCATCCCGGAGAACTGGGACAAGAACGGTGTTCTGAAATGGCATCCCGGTGCCGCAGCGTGGTTCAAGGAAAACGCAGGTGCGGACATCCCGGATGACATGATCCACGGGATGTAAGAAAAACGAAGGGCCGCCCGTACAGGGTGGCCCTTTGCCCATGGCTTGGAGGAGCCGTGCACGGGCACCGCGATCGGCGCCCTAACCGGAGTGAGGGGCATGACGAACACAACGCAGACCAAGGACGAAACGGTACTGGCCGAGGGCATCGACGAGGAACCGATCGAGTCCAATCGCCGGCTGTACGAAGGGCGCAATTTCATCTTGATCAGCGCCTATGCAGCCTTTTATGCGGCGTTTCACATGGCCGCGTTGAATGGTCTGTCCATTTCGGAATGGACCGGGATCGAGGTTTCGTTCCTGCCAACACTCCCGATGGAGACCTGGAATTTCAGGATCGTGCACATTGCCGGGGCGTTGGCTCTCGGCTTTCTGCTGTTTTCCGGTCGCACCGACTTTCCAGGTGCCGGAAAGGAAACCCCGCTTCTCGGGTATGTCGCTTATGCGCTCATGGTCCCGGCCCTCTTTGCGGTGGGCATGGCCTTTTCCTTCTCGGTAGAGATCAACAATGGAGTGATGTGGAACGGGATCGACGAAGGGATCAAGTTCAACGAGACATACCTTTTCGGCGTTCCGTTGCTCGTCGCGACGGCAGGCGGGATCATCCTGTCCTGGCTGCACCAGCGCGACCGAACCGGCTTCGCGGCGCCGGACCTTGTTCTTGCAGTCTGTGGTGTTGCCGTCGCGACTTACCTGATCACGATCTACGGCACCCTGATGCGCAATTCCACTGGGACGCCGTTTGCGCCCATCGGCATTTCCATGGCAGCGGTCGCAGGCACGGCACTGATCATGGAATTGACCCGCCGTGTCGCGGGCATGGCACTGATCGTCATTGCAGGCATTTTCCTGTGCTACGTGTTTGTCGGTCAATACATGCCCGGGTTCCTGAATGCCCCCGCGATCACGTGGCAGCGGTTTTTCAGCCAGGTCTATACGGATGCCGGAATCCTTGGGCCCACGACCGCGGTGTCGTCGACCTACATCATCCTGTTCATCATCTTCGCGGCGTTCCTTCAGGCTTCGAAAGTCGGTGACTATTTCGTCAACTTCGCCTTCGCGGCAGCGGGGCGTGCGCGCGGCGGGCCTGCCAAGGTGGCGATCTTTGCCTCAGGCCTTATGGGTATGATCAATGGCACCTCGGCTGGCAACGTGGTCGCCACAGGCTCCCTGACCATCCCGCTCATGAAGAAGGTCGGCTATCACAAGAAGACCGCAGGCGCGGTAGAAGCCGCAGCCTCGACCGGGGGGCAGATCATGCCGCCGATCATGGGCGCCGGGGCGTTCATCATGGCTGAGATCACAGGCATCCCCTATACGGAGATCGCTCTGGCCGCGATCATCCCGGCGATCCTGTATTTCGTATCCGTCTACTTCATGGTGGACATGGAGGCCGCAAAGCTCGGCATGCGCGGCATGCGCGAAGACGAGCTGCCGAAGTTCCGGAAAATGGTGCGGCAGGTCTATCTTTTCATTCCGATCATCATCCTGATCTATGCGCTGTTCATGGGCTATTCGGTGATCCGCGCGGGTGCGCTGGCAACCATCGCTGCGGCAGTTGTGTCGTGGCTGACCCCGCACCGGATGGGCATCAGATCGATCATCAAGGCGTTCGAACTGGCCGGAGTGATGTCAGTCCAGATCATCGCGGTCTGTGCTTGCGCGGGCATAATCGTGGGCGTGATCAGCCTGACCGGTGTCGGCGCGCGTTTCTCGGCAGTTCTGCTGGGCATTGCGGATGCATCGCAGCTTCTGGCGCTGTTCTTTGCAATGTGTATCGCGATCCTGCTGGGCATGGGGATGCCCACAACGGCGGCCTACGCGGTTGCAGCCTCGGTCGTGGCGCCGGGCCTTGTGCAACTGGGTATCCCGTTGCTGACCGCGCATTTCTTCGTCTTCTACTTTGCGGTTCTCTCGGCCATCACGCCACCTGTGGCACTGGCGAGTTATGCGGCGGCCGGCATATCGGGCGCGAACCCGATGGAAACATCCGTCGCCTCGTTCAAAATCGGAATCGCCGCCTTTGTCGTGCCCTTCATGTTCTTCTACAACTCCGCGCTTCTGATGGACGGCACCTGGCCAGAGGTCCTGCGTGCGGGTGGCACAGCCGTTGTCGGCGTGTTCCTGCTCAGCTCCGGTGTGCAAGGATGGTTCATGGGCGGCCCTGCGGCGTGGTTCCTGCGCCTTGGACTGGTCCTTGCGGCCCTCTTGCTGATCGAAGGCGGGCTGATCACTGACCTCGCCGGGGTCGGATTGATCGTTGTAATCTACCTCGTGCAGAAGGTCTTCCGCCCGGCTCCGAATGCCAGCATCCCGGTGCGAGGCGCGGACTGAGCAGGCCGAACGAACTCCGAAGGCCGCACCCCAAGTGCGGCCTTTGGCATCTCAGGCTTCGGCCTTTTTCTCCCAACGTCCGGACTCCTGGCTCCAGTATTGGGCCGAACACCCCGCGCCGGTCAGGGTGCGCCAGTGTCCCCGGGCCTTCTCAACGGCCAGAGCATCATTTCCGTCAAAGAGGATCGAGGCACGCGCCAATGCCGAAACCTCCCCGGCCTCCGGCACCGCGCCGCCGACACAGATCAGCGCCTGACGGTCCATGATGGGGGCAGCTGTTCCCAGCAGAACCGGTTGGCGCGCGTCATGGTCGCCACCTTCGAGCCCGTGCGGCAGGAACCCGTCCTCGGGCGACAGCCACAGCAGCTCATCCAGATGTTCCAGCGCAGCGCGATCCGGCCCCCTGACCGCCACACGCCAGCCCGCTGCCAGTGATTTTTCCAACAACACCGGCAAGGTCGCCTGCAACGGCGTCCGCGTCATGTGGTAGAAATAGACCGCCCCCAAGTCAGCTCTCGTACTTGTCGCGGATCAGGCGGTCCAAAGCCATGACCCCCCACCCGGTCGCACCGGAAGGCGCGAAATCAGTATCCGACTTCACCGAGGCCGTGCCCGCGATATCCAGATGACACCACGGCACATCCTCTTTGACGAACCGTTGCAGGAATTGCGCTGCCGTGATCGAGCCCGCCGCGCGTCCACCGACATTTTTCATATCCGCAACGCGAGATTTCAGGAGCTTGTCATAGGCTGGCCCCATGGGCATCCGCCACGCCCCCTCGCCCTCTGCCGCTGCCGCGGCGATGAAGTCCGACGACAGCGTGTCGGAGTTGGAAAACACCCCTGCGTTCTCGTGGCCAAGGCCGATGATGATCGCCCCGGTCAGCGTGGCGAGGTTGATCATCCCGACCGGCTCAAAGGTTTCCTGTGCGTACCAAAGCACATCCGCGAGCACGAGGCGGCCTTCGGCATCCGTATTGATCACCTCGATCGTGTCGCCTTTCATGGAGGTGACAACATCGCCCGGCCGCTGCGCCTTGCCGTCGGGCATATTCTCCACAAGGCCGACCAGACCCACGACATTGGCTTTGGCCTTGCGCAGCGCCAGCGCACGCATCACGCCCCCAACAACACCGGCACCGCCCATGTCCATGGTCATGTCTTCCATGCCCCCCGCAGGCTTGATGGATATACCGCCCGTATCGAACACGACGCCCTTGCCGACCAGCGCGAAGGGCTTTTCATCACCGCCGCCCATCCACTTCATCACGACAATCTTGGACGGGGACTCCGAGCCCATGCCAACCCCAAGCAAGGACCCCATGCCAAGCTGTTCCATTTCGGGCTCGTCGAGCACCTGAACATCCAGCCCGATGTCGGTCATTGCCACCAGTCGGTCCGCGAACTCAGTCGTGGTCAAATGATTGGCAGGCTCATTCACGAGGTCACGGGTAAAAAAGACCCCTTCCGCTACCGCGCGCATCACGTCATAGGCCGCCTGAACCTCCGCTGGTTTCGTGACCATGACCGAAACCGTGGCCGCCTCGTCTTCGGCTTTGGACTTGTGCGCCGTGAAAGCATACGTCCGCAATGTGGTCCCATAGGCAATCTCGGCTGCCTGACCGTGCCCGCCCGCGCAAATTGTCAGGCCGCCTTTCGCCGCCGTCTTGGCCAGCGCAGCGCCGGCCTTGCGGGCCTCAAGTGCCGAGACTTTCTTGGGCAGCTTGACCAGTGAGATCCCGGTTGCCTCCATCCCGAGCGGGAACCCCAGACGCAGCACCTCGCCGGTTTTCAGTTTCTCGAACGCCTCGGATGCGACCGCCTTCGCAACCGTACCCTTGGCCAGTTTGTTGACCCGCTTGGCTGCCGGATCGAGCGTTCCGGTCTCGGGCACCAGCATCGCTATCGTGCCCTCTGCCGTCGCCAACGCGTCGAGGTCTGTTTCTGAAACGGTCACGTGGGCCAGATCGGTCATGGGAATCCCTGTTTTTCCTTTGGTCGGGCGAAACCTAGACCGCGCTTGCGGCGAAGGCCAGCGTATCCCCCGATAGGGCACGAAGTCGCCTTTCCCCCTTGGCGACTTTGCCCTAGGCTGCGCCTCAAAACAGGCACCAGCAAGGACCCCCGCTGCGCGATGTTCGCCCGCTACGACCGCTACACGCTTGGCCGACTGACGGTGATGTTCGGGTTCTTTACCGTCGTGCTGGTGCTCGTATTCTGGATCAACCGGACAGCACGCTTGTTCGACCGGCTGGTCGGCAACGGGGAAAGCATTGCGGTCTTTGTCGAGATGTCCGCCCTGACACTGCCCTATCTGGTATACCTGATCCTGCCGGTATGCGTGTTCGCCGCCGCGATCCAGACCGGAAACCGGATGGGATCGGACAGCGAAATCGTTGCCCTGCAATCCGCCGGAGTGAGCGCGTTTCGGACAGCAAGACCCGCGTTTTACCTGGGCGTGATGGCGGCCTGCCTGATGTTGGTGCTGGCCCATGTTCTGATCCCCACCAGTCGCGCACAGATCGCCGAACTGGAACGGGATCTGTCGCAGGACGTGAGTGGCCGGTTTCTAGAAGAGGGTCGCTTCCTTACCCCGCTGGCGGGAATTACCGTATTCGTCACCGAGATCACTGACCAGGGCGTCTTGCAGCGCGTTTTGCTGTCGGATACGCGGGCGCCGGAAAGCCAGGTCATTTACACAGCAGACGAGGCTTTGCTGGTCCCGTCCTCGCAGGGACCACAGCTTCTGTTGGTCTCCGGCCTCGCGCAAACGTTGGAAGCAGACGGAAGCCTCTCAACCCTCGATTTCGACAATTTCGCAATCACCCTCGGGTCCCCGCCGAGCGATGAACCGCTCATCTTGCGGGATTTGCGCGGCTACCAGACGCACGTTCTGCTCGAGGCGGACCCGGACCTGATCAGGCGCATCGGGACATCCAAGGCGGCATTTGATCACGAGTTGCACACCCGATTTGCCACACCGATGTTCGCCATCGTCAACGCCTTGCTCGGATTTGCAGCCTTGTTGGTGGGTGGTTTCAGCAGGTTCGGGTTCTGGTATCAGGTGGCAGGCGGCATTTTCCTGAATGTCCTTTTGCAGGTTGGCGTGAACATCGCCGAAGACGCGGCGCTCGCGACGCAAGGCGCGTGGCCCGTGGTTTACGCGCCCGTTGCCGCCGGGTTTGTCATGGTCCTTGTCATGCTGTGGCTTGCGGACCATCCACCCCGGTTTCGCAAGCGCCCCGCACTGGACCCCGCCGGAGGCGCGCCGTGACCCTTCAGCTTTACTTCGCACGGCGGTTCCTTGTCAGTTTCCTTCTGATTTTCCTCGCGTTTTTCGGAATAATCATGTTCGCCGACATGGTGGAGAACCTTCGATCCATTCGCGTTGAAGGCTTCGGAGTTCGACAATCAGCGTACCTGGCGTTTTTGCAGGCCCCCGAAAAAGTCTATGACATCATCCCGCTGATCATCCTGTTCACCACCGTTGCGCTGTTCCTCAAGATGGCGCGGACGTCCGAACTGGTTGTCACCCGCGCAGCGGGACGATCCGCAATCCGCAGCCTGATTGCCCCCGTGCTGAGTGCCGCGCTTATTGGTGGAGTCCTGGTCAGTGTGCTGAACCCGATCGTTGCCACCACCTCGCGCCTTGCCAGCGACCAGCGAGATGACGTGCGTGGGCGCTCTGTCCTGTCAGTCAGCCAGAACGGTCTCTGGCTCCGCCAATCTACCGGCGATGGGCAGATGGTGATCCACGCCACAGCGACCAGCCAGGACGGGACGACGCTGTTCAACACGACCTTCATCAGTTTTGATGGCACTGGAACTCCGTTGGAACGGATCGCTGCGGCGCAGGCAACTCTTGTCCCGGGCGCATGGGACCTGACCCGTGTGAAGCTTTGGGACCTGTCGACCGGCGAGAACCCCGAGGAAAACGCACAGAACATCGGATGGCGCCGCGTCCCGACCACACTGACACTGGAGCAGATCCTCGACAGTATCGGAGATCCGTCCGCCGTTCCGATTTGGGAGCTTCCAGCCTTCATCGCCCGGCTCGAACAGGCCGGTTTCGCCGCACGCAGTCATCGTGTCTGGTTTCAAACCGAACTGGCTGCACCCGTGTTTCTGGTCTCCATGGTATTGATCGGGGCGGCCTTCACGATGCGGCACACACGCTTCGGGCGCACCGGGTTGATGGTCCTGTTCGCCGTGATGGTCGGATTTGCGATGTTTTTCCTCAAAAGCTTCACGCAAGTTCTTGGCGATACAGGAAAAATCCCAATTCTTGCGGCTGCATGGTTCCCACCCATTGCGGGCATTTGCCTGTCGCTTGCCCTCCTTCTCCATCAGGAGGATGGCTAGGATGACAGGCAAACGGCATCTGGGGCTCGCCATCGTACTTGCAGCCCTGCTTGGTGGGTCGGCGGCTCTGGCACAGGAGCCCCCCGCGCCCGCGACTCTTATCGCTGACAGTGTGCAAAGCAATCCGGACGGCACGTTGCGCGCCACTGGCGCGGTCGAGATCTTTTATGATGGCAACCGCGTGCAGGCCGACGAAATCATCTATGACCAGACACAGGACAGATTGACGATCAACGGACCGATCCGGCTGACCAGCCCTGACGGCGACATCGTCATTCTCGCCAGTCAGGCGGATCTGGACGGAACCCTGCAAGACGGTATCCTGCGCAGCGCGCGGCTGGTGCTGAGCCAGCAGGTGCAGATCGCAGCGTCTGAGATCCAGCGCACGAGCGGACGCTTCACGCAACTCTACCGGGCGGTCGCCTCCAGTTGTCAGGTCTGCGACACGCGGGAAGTTCCGCTTTGGCAAATTCGCGCGGAACGCATCGTCCACGATCAGCTTGAGCGGCAGATCTACTTCGAGGATGCAACATTTGAAGTTGCCGGCGTGCCGGTATTCTATCTGCCGCGGTTCCGGGTTCCCGACCCAACGCTGGTGCGGACAAGCGGCTTTCTTTTTCCCACGTTCCGTTCCACGGACTCGCTCGGGTTCGGGGTGGAGGTGCCCTATTTCTTCGTCATCGACGAACACCGCGATCTGTTGATCAGCCCGGCGGTCACGAACCGGGATTCCCGCACTTTGGGGCTCCGCTACCGACAGGCTTTCACCAACGGCAATCTCGAATTCGAGGGGTATTTCACCCGCGACCAGTTGGATGAGGGCGACCGTGGTTACGCGACCTTTGATGCGATCTTCGGATTGCCTCGGGGCTATGTCCTGCAATTCGACCTCGAAACCGTCAGCGACCGGAACTACTTCCGCGACTACGGTTTCAACGACCAGGACCGGTTGGAAAGCGCCGTGGATCTGACCCGCACCCGGCGCGACACCTTGCTGCGGACGTCCGGCTCCTATTTCACGACCCTTCGCGAAAGCGAGGATAACGAAACGATCCCGCGCTACGTCGTGGATGGCGAGTACCGGTATCGGTTCTTTCCCGCAGCAGTCGGAGGACAATCCGAAGTTGCATTCTCGTTCCTCGGCCTGCGCCGCCCGTCAGAGGACGACATCATCGGACGCGACAGCGGCAGGCTGAGCGGCGTTGCGGACTGGCGCAGAAGCTGGACCAACACGTGGGGCATGGTCGGAACGGCCATTGGCGAAGTGGCCGTCGATGCGTTTTTCACCCAGAACGATGACCGGTTCGAGTCAAACCAGGTCCGCACCACGCCGACATTGGCCGCCGAATTGCGCTGGCCTTTTCAAAAGCGCAGCGAGGGCGCCCAGCATGTGATCGAACCCGTCGCGCAGCTTGTGTGGTCCCGCATCACCGATGAAGTCGTTCCGAACGAGGACAGCACCGCTGTCGAATTTGACGAGGTCAGCCTGTTCGAGTTCAACCGGTTCTCCGGACGCGACCGGTTGGAAAGCGGGTGGCGGGCCAATTTCGGACTGGTCTGGACAAGGTTCGCAGACAGCGGATGGGACAGCACGCTGACATTGGGACGTGTGTTCCGGGAGGGCGGCGGTGATGCCTTCACCCCCGGCGTTGACCCCAGTGAGAGTGCGTCGGACTGGCTGACAACCGTAAAGCTGAGCACACCTTACGGCCTGAACCTGATAAACCGCGCGCAATACGGATCGGATTTCCGGGTCGACAAGAACGCCTTCCGTCTTGATTGGGCGACCCCCGATACAGGCGTGGGCGTCACCTACACCTGGCTGCGCGAGTCGCTGATCGAAAATCGGACCGATGACACAAATGAACTCAGCGTTGGCGGCTACCGACAGTTGAATGCCAATTGGCGCGCCGATGCAGAATACACATATGACGCGGAAAACTCCCGCTCGCGCGAGGCAGAACTTGGTCTGGTCTATCGCAACGAATGCATCACCGTGGACCTTTCCCTCTCGCGCGACTATGCATCCTCCGCTAACTTGCGCACGACAACCGATTTCGGGATACAGATCGCGCTCAATGGTTTCGGCGCCGGAGCGCTCAACACCGGCCGACCCAGCCGATGCAAATTGTAGGACATGACAGGCACACGATGACACGACGCTTTCTTACTCTTGTGATTGCTCTTTTCCTGCCTGCGGTTGCGGTCGCGCAGAGCTTCTCGCCAATCGTGACCGTGAACGGCGAAGGGATCACACAGTTCGAACTAGAACAAAGGCAGCTTCTGCTTGAGGCGCTACGCATTCCCGGCGCGACACAGGAACTGGTCACAGAGGCCCTGATCGAGGACCGGTTGAAGCTGCAGGCCGCACGCCGTGCGGGCCTCGTGGTGTCGCAGGACGAACTCGAGGAGGGGTTGGAGGACTTTGCGCAACGCGGCAACCTGTCGGCGCTGGAACTCATCGACCAGCTTGCCGACAACGGCGTGGCCCCGGAAACGTTCCGCGATTTCGTGGAGGCCGGACTGGTCTGGCGCACGCTCGTCCGGGCCCGTTTCGGGCCCCGCTCCGCCATATCAGACGCCGAGGTGGAACGCGCGCTGGCGTTATCCGGCACGCAATCAGGCGCGCGGATTCTGCTGGCAGAGATCATCCTGCCCACCCAGAACCCACAGATGGAAGCGCAGGCGAATGCGCTGGCCGACCAGATCCGGCGACAAGTCCGCACCACAGCCCAGTTTGCCGATGCGGCGCGCCGGTTCTCGGCCGCACCATCGCGGGAAAACGGCGGTCAACGGGACTGGGTCAGCCTGTCAGAGCTGCAACCCCAGCTCGCGTCCTTACTCCTGACCCTTGCTCCGGGGGAGATCTCGGAACCCGTGCCGCTCGGGGCGCAGGCCATCGGATTGTTTCAGGTACGGGCCCTCGAAGAACAGCGCGCGCGCATCCCGACGGAGGCGTCGGTAGAGTATGCCACACTTGCCCTGCCCCTCGACCCAGCACAGGCCGCCCAACGCAGCGCCGAGCTCAGCGCCCAGATTGACACCTGTGACGATCTCTATCCGGTGGCGCGCAGTCTGCCCGAGGAGGCGCTTGTTCGTGAAACCGTGGCTGCGAATGCTTTGCCTTCGGCCCTGACCACCGCGCTGGCCTTGCTTGATCCCAACGAGTCGATGATGGTCTCCACCGCGCGCGGACCGGTTTTCCTGATGCTCTGCGGCCGCGTAAGCGCCCTCGCCGAGGAGGCCGGAATCGAGCGGATCCAGAACCAGTTGCGCAGCCAACGCATCTCGACCTATGCCGACAGCTACCTCGAAGAATTGCGCGCCGATGCCACGATTGTCCGCTGACGCGGTCGCACCTATTGCGCTGAGCTGTGGAGAACCGGCCGGGGTCGGCCCCGAAATTGCCGCCAAGGCGTGGGTCCAGCTCGGACCTGATGTGCCGTTCTTTCTGGTTGGCGACCCGGATCATGTCGCCGCCCACAGCCCGGACACACCGATCGAGGTCGTCGCTGCGCCTGATCAGGCAAGGGAAGCTGCCCGCACCGGCTTGCCCGTGCTGCCATTGCGGTTCGACGGCGCGCTCACGCCCGGAAAACCCAACCCGTCGCACGCCAGCACGGTCGTTGACGCCATTGCCCGAGCAGTCGATCTTGCGAGGACCGGACAGGCCAGTGCTGTCTGTACGGCGCCCATCCACAAGAAGGCGTTACAAGACGGGGCGGGGTTCGCCTTTCCCGGGCACACGGAGTTCTTGGCGCACCTCGCCGGGGATGTACCCGTCGTCATGATGCTGGCCTGCCCGGAGTTGCGGGTCGTGCCCGCGACCATTCACATCCCCATATCCGATGTGCCCGCCGCGCTGACGCCGGACCTGCTGCGCAGCGTGGTTATGCTGACCCACAGCGCACTGCAGCGGGATTTTGGCGTGAAGGCCCCACGCCTTGCACTAGCCGGCCTGAACCCCCACGCCGGCGAAGGCGGCAAGATCGGCACGGAAGAGGCCGACTGGATCGATGCTTTCGCAGAGGAAATCCGCGCCTCGGGGATCAACCTGACCGGACCACACTCCGCCGATACGATGTTTCACGCGGGCGCGCGCCGACTTTATGACGCCGCCATCGCAATGTACCACGATCAGGCCCTGATCCCGATCAAGACAATCGACTTCGCAGGCGGCGTGAACGTGACGCTCGGACTGCCGTTCATTCGCACGTCGCCGGACCATGGCACCGCGCTGGACATCGCCGGACAGGGCCGCGCGGATCCCACCAGCCTGATCGCCAGCCTCCGCATGGCGGCGGACATGGCCGTCGCACGCGCGCATTGATGGCACAGATCGACGGCCTTCCTCCCCTGCGCGACGTGATTGCCCAGCACGGGCTGAGCGCCAAGAAATCGCTCGGGCAGAACTTTCTTCTGGATTTGAACCTGACCGCCCGGATCGCCCGGGTCCCCGGAGATCTGAGCGGCGCGGACGTGCTGGAAGTCGGACCCGGCCCCGGCGGTCTGACCCGGGGCCTGTTGGCCGAGGGCGCGCGCAAGGTGCTGGCGATCGAGAAAGACAGCCGATGCCTGCCGCCGCTTACGGAAATTGCAGCGGCCTATCCGGGACGTCTGGAGGTGCTTGAAGGGGATGCTCTCGACATCAACCCGTTGGCGCATCTGAGCCCGCCAATCCATATTGCGGCGAACCTGCCCTACAACGTGGGCACGGAGCTGCTGGTGCGCTGGCTGACGCCGCAGGTCTGGCCGCCCTTCTGGCAGACGCTCACGCTGATGTTTCAAAAGGAAGTCGCCAATCGCATCGTGGCCCAACCCGGCTCCAAGGCTTACGGGCGCCTCGCCATTCTCGCGCAGTGGCGGTGTGACGTTCAGATCGCCCTGACCCTGCCGCCGCAGGCCTTCGTGCCGGCACCAAAGGTCCATTCCGCAGTGGTGCATTTGCGGGCGTTGGACGCGCCGCGATATCCTGCGGACGCCGCGGTCCTGAACCGTGTGGTGGCCGCGGCCTTCAACCAGCGGCGCAAGATGCTGCGCGCCAGTCTCAAAGGCCTGTCACCGGAAATCGAGGATCATCTGAACGCCGTTGGGATCGAACCAACACGGCGCGCGGAAACGCTCAGTCTTGAGGAATTCTGTGCTCTGGCGCGCCAGTTGGCATAAACAGGATCTGTCTACTCTGCTGCTTCGGCGGCTGCGGCTTCCTCGGCGCTCAGTTCGGCAGCCTTTTTCTCAACCTGCTCCACGATGTGGTCGATCATCTGATCGTTGGACAGCTTGTGGCTTTGCTTGCCCGCAAGATACACCATGCCCGACCCTGCACCTCCGCCGGTGAAGCCGACATCGGTCATCAACGCTTCACCCGGGCCATTCACAACGCAGCCGATGATCGACAGGCTCATCGGGGTCTTGATATGCTCCAGTCGTTGTTCCAGCGCCTCGACCGTCTTGATGACGTCAAAGCCCTGTCGGGCACAGGACGGGCAGGAAATAATGTTCACGCCCCGGTGCCGCAAACCCAGCGACTTCAGAATCTCGTAGCCGACCTTTACTTCCTCAACAGGGTCGGCACTCAGGCTGACGCGGATCGTATCACCGATCCCCATCCATAACAGGTTTCCGAGCCCGATCGCGGATTTGATCGTGCCCGAAGTCAGACCACCCGCTTCGGTGATCCCAAGATGAATGGGCGCATCCGTGGCCTCTGCAAGGGCTTGATACGCCGCCGCTGCAAGGAATACATCCGAGGCTTTGCAACTGATCTTGAACTCGTGGAAATCGTTATCTTCGAGAATCTTGATGTGGTCGAGACCGGATTCAACCATGGCCTCGGGACACGGCTCGCCGTATTTCTCCAGCAGGTGCTTTTCGAGGCTGCCCGCGTTCACTCCGATCCGGATGGAACACTTGTTGTCGCGCGCGGCCTTGATCACTTCCTTGACCCGGCTTTCGTCACCGATATTGCCCGGGTTGATCCGCAGGCATGCCGCCCCGGCCTCTGCCGCCTCGACGCCGCGCTTGTAGTGAAAGTGGATGTCCGCCACGATTGGCACCGGGCTTTCGCGCACGATCTCCTTTAGTGCCCTGGAACTGTCCTGATCCGGCACGGAAATACGCACGATATCGGCGCCGGCCTCCGCCGCAGCTTGTACCTGCGCAATCGTCGCCTTCACGTCCGGCGTGAGCGTATTGGTCATGGTCTGCACAGTGATTGGGGCATCTCCCCCCACCGGGACGGACCCGACCATGATCTGACGGCTTTTCCGCCTGTAGATGTTGCGCCAGGGACGAACCGAGTTGAGCGACATGAGTAATTTCCGTCTGACAGTGCATCTGTAAGGGTACGCGACGACGCTGCCCAAGACAATGACAGCTTCCGTACGAGGATGTAATGCAGACGGGTTTTTCGGTCCAGAGCGCGACGCTTTTGTCGCGCCCCCTATTCTGCGACTTCGGGTCCTTCGCCATCGCCAAGATTGGCCTCGGCCACGGCGATGATCTCGGCCGTCCGAGGATCGGTCGCAAGATCAGCAAGGGCATAGGCGGTTTGCAAGCTATCACGTGACAACGCGACATTTGACGCGACCGTTCCCGATGCCCCGGCAGGACCAAACGCCTCCCCGTCCACGAGGAAATAGACAGACCCTGAATTGCCGGCGCGCAGGATTGCGGGTTCTTCTGACGCGGGCAGCACGAAGGTTTCGCCACGTTCGAGCACTTTCTCAAGCAGGATGGTGCCATCTGCGGACCGGACGCGCACCCAAGCCGGGTTCACGGCAACCAACGCCACCTCGGGCGGTGGCGGAGCGGTAACCTGAACCGGCGCGATCGGCCCGAACACGGTCGCCGGATCAATTTCGGCAACTTGCGGTTCCGGTGGCGTCGGGGGAGCGCGCCACAAGCCGGTTGCGTTCGGATCGATGGTGGCAATGGGACCATCGCGTGACGCCAGAACCGGCACATCCAGCGCGGCAGGACGATAGAGGCGATCCAGCGCCTCCGTCGTGGGCGCTGTCAACTCGGCAATCTTGGGCGCATCGGTGTCGCGTACCGCAGGTGCAAGCGGGTCAACCGTTGCCACCACGCCCGGCTCACTTTCGACGGGTACCATCGTCACGCGCTGGATTTGCTGAAGGATCGACCAGCCGCCATAACCAAGCCCGGCAATCAGCCCGACCAACACGATCAGCGACCCCAGCGCGCCGGGGTTCATGGAGGCAAAAAACGGCTCCTGGACGGGGGTCAACGTCCGGGCCGAGGCGAGCAACGGATCCTCCGCCACCGCCTTGCGGCTTTTTTTCGGTTTCGCGGCGGGCGCCTCGGACAGCTTGGTGCTGCTGGCCTCGGGCTGCATACCATGAACGCCGGCAAACCCGCTTTCCTCGCAGAACTTCTCAAACGCCCAATCCGGGTCCAATCCGAGGTAACGCGAGTAGGACCGCACGTAGCCAGCGATGAAGCCCGGCGTGTCGAACACGGACGGATCGGCGTTTTCGATGGCAACGATGTAATTGGCCTTGATCCGCAACTCGCGCTGAACGTCCAGCAGCGACTTTCCGATGGTGGCCCGCTCGCCGCGCATCACGTCGCCAAGCGACAGAGCGTAGTCGTCAAATCCCTTTAGATTTGACGTCTCCTCTTCCGTGCGCTGCGGTTTGCGCCCGATCATCGAACCTGCCCTTATCTGTGCTCCCACGGACTTATCGCCGATTCGCACATGCTCTGCCTAGGGTAGACCGTAGCACATTAAGATTTTGACGTTAGGGGAAATGTTTACGCGCTAAGCTCTTGGCGCGATAGCGCGCAATGGCTCCAGAGCCCGTCCATCGCCCGCACCAGGTCATCGATCATACGCGGTGTGTGCACTGGCGATGGCGTGAAACGCAAGCGCTCTGTCCCACGAGGAACCGTCGGGAAGTTGATGGGTTGCACGTAGACGCCGTGGTCTTCGAGCAGCTTGTCAGAAATAATCTTGGTGTGGACAGGATCGCCCACGATGACCGGCACGATATGGCTCCCGTGGTCAATGATCGGCAGCCCCATGCCCTTCAGCCGCGCCTTCAGCACGCGCGCGCGATCCTGGTGGATGTCGCGCAGGGATTGGTCGGTCTTGAGGTGCCGCACGGACGCAGCCGCCCCGGCCGCGACGACCGGCGGAATTGATGTCGTGAAGATGAAGCCCGGCGCATAAGACCTTACGGCGTCAACCATTTTTGCGGAGGCCGCGATGTAGCCCCCCATGACGCCAAACGCCTTGCCCAACGTGCCATTGATGATGTCGATGCGATCCATCAGGCCCAACTGCTCGGCCACGCCAGCGCCGCGCGGGCCATACATGCCAACAGCGTGCACCTCATCGATATAGGTCAGGGCGCCAAACTCGTCCGCCAGATCGCAGACCTCCTTGATCGGACCAAAATCGCCGTCCATCGAGTAGATGGACTCGAAGGCTATGACCTTGGGGGCGTCCGCAGGCAGGCCTTCGAGAATTTCGCGCAAGTGATCCAAGTCGTTATGTCGGAAAATATGCTTCGGGCAGTTGCCGTGGCGGATGCCCTGGATCATCGACGCGTGGTTCAGCGCGTCCGAAATGATGTGCAGGCCCGGGAACAGGATCGGCAGGGTCGACAACGTGGCATCATTCGCGATGTAGGCGGAGGTAAACAGCAGAGCTGCTTCCTTGCCATGCAGGTCGGCAAGTTCGGCCTCCAGCGCATTATGGTAGACTGTCGTGCCCGAAATGTTGCGCGTTCCGCCTGACCCCGCACCCGTTGCGTCGAGCGCTTCGTGCATCGCGTTCAGAACGACCGGGTGCTGGCCCATCCCGAGGTAGTCGTTTCCACACCATACGGTGATGTTCTTTTTCGCCCCATCGGGACGCGTCCAAACCGCGTGGGGAAAGGCATCCTTGCGGCGTTCGATGTCGATGAATGTACGGTAGCGGCCTTCGTCATGCAGGCGTTGGAGTGCTGTGTCGAGATGTACAGTATAATCCAAGGGGTCACTCCGTGGGCCGTCTGTGTCGATGTTTGGCCAAAGCTAGGCCGCTCATACGAGAATTAACAATGCGCAAAATGCCGCTGCTTTGACCGAGATCAAGATCAATCCTGCGACTTAGGTGCTGCCTGTGATCTGGACACTGGTACGCCGACCGCTACGGTGTCGCAAGACAGTTTCACGACACACCTTCAGGACCTTATGACAGTAACTTCCGTTCTCGATCGGATAGATGCCGATCTGCCCAACGCGCTGGACCGATTGCAGGCCTTTTTGCGCATTCCTTCGATCTCCACCGATCCGGCTTATGCAGACGCGTGCGACGCGGCTGCAGACTGGCTCGTGGCCGAGCTTCGCGCACTTGGAGCGGAGGCCTCAAAGCGCCCCACCCCGGGACGGCCCATGGTGGTAGGACATCTGGATGGCGACGGGCCAGAAGTGCTGTTTTATGGTCATTACGACGTGCAACCCGTGGATCCGCTGGATTTGTGGAACAGCCCGCCTTTCGAGCCGGAACTTCAGGACACTCCAAATGGTCGGGTCATTCGGGGGCGCGGGACCGCCGATGACAAGGGGCAGCTGATGACTTTTGTCGAAGCCTGCCGGAACTGGCTCGAAGAACACGAACGCCTGCCCGCAAAGATCACGTTCTTCTTTGAAGGAGAGGAGGAATCCGGGTCCCCCTCGCTGATCCCTTTCCTGAAAGACAACGCCGATGAGTTGCGCAAAGAGCTTGCGCTGATTTGCGACACAGGTCTGTTCAACGACACGACACCGGCCATTATCACGTCCCTGCGCGGGATGCTGGGGCAGGAAGTGATCCTGCGCGGCGCAAGCCGCGATCTGCATTCAGGGTCTTACGGCGGACCGGCAGCGAACCCGATCAAGGTCCTGTCCCATGTTCTTGCCGGCTTGCATGATGATACCGGAGGCGTAACCCTGCCCGGGTTCTACGACGGGGTGCAGGTTCTGACCGACAGGCAACGCGCAGATTGGGATGCTCTGGGTTTTGAGGCAGACAGCTTTCTCGGCGAAGTCGGACTGTCGATGCCCGCGGGCGAACGAGATTTCTCGGCGCTTGAACAGATTTGGGCGCGCCCGACCTGCGAGATCAACGGCATTCGCGGCGGGTATGCGGGCGATGGGTTCAAAACGGTTCTGCCCGCGGAGGCCGCCGCGAAGATCAGCTTCCGCCTTGTCGGCACACAGGACCCGATCGCAATCCGCGAGGCATTCCAGAGCTATGTCCGCAGCATGCTGCCGCCGGACATGGAGGTGGAATTCATCAACCACGGGGCGTCGCAAGCCTCCGTGATGGAGGCGTCGCACCCCGTGTTCGAACAGGCGCGCCTTGCGTTGACGGAAGAATGGCAGCATCCCGCGACCTTTACCGGCGCAGGTGGATCGATCCCGGTCGCAGGATACTTCAAATCCATTCTCGGCATGGACAGTCTCCTTGCGGGCTGGGGCAAGGATGATGACGGGCTGCATTCGCCGAACGAAAAATACGACGTTGAAAGTTTTCACAAAGGCACGCGGTCCTGGGCGCGGGTGCTCGGCAAACTGGCGGAAGGCTAGCGGCGGCCTTCCGGGATCAACAGCGAACTGTCCCCGTAAGAGAAAAACCGATAACCTTCTGCGACAGCGTGGGCATAGATCTGCATCACGCGTTCACGCCCCATCAGTGCGGAGACCAGCATCATCAACGTCGATCTGGGCAGATGAAAATTTGTCATCAGCGCGTCGGTGATCCTGAAACGATAGCCGGGGTATATGAAGATGTCCGTGTCGCCTTCCCAGGCGGACAACGTTCCATCGTTCTGCGCCGCGGTTTCGAGCAGGCGCAGCGCGGTCGTTCCAACCGGGATGATCCGCCCGCCTGCCGCGCGGGTTGCATTGATTTCCTGCGCGGATCGCGCCGGGATCTCCCCCCATTCGGCGTGCATCTTGTGGGTGGTCACGTCCTCCACCTTCACCGGCAGAAACGTTCCCGCGCCGACGTGGAGCGTGACAAAAGACATCTCCACCCCGCGTGCACGCAGGGCCTCCAGCAGTGGCGGGTCGAAATGCAGTGACGCGGTCGGGGCCGCCACCGCACCGCTGTGTTTGGCAAACACTGTCTGGTAGTCGTCCTTGTCGCGCGCATCCGCCGGGCGCTTGCCCGCGATGTAGGGCGGCAGCGGCATTGCCCCTGCCTCCGCCAGAGCAGCGTCAAACTCCTCGCCCGCCAAGTTGAACTCTAGCCGAAGGCGGTCGGTGGCTTTTTCGGCAACCCGCGCTGACAATTGTGCCGAGAAAATGATCTCTTCACCTTCCGAGACCTTGCGCAACGGCTTGGCCAGCGCCCACCAACCGCCTGCTGCCGCAGGCTCGGTCAGGGTGACTTCAACCTTTGCCGTCACCTGCCCCTGCGCACTTTGACGGGTTCTGCTGCCAAAGAGGCGCGCGGGGATCACCTTGGTGTTGTTCAATACCAGCCGGTCGCCGGGTCGCAATTCGCGCACCAGGTCCGTCACGATGCAGTCCCGGATCGGGCGCGCGCCCTCCGCCACCAGCAAGCGGGCCGACGAGCGGGGGGAGACCGGGCGGGTTGCGATCAACGCCTCCGGAAGATCGAAATCGAAATCGGCGAGGGTCAGGGTCATCCTGCGAAACGGCCTATTGTGTCAGCTGTGGCGGTGGCCGGCGGAAAAGGTCCCGAAAGATGCCCGGTGTCAAGACCGAGAAAGGATTGACCGTCACGCGCGGCGCCGCCCGTGGGCCTTCGACGCGGTAGTTCACGCCGATCAGCCCTTCGCCGGGTGTTCCGAACAACCCGCCCCCCAGCGAGTTGATCATGTAAAAGGGCGACACCACGCCTTGCAGGTCGATCCGGTTGCTCTGCGGCATCACGACCCCTTCGAATGTGATCCCCAGCGAAGGACCGTTCGCCAGACCGTTTTGCAACCCGATACCGCGCGACATCAGTTGCAGGTCGGCAGATACCTCGGTCAGGGATATCCCACCGCCCGTCGCCAATTGCTCGACCAGCCCGACGATGGACAAGGCTGAAAGCACCTCCACAGCGGCGGGGTTTTCCACCAGCAGCGTATCGGCAATCTTCAATTGGCCGACATAATCGCCCTTGGTCGCTGTCTCCTCGATCATCAGGTCCAACTGTCCGCCGCGCAGGTTGGTCAGGATACCCGCCGACGCCAGAAGCCCGCCGCCGTCACCCGATGCAAGGCGCAGCGACTGGCGGCCATTCGGCCCGGGCCCGATTTCCAAACGTACCTGTGCACGGCCGTTTAGCGTCCCTGTCACCTCTCCGGTAAAAACACGCCCTGCGGAAATCGTGCCGCGCACGTTCTGCAAGGCAATACCATCAGCAACGATCACCTCATCAAGTCGCAGGGCGAAGGCACCCGCTTGCCCTCCGCCTGACCCGGTCGGCAACGAGGGGCGTGCACGCAAGTCAACCTGTCCTCCGGTCAACACGATGGTCGGGGACTGGTCCGGCCCGCGCACGACAAGTTCGACCTGCACGTCCAGCCAGTCGGCCAACGCAAAGCGTTCCAATTGCAGCCATTCGAGGCTGCTGTCCTCGGCAGACAGGCGCAGATTTCCCCGTGCTTCGAGACCGCGCGCAGACAGCGCCAGGCGGTCCACCTGCGGCGGCTGACCCAAGGTGATCTGCGCATCGAACGCAGCTGTCGAATTTTCGGGCTTGGACCAGCCCAAGGCCGGAACAGAGACGCCCAATCCGGTGAGTTCGGACGTCACCACAAGTTCGGGCGCAACATCCGGCCCCGACAGCGTCAGCCGGTAGCGCGCCTCGGTCTCTGTCCCCGTGACGGCATCTGGCGGCAGGCGCACCCCGATGGAGGCCAGCCGATCAGCATTCACGCGCGCCGTTCCGCTGATGACCGTGGGGGCAGGATCTGCGTCCGGGCTCAATGGCAGGGCAAGGTCAAAGCTTACCGGCATGTCGGCCAACAGCCCAAAACCGCCAAGCTCGACCCGCGATTGCGAAAGCCCGACATTGATCGTGGCCTCCGACAGATCAAGCGTCTCCGTTATCCCTGCAATCGCGCCGTCCGACACCTGCGCATCCACGATCAACCTTGGCAGGTCGAACGCCGCGCCCCTGCGCAGCGGGATCAGGAAATCAGCCGAGCCCGCGACCTTTCCCGCGATCTTGTCCAACGGCATCGGGAACCTTTCACCAAGACGCACAGGTGCGCGATCCAGCACGTCGAACAGCGTCGTTGCCGGACCGTTCACAGCCAGTCTCAAACGCGCGTCGGTTCCCTTGATCCGGGTGTCCACCACTTCGAAACTGGACCCGTCGACCGAGACCGGCACTGCCCCTTGGGGCGCAATTTCCCCCGCACCCACGCGGATCAGAAAGCGGTTGTCGAACAGGGTCGCATGGCCATGCGCGGAAATCAGGTCGGGGAACTCCGGCAAAACCCAGACCACCGCGTTCTCATAACCGAAGCTTACCCCGATTTCCGGCTTTGCACCCCGTGTCAGGCGCACTGCCGCTTGGGTGTCCAGCAAAGTACCCTCGCGCAGGTTGTCTGCCAGCCAGCGGCCCAGTTTGCTGCCCTTGCCCTCTGCCGGCCAGAATTGTGCAACACGCGTTGCTGCGATGCGTGGCAGGTGAAGATCGAGCGCGAGCGCCGGAGGCGCATCGAGAGGCCAGTTCACCCGACCTGTCCCCGTGGCACGCGCGTCGGTGCCGTGATCTGCCAACTGGACCAACCCCAAATCGAGCCTGCGCGCGGGTCCGGAAAATCGGCCTTCCACGCGCAGACCCATGTCCTGCGCGTCCGTGCGCAGTTTTGGGGTCAGTTTCGCGTAATCGATCCGCCCTGTCAGCGCGAACTGGACATCCGGCCAGATCGCGTCGCCTTTGCCGGGCACGAGATCGATCGTGCCCGACAGGGCGCCTCTGGCCAGATCCGAACGAAGGTCGACGTCCGACAGGGTGAACCTTTGCAGCCCCGGATCAAACGCCAACGACAGGGTCGCAGCATCGATCGCGACAGGATCGGCTTGCCACGGCACCTCAACGCCCCCCGCGCCAAGGGTCACGCGCCCTGACAACCCATCCAGCGCGCCATCCGGGGCGAGTGCGCCATCAAGTTGTGCGGTCACCGATCCGTCAAAAGCCGAAAGCGCCGCGAAAGCGGGTGACTGCTGTGCGAGCAGGCCCGCCGGAAGATCGCGCAGCCGCAAGGACATCCGCGTCTCGGGCGCATGCCGTTCGGTCTCAAAGCGCAAGGAGGCCCCTGCACCCGGCGGGGCGCCTTCGAGATCAAGCGCCAGCGCAATACCGATCCGGGTCTGACCGACATCAACCCGCGCGACCCCGCCGGACAAAGTAACACCGCGCCCAAGCCCGCCGCCGGTCACCTGTAGACTCAGGTTCGACAGGATCAACGTTTCAAGCTGATCAAGCGGCGCACGGTCGAAAAACGCCTCGATCCCCGCAATGACAGCGGGCAACGAGGGCCCCTCACTGAGCGTTTCGCCGGATTGAAGGGCAAGCTGCGTGAACCCGTCAGCGCGCCGCGTGACCCGCAAGGCCGCCCCGTCGATGGTCACATCCAGCGGACGCACCTCCCCCCGCAAGAGCGCACGGCGCGACAGGGTCACGTCAAGTCGGGGCACGACGAGACGGTTGCCACCACCACGCGTGCGCAACACCGTATCACTGACGACCAGTTGCGGCCGCCACGTGTCTGTCAAGGTGAGTTCAACGGCCCCGATGCGCGCGATGCCCTGCCCTTGGGCCACACCCCGCAAACGATCCTCGACCAGATCGACGATGGGATTTGGAACGTGGACGGTGCCGCGCAACAGAAGTGCGGACAATCCGCCCAACGTCGCCAGCAGGATCCCTGCGGCGAGCACCACCAGCAGCCCGGACCGCCGCCGCGAACTGTAGGTTGGTGCCGACGCCCGCGCTTCTGCGGGGTCGGACCGAGACGTCGGCTCTGCGTCACTCACCGGTCGAGGGGTCCCTGCACTTTCTGGCGTCGCATCGTCATGCGCGGCGCGCTCGATTTCTCGGCCCGCGCCCTTTCTTTCAGACTGTTCTCCGCTAGTGTCCGCACAAAGTCTACAGCGAGGATAGCATGATAGAAACCGGCCAGATTGCCCCCGACTTCACCCTGCCCGCCAATGGCGGCGACACCATCACCCTGTCCGGGCTCCGCCCCAGCGCGGTCGTGGTCTATTTCTATCCCAAGGCCGACACGTCCGGCTGTACCAAACAGGCCATCGGATTCACGGAAAACCTTGCCGCATTCGAGGCGGCAGGCGCAAAAATTCTCGGTATTTCAAAGGATCCCGTCAAGAAGCTCGACAAGTTTCGCGACAAGCATGACCTCGGAGTGCACCTGCTCAGCGACGCGGAAACAGATGTCTGCGAGACATGGGGGACCTGGGTCGAAAAACAGATGTACGGCAAGAAATACATGGGGATCGAACGCGCGACTTTTCTGATCGACGGCGAGGGCAAGGTCGCGCAGATCTGGCGCAAGGTGAAAGTTCCGGGCCATGTCGATGCCGTGCTCGAGGCGGTAAAGGCCCTGTGACGTTTCCCAAGACGCTGCCTGAAACGCTGGCGGGCTGCGCAGACGCCGTTTTGCGCACACCCGACGGTCGGGAGAAAACGGCGCTCAGCCGCGCCTGTGCCGCAAAATGGTTCGCCACCCGGGCGAACAACGCACCGATGGAGATCGGGACCGCCTCGCCGCCCGATATGCCTGCCCGTCCCGATCGGCCGGAGTTGCTATCGCCCCGCGACGTCCCGCGACGGCGCCCCGGTACACCAGAGGGACGCATCGCCTTGCTGCATGCGGTTGCGCACATCGAACTGAACGCAGTGGACCTGCACTGGGACATCATCGCGCGATTTACCGACACGCCCATGCCGGTCGGCTACTATGACGACTGGGTCAAGGCCGCTGATGAAGAATCCAAACATTTCAATTTGATGTGCGACTGTCTTGAAGCTGCGGGCAGTTTTTACGGCGCGTTGCCCGCCCATGCGGGCATGTGGCGCGCGGCGGAAGACACGGCGCAGGACCTACTGGGGCGCCTGGCCGTCGTTCCCATGGTGCTGGAGGCACGCGGGCTGGATGTCACACCTGGCATGATCGCGATCTTCGAGAAGGCCAACGAAGACCAGTCCGCGGAGGCGCTCAAGGTCATTTATGGCGAGGAGGTCGGCCATGTTGCGTACGGGGCAAAATGGTTTCACTTTCTCTGCGGACGCGCGGATATCGACCCCAAGGATGCATTTCACACGCTTGTTCGCAGGTATTTCCACGCCACGCTGAAACCGCCATTCAACGAAGAAAAACGCGCCGAAGCCGGCCTGCCACCTGACTTCTACTGGCCGCTGACAGACCCAGTTGCGCAGGTCGAGCAACTCTAGCAGCGCCGAGACCTCGGCGTTTCGGCGGAAACCTGCCGATTCCTGCGTAAAAGAGCGCCGTTTTTGGCCGAGCCGCCCAAAATCCTTGCGTGTGCGACGTTACTTCTCCTACCCCTTAACCGGATTGCGTAACACGGTCACACGCGAAACCGGGGCGCATTTGGGGAACTGAGGTAACGTGGTGAACACACGGTTGGGCAAGCGCTTGGAAACGATGTTTCCTGAGAAGCGCCTTTTCTTGAAGTCGGACAGTGCGACCCGCTTCGTGCGGCTCGGGACAGGTACGCAGATCGGCATGGTCGCTGGTGCAGCAGTATTGCTGGGGTGGACTGCCCTCGCCTCCTCCATGGTGATCTTCGAGGCGCTCGGCTCTGGAAGCGCGCGTGAGCAGGCGCTGCGCGAACAGCAGGTCTACTCAGAGCGCCTCAACAACCTTTCGGAGGATCGCGATGCGCGGCTGGCCGAGGCGATCGCCGCACAGGAACGGTTTAACCTGGCGCTGCGTCAGGTCAGCGAGATGCAGACGCGGCTTCTGGAATCCGAAGAGCGACGCGCCGAGTTGGAGAACACGGTCGAGGCCGTTCAATCCACCTTGCGCACGGCCGTTGACCAAAGAGATCAGGCCCGCGCGCAGGCGCAGGAGGCCATGGCCGAGCTGGCGGAAGCCACCGGTTCTGAGAAAACCGACAAGGCACGCATCCGGGACCTTGAAGCTACGCTGGGGTTCCTGACCGCCACGTTGGGCCGCACAGCCGAGGATCGCGATACGCTCGACGCCGATTATGCGCTGGCCATGGCCGAGGTCGAAGAGCTTTTGCTGACAAGCCAGATCTCCGAAGAACGCAACGATCGCATTTTCCAGACCCTTGAAGAGGCGGTCGCCGTTTCCGTTGAACCGCTGGAGGCGATGTTCCGCGAGGTCGGTCTCTCGCCGGATCGCATCCTCCAGGAAGTGCGCCGCGGCTACTCGGGCCAGGGCGGCCCGCTGGTCGCGCAGACCCTGTCGACCCGCGGGTTACCACAAGACGAGTTGAGCTTTCGGACACGGGAAATTCTCGTCGGACTGGACCGCCTGAACCTGCACCGCATCGCGGTCGACAAACTGCCCTTCGCCATGCCGGTGCAAAGCAGCTTCCGCTTCACCAGCCCGTTCGGGTATCGTCGCGACCCCAAGGGCGGGGGAACGCGTATGCACAAGGGTACGGATTTTGCCGCGCCTCTGGGGACACCGATCTACGCCACGGCGGAGGGCGTGGTGGTCAAGGCGGGCTGGCATCGCGGCTTCGGGCGCATGGTGCGCATCAAACACGCCTTCGGGTATGAGACACTCTATGCACATATGACGAAATTGCGTGTGAAAGAGGGTCAACGGGTCTCGCGCGGGGATCGGATCGGTGATATGGGAAGCACTGGTCGGTCGACCGGGGTTCATCTGCACTACGAGGTGCACGAATCCGGGAAACCCGTAAATCCCATGACGTTTATCAGGGCAGGCAAAGATGTTCTCTAAATCACGAATCAATGAACCCGGTCCAAAGGCCGATGACGCAGACACAGGCGCAGCGCCCGAGGCCCCGCGCCCGACACTGTCGCAAACCTCGCCGGTTGCCACTGCCAAGCCGAAAGCCCCTCCGTCGATCCTGTCATCGGACCTCAAGGTGGTGGGGAACCTCCGGACATCGGGTGACATCCAGATCGAAGGCGAGGTCGAAGGCGACATCTACGCGCATCTTCTGACTGTCGGCGAAGGCGCCACGATCAACGGCGAAGTCGTCGCAGACGACGTGATCGTCAATGGTCGCGTCATTGGTCGGGTGCGTGGCCTGAAGGTGCGTTTGACATCTTCCGCACGGGTCGAGGGCGACATCATCCACAAGACCATCGCCATCGAAAGCGGCGCGCATTTCGAAGGGTCCGTACAACGTCAGGACGATCCGCTCGGCACCGCAACCCAGAAGAAGTCGGCACCGGCCCCCAAGCCTGCGCCTGCCGCAGCCGCCCCGGCACAGAAAACCGGCGCCTGAGGACGAAGGCGCGGGGCCGTGTCGGCGCCCCCGCACCTGTGTCCTGACAAGTCCCAAGCCCATAATGCGCGTCTCTGTTCGACGGAGGCGCGCAAGTTTGTCTTGATGGCCGCCATACTCGCATCGGCCATGGGGTTTATAGATGGCTCCGTCGTATCGGTGGCGATGCCTGCCATTCGTGCAGACCTTGACGCATCGTTGACGCAGGTCCTGTGGATCTCGAACGCGTACTTGCTGACGCTATCGGCCCTGTTGCTTGTCGGCGGAGCGCTGGCCGACAGGTTCGGTGTCTCGCGCGTCTTTACCCTGTCCATCGCAGGCTTCGTGATCACGTCGATCGCCTGCTCCATCGCCCCCACCGCCGACAGTTTGATCGTGGCGCGCGCCTTGCAGGGCGTAACCGCTGCCGTGATGGTTCCGGGATCGCTGGCGATAATCGCCCAGGCCTATCCCGCCGACGCGCGCGGGCGTGCGATCGGCACCTGGGCGGCGGCCTCAGCCCTGACCACGGCCGTTGGCCCGGTGTTGGGCGGCGCGCTGCTGGATGTGGCCGGGGCGAGCGCCTGGCGGATGATCTTTGCGCTCAACCTGCCGCTCGGCGCAATCGCCGTCTGGCTTCTGCTCACCAGAACCACGCCCGTTGGCGGCGAATCGAGTACGCGCCTCGATGTGCCGGGCGCCGTGCTCGCAACGCTTGGGCTCGGGCTCTTGGCCTACGGGCTTTCGGGGGCCGAACACGGGTCGGCTATCGACCGTGCGATGTTGGTTTGGTCTGGTGCCGGCCTTGGTGTCTTTGCGGGGTTCCTGTTGGTGGAGGCACGCAGCCCGCATCCGATGATGCCTCTGCGCCTGTTCTGGTCCCGCGCGTTTTCAGCGGCCAACCTGATCACCTTCGCGCTCTATTTTGCGTTGTCCGCAGTCCTGTTCTATCTGCCCATGACGGTCATTTCCGGCTGGGGTCTCAGCGCGTTCGAGGCCAGCCTCGCCTTCGTTCCCATGACCGTCTTTATCGCCATCCTGTCTCCGCTTTCGGGCAAATGGGCGGAAGCCCACGGTGCGCACAAGTTCATCGGCACCGGGGCTGCCATCGTTGCGGTTGCCTTTGCCGGACTTGGGCTCAGCGCCCCTTCGCAGGCGTTCTGGGCCGCGACAGTGCCGCTTTGTGCGTTGATGGGGTTTGGCCTTGCGCTTGCGGTGGCTCCGTTGTCGAGCGTGGTGATGGCCTCGGTCCCGGAAGACGCGACCGGGGCGGCCTCTGGGATCAACAATGCGGTTAGTCGCGTGGCAGGCTTGTGCGCGGTCGCCTCTATGGGCACGCTCGCCGCCGCGACCTATGCCGCGTGCGGGGGAACGGCCAGTTTCGGCGCTGCCGCCGATGGCGCACACCACCTGAGCGCCCTGAACGCCGGGTTCACGGCTGTATCGCTCGCCTCTGCGGTCCTGGCGGCCCTGGCGGCGGCTTGGGCCGTCTTCAGGCTCCGGACACCGTAAGAACCCGCTGGTACAGATGCCACGTGGCGTGCCCCAGCAACGGCAGGACCAGAAACAACCCGAGAAATGCGGGGATCATCGCGGCGACCAGAAGTGCAGCAACAATCGCGGCCCAGACCAGCATGACACCCAGGTTCTCGGTGACCGCAGAAAAGCTCTTGATCATGGCTGTGACGAAATCAACCTCCGCATCCAGCAGGAGCGGCAGGCTCACAACCGTGATTGCATAGAGCACGAATGACAAGACCGCCCCGACCGCCGTGCCGACCGCCAGCATCATCAAGCCATTCGGAGTCAGGAACACACCGAAGGAGGATGTGACGTTGGTCATGACCTGAAGGCCAAGAAACAGCGCGAAAATCATGTGCGCGAGGAAGTTCCAGAACAGAAAGAAGATCAGGATCACGGCGGCAATGGATGGCATTTGCCGGCTGCGCTCGCGCACGACAACCCCAAGAACCCCGCCCCAGTCCAGCGGTTCACCGCATTGCAGGCGACGGCTGACCTCGTAAAGCCCCACGGCGGCAAATGGGCCGATCAGGGGAAAGCCGACAATTATCGGAAGCGTTGCCCATGACTTTCCCGTCGCCAGCAGGATGTACACCATCGCGATGCCGCCAAAAACATAGACTGCGCTGAAGAACAGGCCGAAGGCCGGGGCCGCCTTGAAATCCGCCCACCCGGCGGCAAGGGCCGCTTTGACGTCGCTGACCTCGACCGTGTTCACCGTGACCGTGACAGGACCTGCATCGGACGTATCTTCGGGGTGGGTTGCTTGCGCCATGGTCGGTCCTCCTTGGCGCAAGCTTAGCAAGCAAGCCGCTATGCGGCCAAGCCCGGATCGGCAGTGTCAGCTGACAAAGGCGGTCTCTGCCAGCGTCTGAGACAGGTCGGGCAGATCGGCCACGATCCCGTATTCTGCCATGCGTTCTGCTGCCGCGACCCACATCTGACGGTCAATCACGCCGATATCGTCCGCGCCGCCTGTGACATAGGGCTCCAGAAGTTCCAGCGTGCGGGTCTGGTAGGCAACGTCCTTGTAGGGCGACCCCTCCGGCACAAACTGCGCCACCACCATTTCGGCCGCGGCTGGTTTGTCCGCGAGCACGCGCGCCCACCCTTCGAACGTGGCATCGAGAAAGCTTGCAACGGTCTCGGGCGCATCCGCCAGCATCGCATCGGACACCAGGATCGTCTGTGCGGTGGACAGCAGACCGTGATCGGACAGCTTCAGCACCTCAGGTGCTGCGCCGTAGGCGGCCTCTACGCCGATCGGTTCGTCGATGACGTAGCACTGCACCGCGAACATCTCGCCCGATGCCGCTCGGTCGAACTTGTCGGCGTAGGGAATCTCGACGACCTCGATATCCTCGATCCCGTTCACCCCCTTGACCAGCGCCATGACCTTGAGCCCGTCCACGTGCACACCGACCGTCTTGCCGCCAAGCGCATCCAATCCGGTCAGACCAGCGCCCGCCGGGGCCATCAACCCGTAAGGCGAAGCCTGGAACATCGTGGCGGCGGCCTTGATCGGGGCGCCCCCTGCTTGTGCGCCGAGGATAAGGTTCTGTTCGGCACAGGCCATCTGCGCGCGCCCCTCGGCAACCTCGGATGCCACGTTGATCCCGTCGCCCCATGGTCGAATGTCCACATCCAGTCCGGCGTCGGCATACAGCCCCTCGGCTTTCGCCATGAACAGGCCGGCGAACTGGGCGTTGAATTTCCAGTCCAGTTGGAACGTAAGGGTTTGCGCAGCGCGGGCGCGCCCGGCGATGAATGGTGTCGCAAGGGCCGCAGCCCCCAATTGCAGCGCGTTGCGCCGCGTCAGACTGGTACAGGATAAAACACGTGTCATTGTCATCTCTCCTATATCGGGCCGCACTCCTGCGGCTGCCGATGAGGTAGAGTGCAATGCAGTTCAGGCGCGTTTCGCAAGCGCGTCAGTCGTCGCCCTGGGCCTCGCTGCGACTTTTTCCGGCAACTTGCTGGGCCAATGTCGCCGCCATGAGCGCATTGAGATCCCCGTCGAGAACCCCGCTTGTGTCCGAGGTCTCGAACCCCGTTCGCAGATCCTTGACCATCTGATAGGGCTGCAACACGTAGGACCGGATCTGGTTCCCCCAGCCCGCATCGCCCTTGTTCTCATGCGCTTCGTTGATCGCAGCGTTCCGGCGATCCAACTCCATTTGATAGAGCCGCGATTTCAGGGCCTTCATGGCGATATCGCGGTTCTGGTGCTGGGACTTTTCGGAACTGGTGACGACGATACCGGTCGGATTGTGAGTAATCCGTACAGCAGAGTCCGTAGTGTTCACGTGCTGCCCGCCCGCGCCCGAAGACCGGTAAGTATCGATCCGGATGTCTGCCGGGTTCACCTCAATCTCGATATTGTCGTCCACAACGGGATAAACCCAGACTGAACTGAACGAGGTGTGCCGCCGCGCAGAACTGTCATAGGGGCTGATGCGTACCAAACGGTGCACGCCGGATTCGGATTTCAGCCAACCATAGGCATTGTGTCCGCTGATCTTGTAGGCGGCGGACTTGATGCCGGCCTCTTCACCCTGCGTTTCCGATTGCAGCTCCACCTCGTAGCCCTGCTTTTCCGCCCACCGCACATACATGCGCGCGAGCATCGACGCCCAGTCGCAACTTTCAGTGCCCCCTGCCCCGGAGTTGATTTCGAGGAACGTATCGTTGCTGTCCGCTTCCCCGTCGAGCAGCGCCTCCAACTCCTTCGCGGCAGCTTTCGTCTCCAGTGCCTTGAGTGCTGTTTCGGCCTCGGCAACGACATCGGCATCGTCTTCCATCTCGCCAAGCTCGATCAGTTCCACATTGTCGGAAAGCTCCTGCTTGATGCCCTCAAAGGTCGAGATTGCATCGACGAGCAGCTGTCGCTCGCGCATGAGCTTCTGCGCCCGCGCCTGATCGTTCCACAGATCGGGATCCTCGATCATCGCGTTGAACTCTTCGAGCCGGTGCGGCGCGGTCTCATAGTCCAGCCGCTGCTCAAGCAGTTTCAGCGATTTCTCAATGGCCTCAACGGCGTTCTGGGCGTCTGCGCGCATGGGGATTGCCTTCCAACCTCGGTGGAGAGCGTCAGCGCCCCCCGGCTTTCGGATGTAGCCAAACCCCGCGCGACACTCAAGGGTCCGGGGCTATTCGGCGGGCGTTGCCTCTGCCTCCAGATACGCGAGGCTTAGGACAACGGCAGCGAGGACCGTGTTGATGAGCCCCAGCAGCCAGCCTGCCATCGAAAGAAGAAAGACAAACAGGTCGAAGGTGCCGCGATACGTCGGCAGGGCGTCGACAGCGACCGATAGGATCGCCAGACCGAGGGTCGTGCAGAGCGCCGGGCCGATCAGAAACCGCGCCATTGTGCGCCAGAAGGTCAATCGTCCGCGCCGCGAGGCACTGGCGAGACGTTTGTCGCCCCCGGTGGCGGCAGCCGGAAACACGGTACCGAACTGGGCCAGAACCAGCGCAAAGAGCAGCA
Organism: Tropicimonas sp. S265A; assembly: GCF_049800835.1. Classification (NCBI taxonomy): domain Bacteria; kingdom Pseudomonadati; phylum Pseudomonadota; class Alphaproteobacteria; order Rhodobacterales; family Roseobacteraceae; genus Tropicimonas; species Tropicimonas sp. S265A. The sequence goes on from NZ_JBNAFU010000001.1 coordinate 400,446, forward strand.
ATCCGACCGACACCGAGACACCAAGCACAAAAATGCGGGCCGTTTCGTTTTCCAGTGCGAGCAACGGCGACGCCATGAACAAAACAGCCAGCATCACCGCAGCAACGAACGGGACGGTCGCGAAATAGCGCCAAAGGAACGGCCACTTTGAAGACAACTCGAATACCTCGCGTGCCTGACCTGATGGCGGTGGCCCCAGCACTGCAGTACGGTGGGCCAGGTAAGCCACCAGTCCATACCCGGCCAGCACGCCGCCCAAGGGCATTTCGCCCGGGAGCATCATCTCAAGCACCGCAAGCGCAATGGCAGCGGCGATCAGGATCACGGCATTGGCTTTGAGTATGGGCCAGGCAAAGGCGTACATGTCACCTCCTGAGCTTCGTTCCGCCCCCAAGACATCGACCTAGATCGAAAACCACGAAGTCAAAGCTAAGGCATACGCCCTTAGTAAAGCCCGCCCGCCGTTACGGTGCCGACATTGGCTTTCTCAGGCACCACGGCCGTCCGCCCAGTGGACGTGACAACCTCTGTCCCGCCCTGCTGCGTGTCCTGTGGCGGTGTGAACAGCGGTAAGTTGGACCCCATTGCAAACCCACCGTCGATGGCCGCGCCCACGCCGTAGAACGGCTCTTCGCCCGCACGGAAGAGTTCCGCGACGACCTGTGCACCAGAGGCATCGTCATCCACGCGCCCACCGGTGATCCGGTCGATTTTCACGAAGGTTCCGCCATCGGGCACCTTGAACCGGCCACCACCGTATTCCTCAACCGCCACGGTCATGAAATCATTAAACACCGGGCCGCACATGCCGCCACCCGACGCACCGCGCCCGAGCGTGCGCGGGATGTCGTATCCGATGTAGCAGCCCGCGACGATGTTCGATGAAAACCCGACAAACCAGACATCCTTGGCGTCATTGGTGGTGCCGGTCTTTCCAGCGATCGGCACCGGCAGGTTAACCGTTCGCGCCGCCGTGCCCCGGTCCACAACCCCCCGCATCATGGAGGTCAGCTGGTAAGCTGTGATCGGGTCGATGACCCGCGCGCGGTTCGACTTGATGCGCGGTGCCTCGCCATCGGGCAGGCTGGCTTCCATACAATCGAGGCATTCGCGGCGGTCATGACGGTAGACCGTCTCGCCCCAGCGGTCCTGTACGCGGTCCACGAGCGTCGGTTCCACGCGTTCGCCGCCATTGGCGAACATCGCGTATGCGGCCACCATGTTGAACAGGGTTGTTTCCTGCGACCCCAGGGCATTGGCCAGAAACGGTTCAAGCTTGTCATAGACACCGAACTGTTCAGCGTAGCGCGCAACTGTTTCCATGCCGACCTCTTGCGCAAGCCGCACGGTCATAAGGTTCCGCGACCGTTCGATCCCGGTGCGCAGTGGTGTCGGTCCGTAGAACTGGTTGGAGGCGTTTTTCGGCCGCCAGATGCCACCGCCGGTGTCAATCTCGATCGGGGCATCGATCACGATGGTCGCCGGCGAATAGCCCGTGTCCAGCGCGGCGGCGTAGACCAGCGGCTTGAAGCTCGACCCTGGCTGGCGTGTGGCCTGCGTGGCACGATTGAAGACGGATGACTGGTAAGAGAACCCGCCCTGCATCGCCAGAACGCGCCCCGTGTTCACGTCCATCGCCATGAAGCCACCCTGCACTTCTGGGATCTGGCGCAGGGACCAGCCGTTCTCGCCATCTGTCACATGGATCACATCCCCAACGGCCAGCAGATCGGACGCGGTGCGCGCCTGCGGGCCAAGCCCCCCACCCTCGCGCCGCGGGCGCGCCCACCGCACGTCACGCGCAGGCAGGCGTTCGGCGTCTCCGGGAATGCCCTCCACGCCGAGGATGGCATCGCCGCCATCAAACCCCAGCACAACTGCCGCGCGCCAGCCCGCAATATCGCGCGGCACGCGCAGGTCCGAGAGGGCCTCGCGCCAAGTGCCAAGTTCAGCTTCGGAGATCCGCTCGGAGGGGCCCCGATAAACACCGCGAGATCGGTCGTATTTCTCCAGCCCGTCCTGCAGAGCCTTGGCCGCACTGCGTTGCAAAAGCGGATCGACCGTGGCGCGAATGGTCAGACCGCCGGTAAAGAACTCTTCTTCACCAAAACGCCCCGACAACTGGCGCCGGATCTCGTCGGTGAAGTAATCGCGGGGCGGGAGTGAACTGCGAAAACTCGCGTAGGCCCCGCTTTGCACGGATTCCAGCGGCATTTCACGGGCGGTCTGATAGGCATCTGCCGTGATGTAGCCGTTCTCGAACATCTCGCGCAGCACGAAATTGCGTCGGCCCGTGGCCTCTTCGCGGTCGCGCACCGGATGAAGGTTCGAGGGTTCCTTGGGCAAGGCCGCAAGATACGCCGCCTCGTGGATCTCCAGTTCGGCCAGCGCCTTGTTGAAATAGGTCTGTGCCGCCGCCGCGACACCGAAGCTGTTCTGACCAAGGAAGATTTCGTTGAGGTACAGTTCGAGGATATCCTCTTTCTCGAGCGTTTCCTCGATGCGGGCCGACAGGATGATTTCCTTGATCTTGCGCTCTGCGGACCGCTCCCCCCCCAGTAGGAAATTCTTCATCACCTGCTGCGTGATCGTCGACGCACCACGCAAGCGCCCGCCAGTGGCCGCCTCGTACGCTGCCGCCGCGATCCCGCGCGGATCGTAACCCTTGTGGCTGTAGAAATTCTTGTCTTCCGCAGAAATGAACGCCTGCTTGACCAGATCGGGGATTTCATCGGCCGGTGCGAACACCCGCCGTTCGCGCGCGAACTCGTCCATCAAGGCGCCTTCGCTGGAATAGACGCGGCTGATCGTGGGCGGGGCATACTGCGCAAGGGCCTCGGTATCCGGCAGATCGCGCCCGTACATCCACAGCACAGCCCCCACCGTCAGCGCCACGGCAAAAAGCCCCAGCGTCAGAGTGGTAAAGATGGCGCCGAAAACGCCAAGAATGAACCGGATCAACACAGCTGCCCCATGCTTCGTTATCGTGTCAGTCTATACCGATCTCGGAGCGTCCGGTCAAAAGCACAACCGTCTGACGGCGCGTAAATACCGCAGGCCCTGCGCGACACGCCGCCGCCTCTGCATCACATCCGCGCGAGCCTGCGCACTCGGAAGGGCAAAAAAAGATGGCACCCAGACCGGGACCTGAACAGATCATCCAAACCTACACCGAAGGCGCACACATCTTTGCGCGCGCGCGAGGGACCTCCTTGTGGGAGCTTCCGATGCTCCGACGCCTTCAGCGCGAAGCGAAAGGTCGCCGCGTTCTGGATATCGGTTGCGGGACGGGCATGCCGCTTGCATGGTGGCTGGCTCGGCGCGGGTTCATGATGACAAGCACGGATGCCGCTCCGACCATGCTGGCATTCTACCGTGCCGACGTTCCCGGAGCCCGCTTACATCTGGCAGACATGCGCCACCTCGCCATGCGCAGGCAGTTCGACGTGCTGCTGGCCTGGGACAGCTTCTTTCATCTTTCGCACCGCGCGCAGGCAGGCATGTTTCCTATTTTTGCGAACCATGCCGCCCCAAACGCCCTGTTGATCTTTTCCACGGGTCCGACACGCGGCGAAGCTGTCGGGCATGCCGCCGGAGGGGCTGTGTACCACGCCAGCCACGCGCCGCTCACCTACCGGCGCATGCTGCGCGCTGCGGGGTTCGAGGTTGTCTTGTTTCGCCCGAACGATCCCGATCTGGACCGCCACAGTTGGTGGGTGTGCCGCAAGACCGGCAGGCGCGGTTACTGACGGATCAGGTCCGCTTCGGCGGCATCTCCGATGGCCCATCTTTCGAGCGCGGTGCGAATCCCTTCGGCCAACTGCATTCGCCACTCTTCGGAGAGCAGGCGTTCCAGATCGCTGTCAGAGCTCAGAAACCCAAGCTCGATCAAAGCCGATGGGATGTCGGGGGCCCGTAACACGGAAAAATCAGCAGAAAGGCGCGGACGTTGATGCATTTCGCCGACCGTTTCGGTGATCCCTTCCACCAAAGCGTCCGCCAACCGGTTGGATCTTGGGCGGACTTCGGTGCGGGCCAGATCCATCAATGCCGTCGCCACCGTGTCGTCCTGCGCGGTCAGGTCCATGCCGGCCAACAAGCTCGCGCGATCCAGTTGTTCGGCAAGCCGGGCCGAGGCCGCGTCCGAGGCCACATCCGACAAGGTGTAGACCCGTGCGCCCGACGCCTCTCCGGCAATCAGGGCATCGGCATGCAACGACAAAAAGACATCCGCCCCCGCCGCGCGCGCCCGCGCGACGCGTTCGGGCAACGGGACGAACTCATCCTCCGTCCGGGTCATCAGGACCGTATAACCGGCGTTGCGTACGAGGTGATCCTGCAACTCGCGCGCGAACTGAAGCATTAAGTCGGCTTCGGTATATCCATCCCGCTCCGCGCCCGGATCAAACCCGCCATGCCCCGGGTCCAGCATGACGATCAAGGGGCGGTCGCCGCGCTGGCGTGTCACGGCAAGGGCCTCCTGTTCCACCGGGGTCGGCTGATCTTCGGTCACTCCCAGATCGCCCCGCGCGGCATCGGCAAGAAATGTCACTTCATCAACGGCTGTCAGCGTGATCTCCAGCAGAGCCGTTCCCACCCCTTCGTCCACGAGCATTTCGGCCTCGGCCAGGGCCATCGGCTCCGACAGGAACAATTCCAGCCGCGACCATCCCTCGCGGGCCATGCTGGCGGACACCCGCTCGACGCCCGCGGTGCCCAGGTAACTTTCCGGCGCGGCACCGGAAAAATCCACTTCCCGAAACTCGATCACCACGCGCATCGGGTTCAGGCGGGTTTCGATGCGATAGGGCACCGGCTGAGACAGCCCGAGCACCAGCATGACGCCCTCCGCGGTGGTGCTCAGACTGGAATAGCCTTCATCGATACGGGCTAGCGCATGCAAGTCCTGCGCCGGTGCCGAACCCAGCGAGGCCAGCAGCACTGCAAGCGCCGCGCAAAAACTCGATACTGACCTGCTCATTCGATCGCCTTGATTTTTTTGGGCGACTATACGCAGTTACTTCTGCAACGAAAACAGAGATTACGCTCGCAAGGGTTGCCGCGCGTTAAAAAAAACGGCCAGACGGGACATCCCCTCCGCGACATCGCGGGTGGCTCGCGCATAGGACAGGCGCAGCATGCCTCCGCCCCGAAGGGCATCGAAATCAAGCCCGGGTGTCACGGCCACCCCTGCCGTCGAGAGGATTTCACGACTCAGCGCGAGCGTGTCCGAACTCAAATGCGAAACATCGACATAGACATAAAAAGCGCCATCGGGCGGCGCAAAATGCGTCAGGCCCATCGCAGTCAGCGCCTCGGTCACGATCCGGCGGTTTTCTGCATAAACCGCGCGATTGCCCTCTAGCTCCGCCTCGGCCTCGCCCGACAGCGCGCCAATCGCGGCGATCTGTGCGGCATGCGGCGCGCAGATGAACATGTTTTGCGCCAGCCTCTCGATCCGGCGCACGTGATCCTGCGGCACCACCATCCAGCCAAGGCGCCACCCGGTCATCGAAAAATACTTCGAAAACGAGTTGATGACATAGACCTCGTCGGACACCTCAAGTGCGCTGACCGCGCGGGCGCCATAGTGCAAACCATGATAGATCTCGTCCGAAATGAACGCCCGACCCTGCGACTGGCATGCCTCAACCAGCCCCGCCAGCCCCTCATGTCCAAGCATCGTCCCGGTCGGATTGTTCGGAGAAGCGACAATGGCCCCGGCGATATCGGCGGCGCGCACCGCGTCCGGTTGCAGGCGGTGCCCTTCCGCAGCGTGCGTCGGAAGGCCCACGGGCTCCAGAGACAAGGCGCGCAGGATCTGGCGGTAACTCGGATACCCGGGCTCCGCGACGCCGACCCGTTCACCCGCATCAAAAAGCGCTGTGAAGGCCAGCAGGAATGCCGCCGACGACCCCGCCGTGACAACCACACGATCCGGGTTGAGGTCGATGCCGTACCACCTTTGGTAAAGCCGCGCGATCCCTTCGCGCAGTTCCGGCACTCCCAACGCGACGGTGTACCCCAGTGGCGTGTCGAGGGCCCTGGCGAGCGCCGTGCGCGCCGCGGCGGGGGCCGGCGTGCCGGGCTGGCCGACCTCCATGTGGATGACACTTTGCCCCGTTGCCTCGGCAGCCCGCGCGGCCTCCATCACATCCATCACAATGAAAGGATCGATGTCGGAGCGGCTTGAGTTTCGCATCAGGGAGCCCTTAACTTCGCACGGCGTGCCCGCGCTCCCGAGCTTTCGCAATCTGCGGTCCAGAGGTCAATGCACCAACTCAAACACTTCCTGACAACGCTGTGCCTGATCTGCGCAACGGTTGTGAGCACCCTGCCAGCCAATGGCCAGTCGCTGATCCGGGACGCCGAGATCGAACGCTCGCTCCGCGAACTGGCCGCGCCGCTGATGAACGCGGCCGGGCTGGGCAACCAGCGGATGAATTTCTGGATTCTCGACGACAGCAAGATGAATGCCTTCGTCGCGGGTCCAAAGACCATCATCCTGCACAGTGGGTTGCTGTTCCGCTTGGAGACACCGGAAATGGTGCAGGCTGTACTGGCCCACGAGATCGCGCACATTGCAAACGGACACCTGTCGCGCCGTCCGGCGAACCTTCAGGCCTCCGGGCGCATGGCGCGGGTGGGTCTTGCCCTCGCACTGGCCGCCGCCGCCGCCACCGGCAGCGCGGAGGCCGCCGTCGGATTGGGCGTCGGATCCGCAGATGCGGCGCGTCGTGCCTTTTTTGCCCATACGCGCGCCGAGGAAGCCTCTGCCGACCGGTCCGCAGGACGCTACATGGTCGGTGCCGGTATCGATCCGGGCGCTCTGGTCGATGTTATGGAAGTGTTTCGTGGTCAGGAGGTTCTGACCACCGCCCGGCAGGACCCTTACGTGCGCACCCACCCGCTCACCCGCGACCGGCTGCGCGCTGCCCAAGGCATGGCCGCCGCCGCCAACGTGCCCGATCGGGACCGCAGCGCGTCGGCCTACTGGTACGCCCGGTTGCAGGGCAAGCTTTCGGCTTTCCTGCGCAATCCGAACTGGACCCAGCGTCGGATCGGCAACCGAACGGACGAAGTCGCCCTGATGCGGCGTGCAATCGCTTACCACAAGACCCCCGACCCCGAACGGGCCATTGCGACAATGGACAAGCTTCTGTCGGTGCGTCCCAATGATCCTTACTACAACGAGCTTCTCGGCCAGATCCTGTTCGAATCGCGGCGTTACCCACAAGCGGTCGAAGCCTACAGGCGCGCTGTCGCACTGGCCCCGCGCGAAGCGCAGATTCAGGCGGGGCTGGGGCGCGCGTTGCTCGCGCTCAAGACCAGCAGCGCCACGCGCGAGGCGCTCAACGTATTGCAGCGCGCCTACAGTCGCGATCCCGTAAACCCGCGTCTGCTGCGCGATCTGGCGCAGGCTTACGCCGAAACCGGTCAATCCGGCATGGCCTCGATCACGGTGGCAGAGCGGTACGCGCTGGCCGGTCGCCTTGACGACGCCGCTGTTCAGGCCCGCCGGGCGTCCGGACTGTTGCCGGCAGGCAGCCCTGGCGCGCGGCGCGCGCAGGACATAATCCGCAGCGCAGAGCGATCCTCGAAAGCCAGACGCTGAGGCACCGCTGCTTTCATCCCTTCAGCGGCGGCTTGCCCAGATGCTTGCGCAACCGCGACGGGGTGGATTTCTTGCGGTCCTTGTACGGGTTGGCGTCGGCCTGACTGCGCAAGGTCATCCGGATCGGCGTGCCGGGCATATCAAAATCCTCGCGCAAACCGTTGACGAGATAGCGTTTATAGGCATCAGGCACCTTGTCGGGATAAGAACACATGACCACGAACCCGGGCGGGCGCGTCTTGGCTTGGGTCATATACCGCATTTTGATGCGCCGCCCGCCTGGCGCGGGGGGCGGATGGGCCTCCATCATTGCAGCCAGCCAACGGTTGAGCTGCGCCGTCGGAACGCGCCTGTTCCAGACCTGATAGGCGCGGATCACTGCGCCACGCAGCCGGTCCATCCCGCGGCCCGTCTTCGCCGATACCGTCACGAGCGGGGCCCCCCGCAATTGCGGCAGCAACCTCTCGAACGCCTCTTTCAACTCCCTCAGCTTGCCCTGCCGGTCGTCCTCGATATCCCATTTGTTGACCGCCACCACCACTGCACGGCCCTCGCGCTCGGCCAGATCGGCAATCCGCAGGTCCTGCTGTTCAAACGGAATGGCAGCGTCCAGCAGAACCACGACCACCTCGGCGAACTTAACGGCGCGCAGGCCATCCGAAACGCTCAGCTTCTCCAGCTTTTCCTGAACCTTGGCCTTCTTACGCATGCCCGCGGTATCGAAGATGCGCACCGGCAGCCCGTCCCAATCAAGCCCGAGCGAGATTGCATCGCGGGTAATCCCGGCCTCGGGGCCGGTCAGCAGTCGTTCCTCTCCGAGCAACTGGTTGATCAAGGTGGACTTGCCCGCGTTCGGACGGCCGACAACGGCGACTTGCAGCGGCTTGGCGCGGGTCGGCAGCGCGGGCGCATCCTCCTCCTCGACTTCGGCCTCTTCTTCGGTCAGCAGGACATCGACCTCGGGGGCAACTTCGGCGTCTTGTGCGGCTTCGAACTTCTCCGCCAGCGGCATCAGCACCCCGGCCAGTTCCGCCATGCCTTCGCCGTGCTCCGCGCTTAGCGGGATCGGATCGCCGAGCCCCAGCGCGTAGGCTTCATACAGCCCGGCATCCGCCGCGCGCCCCTCGGCCTTGTTGGCGGCGAGGATCACGTTGGCATTGGCCTTGCGCAGAATGTCGGCAAAGACCTCGTCGGCGGGGGTCACGCCGGTACGCGCATCGATCACGAACAGGCAGGCGTCGGCCATGCCAACCGCGCGTTCGGTGAGTTTGCGCATGCGTCCTTGCAGACTGTCATCCGTGGCTTCCTCCAGCCCGGCGGTGTCGATCACCGTAAAGCGCAGATCGCCCAGACGCGCCTGACCTTCGCGCAGGTCGCGCGTGACCCCGGGCTGGTCGTCAACCAACGCCAGCCGCTTGCCCACCAAGCGGTTGAACAGTGTGGATTTGCCCACATTCGGGCGCCCCACTATGGCGAGGGTAAAGCTCATTGCGCGCACTCCGTCTCAAGGCGCCCGCTTTAGCTTGCCCCCTTGCCCGATGCAACACACGCCGTGCGTGCTAGCGATACGCGTGCAGCTCGCCATCTTGCGAGACAACGTAGAGTGTCTGATTGACGACGATCGGGGCGGACGCCGCCCCACCGGGCAGCTCTATCTGGGCCGTCAGCGCGCCCGAGCTGGGCGAGAAGCCGCGCAACACCTCGTCGTTGGAAGCGACCCACAAGCGTCCGCCAGCCAGAACCGGTCCGTAATGGGCATAGATGCTCTTGCGCCGACGTACCTTCTCATCAACGAATTTCGGCAGCGGCACGGCCCACACGACCTCGCCGGTACGGCTGTCAAGACGCACAAGCTCGTTCAGGTCGGACACCAGAAACAGCGTGTTGCCCACCGGCCAGACCGGGCTGGTAGCCCCTTCGTCCGCTGTCCATATCCGGTCACCATTGGCTGCATTGATGGCGGCGGTGCGGCCCGAGGCATTGCCCGCATAGATGGTGTTGCCCACGATAACCGGATCACCGGTGATGTCGGAAAATGCCGCATAGGCGCGTCCCAAGCGCTGCCCGGACACCGCCCCGCCCCACACACCGATCCCGGATTGGCGCAGCACCCCGGTGATTTCCGCCGACGGGAATGGCAAGATGGCGAGCCGGTCCGTCAGCGCCGGTGCACCGCCGCCGACATACCCCGTCCCCGACGGTGTTCCCGGCAAGGACCAGAGCACGCGCCCGTTACGCGTATCGATGGCCCAGGCCACGCTGTCACGCCCGACAAGATAGGCAATTCCCCCGGACACCGTTGGCGGCGCCGTGGCCGCGGCATCCAGTTTCTGTTGCCAGCGGATGTCCCCGGTTGCCGCGTCAAACGCAGTCAGAAACCCGAACGCAGACGTCACGTAAAGCGTGCCGTCGACAACCGCGAGCCCCCCGCCCGACGCCTCTTCGGACTGCTCGCGGGGCGGGGTCAGATCCCGCGTCCACAGAACAGCACCCGATGTCGATACGGCCGAAACCCGCGCCAGCGCATCGAGGGTAAAGATACGCCCGTCGGCGGCCACCGGCGTGGCGGTGATCCGACGCTTGCGATCCGACCCCGCCCCGATATCAGCGGACCAGATTCGCTGCGGGTTGGTGCCGAGTGCGGGATGCTGGATGCGGTGCTGCACGGACCCGTTCGTGTGCGACCAGCTTTGGTGATTGACCTGCGACGGCAGGCTGAGCGCGACCTCCCGAGGGGTCCTGTCCGCCGGCTCGGGCACTTCGGCCTCTGGGTCCAGCGGAGCCCGCACGTCGAGGCGCTCGCCTGGCAGGATAATCTCGTCCTCGCCACACGCCGCGACCAGTGCCGTGACGGTCAGCGCTGCCAAAAGTTGCGTCCAGCGCCATGCACTGCCGGTTGCCTGTCCCATGGCTGCTCTCCTGCCGTGCGCGGCCCTACCCCTGCGCGACATCGCCACCAAGTGCCACGATCAACTGAAGGACCCGCGTGCGCATGCCCTCGGTCGCACCGGCGGCCCCCAGAATACGCTGCAAGGTTTCGATCGCCGCATCCCTTTGACCGGTCTCTGCCTCGATCAGGGCGCGTTGTTCCAGTGCCAGCAGGCGGAACGGTCCGCTGCCCTGGATCAGTGTGTCCAGTGCCGCGCTGCGTTCGGCGGTCGTCAGGACGTCGCCGCCGATCATCACCATGCGCAACCGCGCAAGATCGACGTAGACCGCTGGCGTATCCGGTACCGCAGCCAGCGCCTGCAAGGCTGCAACCGCTTCCTCCGTCGACCGCGCCTGAACTTCCGTGGCGTAAATCAGCGCGCTGAGCGGTTCTGCGCCGTCAGGCGCGCGAACGTCTTCAAGGGCAATCAGCCTGCTTTCGATTTCTGTCATTTCCAGCGCCGCGTAAAGTGCATCGCCAAAGCCCTGTGCATCCGCGCGCGCCTGCGCCTTCTGCCACTCGTTATAGGCTGCGCCGCCCACAATCAGGACAACCAAGAGCCCCGCGATCCAGCCATACTTCCGAAACGCCCCATAAAGCCGGTCACGGCGGACCTCTTCCGACACCTCATCAATAAAACTTTCCGGATTGCTCACTGCGCGCGCCTCGTTGTCTTGCCCATGGCTGTCTTACACCGGCCACACTGCGAAAGCCAAGCCCCGCGCATGGACCGATTGCCACCTTGTAGAATGGAAAAAGAGGCGTATTTTGGACTCAACAGTTCAGCTTGGGCGTGTGCATGACTTCTGCACGCCGAAACAGCATTCTTTTACGGCTCCCCGGCCCGTCGCACGTTGTGCAGGAGTAGACCCATATGCGTATCGTCCCGGTCCTGATCGCGGTGATCGTCAGCGCCATGCTGTACGCCGTCGTGTTCGAACGCGACCGGCTGGAACAAGCCGTGGGGATCGAAACGCAAGCCGACACCGACGATGCCGACGTCCAGACCGAGCTCGCGAGCACGCCGACACCTGAACGTGAGCGCGCGGTTTCGGTTGTCGCGGTGTCAAGCCGAGCGCAGCAAATCGACAGTGCCGTGGTCCTGAGGGGCCGGACGGAGCCGGCACGCACTGTTGATGTGGCGGTTGAGGTGTCTGGGAGGATAATCTCGGCCCCCTTGCGGCGCGGCGTATCGGTAAACGCAGGCGACGTGTTGTGCCAACTCGACCCCGGCACCGCCGAAGTGACCTTGGCGGAGGCCCGTGCGCGGCTGGCGGAGGCTGAAATCACCGCAAATGCTGCCACGGAACTGGCCGAAGAGGGGTTCGTCTCAGCCACGCGCCGTGCATCGACCGCCGCAACGCTGGAGAGTGCGCGTGCCGCTGTGCGCCGCGCCGAGCGCGCGATCGAGGATTTGACCGTAACCGCGCCCTTCGGAGGTGTTCTCGAAGATGATACGGCGGAACTGGGCGCGTATCTCAGCCCACAGGGCGGTAATGGGGGGCAGTGCGCGAGGATCCTGCAACTGGACCCGATCAAGATCGTCGGGTTTGTTCCGGAGACGCTCGTGTCGCAAGTTTCCATCGGCGCGCCGGCGCGCGCACGGCTCAGCGACGGGCAGGACGCCGAAGGCACCGTGCGCTTCATTGCGCGGCAAGCGGACGAAACGACCCGGACCTTCCGTGTGGAGGTCGAGGTCGCCAACCCCGACCTGCGCCTGCGCGCGGGGCAAACCGCCGAAGTCGCCGTGGCGGCCGCCGGCAAGAGTGCGCATCTGCTGCCCGCCTCGGCGCTGACTTTGGATGATGATGGTCGCCTGGGCGTGCGCCACGTGGTTCAATCGGAGACGGGCACGATCACAGGTTTTACGCCCGTCAGCATCGTGCGCGACAGCACGCAAGGGGTCTGGCTCGCAGGCTTGCCCGACGAGATAGACGTGATCGTCGTCGGTCAGGATTTCGTCACCGCGGGCACCCCGCTGACCGTTACCATGCGCGAGCCCGCCACATGACCGGATTGGTTGATTGGGCCGCGTCTCGCGCGCGAATGGTGATCGCCTTCATCGCGCTGTCGCTGCTTGCGGGGACGATGGCCTATATCGGCCTGCCGAAGGAAGGCGAACCGGACATCGAGATCCCGGCTCTGGTTGTCTCGGTGCCGTTCCCCGGCGTCTCGGCGGAGGATTCCGAGAGCTTGCTGATCAAACCGATGGAAACGGAGCTGTCGGACCTGGACGGGCTGGACCGGATGACGGCGACGGCGGCGGACAATTACGCCAACGTGGTCCTGGAATTCGAGTTCGGATGGGACAAGACGAAGATCATCGCCGATGTCCGCGACCGGATGAATTCGGCAGAGGCGGAGTTCCCGGAAGGCTACGAGCAGTATACCATCAACGAGATCAACTTCTCGGAGTTTCCGATCATCGTGGTGAACCTGTCAGGTGGCCTGCCTGAGCGCACATTGTTGCGCGTTGCCAATGACTTGCAGGATACGCTCGAAAGTCTGGAGCCGGTGTTGGAGGCCGGGCTTGCCGGACACCGCGAAGAGATGCTCGAGGTCGTGATCGACCCGCTGAAACTGGAGGCCTACAACGTCACGGCCAATGAACTGCTGAGCGTCGTGCAGAACAACAACCAACTCATCGCGGCGGGCGAAGTGGACACGGATCAGGGCGCGTTTGCGGTCAAGATCCCGTCCAGTTTCGATGAACCGCGCGATGTGCTGACCCTGCCGGTCAAGACCAACGGTGACCGGGTGGTGACCCTTGGCGATCTGGCCGATATCCGCCTGACATTCGAGGACCGGACCGGAACCGCGCGGTACAACGGCGACGAGACGGTCGCGTTGCAGGTGGTCAAGCGCAAGGGATTCAATCTGATCGACACGGCCGCGCTCGTGCGCGAGACCGTGACGGCGGAAGCCGCGAAATGGCCGCCGGAGTTACAGGAAGCGGTGGTCATCAACGTCTCCATGGACCAATCGCGGATCGTCGCGTCGATGGTCAGCCAGCTCGAAGGGTCGGTGCTGACCGCGATTGCGTTGGTGATGATCGTGGTACTTGCGACCCTCGGCACCCGGTCTGCGCTGCTGGTCGGCTTTGCCATCCCCACGTCATTCCTGTTGTGTTTCGCGTTCCTGGCGGTGATGGGCGTGACGGTGTCGAACATCGTGATGTTCGGGCTGATCCTTGCCGTGGGCATTCTTGTCGATGGCGCGATTGTGGTCGTGGAGTACGCTGACCGCCGCATCCGCGAGGGCATTGGTCCGATGCAAGCCTATACGGATGCCGCAAAGCGCATGTTCTGGCCCATCGTCAGTTCGACCGCGACGACGCTCTGCGCGTTTCTGCCGATGCTGTTCTGGCCGGGCGTTGCCGGTCAGTTCATGGGGATGTTGCCGGTCACGCTGATTTTCGTTCTGACAGCCTCGCTGGTTGTCGCGCTAATCTACCTACCGGTGATGGGCGGCGTCGCTGGTCGCTTGAGCCGGAACTTCGAACGCGCGGCCCGACTGCTGATGCCGCTGCCATTGCTTGTACGTGCGGCACTGGCTGCCGCGTCGGGCTTCTTGATGTTCGTGGCCGCGATGCAACTTCTCAACCCGTCCTACCTGCTGCCCCTGCCTGCGCGCGGCGGCGGGCTGGGCGCTTATCTGCCGGGCATGGCGATGGTCATGATTGCCGCCATGGCCCTGTCGATCACCTTGACGGCGACCAAGCGCCCGCGTGAGGCGAACAGCATCCGCGCAGGGTATCGCAATTCGCTCTTTGGCTGGTTCATCCGGGCCGTGACCGGCAACCCGGTCATGCCGCTGGTCGCCATCGGGGTCGTCGGCGCAATCGTCACGCTCACATTCGTCGCCTATGGGCAGAACAACCGCGGCGTGGAGTTCTTTGTCGACTCCGAACCAGAACAGGCCATCGTTTACGTCCGCGCCAGAGGCAACCACTCGCTGACAGAGAAAGACGCGCTGTTGCAACAGGCCGAGGCCATCGCGCTGTCCACACCGGGGATCGAGTCGGTTTTTGCCTTTGCTGGCGAGGGCGGTTTGAACCAGAACACGGGCGGGGCCTCGGCCCCGATCGATGCGATCGGCACGATCCAGCTTGAGCTTGTCCCGTGGGAGGACCGGCAGGGCGGTGATCTGTCGAGCGGGGATGATATCCTTGCGCGGATGGAGGCCCGCCTGAAGGCGTTGCCGGGCATCCAGACAGAAATCATGGAAATGGCACAGGGCCCCGCAGGCGCAAAACCTGTGCACCTGCGCCTCAGCGGGACGGATTTCAACGCGCTCGCGGCCGCAACCCAGATGGTGCGCGACCGGTTCGAGGCCACCGAAGGGCTGCGCGACATCGAAGATACGCGCCCCCTGCCCGGCATCGACTGGCAGATCGACGTCGACGTGCAGGCCGCAGGCCGCTACGGCGCGGACGTCGCGACTGTGGGCGCCATGGTGCAACTGGTGACGCGCGGCATCCTTCTCGACACGATGCGGGTCGACAGCTCGGATGAAGAGATCGAGATTCGCGTCCGGTTCCCCGAGGAAGACCGCGTGCTCTCGACCCTCGATACGTTGCGCGTCCGGACCGAACAGGGCCTGGTGCCGCTTGCCAATTTCATAACCCGCCAACCCGTGCCCAAGCTGGGCCAGATCGACCGTGTGGATGGCGAGCGCTACTACGACGTGAAAGCCGCTGTCCGCGAAGGGCTGACCAACCCCGACGGCACGGTGATCAATGCCTCAGAGCGGATCGCGGTGCTGACCGAGTGGCTTGAGACGCAAGCGGACATCCCCTTTGGCGTGGCGTGGGAATGGACCGGCGATCAGGAGGACGAGGCCGAAAGCCAGGCCTTCCTCAGCCAGGCGTTCCTCGGCGCGCTGGGTCTGATGTTCATCATCCTGCTGGCGCAGTTCAACAGTTTCTACAACGCGGGCCTCGTGCTGATCGCAGTTGTCTTGTCGACCACTGGCGTGTTGATCGGAATGATGATCATGCAGCAACCCTTTTCGGTCATCATGACCGGAACAGGCATCGTGGCCCTCGCCGGGATCGTGGTGAACAACAACATCGTGCTTATCGACACATACCAGGACTACGCCCGCTTCATGCCAAGGCTGGAGGCCGTGGCACGCACGGCACAGGACCGCCTGCGGCCGGTTCTTCTGACCACGCTGACAACCATGGCAGGCCTGACACCGATGATGCTGGGCATCAGTCTGGACTTCTTCGGCGGCGGATACACGATCGACAGCCCCACGGCGCTCTGGTGGACGCAACTGGCGACGGCGGTCGTCTTTGGACTGGGGGTGGCGACGGTCCTGACGCTGGTCTTCACACCGTCGATGCTGGCGCTGCGCATCTGGATCGAGGAAGGCGCCTATAGCGGCATGAAGTGGATGCAGGCGCTGAGCCAGGGCCGCGCGAGCCGGGCCGCTCGCGACCTGATGCTGCGTCGCGCCGCACGCCGCACGCCGATCGGCGATCTTGTCTGGACAGATTTCGAGCCGGAGGCCGCCGAAGAGCCCGTTCGCGTTGCAGACGGCCCCGTCCGCACCGCAAAGATTGACCGCGACCCACCCCTCGAAGCGGCGGAGTAACGCTCAGGTCAGCGGGTGCAGACGCTCGACGAGGCGCGCGAAATAGCTCGCGCCTATGGGCGCAATACGGTCGTTGAAGTCATAGGCCGGGTGGTGCAGCGTCGCGCCCGCCCCCTGCCCGAGGAACACGTAGGCGCCAGGCCGGGCCTGCAACATGTAGGCAAAGTCTTCTGCTCCCATTTGCCGCCCGATTGCCCCGTCGACCATTGTGTCACCAACAATCTCTGCCGCAGTCTGTACGGCGGCTTCGGTCTCTGCCTTGGAATTTACTGTCGGCGGGTAGCCGCGCTGGTAGTCCAGATCGGCCCGGACCCCGAAACTGGCGGCCTGACCTTTCACAATCTCCGACAGGCGGCGGGCCACCATCTCCTGCACGTGCGGATCGAAGCTGCGCACCGTGCCGCACAAATACGCGCCATCCGGCACGATATTGTCGGCAGTGCCCGCATGGACCTGCGTGACAGAAATCACCAGTTCATCAGTCGCGCTATGGTTCCGGCTGACAATTGTCTGGATCGCCTGCCCGATGCCGAGTGCCGCGATGATCGGGTCAGATGTTTCATGTGGCATAGCAGCATGACCGCCTTCCCCTCTGATATATATATGAAAATTGTCTACAGCGGCCATGACCGGACCGGGCTGGGTGATGAACATCCCCTCCGGAATGTTCGGCGCGTTGTGCAGGGCGTAGACCTGTGCGATGTCGAATTGGTCCAGCATACCTTCCTCGACCATCACGCCTGCGCCGCCACCATCTTCCTCTGCGGGCTGAAAAATCAGCGCGACCTTGCCCGCGAACTTGCGCGTCTCCGCGAGATAGCGCGCCGCCCCAAGCAGCATCGTCGTGTGCCCGTCATGGCCACAGGCGTGCATTCTGCCCGGATGAAGCGAGGCATGTTCCGCGTCTGTCTGCTCTTCGATTGGCAAGGCGTCCATATCGGCGCGCAACCCGATCACGCCGCCCTCGGCCTGCCCGTTGATCAGGGCGACAACACCGGTTTTCGCAAAGCCCTCGTGGATCTCGTCCACGCCGAAGTCCTGCAACCGCGAGACAACGAAGGCGGCGGTTTCCGCGCAGTCAAATCCAAGCTCCGGTGCGCGGTGCAACGCCCGCCGCCAGGTGCTCATATCTTCGGCAAATTCCGCGATCCGATTGACAACAGCCATGGGGTGTTCTCCTTTCCACCAGACCTAGCCGTTTTTCAGGTAAACGAAAGGCAAAAGCCGCATGGTTTTTCCCCCCAACGAAAGCGATCGCCTGTGTCACGACCCGAACGGCGGATTACCGCGCCTTCTTGAGATCATGCGCCGTCTGCGTGACCCCGAAACGGGATGTCCGTGGGATGTCGAGCAGGATTTCGCGACCATCGCGCCCTACACCATCGAAGAGGCCTACGAGGTGGAGGATGCGATCTCGCGGAAGGACTGGGCCGATCTGGAAGGAGAGCTCGGCGATTTGTTGCTTCAGACCGTCTATCACACCCAGATGGGGGCCGAGGCGGGCTATTTCGACTTCCATTCCGTCGCCAACGCCATCGCGCAGAAGATGCTCGATCGGCATCCCCATGTGTTCGGGGACGAGAGCAACAAGAAATCCGCAGATCAACAGACCCGCGACTGGGAGGTGCAAAAGGCGCGCGAACGCGCCGCCCGAAACGAGACCGGGGTTCTGGACGGGGTGGCGCTTGGCCTGCCTGCACTGATGCGCGCCTTGAAACTGCAAAAGCGTGCCGCCCGCGTCGGGTTCGATTGGACCGAGATCGACGATGTGTTGTCCAAACTGCGCGAAGAAGCTGACGAACTAGCCGAAGCCCGCGCCACATCCGATCCTGAGAAAGTTCGTGAGGAGTTCGGTGATTTTCTGTTTGTTGCCGTGAACTTGGGGCGGCATCTGGACGTCGACCCTGAACAGGCGCTGCGCGAGGCGAATGCGAAATTCACCCGGCGTTTTGCCTATATCGAGGCCGAACTGGCGAAACGGGGCACCGCGCCGGCCGACAGCACCCTGGCGGAGATGGATGCGCTCTGGACGGCCGCAAAGGTAGCGGGGCTCTAGACCGCGCGCCGCCCTTTGCGGGTCGAGATTTCATCAACGCGGCACCACATGCCCTCGACGCGCGCCAGTACCGGGCGACCGCAGTGAAACATGGTGTAAGCCACCGGGCCGCCGGGCCAGGCGTCGCCTTCGCACAAATCGTCTGCGGATCGTATCTCCTGCAACCGCGCGCCTGTGACGACGGTTTGCATGCGCGACATCCACATGTCGCGGCTGGGCACATGCGCGTCCAGGGTGCCGGCGCGTACCAGAACCGGCGTTGCACCGGGAACTGTGTGCAGGAAACCCTCGTCCAGGCCGACGCGATCGATCCACTCAATCGCACAGGGTTGTCCCGAAGGCGTCACGATCTGATCGTTCCGACGCAAGAGTTTCGCCGGAACCTCCCCAATGGTCGTCAGAACGCGCGCCTCCGGGCCAAAACCGGGCAGCTTCCAGCCCGCAGCACTCGTTACACCGCCATCCGGGGACGGGGTCTTCTGCGCACCTGCACCGGTAC
This sequence comes from Tropicimonas sp. S265A, assembly GCF_049800835.1. Taxonomy (NCBI): domain Bacteria; kingdom Pseudomonadati; phylum Pseudomonadota; class Alphaproteobacteria; order Rhodobacterales; family Roseobacteraceae; genus Tropicimonas; species Tropicimonas sp. S265A. The sequence continues at coordinate 419,146 of NZ_JBNAFU010000001.1, forward strand.
TTCCGGCGTTCGCAGGCGTCGCACACACACGTTCATCACGTGCAACAGCACGCAAAGGGTTACTCATAATCATCACTGTCACCACTCGGGCCATACCGCCCGTACTCGTTATTTTTCTTGGTGGTGGCGTGACCACAAGGATCACGCCACCGGTGCATACTCAGCGTACTCGTACCGTCCTGAACAAGGGCAGGCTGCCACTGCTCAAGACCATCCTCTGTATGGCGGCGGACTGGGGCGACAGGCGGGCGCAGAAGGGTCAAACTGTGACGTTTTCAAGAGGCGCATGCGCGGATGCCGAAAACCAATTTCAACAAATTTTAGCGATCTCGCGAACAGTCAGGGGCTGATTTGATGCAGGTTCGGAACATGTCACCCCCCTTGGCTGGCTTTGTGGCCCAGATGAGAACACTCAGATGGAAATACGAGAACAACAGCTGCACGCCGAAACGTCACAATTCACGTTTCGCTTTGCATAACAGTCTGTTTTTCTGATCTTGGCACCGGTTTGCGCTCCAGCGAACCGATGCGGGATTCGGAAAGCGCCGCGCCGGGGAGGCTCACGATGCCAAGACAGATCATCATCGACACGGACCCCGGGCAGGATGATGCGGTTGCGATCCTTCTGGCGCTTGCCAGCCCGGCGGAGCTTGACGTGCTCGGCATCACGGCTGTCGCGGGCAATGTGCCCTTGGCGCTGACACAAAAGAACGCGCGGATCGTGTGCGAACTTGCAGGGCGCCCCGATATGCCCGTGTTTGCCGGGTGTGCGGCACCTCTGGCCCACACGTTGGTCACGGCTGAACATGTGCATGGAAAATCCGGGCTGGACGGCCCGGTTCTGCCTGACCCGACGATGCCGCTGCAGGACCGCCACGCCGTAGACTTCATCATCGACACGCTTCGCGCCAGTGCACCCGGCACGGTGACACTCTGCCCGCTTGGGCCATTGACCAACATCGCAACCGCATTCCAGCGGGCGCCAGACATTGCTGCGCGCGTGCAGGAAATCGTGCTGATGGGCGGCGCCTATTTTCAGGTCGGCAACATCACACCGGCGGCCGAGTTCAACATCTATGTCGACCCGGAAGCCGCCAAGATCGTCTTCGGCTCCGGCGCGCCGATCACCGTGATGCCGCTGGATGTCACCCACAAGGCACTGACCACCGCGCCGCATGTCGCGGGGTTTCGCGCAATGGGAACTCATGTCGGTGACATGGTCGCCGCCTGGACGGATTTTTTTGAACGGTTCGACAAGGAAAAATACGGCTCTGCGGGCGCACCGCTGCATGATCCATGCGTCATCGCCTATCTGCTGGAGCCCGAGATGTTCTCGGGCCGCCACGTGAATGTGGAAATCGAAACGGTCTCGCCGCTGACCCGGGGCATGACCGTCGCAGATTGGTGGCGGGTCACGGACCGTGCGCCGAATGCGATGTTCATGGGCGATCTGGATGCGGAGCGGTTCTTTGCGCTGCTGACCGAGCGGCTAGCGCGGCTCTAGCACTGGCGCGCCTGAACGCATAGATACCGCGCATGACGCTGCACATCCCCTTTCAGGCGCGGTACGCCGCCCTGCCCGACCGGTTCCATGCCAGATTGGCCCCGACGCCAGTGGCCAAGCCCGGGCTGGTCAAGGTCAACCACGGCCTGGCACGCGAGTTGGGACTTGATCCCGCCATGCTGGAAACTCCCGACGGGCTCGCACTGCTTGCGGGCAACACGGTGCCCGACAGCGCCACCCCGGTGGCGCAGGCTTATGCGGGCCACCAGTTCGGCGGCTGGAACCCCGCGCTCGGCGATGGTCGCGCGATCCTTCTGGGGGAGCTGACGGACCAGACCGGGCACTTGCGCGATGTGCAACTCAAAGGGTCCGGTCCTACACCGTTTTCCCGTATGGGTGACGGGCGCGCGGGACTTGGCCCGGTTCTGCGCGAATACATCCTTTCAGAAGCGATGCACGCCCTTGGCGTGCCCACCACCCGGGCGCTGGCTGCCGTGACCACGGGCGAGATTGTCCTGCGTGAAACGCCCCTGCCCGGCGCGGTGCTGACCCGGATCGCCGCCAGCCACCTGCGCGTGGGCACGTTTCAGTATTTTGCCGCGCGCGGAGATACCGAGGCGCTGCAAACGCTTGTCGCCTTCGCCATCGCGCGCCACGATCCGCAGGCTGAGGGCGCGTTGGGGCTTTTGACCGGCGTGATTGCCCGGCAGGCCCGGCTGATCGCCCGCTGGATGAGCCTCGGTTTCATTCACGGCGTGATGAACACCGACAACATGACCATCTCCGGCGAAACGATCGACTACGGCCCATGCGCTTTCATGGAGGCATATGATCCCAAGACAGTCTATTCCTCCATCGATCAGTTCGGGCGCTATGCTTACGCGAACCAGCCGGAAATCGCGGTGTGGAACCTTGCCCAACTCGCCACCTCGCTTCTGCCTGTCATCGACGCGAACCGGGACCGCGCGGTTGAAGTGGCCACCGAGGCCGTGCAAGGCTTCGCCGATGCCTACGAGGCCGCGTGGCTGCAGGAGTTCCGCGCCAAGCTGGGCCTCGCGACCGCCGACGATACCGATGGCCCCCTCATCACCGGGTTCCTGAAGCTCATGGCCGAGGCGGGAGTGGACTTCACCCTCGCTTTCCGCGCCCTCGGTGAAGACCTGTCAGTTGCGCGCGAGCTTTGGCCTAACCCCGAAGTCTTCGACGCGTGGGCAGACCAGTGGTCAACGCGCCTTGCGGCTGAGAACGCGACACCGCAATCCGCCCGCACCGCGCTCAAAGCCGCAAATCCGGCATTCATACCGCGCAATCACCGTGTGGAAGAAGCCATTCAACACGCCATGTCCGGGGATTATTCCGTATTCGAGCGTTTGGTGGCAGTGCTGGAGACGCCATTCGCCGACCAGCCTCAAAACGAGGATCTGATGGCCCCTGCACAGCCCCATGAGGCCGTTCAAGCAACTTTCTGCGGAACCTGAGCCGCTAGTCCGGGATCGGCAGCGCGGTTGTGGATTTAATCTCCTCCATCGAGAGGAGTGCGGTCACGTTATAGATGCGCACCTCGTCGATCAGCGCCTGATAGAAGGTGTCATAGGCCCGCGCGTTGGGCACGCGGACCTTCAGGATATAGTCGATATCCCCTGCGAGCCTGTGCGCCTCCAGCACCTCGGGACGACTCTGCAACGCATGCAGAAACTTCTGCTGCCATGCGGCCTCATGCTCGGACGTGCGGATCAAGACGAAGAAACATGCCTCCAGCCCAAGCGCCTCGGGATCGAGATTCGCCGTCTGGCTGCGGATGACCCCCGCGTCGCGCAGTTTTCGAATTCGGTTCCACACCGGGGTCTTCGAAGACCCGACCTGGCGCGCGATATCCTCAAGGGATTGTGAGGCGTCCTCCTGCAGGACCCTGAGAATTTTTCGATCTGTTGCGTCTAGAGAAACCACCATTCCAAACCGCCTCACATTTGGAGAATTGACGTCTGATCTGACGCCTAGCCAGAACATTTTTCCTTATCTACCCCGGATACTAGCGCTCGTATAGGAAATTTTTCTATATTTGAGAGACGACAGACGCGTGATCTCAAACCCAAGGCGCACCATGCAGCATTTCCCGATTTTCCTCGCCCTTGCGGGCAGACGCGTCGTCGTGGGCGGCGGCGGTGATGCTGCCGTTGCAAAACTGCGCCTGCTGCTGAAAACCGAGGCGCATCTGACAGTCGTAGACCCCGCCCCGGTGCCCGAGATCACTGCGTGGGCGGCTGAAGGGCGGCTGACGTTAATCACGCGGGCGTTCGAGCCGGGCGATGCCATGTGCGCGTCCCTCGTATATTCCGCGACAGAGAACACCGCCAAAGATGCGCGTATCCGGCGGCTGGCGCAGGCCGATGGCGCGCTGGTGAACATCGTCGACAACCTCGACGACAGTCAGTTCATCACGCCTGCCATTGTGGACCGTGACCCGGTCACCATCGCCATCGGCACCGAAGGCGCCGCCCCGGTGCTGGCGCGCGCGATTAAACGAGACCTTGAGGACCGTTTGTCCCCAATGCTGGGGATGCTCGCCCGGATCGGTAAAACCTTCCGCCCCAAGGCCGATGCGCTGCCCATGGGCCGTCCGCGCCGCGACTTCTGGTCTGCCTTTTACTTTGACGCAGGCCCCAAAGCCGCCGAACACTCGGGCGAGACTGGTGCTCAGGCCGCACTGAACGGGTTGCTGACCGCACATTTGCACAAAGAAGACCGCGAGGGCGAAGTGATCTTTGTCGGCGCTGGTCCGGGCGATCCGGAGCTTTTGACGCTGAAGGCGCGCAAGGCGCTCGATACGGCAGATGTCGTGTTGCATGACCGCCTCGTACCGTTGGAAATCCTTGAGCTGGTGCGCCGCGAGGCCACGATCATCGAGACCGGCAAGACCGGCTTCGGCGCGGCCATGTCGCAAGACGACATCAACGATCTGATGGTGACCCATGCCGCAGAGGGTGCACAGGTCGTGCGGTTGAAATCCGGCGACCCAAGCGTATTCGGGCGTTTGGATGAAGAGGCACAGGCGCTATCCGAAGCGCAGATCCCGTACCGCGTCGTCCCGGGCATTACGGCCGCCTCTGCCGGAGCGGCTGCACTGGGGCACTCCCTGACGCGGCGCGGGCGCAACTCCGACCTGCGGTTCCTGACAGGGCACGACGTGGCGGGTTTTGCCGATCACGACTGGGCCACGCTGGCCCGTCCCGGCGCGGTCGCTGCCATCTACATGGGCAAGCGCGCCGCGCGGTTCCTGCAGGGACGCCTGTTGATGCACGGGGCCGCTGCAGAAACATCCGTCAGCATCGTGGAGAATATCTCCCGCCCAGATCAGCGCATCGTCGCAGCAACCCTCGGCGATCTGTCCGACAAGGCAAGCGATCTGACCGGGCCCGCCGTGCTGTTCCTCGGTCTCGGCTCCGAGGCCGCGGCGCAGGCTGTCACCGAAGCACCGGCGACGTTCAAGCCCCTCGAGAAAAACGACTATCCCGCTTCCGCGATGGAGTTCTATTGATATGCCCCAGACTTTTTCCCCCAAAGTCGTCACCGCCTCCGACCTGCTGGAGGGCGATGTGATCTACCTCACCTCTTCCGACACCTGGTCGCGCCATCTGTCCGAAGCCGAAGTGCTGGAGGATGAGGCTGACGCCCAGATCCGCCTTCTGCTGGCCCAAAGCCAGCCGGATCGCATCGTCGGGGCCTACCTGGCCGAAGTGCGCCCCGGCAAAGACGGCCCCGAGCCCACGCATTTCCGCGAGGCATTCCGCGCGAAAGGGCCCTCGAACTACATCCACGGCAAACAAGAATTCGTCGACTGACCCAATCCCTATCTGACGCGCGCCGCTCCTCCCCCGATGGCGCCAGACCGGAGAGACCCATGTACAGCTATTCCGACTTCGACGCGGCCTTCGTCGCGGCCCGCAACGCGCAATTCCGCCAGCAGGTGGCGCGACGCATCGCGGGCAACCTGACAGAGGACGAGTTCAAGCCCCTGCGCCTCATGAACGGGCTGTACCTGCAATTGCACGCCTACATGCTGCGCGTGGCGATTCCATACGGCACGCTGCGGTCAGACCAGATGCGGCAGCTGGCCTATATCGCCGAGCGGTGGGATCGCGGCTATGGGCATTTCACCACCCGCCAGAACATCCAGTACAACTGGCCGAAGTTGCGCGACGTTCCGGACATCCTCGATGCGCTGGCCGAGGTGGAGATGCACGCGATCCAAACCTCAGGCAACACGATCCGCAACGTCACAGCGGACCATTTCGCCGGGGCTGCGGCGGACGAGATTGCCGATCCACGCCCGGTCGCGGAATTGCTGCGCCAGTGGTCCACCGACCACCCCGAGTTCCAGTTCATGCCGCGCAAGTTCAAGATCGCCATTACCGGCAGCCCGAATGATCGCGCAGTGACCAAGGCCCACGATATCGGTCTGCGCATGGTCGAGCGGAACGGCGAGCCCGGGTTCGAGGTGATTGTCGGCGGCGGTCTTGGCCGCACCCCGATGATCGGCAAGGTCATCTCGGAGTTTCTGCCCAAGGCCGATCTGCTCCCCTACATGGAAGCGATCGTCTCGGTCTGGAACACGCTTGGCCGCCGGGACAACAAGTACAAGTCCCGCATCAAGATCACCGTCCACGAAAACGGGATCGAGCGGATCCGCGAACTGGTGGAGGCCCGGTTTGCCGAACTGCGCCCCGGATTCTCCGGCGTCGATCAGCAGATCCTGAAAGGCATTGAGGCACAGTTTGCCCCGCCCGCGTTCGCAGCCAAGCAAACGGTCACATTCGATGCGGCCTATGGCGCTGATCCGATCTTCCGGTCGTGGGTGGACACGAACATCACCGCGCACAAGCGAGCGGATCATGCGATTGTCACCGTCTCGCTCAAGAAACAAGGCGAAACGCCGGGCGATGCAAGCGCTGACCAGATGCGTGTTCTTGCCGACCTTGCCGCGCAGTATGGCTATGATGAACTGCGCATCAGCCACGAGCAGAACGTCATCCTGCCGCACGTGGCGCGCGCCGACCTGCCCGCGATCCACGCAGCACTCAAGGCGGCCGATCTGGCCACTGCGAATATCGGCCTGATCTCGGACATCATCGCCTGCCCCGGCATGGACTATTGTGCGCTGGCCACGGCACGCTCCATCCCGGTCGCGCAGAAGATCGCGACCCGGTTTGACGAGCTGAAGCTGGAGCACGACATCGGCGCGCTGAAGATCAAGATCTCGGGCTGCATCAACGCCTGTGGGCACCACCATGTCGGCCATATCGGCATTCTCGGCCTCGACCGCGCGGGTGTGGAAAACTATCAGATCACGCTTGGCGGCGACGGCACCGAGACCGCCGCAGTGGGTGAACGGGCGGGCCCCGGCTTCAGCTATGACGAGATTGTCCCGGCAATCGAGCGTCTGATCTACGCCTATCTCGACCTGCGCGACGCGCCCGAGGAAACCTTCCTTGAAACCTACCGTCGCCTTGGCGCGGCGCCGTTCAAGGCCGCGCTCTATCCGGAGGCTGCGAAGAAACATGCCGCTTGAAGCCCCGTTTCCGTCTCCGGCGGATCGCGCGGCCCATCTGAACACACGCTATCGCCACCATTCGGCGACAGCGGTGATCGACCGGGCGCTGAGCGATCCGACCGTGGGTCGCGTCGCCCTCGTCAGCTCCTTCGGGGCCGAGTCGGTCGTGCTTTTGCATATGATTTCGGTCAAGGCCCCGAATACGCCGGTTCTGTTCATCGACACGCAAATGCTGTTTCCCGAAACGCTGAGCTATCAGGCAGAGGTGGCCGCGAAGCTGGGGCTCACCAACGTGCAGATCGTGCGCGCGACGGACACCGCCGTTCAGACCGCGGATCCGGATGGTACCCTGCACCAGCGCGATACGGATGCCTGCTGCACCTTGCGCAAAACCGTCCCGCTGGAGGCTGCCCTGTCGGGCTATGACGCGTGGATCACCGGACGCAAACGCTTTCAATCAGGTTCCCGCGCAGCGCTTGAGTTCTTTGAACCTGACGGACCGCTGCGGCTGAAGGTCAATCCGCTGGCCCATTGGGACCCGTCGGATGTGCAAGACTACATGATCAACAACCGCCTGCCCCGCCATCCCCTGGTGGCAAAGGGGTATCCCTCCATCGGGTGCGCGCCCTGTACCTCGCCGGTCAAACCCGGCGAAGACCCCCGTGCGGGCCGCTGGCGCGACGCGGCCAAGGAAGAATGCGGCATTCATTTCATCAACGGCAAGGCGGTCCGCGGCCCCCTGCCCGCAGGAGAGACAGCATGAGCGTCATCGTCACGGATACCGGTTTTGGTCAGGATGACTGGAACGCCTCCTTTACCCCGCTTGCCGAAGCGCCCGCCAATGACATGGCCGCGATCGATCTGGCTTCGGACACGGACCCAGACGCCCTTCCGCGCGTCTTGAATGCGCAGATCGTGCGGATCGATTTTCCCAGCTTCGCCGATGGCCGGGGCTTCACGCTGGCCCGGCGCCTGCGCGACCTGGGCTTCACCGGGCGGCTGCGTGCGCGGGGCCATGTCGTCTCAGACCAATACGCGATGGCGCGTCGGTCCGGGTTCGACGAGGTGGAGATTTCCGACGACCTCGCCGCCCGTCAGCCCGAGGGCGAGTGGCAGTTCCGCGCGAACTGGACCGCGCACAACTATCAGGCCCGCCTCCGCGCCTGAATGTCCTCTTTGCAGAGGCGGAAAAACCCACTAAATGTAAGCTCAAGTTGACACCATGAACAAACCGACGAATGTGACAGCCGCCGTGACCGAAGCCAGCCCGATCAAAGTGCCCACCCTGCCCGATGCGCAGACCGTAACCCATGTACAGCACTGGACCGACCGGCTGTTTTCGTTCCGTGTGACGCGCCCGCAAACCTTGCGCTTCCGCTCCGGCGAGTTCGTGATGATCGGCCTGATGGGCGACCCGGATCCGAAGACCGGCAAGCAAAAACCGCTGTTGCGCGCGTATTCGATTGCCTCGCCCGCCTGGGACGAGGAGTTGGAGTTCTATTCGATCAAGGTGCAGGACGGTCCGCTGACCTCCAAGTTGCAGCACATCCAGCCGGGCGACCAGATCATCCTGCGCCCCAAGCCCGTCGGCACGCTGGTCCATGATGCCTTGCTGCCAGGCAAACGGCTCTGGCTGTTCGCAACCGGCACCGGCTTCGCGCCCTTCGCAAGCCTGATCCGCGAGCCACAGACCTACGAGGATTACGATCAGGTGATCGTCACCCATACCTGCCGTGACGTCGCAGAGTTGGAGTACAGCCGCCGGCTTGTCGAGGCCGTGCGCAAGGATGAACTTCTGGCCGAGCTGATGGGCGAAGGATTTGCCGACAAGCTGGTCTACTATCCCACGACAACGCGCGAGCAGAGCCCGAAGATGGGCCGGATCACGACGCTTCTCGAAGACGGCACGGTGTTCCGTGACCTCGGGATCGACGGGGGGCTCAGCGCGCAGACGGACCGCGCGATGGTCTGCGGCTCCCTACCCTTCAACCTCGACATCAAGACGATTCTCGAAGGCCACGGTCTGCGCGAGGGCGCCAATTCCGAGCCGGCGGAATATGTGGTCGAAAAAGCCTTCGTCGGCTGACGGCTGCGCGCTAGCGCACCCGGTCGAGCATCCGTGACAGCACGTCGGCCCGCGCCTCCGGCGTCTCGGCAAGCTCCCAGGCCCGGCGCCACTGCACCCGGGCCAGCGGGCTCAGTTCCGCCCGCTCCAGGACCGTTTCGAACGCGCGTGCATCCACTGGGCGCCGCGGCCTCTCGGCGCCTTGGATGTCGGCGCTTGTCTCCACGATTTCCTGAAGCGCATGCACCACATCGTGCCCGCCATACTGGCCGGTCAACCGCTCTGACGGAACATGAACAAGCGGCGGCACATCCCTCTGCGCTGCCGGCATAAGCCACGCAACACCCCCGAGGGACAATACCCCAAGCCCAATCACTGCTTTCGACACTGCTTGCATGGCCTCACACCGGTTTGCGGTGCCTGTCTCTTGCAAAAGCAACAGGTTTTCGGCAACCCGTGCCCGGTCAGACCCCGAAACCGGCACGCACCCGCCGAAACCGGGTTGAAGGATCGGCGGGAACACCCTATTTTCCCGACCTCAAAGACAATGGGATAAGGACGAAAGCAATAGCCCGTAGACCTCACAACGCGCCCCCGCAGCGCGACACCGGCCCCCGCGTGAATGGCCGCATCAGATCGGACCAAATTCGCCTCATCGGGGCCGAAGGCGAAAACGTCGGCGTGGTCTCCCCGCGCGAAGGCCTGCGCATGGCCGAAGAAGCGGGACTGGACCTGGTTGAAATCTCGCCCAATGCCGATCCGCCCGTCTGCAAGATCATGGATTTCGGCAAGTTCAAGTACGAGCAGCAGAAACGCGAAAGCGAAGCTCGGAAAAAGCAGAAAACCATCGAGGTCAAGGAAGTCAAATTCCGTCCCAACACCGATACGCATGACTACGACGTCAAGATGCGCAACGTGTTCAAGTTTCTTGAGAACGGCGACAAGGTCAAGGTGACCCTCCGGTTCCGCGGCCGCGAAATGGCGCACCAGAACCTTGGACGCGAACTTCTCGAACGCGTGGCCGAAGACACCAAGGACATCGGCAAGGTCGAAAACATGCCAAAGATGGAAGGCCGCCAGATGGTGATGATGATCGGACCCGCGCCCAAGTAACCGGACCCACCGCACGGCTCGACAAGCCTCCGCTTCGGCGGGGGTTTTTTCGTTTCAGGTTTCTTTTGTGCGGAAATACCTCCGCCGGAGGCAGCTTGAGGGGGCGCAGCCCCCGAGGGGTAGACCGTGCGTCCCGCCCCGGGACGCACCGCTCAACTGCCCGGTTTGCCGCGCCGGGGTTGCGGGCGCGAGGGGATCTCTTTCAAAAGCCCCCCAACCCCCATGGCAGCGATATCCGCACCGCTCACCGGCACGCCGCACGCCACCCTCTCCAGAACCCAGTCCGCCCCGTTCAATGCGGGAGAGCGCGCGCAACCCGGCAAACCGATGACGGGGCGCGCGCCGATCCGACCCAGAAACAGCAGGTTCCCGGGATCGACCGGCATCCCGAACCGGGTTACGGCTCCGCCCGCCGCCCGCACCCCCGCGGGACCGACATCGTCGGGGTCTGACGTTGCCGAAGCCGTCAGCAGCAGCACCATGTCGCCGTCGATCCCGGCCAGCGCCGCGCCCACCTCCGCGGTGCGGTGCGCTGTCACGCGAGTCTCGCTCAACCGCATGCCAAGCTGGGTCAGACGCGCCTCGATTGCATCAACGGATTTCGCGCGCAGTCGCGTGTCGGCCTCCGATACCTCGGTCAGAACCAGTCCGGCGGTCTGATGTGCCGCGGGCCTGATCCGCACACCGGCCCGCCCGGCCTCCGCCGCGCGCGCCACGGCAGCGACGCCCACCCCGTAGGCGATGATCTTCACCGTCCCGACCAGCATACCCGGACTGACCCGTGCATATTGCGGCACGGTGGCAAGCGTGATCATCGGATCGACAGAGTTGAGCGCCTCGATCGCGCGGGTGTTGATCTCGACGATGCCGGGCGCCTCCGCCACAAGGTTCACCCGGCCGGTGAACGCCTCCGTCACCCGTAACCCGGACTTGCCGGGTGCTGGCACCAGCGCTTGCGCGATCTGTGCTGCGGCAGCATTCTCGTCCATGTCATGCGGTCCGAGCCGCGCCACGATCACCTCTGTCGTACCGTTGGCCGCCATCTCCGCCAGATGCGCCGCGGTCAGCACGGTTCCCTTGGAAATCTTGCCCGATGGCAGTTGCGCGGAATGCGCCAGAAGCGCTCCCTCTGCCTCGTCCAGCGGAACCGGTCCGAACTTCATGGGCGTCGCAATCTCTCGGTGATCTGCGCCATCACGGATATTGCAATCTCGGCAGGCGATTTTGCACCGATATTCAACCCGACCGGCGCATGTATCCGGCCAATCTGGTCCGGCGTGAACCCGGACTCTTCGAGCCGCGCCACCCGCTTGGCATGGGTACGGGTCGACCCCAGACACCCGAGGTAAAAACACTCCGACGCCAGCGCCACCTTGATGGCCGGGTCGTCCAGCTTGGGGTCATGGGTCAGCGTGACCACAGCCGTGCGCGCATCCAGCCCCTCGGCCGCGAGCGCTGCGTCGGGCCATTCATGCACCAGCGTCTCACCGGGAAACCGCGCGGCGGAGGCGAAAGCCTCGCGCGGGTCGACCAGAACCGGATCGTACCCCGCCAGCCGCGCCATGGTCAGAAGCGGCTGCGCAATGTGCACGGCACCCACCACCACCATCCGCAACGGCGGGTTGTGCAGGCCCAGGAACCACGCCTCCTCGAAGCCCGATTTGTCTGCCCGCGCGCGGGCTGTCACGGCGCTTGCAAGGGGATCATCCGCACCCGGGCGCACCAGACGTCGCTCCCATGTGTCCGGGTTCACGGCCAGAGCAACGGCGGTCCGCGCCGCGCGCGCCGCGACAAGCTCGGCCAGAAGGTCTTCGGAGATATGCGCTCCGACAGGTTCGACGATGACCCTGATCTGCCCGCCACAGGCCAGACCGACCGCAAACGCCTCATCATCGGACACGCCAAAGGTCATCGACGTGGCCTGCCCGGTCTCGATCGCGTCCAGGGCTTCGGCCACGACCGCCCCTTCCACGCAGCCACCCGAAACCGACCCGGCCAGCTCCGCCTCGCCCGAAATCACGAGCTGGCTTCCGACCGGGCGCGGGGCCGACCCCCATGTTTCGACGACCGTTGCGATCACGGCCCCCTTGCCGGCGCGGTGCCATGCAAGTGCCTGCTCCGGCAGCTGATCATGCGAAATGGACATGTGCCTCTTCCTCCTGCCGGGCAGAGTATGGCGCAAGCGTTTGGGCGAGGCCAGAGGCCCCTGAGCGCGGATCAATCGCTGGTGATCATCGCCATGAGCCGGGCCTTGTCGCCCACATCGTCATCCTGCCCGATGGCCGCGGCCAAAGCCTTGAGCGAGGCGATGTTGTGACCCGCGCGAAAACTGTCGACATGCGGCAGCATGGCCATGATCCCCCGCGCCTTGGGCGCAAACCCGTCCCAGCGCAGCAAGGGGTTGATCCAGATGACGCGCCGCGCGCTCAGGTGCAGCCGGCGCATCTCGGCCTCAAGAGCGTCGGGGTCGTCGCGGTCCAGCCCATCGGTGATAAGCAGAACCATCGCCCCCTGGCCCATCACCCGGCGCGACCAGTCGCGGTTGAACGCGTGCAGGCACTCTCCTATCCGGGTGCCGCCTTCCCAGTCCTGTGCCTCAGACCCGGCCGCCGCGAGTGCTGCATCCACATCGCGCTGGTGCAAGTGGCGCGAGATGTTGGTCAGCCGCGTGCCGAAGGTGAAGGCATGGACCTTGGCCCAGCCCGCCCCCTTGGCATTGGTGACAGCATGCAGGAAGTGCAGCACGGCACGGGAATACTGGCTCATGGAGCCCGAGATGTCGCACAGGCAGACAAGGTTCGGCCATCGGATCCGCTGCGCCTTGTGGGCCAGATGATGGACCTCTCCGCCCCGCCGCATAGCGTCGCGCATGGTGCCCCGCCAGTCGGGGCGCAGCCCGCGCGGATCGGCCTTGGTGCGCCGCGACTGCAACGGCTTCACGGGCAGGGTCAACTGCGCGATCAGGCGCTTGGCCTCGGCCATCTCCGCATTGGACATCTGCTCGAAATCAAGCGATTGCAGGCGTTCGGTCGCCGACATGGTGCGCGAGGCATCAATGTCGATCTCGGTACCCTCTTCCTCGGTCTCGGGGATCTCGGGCAGGTCGCGATCCACCCCGTCCAGCAGGGCTTCTGCCGCGCGTTTCTCGGCGGCCTTGGCTTTCTTTTCGTCCTGCACGCCACGCACCATCGGCGTCAGGAAGCTCATCATCTGTTCCATGTAGCGCGGGTCACGCCAGTAGAGGCGGAACACCTGATGGTAGACTGCCCGCTGTTCCGGCCGCGAGACGAAACAGGCCTGCAGCGTGAAGTAGAAATCGCGCTGGTCGGTGAACCCTGCGGCCTGCACGGCCTCCACCGCGTCGATCACCCGGCCCGGTCCGACCGGAAGGCCGGCGGCCCGAAGTGCGCGGGCGAAATAGACGATGTTGTGGCTGAGCTTGGGATCGTCCGGCAGCTCGAGTTCAGCGAATTTGGCCATGGGAGGCTTTCAGGTGGGACCCGGCGCGGCGAGGGCTGTCTGCCCCTGCCCCCGCGAGGATATGTGCAGACTTGACTTCAGGCGGGCGCGAGTTCCTTGCGCACATCGTCGAGGATCTTCTTCGCCTCCGAGCCTTCGATTTTCTGGATATCGTCCTGATACTTGAGGATCGCCCCGAGCGTGTCGGCGATCACTTCGGGCGAAAGCGTCACGACATCCAGCGCCAACAGGCATTTTGCCCAGTCGATGGTTTCCGCAACACCAGGTTTCTTGAACAGGTCCTCCGTGCGCAGGCGCTGGACGAAGGCCACGACCTCGCGGCTCAGGGCTGCGGCGGCTTCGGGGGCGCGGGCTTGCAGGATCTCGATCTCGCGATCGAAGGTCGGGTAGTCGACCCAGTGATAGAGACAGCGGCGCTTGAGCGCGTCATGGACTTCGCGCGTGCGGTTCGAGGTCAGGACCACGATGGGGGCCTCGGGCGCGGGCACGGTACCCAGCTCGGGGATCGTGACCTGATAATCGGACAGGGCCTCCAGCAGGAACGCCTCGAACGGCTCATCCGTGCGGTCGATCTCGTCGATCAACAAGACCGGCGCACCGCCAGGTTGCGGGCGCATGGCCTGCAGGAGCGGGCGTTCGATCAGGTAATCGTCCGAGAAAAGCTCCGATTGCAAGGCATCGCGGTTGGCCGTGCCCGCGGCCTCCGCCGTGCGGATGGCGACCATCTGGGCCGGAAAGTTCCATTCGTACACGGCAGAAGCCGCATCGAGCCCTTCGTAACACTGCAAACGGATCAACCGGCGCCCCAGCGACGCAGCGATGGCCTTGGCAATCTCGGTCTTGCCGACGCCCGCCTCTCCTTCGAGAAACACCGGACGGCCAAGGGTCGTGGCCAGAAACACCACCGTGGCCAATGGCCGACCACAGACATAGCCCTGCGTGCCAAGCGTGTCCTGCACGGCGTCGATACTGTCGAATGCTTTGGTCATCACGTCCTCCGTTGCCTCAACCCTGCATGGGTGCCGCGGCGGGTCAAGTCGGTCTTAAGGCGCACGTCTCGGTCCGGGTTGCGACCAAATGGTCAGGAATTGTTCCGCAGCCCGCGACGCGCTATATGCCACCGCAGCAGTTGGGACCACAGGGAGCACGCCGTCATGAACATCACCGCCAAGATCACGTCGAAAGATGCCCCGGATATGGGCGCGTTCGACTGGGAAGACCCGTTCCGGCTTGAAGACCAGCTGACCGAGGATGAGCGGATGCTCCGCGACGCCGCCGCTGCCTTCGCTGCTGACAAACTCGCGGACCGCGTGGTCGCGGCGTATCGCGAGGCCGAGGTGGCACCAGAGATCTTTTCACAAATGGGCGCGGCCGGACTGCTTGGCCTGACCATCCCCGAGGAATACGGCGGGCTGGGCGCATCTTACGTGACCTACGGGCTGGTGGCGCGCGAGATTGAGCGGGTGGACTCCGGCTACAGATCGATGATGTCGGTTCAGTCGTCTCTCGTCATGTATCCGATCTATGCCTACGGCTCCGAGGAACAGCGGCAAAAATACCTGCCAGGGCTCGCCGCCGGATCCCTGATCGGGTGTTTCGGTCTGACGGAACCCGATGCGGGGTCAGATCCCGCCGGCATGAAGACCCGGGCCGAAAAGACCCCGACCGGCTATCGGCTGACCGGCTCGAAAATGTGGATCTCCAACTCCCCCATCGCGGATGTTTTCGTGGTCTGGGCCAAATCCGATGCCCATGACGGCAAGATCCGGGGCTTTATCCTCGAAAAAGGCATGGCCGGTCTCAGCGCCCCGAAGGTCGGCGGCAAGCTTTCCCTGCGCGCCTCGGTCACCGGCGAGATCGTGATGGACGGCGTCGAGGTTGGCGAGGACGCGCTGCTGCCCGGTGTGCAGGGCCTGAAAGGCCCGTTCGGCTGCCTGAACCGCGCGCGCTATGGCATCAGCTGGGGGGTGATGGGCGCTGCGGAGTTCTGCTGGCACGCCGCACGGCAATACGGGCTGGACCGCAAGCAGTTCAACAAGCCTCTCGCCCAGACCCAACTGTTCCAGAAGAAACTGGCGGACATGCAGACCGAGATCGCGCTGGGGCTGCAAGCCAGCCTGCGCGTCGGTCGTCTGATCGATGACGGTCAGGGCGCGCCCGAGATGATCTCCATCGTCAAGCGCAACAATTGCGGCAAGGCACTCGACATCGCGCGCATGTCGCGCGACATGCATGGCGGCAATGGCATCTCGGAGGATTTCCAGATCATGCGCCACATGCTGAACCTCGAAACGGTGAACACCTACGAGGGCACCCATGATGTGCACGCGCTGATTCTGGGGCGCGCCCAAACCGGGCTTCAGGCGTTCTTCTGACGCTTGCGTTTCGCGCAAGACGCGGGATAGCTGGGCGGGAAAGGATCCCGCCCCATGCCCCTTGATACCTGGTTGACCTTCGTTGCAGCCTCCACTGCACTGCTGCTGATCCCCGGCCCCACGATCTTGCTGGTTCTGTCCTATGCCCTGACGCAAGGCAAACGCGTCGCGGTCAGCACCGCCGCCGGAGTTGCCCTGGGCGACCTGATCGCGATGAGCGCGTCCTTGGCCGGGCTTGGCGCATTGGTCCTCGCTTCTGCCACACTTTTTTCCGCGCTCAAGTGGATCGGCGCGGTATACCTCGTCTGGCTCGGGATAAGGTTGCTCCGATCCGCCCCGCACGCCGGGCTTGAGGCGATGACGCCCCGCTCCGCGACAGCACGCGAAACCTTCGCCCATGCCACGGCTGTCACAGCGCTCAACCCCAAGAGCATCGCGTTTTTCATTGCTTTCGTGCCGCAGTTCATCGATCCGGACGCAGCCTTGCTGCCGCAGTTCTCGATCCTGATCGCGACTTTCGTTTCGCTGGCAACGATCAATGCGCTCGCCTACGCGCTTCTGGCCGACAAACTGAGGGCACGGATCACACGCCCCGGCACCTTGCGCTGGATGAGTCGCAGCGGCGGTGGCGCGCTGATCGGGATGGGCGTGCTGACCGCAACGGCGGAGCGGAGCTAAACAGACTCTCTTCCGCGCGCAGAGTGCGCGTCGCAAGCAGCGGCGCGAACATACACCCTTGTGAAATGACCCTCGCACAACTCTGGCTTGCACGCGCTTGCGCGGCAAAAACTGACCTGCGCACGCTTGTACGTGCACCTACCCCAGACAAAAACTGATTTGAATCAATTCGAAACTACGCAAGTTGACTCACATTCATAAATTCATATACGTTTTAGATGTTGTGCGCTGGAGGGGGCCGGGAAACGACGAACAAAGGCTCACCATCCCGCTCGGCGTGTATCGATTTGGGAGAGTCAAACAATGCCCCGCAACCTTCAATCCTAAACCCTTCTGGCGCCGATCTGCGGCTTGGCATTCCCTTGCCTTGCAGCCCCTGCAGCGATCGCAGCGACCATCACCGGATGGAATGTCGACAACGTTGTCACAGACGCGTCGACGCCGACCGGGACCAGCGTGATCTACGATCAGAACGTGACGGCCGGCGTGCCCACCGGCGCACAATCCAGCGGCACAGTCGTTTTCACACCGCCAGAGGCGATCTCGCCCGGCATCAAGGTGGAAAACGTGCCCGGCGGGTATCCAGATACCGGCGCTGGCGCGACGCTGACGCTTGACGGCTGCCTCATGACGTCCAATCCCGGCGCAACCTGCACGAGCCCGTTTCAAAGCGGCAAGCGGATCAAGCAGAAAGTCACCGGGACCGGCTCTACAGACCTCGTGTTTGACATCGATGCCTCGGATATCGACATGGCGTTCTATCAGGTCTTCAGCCGCCTGATCAATGACAGCGATCAGGCACTGGCCGGTGTGACGGTCGAGCTTGGCTTCGGCGTGGGCGACGATTTTGTTGCGGCAACCGGGGATCAGTTGACCTTCTCCACGGAATTCACCGCGCAACCGAACAACAGCGGCTTGTCTTCAACCTCTCAGTATCCGTTCGGCCTGTTCGGTGACGCAGATGACAGTCCGAACTTCTTGCTGGATGGCTTCTTCGCCAGTGACCGCACGGGATTCGATCTCGACCAGACCGCGACGACCATCACAACCGGCGCTTACTACGGCGAGTACGCCACGATTTTCGGAGACTGGCGTCCGCTCAGCGATGTCGAAGAAGGATTGTTCTGGGACTTCGACGACGATGCAGAGACCGACAATCTGCTGATGGCGTGGCAAATCGGCGATGACCTGTGCGAGCTGCGCCGCACTGTCGGAGAAACCTGCGCGGCATCCGGGTCGTCTGATCCCTTCGCCGCTCCGAATTGCACGTTCGGGGTCACACTGGACGACTACATCACCGGCAGCTTTGACGAGATCGTCACCTTCCTGACCGACGCGGCGGGGTCCGACTATTTCAGCATCTTCGGTTCCGGCGAGATTGAGGATCTGGCAAATCTCAACCTCAACTACGCGATCGCACTAGGCGATCTGACGGGCCACTCGTCGTTCACCTTGCGCACGACGGCAATGCCGGCCGTCAACGTGGTGCCCCTCCCTGCCGGAGCGCCCCTGATGCTTGGCGGTCTCGCGGCTCTGGCCGTCCTGCGGCGGCGCAAGACCAAGGTCAGCTAACCACAGCGCACAGACTTCTGGTGGACCGAGGCTCAGTCTCGGTCCCCCTGAACACGCAGGGCTTCCACCTCACGCGCGATGTCTTCGGCCATTTCCGCCACTGCTGTCGATGAACCAGGGCGTTGGGCGTAGGCGCGCAGCCCCCCGATCTCGGCCATGTAGCGACGGCCGAGTTTGGCGGGGTTGCTGTCCGGTGCGATCTCCCCGGCCGCAAGCGCATCGGAGAACGTTGCGATGAACCGTGCCTCCGTTTCCGCCAGAAGTGCTTCGGCGCGCTCGGACAATGCCGGTGTTTGGGCCGCTTCGAGTACGGTCTTAACCATCATGCACGCCCGCGCAGGCTCGTCTCGCTGCCCCAGATCGGCAAAGCTGCGGATGTGAGCGGCGAGCGCCGCAAGCGGGGAGGCATAGTTTGCGCGCAGATCGGCAAACCGGGCAGCACCGGCTTGCGCGTACCGTTCCAGTGCCTCGAGGAACAACTTCTCCTTGCTGTCAAAGGCGGCGTAGATGGAGCCCGGGCGCATATCAAGCGTTGCCTCCAAATCCTTCAGCGAAGTCGCATGATATCCCTTGGCCCAGAACAGGTCGCGGGCGCGGATAACGGCGTCTTCTCGCTTGTCTGCTTTCATCGGCGGAATCCATTTCGACACACTTTTGAGTGATTGCTCAAAATACGTCTTGAACGATCACTCAAAACACTTAGCTCTCAGGTCATCGAACACAAGACCCACGCTCCATCCGGAGCCCCTGAAACAGGCAAGGAGCCTCCAATGTCCGATTTCCCCATCCATACCGCCGAAACCGCGCCCGACGCTGCAAAACCGCTGCTGGAAAAGTCACAAGCCGCGTTTGGCCGCATTCCCAGCCTGCACGGCGCACTCGCCGAAGCCCCCGGCGTGCTCGACGGCTACCAAATCCTGCACAAGCTCTTCCTTGCCACCAGCTTCGATAATGACGAGAAAACAGTGGTTTGGCAGACCATCAATGTCGAACACGAGTGTCATTACTGTGTCCCCGGACACACCGCGATCGCAAACGCGATGAAGGTCGATCCGGCCATCACAGAGGCCCTGCGCAACGAAACGCCGCTGCCCACCGCGCGACTGGAGGCTCTGCGCACCTTTACGCTCGCCGTGCTACGCGGGCGCGGTCACGTCAGCGAGGATGATTTGAATGCGTTCTTCGCCGCGGGCTACACCAAGGCACAGGTGCTGGAGGTGATCCTCGGCCTGTCGCAAAAGGTGATCTCGAACTACGTGAACCATATCGCCGAAACCCCGATTGATGCTCCGGTGCAGAAATTTGCCTGGACGCGCGCGGCCAAGACCGCAGCCTGAGACATGCGCAGGCGGGGTCACACGAGCCCGCCGTCCCGTTCCAGGAACGCCACGATCTCGGGCACTCCGGTGCCCGATTTCAACGCCGCCATGACAAACGGGCGCGCGCCCCGTGCGGCACGTGCATCACGTTCCAGCAGGTCGCGATCCACCCCCACATGAGGCGCCAGATCGGTCTTGTTGATCACCAGCAGGTCCGAGCGTGTCAGCCCCGGCCCCTTCTTGCGCGGAATGTCCTGCCCGGCCGCCGTATCGATCACGTAGATGGTCAGGTCCGCCAGTTCCGGGCTGAACGTGGCGGCAAGATTGTCGCCCCCGCTTTCGATCAGGATAAGATCGAGGTCGTCGAACCGCGCGCGCAGTTCGGACACGGCGGCCAGGTTGATCGACGCATCTTCGCGGATGGCCGTGTGCGGACAGCCCCCGGTTTCCACTCCCTTGATCCGCTCCAGCGGCAGCGCCTGCGCGCGCATCAGGTATTCAGCATCTTCAGACGTATAGATGTCATTGGTGATCACGGCGACGGAATACCGATCGCGCAACGCCTTGCAGAGGCGTTCGGTCAGCGTGGTCTTGCCCGCCCCGACGGGCCCGCCGATACCCACGCGCAAGGGGCCGTTAACGGACATCTTCCGCGCCCTCGTCTTCTTCGCCGAAAACCTCAAGAGCCGCATTCAGCCCGTTGATTGCGCTTGGAAACCCGCCATAAAGCGCCATCTGCCAGATGACTTCGCCAATCTCCTCCCGGGTCAGACCGGCCTTCCGACCGCCCGCGATGTTCACCTTGAGTTGCGGTCGGGTCTGCCCCCCGAGAGCGGTCAACGCGGCAATCGTCGCCAGATACCGGTCGCGCAGCGGAAGACCCGGGCGCGCGTAGTGTCGGCCATAGGCAAAATCGACCACACCCTCGGCCATGCCCGGTACCAGATGTCCGTAGCGCGCCTCCAACGCCGCTTCCATACCCGGGTTCAGTTCCTCGGATAGCGCGCGGCCTGTTTCGGTCGTACTCATGATCTGAAAATCCTCACATCCATGGTTTCATGCGCCATTGCCGCCATGTCGCTCAAGACCGCGCTTGTGCCGATCCGGTCCGTCGGCAAGGTCGACAGTTCGACCCCCAACGCCGCGATGACGGGATGCAGCGCGGATGCGACGCGCTGCCCATCGGTCTGGCCGAGCGGAATGAACCGGACAGCAGCAGACACCAGGTTTGACGTGAACGCCTGAAGGTACATCGCCACGACCTCTGCCACGGGCAATTCCAATGCGCGCGCCCGCACCCCGAAGGCAACGGGATAAGGCATGGCTTGCAGGGTATCCGCGTAAAGCGCGTTTGTCGTGGCAACAAAGGCCGCCCCCTGGTCGCGGGTTTCGGCCCATCGCTCCGCACTGGTGGCCAGAGCTTCTGCAAGTTCGGACAGGGCGCCGGGGTCCTCCCCCCGCGCCGCTGCGGCGACCAACGCGCCATCGGTGCGCCCGGAGCCGGTGCGCAAAACCGTCTCCAGCCACCCGCGCAACGTCTCGGCGTCCGCAATACGTCCTTCGGAGATCGCCCATTCCAGCCCATGGGAATACGCGAACGCGCTGACAGGAAAGGACGGGCTGAGCCATTGCTGCAACGTCAGCCGCGCTTCATCCATGGGAATGCCCGTGGTCATGGCCCATCGTGCGCCCATGACCATACGCACCGCCTTCGGGGCGGAACGGCGCGGTCAGATGCGTGACCTCGGCTCCAAGACCGCGCAGCATGCGGGCCAGAACGTGGTCCTCGCGGATCAGCAGATGATCCCCGGCGATCTGGCACGGCGTGTGTCGATTCCCGATATGCCAGGCCAGACGCACAAGGTCGCCCTCAACCCGCATCAGGGGCTCAGGGGCCGCGCGCACCGCGATGCAGGTTCCGTCCGGCAGGCGAACGCCCTGCCCCTCGTCGAGGCTGACGGTCTCCGCAAGATCCAGCACGAAGGCGATGCCCGCGTCCGAGACCAGCCGCTTGCGCCGCACGAACCGCGCGTCGTAATCGAGCGAAACGGTATCAGTCGCGCCGCTGGCGGACCCGATCGCGGTGATCCGGGGCGTCTGCGTCATGCCAGCCCCCATGCGGGGACAACACCGAGCGCGCCGCGTGCTTCTGGTGAATATGGCGCTTCAGCACCTTGCGGGTCAGACCGAGACGGTTCAACTCCGCATCGCTGAGCGCGTTCAGGGCGGCGAATTCCGCGGCCATGGCCCGGGCGTCCTGAAGTGACCTCCAGAAAGACCAGGCGCGGGCCCAGATCGAGTTTCGCCCCCAGAGGGGATTGTTGATATACTGCTCCATAGGAAACGCTTACCTTCTTTTTGAGGTGCGGCTTCCTCCCTACCCGAACGGCGGCGTGCGGTCGTGCACGTGCGCGCCGGGGCATGCGGATTGCGAATGCACTGACGGCATTCTTGCTGGTCGTGGGCGTCAGGCGCTTTGCGCAAGCTCGCGCAACAGCGCGTCGCGGGTCGTGCCCATCTTTTCCAGCTGCAGCGTTGAAAGCGACTGAATACGCTCCGCTTCCGCGCGCATTTCGTGTGCATGCGCGACGAGGTGCGGCAAGTAGAAGACGGCATCCATCACGGAAGCGGCCAGTTTCGAGACGGACGGACGGTCGAGTGCAAGTGATGACATTGGAAATCTCCGTGGATCGTGTCACGTGTTTCCTCCCTGTGGTGCCAATATGTGTCGGTATCCATCTGTATACCACTGTCAGAACCGAAACCCCGAGATGCACTGAGCGAATATCTCGGGCAGATTGTTGCCTACCGAAACCCCGAGCAGGAGACGCCCCATGAAAACGCTTGTCCATATCCACTCCGGCCCCGAACAACCCGACAAGATCACCCTCGGCGCGCTGATCGCGGCCGTCTCCGCCGAACGTGGGGACGAAGTGACACTGTTTTTTGCGTCGAACGCCGTGCATGCGCTGGCCTCCGGCACGCGAGAGACACTTGAAGGGGTCGGATTCGGCGCGCTCTCGGACAGTCTGGCGCGGTTCCGCGCGGCCGGTGGGCGGCTGGTCGTGTCGCGGTTGTCGAGCGAGAGCCGCGGGTATGATGACGGCTTTCTGCCCGAAACCGCCGCATGGGGCACGCCGGAGATGTTGCTGGACATCGCGGGGGCTGCGGACGCGACGCTTTGTTACTGATGTGCGCACGTAAGATCGCCAGATAGTCGCTTATTTCAAAACAGGAAATACCGCTGCGCCATTGGCAACTCGGAGGCCGGCTCGCAAGTCAGGAGCTCGCCATTGGCGCGCACCTCGTAGGTCTCGGGATGCACGTCGATCTCGGGTGTGGCGCTGTTGTGGACCATGTCGGACTTGCCGATCTGGCGTGTGTTGCGCACCGCGAGCGTGTTCTTGGCAAGCCCGAGGGTCTTGCCCACACCGTCCGCATGGGCGGCTTCTGATACGAACAGGACCGCCGAGGCCTCCACCGACCGGCCGAATGCCCCCCACATCGGGCGGGAATAGACAGGCTGGGGCGTGGGGATCGACGCATTGGGATCGCCCATCTGTGCACAGGCAATCGTACCCCCGATCAGCACCATTTCGGGCTTCACGCCGAAGAAAGCCGGGTTCCACATGCACAGGTCCGCACGCTTTCCGACCTCTACCGAGCCGATCTCGTGGCCGATCCCGTGTGCGATGGCGGGGTTGATCGTATATTTCGCGATGTAGCGGCGCACGCGCACGTTGTCATTCTCGCCGGTTTCATCGCTGAGCCGCCCGCGCTGCACCTTCATCTTGTGCGCGGTTTGCCAGGTCCGGATGATGACCTCGCCCACGCGGCCCATCGCCTGGCTGTCCGAGGCAATGATCGAGAACGCGCCCATGTCATGCAGGATATCCTCCGCGGCAATCGTCTCGCGCCGAATGCGGCTTTCGGCAAAGGCCACATCCTCGGGGATGGCCTTGTCGAGGTGGTGACACACCATCAGCATGTCGAGGTGTTCTTCGATGGTGTTGACGGTATAGGGGCGCGTCGGATTGGTCGACGAGGGCAGAACATGCTGCTCCTGCACCACCTTGATGATGTCGGGCGCATGCCCCCCGCCCGCCCCTTCGGTATGAAACGCGTGGATGGTGCGCCCCTTCATGGCAGCGACCGTGTTCTCCACGAACCCGCTTTCGTTCAGCGTGTCGGTGTGGATCATCACCTGCACGTCCATCGCATCGGCCACAGACAGGCAGCAATCGATGGCGCCGGGGGTCGTGCCCCAGTCTTCGTGCAGCTTCAGCGCGCAGGCCCCGGCGTGGATCTGCTCTTCAAGCGCTGCGGGCAGCGATGCGTTGCCCTTTCCCGCAAAGGCAAGGTTCATCGGAAAAGCGTCTGCGGCCATCAACATGCGTTGGATATGCCAAGGCCCCGGTGTGCAGGTCGTGGCCAGCGTACCATGCGCAGGCCCCGTGCCACCCCCCAACATCGTCGTCAGTCCGGAATGCAGCGCGTCTTCGATCTGCTGCGGGCAGATATAGTGAATGTGGCTGTCGAACCCGCCCGCGGTCAGAATGCGCCCCTCCCCGGCGATTGCCTCGGTGCCCGGCCCGACGATGATGTCCACGCCGTCCTGCGTATCCGGATTGCCCGCCTTGCCGATGGCCGCAATACGACCATCCTTGAGACCGACATCGGCTTTGTAGATGCCCGTGTGATCGACAATCAGCGCGTTCGTGATGACCGTGTCGACGGCCCCTTCGCCGCGCGTGGCCTGGCTTTGGCCCATTCCATCACGGATCACCTTGCCGCCACCGAACTTGACCTCTTCCCCGTAGGTTGTGAGGTCCTTTTCGACTTCGATGATCAGGTCGGTATCGGCCAGCCGCACCCTGTCGCCGGTTGTCGGACCATACATGTCGGCATAAGCGGCGCGGGAGATCTTGGCGGGCATGGGCAGTCCTTGTCGTCAGAGTCGTAGGTGTCCGGGCAGAGGTTAACCCTCGCCCGGCGCGAAAGGCAGCAGAGAACGTCTCTGTCTGGGAATTTGAAGACACCGCCGCAAACCGCTGCCCAATAATTAGGCAAAACGTGGCTCAGCCGATCTTGCGGGGTCCGCGCTTCGACAACCGTTTGCGATTGGCGCTGGTTGCGCGGTTCAGCGGCCTGAGCGAGGCATCCACAACCTGGGTCGCGGGCTTGCCGGCCATCGCGGCCAGCACGCCATTGCGCCCGGACTTGATGAACTCATGCGGTTTCTCGGCGACCATGCGCCAGTTTTCGTCAAAGGGGGTGTTCCAGACACCTGCCATCCCCATCATGCGCAGAAAAATCACATTGTTGGTCTCGAAGCCGAGGCGCCAGATATTCGCGCCGGTCTTCATCACATCAAACACATTCGGGGCGTTGTGCATTGGAACTGTATCCCTTTCAAAGGTGCCCCGGCGCAGATCAGCCTGCGCCGGGGGCGATGATTACGCGATCAGCTGGCCTCTGAAGGGGCCGTCGAGGGCTTCTTGGCCGCAGGAGCGGGTTTCGCCTCCGTGGCGGTGCCGGAAATCGGCTCCGGCATCGGGGCAAGACTGACCGTTTTCTTGCGCGGCGGCGACCGGCGGGACCGGGCCGGCTTGGCCTCTGCTGCCGGTTTTGGCGCCGGTGCAGCCGTTTGTGCCTCCGGCTTCGGAGCCGCCGCGGCAGTAGCCTTGGCGGGTATTGCCGGCGCGGCCTTTGCCGTCGTTGTGGTCGGTGACTTGGCGGCAGCTTTCGCAGGCGGTTTTGCTGCGGCTGGCTTGGCCTCGGCTTTTACCGGGGCTTTGGCGGGTGCCTTGGCAGCAGGTTTCGCGGCCGGTTTGGTCGCAGCTTTCGCAGCGGGTTTGGCGACTGTCTTGGCCGCGGGCTTTTCGGCAGGTTTTGCCGCGGTCTTCGCGGCCGGTTTGGCGGCTGTCTTGGCGGCAGGCTTGGCCGCTGTTTTCGCAGCAGGCTTGGCCGCGGTCTTGGAGGCAGGCTTGGCCGCTGTTTTCGCAGCAGGCTTGGCCGCGGTCTTGGAGGCAGGCTTGGGTGCTGCCTTCGGTGCTGGCTTGGGCGCGGCTTTGGCAACCGGCGCGTCAGCCGCTTCAGAGACCGGCTTTGCCGCGACCGGTTTTGGCGTGGTCGGTTTCGGCGCCAACTTCGTGACGGTCGCCTTCGCCTTGGGGGCGGTGCGCACCACACGGGCGACGGGTTTGGCTTTCGGCGTCGATGTCTTGAGGAGATGTGTCCGCACCGACATCGGCAAAGTCGTTGGCGCATAGACATTCGCCAACTTCATCGCATTTTCCGCCATCTGCATCTGCATTTCGACCGACATCTGCCAGAATTTCATTCCGCTCACCCACAAGTCTAGCGGCGTCCTAAGGTTTTGCATCAGAGTGCTCCCATAACCTTTTGGTTAAATCCATATATCTTGCGCCCACCCCCCGTGGCCACAAGCGTTACATCGCGGGTTTGTCCGGGCTCAAACCGGACCGCCGTCCCCGCAGCGATATCAAGCCGCATCCCGCGCGCCGCATCCCGGTCAAAGGACAAGGCGCTGTTGGTCTCGGCAAAATGATAATGGCTTCCGACCTGAACAGGCCGGTCGCCGGTGTTGGAGACGCTGAGCGTGATTGCCTCACGCCCCGCGTTCAGTTCGATCTCGCCCGGCGCGGTCATGACCTCTCCGGGGATCATTGGCGCGGCTCCCGTTCCCGGTCGGAGCGGACCTGCACACGGATGGGCGCGGGTTTTGCTCCGGCGGCCGGAAAGAGACGGTCGAGAAAGTCGGTGAGCTGATCAATCAGGTGCTTCATGCAAACGTCTCCCTTCAACGGATCGGGTGATGGACGGTGACAAGCTTGGTGCCGTCCGGAAATGTGGCTTCGACCTGCACGTCGTGGATCATCTCTGGCACACCGGCCATGCACTGGTCTGCGGCAACGACATGCGCGCCGGTTTCCATAAGCTCGGAAACCGCCTTCCCCGCGCGCGCACCTTCGACCACGAAATCGGTGATCAGCGCGATCGCTTCGGGGTGGTTGAGTTTGACGCCCCGTTCCAGCCGGCCACGCGCGACCATCGCGGCCACGCTGACAAGCAATTTGTCTTTCTCCCTCGGGGTGAGGTTCATGTCCTCTCCTCCTGCCGTTCAGACTTGCCAGACGCGGGGCAGCGGAGCCCCCCGGCGCAAGGTCGTTACAAGTGTCGCGACAGCCTGTTTCAGCGGCTGCGCGTCCCGGGCGATCGCCCGTGCGATGAGTTTGCCATCCCAGGCGCTGACCGCAAGGGTCACATCTGCAAAATCAAGAGCGCGCAGGGCGTCGCGCGCATCTTCGGCATCCGGGCTCAGGAACGCAATGGTCGCGATTGCCCGTGCCGTGTCCAACCCTGCCGGGGCCGCCAAGGATGCCGGCGAAAGCTCCAGCGGCTCGGCAAGAACAAGCCTGCCTGCGCGTCGCACCTCGCGCAGGTCGCGCAAGGACACTGTTTCGATGCTCTCGCCCATCGCAGCACGCCCCATCACCAGCATCTCCGCCCAGAGAAGCGTTGCATCGCCCGCCATGTCCGCTTGCGTCCTGCGCACCGTATTGGAGGCGTCGAACAGGATCGTCTCCTGCGGAAGCCAGTCCAGCCGCGCGCCGCTGCCGAGCGACAGCGTCACGTCGATATGACCCGCCGTTCCGATACTGCGATAGGCCCGCTCTGCCGTCTGCGTGGCCGCGACGCCCGCGCATCCCGGCCCAAGGTCCAGCGCATACTGCAAGGTGTCGCCGCCCGTGACACCGCCCGCGGTGTTCAGGAACACGACCTCCGGACAGGGCCCGTGGGTGCGCGGCAGCATTGCCTTGGCGCACCCGGATTGATGCAGATCGCGCAAGACCGTACGCCCGTTGCAGGCACCCAGCCGCACAGCTGCACGCCCACGGCTGCGTTGCAGACCGGGACCGGAGCCTTGAACCGCCGGAACGGGGGCATGCGCATCAAGCATGAGAATCCTTTCGCGCCTACCCTGCGCGGCTTGGCGCGCCGCATCAATACACCCCAATGCCGCAGCGCAGAAAAACGCGCCCTGTAACCTTTGCGTTCGCAGAAACCCGCAGCGCGATCCCGGACTTGCTCAAAAAATAAGCAAGCCCCCGGCGTGCGCGACACTGGCACGCCGATCCTGGATCGTGTAGCACGCCCCCTGACCCGCGATCGGAGGAGCCCATGACCACGCTGACCCTGCGCCGCCCGGATGACTGGCACCTGCACCTGCGCGACGGCGCGATGCTTGAGGGTGTCTTGCCCGAAACCGCACGCCACTTTGCCCGGGCGATCATCATGCCGAACCTCGTGCCCCCGGTGGTGCGCAGTACGGATGCGCAGGCCTATCGCGACCGGATCGACGCGGCCCTGCCCGCGGGGATGACATTCACGCCGCTGATGACGCTCTACCTGACCGAAGACAGCGATCCTGATGATTTTGCAACAGCTTACGAGAGCGGCGTCATCAACGCCGTGAAGCTGTACCCGGCGGGGGCGACCACGAATTCCGCCTCTGGCGTGCGCGATTTCGACAAGGTGCGCCCGGTGCTGGAGCGCATGGCGGAGATCGGCCTGACCTTGTGCGTCCACGGCGAGGTCACCGACCCCGATATCGACATCTTCGACAGGGAGGCGGTTTTCATCGACCGCGTGCTGGACCCGATCCGCCGCGCGACCCCCGGTCTGCGCGTGACGATGGAGCACATCACGACCAGCGATGCGGTGGACTACGTGACCGACACGGCCGGGCATATCGGCGCGACGATCACGACGCATCACCTGATGATCAACCGCAACCACATGCTTGTGGGCGGGATTCGGCCGCATTACTACTGTCTGCCCGTGGTCAAGCGCGCAACGCATCAGCAAGCCCTGCGCAAGGCGGCCGTTTCGGGCAATCCGCGCTTTTTCCTGGGAACCGACAGCGCCCCCCATACGGACGACAACAAGGAAACCGCCTGCGGCTGCGCGGGTGTGTTCTCGGCCAGCAACACCATGGCCTGTCTGGCGCACGTGTTCGAAGAGGAAGGCGCACTCGACAAGCTCGAAGGCTTCGCGTCGCTCTTTGGCCCTGCCCATTACGGGCTGGAACCCAACGTCGAGACGATCACGCTGGAGCGCTCGGACGAGGCCATCCCCTACCCCGCCAAGATCGAGACCGGCGCGGGCCCAGTGACCCTGTTCGACCCCGGCCATCCGCTGCACTGGCGCGTGCTGGACTGAGGTGGATCACTGCGCGGCTGACACGATCGGTTCGGGCGGGCGTATCGGGATGTTCAGCGCCTTGGCGGGCACGATCACCGCCTCGAAGCTCGGATCGCCCGGAGGGACCACGCCCATGAAAGACTGCACAAGGAAGTTCGGAAACGCCGCCATGAGCGCGTCGCGCGTGCGCTGCGCCTCGGCCATCTCCGACAGATGGACATGGGCCAGCGCCTTGAAGAACAAGCTTTCTGCCGCGGGCGGAGCACTGTCCAACACATCGACGCTCTGGCGATACTCGGCCGACGCAAAGGCCGCCAGCCCATGACCCACCTTGTACCAGGCCGGGGCGCGTGGGTTCAGGCGCAAGGCCTGCTCGGCCCGAGCAAGCGGCTCGGGCCCATGAAGCCCCACGATGGCCGAAGTCCATCCGAAAATCAGGAGGACATCGGCATCGCTCGGGGCCAGCGTCGCGGCGCGACGCAAGTATCCTCGTGCCGCCACCCTGTCGCCCACTTCTCTTGCCGAGTAACCGGCCATCCGCCAATTCACGGTGGGATCGTTCGGATCGGCGGCAAGCCCTCTCTTCGCAGCGTCGGATGCCAGAGTGGCGAGCTCTGCGTGTTCCTCGGCAGGCCGCGTCCATTTGCGAAACGTGTGCAGCAACGACAAGGTCGCCCAAGCCGCGGCGAAATCGGGATCGAGCGCCACGGCGCGTTCCAGATGCGGCACGGCGGCTTCAAAGCTTTCCGCCGTGAACTTGTGCTTTTGTTCCACGCCCAGCAGGAAACTCTCGAACGCACTCAGATTGTCGGTGGCGCCTTGATGGGCGCGGTCGAGCGTGGAACGCGCAAGAACACCGGAATAGATCGGCCCGAGGGAAGCGTCGATCCGGGTCAGGATCTCGTCCTGCACATCGAAAATCTCGGCCTGCGGGCGTTGCCAGCGCTCGGACCAGAGCACGCGGTCGGTCTCGGCGTCATGGAGGGCGGCGTTGATCCGCAGGCTGTCCCCGGCAACCTGCACCCCGCCGGTCATCACGAAGCGCACCCCAAAACTGTCCGCCGCCGCCGGAGCGTCCTGACCGGCGAGCGTCTGCGCCGAATGGGGCGCGATCACATCGAGCCAGTCGTTGCGCGCCAGCTCTCCGGCGATTTCCGCCGACAGCCCCCGCCCGATCCGAGTCCAGCGCGCATCCCCGTCGGCCGCCTCGAAGGGCAGGATCACGATGGAGGGTGCGTCCGCCACCGCCCCCGCGCGCGGCATGAGGCCCCAGACCGAAATGGCCAGCGCGGCGCACGCGGCGGCCAGCCCTCCCCAGATCCAGCGGCGGGACGATGACGTGGCAGGCTCACTGTCGGCCTTGGGCAGCACGAGCCGGTAGCCCTTGCGCGGGATGGTTTGAAGGATCTTGTCACCATCGGCCCCCAGCGCCTTGCGGATCTCGGTGACGCATTGATAGAGCGAGTTCTCTGTGACTGCCGTGTCGGGCCAGACCGCGTCCATCAGCGCGTCTTTGGGCACCACCTCGCCTGCGTGTGCAACGAGATAGCTCAGAAGATCAGCCGCCTGCGCGCGCAAGGCCACTGTCTCGCCCGTGGCGCGGCGCACCTGACCGGTCGCCGGATCAAAGAGGGAATTCATGTGCATGCGCCACGCCTCCGTGGCCGAGGGTAGCACAAAACCGCCGAGTTCTCAGGAGCTTTCAGAAGATTTCAGAGTTTTTCAGCCCGCACTTCAGGACGCTGAGACCGCCATGCCCCGTGATGGTCACATCCTAACGGAGGACGCAACCATGGACGGACTGCTTGAAGCCCTGTTGCTCTGGATCGGTGATCACACGACCTATCAGACGCACGACATCCCGCACCCGATCGTACTGCAACTCAGTCCCGAGGAGCTGACCCGCGAATATTACAGCGGGGTGGCGCATCTGATGCCGGAGGACGGGGTCGATGACAGGCTCAACGCGCTTTACGCGACAACAGACGGGCCGCACGGCACGATCTACGTGATCGAGGCGCGCGCGGTGGAGGGGGCCGACGCATTTGACACGCCCGAAGAAAACCCCTTGTTCCGCGAGATCCTTCTGCACGAACTGGTCCACCACGTGCAGCATCTGACCGGCGCTGCCGACGACTGGGCCTGTCTGGCAATGGGCGAGACCGAGGCGTACCGGCTGGGCGGGACATACCTGCGGCAGCTGAGGGTCACCGACCCGTTGCCCAACCGGAACTTCTGGGGCGCGATCTACGCAAGATGCTGACGGCTTGGGGCTTCACCTCCTGCGCGGATTGTTCTAGGGGAAGTGGGCCCAACCGCAGGAGCCCCCATGATCCCGACCTCCTTTCCCGACAAAGCCGAAATCGCGCGCCTTACGGCCGGTATGTTGCTGGAGGTGGAGGCGGTGCACTTCAACGCGCGGGATCCGTTCACACTGGCCTCGGGACTGCCATCCCCCACGTATATCGATTGCCGCAAACTGATCTCCTTTCCGCGGGTGCGCACGACATTGATGGATTTTCTGACGGTCACGGTGATGCGCGAAGCAGGGTTTGAGGCGTTCGATAACATCGCGGGCGGCGAAACAGCCGGAATACCGTTTGGTGCACTGGTCGCGGAACGACTGGCCTTGCCGATGTCCTACGTGCGCAAGAAACCCAAAGGCTACGGTCGCAACGCGCAGATCGAAGGCGTGATGAGCGAAGGAGACCGCGTCCTACTTGTCGAGGACCTGACGACCGACGGCGGATCAAAGCTGAAATTCGTCGACGCGATTCGAAAAACCGGCGCGACGTGCGGCCATACGGCGGTGATTTTCTACTACGGCATCTTTTCCGAAACGGAAGCCAACCTGGCCGATCACGGGGTCAAACTGCACCATCTTTGCACTTGGTGGGACGTGCTGGCAGAGGCACGCGCACGTGGCAGTTTCGATGCTGAAACGCTTGAGGCTGTTGAATCATTTCTGAACGATCCGCGGGCCTGGCAGGCGGCGCGGTCATAAAATTGCTACATCGCAAACGTCGACTTTCGTCGCTGTTGGCAAATTCGACCGCTCAGACCGCCTAAAACAAAAACCTGCGCAAAATCTGCTGAATTTCTGGCCGATCTAGGCGGTAACCCGGCAAGTACCCCATGATTTTGTGGTATTCCCTACGCCCACAGCTTATCCACAACTTATCCAGATTGAACCATGTCCAAGGCTGGCGCATACAAAAGAACACTTCGGGATGAGGGTCCTGTCCATGACAGAAGCAGTAAAAATGACCGGCACAATGCCGGCGGCAGAGCCGACTGCTCAGCCCGCGCAAGCGATGGACAGCCGACCCCACAATATCGAGGCCGAGCAGCAGCTCCTGGGCGCGATCCTGACGAACAACGATATTTTCGACAGGGTCGCGTCCATCATTCAGCCCGAGCATTTCTACGATCCCGTGCATCAGCGCATCTACGAAGTGGCCGCCGCGCGTATTCAGAAAAACACTCTCGCCTCCCCCGTCACGCTGAAGGCGTTCCTTGCAGATGAGCCGGGTCTTCAGGCGCTTGGCGGCCCGAGCTATCTTGTCAAACTCGCTGGCTCCGCGATCAGCGCTTTTGCGGCTCGCGACTATGCGCAGATGATTTACGATCTGGCGATCCGGCGTGAACTGATCGGACTGGGGCGCGACATCGCGGACAAGGCAGGCAACGTGGACGTTGCCTCCGAACCGAAAGAACAGATCGTGGAGGCCGAACAGGCGCTCTACAAGCTGGGCGAACAGGGTCAGGCAGACAGCGGGTTCCAGTCGTTCCTGCGCGCGGTAACGGATGCAGTGAACGTCGCCAACGCCGCCTACCAGCGGGACGGGGGCCTTGCGGGCGTGTCCACGGGCCTGATCGACATGGACAAGAAGCTGGGCGGGCTGCACCGGTCGGACCTGCTGATCCTCGCCGGGCGTCCATCTATGGGCAAAACCTCTCTGGCCACCAACATCGCCTATAATATCGCCAAGTCCTACAAGCGCGGAAAACAGCATGACGGGACAGAAGGCGCCATCGATGGCGGCGTGGTCGGATTCTACAGCCTCGAGATGAGCGCCGAGCAACTCGCCGCGCGGATCCTTTCCGAAGCCGCCGAGGTGCCCTCGGAACAGATCCGCAAGGGCGACATGACCGAGGCAGAGTTCCGCCGGTTTGTGGAAGCGGCCAAGCGGCTGGAGTCCTGCCCGCTGTTCATCGACGACACGCCTGCCCTGCCCATCAGCCAGTTGGCGGCCCGCGCCCGCCGTTTGAAACGGACGCACGGTCTGGACGTCCTGATCGTGGACTACCTGCAACTCGTGCGCCCGGCCTCGGCCAAGGACAGCCGGGTCAACGAGGTGTCCGAAATCACCCAGGGCCTCAAGGCAATCGCCAAGGAACTGGACATCCCGGTGATCGCCCTGTCGCAGCTGAGCCGTCAGGTAGAGGCCCGGGAGGACAAACGCCCGCAACTGTCGGACCTTCGCGAATCCGGCTCGATCGAACAGGACGCGGATGTGGTGATGTTCGTTTTCCGCGAGGAATACTACGTGGAGCGCGAGAAACCCTCCGATGACCGGCTGGACGAGATGGCCGCCTGGCAGGAGCGGATGGAGCGCTTACATGGCAAGGCCGAGGTCATCATCGGCAAGCAGCGGCACGGCCCCATCGGATCGGTCGAACTGAGCTTCGAGGGCCGCTTCACCCGCTTTGGCAACCTCGTGAAGCCCTGGCAGGATGGCTCGGGCGGTACGGACGGTTTCAGCTAGAAACGGCTCATTTCGTCGAGAACACGCCAATTTTCGCAGCAGATGCGCTGAAAAAACCGGCGCATGGCCTCTTCGCCTGCGACCAATGCGGCAATGCAGCATTGCATTACGCTGCGATGCAGCAAAATATGATATGGCTTGGTCATCCCTTTTTTTCCGGAGGTGACGGCCATGAAATCCCTACTCAAGACTGCGCTTGTCTGCCTTGCGGCAACCACGCTCCCAGCCGCGGCGACGCCGCTGGAGGTCGATGTGGAATTGCTGCTTGCAGTCGATGTGTCGCGGTCGATGTCGGAAGCTGAACTGGAACTGCAACGCCGCGGCTATGCCGCTGCCTTGCGCAGTCCGGCAGTGATCGAAGCGATCGAGAACGGCATGATCGGTCAGGTCGCCGTATCCTACGTGGAATGGGCCGGTGCGGATGCGCAAACGGTGGTCATTGACTGGATGCTGATCAACGACAGTGCCTCAGCGGAGCGTTTTGCCGCGCAGTTGACTGGCATTCCCACGCCGCCGTCCCGCCGCACGTCGATCTCCGGTGTTCTGGAGCATGCCCGGGTCGCGATCAATTCCAATGCCTACGAAGGGTTGCGCAAGGTCATAGATATCTCCGGTGATGGCCCCAACAACGAAGGCGCGCCCGTGATCGCGGCACGAGATCGCACGGTTGCGGACGGCATCGCGATCAACGGGCTGCCGTTGCTCACGCAAGAGGACGAAACGATGCCCTGGACGCTCGTTGATCTTGAAAACTATTACCGGCAATGCGTGATCGGCGGCCCGGCCTCGTTCGTGATTGCGGTCGAAAGCTGGGACGCCTTTGCGGAAGCCGTGCGCCGGAAACTGGTCCTAGAGCTTGTCGGGCTGACGCCCGAAGACCTGATGCTCGGGCAGGAGAAGATCTGGCGCGCCTCGGCAAAACCCAAGGTCGATTGCGGGCGCGGCAGCACGCAGCGCAATGTCGGAAACCCGTTCAGCTACGCCGTTCCGACCGAATTGACAGCGCCCTACTGACCGGCGGGCACACCTATCCGTCCCCTCGGCGGGACGGTGCCGGCAGCCGCCAATCGCGCGCAGCGCTGAACACTTCTGGCCTTGACGCCGCCTGCGCCTCTGCCGACAACGGCGCCTATGGGTACCGCAACGCTGACGATTGATCTGGACGCTCTCGTGGCCAACTGGACCGCGCTCGATGCGGCGTCCGGGCGCGATGTCATGACGGGTGCCGTGGTCAAGGCCAACGGGTACGGGTTGGATGCCGGCCGCGTGGCCAGCGCGCTTGCTGCTGCTGGTGCGCGTCAGTTCTTCGTTGCCGCCGCCGAAGAAGGCGTCGCAGTGCGCAATGCGATCGGGCCGGGCCCGGCGATCAACGTGTTTTCCGGGCATATGCCGGGTGATCTGGCAATGATCGAACAGGCGCGTCTGACCCCGATGCTCAATTCAACAGAGCAGCTGACACGGCATTTCGAAACCCTGCCCGGCCATCCGTTCGGCATCCAGCTTGATACCGGGATGAACCGGTTGGGGATGGAGGCCGATGAGTGGTTCGCCGTGGCAGAGATCGCGCTGAGCCAGCGCCCTCGGCTGGTGATGTCGCATCTGGCGTGCGCGGACGAGCCGCACCACGCCGAAAACGCAGCACAGCTCAAGGAATTTCATCGCCTGACGGACGGGATCAGCGCGCCGCGGTCGCTGGCAGCGACAGGCGGCATCCTGCTGGGGAAGGCCTATCATTTCAACCTGACGCGCCCCGGCATCGGGCTCTATGGCGGCCTTCCTTTCGACGCCGCGCGCCCAGTCGTGCGCCTGTCGATCCCGGTGGTGCAGGCACGCACCGTCCTGCCCGAAGAGACGGTCGGGTATGGATGCAGTTGGGCCGCGGACCGCGAAAGCGTGATCGCAACCGTCGCGGCGGGCTATGCCGACGGTCTGATCCGCGCGATGTCCAACCGGGCCGTGTTGTGGCACGGGCCAGAACCCTGCCCGCTTGTGGGCCGGGTCTCGATGGACCTGCTGACGGTGGACATCACCGGTCTGCCGGAGATCCCGGAGTACCTGGACATCCTGTGCCCCGCGCAAGGCGTTGACACGCTAGCGGAAGCGGCGGGCACGATCGGTTACGAGGTCCTGACCTCTCTGGGCGGGCGCTACAAGCGCGCCTACACGGGCGGGCCCGCATGACGCTTCTGGCGGCTCTCGGACGCGCGGTTCTGGGCCTGCTGGCCAGCACGGGCCGCTTCACCCTGTTCGTGGTAGCAGCATTCAGCCATATGCTGCGCCCGCCGTTCTACATGCGCGAATTCGGCCAGGCCCTGATCAATATCGGCTATTTCAGTCTGCCGGTGGTGGGGCTGACCGCGTTTTTCACCGGCGGGGCACTGGCCTTGCAGATCTACGCAGGGGGCGCGCGGTTCTCGGCCGAGGCCGTTGTGCCGCAGATCGTTGCCATCGGCATGGTGCGCGAACTTGGCCCCGTGCTGGGCGGCCTGATGATCGCGGCGCGCGTGACCTCCTCCATCGCGGCGGAGATCGCGACGATGAAGGTCACCGAGCAGATCGATGCACTGGTGACCCTGTCCACCGACCCGATGAAATACCTGACCGCTCCGCGCGTTCTGGCCGCCATCGTCACGGTGCCGATCCTTGTCGGTATCGGTGACACGATCGGCATCTTCGGCGGGTATTTCGTCTCGACCACGCGGCTGGGATTCAACCCGGCGACATATCTCCAGAACACGGTTGATTTTCTGGAAGTGCACGATGTCGTCTCCAGCCTTGTCAAAGGGGCCGTGTTCGGCGGCATCGCGGCGCTGATGGGATGCTATTTCGGGATGAATTCCGGACGCGGTGCGCAAGGCGTCGGCAAAGCCACCAAATCGTCCGTCGTGGCCGCCGCCGTGCTGATCCTGGCAGCCAACTTCATCCTGACTGAGGTGTTTTTCGCGGCATGACCCAAGCCCCCCCTCCGATGATCGAGATGCGCGGTGTCGAAAAGTCCTTCGGCGCCAAAGACGTGCTGCGCGGGGTTGATCTGGTCATTCCGCGCGGTGAAAGCATGGTGATCATCGGCGGCTCGGGCACAGGCAAGTCGGTTCTGCTGAAATGCGTACTCGGGCTGATCACGCCGGACGCAGGCACAATTCGCGTGGATGGGCAGGATGCCGCGAAGGCCGAGCGCGAGGCGTTTCTGGCCCGGTTCGGAATGCTGTTCCAGGGCGGCGCGCTGTTTGACAGCCTGCCGGTTTGGCAAAACGTGGCCTTCCGGCTGCTGCGCGGGGCCCTGAAACGCCCCAAGGACGAGGCGCGCGGGATCGCAATCGAGAAACTGCGCCGTGTGGGTCTGACACCCGATGTCGCGGATCTGTTTCCGGCCGAGTTGTCGGGCGGAATGCAAAAACGTGTGGGCCTTGCGCGCGCGATTGCCGCCGAGCCCGAGATCATCTTTTTCGACGAGCCGACCACCGGGCTCGACCCGATCATGTCGGGCGTCATCAACGACCTGATCCGTGAGATCGTGGTCGAGATGGGGGCGACGGCCATGACCATTACCCATGACATGACTTCCGTGCGGGCCATTGCCGATGACGTGGCGATGCTGCACGGGGGCAAGATCCGCTGGACCGGCCCGGTGGCCGAGATGGATGACAGCGGCGATCCCTATCTGACGCAATTCATCACCGGCAGCGCCGAGGGTCCGATCGAGGCAGTTCGCTAGGACCGGGCACACCGCGGGGGCCAGCCCCCGCACCCCCGAGGCATTTGGCCACAAAAGAAGCAGAGCATTGCCTCAACCCGGGCCGGGGCCTAGGCTCGCGCCATGCTCGTGCCCGCCATGAAACTCGCCTCGGTCCTGTTGTGGTCCTATGCCATTGTCTTGGTGGTGTTCTGGGTGCGCGCCGTCGCGGCACAGGACCGCAAGAGCCATGTGGGCCATTTCATCGAGCTTCTGGCGTGCCTTGTGCCCCTGTCCTGCGCGCTGGTCGCGATGGTCATGGTCGGCGCGGTGATCGGAATTCCGTCGGTCGTGGGCTTCTTGTTCATTCTTCTGCCTGCGGGCGTGGTGGTCGCGTTGAGTCTGGAGGTGCGGCGTGTCGAAGGGGCCTCCGACACGCTGGAAAGCTGGCGGCTCGGCCTTGCGCTCTGTCTTGCCATCGGCGTGATTGCAGGACGCGGCGGTATATGACGTCGCGGCTGGCGCTGGTGGCCAATCTGTCGTTGCTTGTGCTGTTTCCGGTGGCCTGGCTGTCGCCGCTGCTGCGCGCCGGATTGCTGCCGCTGTTCGGGCTGTCGGAGATCAGCGTGGCATCGGGCGTCATGGCGCTTTGGGACGCGGCACCGGTTCTGGCCGTGCTGGTAGCGCTGTTCGCGGTCGTGGCCCCTTACGTCAAGACGCTTACGCTTGCAGCGGTGCAGCTTGGCTGGCTGGGCCGCAAACCGGCCTGGCTGACTTGGTTGGGACGATTGGCGATGGCGGATGTGTTTCTGGTCGCGCTTTACATTGTAGCGGTCAAGGGCGTGGGGCTGGGCCGGGTGGAGGTCGCCTGGGGGCTATACCTCTTTACTGCGCTGATCCTCGTTTCGCTCGTACTGACCTATTTGACGCCGGAGCCCGCGCGGGGCAAAGAGAGCGCATTGCCGTGAGCCGAGGGGATCCATGGAAAATATCGTCGCTTTGCTGGGGGTTCTGCTGTTCTGGGCAAGCCTGATCTGGCTGCCGCTGAATATCGCACGGGCCCTCCGGACAAGGGGGCAACCGCAGGTCTGGACCATCTCGGCAATCCTGTCGTTCTTCATGGCGCTCATGGGCTATACCCGCGCAATCGACGGCGGCACCGTGATGGAGGCGTTCGCGTGGTCGGTTACGTGGCTCATGCCGCTGGGACTGACCTTTTTCGCACGATCGCACCAAAGCGTGCCGTGGCGCTCCTGGGACAAGTATCTGGGGGCTGTCGCGCTGGGGACGTTTGTTCTGGTGATGCCGTTCCTGCCCCGCGCCTTGAACCGGTTGTCCGCGCTGCTCTGGGGCGGCTGAGGTGCCCAAGTCGGCAACCCGCTTTGTCTGTTCGGACTGCGGCAACGTCACGTCCAAGTGGTCGGGACGCTGCGACGGGTGCGGCGCATGGAACACCATTGCCGAAGAGGTGCCGCTGAGTTCGGGGCCGGGCAAGACCGCGCTCGGCAGCGCGAAGGGGCGCGCCGTGCCGCTTGGCGCGCTATCCGCCAAGGAAGCCCCACCGCCGCGCCGCGCCTCGGGCATGGGAGAA
Source organism: Tropicimonas sp. S265A (assembly GCF_049800835.1). Lineage (NCBI taxonomy): Bacteria > Pseudomonadati > Pseudomonadota > Alphaproteobacteria > Rhodobacterales > Roseobacteraceae > Tropicimonas > Tropicimonas sp. S265A. The sequence goes on from NZ_JBNAFU010000001.1 coordinate 458,061, forward strand.
CTGGACCGTGTATTGGGTTGCGGGCTGGTTGATGCCTCTGCCATTCTCGTGGGTGGAGATCCCGGGATCGGAAAATCGACGCTCCTGTTGCAAGGGGCGGCGAGTTTTGCCCGGGCAGGCGCGAAGGCGGTCTATATCTCGGGCGAGGAGGCAACGAGCCAGGTCCGCATGCGCGCACAGCGGCTGGGGCTGACCGATGCCCCGGTCCAGCTTGGAGCCGAGACCAACCTGCGCAACATTCTCACGACGCTGGAGGCCGAAAGCCCCGATCTGGCGGTGATCGACTCGATCCAGACCCTGTGGTCCGACACCGTGGACAGCGCGCCAGGCTCGGTCACGCAAGTGCGGGCGTGTGCGCACGAGCTGACGACCTTTGCCAAGCGCAGCGGCACATCCGTCGTGCTGGTGGGGCATGTCACCAAGGAGGGCCAAATCGCGGGCCCCCGCGTCGTGGAGCATATGGTTGACACGGTTCTTTATTTCGAAGGCGAGCGCGGGCATCAGTTCCGCCTGCTGCGGTCAGTCAAGAACCGGTTCGGCCCTGCGGACGAGATCGGCGTGTTCGAGATGACGGGTGCGGGTTTGGCCGAAGTGTCCAACCCCTCGGCCCTGTTCCTGTCGGGGCGCGAGGAACCCGCGCCGGGCTCGGTTGTTTTTGCCGGGATCGAGGGCACGCGGCCAGTCTTGTGCGAGTTTCAGGCGCTGGTCGCCCCCAGCGCGCTGGCCAATGCCCGCCGCACGGTCGTCGGTTGGGACACCGGGCGCCTGTCGATGATCCTGGCGGTGCTGGAGGCGCGCTGCGGCATCCCGTTCACAGGGCTGGATGTCTATCTGAACGTCGCGGGTGGCATGCGGATCACCGAACCCGCTGCCGATCTGGCCGTTGCAGCTGCCCTTCTGTCGGCGCGCGAGGATGTCGCCCTGCCCGCCGACATGGCGGTTTTCGGCGAGATCAGCCTGTCGGGCGCCTTACGCCCCGTCGCGCAGACCGAAAACAGGTTGAAAGAGGCCGAAAAACTTGGTTTCACCAAGGCACTCGCGCCAGAGGGAAGCAAAACCGGCGCGGCACCGGGGATCACAGTGCGCAAGATGCCAGACCTTGTGACCGTGGTCGGAGATGTATTCGGGGCGGGATAGAACCCCGGGAAAGACGAGGCAGCGGGCTCCATGGAAGGTTTCACCCTTGTAGACGGCATCGTCGCGGCGATCATCGTGATCTCTGCGTTGCTGGCTTTCTCGCGCGGGCTCGTGCGAGAGGTCATGGCCATCGTCGGCTGGGTCGCGGCCGCCATCATTGCGTTCATGTTCGCCGGTCAGGTAGAGCCGTTGATCAAGGAACTGCCCTATGTTGGCCCCATCCTTCAGGACAGTTGCGAACTGGCGATCATCGCGGCCTTCGCCGCCGTTTTCGCCGTGACGTTGATTGTCGTTTCGGTGTTCACCCCATTGTTTTCAGGACTTATTCACCGCACCGCCCTGGGCGGCGTTGATCAGGGCCTCGGCTTTCTGTTCGGCGCGCTACGCGGCATCCTGTTGGTGGCCATCGCGTTGCTTGCCTATGACCGGATCATGGTGAACGACGCGATACCGATGGTCGAGGAAAGCCGCTCGGCAGAAATTTTCGCGAACCTGTCCACCCAGATCGAGGCACAGGTTCCCGAAGATGCCACAGGATGGGTGGTTGCCCGCTACGAGGAACTTGTCGGCAATTGCGGCAGCGCGGCCAGCAATTCAGGCAACCGCCTTCCGCAGATCCAGGGCTAGATCACGGCTTGCGGCGGCGCGGCGGTTGATCGCCGCCGGGCCGGCCCTGCCCGGAGTGACGCGGCTTGCGCGCGCCCGGCTTGGCTTTTCCGGGCGGAACGAAACGCTTGGAGGCATCCCGTGCATCCGATTTGGGTCCCTTGGGTTTTGCGTCTGACCGGTCACGCTCTTTGAAGGCGGGCTTTCCAGCCGGTTTGCCCCCCGGTTTTCCAGACGGCTTACCGCCGGGTTTTCCGCCGGGCTTCCCGAAAGACTTGCCACGCGGCCTGTCCGCATCGCCCCAAGATTTTCCCTTGGCGGGGGGGTGCTTGTCCGACCGTTTGTCACCAGCGTCCGCATCACGCGCACGCTTTTCCGACTTCGGCTTGCGTGGTTTGCGCGCAGGGGCTGCGTCAGGGTCATGGGCGGGCACCGGTGTTGAAACGGGGGTCATCGGCGCTTCGGCAGCAGGCGCATCGCTCCGCGTCGCTTTGGGCTTGCGGGTATCGCTTTTGTCAGAATGACGAGGCTTGCGCGCCTTGTACGCCGCGTCGCCCGATGGGCCCGGTTTGCGCGGCGTCTTGCGGTTGTCCGATAGGTTCGGCGGGGTGTCCAGTTGCGTGACCCGGATTCCGTCTTCCAGTACCGCGTCCGTGCCAAGGGCCTTCAGGAACCCGTCAACGCTCGGTGTTGACACCTCCACGAAGGTTTCTGAGGCCTGAGTCCGGATCGCCCCGATTGCGGACTTGTCCAACCCGCCCGCCCTGCACAGAAGTGGCAGGATCCAGCGTGGCTCTGCCCGGTCATCGCGCCCGACGGACAGGCTGAACCACGTGCTGGGGCCGAAACTCTGGCGTTCCTTGCGCTCGGGTTTCGTATCGGGCGGCAACAGTTCCTCGGGCGCGGACCGGCCCGCCCGGTAGAGCCGCAGATAAGCCGCTGCAATCACTTCGGGGGACTGGTGCGACAGAAGCTTCTCGGCAAACGCCGCCTCGCCATCGCTGAGTGGCTCCTCCCACAGAGGGTCGGCCAGAAGCCGGTCCTCGTCCAGCGCGCGAATCTCGTCGGCAGACGGTGCTTCGACCCAGTCGGCCTTGATCTTGGCCCAGCCCAGCAGACGTTCTGCCTTCTTGGTGGCCCGCGCGGGCACGATCATCGCCGAGATGCCCTTGCGCCCTGCCCGACCCGTGCGGCCAGAGCGGTGCAGCAGGCTTTCGGTATTGGTCGGCAGATCGGCATGGATCACAAGGTTCAGGTTCGGCAGGTCAATGCCACGCGCCGCCACGTCCGTGGCCACGCAAACCCGCGCGCGCCCGTCGCGCATGGCTTGCAGGGCGTTTGTCCGCTCGCTCTGGGTCAGCTCTCCCGACAGCGCCACAACCGAAAATCCCCGGTTGGACAGCCGCGCCATCAAGTGGTTCACCGCCGCGCGCGTATTGGCGAAGACGATGGCGCTGGCCGCATCATGGAAGCGCAACAGGTTGAAAATTGCGTTTTCCTGATCCTGCTGCGCTACCCTGACCGCCTGATAGGAGATATCCGCATGCTGCTTGGCCTCGCCGCGCGTGTTAATGCGCTTGGCGTTGCGCTGGAACTGCGCGGCCAGCTTGGCGATCATCGGCGGCACAGTGGCCGAGAACATCAGCGTTCGACGGTTTTCCGGGGCCTCGCCCAGCATGAACTCGAGATCTTCGCGAAAGCCCAGGTCGAGCATCTCGTCGGCCTCATCAAGGATGATCGCGCTCAGGCTGCCCATGTCCAGCGACCCGCGCATGATGTGGTCTTTCAACCGGCCCGGGGTGCCCACCACGATATGCGCGCCCCGTTCCAGTGCGCGACGCTCATCGCGCATGTCCATCCCGCCCACGCAGGACGCGACCCGCGCGCCCGTCCTAGCATAGAGCCAGCGCAATTCCCGCATCACCTGAAACGCCAATTCCCGCGTGGGCGCCACGACCAGCGCCAGCGGTGCCCCCGCCGCGTCGAAGGCCGTGGCCTCGCCCAAAAGCGTCGGCGCCATCGCAAGGCCGAACCCAACCGTCTTGCCGGATCCTGTCTGGGCTGAAACCAGCAGGTCCTCCCCCACCAGATCGGGATCCGAGACCGCAGTCTGGACCGGGGTCAGAGTATCATAGCCGCGCTCGGCGAGCGCCTCGGAAAGCGAAGGGTTCATGGCGAATGGGACCAGCAAGAGGGGCGCATGTGCCGCGATATCGCGGGGCCGCGCGGAAAGAGGCCTGCAATAGCCCGGATGCCCGGCCATGTATATTGCGAATTTGCCGCATACGCGCGGGGGCTTGATCCGGGGCGTTCCAGCGCCACTTGAAAGCGTGCACGTTGGCAGTCGCACCGAACGGGAGGCGCGCATGAGATTTCGGCATTGGATCGCGTGGGTGATATGCGCGGTCGCGACCTCGGGCCCGGGGCTTGCGGACCCGTTGCCCGCCTCCAAGCAGACCAGACTTGGCCTTTACATGACCGCCGAGGAAACCGCGCGGTTTCTGAGCCAGACACCGGAAGCCATCATGATCGACGTCCGCACCCGGCAAGAGATCGACGAAACCGGCTTGGCTGAGGGCACCGACGCCTTGATCCCGCTGGCAATCCCGGACGCCCGAAAAGGCAGCGTTCTGAATCCCGACTTCTTCCCGGGCATCGTGAAGCTGGCGAACGACCGTCGCCTGCGCCCCGACCAGCCGATCGTGCTTATCTGCCGGTCGGGCAATCGCAGCGCCCATGCCGCGAACGCATTGGCCGAGATGGGCTTTACCCAGGTCTACACGGTGACAGACGGCTACGAAGGCGACCGGTCCGCCTTGGGCCAGCGGACCGTAAATGGCTGGAAAAACGCGGGGCTGCCCTGGGCAACTCGCAGAGGGAACAGTTGCGCCCCCGCGCAAGATGGCGGGGCCTGCTAGGGCCAGTGTGCCACGCGCCGTCAGATGTATGATAGTTTCGTGACACACGCCCGCTCAGCGGGTAAGAGATGCCACGACCCGTAAACGGATTCGGAGCGCGCCCCTTGTCCCACTCAGACACGACCGCCGCCCAGACACCCACTGAAATGCCACCGGCCCATCCCTTCGACGATGACAAGCTGCGCGAGGAATGCGGCGTGTTCGGTGTCGTGGGGCTTGCGGATGCCGCGAACTTCGTGGCGCTTGGCCTGCACGCCCTTCAGCATCGTGGACAAGAGGCTGGAGGCATCGTCAGTCACGCAGCCGGTGTCGGTTTCAATTCAGCGCGCCGGTTCGGCTACGTGCGTGATAACTTCACCAAGGCCAGCCTGATGGAAACCTTGCCCGGGCCTTTGGCGATTGGTCATGTGCGCTATTCCACCGCCGGATCGAAGGGCGCGACGCAGATCCGTGACGTGCAGCCGTTCTTCGGCGAGTTTTCCATGGGCGGCGCAGCAATCGCGCATAATGGCAACATCACCAACGCCGATGCGCTGCGTCGCGAGTTGATCGACCGCGGCTCGATCTTTCAATCCTCGTCCGACAGCGAATGCATCATCCATCTGATGGCGCGGTCGCTGCAGCGGAATATCCCCGAGCGGATGAAAGACGCGCTGCGGCGGTGCGAAGGGGCGTTTTCGGTGGTGGCGATGACGCGCACGAAACTCATCGGCGTGCGCGATCCGCTTGGCGTGCGCCCGCTGGTGCTGGGCAAGGTGGGTGACGGCTGGGTGCTGAGTTCGGAAACCTGCGCGCTGGACATCATCGGCGCGGAGTTTGTCCGCGAGATCGAGGCCGGGGAGATGGTCGTGATCACCGAAGAGGACGGTGTCACCAGCTACTTCCCGTTCGAGCGTCAGGCCGCGCGGTTCTGTATTTTCGAACACGTCTATTTCTCGCGCCCCGACAGCATCATCGGCGGCAAGTCGGTCTATGACACGCGCCGCAATATTGGCGTGGAACTGGCCAAGGAAGCCCCGGTCGATGCGGATCTCGTCTGCCCCGTGCCCGACAGCGGTACGCCCGCCGCGATTGGCTACAGCCAGGAATCGGGTATCCCGTATGCGATGGGGATTATCCGCAACCAGTACATGGGCCGAACCTTCATCGAGCCGACTGAGCAGATCCGCAATATGGGCGTGCGGCTGAAACTGAATGTCAACCGCGCGCTGATCCGCGACAAACGCGTAATTCTGGTCGACGACTCGGTGGTGCGCGGCACGACCTCCCGCAAGATCAAGGAAATGATCCTCGATGCGGGTGCAGCAGAGGTTCATTTCCGTATCGCGTCACCCCCCACGGCATGGCCCTGTTTCTACGGGGTGGACACGCCTGAGCGAGAGAAGCTTCTGGCCGCCACCATGTCCGAGGAAGAAATGCGCGACCATCTGGGCGTGGACAGCCTGAAGTTCATCTCGCTCGACGGGCTTTACCGTGCGGTTGGCGTGGCCGAGGGGCGCGCGCCCGGCGGCAAACGCTACTGCGATGCGTGCTTCTCGGGCGAGTACCCGGTGGCGCCGTCGGACATGCTCGACAAGGGCTTTCAGCTCAAAACAGCTGCCGAGTGACGCAGCCCGTCCGCTTTCGGCCGCACCATTTCCTGTGCGCGCTGGGGTTCGAGGGCAAAGGCTTTTCGGACGCCTTTACCGCGAACATGCAGAAGATCGTGTTGGACCGGCTTCGTGCCACCGGAGGGGACGAGACCGAGATTCACGTCACCCACGTCACCGACGATATCTGCGCCCCCTGCCCCAAGCGCCGAGGTCGGCTATGCGTTGATCAGGGCAAGATCGCGCGGATCGACCAGGCGCATGGCGAGGCGCTGAACCTGCGTGGGGGCGAAAGCGTCACGTGGGGCGCGGCGCAAACGCGGATGGCGCAAGTGACACCGGATGATCTCGAACGGATCTGTGCCAGATGCCGCTGGCTTGAGATGGGGATGTGCAAGGCTGCCCTGACCCGGTTGCGTGCCACGCACGCGGGACTGGACAGGCCCTTGGCCACAACTACCCTTCCTGCTGAATAACACGGCACAGGTCCTGCGGGCCGGAGCCCACAAGATCGAAGGGCCTGGCTAACCATGGACATGCTGTTTACCCAGTTCGTGACGCTTTGGGTGGTGATCGACCCGGTTGGCACGATCCCGGTTTTCATCGCCGTGACCGCTGCCGTCGCGCCGGAATTGAGGGCCCGGGTGGCACGCGATGCAAGCCTGTTTGCCACCGGTATCTTGCTGTTTTTCCTTGTCCTTGGCCAGTTCCTGATCGAGGGGCTGGGGATCAGCCTGAACGCGTTCAAAGTGGCGGGGGGCATCGTGCTGTTCCTGTTTGCCCTCACGATGATCTTCGGAGAGCCGAAACAGAAAACAGACCAGAACTTCAGTGCGTCCTGTGGGGGGACTGGGGATGTGTCGCCCGCCGTGTTTCCGCTTGCCGTACCCTCCCTTGCCTCGCCTGGGGCGATGCTGGCTGTGGTGCTCATGACCGACAAGGGCGAGATTGAGATTGCCTCTCAGGCCATGACGGCTGCGGTGATGGTGGTCGTGATCGGGTTTGCATATCTGTGCATGCGCCTCGCTGACCCCATAATTCGCGTCATCGGCAACGAAGGCTCGGCGATCGTCAGCCGTGTGATGGGCATGATCCTCGCTTCCGTGGCGGCGGACACTGTTTTACGCGGCTTGGTCAACATCTTCGGAGCAGCACAGCCACTTTGAACGAAGAACGCCGCCCCGGTTTGGGACGGCGCCTTTTGCAAGATGTTTTGGTGTTCAGGCCTTGCGGAGCATTTTCCACGCGCCCGAGACGATCAGCGCTGCGATCATCGCCTTGACCGTGTCACCGATCAGGAAAGGCCCCATGAACCACGCCCAGATCTTGTCCCAGCCAATACCGACCCAGCCGCCTTCGATGCCGAAGGACGACGCGACTGCCATCGGCCAGATCACGCCAGGGATATAAACGAGCGCCGAGGCGATCACCGCCGCGACGGCCGTGCCCACGAAGCCTTTCGCCAGACCCCTTTCAGCCGCCCAGCCAGCCGCATAGGCCACGGCGACGAAGCCGATCAGGAACCCTGCGGTCGGGCCGGCGAAGGCCGCCGCACCCAGCGCGGTCGTCGGTGTGAAGACGGGCAGCCCCGAAAGACCGGCGGCAAGATAGGTCATCACCGTGCTGGCCCCCAGTTTGGAGCCGTACGCAAACCCGACCAGCAGGATGGCAAGCATCTGAAGGGTCATCGGCACGGGGAGCATCGGGACGCTGATTTGCGCGGCGATAGCGATGAACGCAGCGCCACCAAGAAACATCAGCGCCTTGCGCAAAAGGCCATCAGTGCCGAAAGCGGCTTGGGACAGGGTCATGTCACGGGTCATGGAAGCGATCCTTGTTTGTCTGTGATTGCTTTTGTGTTTTCTGGGTATTGGGTCGAAAGTCAAGCAGCCTACGCCCGGCTGCGGCGTGATTTCCTGCCTCTTGCCTTGGGCCAGCCGATCCGCCAAAAGGCGCCATGGCATACGATCTGACCGACAAAATCGCGCTTGTCACCGGCGCTTCCCGTGGCCTTGGCTTTGCCGTGGCAGAGGCCCTTGCCGAACGTGGCGCGCATGTGATCGCCCTGGCGCGCACCGTCGGCGCGCTGGAAGAGCTTGACGACCGGATCAAGGCAAAGGGCGGGTCCGCCACGCTTGCCCCGATCGACCTGACCAAGGACGAGGCGGTTGCCGGGATCTGTCGTGCGATCTACGACCGCTGGGGGCGCATTGACGTGCTGGTACACACCGCTGTGCATGCGCCGTCGTTGTCCCCCGCGGACCACGCCGCGGCCAAGGACTTCACGAAAACCTTTGCGACCAATGCTGAAGCCACCTTGCGCGTGATCCGAATGGTCGCGCCACTGCTTCAAGCTGCAAAGAACGGCCGGGCGGTTTTCTGCGACGATCCGTGCGACGGGGACAAGTTTTTCGCGCTCTACGGCGCGTCGAAAGCTGCAGCGCGCGCAATGGTGCAAAGCTGGGCTGCAGAAACCGCGCGCACGGGCCCGAACGTGTCGCTTTTCACGCCAAACCCGATGCCGACTGCGACCCGCGCACGGTTCTTTCCCGGCGAAGATCGCAGCGGTTTGGCAAGCCCGGATGAAGAAGCCGCCCGCCTCCTGGATACGCTCTAGGCGCTACTCCATCACGTAGAAGAACTCTTCGCGGGCGATCTTGTCGTCCTTGACCGTGTAGATCGCGACCTCTTCCATCGGGATCTCTTTGCCGCTGGCTTTCTCTCGCATCACGGACTTGAAGATCAACGCGAAGCGGTCGTCGCCGTGCAGATGCGGGCCTTCTATGGTGCCGGAGACATACTCCATCTCAGAGTCCCACCATTCGTGCTTGGCACGGATCGCATCCAGCCCCACCGCTTCGGCACTGTCGGTACCGGGCATTGGTCCGGCCTCCACGGACACGCAGTCCTGCGCGTAGTGATCGCGCAGCAGATCGTAGGTTTTGTTGGTGTCATTGGCCGTCTTCACGGCCATGGCCATTTCCATCAATGTCATAACGCTGTCCTCGGTAAATGTTCTATTAATGTTCTTATCGTGACTGAGTCGCTGAAATCGGTCAACAGAACTCGCAATTGCACGCGACATACCGCTGGCTTATATGCCGCCCATGCTGGACCGCACACACAATCGCCCCGACCTGCCGCCCGAGATCGGGCGCCGCCGCACCTTTGCGATCATCTCGCATCCGGATGCGGGCAAGACGACCCTGACGGAGAAGTTCCTGCTCTACGGGGGCGCCATCCAGATGGCCGGTCAGGTGCGCGCAAAGGGCGAGGCACGGCGCACGCGCTCGGACTTCCTGGCGATGGAAAAGGATCGAGGTATCTCGGTCAGCGCGTCGGCGATGTCGTTTGATTACAAGGACTTCCGCTTCAATCTGGTGGACACACCCGGCCACTCGGATTTTTCCGAGGACACGTATCGCACGCTCACCGCCGTGGACGCCGCGGTGATGGTGATCGACGGCGCAAAGGGTGTGGAAAGCCAGACCCAGAAACTTTTTGAGGTTTGCCGCCTGCGCGATCTGCCGATCCTGACCTTCTGCAACAAGATGGACCGTGAAAGCCGGGACGTGTTCGACATCATCGACGAGATCCAGGAGAACCTCGCGATCGATGTCACCCCTGCAAGCTGGCCCATCGGGATGGGGCGCGATTTTCTGGGATGCTACGACCTGTTGCGCGACCGGCTGGAGCTGATGGACCGCGCCGACCGCAACAAGGTGGCCGAGAGCATCGAAATCAAGGGCCTCGACGATCCGAAACTCGCCGAGCACGTTCCGGCGGACCTGCTGGAGAAGTTCCTCGAAGAGGTCGAAATGGCGCGCGAGCTGTTGCCGCCGCTGGATGTTCAGGCCCTGCGCGACGGCACGCTGACGCCGATCTGGTTCGGCTCCGCCATCAACTCGTTCGGGGTGAAGGAGCTGATGGACGGGATTGGCGATTTCGGCCCGGAACCGCAACCGCAGGCGGCTGAGCCGCGCCAGATTTCGCCAGACGAGTCAAAGGTTTCCGGCTTTGTCTTCAAAGTTCAGGCGAACATGGACCCAAAGCACCGCGACCGCGTCGCGTTCGTGCGCCTATGCTCGGGCCACTTCAACCGGGGCATGAAACTCACCCACGTACGGTCGAAGAAACCCATGGCGATCACCAACCCGGTGCTGTTTCTGGCCGCCGACCGGGAATTGGCCGAGGAGGCCTGGGCAGGCGATATCATCGGCATTCCGAACCACGGGCAGTTGCGCATCGGCGATGCGCTGACCGAGGGCGAGGCACTCAAGGTCTCGGGCATTCCGTCCTTCGCGCCTGAATTGTTGCAATCGGCACGCGCGGGCGACCCGATGAAAGCCAAGCACCTGGAAAAGGCGTTGATGCAGTTTGCCGAGGAAGGGGCCGCCAAGGTTTTCAAACCAGCCATCGGGTCAGGCTTTATCGTGGGCGTCGTCGGACAGTTGCAGTTCGAAGTTCTGGCCAGCCGGATCGAGCTTGAGTACGGCCTGCCCGTTCGGTTCGAGTCTAGCCAGTTCACCTCCGCGCGCTGGATCTCGGGCGACAAGGCTGGCGTCGACAAGCTGGAAGCCGCAAACAAGCAGCACATCGCGCACGACCATGACGGCGACCCGGTGTTTCTGACCCGCCTCCAGTGGGATATCGACCGGATCGAGCGCGACTACCCGGATGTAAAGCTGAGCGCCACCAAGGAAATGATGGTGTAGAAGGCGGGGCAGACCGGCCCCGCCCCCCACGCTCACTCGGCTGACAGAAGCTCGGGGACATGCAGGCGGATGATCTCGTTGCTGTCCGCGACCCCCAATTGGCGCCCGGCGCTGAACGGCAGGTTGTTGTCGTTCGAGATCAGAATGTGCTCGTCCCCGTCGCGGATTACCGACTCGATCGTCACAAACGGAAACACGAAGCGTCCATCCGGAATGTCACCATCCGTAGGCAGGCGAGACAGGCCGTCGGGGTCGGCGATATCCATCAGGTCGATCTGCGCAACGCGGCGTACGAAGCCGTCATCCCCGATCTGCGCGGTGTCGATCAGGGTAACGCGTTTGACTTCCGCCGGGCGCTCGAAGCAGCCATCTGTCTGGCCTTCGGCGCACGCGAGGCTCGGGTGCCCCTGCCCGCCGTCGCGTTCAATGACAAGCGCACGCGTATCGTCGATGAAGTTGAAGTCGCCGATCGCGACGGCCCCGTCGGTCAGCGCGAACTTGAAGCTCTCTCCGGTCCATGCGCGGGTGGCAGGATCGAATGCCAGAACGCGCAAAAAGCTGCCCTCGCTCTCGCCGGTTTCGGCCAGAAGCGGCTTTTCGAGCATTCCCCAAAGCGTGCCGTCGGGGGCCAGCGCAAGGCCCTCGTACCCGCCTGAGCGTGGCAGGGTCCAATCGGTGCCCGCCTCCGCCGGAATACGCAGAGCCGGATGGTCCGGCGACCGGATCTCCGCCCCGTCCAGCAGGGTCGGGAAAACGCCCGTCACCACGCCGTCCAGCGTCGCTTCGATCAGGTAGGGGCCGAACTCCTCGCCGATATAGACGCGCTCGCCCACGACCTGAATGCCTTCGAGATCGAAATCCGCTCCAGTCAGATAGCGGGCTTCCGTTGCCTCATGGGTGATGCGAAACGGGACAAGGCGATTGGGATCGCTGAGCCAGATACGGTCCTCAAGTGTGACGGTTCCAGCGTCGAAATCAGTGGAAATGCGGGTAAAAGACAAAAGCGCATCTGACGAGTTCGCCTTCGATCCGAACCCGTTGTCGATCAACGCGATCAGGGTGCCATCTGCCCCGCGCTGAGCCGCAAAACCGGAAAACCCCTGGACAGGCTGGCCGAAAAACGGGCGCATCAGGCCGTTTGCCTCGATGCTTTGCGGGGTGTTGACCGGTGCCGCGCCATTGGTGAAGCGGCCTGAAACAAACGTCTCGCGCGGGGCATCGGTGGGCGGGGCGGAGAAACTGAACGCAGGCATCGCGGCATGACCAGCAAGGGTCGCCGGGACCATGTCTTGTGCGTGGGCGGCGGTGCCCAGCATTGCGCAGAATGCCATTGGAAAGAGGTGTCGTGTCATGAAATACGTCCCTGTCTGTGCAGTTTGCGGAAAACTCCGCGCCCGCAGCGTGGGCAGCGCACAACACAATCGCGCAAAGCGGATGTAACGGCTGTGCAAAACCTGCTGCGGCAGTGCGGCATTTGACCCGGAGGTCTGTCTCCGCTATGTGACACCGCAACCCATCCGGGGTTGCCGCACGCGGGACGCGTGGAAGTCTGCGTCCCTTCTTTTCAACGGCTTGGCGCCGTCATCTGGGATGCACATGATCAAATTTTCCGACCTGAACCTCGATCCGAAGGTTCTCAAGGCCATCGATGAAGCCGGGTATGAAACCCCCACACCGATCCAGGCAGGCGCAATTCCGCCGGCACTAGAAGGGCGCGACGTTCTGGGGATCGCCCAAACCGGGACAGGTAAAACTGCAAGCTTCACGCTGCCGACCATCACCATGCTGCGCAAGGGACGGGCGCGCGCGCGCATGCCGCGCAGCCTTGTGCTATGTCCGACGCGGGAACTGGCCGCGCAGGTGGCAGAGAATTTCGACATCTATGCCAAGTATACGAAGCTGACCAAGGCGCTTCTGATCGGCGGCGTGTCCTTCAAGGAACAGGATCTGCTGATCGACAAGGGCGTGGACGTGCTGATCGCCACCCCGGGTCGTCTGCTGGACCATTTCGAGCGGGGCAAGCTGATCCTGACGGATGTCAAGGTCATGGTCGTGGACGAGGCCGACCGGATGCTCGACATGGGCTTTATCCCGGATATCGAGAAGATCTTTCAACTGACGCCGTTTACGCGACAGACGTTATTCTTCTCCGCCACGATGGCCCCTGAGATTGAACGGATCACCAACACTTTCCTCAGCAACCCCGAACGGATCGAGGTGGCGCGCCAGTCCACCACGTCCGAGACGATCACGCAGGGGCTGGCCTATTTCAAACCGTCGCGCCGCGACCGGGCCACGCAGTTCAAGGAAAAGCGCCACATGTTGCGCGCGCTGATCGAGCGTGAGGGCGAGGCGTGTACCAACGCGATCATCTTCTGTAACCGCAAGATGGACGTGGATGTGGTGGCGAAATCACTTATCGCCCATGGCTACAACGCCGCGCCGATCCACGGCGATCTGGAACAGAGCCAGCGCACACGCACCCTCGATGGGTTCCGCGATGGCTCGATCCGGTTCCTTGTCGCCTCGGATGTGGCGGCACGGGGGCTCGATATCCCGAATGTCAGCCATGTGTTCAACTTCGACGTTCCCAGCCATTCGGAAGACTATGTGCACCGTATCGGACGCACCGGACGCGCGGGGCGAAAGGGCACGGCCTTTACGCTGGCCGTTCCGGCCGATGACAAGTTGCTGGCCGGTGTCGAAGGTCTGATCCAGACGGAAATCCCGCGCGTGGAGGTCGAGGATCTGATCAAGACCGAAGAGGTATCGAAACCGCGCCGTGGCAAGGCGGCAAAACCTGATGACCGGCCCGCACGCAAGCCGCGCGAAACCGCCAAGGCCACCAGCACGGATCCGTCTGTCCCCGTCGAGACCGCCTCCGAGGACCAGCAGAGCAAACGCCCCCGCAAGGAGCGCGGCGGGCGCGGACGGGGCCGTGACCGCGACTCCGGCCCGCAGCAGGTAGGCCTTGGCGACCATGTGCCCGACTTCATCCTGCGCAGTTTTGCAGAGCGCGCTGCCGGATAGACCGCCACATCCTTGCCAATGGAAAACGGGCGCCTGATCAGGCGCCCGCTTTTGTTGAATGCCGTTGTTTTCTCGCCTCTAGACGCAACACCGCATCGCAGGGGCTCACTCCGCCACGAGTCTTGAGATCAGCACCGTCACCTCGGGCCGTTTCCCGATTTCGGTTTGGCACAAGTGGCGCACGACACGGGTAATCTCCTGCTCCAAACGCCCGTCATCATTGATCGTCTTGCGCTCCGCCCGGGCAAGGAACTGACCGACATCGTATTCGATCAATTCCCGCAGGTCGCTGCGGGAGGCCCCGCGCTCGGGCAGGCCGCGGGTGTCCGCCCAGGCCTCTTCGATGGCTTCGTCGCCTTCGTCGATGATGACGGCAACCACCACATACCCGTTCAGGGCAAGGCGGATGCGGTCGCGGATCACGCCGTCAAATGCGCCAACCAATGCCGCGCCGTCCAGATAGGTACGCCCGGCTTCGACATAGTCCGTCACGCCAGGATTGTTGCCGGACAGGGTCACCACCGACCCGTTGGGTGCGATGAGCCCCTTGCGCCCCTGCCCTTCGGCGAGCCGCGCATGGGCGCGCAGGTGCCGATGCTCTCCGTGCATGGGCAGAACAATCTGCGGGTTCAGGATGCGGTGCACTTCCAGCAGGTCGGGTCGGTTCGCGTGGCCGGACACATGATAACGGCCACCTTCGTCGTCGACGATATCGACACCCTTTTCACTGAGCGCGTTCATGATCGACGCGACGGCCTTTTCATTGCCCGGGATCGTCTTGGAGGAAAAAAGGAACAGGTCCCCCTCTCCGATCTCGAACCCGAGGTACTTGCCCCGCGCCAACTGCGCTGAGGCCGCGCGCCGTTCGCCCTGCGATCCGGTGACGATCAGCATCAGGTTTTCGCGCGGGATGTCGGCTGCCGCTTCCGGCGCAACCGTGGGCGGGAAATCGGTCAGCACCCCGGATTCGACCCCAGCAGTGACCATCCGTTTCATGGCCCGCCCCAGCAGAACGACCGATCGTCCCGCAGCATGCCCTGCCTCCGCCAGCGACTTCAGGCGCGCAATGTTGGAGGCGAACGTGGTCGCGACAACCATGCCCTTGGCCTCTGCCACAAGCGGCTTCAGTTCCGGCGCTATATCGCTTTCGGACCGCCCCGGATTCGGCGAAAAGACGTTCGTGCTGTCGCAGGTCACGGCCAGCACCCCCGCCTTGCCGACGCTGGCCCACAAATCCGGATCCCACGCCTCTCCGACGATCGGGTTGGGGTCCAGTTTGAAATCGCCCGAATGTACGATCCGGCCAGCGGGCGTGTCGATGACCAGCGCCGCTGCCTCGGGGATGGAATGCGACACGGGCAGGAATCCGACCGTGAACGGACCGGCTTGGACCGTGTCAGGCCATGTTCCGGCGATGCGAACAGCCTCGGGATCCTGGCCTTTCTCTTCCATCTTGCGCGCGGCAATGTTCGCGGTGAACGGGCGCGCATAAACGGGGGCCTTCAGGCGGTGGTGGTGGATGCCGACCGCGCCGACGTGATCCTCGTGCGCGTGGGTCACGAAAATTGCCTCAAGCTGGTCCGCGCGGTCCGCCAGCCAAGAAATATCCGCCGTGATCAGATCAACGCCCGGGGTCGTGTCCATATCCGGAAACGCCACGCCCAGATCGACGAGGATCAGGCGTTCGCGCCCTTCCTCCCCGTAGCCGTACACATACGCATTCATCCCGATCTCGCCCGCGCCTCCGAGGGGGAGATAAATCAGCCGCTCTGCCATTCATGTCTCTCTGTTATAGGCATGGATACGGACGAGGCCCTGCATCGTCAGGTCGTCCACCCACGCATCAAATAGTTCGGCCCCTTGCGCAAACAGGGGGGCCAGACCTCCGGTGGAGATCACTTTCATTGGTTTGCCGCGTTCCTGCTTGATCCGGTCGCAGACTTCGCGGATCAGCCCGACATAGCCCCAGAACACGCCGGACTGCATGCAGGCAACCGTGTTGGTGCCGATCACACGGTCGGGTTTGGACACATCCACATGCGGCAGGGCGGCGGCGGCGTTGTGCAGCGCCTCGAGGCTCAGGTTGACACCCGGCGCGATCACGCCTCCGATATAGGCGCCGTCATCGTCCACCACGTCAAAGGTCGTGGCCGTGCCGAAATCCACGACGATCAGATCGCCGCCAAATTTCTCGAAGCCCGCTACCGTGTTGACCAGCCGGTCGGGCCCCACTTGCGTACCCGCATCGACCCGGACATCCACCGGCAGAGCGCATTCGGGTTTTCCGACGACCAGAGGGCGCGTGTTGAAATACCGGTCGCACAGAACGCGCAGGTTGAACACCACCCTTGGCACGGTGGACGAGATGATGACATCTGTAATGTCCACCTGAATGTCGTTGAACTTCATCAGCGTCGACAGCCAGACATAGTACTGGTCCGCCGTGCGCGTGTGTTCGGTCGCCGTGCGCCAGACGGATACGAACTCCGTCCCGTCATGGATCGCAAAGACCGTGTTGGTGTTGCCGCAGTCGATGGCCAGTAGCATAAGGGGGCCTCAGAAGAAGACGTCAGCGGCCGGAAGCGAAATCCGCCCGTCTGCCGTCTTTAGGACAAGCGCGCCCTGTTCGTCCACCGTCTCGAACGTCCCGTAATGCGCATGTTGCATTGTGCGCGCCCTGATGGGCTCGCCGATGCGCGCGGCCACGCTCAGCCACGCGCTCCGGATCGGGCCGAACCCATAGGTGGCGAACTGCGCTTCGCGTTGCGCAAAGGCTGGTGCAAGCAGGTCGAGGAACCCTTCCGGCTGCACGCGCACGCCGGTTTCCGCCAACACACTGACCGGGCGCAGCGCCCCGTCCTCCACCACATCGGCAGGTGGCGCTGCGACAAGGTTCACGCCGATACCGATTGCCATGTGGCTGATCGTGCCCGCGGCCCCCGTGCTTTCCAGCAGAATGCCCGCGACCTTGCCCCCATTGAGCAGAACATCGTTGGGCCACTTCAGCGTGAAGGCCTCGGCGCGCCCCGTGGCAAGTATGAACGCGTCGCGCAAGGCCAGCGCTGCCACGAAGGAGCGCAGAGCAACCTGCTCGGGTGACTCGCTAGGGCGCATGACAAGTGTGGCTGCGAAGTTTCCGGCAGGGTTTTCCCACACGCGCCCGCGACGCCCACGGGCTGCCGTCTGGTGCAGGCCCAATATCCACGTGGGACCGGTCAGATGAGAGGCGATGCGCGCGG
This sequence comes from Tropicimonas sp. S265A, assembly GCF_049800835.1. Lineage (NCBI taxonomy): Bacteria > Pseudomonadati > Pseudomonadota > Alphaproteobacteria > Rhodobacterales > Roseobacteraceae > Tropicimonas > Tropicimonas sp. S265A. Next base: position 475,295 of record NZ_JBNAFU010000001.1, read on the forward strand.
CTTCGGCGTTGGTGCTGTCGACCTCCGCCAGCACCCGTTTTGCGACACCGTCCGGCCAGCTCAGATCAGTTGACAAGCGCTTCCGCCGCCGCCATCGCCGAGCCTTCGACCCCAAAGAACCCGGCCACCCCAACCAGCATGATAATGGCGGAGGCCATCATGAACCCATACTGGATCGGCGGCATCTTGGCCTCAAGCACCTCACCTTCGGCACCGAAGTACATGTAATAGACGATGCGCAGGTAGTAGAACGCACCGATCACGGAGGCGACCACACCGGCAATCGCCAGCCAGGTCAGGCCGGCATCCACCGCCGCCAGCAGCACGCCGAACTTCGCGAAAAACCCAACAAGCGGCGGGATGCCCGCAAGACTGAACATCAGGATCAGCAGCGCGATGGCCTTGCCCGGCTCTCGGCTGGAAAACTGGTTGAGTGACGCAATCGAAGTGACCGGCTGCCCGTCTCGTTCCATCGACAGGATAAAGGCGAAGGTTCCGATATTCATGGTCACATAGATCGCCATGTAGATCAGCATGGATTGCACGCCATCGACCGTTCCTGATGCCAGCCCCATCAGCGCATACCCCATATGTGCGATCGAGGAATAGGCCATCAGGCGTTTGATATCCGTCTGCCCGATGGCTGCAATCGCACCAAGAAACATGGACACGACTGACAGGAAGGCGATGATCTGCTGCCAATCGCCGACCGAGTTTCCGAACGCATCATGCACGACCCGGGCGAACAGGCACATGGCCGCAACCTTTGGCGCTGTTGCGAAGAATGCCGTCACCGGCGTTGGCGAGCCCTCGTAGACATCCGGGGTCCACATATGGAACGGCGCGGCGGAGACCTTGAACGCCAGTCCCGCCATCAGGAACACCAGCCCGAACAACAGCCCGATGGAAATTTCACCCTCGGATGCCGCTCCGATCACGCCGGAAAAGAGCGTGGTGCCCGTGTAGCCGTAGACCAGCGAGGCCCCGTAAAGCAGCATTCCCGAGCTCAGCGCCCCAAGCACGAAATATTTCAGTCCGGCCTCTGTCGACCGCGTGTCATCGCGGTGCATGGCCGCCACCACGTAGAGGGACAGCGATTGCAGCTCCAGCCCCATATAGAGCGCCATCAGATCCCCGGCGGAGACCATCATCATCATCCCCACCGCCGCGAGGCTTAGCAGCATCGGGTATTCGAACTTCAGGATGCCAATCTTTGCCATGTATTCCTGGCTCATCAGCAGCACGGCGGCGGCGGACAGCAGGATGGTGATCTTGGCGAAGCGCGAGAAACTGTCATCGACGAACATGCCGCCGAAGGCGAGGCTCGACCCCGACCCGTTCACACCAATCCAGAACGCCAGCGCGACGAACACGGCAGCAGTGATCCAGACCAGCACCGGGGCGGTCCGGTCCTTGCCGGTCCACACGCCGAACATCAGGCCCGTCATGGCGAACAGTGCCAGAACGATCTCGGGCAGCACGATAGAGATGTCTTGGGAAATCATATGCCTACCCTCAAAGCCCGGCGGCGGCGTGCAGCGTGTCGGGAACGAACCCTTCCACCGCAGCCGAATAGCCGGTCAGAAGCCCCTCGACCGAGGGACCGATGATATCTGTGACAAGGCTGGGATAAACCCCCAGCAGAATGGTCATGACGATCAGCGGCGCAAAGAGTGCCCGTTCGCGCGGCGTCACGTCCGTGATGGTCTTGAGGCTCTCCTTGATCAGGTCGCCAAAGACCACGCGCCGATAGAGCCACAACGCATAGCCCGCCGACAGGATCACGCCCGACGTCGCAAACAGCGCCACCCAGGTGTTGGCCTGGAACACGCCGACCAGCGTCAGGAATTCGCCCACGAAACCGGAGGTGCCCGGCAATCCGACATTGGCCATCGTGAACAGCATGAAGATCAGCGCATAGGCCGGCATCCGATTGACCAGACCACCATAGGCGTCGATCTCTCGGGTGTGCATCCGGTCATAGATCACGCCCACGCAGAGAAAGAGCGCGCCGGAGATGAACCCGTGGCTGATCATCTGGAAGATCGCGCCATCCACGCCCTGCTGGTTCGCCGCAAAGATGCCCATGGTCACGAACCCCATATGCGCGACGGAGGAATAGGCGATCAGCTTCTTCATGTCGTGCTGCACAAGGGCCACCAGCGAGGTGTATACAATCGCAATCGCCGACATCCACAGGACGAGCGGTGCAAGGATATCGGAGGCAACCGGGAACATCGGCAGGCTGAACCGCAGGAACCCGTACCCGCCCATCTTCAGCAGGATGGCCGCCAGAACTACAGAGCCCGCCGTAGGTGCCTGCACGTGCGCGTCCGGCAACCAGGTATGAACCGGCCACATCGGCATCTTGACCGCAAAGGATGCAAAGAACGCCAGCCACAGCAGGACCTGCAATCCGCCAACGATGTGGAAGCCCATCAGCTCGATCGTACCGGTCGAGAACTGGTGGTTCAGCAGCGTCGGAATATCCGTCGTGCCTGCATCCACGTACATCGCGATCATCGCGACCAGCATCAGCAGGGAGCCGAGCAACGTATAGAGGAAGAACTTGAACGAGGCATAGATCCGGTTCGCCCCGCCCCAGATGCCAATGATCAGGAACATCGGGATCAGGCCCGCCTCGAAGAAGACGTAGAACAGGACCATGTCCAGCGCGCAGAACACGCCGAGCATCAGCGTCTCCAGCACGAGGAAGGCGATCATGTAATCCTTCACCCGCGTCTCGACGGTCCAGCAAGCCCCGATGGTGATCGGCATCAGGAACGTTGTCAGCAGCACGAACAGGATGGAGATGCCGTCCACGCCCATCTTGTAGGTCAGACCGAACACCCAGGGCCGTTCCTCGACAAACTGAAAGCCGGTGTTCTGGGGGTCGAACTCGAACAGCAGGATCAGCGACAACAGGAAGGTCGCGGAGGTCGCGATCAGCGCCAGCCACTTGGCGTTGCGCTGCGCTGCCGGATCGTCACCGCGCAGAAAGACCGCAAGGATCAGCGCCGCAAGCGCCGGTGTGAAGGTGATGATGGAAAGCAGGTTGTCCATTACTCAGCCCCTCCGCCGATCATCATCCACGTGACAAGGATCGTGATCCCCAACACCATCGCGAATGCATAGTGGAACAGGTACCCGGATTGCGCGCGTCCCGCGAGCTTGGTGATGAAGGGAATGATCCCCATCGTCAGTCCGTTGATGCCACCATCGATAGTTGCGCCGTCCCCCCACTTCCAGAAAAAGCGGCCAATGGCGCGGGCCGGGCGGACAAAGACGACCTCGTAGATCTCGTCGAAGTACCACTTGTTGTAGATGAAGTTGTAGACGGGCCAGAGCGTCTCGGCCAGCTTACCCGGAAGCTGCGGGGACCGGATATAGAACACGAACGCCGTCGCAAGACCGATCAGCATAGCGACGAAGGGCGACAGTTTCACCCAGGTCGGAACGTAATGCGCCTCGTGCAGAGTCGTGTTCTCGGGCGCGATGTAAATCGCGGCATCGCCCGGCGCGCCATCCATGACATATTTCAGCTCGGACGCCTTGGGGCTACGTTCGGCGACCGTTTCGACCAGTTCGATGCTCGGCTTAGTGTATTCTCCGCCGAAGAACTTCACGACCTCGTTGGTTTTGCCGAAAAAGCTGCCATACCAGATCGCACCGGCCAGCACCGAGCCCACGGCCAGCACGCCAAGCGGGATCAACATGACCTTGGGGCTTTCATGGGCGTGCTCGTGCGTGTGCTTGTCGCCCCGCTCGGTGCCATAGAACGTCAGGAACATCAGCCGCCAGCTGTAGAAACTGGTGAAGAGGGCTGCGATGACCAGCATCCAGAACGCGTACATCGAGGCCGCGTTGGTGCCCGCAAACGCGCTTTCGATCACCGCGTCCTTGGAGGCAAAGCCTGCAAAGCCGATCCAGCCGGTCAGCGGAATACCGACACCGGTAATGGCCAGTGTCCCGATCATCATGGCCCAGAAGGTATAGGGGATCTTCTTGCGCAGGTTGCCGTAGTTGCGCATGTCCTGCTCGTGATGCATCGCGTGGATGACCGAGCCCGCGCCAAGGAAGAGCATCGCCTTGAAGAAGGCGTGGGTAAGCAGGTGGAACATCGCAACCGAATAGACCCCAACCCCGGCGGCCACGAACATGTAGCCAAGCTGCGAGCAGGTCGAATAGGCAATCACGCGCTTGATGTCGTTTTGGACCAGACCGACCGTCGCGGCGAAAAACGCGGTGGAGGCACCAACGAAGGTCACGAACGTCATCGCGCCCGGAGCAAACTCCATCACCGGCGACATCCGGCACACCAGGAACACACCCGCCGTTACCATGGTTGCCGCATGGATCAGCGCGGATACAGGCGTCGGGCCCTCCATCGCGTCCGGCAACCATGTGTGCAGGAACAACTGCGCCGATTTCCCCATCGCGCCAATGAAGAGCAGGAAGGCGATCAGCTCAAGTGCGGGCCAGTCGCGCCACAGGAAGGTCAGAGTTGCCTCCTGATGGTCCGCCACCTCCGCGAAAATGGTAGAAAACTGAACCGAGTCAAACACCAGATAGATCGCAAAGATGCCCAACAGGAACCCGAAATCCCCGACGCGGTTGACGATGAACGCCTTCATCGCGGCAGCGCCGGCTGACGGCTTGCGCCAATAGAACCCGATCAGCAGGTAGGAGGCGACGCCTACGCCCTCCCATCCGAAGAACATCTGGATCAGGTTGTCCGCTGTCACCAGCATCAGCATGGTGAAGGTAAAGAAGCTCAGATACGCGAAAAAGCGCGGCTTATAGGTCTCGCCTTCGCGCCATTGCGGGTCGTGGTCCATGTACCCGAACGAATAGAGGTGCACGAGACTGGACACGGTCGTCACCACGATCAGCATGATCGCCGTCATCCGGTCCATCCGGATCGCCCAGTCGGCGGCCATGCTGCCGCTTTCGATCCAGCGCAGGACCTGAATTTGCTCTGTCACGCCATCGAAAGTCAGGAAAACGAACCAGGACAGGACGGCGGACAGGAACAAGAGCCCCGTGGCCACCCACATCGCGGCTGTCTCACCAATGAACTTCCAGCCGAACCCGCAGATCAGCGCGCCAACCAGAGGGGCAAAGAGGATGATGCTTTCCATGTGCTCAGCCCTTCATGTTCGAGACGTCTTCGACCGCGATCGTGCCACGGTTGCGGAAGAAGCAGACAAGGATCGCAAGGCCGATCGCGGCCTCTGCCGCGGCCACGGTCAGCACGAACAGGGTGAAGACCTGCCCGACCAGATCCCCGAGGAAGGCTGAGAAGGCGACCAGATTGATGTTCACCGCGAGCAGCATCAGTTCGATGGACATCAGGATCACGATGACATTCTTCCGGTTCAGGAAAATGCCGAAGATCCCGATGACGAACAGCGCTGCGGCCACCGTCAGGTAATGCTCAAGTCCGATCATGTCGTCCCTCCGAGGTCTCTACCCCGTGTGTGTCGTTCTTCCGTCTCGCAGCGCCAGTCTGATGCCGGCGTTCCGCAGTCTTCAAACCGGGCGGGTCAGAGCCCCTGCCCCGGCTTCACATCTTTCAGTTCCATCGCCTTTGCCGGGTCGCGGTACATCTGTGCCAGCACGTCCTGGCGCTTCACATCCACGCGGTGGCGCAGTGTCAGCATGATCGCACCGATCATCGCGACCAGCAGGATCAGCCCCGACAGTTGGAAAAGCAGCGCGTAGTCATCGTAGATCAGCAGGCCTAGGGCGGCCGTGTTCTGCACTTCGTTCAGATCCGGCGCGACCGCGCCGCGTTGCGCAAGTGCTTCCTCTGAGAAGGTCCAATTGCCGAAAACCATGCCGAGTTGCATCAGCAGGATCACACCGATCAGCGCAGCGAGCGGGATGTAGTTCGCCATTTCCGCCTTCAGTTCGGCGAAATCCACGTCCAGCATCATCACGACGAACAGGAACAGCACGGCGACCGCGCCCACATAGACGATAATCAGCAGCATCGCGACAAATTCCGCCCCGAGCAGCACGAACAGGCCCGCCGAGGACAGGAATGCAAGGATCAGCCACAACACCGAATGGACGGGGTTGCGGGCCAGCGTGACGAACAGACCCGCTGTCACGACCGTGATCGCAAAGATGTAGAAGGTGAAGTCCGCGATGGTCATTGCGGGTCCTCCGGCTTGTCTTCCAGAACCTCTCCGGCCAATTCCATGGCCTTGGTCATCGCCGGAATGCCCGAGAACATCGCGACCTGTCCGATGGCTTCGGCGATCTCCTGTTTCGTGGCGCCCGCTTCGACCAGATGGCGCACGGTCATGCGGATCTGCGCCTCGGCCTGCGCGCCATGCATGGTCAGGCCGGCCAGCGTGATCAGAAGCCGCGTCTTGGCATCGAGCCCGCCGGGGTTGAAGGTCTGGCCCATCATCGCTTCCATCACCTCGGCAGGGACGGTCGGCCAGAGTTTTTCGAAGCCCTTGGGCGTGAAATTCTCAAGTGCAGGGTTCAGGGCCTTGGCCCACGCCTGGCTCTGTTCCATGAACATCGAGAACGGGTTGGCGTTGTTTTGATCACTCATCGGTAGGGCGCATCCAGTTCAAGGTTGCGGGCAATCTCGGCTTCCCACCGGGCGCCGTTTTCCAGCAGCTTGTCCTTGTCGTAGAACAGCTCTTCACGGGTTTCTGTGGCGAACTCGAAATTCGGACCCTCGACGATTGCATCGACCGGGCAAGCTTCCTGGCAGAAGCCGCAATAGATGCATTTCGTCATGTCGATGTCGTAGCGCGTGGTGCGGCGGCTGCCGTCCTCGCGCGGTTCGGCATCGATGGTGATGGCTTGCGCGGGGCAGATCGCCTCGCACAGCTTGCAGGCTATGCAGCGTTCTTCGCCATTGGGATAGCGGCGCAGGGCATGTTCACCCCGAAACCGAGGGCTGAGCGGCCCTTTCTCATGCGGGTAAGCAATCGTGGCCTTGGGCGCAAAGAAGTACTTCAGGCCGAGCTTGAACCCGGCAAAGAAATCCGCCAGCAGGAAGTATTTGGCCGCGCGTGTGTAGTCGATCTGCGTCATCGGTTAACCCCCAATCGCCCAACGGGCATAGGCCCCACCGAACAGTTCGAACTTGGCCAGGAACGCGACGATCACGACCCACGCAAGACTGAAGGGCAGGAACACCTTCCATCCAAGCCGCATCAACTGGTCGTAGCGATACCGGGGCACGATCGCCTTCACCATGGCAAAGAGGAAGAAGAAGAACGCCATCTTCGCGACCATCCAGAGCGCCCCATCGGGCAGGCCCGGAATGGGCGACAGCCAACCGCCGAAGAACAGCAAGGTCATCAGCGCGCACATCAGGAAGATGGCAATGTATTCACCCGCCATGAACAGCAGGAACGGGGTGGAACTGTATTCCACCTGATAGCCCGCCACGAGCTCCGATTCAGCCTCCGGCAGGTCGAACGGCGGGCGGTTGGTCTCGGCCAGCGCCGAGATGAAGAACAGGAACACCATCGGCAAGTGCGGCAGCCAGTACCAGTTGAAAAAGCCCAGATTGCCGTCCTGCGCGTTCACGATGTCACCGAAATTCATCGACCCGGTGGAGATGATCACGCCGATGATGATCAGGCCAATCGACACCTCGTAGGAGATCATCTGAGCCGCAGAGCGCAGCGAGCCGAGGAACGGATATTTGGAGTTCGACGCCCATCCGCCCATGATCACGCCGTACACCTCCAGCGACGAGATCGCGAAGACATAGAGGATGGCAACGTTGATGTCCGACAGCACCCATGTGTCGTTGAACGGGATCACCGCCCATGCGAGCAGCGCCAGCACAAAACTGGTCATCGGGGCAAGCATGAAGACCGGCTTGTCGGCGCCCGCGGGCACGACGACCTCTTTGACCACGTATTTCAGCGCGTCGGCGACGGTTTGCAGCAGACCAAAGGCTCCGACCACGTTCGGCCCGCGCCGCATCTGCACGGCCGCCCAGATTTTCCGGTCACCGTAGACCAGAAACAGCAACGAGACCATCACGAAGGCCACGACCGCAAGGCACTGGGCCACAATGATGAGCGCGATGCCCGGGGTGGTCGAAAAGAAGTCAGCCATGTTTCCTCACATCGCCCTTTTGGTCCGGGGGCCCTGGGGCAGGCCCGCGCATCCGGTGTCGTTCCATCCCTGCCCGCGCAAGGTGCGGGAAAGGCCAGTCTTTCGACGGCTCAACGCGCCTTGGATAAACCCCAAAAGGCCTGCGTTGACCATCCCTAGGGCCCGGGTTGTGCGCACTTGTCGCGCATCCTGAGCCGTTCTTTTCCCGTCACCCGAAATCTGTGATCACAAATCCGGCTTTGGGCGTGCGCGCGCCGGTCTGGAGGCGCGCGCCCAAGGCTACTCCGCCGCGATCGGCGTTTCGCCTCGGCCCTGCGCCATCGCGCTCAGCTCTGCCATCAGGCTGGACGCGCGGGCAATGGGGTTCGTCAGGTAGAAATCCGCTGTCGAGCTGCGGAAATCAGCACTTGCAGGAGCCTTGACCGGCAAGGGTTGCCAGTCATTTTCAGGCACCGCGTCGATCTGTTTCAGATGCGGCACCTCGGCCACGAGCGCCTGACGCAATTGCGCAAGACTGTCATATGGCAAGGTCTTGCCGAGCTCCGCGGACAGCGCCCGCAGGATCGCCCAGTTTTCCTTGGCCTCGCCGGGTGCGAACCCGGCGCGGAGCGCGAGCTGCGGGCGGCCTTCGGTATTGACGAACAGGCCTTGTTCCTCGGTATAGGCGGCACCCGGCAGGATGATGTCGGCGCGGTGCGCGCCCCGGTCCCCATGGCTGCCCTGATAGATCACGACAGCGCCGGGATCGATGTCCAACTCATCCGCGCCGAGATTGTAGATCACCTCCGCCCCCTCGACCGCGGCCTTGAGGCCACCTTCGGTGACAGCCCCGATATCCAGAGCGCCAACGCGGGCGGCTGCCGTGTGGAGCACCAACATCTTGCCGCCCATTTTTTCGGTCAGGGCCATGACCTGGCTCAGCACTGCCTCGCCATCGGCCTCCGTCAAGGCGCCCTGCCCGACAATGACCACAACGTTCTTGCCATCGAGCGTTTCGGCATCCGCGACAAGCTGAACCAGCGTGTCGCGCCCGGTGCCCAGATGATCCGTGTCGTAGGTCAGGTCGATATCTTCGCCGATCACCGAAACCTCTGCGCCGTTGATCCAGGCCTGTCGGATGCGCGCGTTCAGAACCGGGGCTTCGGTCCGCAGGTTGGTTCCGACCAGAACCACGTGGTCTGCGGCATCAATATCCTCGATTGCGGCTGTGCCGACATAGCCCGACCGGTTGCCCGCCGGCAGCTTCGCGCCATCGGTCCGGCATTCAACGGAACCTCCAAGGCTTTCGACCAGTTGCTTGAGCGCAAACACAGCCTCAACCGGCACCAGATCGCCGACCAGACCGGCAACCTTTTTTCCTTGCATCGCTGCGGCGGCAGCCGACAGCGCCTCCCCCCAGCTTGCGGGCTTCAGCTTGCCATCGACGCGCACGTAGGGCTTGTCCAGCCGCTGGCGGCGCAGGCCGTCCCAGACGAAGCGCGTCTTGTCGGAAATCCATTCCTCGTTCACGCCGTCATGGTTGCGCGGCAGGATGCGCATCACTTCGCGCCCCTTCGTATCGACGCGGATGTTGGCGCCCATCGCATCCATCACGTCGATGGTTTCGGTCTTGGTCAGTTCCCAGGGCCGCGCGGTGAACGCATACGGCTTGGAGACCAGCGCGCCCACCGGGCACAGGTCGATGATATTGCCCTGCAGGTTCGATTGCAGCGTCTGGTTCAGATAGGACGTGATCTCGCTATCCTCGCCCCGGCCGGTCTGGCCCATCTGGGTAATGCCCGCCACTTCGGACGTGAATCGCACGCAGCGGGTGCAGGAAATACAGCGCGTCATGTGGGTTTCCACCAGCGGGCCGAGGTTCAACTCTGTCGCTGCGCGCTTGGGTTCGCGGTAGCGGCTGAAATCCACACCGTAGGCCATCGCCTGATCCTGCAGGTCACACTCGCCGCCCTGATCGCAGATCGGGCAATCCAGCGGGTGATTGATCAGCAGGAATTCCATCACGCCTTCGCGGGCCTTCTTGACCATCGGCGAATTGGTCTTGACCACGGGTGGCTGACCTTCGGGTCCGGGGCGCAAGTCCTTGACCTGCATCGCGCAGGACGCCGCAGGCTTGGGCGGACCGCCAACGACTTCGACCAGACACATCCGGCAGTTGCCCGCGATACTGAGCCGCTCGTGATAGCAGAAGCGCGGCACCTCGATCCCGGCCTCTTCACAGGCCTGAATCAGGGTCATCGCCCCGTCCACTTCGATCTCTTTGCCGTCGATGACGATCTTCTTCAGATCCGACATGAGGTTACTCCGCCGCTACGGGCGCACAGGCGTGGGATTTCCACATGTGCGCCTCTTTCAGATATGACCAGCCAAACGCATGGTCGCTGTCTCCGTGGGTCTTCAGATGGTCCAGACGCACCAGCGCCTCTTCCAGTGTCGGTTGATGGCCGACCGGAACCCACCACATCGCAAAATGCATCTCGCCAAGCACTTTGAACCATTCTGTCCGCCGGGCGTAGAACTGCTTGTGGATCGTACCCCAGACAAAGGTCTCAAGGCTCGAGACGTCTTCCCAGACGGTCAGGTTCGAGACGAACCGCGGATCGCCCGCGATCTTGGCCTCGGTGTTGCCTGTCCCCGGCTCACCCGAGCCTTCCATCATCCAGACGAAGCCCGGCATGCGCTTGCCTAGACCATTGACCTTGTCGAGCGCGTTCATGAACTCCGCCACACGCGGACTATCGGTATCGGCAACGAGCCGACCGATATTGACCTGCGCCAGATGAAACCCCGAAGGCGTGCTCATCGCGGCGCCTCCATCAGGAGCGAGCCGATCAGGGTTTCCTGCGAAATCTCCGATGCCGCTGCACCGCACACGGCCTCAGACCCTGCGCCCTCGATCGGGTAGCGGGCCAGGAAATCGCGCTGCATCGCGCCGAACGTGGCGCTGGGATCAATCATCTGGTTGAACGGCGTCTCGGTACTGAAGCCGTCCTCTTCCAGTTGCGCCTCCAGCATGGTCATGCGTTCCTGAATGGCGCCGAAATTGATGCCGACCTGCCCGCATCCCTGCGCGAGCGCCTCCGCCATGGTCACAGCGAACACGGTCTCGGTGTAATAGGCAGGCGCGGGACGCAGGTCAGCGGCCTGCGCCGTCGCGGTCATCACGACAAGTGATATGAGCGCTGCCCGGATCACTCCGCCGCCATCGCTGCGGTCACGCGACCGGTTTTTTGTGCCTTGATGCGATCCTCGATCTCATCGCGGAAGTTCCGGATCAGGCCTTGGATGGGCCAGGCCGCGGCGTCGCCAAGGGCGCAGATCGTGTGGCCTTCGACCTGTTTGGTCACGTCGAAGAGCATATCGATCTCCTCAACCTCCGCCTCGCCGCGTACCAGACGGTCCATGACGCGCATCATCCAGCCGGTGCCTTCGCGACACGGGGTGCATTGCCCGCAGCTTTCGTGCTTGTAGAATTTCGACAGCCGCCAGATCGCCTTGATGATGTCGGTGTCCTTGTCCATCACGATCACCGCAGCGGTGCCGAGACCGGAGCCCAGCTCCCCGCGCAGGTAGTCGAAATCCATGATCGCGTCGCGCATGTTTTCGCCGCGCACGCACGGAACGGACGACCCGCCGGGGATCACGGCCTTGAGGTTGTCCCACCCGCCGCGAATGCCGCCGCAATGCTTGTCGATCAATTCACCGAACGGGATGCTCATCGCCTCTTCGACGACGCAGGGGTGGTTCACGTGTCCGGAGACCGCGAAAAGTTTCGTACCCGCGTTGTTTGGACGCCCGAATTGTGCGAACCAATCCGCGCCCCGGCGCAGGATCGTGGGCACAACGGCGATGGATTCCACGTTGTTCACCGTGGTCGGGCAACCATAGAGGCCCGCGCCTGCCGGGAACGGCGGTTTCATGCGCGGCATGCCCTTCTTGCCTTCAAGGCTTTCGATCAACGCGGTTTCCTCGCCGCAGATATAGGCACCCGCACCGTGCGCGAGGTACAGGTCGAAATCCCAGCCCGACCCTGCAGCGTTCTTGCCCAGAAGGCCTGCGTCATATGCCTCGTCGATTGCAGCCTGCAACGCTTCACGCTCGCGAATGTACTCGCCGCGAATGTAGATGTAGCTGGCATGCGCGCCCATCGCGAAGGACGCGATAAGGCACCCTTCGATCAGCGTGTGCGGATCATGGCGCATGATCTCGCGGTCCTTGCAGGTCCCGGGCTCCGACTCGTCTGCATTGACCACCAGATAGCTGGGACGGCCATCGCTTTCCTTGGGCATGAAGGACCACTTCAGGCCCGTCGGGAAGCCCGCGCCGCCGCGCCCGCGCAGCCCGCTGTCCTTCATGATCTTGACGATCTCGTCGCGACCCATCTGGATCAGCTTGGACGTTCCGTCCCAATGGCCGCGCTTTTGTGCGCCTGCCAGAGTGCGGTCATGCATCCCGTAGATATTGGTAAAGATCCGGTCCTGATCTTGCAGCATCTGTCACTCCTTTGACTGGCGCGAAAGCCAGAGCCTGATACCGACGACCAGCGCCCAGAAGAACGCGGCCAGTGCGGCGAAATCGAACAGGAACACGTACCGGACCGGGAGGCCCATTTCACGCCCTGCAAAGTTTGCCCCGATCCAGAGGACCATCGTCGCCGCCACCACAATCGCCGCTGTGCGGGCTTGCATGACGCGGGCGTGGTCCTGCGGATCGGTGCCTTTCATCCTGTGACCCTAGTAAACGTCGCCATCTTCGACGCGCTTGGAGAACGCCGTGTCCCCCCCGCTTGCCAGGGTTTTTGCTTGTGCGACCCATTCGTCGCGGGTCGCACGGCCTTTGAAGCCCTCGAGGTTCTGATCGACCCAGTCCACATCCGACGCGGACCAGTTCGCGATCTGATCGAAATGGTAGAAACCGAGGGAATGCAGCAGTTGTTCGAGTTTGGGTCCGACGCCCTTGATCTTCTTGAGGTCATCAGCTCCGCCATCGCGGGGTGCGGACAGGCTTTCGGGCTTGCCGGACGGGGCCGAGGCCGCCGGGGCCGCATCGCCGTTTTCATACTTCCAGCTGCCCTTGCGCGACGCGAGTTCCGCCTCGCCTGCCAATGCCGCGCTGGCGGCAACCTTGGGCCCATGATCGGCCTTGGGGGCAGGCTCAGGCTCGGACGCGGGTTTCGCGGGGGCTTTTGCAGCCGGGGCCTCCGCCACGGGCGCGGCAGCGACGGGCGCCGGCTTTGCCGGAACGGTTGCGCCGCCCTGAACGCGGGCACGCGCTTCGGCCATATCCGCCTCGAGTTTGGTACGGGCTTCCGCCGGGCTCGGCATTTTCTTGTCCACGCTGCACACGGCAACGGACAGCACGCCTCCGACGATCAACCAGGCCAGCACGCCCATGAAGGCGCCTTGCAGGAATGACCAGCCCACGACCATCAATCCAGCCGTGGTCATGATGCCCAACAAGACACCGATCCCCCAGCAGATCACTGCGCAGGTGTAGTCCGATTTCTGAGTAGCCATACCAAATCTCCCCGTTCGTTAGGACGTTTCTCAGTAAACATCCCCTTTTGTAACGCGCGATGAAAATTCTGTCTCGCCCCCAGTTGCGAGCACCTTGGCCTGAGAAATCCATTCATCCCGGCTGGCGCGGCCCTTGAAGCCTTCGAGGTTGTCATCGACCCAGGCCAGTTCGGCATCGGTCCAAGCGGCGATCTGGTCGAAATGGTAAATGCCCATGGCGTTCAGGACCCCTTCGAGCTTGGGCCCGACCCCCTTGATCTTTTTCAGATCATCGGGGCCGCCGTCGCGCGCGGCCTGCAACATGGCGGGCTGCGCACCGGCGGACGGGGCTGCGGCTCCGTATTTCCACGTGCCCTTGCGCGTGGCCAGGTCCGCCTGACCGGGCAAAACCGCGCTCGGCTTCACTTTCGGAGCCTCCGCTGGAGTTTCCGGCGCCGCGACTACGGGCGCCGGCGTGTCCGGCTGGGGCGCCTCCGCTTTCGGGGCGGCGGCCTTGTTCGCGGGCTTCACCTTCGGCAGATCCGCATCCTTGCCCAACCACGGCGCGGTCAGCGGCACCTCTGTCCCGTCGATGCGCTTGATCGTGTCTTGCAAGTCCACCGCCAATCGCACAGACGCATTGTACGCATCCTTGCCCGCCTCATACTCCTTGAGGCTGGTCAGCCCGCCGAGCGGTTCGGACGTGTACCGCCCGTTCTGCGGGCCCGGGACAGGCACCTCGCCCGCCGCCATCCGGTCAAGCAATCCTGCGAAGCTGTCGGCGGTCAGATCCTCATAATAGTCCTTGCCGATCTGCGCCATCGGCGCGTTCGCACAAGACCCCAGGCACTCGACCTCTTCCCAGCTGAACTTGCCATCGGCGCTGAGCTCATGGGCGTTGGGGGCGATCTTTTCCTTGCAGACTGCGACCAGGTCCTCGGCCCCGCAGATCATGCAGGACGTCGTTCCGCAAATCTGGATATGAGCAACAGACCCAACGGGTTGCAGCTGAAACATGAAGTAAAACGTCGCCACTTCGAGCGCCCGGATATAGGCCATATCCAGCATCTCGGCGACGTATTCGATGGCGGGACGGGTCAACCACCCCTCCTGCTCCTGTGCGCGCCACAGGATCGGGATGATCGCGCTGGCCTGACGGCCTTCGGGATACTTGGTGATCTGCGTCTCGGCCCACGCCTGGTTTTCCGGCGTGAAGGCGAAGCTGTCGGGTTGTTCGGCGTGAAGACGGCGGAGCATCCGTTACACCCTTTCGTTCTGGCCGAAAGCGCGGGTGCCTCCGGCGGGAGTATTTTGGCAAAGAAGAAGACACGCGCGCATCACCGGTCGATCTCCCCGAAGACCACATCCATCGTGCCGATGATCGCGGCGACGTCGGCCAACTGGTGGCCGGAGGCGACATGGTCCATCGATTGCAGGTGCAAAAAGCCGGGGGCGCGCAGCTTGGCGCGGTAAGGGCGGTTGGACCCATCGGCCACCAGGTAGACGCCGAACTCGCCCTTCGGGGCCTCGACCGCGGCGTACACCTCGCCGGCGGGGACGTGGAAGCCTTCGGTGTAAAGCTTGAAGTGATGGATCAGCGCTTCCATAGAGGTTTTCATGTCCGACCGGCTGGGCGGTGTGATCTTGCCGCGCGCCAGTACGTCGCCCGGGGTCTCACGCAGCTTGGCAATGGCCTGCCGGATGATCGACAGGCTCTCATCCATCTCGGCCATTCGGCAGAGGTAGCGATCATAGCAATCGCCGTTCTTGCCAACCGGCACCTTGAACTCGAACTCGTCGTAGCATTCATAGGGCTGGGCGCGCCGCAGGTCCCATGCAAGGCCCGAGCCCCGCGCCATCACGCCGGAATACCCCCAATCGAGGATTTCCTGCTCGGTGATCACACCGATATCGCAGTTGCGCTGCTTGAAGATGCGGTTTTCCGTCAACAGGCCGGAAATATCGTCCAGCACTTTCGGGAATTCATGGCTCCACGCCTCGATATCATCGAGCAACTCCGGCGGCAGGTCCTGATGCACACCGCCGGGGCGGAAGTACGCCGCGTGCAGGCGCGCGCCGCAGGCCCGCTCGTAGAACACCATCAGCTTCTCGCGCTCCTCGAACCCCCAGAGCGGCGGGGTGAGCGCGCCCACATCCATGGCCTGCGTGGTCACGTTCAGCAGATGGTTCAGAATACGCCCGATCTCGGAGTAGAGCACCCGGATCAGCGAGGCGCGGCGCGGCACCTCCACACCGGTCAGTTTCTCGATCGCAAGGCACCAGGCATGTTCCTGGTTCATCGGGGCCACATAATCGAGCCGGTCGAAATACGGCAGGTTTTGCAGGTAGGTCCGGCTTTCCATCAGCTTTTCGGTGCCCCTGTGCAACAGGCCGATATGCGGGTCACACCGCTCCACGATCTCGCCGTCCAGTTCCAGCACCAGACGCAAAACGCCATGTGCGGCCGGGTGTTGCGGTCCGAAATTGATGTTGAAGTTCCGGATTTTCTGCTCGCCGGTCAGGGCGTCTTCAAAATTCGTACCGTCCATCATGGGTCAGGCTCCAACTGCGGTGGACTGCCAGCGTGCGGGCACGCGGCCGAACATCTTTTCGACGTAGTCATATTGCGGGGCGAGCCGGTCTGCCGCGAGGGCGCGGCGGGCGACATCAAGCGGAAGTGCGGGGCCCGCATGCACACGGCGCTCCAGCGGGGCGGGATGATCCGACACCCCGAGAAACGCACAGATGCGCCGCGCTGTTTCCTGCGAGAAAAGCTCTTCGTAAAAGGTGATCAGACGGCCGGCGTCCGGAACGGCGCGGGTCAACCGACCCAGCGCGCCCGCGTAATCGCAACGCTCGGAAACGGCCTGTTCTTCACCGCGCGCCCAACGGTCGAAGATCCAGTTGGCGCGGTCGGCGACGTCTGCGTCCGACCCGCCCTTCCAGCCCGCCATCATGCGGATGTTCGACCACAGCCGGTCGATCGGGTCGCGCAGAATGTAGATGAACCGTGTTGCCGGCGCGAGGCCCGCCATCATCTTCAGCCGCGCCTCGGACAACAGCGCATAAGCCGGAGTGATATCGCCCACCACCTTTGCACCCCTGCGCCCTTTCTTGAGGAACGCGACATAGGCGCCTGCGGATTCTTCGCCGCGCCCCAGCAGCCCCAGGTAGCGGTCAATCTCGGCCACGTCTTCGCGCAGGGCGGCGGCCTTTGCGGCATCGGCACCCTGCATGCGGTCACGCAGACCGGCACGCTTCCGGCAGAGTTGATCAATGGTCTCCATCACCCGGCCATGGTCAAGAGCGTCGAAATAGTGCAGTTCCTTGTGGCGCCACAAATGCACCTCCGGGTGGCGTTCCAGATAGAACTGGAGCCAGCTCGTGCCCGCCTTCGTGGCACCGATCCCGAACAGGAGCGTCACGTCCGCCATTGATCAGCCCTTGGCCTCCGCCGGTTTCTCGTCGGTTTTCTCATCGCCGGGCAGGATGTATTCCGCCCCTTCCCACGGGCTCATGAAATCGAACTGGCGGTAGTCCTGTACGAGCTTGACCGGCTCATAGACCACGCGTTTCTTCTCTTCGTCGTAGCGCACTTCGGTGTAGCCAGTCGTGGGGAAGTCCTTGCGCAACGGATAGCCGCGAAAACCGTAATCGGTCAGGATGCGCCGCAGGTCCGGGTGGCCCGAGAACAGGATGCCGAACATGTCGAACACTTCGCGCTCGAACCAGTTGGCGCTGGGATGCTCGGACACGATGGAGGGAACAAATTCGTCCTCGCGCACCGGCACGCGCAGACGAATACGGTGGTTCTGGTACATCGACAGGAAGTGGTAGACGACATCGAACCGCTGCGGGCGGTCGGGGTAGTCGACCCCGGTGATGTCCACGAGGGTCGAAAACGCGCACCGTGCGTCAGACTTGAGAAACGCCACGACCTGCAAGATCGAGTTGGGCGTCACCGTGACCGTCAACTCGCCGAACGCCACCTCTGTCGACACCACGCAATCGGGACGCTTCACTTCGATATAGGCGCCAAGTTCCTCAAGAGCTTCGCTCATCTGTCATCCTTTCCGTGCCCTAGCGGACCAGTGTGCCCGTGCGGCGAATTTTGCGCTGAAGCTGAAGGATGCCGTACAGCAACGCCTCCGCGGTCGGCGGGCAGCCGGGCACGTAGATGTCGACCGGCACGATCCGGTCGCAGCCGCGCACGACGCTGTAGGAATAGTGGTAGTAGCCGCCGCCATTGGCGCAGGATCCCATCGAGATCACGTAACGCGGCTCCGGCATCTGGTCGTAGACCTTGCGCAACGCGGGGGCCATCTTGTTGGTCAGCGTGCCGGCAACGATCATCACGTCCGACTGGCGCGGGGAGGCGCGCGGCGCGATCCCGAAGCGCTCAGCATCATAGCGCGGCATGGAGGTGTGCATCATCTCCACCGCGCAGCAGGCCAGACCGAACGTCATCCAGTGCAGCGAGCCGGTGCGCGCCCAATTGATGATGTCCTCGGTCGAGGTCAGCAGAAACCCCTTGTCCTGCAACTCGGCGTTGAGGGCCTGCGTGGCGTGCTCTTTATCGGGGCCCGCGTCGTTTGCCGCAGTGCTTACTCCCATTCCAGAGCTCCTTTTTTCCATTCATATGCGAACCCGATGGTCAGAACCGCGAGGAAGATCATCATCGACCAGAAGCCGACCATCGACATCTCCGGGAAGGCCACGGCCCAAGGGAACAGGAACGCGATCTCCAGGTCGAAAATGATGAACAGGATCGCCACAAGGTAGAAGCGGACATCGAATTTCATCCGTGCGTCGTCGAAAGCGTTGAACCCGCATTCGTAGGCGCTGACCTTCTCTGGGTCCGGGTTGCGCACCGCAACGACGACCGCTGCGAGGATCAGAACCAGCCCCAAGCCTATGGCAATGGCCAGAAAAACAAGGATCGGAAGGTATTCTCGTAGCAGATCGTCCACCTGGGGCTCCTTCCCTGGGATCGGGGGCGCCACCCCGGTCCACCGGGGGATGCGCACGGGGTCGTTTGCGGGGTGGTCTACCGCTGCATTCCGGGTCGGTCAACACAACCACCCTGCGGCAAACACGCCATATTCTGCATGAGTTTATCGCCCTCAGCCGCGACCACCAGAGACGGGGTGACGCAGTGCAGGCAAGCCAGACTCATGGCCGCTCTGCTAGAGCATACCCTAGAACCTGAATTTACCACATATCTTTTCTGCTAAGCTTTCAACACGCGGTCGTGCAACGCAGGCAGGCGGAGGAAATCGGGGGCTGCGGGTACGGAACTGGAGCAGCTTGGGTGACCAGCGCCCCGTGCGGACACAGCTTTGGGACCGGCACCGGGACCGGGCGTATCGGGCACGTCCGGTCGCTCGGTTCGAAAAATCAGTTGGTCGGCGCGTTCGCGCCAGCCGTCGCACCGGCCGCCGCCCCAAGAAGCGTTGCGGCGGTCCTGCCGCTGCCGCCGCCGATCTGGTTGCCAGCGGCTGCGCCAACAAGCGCCCCGGTCGCAGCGTTGATGTTTTGGTTGTCGGTGCACCCTGCTAGCGCGCCTGCGCCCAGCAAGGCTGTGGCGACACATATCGCTCTTCCAAATTTCATCTTTTGTGTCCTTCCATGCCTGTGCCTGATTTTATCGTCAGGTCATGCCCGAGTTAATATCGCTTCGAATAGGACGCGCAACCCCGGCAGCAACTACCCCCAGGGCGGCGATCGTTTCTCGAAGAAAGCCGCGATGCCCTGGGCGGCTTCCTCCCCTTCCCATTGGGCGACCAGCGCCTCGACGCTCGCGTCGACCTCGGCGGCGGTAGGGGCCTTGCCCAGCCGAGCCACTAGGGCCTTGGCCGCAGCCACCGCCCCCGGCGCTGCACTCAGGTAAGGGGCAACCTCGGCCTCGACCTCGGCGTCCAACAGGTCCGGCGAAACGGCTTTGGCCAGTAACCCGAGCCTTACGCCCTCCTCCGCGTCGAAGATGCGCCCGGAAAAGAAGACGCGCCGTACCATCGCCGCCCCCATGCGCGCCACAACGTATGGCCCTATGGTGGCCGGGATCAGACCAAGCCGGACCTCGGTCAGCCCCAGCTTTGCGCCCGTGACCCCGATCGCGACATCGCAAACCGACATCAGACCAATCCCTCCGCCGAACGCCTGGCCCTGCACCCGCCCGATCAGAGGCTTCGGCATCGCATCAAGCGCACCCAGCATCTCCGCCAGGCGCCGCGCTTCCCGAGCACGGGTGGGACCATCGGCAGATATCTGCGCCCGCATCCAGTCCAGATCACCGCCCGCGCAGAACGACCGACCGGCCCCCGTCAAGACCACGACACGCACCGCTGGGTCCATGCCCAGGTCGTGCGCGGCCTGCGTCAGCTCGGCAATCATTTCCGCAGACATCGCATTGTGCTTGTCGGGCCGCTGAAGCGTGAGCGTCGCAACGCCCCTCGCATCAATCGAGAGATCAAGCGTGTTCATGTGTGCGACCCTCCCCTTTGCGCAGCGCGCGCGCCATGTCTGCAGCCAGCGCCACCTTGTCCGGGTCAAGTCCGGTCTCGCCCCCCCGCGCGGTCACGAACTCCATCACCGCTTCGGTCGCAACATTGCCCGCCGCCCCCGGTGCATAGGGGCATCCGCCCAAGCCCCCGACCGAGGCGTCGAACACGCGCAGCCCGGCCTGCAGCGCCACGTCGATATTGTCGAGCGCCCGCCCTGCCGTGTCGTGGAAATGTCCCGCAAGACTGTCGGCTGGCACGACATCGCAAACGGCCCCGAGCATCGCAGCAACGGCCTCCGGCCTCGCCTTTCCCAAGGTCTCGCCGAGGGACACCTCGTAGCATCCAAGCGCATGCAAGCGGGCGGCCACATCCGCCACGGTGTCGGGGGGCGTCGCACCGTCAAACGGGCAATCGGTGACACAGGAGACATAGCCGCGCACCCGCAGGCCCGCCGCCTGCGCGCCGGCGACAACCGGCGCGAAGCGCGCAAAGCTTTCTTCAATCGTGCAGTTCAGATTGGCTTTGGAGAACCCCTCCGAAGCACTTGCGAACACGGCAATCTCGTCGGGCTTCGCGGCAATGGCCCGCTCCAGCCCCCTTTCATTAGGCACCAGCGCGGCGTAGGACACGCCCGGAGCGCGGGTGATCCCGCCCAGAACCTCGGCCCCGTCCGCCATCTGGGGCACCCATTTCGGGCTGACGAAGCTGGCCACTTCGATCCGCCGAAACCCCGCTGCGCTGAGCGCATCGATCAACGCGATCTTGTCCTGCGTGGGAATGATCCGCGCTTCGTTCTGCAAGCCGTCGCGGGGGCCGACTTCGAAAATCTCCACCCGGTCGGTCATTGCCACGCCCGCCAGTCATAGAAGGCCTGGTCGTAAATCCCCTGCCCCGGCGCGGGCAGAGACGCGATAAAGGCAGGCCGTGCGACCATGCGCGCATACCATTCCGCCACCGCCGGATAGTCATCGAGCGCTGCAAAATGCGTCCCCATGTAGATCGCCTGTCCCAGACCGATATCCGCCGCCGAGAAGCCGCCCTGCAAAATGTAGCGTTCCGCAAACCCCTTGGTGAGCTTGGCCTCCACCGCCGCGTAGCATTTGGCCAGCCGTTTGGCCTCCAGCTTCATGATTACGGGAGAGCGCATCTCGTCCTGGAAAAGCATCACATGCTGCTGCGTCAGTGCGGCGACATGCACGCTGAGGGTTTCGGCAAAATGCACCCAGGTCAGCCATTCCATCCGTTCGGTACTGCCCGGCGCCCGGCCCAGCCCGTCAGGCGAAAACCGCTCGCAAAGGTACTCCGCAATCGCGCCGGTCTCGAACATCACCTCCCCGTCGATCTCCAGCGCGGGCACCCGCCCGACCGGCGACATGGCAAGGTACTCGGGCCGTTGCAGCGTTGCATCGAAGGGATAGGTCAGCACCTCAAATGGGACGTCAAGTTCATGCAGAAGCCAGAGCGTCCGCATGGATCGCGTCTGCGGGCTGTGATGCAAGCGGATCATGCCGGGACCTTCTCCGGGTCTTCGAGGCGCACCAGCGCGGCGCCCGCCTCCACCTGCGCGCCCGCAGCCACCAGAACCTCCGCCACGATGCCATCACGACCCGCAGTCAGAGTGTGTTCCATCTTCATCGCCTCCAGAATTGCCAGCCTGTCCCCCCGGGCCACGGCGTCTCCGGACCTGACGAACAAGGCCTTGACGACGCCCGGCATGGGCGCTTCGATGGCCGCCGCACCGCCCGTCTCCGCCCCGCTGCGATCCAGCGGATCGGGCAGATCGAACGTATAGGTGTTGCCCCAGAAAACCGACAGGGTCGCGCCATGTCTTGCCGCCTCGGCAGACACCGGAGCACCATCGATGCGCCACGTACCGCCCGCCTTCGTGATGTCATGTGTCGCCTCACCGATGCAGACGCAGTAGGAACCGGGCCGCGTTACATGCAGGCGTGCAGCGACCACGTCACCCCCGGATCGCAGGACCACATCCCGGTCCAGCGGCGCCCAGAGCGCAAAGCCCTGATCAGGCGGCACTTCAGCGTCGAGGCCCGCGGCGTAGACACAGGCCAACGCCTTGGTGCGGGTGCACGGCGCGGGCATGTGGGACAGTGCGGGCAAGTCCCGATCGATCAAGCCTGTATCGACCTGCCCTGCCGCGAACTCGGGATGCGCGGCAAGGGCGCGCAGGAATGCGATGTTGGTCACGCTACCGGCCACTTGTGTTTGGGCAAGGGCGGCTTCCAGCTTGCGCAGGGCAATGGCGCGCGTGGGTCCGTGCACCGTGAGCTTGGCAATCATCGGATCATACCAGGGGGAGATCGTATCCCCTGCACGGACGCCAGTATCGGCCCGCGCGTCATCGGGGAACCTCACATGGGTCAACGTGCCCGTGGCCGGGAGGAACCCTTTCGGGACGTCCTCGGCGTAAATCCGTGCCTCGAACGCATGCCCCGCAAGCGTCAGGTCCTGCTGGGCCAGCGGCACCGGGTCCCCTGCGGCCACCCGCAACTGCCATTCGACCAGATCAATGCCCGTGATCGCCTCCGTCACAGGGTGTTCGACCTGAAGACGCGTGTTCATTTCCATAAACCAGAACCCGTCGGGGCGCAGCCCATCGCTGGCATCCACGATGAACTCCACCGTGCCCGCGCCAGCGTACCCGATGGCTTCGGCGGCGCGGGTGGCCGCGGCCCCCATCGCCGCGCGCATCTCGGGGGTCATGCCGGGGGCGGGTGCCTCCTCGATCACCTTCTGGTGGCGGCGCTGCAGGGAACAGTCCCGCTCGAACAGATGCACGGCTTGCGTGCCATCGCCGAACACCTGCACTTCGATATGGCGGGGGGTGGAGATGTATTTCTCGATCAGCACCGCATCATTGCCAAAGGCGCCAAGGGCTTCGGCCTTGGCACTTTCGAGCGCGGAGAGGAACATCTCCGGCGTCGCGACCTGGCGCATGCCCTTGCCGCCCCCGCCTGCCACGGCCTTGATCAGCACCGGGTACCCGATGCGCGCGGCCTCCACCTCCAGGTGACCCGGTTCCTGATCGGCCCCGTGATAGCCCGGCACCACGGGCACGCCCGCCTCCGCCATCAGGCGCTTTGCGGCGTCCTTCAGCCCCATCGCACGAATGGCCTGCGCCGAGGGGCCAATGAAGGTCAGACCCGCCGCCTCCACCGCCTCGACGAAATCCGGGTTCTCAGACAGAAAGCCATAGCCTGGATGAATGGCCTGCGCGCCTGTGGACTGCGCGGCGGCGATGATGGCCTCGGCCTTGAGGTAACTCTCCGACGGTGCGGCTCCGCCAAGCGACACGGCCTCATCCGCCATTGCCACATGCCGCGCCAGCGCATCCACGTCCGAATGGACAGCGACCGTCCGCACGCCAAGACGGCGCGCGGTATCGATCACGCGGCACGCGATCTCGCCCCGGTTGGCGATCAGGATCTTGTCAAACATGGCGCTCCCCCTTGTCGCGGCATGCCGGCTGGCGTGCCCCCCACCCCCGCGTCGGGGCCGCATCGGTCACTTGCCGGAATGTAACACTTGCGCAACAGGCCACGCGGCTTCGGTCTTTCAAAATGCGAAAGGCCGAAAAACACGTTATAGGTGTAGAAAATAATAATCTATTCCGTGAAGGTTGAGCAGCATGACAAAACCCTTCGCAATCAACGTGGCGGCGACCATGACGGCCCTGGGCATTACCGCCGGAACGGCGGCACACGCCGCCAATTTCGGGCCTGCTGCGGGCATCGCCGCTGGCTCGACCGTCACGTTCAATGTGACCGTTCCGACCGGCGACACGGGCGATCGGACGCTGACCGTCAACTACGCCGGCGATATCGGGTCCGCCTCCACCGAAACGATCGAGTTGCGCGTGGACGGTAATGTTGTTGCCACATTGACCGGCACATCCGACTGCGACGTCACCTCGACCCAGACCATCACCTTGCCTGCCTCGCTCTATGATGCAGCCGCGGCGGATGGCAATGTGGAGCTTGTGTTCGATGCGACCGCGCAGGTGCAACCCAATTGCGGCGACGGGTTCGGCCCCTATGCCGCTCCGTTCACGGCCTTCAACAACATCGCATTCTCGCCGATCTCGTCCTTTGTCGTGGCCGGGACGCTGGCTTTGCCGGTGGTCGTTCCCCCAACGGCCCCGCCGTCTTCCGGGGGCGGCGACAGCGAGGGCGGCGCCCCCCCTGCCCCCTCTGCGGCGATAGCGATCCAGCAACAGGAAACGGTCGCGGCCCTGCGCGGCACCGGCACCCTGATCAACGCTCCCAACATCACCCGCCGCATCGATCGGCTCGAGGGCGGAGACGGTGCCACAAGCCGTGGGCTCTCGTTCGAGGGTATGAGCCTGTTTACCGACACGCCGATGCAGCTGGATGTTGGGCGCAACCAGCTCAGCTTTGCGGGCACTGCCGCGCGCTCGGTCTGGGTCGAAGGCAGCGTCGTCGGGATCGATGACAGTGTCAGCAATGACCAGACCTTCGGAATCCTGCACGCCGGGATCGACAGACAGCTCTTCCCCGGGATGCTGGTGGGTATCAGCCTGCAATTCGATCGCCTGGAGACCACCGAGGCCGCAACGGGCGATACATTCGACGGGACCGGCTGGTTGGCCGGGCCCTACGTCACCGCGCGCCTCGCCCCGAACCTTGTCTTTGACGGACGCCTGGCGCTGGGGCGGGTCGACACCGATGTGGACCTCACCAGCGGCGGAACCGACAGTTTCAGCTCGGACCGGCAGCTTGCCCAGATCGCGGTCGTCGGAGATCACAGCTACGCGGATTTCGTCATCGCACCCCGTGCTGAACTCGGCTGGTACCGTGAGACGTCTGATGCCTACACCTCCGGTGTGTTCGGACTGGTCGGCGAAAGCGAGATCGAACTGGGCCAGGCGGTTTTGGGCGGGCGCGTATCGCGCGAAACGGGTTTCGGCGGCGGCAGCTTCGTCCCTTACGTCGATCTGAGCACGATCTACACCTATTACGGAACCGGGACGATGACCGCAGGTTCCTTCGGCGAAGCCATCGAAGGTTGGAGCGGCCGCCTTGGGCTGGGCGCGCAATACACCAGCAACGGTGGCAGCATCTGGTCGTTTGAAACCGGCCTGACGGATGCCAGCAACGGCGCATCGGCCACCAGCCTGATGTTCGATGTGACGATCCCGTTCTGAGACGAGGCCTCGCGGAAGCTGCGTGGAAGAAGGTGTCATGCGCCCACCCGTCACATCCGAAACACGCCAAAGCGCGTGTCCTCTATCGGGGCATTCAGCGCCGCCAACAGGCTGAGGCTCAGGACCTGACGCGACTTGCGCGGATCGATGATCCCGTCATCCCAAAGCCGCGCGGAGGCGTAGAGCGGATGGCTCTGTTCCTCGAACATCTCGATCGTGGGGCGTTTGAACGCGGCTTCTTCCTCTGCGCTCCATGTGCCGCCCTTGCGCTCGATCGCGTCGCGCTTGACGGTGGCCAGCACGCCTGCGGCCTGCGCGCCGCCCATCACCGAGATGCGCGCATTGGGCCATGACCACATGAACCTCGGCTGATAGGCGCGCCCGGCCATGCCATAATTCCCGGCCCCGAACGATCCGCCCACGACCATGGTGACCTTGGGCACCGAGGTCGTCGCCACCGCCGTCACCATCTTGGCCCCGTGCCGCGCGATGCCCTCGTTCTCGTACTTGCGGCCCACCATGAACCCGGTGATGTTCTGCAGGAACACGAGCGGGATCTTGCGCTGGCTGCACAGTTCCACGAAATGCGCACCTTTCTGCGCAGCCTCGGAAAACAGAACGCCATTGTTGGCGATCAGACCCACGGGGCATCCTTCGATATGGGCAAATCCGGTCACCAGGGTCTCGCCGAACCGCGGCTTGAACTCGTCAAGGCGCGAGCCATCCACGATACGCGCGATCACTTCGCGGATGTCGTAGGGCGTCGACAGGCTCGCAGGCACAAGATCCAGCAATTCGTCCGGGTCATAGGCCGGAGGCTCTGGTGCCTGCATGTCAACGCTGGCCTGACGGGTGCGGTTCAGCGACCCGACCGCCCGCCGGGCGAGCGCCAGCGCATGGGCATCGTCTTCGGCCAGATAATCCGCCACCCCTGACAGGCGCGTATGCACATCGCCGCCGCCCAGATCCTCAGCCGTCACAACCTCGCCAGTGGCAGCCTTGACCAACGGGGGGCCAGCCAGAAAAATCGTGCCCTGATCCTTCACGATGATCGTGACATCTGACATCGCCGGAACATAGGCCCCGCCTGCCGTGCACGACCCCATCACCACCGCGATCTGCGGGATGCCCTTGGCGCTCATCCGGGCCTGATTGTAGAAGATGCGCCCGAAGTGATCGCGATCGGGGAACACCTCGTCCTGATTGGGCAGGTTCGCCCCGCCGCTGTCGACCAGATAGATGCAGGGCAGGCTGCATTCCTCGGCGATTTCCTGGGCGCGCAAGTGCTTCTTGACCGTGATCGGGTAATAGGTGCCGCCTTTGACGGTGGCATCGTTGCACACGACCATCACGTCCTGCCCCATGACCCGCCCGACGCCAGCGATGGCCCCGCCACATGGTGCCGCACCATCATAAAGCCCATGTCCCGCCGTCGCACCGACCTCCAGAAACGGCGATCCGGGATCGAGCAGGTTGGCGACCCGGTCCCGTGGCAGCATCTTGCCGCGCGACTTATGCCGTGCGCGCGCCGCGGCACCCCCACCTGCTGCGGCCTGTGCGGCGGCCTCGGCCACCAAGGCCAACGCGTCAAGATGTGCGGCCCGGTTCGCTCGGGTCTCCTCGGTGCCGAGAACCACGTTCGACTTCAGTTGCACGGGGCGCCTCCTTGGCGTGTTCGCGGGCGTGTTGCGGCTTGTGGCACCGGAAAAGACAATGCTAGAGCCGCTGCAGACCGCTCGGATAGGACCCCTTTACATTGCGCCGACTTGCCCTTTGCACCGCGACTTGCGTCCTGCTGACGGCCCCGGTCCATGCACAATCTGCCGGCGAGTGGTATGGCGGCCTTGGCGTCAGCGCCGTCGTGCCCAGCACGGGCGAGGTCACATTCGGGCCGGTCGCGGTCGAACTCGATTTCGACGCCGGTCTGGCGCTGACCTTGGAATACATGCTCACCGACCGCATCGGGATCGAGGGGTATCTCTCGGGCAGCGACCTGCTTGGCGATGTTGACTGGCTCCCCCCGGTCCTTGGCCTGACCTATCACTTCGACAGCGTCGGCAGCCTCCGGCCCTTTGTCGGTGCTGGCATCAACTATGCCTATATCTCGACAGCGGGCGCACCGTTCGGGCTTGTCGACATCGACGACAATTTCGGCATCGCTTTGCAACTGGGGGCCGACCTCGCCCTGTCTGACCGCAACTTCCTGCGGTTCTCGGCGCGGTATGTCGAGATGGACTTCGACGTTGACCTGATCGACACCGGTATCGGCACGGCCGAGATTGATCCGGTCATTCTGAGTGTGTCTTTGATGCGACGGTTCTGATCGCGCGGGCGGGCGGCGCCGATCTTGCGTCGCGCAGCGCAAGCCCGAATAACGAACCCGCCGCAAAATCATTTGATTACAGTCAACTACGCCCGCTTGCGGTCGGTTTTTCCGGACACTCCTCATGCCCGTCCCCCCAACTCTTGTTGCGGTGCGGCGAAAAGGTCGCACGAGGGTCTGTTACAAATTTGATGCATGTCAAGGAGAGCACGCGATGAAAGGCGCAGGAGAGGCAGGAACGAAACCCGAGGAACACTCAAATGAAAAAAGTCCTTCTCTCCACGGTCGCTGCCGCCACTCTCATCGCCGCTCCCGCGGTTGCGCAAGAGGCAGGCGACTACATGTTCGGTTTCGGTGTCGGATACGTTGATCCCACTGATGACAACCTTGACCTTGGCGGCGGCACCTTCCTGCAGGTTGACAGCGGCGTCGCGCTGACTTTCACGGCCGAATACTACTACACCGACAACATCGCGATCGAGTTGCTGCTGGCCACGCCGTTCAACCACGACATCTCCGTCGATGGCGCCGGCAAGGTGGGGGAAACCGATCACCTGCCGCCCACCCTGTCGGTGAACTACCACTTCAATGATTTCGGCGCGTTCCGCCCCTTCGTCGGTGTCGGCATCAACTACACGAACTTCTTCCAGGAAAAGTCCGATCTGGGCGTTCTTGAACTGGATGACAGCTGGGGCCTCGCCTTCACGGTTGGCGCCGAGTACGACATCTCCGACAACGGCGCCCTGCGCTTCGATGTCCGCTACATCGACATCGACACGGACGCGACGCTGGACGGCGCCGATCTCGGCACGGTCGAGATTGATCCGCTGGTCTTCAGCGCGGCCTATGTCTGGAAATTCTGAGACACAGCTGGCCTGACCAGTCCCGGGCGCGCCTATCCGGCGCGCCTTTTCATTTGTCGGCAGGGCAACATGCATGTCTCAGGCCTCCGGTCGGGCGGCGCGGTCGCGCCCGGTAAATGCCAGACTGCCATCGCGCCGGATGTAATAGTCCCAACTGCTGTCGCCGCCTTCGGGGCTGCATCTCACCACAACCCAGACCCCCGGATCGCTGCCGGGTACTGCCGCGCAATCGGTCAGCGCCGCGGTTCCAGCCGCTTCCAGCCGCGCGTGGTCCTGCAGATACCGCTCGGCGTAAAACGAAATCACCGCACTCTCATCCAGATTGGCCTGCCGCAATCCCAGACGGATCCCGTTGGCCGCAACGATCAGGACAAGTATGCCCACGGGCAAGAACCATATCCATCGCGGCCAGCGCATCGCCTAGGCCATCGCCGCCATCATCTCACGCCCGACAAGCATCCGGCGGATCTCGGACGTGCCGGCCCCGATCTCCATCAACTTGGCATCGCGGAACATCCGCGCCACGGGGTTGTCATTCAGGAACCCGGCCCCGCCCATGGCCTGCACCGCCTGATGCGCGACATTCATCCCCTCCTCCGAGGCATAGAGCACGCACGCCGCCGCATCCTGCCGCGTCACCTCCCCGCGGTCACAGGCCTTGGCCACCTCATAGGCATAGGCGCGCGCGGAATTCATCGAGGTATACATGTCCGCAATCTTGCCCTGCATAAGCTGGAAATGCCCGATGGACTGCCCGAACTGCTTGCGCTCCACCATGTACGGCATCACCACGTCGAGGCACCCGGCCATGATCCCGATATTGACGCCCGAGAGCACCACGCGCTCGTAGTCGAGGCCGGACATCAGCACCGCAACACCGCGCCCCTCCTCCCCCAGCACGTTCTCGAACGGCACCTCGACATCCTCAAAGATCAGCTCTGCGGTGTTCGACCCGCGCATGCCGAGCTTGTCGAAATGGGCCGAGGTGGAAAAGCCCGTCATCTCCTTCTCGATGATGAAGGCGGTAATGCCCTTGGACCCTGCCTCCGGATCGGTCTTGGCGTAGACCACCAATGTGTCGGCATCCGGCCCGTTGGTGATCCAGTATTTCGTTCCGTTCAGACGGTAGTGGTCGTTGCGTTTTTCGGCCCGCAGTTTCATGCCCACCACGTCCGACCCGGCGGAGGCCTCGGACATGGCCAGCGCGCCGATATGCGTGCCGGAGACAAGGCGCGGCAGGTACTTCGCCTTTTGTTCGGGCGTTCCGTTCAGCTTGATCTGGTTCACGCACAGGTTCGAATGCGCCCCGTAACTCAACCCGATCGAAGCGGATGCGCGGGAAATCTCCTCTACCGCGATGGTGTGAGCAAGATATCCCATGCCTGCCCCGCCATACTCTTCGTCGACGGTAATGCCCAGCAGACCAAGCTCCCCCATCTCCGGCCAGAGCGCGTTCGGGAACGCGTTGTCCGTGTCGGTCGTTGCGGCAAGCGGCTGTACGCGGCCCTGTGCCCAGCGATGGACCATGTCACGCAGGGCCTCGACATCCTCGCCAAGATCGAAACGCATGGATGCGGTGAACATAGGCGCTCGCTCCTCCCAACAATTGAACGCTTGTTCAGTTGTAGAAGGCGACCCACCGGCTGTCCAGAAGAAAGACGCGGGCGCGCTGCCCCCACACCCCCCGGGGGACTTGGTGCCTTGAATGACCTAGAGCGGAATGATCCGCTCAAGCTGGTGTTCGAGAAGATCGTAGTGATCCAGCAAGGCCTCCGGCTGAAGCTCCGCGACGGCGCGTCCGGTCGGGCCGAACGTGACAAGCACGCAGGGAATGCCGGCCGCCCGCGCAGTGTCTCGATCCGTGACCGTGTCGCCGATCAGTGTCGCGCGCGCCATATCGCCACCGACCCGCGCCACCGTTTCGCGCAGCGGTGCCGGGTCCGGTTTGCGCACCGGCAGCGTGTCGGCCCCGATGAGTGCCGCGAACATGTCCCGCACCCCGAGGCGCTGCATCAGCGTCTCTGCCAGTCCTTCGGGTTTGTTGGTGCAGATGCCGACCTTGTCGCCCCGGGCGCGCAGTCGTTCCACCGCCGCAACCGCGCCGGGGTACAGTGTGGTGTGCACATCGATCGCATCGCCGTAAGCCGCAAGCAATACCGGATAGTCGGCATCCACGTCCCGTTCGGTCCACGGCAAGCCCAGCCGCGTCAGGCCCAGCCGCAGCATCGCACGCCCGCCCCGAAATGCGGTGGCGGCGTCGGCCTGCGGGTCCAGCGGCGTGCCGTGTCCGCGCGCGGCAAAGCAATGGTTGGCGGCTGCGATCAGATCCGCGCTCGTGTCGGCTAGCGTCCCGTCAAGGTCGAAGATCACCGTTCTGGACATGGGGGTCGGCTCCTTTTCGCCAACGGGACGTGAGGGTGTGAAACGCGTGTCACAGGACGTGACTGCCCCGGCGGTTGCCCGATGCCGGGCTTTGCGCAATAGAGAGAGCAAACAGAGACAAGAGGCAAGCAGGCATGAGCGTTGCGTTGGTCGTTCTGGCCGCCGGGCAAGGGACACGGATGAACTCCGACCTGCCCAAGGTATTGCATGGGTTGGCGGGCGCCCCGCTGGTGGCGCATGCATTGCGCGCGGGGGCGTCCCTGTCACCGGAGCGCGTGATCGTGGTCACCGGCCATGGGGCCGACGCGGTGGAGGCCGCCGTGGCCGCCCTGGACCCGGATGCGGTATGCGTGCGCCAGACCGAACAGTTGGGCACCGGCCATGCCGTGCTTCAGGCCCGCTCGGCCCTCGACGGGTTCGCGGGTGACGTGGTCGTCCTCTACGGGGATACGCCGTTCGTCCGCCCCGAGACGCTGGAGCGGATGGCGCAAACCCGCGCGGCGGCGGATCTGGTGGTTCTGGGGTTCGAAGCGGTCGACCCCGGACGCTACGGACGGCTCGTGACGGACGGCGCAGACCTGCTGCGGATTGTCGAGGCGAAGGACGCCTCGCCGGACGAACTGAACATACGGCTTTGCAATTCCGGACTGATGATGGCGGATGCCGCCACCTTGATGGACCTTCTGGCGGGTCTGAGCCCCGATAACGCGGCTGGGGAATACTACCTTACGGACGCGCCCCACGCGGCCCGCGAAGCCGGGAGAACCGCGCGCGTCGTGATCTGTGACGAGGCCGAAACGCTGGGGATCAACACGCGCGCCGAGCTGGCCGCGGCAGAAGCCGCCTTTCAGGCCCGCGCGCGCGCCGAGGCGCTGGAGACGGGCGTCACCCTGCAGGATCCAGCGACCACGTACTTCGCCTATGATACGGTGATCGGGCGCGACGCCGTGATCGGGCCGCAAGTGGTTTTTGGCCCGGGTGTCACGGTCGAATCCGATGCCGAAATCCGCGCGTTCTGCCATCTGGAGGGTGCGCATGTCTCTCGCGGGGCCAAGGTCGGGCCCTACGCCCGTCTACGCCCGGGCGCGGAACTCTCGGAATTCACCCATGTCGGTAACTTCGTCGAGATCAAGAACGCCACGCTCGCCGAGGGCGCGAAGGTCAACCATCTCAGTTATATCGGCGACGCCTTGGTCGGGGCTGCGACAAACATCGGCGCAGGTACAATCACCTGCAACTATGATGGCGTATTCAAGCACCGGACCGAGATCGGCGCGCGGGTGTTCGTCGGATCGAACACCATGCTGGTGGCGCCAGTGAACATCGGGGACGAGGCGATGACAGCGTCCGGCTCGGTCATCACCGAAAACGTACCCGAGGGCGCGCTGGCGGTGGCGCGTGCCAGACAATCAAACAAACCGGGTCTCGCGCGGCGCTTCATGGACAAGCTGCGCACGCTCAAGGCCGCCAGGAAAGGAACCAGCTGATGTGCGGTATCATTGGTGTTCTGGGCAAGAACCAGGCCGCCCCGCTGATGGTGGAGGCGCTCAAGCGGCTCGAATACCGCGGCTATGACAGCGCCGGGATCGCGACGCTGAACGACGGCATGCTTGACCGCCGTCGCGCGCTTGGCAAACTGGTCAACCTGTCCGACCTTCTGGTTCAGGACCCGCTGGCGGGCAAAAGCGGGATCGGCCACACCCGGTGGGCCACCCATGGCAAGCCCTCCGTCGGCAACGCCCACCCGCACCAGGCGGGCAAGGTCGCGGTGGTCCACAATGGCATTATCGAGAACTTTCGCACGCTGCGGGCCGCACTCACCAGCGACGGCGCGAATTTCGAGTCCGAGACGGACACGGAAACCGTCGTGCAACTGTGCGCCGCGCAGCTGCGGGCCGGGAAATCGCCCAAGGACGCCGCGCAGGCCACTGTTGCGCAGCTCGAAGGGGCGTTTGCGCTGCTTTTTCTGTTCGAAGGCGAAGACGACTTGCTGATTGCAGCCCGGCGCGGCTCTCCTCTGGCCATCGGCCATGGCGATGGGGAGATGTTCGTGGGCTCGGACGCCATAGCACTTCAACCGATGACGGACCGCATCACCTATCTCGAAGAGGGCGATTTGGCAGTCGTTTCGCGGACGGGTTTGTCGGTCTTTGACGAGACCGGTGCGCCTGTGGCCCGGTCCGAGACGCGCTCCAGTATCGGAGGGTCCGAGATTGGCAAGGCCGGGCACAGGCATTTCATGGCCAAGGAAATCGCGGAACAGCCCACGGTTCTGGCGGACGCGCTGACACATTACCTGCAAGGCGACGCGATCAGGATGCCGGAGGACATGCCTGATTTCGCACAGATCGACCGGCTGATCCTCGTCGCCTGCGGCACGGCCTTCTTTGCCTGCCAAACCGCGAAATACTGGTTCGAGCAGATCGCGGGACTGCCGGTGGAGATCGATATCGCCTCTGAATTCCGGTACCGCCAGCCGCCGATCGGGCCGCGTACCGCCGCGCTGTTCGTCAGCCAGTCGGGCGAAACCGCCGACACGCTGGCGGCGTTGCGCTATGCTGCCGGGAAAGCCGACCACATCCTGTCGATCTGCAACGTGCCCGAAAGCTCGATCGCGCGTGAAAGCGCGGTTGCGCTGCCGACCCTCGCAGGGGTGGAAATCGGTGTAGCCTCCACCAAGGCGTTCACCTGCCAGCTGGGGGTCCTGGCGGCGCTGGCCTTGCATGCGGGCGTCCAGAAAGGCGCGGTCGACGCGGCAACGCTCGCGCGTCACATGGCCGAATTGCGCGCCTTGCCGGGGCTGCTGAACCAGGCGCTGGCCATCGAGGGGGACATCGAAGCCATCGCGAGTGAGCTGGCAGAGGCACGCGACATCCTGTTTCTGGGGCGCGGCCCAATGTATCCGATGGCGCTGGAAGGTGCGCTAAAACTAAAAGAAATCAGCTATATACATGCCGAAGGTTACGCATCAGGCGAACTGAAACACGGCCCCATTGCGTTGATCGACCAGTCCGTGCCGGTGATTGTCTTTGCGCCCACGGACGCGCTGTTCGACAAGACCGTGTCCAACATGCAGGAAGTGATGGCACGGCAGGGCAAGGTCCTGCTGGTGTCGGACACCCAGGGCCTCGACCATGCCGGCGAAGGCACATGGGCCACCGTCGCCATGCCACAGGTCGCGCCCGTCTTCGCGCCCATCCTGTACGCAATCCCGGCGCAGCTGCTGGCCTATCACACGGCCGTCGCCAAGGGGACGGATGTCGACCAGCCCCGCAACCTTGCCAAATCCGTAACGGTGGAATGAACCATGGCCAAGCAATTCGACCGCATCGAAGATGCTCACCGCAGGTTCATCGAGGCGCAGCACCTGTTCTTTGTCGGCACAGCCGCGCCGGAAGGCCGCGTGAACGTCAGCCCCAAGGGGACGGACAGTCTGCGCGTGCTGGGCCCAAACCGTATCGCCTGGCTCAACCTGACCGGCTCGGGCAATGAAACGGCCGGGCACCTGTTGCAAACCCCGCGCATGACGCTGCTGTGGTGCAGCTTCGAAAAACGTCCCCTGATCCTGCGCGCTTACGGCACGGCGCGCGCCGTGCACCGCGATGCAGCGGATTGGGACGAGCTCTCTGCGCTCTTTCCCGGCGGGCCCGAGAAGCGCCAAGTCTATGATATGCATGTTGAAATGATGCAGACCTCCTGCGGATACGCGGTGCCATTCATGGACTTTGCCGGCCCGCGCGACACGCTAGAGAAATGGGCCGAGGACAAGGGCGAAGACGGGATCAGAGCTTACTGGCGGGACCGGAACCAGAGCACCCTCGACGGTGCGCCAACGGAGATCGTGGCCCGCAACCTGCACCCGGAGTGACGCATATGGCCAGCGATGACACCGCCGCCCGGACCTTCGAACTGCTGCGCGAGGAATGGACGACGGACAAAGGCAAGGAACTGCGGATCGTCTCTTGCAGGCTCACCCCCGAGGGCGGGCTGCATGTGGACGGGTATGATCTTGGCCCCGGGGTGAAGGCGTTCTGGGGGGACTCGGATTACGAATATGGCATCAAGCTGTCACCGGAGGACACGCGCAAACTCCTCCCCCACCTTCTGAAGCTGGTGGTGACCGGAACGGAACCGCTGAGCATCGATGGTTTGCGGAAGCTTTGCGATGCACACGGGTTGAAGCCGAATTTCTGGTCATGGGTCTGACGGCAGAGCGCGCGCTTGCAAACATCAAGGCGCTTGCAAACCCGCAAAAGGCCGCGGACATGGCACGCTATCACAAGGTGGAGCGTGTCTATCTCGGGGTTGCCAACCCTGAGCTTGACGCACTGGCCAAGACCTGGCGGGAGGGCTTGTCGGTCTCGGACCGAGCATCTCTGGCCGATGGGCTTTGGCAGTCCGACATATTCGAGGCCCGGATCGCCGCTGCCAAATCACTGACGCAGGCCCGCCTGCGTCCGGAAGATGACCCGGCCTGGCAGGTCATCGCAGGATGGGTGCCCGAGTTCGATTGCTGGGCCATCGCCGACGCGGCCTGCATCGCGGGTCAGAAACGTCTCGTGGCCAATCCCGCCCGTGTGAACGAGGTGGCAGCGTGGACATGCGCCGACCATATGTGGTCGCGCCGCGCCGCTCTGGTCATCACGCTGCCCTGGACCAAGCAGAACCACCCAAAACCCGCCGAGCAAGCCATCCGCGACCGCGTCCTTGGCTGGGCGGCCGGCTATGTCGATGATCCGGACTGGTTCATTCAAAAGGCGGTTGCGTGGTGGATACGGGACCTGTCAAAGCATGACCGACCACGCGCGGAGGCCTTTCTGGCCGGACCGGGTCAGAGCCTGAAGCCGTTCGCCCAGCGCGAAGCCGCGCGCCACCTGCAGATCGACAGTTAAGCTGATTCTTAATCGCAGATTTAACATGGTGCGTCGCCTGCCCATCGCGCCCAATGGCCAAAGCCTTTGTTTTAAGGGCATTTAACCTAGAACCAAGGTCGCAAGGCGCGCCACTTGCCGCCCCGCTTCCCCGTGATACTCTGCGGTGCGCAGGGGAGAGAGATCATGACCGACCAGACCGCACCGCTTATCGATCCGTTCCAACGCGCGATTTCCTATCTGCGCGTTTCCGTGACCGATCGCTGCGATTTCCGCTGTGTCTACTGCATGTCGGAAAACATGACGTTCCTGCCCAAGAAAGAGCTTCTGACCCTCGAAGAGCTGGATCGCATGTGCTCCACCTTCGTGCGCATGGGCGTGGAGAAGCTGCGCATCACCGGCGGCGAGCCCCTTGTCCGGCGGGAGATCCTGACTTTCTTTCAGAACATGAGTCGCCACCTCGACAGTGGCGCGCTCAAGGAACTGACGCTGACCACCAACGGATCTCAGTTGGAGAAATTCGCGCAACCGCTTTTCGATGCGGGGGTGCGGCGCATAAACGTCTCGCTCGACACGCTGGACGAGAAGAAGTTCGCCGATATCACGCGCTGGGGCCGTCTGCCGCAGGTGATGCGCGGGATTGATGCCGCGCAAAAGGCAGGGCTGCGGATCAAGATCAATGCCGTGGCTCTGAAAGGCTTCAACGAAGACGAGCTTTTCACCATGGCCGAGTGGTGCGCCGCGCGCGACATGGACCTGACCTTCATCGAGGTCATGCCGATGGGCGATATCGGCAACGAGAACCGTCTGGGACAGTACTGGAAACTGTCAGACCTGCGCGAGACGCTGGCCGAGCAATACACGCTTGTCGATCTTGCGGAACGCACCGGCGGCCCGGCGCGCTATGTGCGACTGGAGGAGACAGGACAGAAGATCGGGTTCATCACCCCGCTGACCCATAACTTCTGCGAAAGCTGCAACCGTGTGCGTCTGACCTGCACCGGCGAATTGTATATGTGCCTGGGGCAGGAAGATATGGCCGACCTGCGCGCGCCGCTGCGGGATTTCCCGACCGATGACCGCGCGCTGGAAAACGCCATCCGCGCGGCGATTGCGCTGAAACCGAAGGGCCATGATTTCGACTACTCGCGCCAGACGGTCGAAGGCCAGGTTTCCCGCCATATGAGCCACACGGGCGGCTGACCTTGGGCCTGCGGGGGCTCTGCCCCCTGCACCCTCGAGGTATTTCGACACAAAAGAAGATCAGCCGGTGGCGTAGTGACGGACGAAATTGCGCAGGATCCTGGCTATGTCGGCGGTATCGGCCCCTGAGGTGGCGGCAATCAGGTCGTCCGCCGTCTCGGGCGGGAAGTAGCCTTTTTCACGGTAAGCGCGGATACGGACGGCCACGCCATCGGAGTCGGCCTCTGGATGGAACTGCGTGGCATAGATGTTCTGACCGACGCGGATCATCTGGTACGGGCACGCAACCCCTTCCATCAGATGCACGGCGCCAGCGGGCAATTCCTGCAACGCCTCCTTGTGCCCGACGAAGGCCGTCATGGTTTCCGGCAGATCGGCCAGCAGCGGGTCCGCGCGCCCGGCGGGTGTGATCCGGCATGGCACGGCCCCAACCGGTTCGCTGTACCGGCGTTTGGAGACCTCCGAGCCCAGATGATGCCCCAGCACGCTGATCCCGTAGCAACACCCCATGAAGGGCACGTCGCGGCGGGTGATCGCGGGCATCAGCGACAGGATCGCAGCTTCGATCCGCGCTTCTGTCGCGGTTTTTTCCTCCGGCGTGTCCGAGACACAGCCGGGTCCGCCGCCGACGATCACACCGGAAAACGCCTCCAGATCGAGCGGATCCGGCAGATCCTGATGATCGAGGCAGATCCGGTGCGTCTGGTCCGCCGTCAGGCCGGACTTGGCGAGGATGGCGGCGTATTCGTCATCAGAGACTGCGCGCTCGGGGCGCAATTGCAGGATCAGGAATGGTTTCATGCGCGCCGCTTAGCGCGGTGCGCCGCCCCGGACAAGCGCACGGGTTGCCTCAGGAGGCGATCGGCAGACGGCTTTCGACCATCTCGGCAAACCACGAACACCCTGCCGGGATCACCTCGTCATTGAAGTTGTAGGCGGGATGGTGCACCGGGGCGCTGTCCCCGTTGCCGACCAGGATGTAGGCTCCGGGGCGTTCGTTCAGCAGATAGGCGAAATCCTCCCCGCCCATGACAAGGGGGGCTTCGGCGCAATCTCCGCTGACGCGGCGGGCGGCATCGGCTGCGTACCCGGTCTCGCGGTCGGCGTTCACCATGACCGGGTAGCCATAGATCATCCGCAACTCGGGCGTGGCCCCCATTGCGGCACAGAGTCCGTCGGCGATCCTGTTCAAACGGTGCTCCGCCAATGCGCGGATGTCCGCGTCGAGTGTCCGGATCGTGCCGCGCAAGGTGACGGCCTGCGGGATCACGTTGTAGGCGGTGGAGGACGTCACGAAAGAGGTTACCGACACCACGATCTGTTTGGTCGGATCGGTGCTGCGACTGGCGATGGTTTGCAGCGCCAGCACCACCTGACTGGCTGCCACCGTCGGATCGATCACTTCATGGGGCTTGGCGGCATGTCCGCCCTTGCCCCGGATCACCAGTTCGAACTGGTCGGTCGCGGCAAAGAACGGGCCCGGGCGTATCGCAAAGGCCCCCAGAGGCTGGCCGGGCCAGTTGTGCATGCCGTACACCTCGTCAATGCCGAACCGGTCCATTATCCCGTCTTCCACCATTTCGCGCCCGCCACCGCCGCCTTCTTCAGCGGGCTGGAAAATCACCACACAGGTGCCGTCGAAATTGCGGGTCTCCGACAGATACCTGGCCGCCCCTAGCAGCATGGCCGTGTGTCCGTCATGACCGCAGGCGTGCATCGCGCCCGGAGTCTTCGACGCATAATCCAACCCGGTTTCCTCGTGTATCGGCAGGGCATCCATATCCGCCCGCAAGCCGACCGTACGGCCGGACGTACCAACACGCCCCTTGATCACGCCAACCACGCCGGTCCGCCCCAGACCGGTCACCACCTCGTCGCAACCGAACGCGCGCAGCTTCTCGGCGACCAGTGCCGAGGTCCGGTGCGTCTCAAACAGGATCTCCGGATTCTCATGGAGGTCACGGCGCCATTGCGTGATTTCCGGCAACAACTCTGCAAAGCGGTTCTTGATGGGCATCTGATCCTCGCAAGCGGGATGAAACAACAGTGCCCCTACCTGAGCCGCAGAGCACGAGAGGGTCAAGGGAGGATCGCATCATGCGGCGCGCAAGCCCAAAGACGCGTTTCCCGGCACGGAATACATGATCGCCAAGAAAGGGAAGATCGTTCCGGTACACGGCATCTGACAGAACACTGTTCCGGTTTTGCGGAGCATCCGGACTTCGTGACCGGGCTTCACGGCAGTGTGAAAATATTGGACCGGCACACGCTCTGCTGCGACGCAGCAAAACGGTTGATATCTCTTACAGAACCGGCATATGGGGCAGACTGGTACGCGCCTGCGCGCGACACAGATGACCCGGAGTGACGCATATGTTCGAAGATCTCGGCCTGGAATTTCTCGATCCCCGACAGGCCTCCGCCCTGTTCGGCCTGGTCCTCGGCGTGGTTTTCGGCATCCTGGCACAGCGCACGCGCTTCTGCCTGCGCCGGGCTGTGGCTGGCGCACCTGAGGAACGGCGCGGTGCCGCAGGGGTCTGGCTGACCGCACTGGCTGCCGCCGTGATCGGCACACAGGCCGTTCTGGCCACTGGCGCGATTGATTTCGAAGGACACCGGTTCTTCGTGTCCGACCTGCCGGTGCTTGCGATCGTTGCAGGCGGCTTGATGTTCGGGGCCGGCATGGTGCTGACGCGCGGATGCGTGTCGCGCCTGACAGTGCTGGGCGGCTCCGGCAACCTGCGTGCCCTGACGGTGCTGCTGGTCTTCGCGGTGGTGGCACATGCCACGCTGAAGGGCGTTCTGGCTCCGCTGCGCACATCGCTTGGCGCTGTGACCGTCGATATTGGTACGGCGACCGGGTTTGCCGCCCTGCCCGGTGGCGCGGCCGTCTGGGCAGCGCTGCTCGCGGCGGGCGCCCTGTTCGTTGCGCTGCGCTCCGGCAACAAGCCTGGCACGCTGCTGCTGGCGGCTGCGCTTGGCGCGCTTGTGCCGCTCGGCTGGGCCGGTACCGGCTATGTGCTGTACGATGATTTCGACCCGATCGCGCTGGAAAGCCTGTCTTTCACCGCCCCCGCGGCCGACAGCCTGTTTTTCCTGATCGCCTCCACCTCGATCACGGCAGGCTTCGGCGTGGGCCTGATCGGGGGCACACTGGTCGGTGCGTTGCTGGCCTCGCTCGTCGCCCGGGACTTCGCGTTCCAGAGCTTCGAGAGCGCCGCGCAAACGGGCCGCTACATGGCAGGTGCAGCGCTCATGGGCGTTGGCGGTGTGCTGGCGGGCGGTTGCACCGTGGGCGCAGGGCTGGCGGGCATTCCGACCCTCAGCTTTGCGGCAGTCCTGGCACTGCTGAGCATCGCGGCGGGTGGTTGGGCGACCGGCCGTGTCCTGCGCGAAGGCGCTACTCCATCGACCGCCGGATCCGCCGCACAAGGTACCACACAGCCAGCACTACCAGCGGAGTGACCACTGCGGTCAGGACCGACTTGGGAACGTCGCCCTCGTAGGACACCGGTCCCAGCAGGTAGAGCGTCAGGTTTACCGCGTAGTAGCTGATCGCGACCACCGACAGACCTTCGACCGTTTTCT
The DNA here is from genome assembly GCF_049800835.1 of Tropicimonas sp. S265A. Classification (NCBI taxonomy): domain Bacteria; kingdom Pseudomonadati; phylum Pseudomonadota; class Alphaproteobacteria; order Rhodobacterales; family Roseobacteraceae; genus Tropicimonas; species Tropicimonas sp. S265A. The sequence continues at coordinate 515,808 of NZ_JBNAFU010000001.1, forward strand.
GAAGGCGCAACTGCAGGTCGGCGCGCTGGTCCATGCTTTCGAGCAGCTTCTGGTTCTGGGTCTGGCGCTCCACGTCCACCCGCGTGCGCAGCAGCTCAGCCGCCCGCGTGGCACGATCCGCCATCAGGCTCATCCGGCGCTCCGTCGCCTTGACGGTGCGCATGGCCGGATCGAACCGCCGCATCATGAACTCGCCATAGGTCTGGCGGCCGTCAAACCGTTCCTCGCGCAGCACCTCGATCCGCTGGTTCACCAGCGCCTCGTAGGCATTGGTCGCTCCGAACCGGAACGAGGTTTTTGCAACCAGCCCTTCAAGGTCCGCGGACACCTCCAGCAGCGCGCGCAACGTGTCTTCGGCCTGCGCGGTGTCGCCCCGCATGTTCCCGACCGTTTCGGTGAGCTTGCTGTCCAGCTCACCCAGTTGCGCCCCGATGGCCCGAACCCGTGCAAGCCCCAGCATCGACATCGTCTTGTAGGTTTCGATTTCCGTCACGCGTTGCAGCACACGCCCGACCCGGCGGTCCCCCACCCCGTCAGCAACGAAGATCGCAAAACGCATGTGTCCGGCTGCATCAATGCGGAAATCGCCCGCAACCACCGCGCTTTTGTCCAGAACCTCACTGACCGCAAGGCTCTCGGGCACGAACCACGTCTCGATCTTGTCGATCATCTCGTCGAAACTGGGCTGCGGCTCCACCCGGATCATCGCAGAGGTCATGCGCGCGCCCGGGGCCTTGGCAAGCCAGTCTGCCGGCAGCACGTCAAAGGTCGCAGGGTCAAACGGGGTGTTCGCAACGCCGTCGACAAAGATCGTATAGGTCACGAACTCCGTGTGGCTCTCCCACTTCAGCTTGTGCTTGCCGATCTCGCCGAAGTAATGCGTCGCCCCCGGCTGCGGATGCGCGGCCCCGAACCGATCCAGCAGTTCCAGAAGATGCGCGCGGTCCGTACCCCGGTCGCGCGACGCGGCATCATTTGGCTGCTTGATGGCCAGGAACACCGCGTGACACGGGGCGGTCAGGGCCGGAAACGGTCGCGCGTGCAGCTCGTTGGCGAGCGCATAGCGCAGCGGATGATCTTCGAGAGCGGCCATGGCGGACTTCCTTATTCTGCTGCGCAAAATATGACCTTCGACGCCGTTGTAAATAGTAAAACAGTCGTAAAAACTTGGACTTAGCCGTCCACAACGGTATGCGAACAGGGTATACACCGGTTCAGAACCCAACACCTGCGACGCCACTTGCCGCGCCGCAGCACGATCCGCATCGCCCAAAGGTTCCATCAAGACAACGACATACCCGGCGCGCGGCTCCGCCCGCGTTGCCCCGGGGTTCAGCCAGCACTGCGTCAGAAGTCGTCCGCGCAGATCACGGGCCTGCGCGAATTCTTTGTCGCCGTTGGGACGAATCTGTCACAGTCGCTGTCAGGAATTGCAAACGAGAGGATTGATTATGAGTTTCTTGAAAGCGATGGCGACGATGGCGGTTGGCTATGCCGCGGCGCGTGGCGTTGACAAGCTGAGCGGCGGCGAAGGGCTCGGCGCGCTGATGCAGGGGGGCGCCGGAGGCGCCGGCGGCCTTCAGGACATGCTCGGGCAATTGACTGGCGGTGGTGCGGACGGCGCTGGTGGGGGCCTGCAGGATATGTTGGGGCAGCTCACCGGCGGCAGCGCAGACGGCGCGTCCGGTGGCGGGGGCTTGCAGGATATGCTGGGGCAACTGACCGGCGGCGCTCAGGGTGAAGGCGGCGGCGGCACGCTGGGTTTGGCGGGCATTGTCGGAGCGCTCGGGCTCGCGGGTGGCGCAACGGCGGCCTCCAGCTCGCTTGGCGATATCCTGTCGGGCCACATCGACGATGGCGCCCCTTCGCCCGAGGCAGAAGCCAACGCCAAGCTTTTGCTGCGGACGATGATCGAGGCCGCCAAATCCGACGGCGGAATTGATATGGAGGAGAAACAGCGCATCCTCGACACCATCGGCGATGCCGGCCCCGGCGAGGTGGCCTATGTCACCCAGCAGATGCAGGCGCCCCTTGATCCGCAAGGTCTGGCCGCCGAAACGCCCCGCGATATGGCCGAACAGGTTTACACCACCGCGTTGATGACCATCAAACTGGACAATCAGGCCGAAGCGCAGTTCCTGCACACTCTGGGCCAGTCGCTCGGAATGCAGGAGGCGCAGATGGATGATCTGCACCGTCGGATGGGCGCCCCAACGCTCTACAGCTAACGATCCAAAGCGCGTGATCCGTTCGCGCGCCCGATTTTCGGTTGACTATTTGGAACGATCCAACTACGCATCGCGATACGTTTTTGGAACGATCTAAAAGTACTTTTGGGAGGGGACATGGCGCAACTGAAATGGGGGCTGATCGGGGCATCGAACATCGCATCCGGCCACATGATCGCTGCGATGCGGGCCACCGGCGGATCGGTCAACACGGTCCTGAGCTCCGACGCCGCGCGCGGAATTGCATATGCTGATGAAAACGATATCCCCCACAGCACGACCGATCTGGACCACCTCCTGGCACGGGACGACGTGAACGCGGTCTACATCTCCACCACCAACGAAAAGCACAAGGATCAGGCGCTCGCGGCCATCGCGGCGGGCAAGCATGTGCTGTGCGAAAAGCCACTGGCCATGACTGTCGCGGATGCGGTGGCGATGGTGCGCGCGGCCCAGGCTGCGGGCGTGACCTTCGCCACCAACCACCATTTGCGCAACGCAGGCACCCATCTGGCCATGCGCGAGGCCGTTCAGGCGGGCCGCGTGGGCGAAGTGCAGGCGGTACGTGTCTTTCACGCGGTCTATCTGCCCGAACACCTGCAAGGCTGGCGGCTGGACAATCCGGCAGCGGGCGGCGGCGTGATCCCCGATATCGTCGTGCACGACGCCGACACGGTCCGCTTTCACCTCGGCGAAGACCCGGAAAGCGTGGTGGCACAGGACAGCGTCGCGGGCCTCGGCAAAGGGGTTGAGGACAGTGTGATGTCGGCCTGGCAAATGCCCTCCGGCGCGTTGGTCCAGACCCATGAAGGCTTCACCATCCGCTACGCAGGCTCCGGGTTCGAAATCCATGGCTCGGAAGGGTCCATCATCGCGCGCAACGTGATGACCCAGCAGCCCATCGGCACAGTCGTGTTGCGCAGCGCATCGGGAGAAGAAGCGATCAGCTATTCCGATCACAACCTCTACGAGCGCGCACTCACCCGTTTCGCGGAGGCCGTTTCCGGCAATGGAGCACCTGCCGCCACGGGCGTGGACGGGGTCAAGTCGCTCGCAGTCGCCGCAGCGGTCAAAGAGGCCGCAACCACCGGCACCCGCGTCACCGTCGATTACGGAGGGATCTGAGATGCCCGCCAAGCACACGGACTTCGCGACTGCTGCCGCAGCGATTGCCGACGATGATGTCGTCACGGTGTCCTCGTCCTCGGGGCTGGGCTGCCCGGACCGGATGCTCAAGGCTATTGGCGAGCGCTTCGAAGCAACCGGCCATCCGCGCAACCTGACCATGCTGCACCCCATCGCGGCGGGGGACATGTACGGGATCAAGGGGATCGATCACATCGCCCGCGACGGGCTGATTGGCACGGTGATTGCGGGCTCCTACCCCTCCGGCCCATCGTCGAAGCCGATGCCCGAGATCTGGCGCATGATCGTGGAGGACCGCGTGGCCGCCTATAACGTGCCCTCGGGCATCCTGTTCGACATGCACCGCGACGTGGCCGCGCGCAAACCCGGCGTGATGACCCAGGTGGGGCTGGAAACCTTCGTCGACCCGATCCGCGAAGGCTGCGCAATGAACGAGACCGCGGCCGCGCGCCCCATTGTCCACCGACACGAGATGCAAGGCCAAACCTGGCTGCACTTTCCCAACATCGTGCCGAACGTCGCCATCCTGCGTGCGACCACGGCGGATGAGCGCGGCAACCTGACCTTCGAGCATGAGGGCGCAACCCTCGGCGCGCTGGATCAGGCCATCGCTGTGCGCAACCACGGCGGTACGGTCATTGCGCAGGTCAAGCGGGTCACGGCTGCCGGGTCCTTGCGCCCCCATGACGTGCACGTACCCGGGCATCTTGTGGACATGGTCGTGGTCGACTCAGATCAGATGCAAACGACAGAGACCACATTCGACCCGGCGATTTCTGGCGAGGTGATGTCGCCTTGGTCGAGCTTCGAGATTGCGACGCCCGGCATCGAAAAGGTCATTGCCCGGCGCGCGGCGATGGAGTTGCGCGCAGGGCAGTCGGCCAATCTCGGCTTCGGCATCTCGGCCAATGTGCCGCGCATCCTGCTGGAGGAAGGTCACGCCCAATCCATCACCTGGGCCATCGAACAAGGGGCTGTGGGCGGGATACCGCTGACCGGGTTCGCCTTTGGCTGTGCGGCGAATGCGGACGCGATCCTGCCCTCCCCCGCGCAATTCACCTATTTCCAGGGCGGGGGGTTCGACACGTCCTTCCTGTCTTTCCTCGAGGTCGACCGGCAAGGCAATGTGAACGTCTCAAAACTGGGCAAGAAGCCCTACCTGACCGCGGGCTGCGGCGGGTTCGTGGATATCACGGCGCACGCTAAGAAGATCGTGTTTTCGGGATATTTCGAGGCGGGCGCACAGCTTGCGCAAACCGCCGAAAAGATCACGGTCAAGACCCCCGGCAAGTTCTGCAAGATGGTCGAAGAGGTAGAGCACGTCACCTATGCAGGGGCGCGCGGACGCCGGCTTGGGCAGGACGTGATCTACGTGACCGAACGGTGTGTGATGCGCTGTGACGAGGATGGGCTGGTGGCGACCGAGATCATGCCCGGCATTGATGCCAAGCGCGACATCGTCGAGGCCAGCGATGGCCGCGTGCGCATTGCCGGAAACGCGGGCGAGATGCCGCGCAGCTTGCTGGCCGACGGCCCGATGGGCTTGCAGCTATGAGCGCGGTGACCCTGCAGATCGACGGGGCGATTGCGACCCTGACCCTTGAAAACGCTGAAAAATACAACGCGCTGACCACCGCCATGCTGCGCGATCTGAATACCCATTGCGACACGCTGGAGCACTCGAACGTGCGCGCCGTGATCCTCACCGGTGCAGACGAAAAGGCCTTCTGCAGCGGCGCGGACATCATCGAATGGGCACAGCTCACCCCGCGCGATTTCGCCCGCCATTGGGTCCGGCTCGGACACCGGGTTTTTGACCGGATTGCGCGCCTCCCGATGCCGGTGATCGGGGCACTGAACGGGCACGCGATGGGCGGCGGGCTGGAACTCGCGGCCTGCTGCGACCTGCGGGTGATGACCCCGCGCGCCACGCTCGCCCTGCCCGAAACCGGTATCGGGATTGTCCCGGGCTGGTCCGGTACGCAGCGGCTGGCGCAACAACTGCCGCCCGCCGTGCTGAAGGAAATGGCGCTGGCAGGGCGTCGGATCGGCTCTGACCGGGCGCTGGCGCTTGGCCTTGTGAACGAGGTGGCAGAGGACGCACGCGCCGCGGCCCACGCGCTTGCCAGCGAAATCGCGTCCCGCGCACCGGACGCCACCGAAGTGGCCAAGACCCTGATCGCGGCGGCCTATGACGAAGACACGGACGCCGCGCTCGAAGCACTTGGCGGCTGGATACAGGCGGGCTCGTCTGAAAAGTCCGAAGGCGTCGCTGCCTTTGCCGAGAAACGCGACCCAAGATTTGGAGACGATGCATGACCACGCATGATTTGCGCCTGATTGGGCGTGACGACCCTGCCCCGTCTGACCCGGTGTTCGAGGCGCGCCACCTGATCGATGGCCAATGGCTCTCCGGCACCGGCACATTCACCCGCGAAAGCCCGGCCCACGGCACACGGGTCACGCGCGCCGCCCTTGGCACGGAGGCAGATGCCAAGGCCGCAATCGCCGCCGCCCGCGCGGCATTCGACGATGGCCGTTGGTCCACCCTGCCCGGCAAGGAACGCGCGGCCGTTCTGGACAGAACAGCCGCATTGATCGAACGCGATATCGACCGCATCGCGCAGCTGGAGACACTGGAATCCGGCAAGCCCATCACGCAAGCGAAAGCCGAAATCGCCGGGGCCGCGGACCTCTGGCGCTATGCGGCGGCGCTGGCCCGCACCTCCGTGGGAGAGACGCAGAACGCCCTTGGCCCCGACATGCTGGGCCTGACCCTGCGGGAGCCGATTGGCGTGGTATCGATGATCACGCCGTGGAATTTCCCGTTCCTGATCGTCAGCCAGAAACTGCCCTATGCGCTGGCGGCGGGATGCACGGCGGTGGTGAAGCCGTCGGAGCTGACGTCGGCCACCACCGTCATTCTTGGCGAGTTGCTGATAGAGGCCGGTCTGCCCGCCGGTGTCGTGAACATCGTTCTGGGATACGGTGCGCCGGTGGGCGAGGTCCTGAGCACTGACCCGCGGGTGGACATGGTGTCGTTTACGGGTTCGACCGGCGTGGGCCGTGCAATCGTGGCCGCAACGGCGCCAACGCTGAAAAAGGTCGCGCTGGAACTTGGGGGCAAGAATCCCCAGGTGGTCTTTGCCGACGCCGATCTGGATGCCGCAGCCGACGCGATCGCCTTTGGCGTCTATTTCAACGCGGGCGAATGCTGCAATTCCGGCTCGCGCATCATCGTGCACCGGAACGTCATCGGCCCCCTGACAGAAAAACTCGTTGCCCTGTCGCGCAAGGTGGCTTTCGGCGACCCGCTGCACCCGGACACGCAGGTGGGCGCGATCATTTCTGACGCGCATCAGGCCAAGATCGACAGGTACGTGCAGGACGCCGTAGCGGGCGGCGCAACGCTTGCGCTTGGCGGGGCTGCTCTGCCGGTTGAGGGATTGCCGGGACGGTTCTATGCGCCAACGCTGGTCAATGATGTGACGCCGGACATGCCCATCGCGACGCAGGAGGTGTTCGGTCCGGTCCTGTCGATCCTGACCTTTGACACGTTCGAGGAGGCCATGGGACTGGTGAACGATACGGAGTACGGGCTGAGCGCGGGCGTCTGGTCCGAAAGCGTCGAAACCTGCTTGCGGTTTGCGCGCCACGCCCAGGCGGGCACGGTCTGGACAAACACCTGGATGGACGGGTTTCCCGAACTGCCCTTCGGCGGGGTCAAGCAGTCCGGCCTGGGACGGGAACTGGGCCGTCAGGCGATCGAGGACTATCAGGAGACAAAAACCGTCACGATGCGCATCGGCACGCAGACCCGTGCGCCCTGGGTGGCGGAGTGACCCTATCCGGACAACCTGAACCGAGCCTGCGGCGCATGGAGCACCTGCAATCCCAGCGGGTCGGCCCCGTCGATTCGTTTGAGCAGCAATTCGCCCGCCTCGAACCCGGTGTGGCGCAAATCTTCGAACACGGTCTCGATGCGCGGACGCAGCTGGCTGAAGATGGGCGAGGCACGTTTGGCGACCACGTCCGCGGCCTCTCCGATCGCGATGCCCGCGTCGCTCAACGCGGCAAGCGTGGCCAGTGCCGACACCTCGCCGACGCAGATAAACCCGTCCGGGCGGTCAGGGCCGGCCAGCGTTATGCGCGTTGTTTCGGCAATCTCGTCCGGGCTGCTGTCAAGATCGACGCCACTGGGCAGGGTAAATTCCAACCCGGCTTCGCGCACCGCCGACATGAAGCCATAGCGCAGGTGCTGGGCGAAGGTGAACCTGTCATCCGGCAGGATCATGCACACATGGCGACGCCCTTTTTCAGCCAGCCGTTCCACCGCCATCCGGGCAAACGCCGCGTTGTCGTAATCCACGAACGGATGCGGCGTGGTGAAGTCGGTGCGGCCATGGGTGACGAAGGGAAAATCGTTCTCAAGCAGGAACCGAACGCGTTCGTCGAAGCATTCGGTCCGCGTGAAGACGATGCCATCGGCCAGACGGTTGCGCAGGATGTTGCGGACGACGGCCATGCGGTCTTCTTCCACCGTATCGGGGACGATGGTCACGGCATAGCCCGTGCCCCGCAGGGCCCCGGTGATGCCCGAAAGGAACTCGTTGGTGAAGCCGAGGTATTCGTGATCGGTGTTCAGCAGCAGCCCGATGACCTTGGTCCGCCCCGTGCGCAAACGCTGCGCGGCCCGGTCGGGGACATATCCCACCCGCTCTGCGGCCTCTGCCACGGACAACCGCGTCGACTCCGCGATACGCTCATCTCCGGCCAGCGCCCGCGAAACCGTGGTCACGGCAAACCCCGTTGCTTCCGCCACGGTCCGCAATGTCGGCTTGGTCCGTTTGACAGGTTGCGGGATTTCGGTTTCGCTGGCCACGACAGACCCTTTCCAAAGACTTCGCGCCCAGCATATGCGCAGAATTTAAAACGTTGCAACAATTTTCACCGGCCATGTGGGGAATTCTTTTTATCACCATGATTTAAAAGCGTTATTTTACACAATTATAGCCTTTTTTGCGGCCAAAATATTCGCTTGACACAGCATGGGTTTATAACGTTCTAATTATTCATCTCCGGCAGATCACGCCGGAACTCAACGGGAGGAAGACCGGAAATGATGATGAAGTCACTCAAGATGACCGTCGCCGCGCTCGCGCTGTCGGCGGGCGCCGCCCAGGCCGCGGATGTGGAGGTTCTGCACTGGTGGACGTCGGGCGGTGAAGCCGCAGCACTCAACGTGCTCAAGCAGGACCTCGAGACTCAGGGCATCGGCTGGCAGGACATGCCGGTTGCAGGCGGTGGCGGCACCGAAGCCATGACCGTTCTGCGTGCACGCGTCACCGCGGGCGACGCACCGACCGCCGTTCAGGCGCTTGGGTTCGACATCCTCGACTGGGGCAACCAGGGCGCCTTGGCGAACCTGAACGCGTTGGCCGCGGAAGAAGGCTGGGACGCCGTGGTGCCCGAAGCGCTGCAGGCATTTGCCAAAGTCGACGACAAGTGGATTTCCGCGCCCGTCAACGTGCACTCCACCAACTGGGTGTGGGCCAACAAGTCGGTTCTGGACGCCAACGGGATCGCGATGCCCACCACATGGGACGAGTTCACCGCTGCGGTTGAGACACTGAAAGCCGCGGGCATCACGCCGATCGCCCACGGCGGACAGGCATGGCAGGACGCGACCGTGTTCGACGCGGTTGTGATGTCGACCGGTGGTCCGGACTTCTACAAAGCCGCCTTTATCGATCTGGATGAAGAGGCACTTGGCTCGGACACGATGAAGGAAGCGTTCGATCGCATGTCCTTCATCCGCGCCAATGTCGATGAGAACTTCTCGGGCCGCGACTGGAACCTCGCCACAGCCATGGTCATCAATGGCGAAGCCGGCTTCCAGATGATGGGCGACTGGGCCAAGGGGGAATTCCTGAACGCGGGCAAGGTGCCGGGTGAGGATTTCCTCTGCTTCCGCTTCCCGGGCACGCAGGATCAGGTCACTTTCAACGCTGACCAGTTCATGATGTTCGACCAGGGCGGCGAAGTCTCCGCCGAGCAGGCAGCACTTGCCAGCGCGATCCTGTCCCCGTCCTTCCAGATTGCCTTCAACAAGGTGAAAGGCTCTGTGCCCGCACGGACCGATGTTGACGGCTCCGACCTCGACGCGTGCGGCCAGCAGGGCATGAAGGATCTTGCAGCGGCCTCTGCCTCCGGCAACCTCTTTGGCTCCATGGCGCATGGCCACGCAGCTCCGGCAGCGGTCAAGAACGCGGTCTATGACGTGGTGACCGCACATTTCAACGGCGAGTATGGCAGTGAAACAGCTGTGCAAGAGCTCGTCGATGCGGTGTCCATCGCACAGTAAGCGCCCGGCGCTTCAGGTCAGGCCGTCACACGCGGCCTGACCCCCAATCGACCAGACCGAGGGAGGGGGCCATGGCAATGGCAGACATCCCGCGCGGGCCTTCCAAAGCCAGCGCGCAGGACAAAGATTTCCGAACCAAACTGCAAGACTGGCTGCCAAAGCTGGTTCTGTCGCCCTCGCTGGCGCTGGTGGGGATCTTCGTCTACGGCTTCATCGCCTTCACGATCTACCTCTCTTTCACGGACAGCCGCATCCTGCCCTTCGTGGGCGCGGATGGTCAGCCGACCTATGACCTGATCGGGTTTGCAAACTACGAAAAGCTCTTCCGCCTTTCGCATTGGGAAATCGCCCTGACCAACATGGCGGTCTTCGCCGGGCTCTACATCGTGATCTGCACCGCCATCGGACTGATGCTCGCGATCTTCCTCGACCAGAAAATCCGCGGCGAAGGCGTGCTGCGCCCGCTTTATCTTTACCCGATGGCGCTGAGCTTCATCGTCACCGGCACCGCCTGGAAGTGGTTTCTGGACCCCGGCATCGGGCTTGAGAACATCATGATCTCCTGGGGCTGGGAAAGCTTCAGCTTTGACTGGATCAAGAACCGCGATTTCGCAATCTACACCGTGGTCCTTGCCGCGGTCTGGCAAACCTCGGGCTTCGTCATGGCGATGTTCCTTGCAGGTTTGCGCGGCATCGACAACGAGATCCTGAAGGCCGCGCAGATGGATGGCGCGTCCAACTGGAACCTCTACCGCCGCATCATCATCCCGCAATTGCGGCCCGCGTTCCTGTCGGCCTTCGTGATCCTCGCGCATCTCGCGATCAAGACCTTCGATCTTGTGGTCGCCATGACCGGCGGCGGCCCGGGCCGGGCCACCGAACTGCCCGCGACGTTCATGTATTCCTACACGTTCAGCCGCAACCAGATGGGGATCGGCGCGTCCTCGGCGGTCATCATGCTGATGACCATCGCCGCGATCATGATCCCCTACCTCTACGCCGAACTGCGGGAGAAGAAGTGATGGCCATCGCAAGCTCGGACACCGCCATCCGCACCGGCCGCATCACGCGCACGTTCCTTTACCTCGTGCTGCTGCTCTTCGCGCTGTTTTACATGCTGCCGCTCTACGTAATGCTGGTGAACTCCGTCAAACCGCTCGATGAGATTACCGGCGGCGGCATGATGTCCCTGCCCCAGACCTGGACGCTTGAGCCGTGGTCGAAGGCGTGGAACTCCGCCCAGATCGGGGTCGAGCCCACGGGCCTCGCGCCGTATTTCTGGAACTCGATCAAGATGGTGGTGCCCGCCGTGGCGATCTCCACCGTGCTGGGGGCGCTCAACGGCTATGTCCTGACCAAGTGGCGCTTCAAGTACGACACGATCCTGTTCGGGCTGATGCTCTTTGCCTGCTTCATCCCGTTCCAGATCGTGCTTATCCCGATGGCCCGCGTGCTGGGCGAGATCGGGCTTGCAGGCTCCACGGGTGGGCTGGTTCTGGTGCATGTGGTGTACGGGATCGGGTTCTCGACCCTCTACTTCCGTAACTACTACGCCGCCTTCCCGACCGAGCTTGTGCGGGCCGCACAGATCGACGGCGCGGGGTTCTTCCAGATCTTCTGGCGGATCCTCCTGCCCTCGTCCGGGCCGATCACCGTGGTCTGCGTGATCTGGCAGTTCACCAATATCTGGAATGACTTCCTGTTCGGCGCGAGCTTCGCCAGTGGCGATGGCGCCCCGATGACCGTGGCACTCAACAACCTCGTGCAAAGTTCCACCGGCGTGAAGGAATACAACGTCCATTTCGCGGGCGCGATCCTGGCCGCCCTGCCCACTCTGCTCGTCTACATCGTCGCCGGGCGCTACTTCGTCCGCGGCCTGATGGCCGGAAGCGTGAAAGGATAATCCGATGGGATTTCTCGACATCGACAACGCAACCAAATCCTATGGCGCGGTGGAGGTTCTGCACAAAGTGGACATCTCCGTCGAAGAGGGAGAGTTCCTCGTCCTGGTCGGCCCCTCGGGCTGCGGCAAGTCCACGCTTCTGAACATGATCGCGGGGCTTGAGGAAATCTCCAGCGGCGAGATCCGGATCAAGGACTCCGTGATGAACGGTGTCCACCCGTCCAAGCGCAACATCGCGATGGTGTTCCAGTCCTATGCGCTCTACCCCAACATGAGCGTCGGGCAGAACATCACCTTCGGGCTGGAGATGCACGGCACCCCGAAGGAAGAACGGGACAAGGCGCTTGCCGATGTCTCGAAGCTCTTGCAGATCGAACAGCTCTTGGACCGCAAGCCGGGCCAGCTGTCAGGTGGCCAGCGTCAGCGGGTTGCGATGGGCCGCGCTTTGGTGCGGAACCCGGATGTGTTCCTCTTTGATGAGCCGCTGTCGAACCTGGACGCCAAGCTGCGCGTGGACATGCGGACCGAGATCAAGAAGCTGCACCAGAAGCTTGGCACGACAATCGTGTACGTCACCCACGACCAGATCGAAGCACTGACCCTGTCGACGCGCATCGCCGTGATGAACGGCGGGTACGTTCAGCAGCTCGGCACCCCGAAAGAGATCTATGACAACCCGGCAAACCTGTTCGTGGCGACCTTCATGGGCTCCCCGTCGATGAACCTGTTGGATGTGAAGGTCCGCGCCGAGGGCAACGCCATCATGGCCGACACGCAGGATGATGCAGGCAACCCAGTCGCGCTGACCTTCGCGAACCCGTCGCCCGAGTTGAAATCCTATCACGGCCAGACCGTGACACTCGGCATCCGGCCCGAGGCGATCACCGATCCTGACGGGGCCGACCGCGCCTCCGCGCATCTTGAGACGGTCGAGAACACGATCATGGTGACAGAGCCCGCCGGGTCCGACACGTTCGTGACCACCCAGTTTGGCGGCAAGGAATGCATTGCCCGGATGCGCGCCGATGCCGATGTAAGCGCGGGCCAGCGCGTGCAATTTGCGATCAACATGGAGAAGGCCGTCGCGTTCGATCAAAAATCCGAAGCACGGATCGCCTGATGGATGCGGACATCCTTATCATCGGATCGGGTATGGGCGGGGCCACTCTGGCCGCTGCGCTCGCCCCGACCGGTGCGCGGATCGTCATCCTTGAACGCGGCGAACGGTTGCAGCCGTCGCCAGCGACCCGTGACCCTTTTTCAGTGTTTAAATTTGGAACGTTCCGATCCGGTGAGACGTGGGAGACGCCGGAAGGGAAGCCCTTTGACCCCGGCAACTACTACATGGTCGGTGGCAATTCGAAGTTTTACGGCGCAGTGATGTTTCGCTACCGGCGCGAGGATTTCGGTGAGTTGTCCCATCTTGGCGGCACATCACCCGCGTGGCCCGTTGATTACGACACGTTCGCCCCGTGGTACCGCGCCGCGGAAGACATGTATGAAGTGCGCGGCGCGCGCGGCGTGGACCCGACAGACCCGGACGACACTCCCTACCCGCACCCACCTGTCCCGCATGAACCTGACATCGCGCACGCTGCATCGCGATTGGCCGCCCGGGACCTGACGCCTGCACCCTTGCCTCTTGCCGTTGACCTGAACGCGTGGCTGGCGGAAGGCCGAACCGGCTGGGACGGGTACCCGAATACGGGATCAGGCAAGAAGGACGCCGAGAGCGTCGGGATCGCCAAAGCGCTGGCGCATTCCAATGTCACGCTCGAGACAGGATGCGAGGTCACGCGGTTGGTCGCCGACGCATCCGGGCAGATCACTGAAGTGCGCTATGCGAAGAATGGCGCTGGTCACACCGCGACATCGCGTCTGGTCATCTTGTCGGCCGGTGCCGTGCAATCCGCTGCCCTGCTGCTGAAATCAGCCAATGACAATTTTCCGACCGGGTTGGCCAATGGGTCCGATCAGGTGGGACGCAATTTCATGAACCACAATTGCAGTGCAATGATGGCGCTGCACCCCTTGCGGAAAGTCTCAACACTCTACCAAAAGACACTGTACTTGAACGACTTTTATCTTTCGGGCGAGCAATCGAGCACACCCCTCGGCAATATCCAGCTTCTGGGAAAGATCACGCCCGAGATTCTGCGTTGCGTCAGCCCGTTGCCAGCACCGCTTGCGAGTTGGATCGCGCGCCGGTCCGTCGACTGGTACCTGATGTCCGAGGACTTGCCGACGCCGGACAGCCGCGTCACCGTGAAAGGCGATCGGATCGTGCTCGACTGGAAACGCACCAATTTGGACGCGCACTCAATGCTCGTAAAGACCTTCCGGTCAGCTTTGAAGAAAGCGGGCTATCCGATTGTTCTCAGTCAGGCCTTTGATCGCTCCACCCCCTCGCACCAGTGTGGCACCGTACGATTTGGACAGGACCCTAGAACGGCGCCGCTCGACCTGACCTGCCGAGCACACCAGCACCCCAACCTTTATGTGGTGGACGCCAGCTTTCTGCCCTGTTCCGCCGCCGTGAACCCCGCGCTGACCATTGCCGCGAACGCGCTGCGGGTCGCTGACCATATTGCCAAGACGGAGCTTGCCGCATGAGCCAGACCGCCCTGATCACCGGAGGCCAGCGCGGCATCGGCCGCGCCATCGCGACAGCCTTGCACAGCGCAGGCTTCCAAATCGCACTCATTGCCGAGGTCGCCTCGAACGACCCGGACGTGAACGAGACGATGTCGAAATTGCCAGGGGCGCGGTACTATACTCAGGACCTCCGTCAAACTGACAGCCTTGGCGGTCTTCTCGACCGGATTGAGGGCGACCTTGGCCCTCTCACGACCCTGATTTCGAACGCTGGGGTGCCCGCCCCGGTGCGGGGTGACTTGCTGGACGTCACACCTGAGAACTACGACTTCACACAGGCGATCAACGCGCGGGCCGGGTTCTTTCTGGCCCAGAACGTTGCGCGGCGGATGCTGGCGCGGGACACAGACGGTTATCGCGCCTTGTGTTTCGTCACATCTGTCAGCGCCGAGATGGTGTCGGTGGAGCGGGGGGATTACTGCATCTCCAAATCCGCGGCGGCGATGACGGCACAACTGTTTGCGGCGCGGCTTGCCGGCGACGGAATCGGTGTGTTCGACATCCGCCCGGGCATCATCGACACGCCCATGACCGCCGGTGTCCGCGACGCATACACCGTGCGGATCGAGGACGGTCTGGTCCCGGCCCGGCGCTGGGGACAGCCAGACGACATTGGATCCACCATCCTGCCGCTTGTCACCGGGCAGATGGCCTTCGCCACGGGCGCGGTTATCCCGGTCGATGGCGGCCTGTCGATCCGGAGGCTTTGACCCATGGCAGAGGGTTTCGATTTTATCGTGGTGGGTGGCGGCAGCGCCGGGTGCGTGTTGGCCGCACGGCTGTCCGAAGACCCGAGCGCACGGGTCCTGTTGCTGGAGGCCGGAGGCCGCGACAGGCACCCTCTGTACGCAATGCCCGCGGGCTTTGCCAAAATGACCAAGGGTATCGGCAGCTGGGGGTATCACACGGTGCCGCAGAAGCACCTTGGCAACCGGGTGTTGCGGTTCACGCAGGCCAAGGTGATGGGCGGCGGGTCGAGCGTGAACGCGCAGATCTATACGCGCGGGCATCCGCTGGACTATGACGAGTGGCGCCAAATGGGATGCGAGGGCTGGTCTTACGCAGACGTGCTGCCCTACTTCCGAAAGTCCGAAGACAACGACACGTTCGACGACCCGTTTCACGGGCGTGGCGGGCCGTTGGGCGTGTCCCAGCCCGCTGCCCCCCTGCCGATCTGCGAGGCGTATTTCAAGGCCGCCGGTCAGCTTGGCATCCCGCACAACCGCGACCTGACCTCAGACACGCAAGACGGTGTGGGATACTACCAACTGACCCAGCGCGATGCGCGGCGATCGTCTACCTCCAAGGCGTTTATCGATCCTGTACGCGGGCGCGCGAACCTGACGGTGCGAGAGGGCGTTGAGGTACAGCGGCTTGTCTTGGAACACGGGCGCGCAACAGGTGTCGTTCTGGGCGACGGCACGGTCGTGCGGGCCGACACGGAGGTCATCGTGACCTCTGGCGCGTTCGGTTCGCCCAAGCTGCTGATGTTGTCGGGGATCGGGCCTGCGGATCATCTGGAGGCGTTGGGAATTGACGTGGCCCTCGACCAGCCGGAGGTTGGCAACAACCTGCAGGATCACCTTGATCTCTTTACCATTTGCGAGTGCACAGGCGATCATACCTATGACAAGTACGCCAGGCCGCATTGGTCCGTGGTGGCCGGGTTGCAGTACATCCTGAACCGCAGCGGGCCGGTCGCGTCGTCGCTGTTCGAGACGGGTGGGTTCTGGTACGCGGACCCGGATGCGCGCAGTCCGGATATCCAGTTCCATCTGGGTCTAGGATCAGGGATCGAAGCCGGGGTGGAGAAGATGCGCAATCCGGGCGTGACCCTCAATTCCGCCTACCTGCGGCCGCGGTCACGCGGCACGCTGCGTCTGGCCTCCGCCAACCCGAATGATGCGCCTCTGATAGACCCGAATTACTGGGCCGACCCCCATGACCGCGACATGTCGATCAAGGGGTTGAGGCTCGCGCAGGAGATCATGGCGCAACCGGCGCTCAGGGACTTCGTCAAACGCCCGGTTCTGCCCGGCCCGGATGTGCAGACCGAGCAGGACTATTTCAACTTCGCCGTGCGGAACGCCAAGACAGATCACCACCCGGCTGGCACGGTGCGCATGGGCGCGGATGACGCCGCCCCGCTGGATGCGCGCTTGCGCCTGCGCGGGATCGACGGGCTGCGCGTGGCCGATGCCTCGGTCATGCCGCGCCTCGTCTCATCCAACACCAACGCCCCCACCATAATGATCGCCGAAAAGTGCGCCGACATGATCAAACAAGATAACGGGATGCCCCTATGATCCGCCATATTGTCCTGACAAAGTTCAAGCCGGGCACGTCCGAGGACCGGATTGCCGAAATCTACGACGGGCTGTCAGCGGTCGCCGACCGGCTGGAGGGCGCACACGGGTTTACCGGTGGCCGCTCCCGAAGTCCCGAACAGATCGAGCGCGGGTATATGCACGGCTTCACCCTCGACTTCGATGACTGGGATGCGCTGGCGCGCTATGCTTCCGACCCCGCGCATCAAGCGCTTGGCGCGCAACTGGTCGAGAACGCCGTGGGGGGGATCGACGGCATTCTTGTTCTGGATATCGAGATATGACCCACCCCCTGTCCTTGCCCTTGTCCGACGGCACCTTGGCGCCGTTTTCGCCCACCGCGACACCGCTTGTACTGCGCGCGCCCGCGCGCCCGTTCACGCGGACGGCCTTCGCGGCGGCGCATGTTGTCTCCGACCCGCTGGCCGAGACGGTCCCCTGGACCACGCCGCCCGCTGTCGACTGGGACGCGACACTCGCCGTGCGTCACGCGCTGTGGGATCAAGGGTTGGGGTTGGCCGAAGCGATGGACACCGCGCAACGCGGCATGGGGGTCGACTGGCCCACCGCCGCCGAATTGATCCGGCGCACGATGGCCGAGGCGAAGGCCCATCCCTTGCGCCCGCGCGTGGCCTGCGGGGCGGGAACGGATAAGTACCGCCCGGCAGACCTGTCCACCGAGGACGCCATCGTCGCGGCCTACGCCGAACAGATGGAGGTCATAGAGGCCGCGGGCGGACAGGTGATCCTCATGGCCTCGCGCACGCTGCCCGCAATCGGCGCGGATGCGGAGGCATATCACCGGGTCTATGGACGGCTGATCGGGCAGGCCGCCGCGCCGATAATCCTGCACTGGCTCGGCGATGCGTTCGATCCCAAACTGACAGGATACTGGGGCAGCGCAGACGTGGCGACCGCGACCGAAACCGTTCTGGACCTGATCGAAACCCACGCAGCGAAGGTCGATGGCATCAAGATCAGCCTGCTGGACCAGGCGCATGAGGAGGCGTTCCGCGCGCGGCTGCCCGAGGGGGTGAAGCTCTATACCGGGGATGACTTCAATTATGCACCGTTGATTGCGGGGGATGGCGAGCACCATTCCCATGCCTTGCTGGGCATCTTTGCCGCCATTGCGCCCGCAGCCGCACAGGCGCTGGAGGCCTTGGCCAAGGACGATCTGGACACCTACACCCGCCTTCTGGACCCGACCGTCCCGCTGAGCCGCGAGATTTTTCGCGCGCCGACGCAGTACTACAAGGCCGGGATCGCGTTCATGGCGTGGCTGAACGGCCGGCAATCGCATTTCCTGATGCCCGGCGGGTTCCAATCCAGTCGCGGGATCGTGCACTATGCCAGCGTGTTCCGGCTTGCAGATGCAGCGCGCCTGCTGCGCGATCCGGATCTGGCCACCGCGCGGATGCGGCACCTGCTGGCCCTGAACGGGATCGACTGACACACATGGACAAGCGACCGACGATCAAGGATGTGGCGGCCCGGGCGGGCGTGTCGAAATCCACCGTGTCGCTGGTCTTGCAGAACTCTGCGCTTGTGAAGGACGAGACCCGCGTTCTGGTGCGGCAGGCTGCGGCTGATCTCGGCTATGTGCGCAATCGCGCGGCCGCCACGTTGCGGGGCGCGGGTACGGGGCTGGTCGGGCTGGTGATCAACGACCTGCGCAACCCGTTTTTTACCGAATTTGCAACCTCCGCGCAGATGGCGTTTGCAAAACGCGGTTACGCCACGGTGATCGCGAACTCCGACGAGGACCCGAAAATACAGGAAACCACGATTGCCGGGATGCTGGAGCATGACGTGTCTGCCCTGCTGATCTCGCCATGCTATGGCGGCGGCGACGCGGCGCTGGAGGCCATCGACCGCGCGGGGATTCCCGCCTTGCAAGTGCTGCGCAATACGCGCGGCGTCGCCTCGGCTTTGCCGTTCTTCAGCTATGACTACGCAAAGGGTTCGATCCTCGCGATGGGGCATTTGCGCGATGCGGGACTGCGCCGGATTGCCTTTGTCGGCGGGTTGGCGGGGCGTGACATCACTGCGGAGCGTCAGGGCGGGTATCTGGAAGGAATGCGCGCGATGGGGGTCAAGCCGCTGATCCTCCCGGGGCGGGCAACGCGCGCGTTTGGACGGGCCGCAGCCGCGCAATTGCTGCGCGACCACCCACAGACCGAAGGTGCGATCTGTTTCAACGACCTGACCGCGCTCGGGCTGATGGCGGGTCTGGCGGAGGCGGGCAAAACGCCCGGGCGCGACATGGCCGTGGTTGGCTTCGACGATATCGAGGAGGCGCAACTGTCGCATCCGCGCCTGACCTCGATCCGCTGCGATATCGAGGCATTCGGCGCCCGCGCGGCCGAGATCGTGATGACGTGGCTCGACACCGGCACGCCCCCGCCCGCCTTGCCGCGCGTACCGGTCAGCCTGCAACCGCGCGCCTCTTCACGACGCTGAGGGCAAAGCACTGGCGCCTGCGCGCCGATTTTCGTATCCAAGAGCCGGGATCGACGAGGGCGGGCACATGCGCAAAACCATTCTGGAACGGTGCGAGGCCACGGGCCTGCGCATGACCGCACCCCGGCGTGTGATTGCGGACGTGCTCGACAAGGCCCGCGATCACCCGGATGTCGAAGAGTTGTTTGCCCGCGCGGGCGCGCTCGACCCGAAAATTTCGCTCGCAACCGTGTATCGGACCGTAAAACTGTTCGAAGAGGCCGGGATTGTGGAGAAGGTGGATTTTGGCGACGGACGCGCGCGGTACGAAGATGCCGAGCGGGACCACCATGACCACCTGATCGATCTGACCAGCGGCGATGTGATCGAATTCGTCTCGCCAGAGATCGAAGCCCTGCAAGAGAAGATCGCGCAAAAGCTTGGGTACCGTCTGACCGGGCACAAGCTGGAGCTTTACGGCGTGCCGCAGAAAAAGCCGCGCTAGGCCCCCTACTGACCGCCGAGGTCCAGCAACGTCCCGTCTTCCGACCAGAAAACACCGGGCGCAATCTTCTCGATCGCAGCGCAGTTGTTTTCCTGGACCGGCCCACCAAGCATGTAGAAACACAGGCGGTCGTCAAAGATCAGCCAGTGCCCGGTCGCGGCCCAGCCATCGCCCTGTGCGCGCGCAACGCCGGTCAGCTCCAGTTTCGCGGTGGCGCGCAGCTCCGACCTGCGGACCTCGATCTCCTGCCCGACGAGATGGGCCTCGATCTCAGCCGCGCTGAGTTGAGCCGTCTCGGCACGCAGGGACTGGGCGCAAACCGCCGCCCCGATGGCGATGACAAGCGCGACAGTCCGGGCCGCAGCGGACATATCCGTGAGTGGGTAAGGCAAGCGCATGACGTCCTCCTCAGGTGCTCGATAAGTTACTGACATAGCTGTCATCAACGTACAAGCAACGTTTTGTTGATCGGTAACACTCCGCTCACGCTCCGATGACGCGGGTTTTCCTAACGTCCCCATGCCGCCGGATCGCACCCGTGTTGGCTGTATTTTTTACCGGGGTCGTCGGAGACGCGGCCTGATTTTAGACGGAGAGACTAATGGGCCAGATTCATGGTTTGACCAAATATGACCGCTTCGTGCTTGAGGCGTGTGACCATCCAGCCGATGCCCTGCCACAGACCTTCGGACGGCTGGGACCAAAAAACCCGCTGTCGGGGATCGCGCCGGGCGGCGCACCATTCAATGACAGTTCCGTCGCGCAGGCCTTCAGCGAAGTTCTGGACGCGATGGAGGACCACACCGACCCCGAAAGCGACGTCGGCGCGGGCATGACCTTCCTCGGTCAGTTTATCGATCACGACATCACGATGGACGCGACCTCGGCCATCGGCACGCGGATTGATCCGCGCTCGATCCGGAATGTCCGGACGCCGGCGCTTGATCTGGATTGCGTCTATGGTGACGGGCCCGAAGCCTCCCCCTGGCTTTACCATCCGGGACACCACGGGTTCATGCTCTATGGCACCGCCGCCAACGCCGGCGACCTGGCCCGCAACACCCATGGCACCGCCCTGATCGGCGATCCGCGCAATGATGAGAACCAGATCGTCAGCCAGCTGCACGGCGCGTTCGTGCAGATGCACAACATTCTGATGACGGCGCTGGAAGGGGACAACGGCATGGTCCCGGCGGCGATGGCAGGGATCCGCGCCCGCGCCATGTCCGAGATCGACGGAGCCACGGAGATGCCGTTCGAGGCCGCGCGCCGCGTCCTGCGCCTGCACTACCAGTGGATCATCCTGAACGATTTCCTGCCCGCCTTCGTCGATGCCCATGTTCTGAAGGACGTCAAACATGCCTTCGCCAAAGGCGGCTTGCCAGCAGGCTTCGACACGCACTCGCCCGTGATGCCGATCGAGTTTTCCGGCGCGGCGTTCCGGTTCGGGCATGCAACGGTGCAGAACGAGTATCACCTGAACTCCGATGTGGGCTTCGTGAAGCTGTTCGAAATGGGGCGTGACGAGTTCACCTCTCGGCCGGAGGTGCGCAATATTGAGTTCGGCAAGCTGTTCGACCTGCCGGGCAACGCCAGTTTCCAGAAGGCGCGTCCGATCTCGCGCAAGCTGGCCAAGTCCATCTTTCACCTGCCCTTCATCGGCTCCCCCCTCAGCATCGGCGGGATGGAGTTGAGCCTTGCCGACAGCCAGAAACTGCCCCATCGCAACATCTTCCGCGACCGGGTCACACTGGAGCTGCCCTCGGGTCAGCAGATGGCGCGGCTGATGAATGTGGCCGAGATCCCCGCGCCCGGTGAATTGTCCCATCGCGGCATCACCAAGACCCCGCTGTGGTACTACTGCCTGCACGAAGCCGAAAGCTTCGGTGGAAAACTGGGTCCCGTGGGCGGCACGCTTGTGGCCGGAACGCTGATGCGGCTGATGGCGCTCGACCCGGAATCGATCCTGTGTTCGGCCCATGATTTCCAGCCATGGACCGAGATGGGTGCCAGCCAGGCGGGGAACTTTTCGCTTGGGCACATGCTCAAGACGGTCGAGGACAAACGCGGCGCCATCGCGCATGCCGCAGATCTGATCACAGGGTGATTTGCCCTGGAAACGGAGCGGGCTTGCCCGCTCCGTTTCAATCCGAACCCAAACCACGCAAGAAAGTTGCGCGTTTTTGCCGTTTGGCGTCATCTTTTCATGACTTTGCCTGTTGACGCGCCCTGTCAAGCCTCCTAACTTCTCGCGCACGAACTGAGAGGATCAAAGGGCATGACCCCGATTGTCGTACTTGTAGGAAAAAGGCGCATGGGCCGGTAACGGACACCAGACCGATCCCCTTGCGCCCCCGACTAACCCCGGGGGTTTTTTTATGCCCGCACGGGCGGCAGGGGCCGCGAGACGACAAAGCAGAAGGATGGAAGTCGATGAGCACGCAAAAGACTGGTGAACAGATGACGGGCGCGCAAATGGTGGTTCAGGCGCTGAAAGATCAGGGCGTCGACACCGTGTTCGGCTACCCGGGCGGTGCAGTCCTTCCGATTTATGACGAGATTTTCCAACAGAACGACATCAAGCATATCCTCGTGCGCCATGAGCAGGCCGCGACCCACGCCGCCGAAGGCTATGCGCGCTCCACCGGCAAGCCCGGTGTTGTTCTGGTGACCTCTGGCCCGGGCGCTACCAATGCCGTGACCGGCATCACGGACGCGCTGATGGACAGCATCCCGATGGTGGTTCTGTCGGGTCAGGTGCCGACCTTCATGATCGGCAACGATGCCTTTCAGGAAGCCGACACCGTGGGCATCACGCGCCCCTGCACCAAGCACAACTGGCTGGTGAAAGAGACCGACGCGCTGGCGGAGACGATCCACCAGGCATTCCATGTCGCGACCTCGGGCCGTCCCGGACCGGTGCTGGTCGACATCCCGAAGGACGTGCAGTTTGCCTCCGGGACCTATACGTCGCCCGCGAAAGCCGAAACCAAGCACTACCAACCGCGTGTGAAAGGCGACATAAACGCCATTACCGCGATGGTCGAGTTGATGGAAACCGCAGAACGCCCCATCTTCTATACCGGGGGGGGCGTGATCAATTCCGGCCCCGCGGCAAGCCAGTTGCTGCGCGAGTTCGTGGCCGAGACCGGGTTTCCGATCACCTCCACCCTGATGGGGCTCGGGTCCTATCCCGCCTCGGGGGAGAATTGGGTCGGCATGCTGGGGATGCACGGGCTCTATGAAGCGAACCTGGCGATGCACGGCTGCGATGTCATGATCAATATCGGGGCGCGCTTCGATGATCGGATCACAGGGCGGGTCGCGGATTTTTCCCCAGGTTCCAAGAAGATACATATCGACATTGATCCAAGCTCGATCAACAAGGTGATCCGGACCGACGTGCCGATCATCGGCGACATTGCGCATGTGCTGGAGGATGCCCTGCGCATCTGGAAAGCCCGCGGCCGCAAGACCAACAAGGAAGGTCTGGCGAAGTGGTGGGCGCAGATCAATGAGTGGCGTGAGATCCGCTGTCTGGATTTCAAGAACTCCGAGACGACGATCAAGCCGCAGTACGCGCTGCAACGTCTGGAGGCGCTGACCAAGGACCACCCCAAGCGCTACATCACGACCGAAGTTGGTCAGCACCAGATGTGGGCGGCGCAGTATCTGGGCTTTGACGAGCCGAACCGCTGGATGACTTCCGGGGGCCTTGGCACGATGGGCTATGGCTTCCCCGCCTCCATCGGGGTGCAGGTTGCGCATCCGGATGCGTTGGTGATCAACGTGGCGGGCGAGGCAAGCTGGCTGATGAACATGCAGGAGATGGGCACGGCGATCCAGTACCGCCTGCCGGTCAAGCAGTTCATCCTGAACAACGAGCGCCTCGGAATGGTGCGCCAGTGGCAGGAACTTCTGCACGGCGAGCGGTACTCGCACAGCTGGTCCGACGCCCTGCCCGATTTCGTGAAACTGGCCGAAGCCTTCGGAGCCAAGGGCATCCTGTGCAACGACCCCAAGGACCTCGATGACGCGATCATGGAGATGCTGGAGTATGACGGCCCGGTCCTGTTCGACTGTCTGGTTGAAAAGCACGAGAACTGCTTCCCCATGATCCCATCGGGCGCGCCGCACAACGAGATGCTGCTCGGCGAGGCGGAGACCCAGGGCGCCATCGGTGCCAAGGGCGCGGTTCTGGTGTAGTGGTCGGGAACGGGGGGCTGTCTGCCCCCCGCACCCCCCGAAGGTATTTGTGCACAAAAGAAAACAAGGCGCGCTCTGCGCCGGAACGAAAGTGGTCCCATGTCCCCGCTGAAGATTGAACAAGGCTCCTCGAAGCATTCCGCCTATGACCTGCGGTCGACCTATGGCGACCACCAGGAAACCCACACGCTGGCGGTGGTTGTCGATAACGAGGCAGGCGTTCTTGCCCGCGTGATCGGGCTGTTTTCCGGGCGCGGATACAACATCGAGAGCCTGACCGTGGCCGAGATCGACCATGAAGGGCACCGCTCGCGCATCACGATTGTGACCACGGGCACGCCACAGGTGATCGAGCAGATCAAGGCACAGTTGGCACGCATGGTGCCGGTGCACGAGGTCCATGACCTGACGGTGGAAGGGGCGAGCGTGGAGCGCGAACTGGCCCTATTCAAAGTGGCCGGCGCGGGCGATCACCGGATCGAGGCGTTGCGGCTCGCGGAAATCTTTCGCGCGAACGTGGTTGACAGCACGCTTGAAAGCTTCGTGTTCGAGATCACCGGCACGCCACAGAAAATCGATGCGTTCGGCGATCTGATGCGCCCGCTCGGTCTGATCGAGATTGCGCGAACCGGTGTGGCTGCCCTGTCGCGCGGAACCAGCGGCTAGCCCGGCACAACGCCGCAAAACCACAGCTCGGGTGTCGGTTTGTGACCGGCACGCAGGCCGGATCGGGGCTAAGCTACGGTCAAGATCCGGAGGAGTGGTGCGATGACGATGTCCGATCTTTCGCGTGTCAGACAGCCCGTTGAACAGGCGCGCGGCCTGCCGAATGCGCATTACACCGATCCGGACATGCACGCGGCCGAGCTGAAACGGCTCTTTGCCGATGAATGGTGTGCCCTGTGCACCGAAGCGGACATTCCCCGGACGGGCGATGCCTTTCCGCTGACCTTCGCCGGGGAGCCCTTGCTGGCGCTCAGGGGCGGCGACGGGGTTGTGCGGGTGTTTTACAACGTGTGCCGCCATCGCGGGATGATCCTGGTGGAGTCGCCGCGACGGATCGAAGGTGCGTTGCGCTGTCCGTACCATTCGTGGTGCTACGCCACCACGGGGCGACTGGTGACCACGCCCCATGTCGGCGGGCCAGGCCAGAATACGCACCCCGGGCTCGACCGCGACAGGCTCGGGCTCATTGAATTGCGCAGCCATATCTGGCACGGCATCGTGTTCGTGAACCTCTCGGGCTCCGCGCCCCCGTTCGACGTCCGGCACGCGGATTTGCTGGCCCGGTGGGCCGAGTTCGCCCAACCGCTGCACCATGGCGGTCCGGACAGTCGGTTCTCGCTGTCAGTCGAAACCAACTGGAAACTCGCGGTCGAGAACTACTGCGAAAGCTATCATCTGCCCTGGGTGCACCCGGGATTGAACAGCTATTCCCGGCTCGAAGATCACTACAATATCGAAAGCGAGGGGTTTTCCGGCCAGGGCACCGAGGTCTACCGGCAGTTGCGCGACGCCGAGGGCGGGACTTTTCCGGACTTCGCCGGCCTGTCGCCGAAATGGGACAAGGCGGCGGAATACATCGCACTTTACCCGAACCTGCTGCTTGGGGTGCACCGTGACCATGCATTTGCGATCCTGCTGCACCCGGACGGCCCGGGACGCACACGCGAGGACGTGCATCTGTACTACGCGACAGCGGATACCGACCCCGACTTGCGTGCCGCAAATGCGCGGCAATGGCGTACGGTCTTCGAAGAGGACATCTTCGTGGTGGAGGGCATGCAAAAGGGCCGCGCGGCGCAAGGGTTCGATGGCGGGCGGTTTGCACCTGCGATGGACGCGCCGACACACCGGCTGCACGCGTGGGTTGCCACTCGGATGGCGGCTGGCTGAGGGTATGCGCGGCACGCAGGACGACCGGTTTGCCGCCGCCCATGTAGCCGGCGACACCGCGACTGTCATCGCGCTCTACCTGCAAGCGGCAGACGCCGCAGCGCCCGATGGGGAGGCGTTCTATCTGACACAGGCTTATGTCACGGCGCTGGAAGCCGGATTTCCGACGGAGACGCTTCTGGCCCGGTTGCGGGCACTTGGGGCAGAACCCTAGCAAAGGTGCGGACGGCAGGGGGCATATATGCCGTCCGCGATTTCTGTTTAGCCTTCGGAGACGATCAGGCCGGCTTCCTCGGCCGCAGCCAGTTCATCGGCATCGATCGCGCCGTCGGAATTGGCGTCCATCGCGGTGTAGGTTGCCTCGGACAAGGCCGGGAAGGCGACCAGCAACTCTGCGAACGAGAGCATGCCGTCGCCATCGGTGTCCAGCTCGGCCTTGTTGCCCATGGCAAAGGCGCTTGTCGCCAGCGTGGCTGCGGTCACGGCAAGGATCAGGGTTTTCATGAGATCACTCCTCAAAAGGTTGGTTGCCGAAGGAGCCCGTGTCTGAGCGCCTTCTGATGCTAAGAGCCTGTGACGGACCGATGCGTCCCATGTGCTGCCGGACCGGCGGCCCGCCGCCAAAGCCCGCGCGCGCCACACGCGGAGGGTTGCCGACAAGAGGGTTTATTCCGTGGCGGCCCCCTGCTCGGCAGGTTTCCTCGCATTTACCAGGCGCGGTTCAAAGCCCAGCTTGAAGACATGACCGAGGACATCCACACCCCCCGCCCGCCTTGCGTGACCGACCTCGCCCTGGTCGCGCTGATCCCGAAACTGCGTCCCCTCGCCCGCCGTCTCGGGCGGGACCGCGCCGAAGCGGACGACTTGTTGCAGGAGACGCTGACCGCGATCCTGATCCGCTTGCGCGACGGGGCCGCCATCGACAACCTGCCCGCCTATGGCCGCATGGTTCTGAAGAACGCCGTGCGGCGGCATGGACGCCTGGAGCAGACGCTTCAATTGGAGGAAGACAGCACAGATCTCGCACAAGGCCCCGACGAGACGGCCTTTGCCGCGCTGGAGGCGATCGCGCATCTGCCGGATGCGCAGGCCCGGCTGGTCCGCGCCGCGCTGGAGGGAGACAGCACATTGCAGCTTGCCGCACGCGAGGGCATCCCGCCCGGGACCGTACATTCCCGGCTGGCGCGGGCCCGGGCACAGTTGCGGGTCGATCTGGATATGGCATGAGGGCAAGAAAAAAGGGCGGCTGGGGGGCCGCCCTGTTTAGTTTCGCTGATCAGGCTCGTCGTTGTTACCGCTCGTTTTGTTTTCTGCCTGCGGCCTGACCCGCGCTCAGGGCGAGCGCACCCGCCCCTGAACTTGTTGCGTGTGGCAGGGCAGCCGTGCCGCGCCTGCCCTCGTATCAGCTACACCCCGACGTGCCGCCGCAAGTGTTGCACTTCATGCAGGTGCCGTTGCGCACGAGCGTGTAGTTGCCGCATTCGCCGCAGGCCTCGCCCTCGTAGCCCTGCATCTTGGCCTTGGCGCGCGCGTCCAGTTCGGTGGCCGATCCAGCAACGGTGGTGGAGGTGATGGCCGTTTCCGAGCGCACGGCGGTCATCGTGGCGACCTCGCCTGCGTTGACCTCCCCCATCACGGGGATCGGTGATCCGCCGCCCTGAAGGACTACCAGTTCCTGTGGCATGCGTTTGCGCAGATATCCGGTGGAGCTGATCTGCTTGAGCACTTCGAGCGACTTGGAGGCCGCGCTGTCCGACATCTCCTGGATGTTGGAGACGCCCTCTTCCTCGCCCCGGCCCAGATCGTCGAACGCGGCGCCTTCGGGCGCGACATGCGCCAGATCGGTCCGGTCGAGATAGCTGACAGCGAGTTCGCGGAAGATGTAGTCGAGGATCGACGTGGCGTTCTTGATGCTGTCGTTGCCCTGAACCATGCCCGCAGGCTCGAACTTGGTGAAGGTGAAGGCGTCCACGAACTCCTCAAGCGGGACCCCGTATTGCAGACCGACCGACACGGCGATGGCGAAATTGTTCATCATCGCGCGGAAGCCGGCGCCTTCCTTATGCATGTCGATGAAAATCTCACCGAGGTTGCCGTCCTGATACTCCCCTGTGCGCAGGTACACCTTGTGACCACCGACGATGGCCTTCTGGGTGTAGCCCTTGCGGCGCTCGGGCATCTTCTCGCGGTGGGACTTGACGACTTCCTTGACGACCACCTTTTCGATGATCTTCTCGGCCAGCACGGTTGCCTTCTCTTGCACAGACCCGGTCTCAAGGATCTCTGCCGCCTCGTCGTCGTCCTCCACCAGCGCGGCCGCGAGCGGCTGGCTGAGCTTGGAGCCGTCGCGATAGAGCGCGTTCGCCTTGGTGCCGAGCGACCAGCTGAGCTCATACGCCTTCTGGCAATCCTCGATCGTGGCATCGTTGGGCATGTTGATCGTCTTGGAGATCGCACCCGAGATGAAGGACTGCGCGGCGGCCATCATGTAGATGTGGCTGTCCACGCTGAGGAAGCGCTTGCCCTTCTTGCCGCAGGGGTTGGCGCAGTCGAAGACATTGTAGTGCTCGGTCTTGAGGAACGGTGCGCCTTCGAGGGTCATGGTCCCGCAGACATGGTCGTTTGCCGCGTCGATATCCGCTTTCGCGAAGCCGAGATGGCGCAGCATGTCGAAGGTCGGGTCGTTCAGCTTGTCCGCCGGAATGCCGAGGGTCTTGGTGCAGAACTCCTCCCCAAGGGTCCACTGGTTGAAGACGAATTTGATGTCGAAGGCGGATGGGAGTGCCGCTTCGATCTTCTCGATCTCGGCCGGACCGAACCCGTGGCCGATCAGCGAGGTGTGGTTCACGCCAGGCGCATTGCCGAGAGTGCCGTGGCCGACGGCGTAGGAGACGATCTCTTCGATCTGGGCCGAGCCGTAGCCGAGCGTTTCTAGCGCGGCTGGTACCGACTGGTTGATGATCTTGAAGTAACCGCCACCGGCTAGCTTCTTGAACTTCACCAGCGCGAAGTCGGGCTCGATCCCGGTGGTGTCGCAGTCCATGACAAGGCCGATCGTCCCTGTGGGCGCAATGACCGTGGCTTGCGCGTTGCGGTAGCCGTGCTTTTCGCCCAGGGCCAACGCTTCGTCCCAGCTGGATTTCGCCAGCGCGGACAGCACCTCGTCGGGGCAGTTGGCGTGGTCGAGCGGGACCGGCTTGACCGCCAGATCCTCGTACCCGTTCGCCTTGCCGTAGGCGGCGGTGCGGTGGTTGCGCATCACCCGCAGCATGTGGGCACTGTTGGCCTCGTAGCCCGGGAAAGTGCCCACTTCGGACGCGATTTCGGCGGAGGTGGCGTAGGACACACCGGTCATCACGGCGGTCAGGGCCCCACACAGGGCGCGGCCTTCGGCGCTGTCATACCCAAGGCCCATGTTCATCAGCAGACCGCCGATGTTGGCATAGCCCAGACCCAAGGTGCGGTAGTCATAGGACCGTTGTGCGATTTCCTTGGACGGGAATTGCGCCATCAGGACCGACACTTCGAGCGTCAGTGTCCAGAGCCGTGTCGCGTGCACATAGGCCTCGGCGTCGAACTGGCCGTCCTTGTAGAAGGTCAGCAGGTTCATGGAGGCAAGGTTACACGCCGTGTCGTCGAGGAACATGTACTCCGAGCACGGGTTTGATCCGCGGATCTCACCATCTTCGGGGCATGTGTGCCAGGCGTTGACAGTATCGTGGAACTGGATGCCGGGGTCGGCGCAGGCCCAGGCCGCGTGGCCGATCTGCTCCCACAGTTCGCGCGCCTTGATGGTCTTGTCCACCTTGCCGTCTGTGCGGCGGATCAGTTCCCAATCGGCGTCATCCTTGACCGCTTGCAGGAACGCATCCGTCACCCGAACAGAGTTGTTGGAGTTCTGGCCGGAGACGGAGTTATACGCCTCGGAATCCCAGTCGGTATCGTAGGTCGGGAACTCGATCGACGCGTAGCCCTGCTTTGCATAATCGAGGACGCGCTTGATGTAGGTCTCCGGGATCTGGACCTTCTTGGCGGCGCGGATTGCAGTTTTCAGCGCGACGTTCCTGGACGGATCGACCGCGTCCTCGCCCAGACCGTCCCACTCGCCGATTGCGCCGAAGATATCGTTCAGTTTGGTTTCGTGAACCTTGGAGCCGGCGACGAGGGAGGCAACCTTCTGCTCCTCCTTCACCTTCCAGTTCACGAACTCCTCGATGTCGGGGTGGTCGGCGTCGCAAATCACCATCTTGGCTGCCCGGCGTGTGGTGCCACCGGACTTGATCGCGCCCGCCGCCCGATCCCCGATTTTAAGAAAGCCCATCAGGCCCGACGACTTGCCGCCGCCTGACAGGGCTTCCCCTTCGGCACGGAGGGAGGAGAAGTTGGTGCCCGTGCCGGAGCCGTATTTGAAGAGCCGCGCCTCGCGCACCCACAGGTCCATGATGCCACCTTCATTCACCAGGTCGTCGGCGACGGACTGGATGAAGCAGGCATGCGGCTGCGGATGCTCGTAGGACGAGGTGGATTTGGTCAGTTTTCCGGACTTGTGGTCGACATAGAAATGGCCCTGTGCGGGACCGTCGATGCCGTAGGCCCAGTGCAGGCCGGTGTTGAACCACTGCGGGGAGTTCGGCGCAGCCATCTGCCGGGCCAGCATGAATTGCATCTCGTCGAAATAGGCCTGCGCATCGGCTTCGGAGCTGAAATAACCGCCCTTCCAGCCCCAGTATGCCCACGCGCCTGCAAGGCGACGGAAAACCTGCTTGGCCGACGTCTCGCCGCCATAGCGCTTGTCCTCGGGCAGCTTTTTGAGCGCCGCCTCGTCCGGCACCGAGCGCCATAGAAACTCCGGCACGCCCTTTTCACGCACGGGCTTCAGCGCGGCCGCGACACCTGCCTTTCGAAAGTATTTCTGCGCAATGACGTCCGACGCGACCTGGCTCCAGCTGGAGGGCACCTCAAGCTCGTCGAGCTTGAACACGGTCGACCCGTCGGGGTTGCGGATTTCAGAGGTGGTGATTGAAAACTCAATGCCGGAAAGCGCGTCTTGTCCGTCCGTCGTGAAATGGCGTTCTATTTTCATGTCTGCCCCATGTTGGCCATTTGATACCCGGCCATGCGGTTGGTCCGCCGTGCCGTTTTACCCAGTCTCGTGCGGAGGAGGTCCGTCAGACAAACCTGTCCCGGGGCCCGACATGATCCCATGTCGTCGCCTGGTCAGTGTGTGCGTCTGTATGATCGGGGAAACACCAAATATGGTGCTTGCCTCCTCCGCCAACACAATCTGGCGTAGGACGCCCTAATGGGTCAACTACATTTTGTGACGTTTGCACGACAAAATACTATTGACGGTGCATTAACCCAGATTCTCTTGGCCTGTGCGGAGTTTCGACGGAGGCGAATGTTGTGAGATCGCCACGGCGCAAGTCGAAAAAGCCGGATATTGGATAGATCTTAACGAGTGGGTAACACAAAATGAAGTGGTGCACCTGCCGACCACACCCATACATATGGTGGTTGCGCGACTCGCAAACCTCGCGCGGCAGCCTCATGCCGGTACGCCGTGAGGTCTACAGGGAGGGCCCAGGGTGAAAATACTTGGAAGTGGTCGGGGCGGCGAGATTCGAACTCACGACCCCCTGTACCCAAAACAGGTGCGCTACCAGACTGCGCCACGCCCCGACGCCGCTTGATTACTGCCAAGCCTTCGGTTTGGAAAGCCCTAATCGTCGCCTAATTGACAGCGCAGGCCCAACGCGCCTGCGCGCCGAAAGCCGGGTGGCGCAGTTCCGTGCCGGGGGCGATCCCGATCCGTTGCGATTGGCCGCCGTTTATTTCCAGCACCGCCAGGATCCCATCCCCGCCCGGGATCGGCGTCTCGTCGAGGGGGATGGCATTCTGGTGCACATGCTGCACGACCCCCTGCGCGTCGACGAAGATCATGTCCAACGGGATGAGCGTGTTGCGCATCCAGAACGAAACCGACTGGGAGCGTTCGTAAACGAACAGCATGCCTGCACGCCTTGGTAGGCTTTCGCGGAACATCAACCCACGTCCGCGGCTTTCCGGGGTATCCACAACCTCGACCACGTAGGAGGCCTGCCCCCAGTCACCGCGCAGGTCAACGCGGTCGGGTGCGCAATCGCCAAGCGCGACGTTTGCGGAGACCAGAAAAAAGATGAAAGCGAAGAGACGCAGGAACGTCATTCCTCTTCGATCGCGGCGTCCCAGCTGAGCACTTCCAGAGCCAATCGACCCCGGTCGCTGTCTCCGACCCGGATGGCCACGGCCTCGCCTGCCTGAAGATCGGCAAACCCGCAGCGGCGCAAGACATCCATGTGAATGAAAATATCGTCGCCCGCGCCGAAAGCGTTCACGAAGCCGAAGCCCTTGACCTTGTCAAACCACTTCACGCGGCCCGGAACGATGTCGAGATCATCGAAACTCTGCGGCGCATCCGCCGCCCCGTCCTCAACCTCGCCACCTTCGGGAGGGGCGATGGTGACCACTTCTGTTGCCTGAATGCCACGCGGCGTTTCCTGAACGCGGATCTGCACCCGCGCCCCATCTGCAACAGAACTCTGTCCGAAATTGCGCAGTACGTTTGCATGAAGCAGGATATCCGGCCCGTCAGCTTCGCCCACGACGAAGCCAAACCCTTTCTTCGGGTCGAACCATTTTACGGTCCCGTATATCGTGGGACTGTCAGCCATAGGTTTCTGCACAGCATGGTTCCGGGTTAACGAATAAAGGCGCCGCGACGGGCAACGAAGTATTACACAATGGTTTCAACTTTTGTGAGGTCGCGCAAGAAAAACTTTAAGGATTAGGGCCTTATCGTTAACGGCTCACAAACCCTACGGATTCAAACGGCTGATATTCCAAGATTTTTCGCCTTTTAGGCGAGTCCAGCGAAATCTGTCATGCAGCCGATAATCTCCATCAGCCCAGAATTCGATCTCGATCGGCGTTATCCTGAAGCCGCCCCAGAAGGGCGGACGGTCCGGATTTAGCCCTTTTTCCAACCCCAAGCGGGCCGCGTCGGCCATCAGGGACGCGCGACTACCCAGTGGCTCCGACTGCCGCGAGGCCCATGCCCCTATTCTGCTTTTAAGCGAGCGGGACTTGTAATACTCATCCGCCTTCAGACCATCCTCTCGCGTTACAAATCCCCGCACACGGATCTGCCGACGCAGAGATTTCCAATGCATCACGAACGCCGCCGCCCCCGCGCTTTCGATTTCCTGCGCTTTCACGGAGCCATAATTCGTGTAGAACACGAACGCGTCGTCTTCGATGTCCTTCAGAAGCACCATCCGCGCATTGGGCATCCCCGTTGCATCGACGGTGGACAGAGCAATCGCGTTGGGATCGTTCGGCTCGGACGCCTCTGCTTCCGCCAGCCAGGCACGCGCCAGTTCGAAGGGATCTTCGCCTGCGAATTTGCCGGTACGGTCGCTCATGGGTCTTGTCTCCGGATGCGGCCGCCGGGGTGGGGCCGTCTGGTCACTTGATGCAGCTTGGGCTTTCGCCTAAACGGGCGAGACCGAGAAATGGACTAGAGGCAGAAAATGTCAACGGGGCTAATGCAAGGAAAACGCGGGCTGATCATGGGCCTTGCGAACGACAAATCCATCGCTTGGGGTATCGCAAAAGCCTGCGCCGATGCCGGAGCGGAACTGGCTTTGACCTATCAGGGCGATGCTTTCCGAAAACGGGCTGAACCTTTGGCAGAACAACTCGGCTCGACCGAGGTGATCGATTGTGACGTGACAGATCCAGCTTCTCTGGACGCTTTGTTCACGCGACTGGAAAAGGTCTGGGGCAAGCTGGATTTCGTGGTGCACGCCATCGGTTTCTCGGACAAGAGCCAGTTGCGTGGGCGTTATGTCGACACGACCTCCGACAACTTCACCATGACGATGGATGTCTCTGTCTACTCTTTCACAGCGGTCTGCCAACGCGCCGAGAAATTGATGCCCGACGGTGGGTCGATCCTGACGCTGACGTATTACGGCGCCGAGAAGGTGATGCCGCATTATAATGTCATGGGCGTGGCCAAGGCTGCGCTTGAGGCGTCGGTAATGTACCTGGCCGAAGACCTCGGCAAGCAGGGGATCCGTGTGAACGCAATCAGTGCCGGGACGATTAAGACGCTCGCTGCCAGTGGCATTGGTGATTTCCGCTACATTTTGCGCTGGAACGAGTATAACGCACCTCTGCGCCGGACCGTGACGCAGGACGAGGTCGGTCAATCCGCGCTGTATCTTCTGTCTGACATGAGCCGCGCCGTGACCGGCGAGGTGCACCATGTGGACAGCGGCTACCACGTGGTGGGCATGAAGGCGGTGGACGCGCCGGATATCGACGCTGCAACCGGGCGCAAGTAGGCCGCGATGGAGCTTGCGCAGCTTCTCGCGTTCAACGCAGCACTTCTGGTCGCGATGGCCAGCCCGGGGCCTGCCTTGCTGGTTCTGACGCAGACTGCGATCAGCGCCGGGCGCGCACGGGCCATCTGGACAGGCGTGGGTCTGGCTGTGATGGCGGCGACGTGGACGTTGATGGCGCTCCTGGGGCTCGAGACGATCTTCACCTTGTTTCCAGCCACCTATGTCGGACTGAAAACCGCCGGTGCGCTGTACCTGATCTGGATCGCGTACCAGACGTGGAAGGCCGCGCGGACCCCCTTGCCAGAGGCCGTACGGGTCAAACCGGGCAAGGCGTTTCGGCGCGGGTTGATGATCAACCTTGCCAATCCGAAATCGGTTCTGTTTTCGGCGGGGGTTCTGGTCGTGATCTTCCCGCCCAACCTGAGCGCACCCCAGATCATATTGGTCACCGCCAATCACCTTGCCGTTGAAATCATTGTATATTCCCTGCTTGCCAGTGCACTCAACAGGCCTGCGGCGCGCCGGGCATACTTGTCTGCGAAATCGCATCTCGACCGGCTTGCAGCAGTGGTTCTGGGCGGTCTGGGTGTGCGGTTGCTGGTGGAACGCGCGCCGTGACACTGGCCGCGTTCGCGTCCATCGCGCTGATCCATCTGATGGCGGCGATCAGCCCGGGGCCGTCCTTCGTGGTGATCACGCGTGTTGCGGCGGCGGACGGGGTGCGCAATGCCCTGATCCTCGCGCTGGCCTTCGGGGTGGGTGCGGCGGTGTGGGCGGCGGCGGCGATGTTGGGGCTTGCAGCCCTGTTTCAGATCGCCCCGGTCCTGCTTACGGCGCTGAAATTCGCGGGCGCCGGGTTCCTGCTCTTCATCGCCTACATGATGTGGCGGCACGCGGATGACCCGCTGCCGCTGGACGCGGATCGCGCGCCCAACGGGGCCGCGCAGGTGTTTCGCCTTGGGCTTTTGACGCAGCTTTCAAACCCGAAAGTTCCTGTTTTCTTTGGCGCTGTGTTCGTCGGCATCCTGCCGCCCGAGATCACGTGGACCGAGAAGGCTATCGTTCTGGCACTGGTCCTTCTGGTCGAGGGGGGCTGGTACATTCTGGTCGCGCGGCTCTTTTCGCTGCCGCGCGCGCGGGCGGGATACGTGCGGCTCAAACGCCTGCTCGACCGGGTGTTCGGGGGGTTGATCGCGCTGTTCGGAATACGCATCGCCGCTGGCTGATCATCGGGTTTTGTACATTTTGTGGCACTTCCCAGAGGCCTGTTTTACAAAACGTAGCAAAATACAAACACGGGGATTCTCGGGCCATGACAGACCAACTGCCACACGAAAAGGGCTTCCATGTGAGCTGGGACCAGATCCACCGCGACAGCCGCGCGCTGGCGTGGCGGCTGGACAAGCGCGGCCCGGGCGCGGAGGGCGCTTGGCGGATGATCCTCGCGATCACGCGGGGTGGAATGGCCCCGGCAATGATTGTCGCACGCGAGTTGGACATCCGGCAGGTCGCCACGATTTCGGTCCAGTCCTACCACCACCAGACGCAAGGCGAGACGGTCATCCTGAACGAACCTGACCCCGACATGGTGGGCGACGGCACGGGCGTTCTGGTCATCGACGATCTGGTGGACAGCGGCCGCACCCTGGAAGTCGTGCGCGATAAATACCCAAAGGCCCATTTCGCCACCGTCTATGCCAAGCCGAAGGGCGAACCGATGGTGGACACGTTCATCACGAGCGTCAGTCAGGACACGTGGATATTCTTCCCGTGGGACATGGCGCTGCAATACGTAGACCCCTATCGCGGGGCCTGAGCCCCGATGGGCCCGCTGAACCCGACCCTTGTCCACACGCAAGCGCCCCCCGTGATGGAGGCGCGGCGCTGGCTGGCCGAAGCCACCCTGCCCCCGGACATGCCCTTGCTGAACGTCAGTCAGGCGGCCCCGACAGCGGCCCCACCCCTGCCCCTGCGTGAGGCCATGGCGGAGGCGGTGATGGCGGAGGGTCAGGCGCATCTCTATGGTCCGGTTCTGGGTCTGCCTGAACTGCGCGACACGTTGGCCGCACGGATTGCCGCGATCTATGGGGCAGAGGTTGGCAGCGATCAGGTCGCGATCACCTCTGGCTGCAATCAGGCGTTCGCCGCTGTCGCCGCGACCTTGGCCGGCGCGGGTGACAACGTGATCCTGCCGTTGCCGTGGTATTTCAATCACGAGATGTGGCTGAGCATACAGGGGGTGGAGGCGCGCGCGCTTCCCACGGGCGATGACCTGACCCCGGACCCGGACGCGGCCGCCGCCCTGATCGATGACCGCACGCGCGCAATTGTGTTGGTCACCCCCAACAACCCAACGGGTACCGAATACCCCGACGCGCTGATGGCCGCGTTCCGCGATCTGGCGCGCAGCCGAGGCATCGCGCTGATCGTGGATGAAACCTACCGCGATTTTCACGGGACCGATGGCGCGCCGCACGGGCTGTTTGCCGATCCGGACTGGGATGACACGTTGATCCACCTCTATTCCTTTTCCAAGGCCTACCGGCTGACCGGGCACAGGGTGGGCGCGCTGGCCACCAGCCCCACGCGGTTGGAACAGGTGGAGAAATTCCTCGACACCGTGCAGATTTGCGCGCCGCAACTGGGCCAGCACGCGGCCCTGTGGGGGATGACGCATCTGGCAAGCTGGCTGGCGGAGCAACGGCTTGAGATCCTGGCCCGACGGGACGCCCTGCGGGCCGCGTTCCAGCGTCTGCCGGGGTGGGAGTTGCTGGGCTCCGGGGCCTATTTCGGCTATGCCCGCCACCCGTTCGAGACCGCGTCCGACGCCTTGGCGCAACGCATGGTGCGCGAGATCGGGGTGCTGGCGCTGCCCGGCACGATGTTTGGCCCCAACGGCCACGCGCCCGCCGCGCGCGAGATGCGCTTTGCCTTTGCCAATATCGACGCGCGCGGGATTGCAGAGCTTGCAGACCGGCTCGGGCGCCTGCGCGCCTGAGTTCGACGCAACCGGCCCTTGCCGCCCTGCGCGCCAGCGCCTAAACGTGTCATCACCGCGGGATTTCAGGGAGAACCGGGCGCGATGAAGGGGAAAACCTCCAACATTTTCATGACCATCATTCTGGGTCTGCTGATCCTTGGTCTGGCAGGGTTCGGCGTGACCAGCTTTGGCGGGTCGATGGCGCGGATCGGATCCGTCGGAGATACGGACATCACCGTGGATGACTACGCCCGCACCTTGCAGAACCAGATCCGGGCGACCACGGCGCAGACCGGTCAGGCGATGACCATGGCAGATGCGCGCGCCATAGGACTGGACCGGCAGGTCCTCTCGCAACTGGTGGTGCAGGCCGCGCTGGACAACGAGGCGAACCGCATCGGCCTGTCGGTCGGGGATGAGCGGGTGCTGGCGGACATTCAGGCGATCCCGACCTTCAACGGGATCGACGGCACCTTTGATCGCGATGCCTACGAATTTTCCTTGCAAAGCAACGGCTTGTCGCCGCCTCAATTCGAGGAGCAGATCCGCGCGGACGCGGCGCGAACGCTGTTACAAGGCGCGGTGGCGGGGGGCATTCGTGCACCCGAAGCGCAGTCCGAACGGCTTTATCAGTTCATATCGGAGCGGCGGCAGTTCACTTGGGCCCCGCTTGACCTGGCAACGCTCGGGATCGAGGTGGCGCCCGTGTCGGACGCGGAGATGCGCAGCTATTACGAGACCAATCCGGCGGAGTTCACCGAACCCGAGGCGCGCGAGATCACCTATGTGCTGCTGACCCCGGACATGATGCTGGATCAGGTCGCCCCCTCCGACGAGGAGGTTCAGCGCCTGTATGACCTGCGCAGCGACGAGTTCAACCGCCCTGCCCGCCGGGTTCTGGACCGGCTGGTCTTTGCGACCGAGGACGAGGCTGCCGCCGCGCTGGCGCGGATCAACGCCGGGGAGATCACCTTCGAGGCGCTGGTGGAGGAACGCGGCCTGACCCTGGATGATGTCGATCAGGGGGAAGTGGCGGTTGCAGATTTATCGGATGATCTGGCGGAGGCGATCTTTGCCCCGGAGGATACTGGCGTGATCGGGCCCCTGCCCTCGTCTCTGGGGCCTGCGCTGTTTCAGATCAACGCGATCCTGTTGCCACAGGTGACCGCGCTGGCGGATGTGCGTGACGATCTGGTGGCCGAACTGGCGCTGGACACCGCGCGGCGCGCGATCAGCGCCGAGATCGAGGCACTGGACGACCAGCTGGCCGGGGGAGCAACGCTTGAGGAACTGGCCGAGGCCAGCGGCATGGAGATTGGGCAGATCGCCATGACGCCCGAGACCGACGAGGGCCCTGCGGCCTATCCGGAATTCCGGGAAGTGGCGTTGACCGCGCAGGAAAGCGATTTTCCGGAGCTGGAGTTACTGGATGACGGCGGCGTGTTTGCCTTGCGGGTCGATGGCACCCGTGCACCGCGCCTGCAACCGTTTGACGAGGTGCGCGACCAGGTTGCCGCGGCCGCGCAGCGTCGCGCCGAACGACAGGCCGTGCGGGCCGAAGCCGACGCATTGGCCGAGCGGCTGCGCGGCGGAGAGGTGTTTTCCGATCTGGGTGTCACGCTGCTGCGCGAAGACGGGCTGACCCGGGATGCGTTCCTGGAGAACGCGCCGATCGGGCTCGTGACCCGGGTGTTCGAATTGAACCGTGATGATGTGGAGGTGGTTGTGGATGAAGGCGGGATCGCGCTTGTGCAGCTGGACGCGATCCTCGGGCCGGATCCCAATGATCCGGATGCCGCGCTGGTCCAGCAGGTGCTTGACCGGGGGCTGAGCGAAAGCCTCGCACGGGACATCTTCAACGCGTATTCGATGGCGCTTCAGGAAGAGGCCGGTATCCAGATCGACCAGTCCGCGATCAACGCGGTACAGGCGCAATTCCCCTGACCGGTCCGAGATACCCATGGCCCTGACCCCAGAATTCGACGCCTTCGAGGCCGCCTACGGGCGCGGCGAAAACCAGGTCGTCTACACGCGGCTGGCGGCTGATCTGGACACGCCCGTTTCGCTGATGCTGAAGCTCGCGGGCGCGCGCAAGGACAGCTTCATGCTGGAGTCGGTCACCGGCGGGGAGGTGCGCGGGCGCTATTCCGTTGTGGGCATGAAGCCGGACGTGATCTGGCAGTGCCATGGCGAGACCAGCCGGATCAACCGCTCCGCCCGGTTCGACCCCGAGGCGTTCGAGGCCGTGCCCGGGGACCCGTTGGCCGCCCTGCGCGCGCTGATCGCCGAAAGCCGGATCGAGATGCCCGAGGGGTTGCCGCCCATCGCGGCAGGGCTGTTCGGCTATCTGGGCTATGACATGATCCGTCTGGTCGAACACCTGCCGGATGTGAACCCCGACCCGCTTGGGCTGCCGGATGCGGTGCTGATGCGCCCGTCCGTCGTGGCGGTTCTGGACGGGGTCAAGGGAGAGGTCACGGTCGTGTCGCCGGTCTGGGCGGGCGCGGGCCAGTCGGCGCGCGCGGCCTATGCGCAGGCCGCAGAACGCGTGATGGACGCGGTGCGCGATCTGGAGCGCGTGGCCGCAGGCGAGACCCGCGATCTGGGCGAGGCCGCCGAGATCGGCGCGCCGGTGTCGAACTTCACCCATGCGGGCTATCTGGCCGCCGTGGAAAAGGCCAAGGACTATATCAAGGCGGGCGACATTTTCCAGGTGGTGCCGGCACAGCGCTGGTCGCAGAACTTTCCACTGCCACCCTTTGCGCTCTATCGCAGTTTGCGACGCACCAATCCGTCGCCCTTCATGTTCTTTTTCAATTTCGGCGGCTTCCAGGTGATCGGCGCGAGCCCCGAGATCCTCGTGCGGGTTTTCGGACGCGAGGTCACGATCCGGCCCATCGCGGGCACCCGCCCGCGCGGCAAGACGCCCGCCGAAGACAAGGCGCTGGAAGAGGACCTGCTGGCCGACCAGAAGGAACTGGCAGAGCATCTGATGCTGCTCGATCTCGGGCGCAACGACACGGGCCGTGTGTCCAAGATCGGCACCGTGCGCCCGACCGAGGAGTTCATCATCGAACGCTACTCCCACGTGATGCACATCGTGTCGAATGTGGTGGGAGAGTTGTCGGACGACCATGACGCGCTGTCGGCGCTGCTGGCCGGTCTGCCCGCGGGCACGGTATCAGGCGCGCCGAAGGTCCGCGCGATGGAGATCATCGACGAGCTGGAGCCGGAAAAGCGCGGCGTCTACGGAGGCGGCGTCGGGTATTTCGCGGCGAACGGGGACATGGATATGTGCATCGCGCTGCGCACCGCCGTGCTGAAGGACGAAACGCTGTATATCCAGGCCGGTGGCGGCGTGGTCTACGACAGCGATCCTGAGGCGGAGTACCAGGAGACCGTCAACAAATCCAAGGCGATCCGCAAGGCGGCGGAGGATGCGGGACTGTTTGTCGGTGGTGGCGGCGGCAACGGTTGACCGCGCGCGTGTTCGACCCGTTGCGATCAGGTATTTTTGCACAAAAGAAACAGACGCGCTGCGCCTAGCTGCCCTCCAGCAGGATGGACGACACCGGAGCCAGTTGGCCGCCGGAGCCGCGCGCCCAGTCGCGCAGGGCCACCAGGGTGTCGGCCTGCGTCTCGCCGAGGACGACCACCGTGCCCTGGCGGGATGCATCAAAGAGCGCCCGGTCAAGGGTACGATCGGTCTGGGCCGCAGCCACCCGCGTCGGCAGCACCGTGTTCACCGGCGCCAGCGCCGTGCCCTGGGCGCGGGCGACCTGCGCCAGCGCATTCAACCCGCGCGGCTGGGCAATCAGACCATGCCCGGTTTCCGCGAGGCGCCCGGCCAGCTGGGTAAGCAGCGCCCGATCATCCAGCACGGGACTGCCCGGCGGCAGCAGCACGCCGACGGCCTCCGGCAGGCGGGCGATATGGGAATTCAGCGCCACGTCTATGTCGCGCGGGCGTGGCTGTGGCGGCAAACCGGTCAGCACGATGAGCACCTCGTGCCCGGCGGCGGTCAGCGCCTGCGCACGCTGCGGGGCCTCCAGCCAACTGGGATCCAGGGCCACCGCCAGCGGCGCGTCGATCCCGGCGAGAATATCCGTCACCGACCGCTCGGGCGAGGTGGCCTGCAGGACGATGGCCGCGCGCGGTCCTGCGCCGGTCCACGGTTGGGCGTTGCGCGCCAGCGCCCCGACCGGGACTTCGGGCAGATCCTGCGGCGCCTCGGCAGAGGCGGCCGGGGCGGCCTCGGGGTCTGTGACGCCGATTTGCGGGAACCGCGTGCCCCCGCCCACGCGATTGGCGCCGAGGCGCGAGACCCCGTCAGTTCCGCCGCCCACCACGATGCGGCGCGGCAGGCTTCCAGGAGAGGTGGCCGGGGGAGTGGGCGGTTGCAACCCGGCAAACCGGTCCTCCGGCGCGGGGTCAGGTTCGGGCGCAGTTGCGCCAGGCGCGGGCGCGGCAGGCGCCGGGGGTGTCCCGGGAGTCTGGGGCACAACGGCGCGCGGCGCAGGCGGAAGCCCGACAATGGGTTGGGTCAGCGCGGCAAGGCGCAATCCGGGGGGGGCGGGTGCCGTCCGCGTGTCCGGCGCATCGAACGGGGTCAGCGAAGCGGGGGCCGGCGCGGGCGCGCTTTGCGCTGCGCGCACGTCGGCCAGCGGCGTTTCCACGGGCGTTGCGGGCACGGCGATCGCGCCAAGATCAGGGACCGGCGCGCGCCCCGGCGCGGATGGCGTACCCAGCGCGACAGGCCGGACGGGCACCTCGGCGGGTGGGTTGGGCAAGGCGGCCAGTTGCAGGTCGGGGGCGACCGGAGTGGCCGCCGGTTGATCCGGCACAGGCTCTGCCGCGATGCCCGCCGCGTCGGGCACAGGCAAGACGGCGGGCGACGGGGCAGCCTCGGCGTTGGGGGGCGCGCCGGCGGGCGGCGCGGGCGCGATGGCACGGGGT
This sequence comes from Tropicimonas sp. S265A, assembly GCF_049800835.1. NCBI lineage: Bacteria > Pseudomonadati > Pseudomonadota > Alphaproteobacteria > Rhodobacterales > Roseobacteraceae > Tropicimonas > Tropicimonas sp. S265A. Next base: position 557,806 of record NZ_JBNAFU010000001.1, read on the forward strand.
GCGGGCGACAGACCGGGCGCGCGTGGGGACGGCAGCGCCGCCTGCGCCACCCGGGGGGCGGTTTCCGCGCGCGCCTGCGCACCGGGGTCGCCGCGCGGCGGCTCCACCGGGGCGGCGGCGACATCGGGCACCGTGGTCAGACGCGCCGGCGTCGAGGCGGCCGGAGCCTGTTGTGCCATGTCGGGCACAGAGGGCGGTTGCGGGCGCGCAGGGGCACTCCTAGGCAGTGTCGGATCGGCTGGTCGCGCGGCAAGCTCGGGGGCGGGTGTCGCGGGCTCCGGCACCTGCGGTTCGGGCGGGGGCGCGTCTGCCACCTGCGCCCCGGGCGGCGGCGGTGGTGGATCGGCGAGGATGACACGCTCTTCGGACACCCGCGGGAGGTCTGTTGCCGGGGTCGGCTCAGCCGGGGCGTTTTGCTGGGTCGCTGCAGCCTGTTGCTGCCGGTCGACCAGATCACGCATGGGAAAATAGACCGAGGCCACGATCAACGCGACCATGCTGGCCGCCCCGCCCCAGAAGAGCCCGGAAAGCAATCCTCTGCCCATTGCCTGTGTCTCTTTTTGCTTCTTGGCCGGAACTGCCCCCGGCTGTGGCCAACTGTCCCATGCAAACCTGCGTTTATGCAAGCCCCGCGCGCGCGAAATGCCAAGTTGAGCGTAGGTTTGGGGCGCGAAAGCCGCAGGGCTTGACCCCCGGGCCTGCCTGAGGGCATCTATACCGCGCCCTGAGGGGTGCGTGCACGGCATGACGCCGGACGAGCGACCCGGCAAGGGACGGTACGAGGGACGGGAACCGACATGCTGCTGCTGATCGATAACTACGACAGTTTTACCTACAACCTCGTGCATTATCTGGGCGAGTTGGGGGCCGAGGTGCAGGTGCATCGCAACGACGCGCTGGATGTGCAGGCAGCGATGGCGCTGCGCCCATCCGCGATCATGCTGAGCCCCGGCCCTTGCGACCCGGATCAGGCCGGCATCTGCCTGGCGCTGACAGAAGCCGCCGCGGAAACGCGCACGCCCCTGATCGGGGTGTGTCTGGGGCACCAGAGCATCGGGCAGGCGTTCGGCGGAAAGGTCGTTCGACATTCGGAAATCGTGCACGGCAAGCTGGGGCAGATGAGCCACACCGGCAAGGGGCTCTTTGCTGGCCTCCCCTCGCCCTTTGCGGCCACCCGGTATCATTCGCTGGTGGTGTCGCGGGACAGTCTGCCGGACTGCCTGGAGATCACGGCAGAGCTTGAGGACGGCACGATCATGGGGTTGCAGCACCGTGACCTGCCGATCCACGGTGTGCAGTTTCACCCCGAAAGCATCCGGTCCGAACACGGGCACAAGATGCTGCAAAATTTCCTCGATATCGTACCGGAGGCCGCATGAGCGACGCTTTGAAGCCGTTGATCGGAGCGGCGGCCGATCGTCCGTTGACGCGGGCGGAGGCAGAGACGGCATTCGCCGCCCTGTTCGAGGGCGAAGCTACGCCGAGCCAGATGGGCGGGTTCCTGATGGCGCTGCGCACGCGCGGCGAAACGGTCGAGGAGTACGCCGCAGCAGCAGCCGTGATGCGCGCGAAGTGCAACGCCGTGACCGCGCCGGAGGGGGCGATGGACATCGTGGGCACCGGGGGTGACGGCAAGGGCACGCTCAACATCTCCACCGCGACGGCGTTCGTCGTGGCCGGTGCGGGCGTGCCGGTGGCCAAGCACGGCAATCGCAACCTGAGTTCGAAATCCGGGGCGGCGGACGCACTGGGGCAGATGGGCATCAACGTGATGGTTGGCGCGCAGGTGGTGGAATGCGCATTGGCGGAGGTCGGGATCGGGTTCATGATGGCCCCGATGCACCACCCCGCGATCAAGCACGTGATGCCGACGCGGGCGGAGCTTGGCACGCGGACGATCTTCAACATCCTCGGGCCGCTCACCAATCCGGCGGGGGTGAAACGCCAACTGACCGGCGCGTTCTCGCGCGATCTGATCGGACCGATGGCGGAGACGCTCAAGGCGCTTGGCTCGGATGTGGCGTGGCTGGTGCACGGGTCGGACGGGACCGACGAGTTGACGATTACCGGCGTGTCGTGGGTGGCGGCGTTGGAAAACGGAGCGGTCACGATGCGCGAGGTGCACCCCGAAGAGGCAGGCCTGCCCGTGCATCCGTTCGAGGATATCCTCGGCGGCACGCCCGAGGAAAACGGGCGCGCGTTTGCCGCCCTGCTGGACGGTGCGCCCTCGGCCTATCGCGATGCGGTCCTGCTCAACGCCGCCGCTGCGCTGGTGGTTGCCGGGGCGACGGAGGATCTGCGCACGGGCGCGGACATGGCCGCCACTTCGATTGACAGTGGCGCGGCGAGGGGCAAGGTTCAGGCGCTGGCGCAACTGACAACGGAGGCCGCGGCATGAGCGAGACGATCCTCGACAAGATCAAGGCCTATAAGCTGGAAGAGGTGGCTACTGCCAAGGCCGCCCGCCCGCTGGCCGAGGTGGAGGCCGCCGCCAAGGATGCCCCGCCCCTGCGCGGGTTCGCCAAGGCGCTGCGTGCCGCGTCTGATACGGGCTATGGGCTGATTGCGGAGGTCAAGAAAGCCTCCCCCTCCAAGGGGTTGATCCGCGCGGATTTCGGTCCCGCCAGCATCGCCGAGGCCTACGAGGCCGGCGGCGCGACGTGCCTGTCGGTCCTGACGGACACGCCGTCCTTTCAGGGCGCACCGGAGTATCTGGTCGCGGCGCGCGGTGCCTGCGCCCTGCCCGCCCTGCGCAAGGATTTCATGTACGACCCCTATCAAGTCGCCGAGGCGCGCGCCTGGGGTGCCGATTGCATCCTGATCATCATGGCGAGCGTGTCGGATGCGCAGGCGCTTGAGCTGGAGGACGCCGCCTATGGCTGGGGCATGGACGCGCTGATCGAGGTGCATGACGCCGAGGAACTGGAGCGCGCGTTGCTGCTGAAGTCCGAGTTGATCGGGATCAACAACCGTAACCTCAAGACGTTCGAGACCTCGCTCGATACCACGCGCACGCTGGCTCCGACCATTCCGCCCGACCGGCTTGTGGTCGCGGAAAGCGGGCTGGCGGGTCCGGCGGAACTGGCCGACCTTGCGGGGTACGGCGCGCGCACCTTCCTGATCGGCGAGAGCCTGATGCGGCAGAACGACGTGGCGCAGGCGACCCGTGCCCTGCTGGCCGACCCGGTGCGAAAAAAGGACGTGGCATGAGCGGTTTGACCCATTTCGACGCCAAGGGTGAGGCGCATATGGTCGACGTTTCCGACAAGGAGGTGACAGACCGCATCGCCACCGCGAGGGGCGCGGTCATAATGCTGCCCGAAACGTTAACTATGATCATGGAGGGGCGCGCGAAGAAGGGCGATGTGCTGGCCGTTGCACGGCTGGCCGGGATCATGGGATGCAAGAAAACCGCGGAGCTTATCCCGCTATGTCACCCGCTGCCGATCACCAAGGTCGCGCTGGAGTTGCGCCCGGACGACGCCCTGCCCGGCGTCCATATCGAGGCGACCGTGAAGACCTCGGGTCAGACGGGGGTTGAGATGGAAGCCCTGACCGCTGTTACCATCGCGCAGCTGACGCTCTATGACATGGTCAAGGCCGTCGACAAGGGCATGCGCCTGACCGACACGCGGCTGATCTTCAAGGATGGCGGAAAATCAGGAAAGTACGAGGCGGAATGAGCACGTTGACCCCCGTTTCAGAGGCGCTGGACGCGCTGTTCAAACTCGTTTCGCCCTTGCAGGTCGAAGACGTGGCGCTGGCCGATTGTGCCGGGCGGGTGCTGGCCGAAGACGCGGTCGCCAAGCGTCGCCAGCCACCTTTCGATGCCTCCGCAATGGATGGCTACGCCGTTCAGGCCGACGACGCGCGGCCCGGACGGGAGCTGGAGGTTGTGGGCGAGGCCCGCGCCGGGTTCAGCTGGTCGGGCACGGTCGAGGCGGGTCAGGCCGTGCGCATCTATACCGGTGCCCCCGTGCCTGCTGGGGCCGCGCGCGTGATCATCCAGGAAGATGTGCAGCGCGATGGGGACAAGATCACCCTGCTGGACACGCTTGGGGATGCGGACAACATCCGCCCCGAGGGCAGCGATTTCACCGTGGGCGACACGATCAGTGCGCCGCGCCGGTTGCGCCCGGGCGATATTGCGCTGTGTGCATCCATGAACCTGCCGAGCCTGCGGGTCTACCGCCGCCCCGAAGTGGCGATCATCGCCACCGGCGATGAACTGGTGCAGCCGGGGTCGGAGCCCAACAAGGATCAGATCGTTTCGTCCAACAGCTATGGGCTGAAGGCGATGTTCGAAGCCGCGGGTGCGGTGGTGCGGATGCTGCCCATCGCGCTCGACACGGCCGAAAGCCTCGGTCAGGTGCTGGAACTGGCACGAGGTGCGGACGTGATCATCACCATCGGCGGCGCGTCGGTCGGTGACTATGATCTGGTGGGCGAGGTTGCGGCCTCCATGGGGTTGCAGCGGGAGTTCTACAAGGTGGCCATGCGGCCCGGAAAGCCGCTGATGTGTGGCTTGCTCGGCGGATCGCTTCTGGTCGGGCTGCCGGGCAACCCGGTGTCGTCGATGGTCTGCGGACAGATCTTTGTCGTCCCTGCCCTGCGCGCCATGCAGGGCCTGCCCGCGGAACCCGCCCCGCGCCAGCGCGGGCGCTTGGCGTCTGACGCGGGCAAGAACAGCGAGCGCGAGCATTACATGCGCGCCAAGCTGGAGCTGAGGGATGGCGCGGTCTGGGTGCATCCCGAGAGCCGTCAGGACAGCTCCCTCCTGTCGGTCCTGTCCTGGGCGGACTGCCTGCTGGTGCGTGCGCCCCATGCCGATCCGCTGTCCTACGGCTCAGAGGTCGAATACATTCCGCTTTAACCAACACCGGTCGGACTCCTTTCCAAACCGTTGACACAAAGGGAGAACAAGGGTAGAACTTAGCGCGAACGGCGTGCGATGTTCACCTTTTGGTAACTCCTTTTTGGCTCGGTGAGCACGCAGGCCACAGCGACAAGCCGCAGCATCGCGGCGCCGCATGAGGCTGAGGGAGCAGACATGCTGACGAAAAAGCAGATCGAACTTCTGGAGTTCATTCACAAGCGCATGCAGCGCGATGGTGTGCCGCCCTCGTTTGACGAGATGAAGGACGCGCTGGACTTGCGCTCCAAATCCGGGATCCACCGGCTGATTACGGCGCTGGAGGAACGTGGGTTCATCCGACGGCTGGCACACAAGGCGCGCGCGCTGGAAATCGTGAAGCTGCCCGACGCACTGGCCAACAAGCCCGGAGGGTTCCAGCCCAAGGTGATTGCCGGGGACAAGGCGGACCCGCCCAAGGGCGCACTGCCTGTCGATGCCCTCAACGCGGTCGAATTGCCGGTGATGGGCCGGATCGCTGCCGGCACGCCGATCGAGGCGATTTCCGAAGTGTCGCACCACGTCGCCGTGCCCGGCACGATGATGCGGCAGGATGCCGAGCACTACGCGCTGGAGGTCAAGGGCGACTCGATGATCAATGCCGGGATCAATGATGGCGACATCGTCGTGATCCGCGAAACCGGCGTGGCTGACAGCGGCGACATCGTCGTGGCCCTGGTCGAAGGGCACGAGGCCACGCTCAAGACCTTGCGCAAACGCGGCAATGCGATAGCGCTTGAGGCCGCGAACCCGGCCTACGAGACGCGTGTTTTCCCGGCAGATCAGGTCAAGGTTCAGGGCAAGCTAGTCGGGTTGATCCGGTCCTACTAAGGGGCGGCCTGCGCGGCACGCCCGAAGATTTGCACCATCAGGCTGACCGGGCTGTCGCGCCCGGCCCCGCCAGTCCAAAGGCGCGTGCCATCGTCGGCGCGCGCTTTTTCTATGGTCAGGACCCCATCGTTCTTGGCAAGCGCCAGCGCGCCGGTCTTGCGCAAGTCGCGGATGTCGAAGGTTTGGCAGGCCCCGCGCCGGTCCACGGCTTTGTTCAGGATCACCAGATCGGCCTGCGCGCACACGTCGGTGTAGCGGGCCAGCCCGGTCTTGCCGCGCAACTGCACGATGCGCGTGCCGTCCAGATCGAGCACCGTCTCCATCCCGTCGATGACCAGCCCGGCGCGGGCGGCTGCGGCGGCCTGGTCTACGCCGTCGCCATCGTTTTCCAGCCAGACCCGGGCAGAGAAGCCATCGCCGCGCGGGCGGGACAGGACACGCCCCTCGGGCGTCAGGAGGCCCAGTAATCCGCCGGTTTCCGTGACCAGCAGGGCGGGACGCTCCACCTGCGTCCACAGCGCCAGCGCCAGTGCTGCAGGGGCCAGCCCGGCGATGCGCACCGCGCGCCAGGGGCCGAGTGCTGCGAGAATGCCACCGCCGAGGATCAGGCCCAGCACCCAGCCCTGCGGGCGCGGGACACGGCCCACGGCCCCCTCCCACCCGGCGATGGTGCTGGCGACCCAGAGGATCCAGCGGATCCCGTACTCCGTCGCCATGAGCGGCACCCAGTCCAGACCGAAGGGCAACAGGAACAGCGCGAAAATCGCCCCCGGCATCACCACCATGCCCATCACCGACACCGAAGCGAGGTTCGCGATCAGCCCGTAATGCGCGATAATGTTGAACGTCGCCGCCGCAATCGGCGCCGTCGCGGCCCCCGCGACGAACGACGTAAAGAGCAATGACACCGGTCCGCGCGCCCATCTGGGCACCGCCTGCCACGGCGGCCAGTCTCGCAGCGCGTTATACGCCACAACCAGTGCCGTGGTGGCGGCGAAGGACATCTGGAAACCCGGCCCCATCACTGCCTCGGGGCGCATCATCAGCACGATCAACGCCGCCCAGGCCACGGAGCGCAAGGAGATGGCGCGCCGATCCACCAGCACCGCGATGAGCATCATCGCAACCATGATGAAGGCGCGTTCAGTGGCGACCGCCGCGCCTGATATGACCAGATAGCTGGCCGCGGCGATCAGCGCGCCCACTGCGGCGACTTTCTTCTCCGGCACCCGTAGGGCGAGCCACGGGATCGCCGCGATGCCGGTGCGCAGGATCAGGAACATCGTGCCGGTCAAAAGCCCCATATGCAGACCGGAAATGGCCAGAAGGTGCGCAAGGTTCGTCGCGCGCAAATCCTCTACACGCGCGCTATCGATCCCGGCGCGGTCCCCTGTCAGGATCGCGGCGGCAAACGCCCCTGGCTGGCTCGGGATACGCGCCTGGATGCCAGCACTGAGCGCAAGCCGGAACCGGTAGATCTTGAGCGCGAGCCCCGTGCGTTCGGGCTCGGCCCAGAGCAGCACCGGCACACGCGTGTAGCCAACCGCGCCCAGACGCTCGAACCACGCGTGGCGGCGAAAATCAAACCCGCCAGGTTCCGCCGGGGCGGCGGGCGGTGACAGGTGCGCGGTGGTCATCACCTGCTGTCCCGGCTCGAACGAAACAAACCCCTGATCACCGTGCAACGAGAGCCGCACGCGGTGCGGCGTCCGGTGGGGGGCCGTGTTTTCCAGCCGCACCCGATCGAGGGTCAGGCGCAACGCCCCGCCGTAGGAGCGGTCGATCTCGACCAGTCGGCCTTCGACCGGGCCATAATACCGGTATTCGAGCACCGGAGCGGCCAGCCGCGCGGTGCGTTCGGCGGCAAGCCCATACCCCAAGGCAAGCATCCCGATGAACAGTGCCACAGGGCGCGCGCGCCACGGCCCGCCCAGCCCGAAAACGACGCCCATGCCGCCAAGCACCAGCAATCCGGGCACCGCCCAGGGCGGCGGCTCTGCCGGAGCGATGAAATACGCCAGCGCCCCCACCCCCAGCAGAACGGGCAGCCAGGGAAACAGCGCCCGGCGCAGGTCGACAATGAGCGTCACTTGTCCTGTCCCAGCGGGTTGGCTACAGAGCCTCAACCTTATCGAAACCTTGGTTGCTGAAGGGTTAACGCCCGCAAGATGCGCCGCGCCGCAGCAGACCGACAGGAGCCCCTTGATGTCCGATCCGATCGTCACCCGCTTTGCCCCCTCGCCCACCGGTTATCTGCACATCGGCGGAGCGCGCACGGCGCTGTTCAACTGGCTCTACGCACGCGGCCGCGGCGGAAAGTTCCTGCTGCGGATCGAGGATACCGACCGCGCGCGGTCCACGCCCGAGGCCACGGCCGCGATTTTTCAGGGCCTGCAATGGCTGGGACTGGACTGGGATGGCGATGCAATCAGCCAGGTCGCACGCGTAGACCGCCATGCGGAGGTGGCCCACACGCTGCTGGACGCTGGCAAGGCGTACAAGTGTTTCTCCCCCCAGGAGGAGATCACGGCCTTCCGCGAGGCCGCGCGGGCGGAGGGTCGATCCACCCTGTTCCGTTCCCCCTGGCGGGATGCGGACCCGGCCACCCATCCCGATGCCCCGTTCGTGGTGCGCATCAAGGCCCCGCAGGACGGAGAGACGATCATCCGCGACGAGGTGCAGGGCGAGGTGCGCATTCGCAATGACCAGCTTGATGACATGGTGCTGCTGCGGTCAGACGGCACCCCGGTCTACATGCTGGCGGTGGTGGTCGATGACCACGACATGGGCGTGACCCACGTGATCCGCGGCGATGACCATCTGAACAACGCCGCCCGGCAGATGATGATCTACGACGCGATGGGCTGGGATGTACCGGTTTATGCGCATATCCCGCTGATCCACGGGCCGGACGGCAAGAAACTGTCGAAACGGCACGGCGCGCTGGGGGTCGAACAGTACGAGGCGATGGGGTATCCAGCGGCGGCGATGCGCAATTACCTTGCGCGGCTCGGCTGGAGCCATGGGGATGACGAGTATTTCACCACCGAGCAGGCGCTGGACTGGTTCGATCTGCCGGGAATCGGCAAATCCCCCGCCCGGTTCGACACCAAAAAGCTCGAAAACCTGTCTGGTCAGCATATCGCGGCAGCCGCGGATAATGATCTTGTCGCAGGTGCGGCAGGATATTTGGCGGCCGCAGGACAGGACCCGTTGTCGGACGCGCAGGTGGAGGGTTTGTCGCGTGCGATGTATTGCCTCAAGGAGCGGGCAAAAAATTTCCCTGAACTCCTTGAAAAAGCAGAGTTTATCTTAGCCACGCGGCCAATTGCCCCGGATGAGAAGGCGGCAAAACAGCTGGATGATGTATCCCGTGGTATACTGGCAGAATTGACGCCGCACCTGCAAGATGTTAGCTGGACGCGCGACGCATTGGAGGCCGCCATGGCTGCTTTCGGGGAGGCGAAATCCCTGAAATTCGGCAAACTGGCCGGGCCTCTGCGTGCAGCTTTGGCGGGGCGGTCGGTGACCCCCAGCGTATACGACATGATGCTCGTTCTGGGCCGCGAGGAAACCCTCGCCCGGCTTGGTGACGCAGCGGCATGAGGGATCCGGTGCCTGCCAGCGCATGACCCTCGTGCACCCGGATTAACCGGTCGCAAGACCGACATGCCACGCCCGGCCCGGACCTTTCCGCGCCTCGGTTACAAAGAGGGACTGACATGGCTGAACCACGCACCGCGAAGCTGACATTTGACGGCAAGGAGATCGAATTGCCGATCCTGTCACCAACGGCGGGACCAGATGTCCTGGACATCCGCAAGCTGTACGCCCAGGGCGACGTTTTCACCTACGATCCGGGCTTCACCTCCACCGCCGCGTGCGACAGCACGATCACCTTCATCGACGGCGGCAAGGGCGAACTTCTGCACCGCGGCTATCCCATTGATCAACTTGCGGAAAAGTCGCATTACCTTGAGGTCTGCTACCTGCTTTTGTACGGCGAGTTGCCGAGTGCAGCAGCGCTTGAGAAGTTCGAGACCACGATCACCCAGCACACGATGCTGCACGAGCAGATGGGCAATTTCTTCCGCGGGTTCCGGCGCGATGCACATCCGATGGCAGTCATGGTCGGCGTGGTCGGCGCGATGTCGGCGTTCTACCATGACAGCACCGACATCAACGACCCGCGCCAGCGCGAGATCGCATCACACCGGTTGATCGCCAAGATGCCGACCATCGCGGCCTGGGCCTATAAATACACGATCGGTCAGCCCTTCGTTTACCCGCGCAACGATCTTGATTACGCGTCGAACTTCCTGCGGATGTGCTTTGCCGTTCCGGCGGAGGAATACCACGTGGACCCGGTTCTGGCCCGCGCGATGGACCGGATTTTCACCCTGCATGCGGATCACGAGCAGAACGCCTCGACCTCAACCGTGCGTCTGGCCTCGTCTTCGGGCGCCAACCCGTTTGCGTGTATCGCCGCCGGCATCGCCTGCCTCTGGGGACCGGCGCATGGTGGCGCGAACCAGGCGTGCCTCGAGATGCTCAAGGAAATCGGCTCGCCGGACCGTATTCCGGAGTTCATCGCCCGCGCGAAGGACAAGGATGACCCGTTCCGCCTGATGGGCTTTGGCCACCGGGTCTACAAGAACTTCGACCCCCGCGCGACGGTGATGAAACAATCCGCGGACGAGGTGCTGGACCTGCTGGGGGTGGAGAACAACCCGATCCTTGCCACCGCGAAGGAGCTGGAGCAGGCGGCGCTGGCCGATCCGTATTTCTCGGAGAAGAAGCTCTTCCCGAACGTGGATTTCTACTCCGGCATCATTCTGGAGGCGATGGGCTTCCCGACCTCCATGTTCACGCCGATCTTTGCGCTCTCGCGGACAGTCGGCTGGATCAGCCAGTGGAAAGAGCAACTGGAAGACCCGCAGATGAAGATCGGGCGTCCGCGCCAGCTTTATCTGGGCGATACCGCGCGCGATTACACCGAGATCGAAAGCCGCTGATAAGCGGTACGACCTTCACTGGGACAGTGATCGGAAAAGGCCGCCCTCGGGCGGTCTTTTGCGTTTTGCGGGGCGTTGTGCGCGCGCGTTTGTGGCTGGCCCCGGATGCGGGTACAGTGCCGACATGACGAAATACCTTGCACTCTTCCTGACGATCCTTGCCGCCGCAGGCAGCCCTGTGCTGGCCAAGGGTCCGAACCATTGTCCTCCCGGGCTCGCCAAGAAATCCCCGGCCTGCATCCCCCCCGGTCAGGTCGGCAAGGGGACGGTGTTGCGGCCCGGCACGTACGACCTGCTGGACCGCCCGTGGCGTTTTGGGCTGGAGCGCGGGAAGTCCTATGCGCGGTTCGGTGATATCATTGTCGAGATCAACAAGGACACGCGCGAGGTGCTGGATCTGATCGGCGCCGTCGACGCGATCCTGAACTGAGCCTGATCGCCGCGGCCATCTTGACCGACCACTATTCTGCTGCGACGCGGCGGGCGGCCAGCATGGGTTTGAGGTACCGACCGGTATGGCTTTCGGCGACTTCGGCGACCTGTTCCGGTGTGCCCGTGGCCACGACCTGCCCGCCGCCATCGCCGCCTTCGGGGCCGATATCGATAATCCAGTCAGCGGTCTTGATGACATCGAGGTTGTGTTCGATCACGACAACGGTGTTGCCCTGCTCCACCAACTCGTGCAGCACCTCCAGCAATTTTCGAACATCTTCGAAGTGCAAACCGGTGGTCGGCTCATCGAGAATATACAATGTCCGACCTGTGGAGCGTTTTGCGAGTTCCTTGGAGAGTTTGACGCGCTGCGCTTCCCCGCCCGACAGCGTGGTCGCCTGCTGGCCCACCTTGATATAGCCGAGACCCACGCGCATGAGCGCATCCATCTTCTCGCGGATGCTGGGCACAGCCTTGAAGAACTCCTGCGCGTCCTCGACGGTCATGTCGAGCACATCGGCGATGGACTTGCCCTTGAACTTGATCTCCAGCGTTTCGCGGTTGTAGCGCGCGCCTTTGCAGGTCTCACACTCCACATAGACATCGGGCAGGAAGTGCATCTCGATCTTGATGACCCCGTCGCCCTGACAGGCCTCGCACCGCCCGCCTTTAACATTGAAACTGAACCGCCCAGGCTTGTAGCCCCGCGCTTTGGCTTCCGGCAGACCGGCGAACCAGTCGCGGATCGGGGTGAACGCGCCGGTATAGGTGGCCGGGTTTGAGCGCGGCGTGCGCCCGATCGGGCGCTGGTCGATATCGATGACCTTGTCCAGATGCTCCAACCCCTTGATGCTCTCGCAGGGCGCCGGGGTCTGACGCGCGCCGTTGAGACGCATGGAGGCGGTCTTGAACAGCGTCTCAATCGTCAGGGTCGACTTGCCTCCGCCGGACACGCCACTGACGCAGACAAACTTGCCGAGCGGGAAATCAACCGTGACGTTTTGCAGGTTGTTGCCGGTGGCCTTCTTGACCGTGACCTTCTTCTTGTTGCCCTTGCGACGCTCGGCGGGCACGGCAATCTCGCGCCGTCCGGCCAGATAGTCGCCCGTGACCGAGGTTGGCGTCGCCATGATCTGATCGGGCGTGCCGTGCGCCACGACCTGACCGCCATGCACACCTGCCCCCGGGCCGATGTCGAAGACGTAATCCGCCTCACGAATGGCTTCTTCGTCATGCTCGACCACGATGACGGTATTGCCCTGATCGCGCAGGTTCTTCAGCGTGATCAGCAGCCGGTCATTGTCCCGCTGGTGCAGACCGATGGAGGGTTCATCCAGCACATAGAGAACGCCCGTCAGACCCGATCCGATCTGGCTGGCCAGCCGAATGCGCTGGCTTTCGCCGCCCGAAAGGGTGCCTGCCGCGCGCGACAGTGACAGGTATTCGAGCCCGACATTGTTCAGGAACCCGAGGCGTTCGCGGATCTCCTTCAGGATCGCGCGGGCGATCTCGTTCTTCTGGGGCGTCAGGGCGTCCGGCACGGTCTCGCACCAGGCATAGGCCTCACGGATCGACATCTGCACGACCTGCCCGACATGCAGCAGGGTGTCGGGTTTGCCGATCTTGACCGCCAAAGCCTCCTCACGCAGGCGGTAACCGCCGCAGGTCCCGCAGGAGCGGTTGTTCTGGTACCGCTCGAACTCTTCACGAATCCACGCGCTGTCGGTCTCGCGGTAGCGGCGCTCCATGTTCGGGATCACACCCTCAAATGCCCGGCTGACTTGATAGACGCGGCCACCTTCATCGTAGCGGAACGAGATTTCCTCGTCGCCCGAGCCGCGCAGGAAGACCTGCTGCACCTTTTCGGGCAGCTTTTTCCAAGGGGTCTTCGGGTCGAACGCGTAATGCTTGGCGATGGCCTGAATGGTTTGCAGGAAATAGGGCGACTTGCCCTTGCGCCACGGGGCGAGCGCGCCGTCCTCCAGCGTCAGCGACTGGTCCGGCACGACGAGGCGTTCGTCGAAGAAAAGCTCCACCCCCAACCCGTCACAGGATGGGCACGCACCGAAGGGCGCGTTGAATGAAAAAAGGCGCGGCTCGATCTCGGGGATGGTGAAGCCGCTGACCGGGCAGGCAAAATTCTCGGAAAACGTGACGCGTTCGGGGTCCCCCTCTTTCGGGGCGGTCTCAAGGATCGCGATCCCGTCGGCCAGATCGAGCGCGGTGCGGAAACTGTCAGCCAGCCGGGTCTCCAGCCCCTCTTTCACCACGAGGCGGTCGACCACCACATCGATATCGTGGCGGAACTTCTTGTCGAGTGTGGGCGGCGTGTCGAGGTCGTAAAACTCGCCATTGACCTTCACGCGCTGGAAGCCCTGCTTGCGCAGTTCCAGAAACTCCTTGCGGTATTCGCCCTTGCGGTCGCGCACGATGGGGGCGAGCAGGTAGGCGCGCGTCCCCTCCTCCATCGCCATGACGCGGTCGACCATGTCCTGCACTTGCTGGGCTTCGATCGGCTGCCCGGTGGCCGGGCTGTACGGGGTGCCGACGCGCGCGAACAGAAGGCGCAGGTAGTCGTAAATCTCGGTTACAGTCCCGACAGTGGAGCGCGGGTTCTTGGAGGTCGTCTTCTGCTCGATGGAGATCGCCGGGCTCAGACCGCTGATATGATCCACATCGGGCTTTTCCATCATGTCGAGGAACTGCCGCGCATAAGCGCTGAGGCTTTCGACATAGCGGCGCTGGCCCTCGGCATAGATCGTATCGAAGGCGAGCGAGGACTTGCCCGAGCCCGACAGGCCGGTGATCACAACCAGTTCGTCGCGCGGAATATCCACGTCGATGGACTTCAGATTGTGCTCGCGCGCGCCGCGCACTTCGATTTTCTTCAGCTCAGGCATGGGACCCCCGGTAACGGCTCGTTTACAGATAGGCGGTCGCAGCCGAGTCTCCAATCGAAAAGTGAGAACAGAGCGGGAACGCGCTAGCAGGTCCTGCGCGACCGCAGGAGGTGCAATCCCGCATGCGTTGCAAAGCCCATCACCAGTACGGCAGCGAGGGTGATCAACATCGACGTGTAACCCATTGTGGTCGCGACAAAGAACAGAACGGGCGTACCAAGCGTGTTGCCGATATTGCCGGTCTGCGCCATGCCACCATTCGACAGCGCGCGGTCCGCGCCGGTTGCGTTCAGAAAGGGCACCGCGGCAAACCCCGCGCCCTGCGCAAGCCCAAGGGCGGCGGCAAGCGCAAGGCACAAGGCCGGGTGCCCCTGCCACATGCCGAGACACAGCGCCAGAACCGCCGCGCTTAGAAAGCTGAGCTGCACAACGTAAACCGGCGATACCCGCCGCATCAGCCACACCCCCAGCGTCATCGAGGCGACGATGCTGATCAGCGGCATCGCACCCAGAACCAGAGCGCGGGATCCGGGGTCGAGATAGGGCGGCAACAGCGTCAGCAGGCTGACATAGCTGAACGTATAGAACAGCCAGCCTGCCGCGGGCGCGCCGATCCGGGGCGAACTGTAGATTTGCGCATGACGACCAAGGATGGCGCGCAGCTTCGGCACGTGCACATCCCCCCCGGTTTCCCGCGGAAGAACGCGCGCCAGCACCACGGCAAAGCCGGCCATGAATGCCCCGTGCGCTGCAAACAGCACGGGCACCCCATACCGGTCCACGAGGGGCAACCCGCCCCACACCAGCACCGTGAAGGCCACGCCGAAAAATGTGCCCCAGAGCGACAGGGTGACGCCCTGATCCTGCGGGCGGCTTATCCCGGCGATCAGGGTCGGCGCGGCAACGACAATCGCCAGATGGGACAGCCCCTCCACCACGCGGCTGGCCAGAAACAATGGCAGAGCAGGTGTTGCGGCCTGCACAAAAGACATGGCCGCCCCCAGCCACAGGCCCCAGATCATGGCGCGGCGCAGCGTGACCCGGGCGACAACGACCCCGGCGGTCACGCCCAGCACGATGCCCACGCCGCCGACAAGTGACACGGCCCACCCAAGAAGCGCCCCGACCTCGGGGTAAAGTGCCCCGAGCCGGTTGAACACCACGCTGACCTTGCCATACTGCGCTGCCGCGCCCAGCCCGGCGAGCCAGAGCAATCCCACGAGTCTCCAGTCGGTGCGGACGGGGCCAACAATCATGCCCAGCACCTACCGCAGGCCGGGGCAAAACCCCAGCGCCTCTTTTGTGCAGAAATACCTCCGGCGGAGCCAACCTGAGCGCGCCCAGCGCGCGAGGCAAGACCCTTGCGGCCCCGCGGGGCCGCTCTGCTGTCTCAAGCCACAAGTACGAGGGTTAGAAGTGAATGGCGCGTCCGTAGGCGTCGAGCACGCTTTCGTGCATCATCTCGCTGAGCGTCGGATGCGGGAAGACGGTTGCCATGAGGTCTTCTTCGGTGGTCTCCAACTGCCGTCCGACCACGTAGCCCTGGATCAGTTCGGTCACTTCCGCGCCAACCATATGCGCGCCCAGCAACTCGCCTGTGCCCGCGTCGAACACCGTCTTGACCATACCCTCCGGCTCGCCGAGAGCAATGGCCTTGCCGTTTCCAATGAAAGGGAAGCGGCCGACCTTGACCTCGAACCCCTGCTCCTTCGCCTGCGCCTCGGTAAAGCCGACGCTCGCCACTTGAGGGTGGCAATAGGTGCAGCCGGCAATTGCCTCGGGCTTGACCGGGTGAACGTTGTTCTTGCCCGCGACCAGTTCGGCGACCATGACGCCCTCGTGGCTGGCCTTGTGCGCAAGCCAAGGGGCCCCCGCCAGATCACCGATCGCGTAGATGCCTTCGACCCCGGTACGGCAATAAGCGTCCGTCGCAACGTGCGTTTTCTCCACGCGCACGCCGAGCTTTTCCAAACCGAGCCCTTCGGT
Organism: Tropicimonas sp. S265A; assembly: GCF_049800835.1. Classification (NCBI taxonomy): domain Bacteria; kingdom Pseudomonadati; phylum Pseudomonadota; class Alphaproteobacteria; order Rhodobacterales; family Roseobacteraceae; genus Tropicimonas; species Tropicimonas sp. S265A. The sequence goes on from NZ_JBNAFU010000001.1 coordinate 573,882, forward strand.
GTTGCCGACAATGCCCACGGCGGAGATGACCGTGTCGAACTCTTCCGTCGTGGTTTTGCCCGCCTGTTCGATATGCGCGGTGACCTTGCCCTTGCCGCGATCGAGCTGCTTAACCATCGCCTTCTCGCGGATGGTCATGCCCTGCTTCTCAAACTGCTTTTTCGCAAAGCCGCTGATCTCGGCATCCTCGACCGGCAGGATGCGGTCCATGACTTCCACCACGGTCGTGTCCGCGCCGAGCGTATTGTAGAAACTGGCAAACTCGATCCCGATGGCACCTGATCCGATCACGAGGAGTTTTTTCGGCATCCTTGGGGGGACAAGCGCGTGCTTGTAGGTCCAGACCAGATCGCCGTCGGCCTCCAGCCCCGGCAATTCGCGGGCGCGGGCCCCGGTGGCGAGGATGATATTCGGGGCGCGCAGCTCCTCCCTGCCTTTGTCGGTTTTGACTGAGACCACGCCTTTGGCGGGTACGGTCGCCTCCCCCATCAAAGCGGTGATCTTGTTCTTCTTCAACAGATGTCCGACGCCGCCATTGAGCTGCTTCGCGACGGCGCGGGAGCGGGCGACAACGGCGTCGAGGTCATAGCCGATCCCGTCCGCGCTCAGGCCAAATTCCTTGGCGCGGTGCATGAGGTGGAACACTTCGGAAGACCGCAGCATGGCTTTCGTCGGAATACACCCCCAGTTGAGGCATATACCGCCCATGTGCTCACGCTCGACAATGGCGACCGACAGGCCAAGCTGTGCGGCCCGGATTGCGGCCACATAGCCACCCGGCCCCGCACCGATCACCACAAGGTCAAAGGATTTCGCCGCCATATCCGCCTCCCGCAGAGTGCCCGAAGAGATTGGTTTAACCCTAAACCAACCGACTCATGCGGGCAAGGCGCTCTCCTCCTGAAGCCGCCGTACAACTGCGCCATAACCGCCTTCGGACAGGAACCCGGACTCGTCCGGGTCGCTGGGTCGGCCCAAGGCCGCGTTGCGGAACGGAAACCTGCCGAACCGGCGAATGACGTCGCGATGGGCGCGCGCATGAAGCAGCGTCGTGCCGTCGCTTTGCGGCATCCGGTCCATGATCAGGCGCACGGCACGGTTCTGGTCGGTCGGGATTTCGGAGTGTTCCAGCGGAAGGTAGTAGAACTGTCGCTGCGGTTCCGGCACACGCATGTCGAACCCACGCGCGATGCCAAGCTTGGCTGCCTGCAAGGCCATCGGATCGGTCTTGAACGCGCGCGCCGACCCGCGAAACATGTTTCGCGGAAACTGATCGGTCAGGATCAGGTAGGCCAGCGTGCCCTGGGGGCACCAGCACCAGTCCCGCAATCCGCCGGTCGCGGCGGCCTCCCAAGCGGCACCGAAGCGGTCGCGAATGGCCTGGTCCAGCGCATCCTCCTGCGCATACCACCTGTCTTGCCCCACCTCGGTCAGCCAGAACGCGAGCACATCGTCAAATACTGTCATGGATCACCTCCCCCCAGACTAGGTGGGGCGTGCAGGTTATGGGTCAATAGGTCGGGTTCAGGAGGCGGCGGCGGCCTCCTCGTCCGCCTCGTAGGCTGCCTCCTGTGCGTAGACCATGGCGACAGGCGACGCTGCGGGCGAGACGGCGGTGAAGCTGCCGGTTTCCTCGGTGGCAATGGACGGGCGGCGCGACATTCGCCACACGGCGTAGCCTGACAGCCCCAGCATCAGCACAAAGATGTAAACGAAGAAGCCGGACGCACCGACCCAGTCCATCAATGCCGCGGTGACGAATGGTCCGCTGACCGCGCCCACCCCGTTGACGAACACCATGCGTCCGGCGGCGGAAGCCATATCCTCATACGCGAGATAATCGTTCGTATAGGCAACCAGAAGCGCATAGAGCGGGTTGGCCATACCGCCCAGCAGAAAGGCAGTCGCAAGCAGGCCGGGATAGCCCCCGACGCCGATCCCCGCCAGCGCGGCCGCAAAGCAGCCCACACAGGCGACGCACAGGATAAGCACGCGGCGGTCCATCCGGTCGGAAATCCAGCCGATGGGGAACTGCAACAGCATTCCGCCCAGATAGATCGCGGCCACGAAAGTGGAGATCTGCGCCGCCGTCATGCCGGCCGTGGTGCCAAAGACCGAGGCCATGCCAAAGAGCGCGGAGAAGACACCGCCCATCAGGAACAGCCCCACGATCCCGAGGGGGGAAGCGCGAAACACCTCCCAAAGGGAAATCGGGCGGCTCGATTCGAATACCGGCGCAGGGGTCACGGACAACAGGATCGGCGCGAAAGAGATCGAAACGAGGATGGAGGGCAGGATGAACAGCACGAAACCGCTTGCATCCCCGCGCGCCACAAACCCCTGTGCGACGACAAATCCGGCCATCATCACCACCCCGTAGATGGACATGGCCGTGCCGCGCGTTTCGTTCGGCGTGGCATTATTGAGCCAGGATTCGGCGGTCACGAACACGCCGGCAAAGCAGAACCCGACGACAAGCCGCAGGACCACCCACGCATAAGGCTCTGTAAAAACGGGAAAGAGGATCATCGCAGCCGAGATCAGCGACCCAAGTGCAGCAAACACGCGGACGTGCCCGACGCGGCGGATCAACTCAGGCGTAACGCGCGATCCGCCCAGAAACCCGGCGAAGTAGGCAGCCATGACGAACGCCATCGCCTGGGTCGAGAACCCTTCGATCGCCCCGCGCACACCAAGCAGCGTCGCCATGATCCCGTTGCCGATCATCAACAGCAGAATGCCCAGCAACAAAACGCCGGAGGTTCGAAATACGATCAGCATGGGACGGACTCCGCGCGGGACGATGGAACGGGGATGTCAGACATGCGCGGCAAGGTCCAAGTCGGAAGCGACGCACCGGTGACGATTTTTGGCATTGCCATGCGGACTATCGCGGGAAAGTGGCGCGGTTGACGGGGCTCGAACCCGCGACCCCCGGCGTGACAGGCCGGTACTCTAACCAACTGAGCTACAACCGCGCGTGGGGGGCGGGATAGGACAGTTGCGCAGACCCGTCAATGGCAAAACGCGCGAAGTCCCCGAAACCCGGTTTTATGCGTTTCACATCCCCACAAGAGCCAACTGAGAACATCCTGGTTCGGATCGGAACCGCGGGCACGGGGCGCCGCAGCAGGCATTCGGGCTTTGGGGAAGTGGCGCGGTTGACGGGGCTCGAACCCGCGACCCCCGGCGTGACAGGCCGGTACTCTAACCAACTGAGCTACAACCGCGCGTGGCGTGGTGATTACGCCAAGCCTGCTGCGCGGTCAAGCGCGCACGGTCTGGCAAGGGAAGGTTTCGCGCCGCGCCGTGCCATCATGTGCCGGGCCGGGTCACTCCGGGCTGTCGGGGTCCGGCCGGGCAAGGGCCACCGCCCCGCTCAGGGTCACATCGCGGCGCGGAAACGGCACCTCGACCGCATGGGTCTGGAACTTGTCCCAGATGCGCAGCAGCACGTCGCTGGTCACATTGGCCACGCCGTTCTCGGGATCGTTGATCCAGAAGCGCAGTTCAAGGTCGATGGCGCTGTCTCCGAACCCGCGCATCAGGCATCTCGGCGCGGGGTCCTTCAGGACGCGGGGCACCTCTGCGGCGGCCTCCACGCATAGCTGCCGCGCCAGCGGGATGTCCGCAGAATAGGCCACTCCGACCGGGACCCGGCGGCGGATCGGTTTTGACGTATGCGACCAGTTGGTCAGCGGGTTGGCCATCAGGATCTCGTTCGGGATCAGGGTCTCTGTCCCGTCGCGCGTCATCACCGCGACATAGCGCGTGGTCATTTTTCGTACCTGCCCGTAGGTCGGTCCGCTCAGGGTTTCGACCTCGATCACATCGCCGGGGCGCACGGATTCGTCGGCCAGCAGCGAATAGCTGGCAATCAGGTTTTCGATTGTGCGCCGCAACGCCAGACCGACGCCGACGCCAATGGCGCCCGAGAAAATCGCGAACGCCGTCAAGTCGATCCCAACGGCCGAAATGGCAACGATGACAGCGATGAACAGCAGAACCAGGCGCAGCAGACGGATCAGCAGCAGCCGCAGGGCCGAGCTCATCTTGCCGGCCCGCGCCAGCCGCCGTTCGACCGTGCCGGTGATAGCGTTGGCCGCCCAGATCAGGATCGCGGCGAGGATCAGCGCCTTGACGATGCTCCAGGCGCTGATTTCGACCGCGCCGACCGTTAGCGCCGTGGCCTGCAACCATTCAATCACGACATCCAGCAGCCCGACGGCGTTGAGCGCGGCAACAACCCAGGCAGACCACGAAAAAACCCGGCTCCAATAGGCCGACGGGATGAAGATCGACACCGTGTTGATGACGATGAACGCAAACAGCAGGCTGGAGACGAGCCGCAGGAACGGGATCGGCATCCCGAAGCTTTCGAACCCTGTGCGTGTCAGGCTCAGAAAGATCACCCAGACAACGGGCAGCGAGATGGACGCGATCGTGCGCAGCAGCCGTTCGATCCGCAGGCCGTAGGGTTTTTCCGCGCCGAGCCCTTCGAGCAGGCGTTTGAACCGCCGGTGCAGCCCCCATGCCAGAACGAGGGTGATGGCGATGGCCGCGAGCTGATAGGCGGAGGCAAATGTCAGCAGGTTGGCATCGAGCCACTGAAAGGCGCCTTGCAGCCAGGCGGCAATCGCGGCGGCGACGTCTTCGACCTCCTGCTCGATGATTGTCTGGTCGGTTTCGTCCATATCCCAAGCTCCCCGGGGCGTCACGGCGCCCGCGCCTGCGCGGCGCGGTTCCCCAGTTTCGGACCTGCGCGCGCGATAGTCCACCTGTTTGCCCCCCTGCGTGGGGTGGCGGGTGGGCGCGCTGCGGATCGGCGGGACCAAAGCCATCCCTGCAAGAGACCCGGTGGCGGGCCGTTGCGCAAAATACTGCTGGTGCTGCGGCAAAGCCGCGCGCGGCACCTCCCTGGGCCCCGGCGTGTGGTACGCTCTGACGGCTGACTAACGGCTCATTTCCCCAAATACCCCTTTAAACGACACGTTTCTTGAAACGGCCCGTTGCGGGCCTTGCCTGAGCAAAGGACTTGATTGATGCGATTTGTACCCTGTGCGGCACTTGCCGCAACACTGGCGGCTGCGTATTCGCCCGCCTCCGCCACGACCCTGTCCCTCGACTTTCTGCAATCCGTGGCAAACGGCACCCATGTGGCCGCGCCCCTGCCGCCGACCGTGGCGGATGTCGTGACGCCGCTGGCCCGGGTGGCCACGCCGGATTACGGCGGCACGAATGATGACCCGGCGGGGGCGAACCGCCCCAGTCCGCGCGCGCTTTCCAACGCATTGAGCGTGCCGATGAACGTGCAGCCCGACCCCATCCCAATGTCCAATCTCGCGGTGGCGTTTTCGCAACTGATGGCCAGCCACGAAATCGCCCGTTCCCCGGCCGGGGGACCCGACCTGAACATCGAGGTGGCCCCGGACGATCCGGTGGCGACCTCCATCGGCGGGGTGCCGGTGATGCGCCAGACCCGGTCCCTGTTCGTGGGAGGGGGCGCGCAAGGGCCACGCGAACAGCTAAACGACGTGTCGCAAGAGTTTGACGGCAGCACGATCTACGGCAGCGACGCGGCCACGCAGGACCTGCTGCGCCGCAACGATGGCAGCGGCAAGCTGTTGCTGGATGCCGATGGCGGGCTGCCGATCATCGGCGGGCGGCGCAAGAGCGGAGATGTGCGCGCCGATGAAAACCTGGTTCTGCAAAAGCTGCACGAGGTGTTCAACAAGGACCACAACCGCATCGCGGAGGAGATCGCGGCGGGGTGCAGCGCGAACGGGCTGTCGTGCTCGGGCGACGAAATCTTCTACAGCGCGAAACAGATCGTCACCGCGCGCCAGAACACGATTTACTATGACGAGTTCCTGCCGATCTTCCTTGGCACCGATGACCTGATGTCTCTGGTCCCCGACCAGTCGCTGCTGCAAGGCGGGCCGCGGGTGTTGAACGAGTTTACCACAGCTGCGGGCCGGATCGGCCACACGCAGGTGCCCGCGACGATCACCGCGGCCCTGCCGGGCGAAACACCACGCAGCGAGAAGATCGAGGATTGTATCTTCTCGGAAGCCTGTCTGGCGGGCGAGACACTGGGCGCGCTTTTGTTCGGGGCCGCGACGCTGGAGGCCAGCCCGATCGATACGGTGGTGACGGATGGGCTGCGCAATGGCCTGGCATTCGGTTTCGGGTCGCCGCTGCTCATCGACCTGTTCGCGACCAACATCAACCGCGGGCGGGATCACGGGCTGGCCGATTACATGGAAGTGCGCGCCGCCCTGGGATTTGCCGACGCTCCGATAGAGACGCTGCTGAGCCAGGAGATACTGGACCTGTATGGCAACGAGGACATCGATCTGCTGGTGGGGCTGTTCGCGGAAGCCAAGAACGGAGGGTATCTGGGCGAAACCGGCAAGGCGCTCTGGGCCTTGCAGATGGAACTTCTGCGCCCCGACACGCCGGACTGGATGGGGCACTGGACAAGCGGTCTGACCATGGCGCGGCTGATAGCCGACAACACCGAGGTCATGGAAGGCGATTTCGCCGTCTCGGCCTTTCTGGCCCCGGTTGCGCCGGTGCCCCTGCCCGCGCCGCTCGCCATGCTGGGCGTCGGGGTTCTGGGTCTGGCGGCCATGCGGCGCCGCGCGCGGAGTTGATGCACCCACGCTGATCCTGACGCATAAACGGTCCTCCGCCAGCACTGGCGGGGGCCCTTTGCACGCTCGGGACAGGGGCGCGTGCTGCATCCCGGTGGCGCTGTCCTGCGCGGCGGGTTAGTGTGCGCCCAAGCTGCGCACAGGGGCGCGCGCCACGAAGAAAGACGTACCCGGTGACCAACACGCTTCCGACGGTTTATCTGCATATCGGCCACAGCAAGACGGGCACATCCGCCATCCAGAACCTGTTCACGCTGAACCGGGACACCTTGCAGACGATGGGGATTTGCTATCCCGATCACCGGGATGTACGCGAGGCCGAAGCGGGCAAGATCTCTTCCGGGAATATCCTCTGGCGGTCCGGTGATGTGACCGCACTCGCAGAAGAAATCCTCGACAACCTGAAGCGCAACCCCGGGTATGCGCGATACGTCTTCTCCAGCGAATACATGTTCTTGCCGTTTCTGGACGTGCTGCCCTTGCTGCTGAACGCACGCCATGAATATCGCTTGGCAATCCTCCTGGCGGTAAGAGAACCGATGGAAATGCTGGCCTCCTACTACTCGCAAGTCGTGAAGCGGCACGGCTTCTTTGGGGAGATCGAAGAAATAGTTGACCACCAGACCTTCCTTCTGCACGCATCGAATGTTCTACAGGCGTGCACGTCCGAGGCTGTTGCTGTCCATGTGTTCAACTACTCGATGCTGCGCAGCAAGATCACCGAATGTATCTTCGAGGCAATTGGGGTCGATTGGTCAGAGCTTTCCGAGTTCGGCGGGAATGAAAATCGCATTGTGAACCGCTCCCTGACACACGAGGAAACCAAGCTCATCAAGGCCCTGAACAAGGGATTGGGGGCCGACATCGGATCTTTGTGTTCGGATGCACTGGTTGAGCGTCACCCTGACATTCCCGCCGAGGCCGAACCGATCCCCCCCAAGATCGCAGCCGCTTTCGCGGCCAGGAACATGGACGCGGCAAACCTGATCAACGCGTTTCTGCCGGCTGGCCATGAACTCAGACCTGACCGGGCCGCCACCGGGCACGACGCGACGTTCGCACCGCTGTCATCCTGCCAGCTGGAAACTGTGTGCGAGGTTCTCAAGCCTTTCGTGACGCGCGTTGATGTCGAAAAGCTGTTGGAAGACAGACGAAGACTGCAGGAGGACCTGCAGCAAGCGCGCGAAGAGATCAATCTTCTGAGCGGCGACTTGAAGCACGCGCGCAAGTATCCCTGGAAATATGTGCGGCAAGCAGCGGCGATGCGGCTGCGAACGCCCGACTAGTCCCCTAGGGGTCCGGCGTGTATTCGAGCAGGTCGCCGGGCTGACAGTCCAGTGCCGTGCAAATCGCATTGAGGGTGCTGAAGCGGACGCCGCGGGCCTTGCCGGAGCGCAGGACGGACAGGTTCTGTTCCGAGATACCGATCATGGCGGCCAGCTCGCGCGAGGTCATCTTGCGCTGCGCAAGCGCCACGTCGAGGCGCACGATGATCGCCATCTCAGATCACTTCCCGGTGGTCTTGCCACAGGGCGGCGCCCAGCACGAAGGCGTGCGCCGTGAAAGTCGCCAGGAGCGCGGCGATGATCGTCGAAATCTCCGCCGACCCGACGGAGATCGCGAGCGCGCGCTGGCCGTCGGGGAAGTGCCAAGTGGCCACCACGGACCCGAGGGCATGGGCAAGCACGCCCCAGATCAGCATGATCCACAGCAGCCGCGCCGCAATGCGAGCGGCGCGCGTGGCCGCGACCAGATCGGGCGTCCCCAGAGCAGCAAAGATCTGCCGCCCCTGCCAGACGACAGCCGCCCAGATGCCGATCTGCACCAGCACAAGCGCCGCCAGCCCATGGGACTGCCAGTCGCGCAGCTCCGCCATGCCATAGCCGATATTGCCTGCGAGCATCTGCCCGAGGGCCGGGGTGTCCACGATCATCCAGACCGCGACCACGCCTCCTGAGAGGAGCACGACACCAAAAATCACGCGCAAGGCGCGCTCCAAGAGCGCGGCGGAGCGCAGGAAGGGCTGCGTTTCGACGGACATCAACCTGATCCTCTATTGATTCATGTTAAACATTAATATCTACATGTATAAGAACAACCTCAAGGGGGTCAATCATCATGATGTTGAAGTCTTATGCCGTTGCCCTCGCGGCCAGCGTGATCGCGGCGGGATGCGGCAGCGTGGCGCCCACGGGCATGCTGGCAGCGGCGCGCCTTGATCCGCTGACGACGCCGCCCGGCAAAATCTCGGTTGCGGTGCGTGTACCGACGCAGGTTCGGCTGGCGGAGGGCGATGCGGGCCTCTATCTGGCCTTTGCACCAGATGACCCCCAACAAGCCGCGCCGATTGCAACGACCGTGCCGCTGCGTGTCCTTGCGGACACTTCTGGCCCGCGCGCCGCGACTTCGGAAGACGTTGTTTACGTGTTCGGGTTCAGCCCGGACGCCGCGGCTGAGATTGCAGCAACGCAAGCAGAGATCACCGCCCTGCGGGAGGGCGGTGTCATGGGCACAGGCACGCTGAGCGTTGCGATCACCGGCGGATGCCTGACCGCGCCGCTGCCGGAGGGGGCGCTGCCGGTTGCAACATGGCTGCGCACCGATCCGGCCAATGGGTTCGTGCCGCTGACGCGCAGCACGGACATGCGGGACATGCTGACCGGCACCCGGTTGCCGCCGTGCTGATCGCGATGTTTACCGGTCCGGCAGCGGAATGAACTCCGCATCATCACCGGGCGGCAGGTGGAAGCGGCCATGTTCCCAGTCGCCTGCGCGCCAGGCCTCTTTCGCCTCCTCTATCCGCTCCTTCGACGAGGCGACGAAGTTCCACCAGATGTAGCGCGAGCCTTCCAGCGTTTCACCGCCGAGCAGCATGAGCCGCGCGCCCTGCCCGCCTGCCGTCACGGAGATACGGTCGCCGGGGCGAAAGACCATCATGCGGCCTGCCTCGAACGTGTCGCCCGCCACGGTGATGCTGCCTTCGACCACGTAAATCCCGCGATCCTCGTGATCGTCCGGCAGGGGCAGTTTCGCACCGGGTTGCAACACCGCATCCGCATAGAACATCTCGGACGCGGTCTTGACCGGCGCGCGTTCGCCGTAAGCCGAGCCGAGGATCAGGCGGACCTCTTTCCCCTCCCCCTCCATCATGGGCAGGGCGTCGGCGGGGGCGTGTTCGAACTCCGGCGCGCGGTCTTCGTGGTCCTTGGGCAGCGCGACCCATGTCTGGATGCCGAAGAACGGCATCGGCTCGGTCTGGGTTTCATCATCAGTGCGTTCGGAATGGGTGATGCCATGCCCGGCCACCATCCAGTTCACCGCCCCCGGTTCAATCCAGGCATCCGTGCCGAGGCTGTCGCGGTGGTGCATCCGGCCGCGGTAAAGATAGCTGATCGTCGCGAGCCCGATATGGGGGTGCGGACGCACATCAAGGCCCTTGGTCGGCAGGAACTCTGCCGGGCCCATCTGGTCGAAGAAGATGAAGGGTCCGACCATCTGCCGCTTGGGTGCGGGCAAGGCGCGGCGCACCTCAAGCGCGCCGAGATCGCGGGCGCGCGGGATGATCAGCGTTTCGATCGCATCTACGGCATCGCCGGTTGGGCAATCGGGGTCGAGGGTGGGATTCCAGCTCATTGGGACATCTCCGAAAGGTTCAGGTTGCCCCCAACCTACGATGTCCGGCGCGCAGATAAAGACCGGTGATTACGCAGACTTCGTGCGTGGTTGCACAAAAGCTTGGAGGTTTTCGCCCTCGGCAACCTCGGGTTCGGGGACGCCGATCTGCTCGCGCAGCCCCTTCAGCGCGCTGCGCAGCTTGGTGGGCAGGGGTTTGTTCTGCGCCTCCAGCGTCATTTCCAGCAGCACGGCCGCGCGGTCGAGCGCGAGCGGGGCGGCGATGCCCTGGGGCAGTTCGTTGAGCGCCATGCAGAAGAGCACGAAGTAGGTTTCCGCAAGGCCGGCGGGATCGGGTGTACCGCCCGGGTGGGAGACGGCTATCGATGTGGGTTTCATGAGTGGACCTGAGAACGAAAAAACAAACAAGGCCTGCTAATTATTGCGCTGGCGTCATTCTGTCTGTCCCGTGGTCACGCCACGTTGCGCCCGTCAAGCGAGATGAGACCCGCCCCCACGCCGCGGATCGCCGCCGTGGTGCGGTCCGAGACGTCCAGCTTGCCATAGATGCGGCGAACCAGCGTGTCGACCGTGTGCGGGGACACCCCCAGGATATCGGCAATGACGCTGTTGGATTTGCCGCGCGCGATCCAGGACAAAACCTCGCGTTCGCGCTGGGTCAGGGCCTTCTGATCGCGCAACGGAACCAGTTCGCAATAGCGCAGATGGGCGAATTGCGCGGCGAATTGCAACTCATGCACCTGCCAGGAACTCAGCGCGGTCGCCTCTGGCGTGAAGCCGAGGCCCACATAGCCGTTGCGCATGCTGGGGCCGAACACCTGCAACGCCAGCCCGTCGCCAAGGTTCTGCTTGGCCAACCGGTTCAGAAAGGCCTGCTCGGGCTTTGTGATCTTCGCAAGGCTGGCGACTTCGGACCATTTGAAGGGGCGCGTCGCGCGCGCGGCGAGATCGGGGATCGGATCGACGAGGTAGAGCTGCTCGCCGATATATTCGCGTACCCAGTCCTGCGGAAAGCCGCGCGACAACACCTCGGTCGTGACCTCGCCCGCGCCGCCGATGCCCTGCATGTGATGGTAGCTGACCCGGTCAATGCCGAATGTGTGGACATACGGAAGCACCACGTCCCACATCGCCACGGGCGTTGGGGCCTTACTGATCCCGGAAATATAGGACTCGAGCGCTGACAAATGCGGACCCCGGTTGGAACATCGCCGAAATAGGGACGACAGGTTGACCCGATTAGGCCCTCAGAGTGCCGTTGCGTCAACCTAAAGGATATCGTATCGCCGCGATCGCAACCGGTTGAGCAGTCACAGGACGAGCATTTGAAGAGTATTCACAAAGGCTTCCGGCGCGCGGCGATGGCGGGTGCGGCCTGCCTGATCGCGCTGGAACTGACCTTGCGGTTTGCCGTCGGGCTGGGCGATCCGGTGCTGGCGCGACTGGATGAAACGGTGGAGTATCTGCCCCTGCCCGGCGACTATAGGCGTTTTGGCAACCGGACGCGGATCAACGCGCAGGGGCTGCGCGCGCCGGATCTGGCCGCCACTGGCCCGGCGGCGCGGCTGCTCGTACTGGGCGACAGCGTGATCTACGGAAACCACTTCATCGACCAGTCGGACATCGTGACGGCGCATCTGACCGCGCGGGATGCCTGCGATCTGCCGGTTCTGCCGATTGCCGCATCGAGTTGGGGACCGGTCAATCAGGCGGCTTATCTGGCCGCGCAGGGCACGTTCGGCGCGCGCGCAGCGCTGATTGTCTTATCGGCCCATGACCTGTTCGATATCCCGACGCGGTCGGGACGCGTGGCGCCCTACAGGCTGCGCCCGAGCCTGACAGCCACGGGCGACGCGCTGCGCGCCGTGCGCGAACGGCACCCACCCCCTGCCCCGGCGGATTTCCCGAATGCAGAAACCCGCGCCGAGATGACGCTGGACGCGCTGGACCGGATGCTGGGGCAGATGCGTGGCGACGGCATGAGGGTCGCGCTTGTCTATCATCCGACCCTGCCGGAATGGGATGCGGGCGCGCGCCCGGCAGCAGGTCATTTCGCCGCGTGGGCAGCGGATCGGCGCGTGCCGTTCGTTTCTCTTCTGGACACCATGGCGCGCCCCGGCCCCGGTGCGTACCGAGACGCAATCCACCCCGCGCCAGACGGGGCAAGGGCAGTGGCGGATGCCTTGTGGGATATCGCGGAGCCACTCTTGCCGGTTTGCGAGATCGCTTCGGAAAAGCGTGGTGGGTGATGAGAGACTCGAACTCCCGACATCTTCGGTGTAAACGAAGCGCTCTACCAACTGAGCTAATCACCCGCTGCCCGCCTCCTAGCGCAGCTTGGCCGGCGGGTGCAAGCGTGGTTTTTCGCATAGCCCATTGGAAACCGCAAAAATGGTGACCCGGGCCATGTCGGCGCGCCCGCCGCAACTTGCCGCACCACTGGCCCTGTGCAGGCCGAAGACTGCATATCCACCGATCAGGTAATTTATACATTCAATATCATATACTTAATGAAGTATTCTCAAGTTTTATCTCAGTGTGATCGCAGCGCACGTCGGCACGCAATTCGCGCTGCAGGACCGGGCCGTGGTTTGATGTGCGCCGTCAGACCGGCTAAGACCGGAGGGGATCAGGCACTTGCGACTGAAAGGCCCCGATGTCGTTTAAGGATACAGCTATCTTTGTGCTCGCGGGCGCGGCCTCCCACGTGTGCGCGCCTTTTTCTTCGCGCACGGCCCGGCGGTTCAAAAGCTCTGCCGACAAGCGCGACCCACGGCGCCGCGACAGCACGCCCGCCATCGACGCGACGCCGGTCGGCTTGGACGCAACGCGGGCCGTTCAAGGCACACACGAGTTCGTACCGTATGCTCCGCCTGCTGCAAGCACCCCGGCCGTCCGTCTTATCGCACATTACCTGCCGCAGTTTCATCCGTTCGCGGAGAACGACGCGTGGTGGGGCAAGGGGTTTACCGAGTGGACCAACGTCGGCAAGGCGGTGCCGAACTTCCCGGGCCATTACCAGCCACACTGCCCGATCCATCTGGGGTATTACGACCTGCGAATTCCGGAGGTCATGGAAGAACAGGCCAAGATTGCACGTGAGTACGGGATCGGTGGGTTTTCCTATTATTTCTACTGGTTTGGCGGCAAGACCTTGATGGAGAAGCCCCTGCGGATGATGCTGGAGAACCCGGTGGTCGACATGCCCTTCTGCCTGATCTGGGCGAACGAGAGCTGGACGCGACGGTGGGCCGGGCGCGCGCAGGAGGTTCTGATGGCACAGGAGTATTCCATCGAGGATGCGCAGGCCCTCGTGCGGCACCTCAAGGATTACATGGACGATCCGCGGTATATCCGGATCGATGGCAGACCGGTGCTGGTGATCTACCGCGCGGACATCATCCCGGATGTTGCCGGGATGGCGCAGGCCATGCGGGCAGAGGCCGAGGCACAGGGTTTCGCGGGACTGTACCTGATCGCAGCCCAGAGCTTCGACGTCGGCGCGCCGGAAAAGATCGGGTTCGATGCCGCGATGGAATTCCCGCCCCACCAGATCAAACGCAAGGACATCACCGACACGATGGGGGTCACGAACCCTGATTTCACCGGCGCGATCCTCGACTACGACGTGGTTGTTCAGGCCGCACTGGAGAAGCCGGAGCCCGACTACAAGCTGTTCCGGTCGGCAACGCTGTCGTGGGACAACACCGCACGCAACCAGAATGCCCCGCGCATTCTGGCGAAATTCTCGCTGGACCGGTACAGGCAATGGCTGAGCCACCTGTGCCAGAACGTTCTGAAACGGGACAAGTATGGACCGGACGAGAAAATCGTGTTCATCAACGCCTGGAACGAGTGGGCCGAGGGCACCCATCTGGAACCGGATCGGAAATTCGGCTTCGGCTATCTTGCCGCAACGCATGAAGCCGTGCCAAAGACCACCGAGATGACGTGACACCAAGACAGACCCATCACGCGCGGGCGCGGCCGCGCCCTCCCTTTCCCACAACACTCACGCAAGAAAGCCATTATCCATGACCAAGGACGGTGTCGGAAAACCGGCAGACCTGATCCCCGACGGGGAACGCTACCTGCCGCAGTTTCAGGGCACCATCGAACTGGAGCACCTGCATCGCTATCAACTCGCGCGGCGGCTGGCTTCGGGGTTGGACGTGCTCGACATCGCCTGCGGCGAAGGCTACGGGTCGGAAATTCTGTCGGCGAGTGCAAAATCCGTCATGGGCGTCGATATCAGCGCCGATGCGGTGGCTCATGCCAAGTATCACTACCGCGCCCCGAACCTCTATTTCCGGCAAGGCAGCGCGACGGATATTCCCGTTCCGGATGCATCGGTGGACATGGTCGTGTCGTTCGAGACGATCGAGCATCTGGAAGAGCATGACCGCATGATGCAGGAGTTGCGGCGCGTGTTGCGACCGGGCGGATTGCTGATGATTTCCAGCCCGAACAAGCTCGAATATTCGGACAAGCCGAAATACGACAACCCGTTTCACGTCAAGGAACTTTATACCGAAGAGTTCGTCGCGCTGGTTGGCGGGTACTTCAAGAACATCTCGCACTACGGGCAAAGGCTGAGTGCTGCGTCGCTGATCGCCAACACGGAAAACGCGCCGTTCCAGGTGTTCGCCGGAGGCGGCGTGCGCGACGGGGTGCCGAATGCCCGCTATGATCTGGTGCTGGCCTCGGATGGCGACCTGCCGAAGCTGCCCAATTCTGCCTATGAAATCCCGGGCAGTCCGCTGGAACCCTACGCGGCAGAGGTCACGCTGCAAGACCTGGAAAAGTCCTTCGACGAACTCGACAACGCGCGCGCTACCTCAAACGACATGGCCGCGCAGATCGAAAGCCTGATGGACTACATTCGCCAAGTCACGGAAACGGCCAACTTTGTCCTGCAAGACAAGTGGTGGCGCCGCACCAGACCGCTGCGCAGGATTTCGAACAGCCTTCGCAAGCGCAAGGGAAAACCCAAGAAGGTCTGGCCAGAGAAAATCGAAACGCCCGAGTTTGTCGACGGCAAACTGGTCGAAGGCATGACCGCCCGGGCCGGAACGGAATGGCCTGGCTACTCCGAAATCGATGGCGTTATCCCGCCCTTTGGGCGCTACGGCAATGGTCCGGATGTGCCGGTCGTCAAGTATTCTGACGTGAGCGAAGGTTTCGTCGAGCATATCCCGCACGACACGCTGGACACGGTGGTCAAGACCATTGCGTTCTACCTGCCGCAATATCATCCGTTCCCGGAGAACGATGCGTGGTGGGGCAAGGGCTTTACCGAGTGGACCAATGTCGGCAAGGCACGACCGCTTTTCCCCGGCCACCACCAGCCGCATTGCCCGATCCACCTTGGATATTATGACTTGCGCGTGCCCGAAGTTATGGAGGAACAGGCGCGGCTTGCACGGAATTACGGCGTGTCCGGCTTTGCCTATTACTTCTACTGGTTTGCTGGAAAGCTGCTCATGGAGACACCGCTGGAGCAGATGCTGGCCAACCCGAAAATGGACCTGCCGTTCTGCATGATCTGGGCGAACGAGAACTGGACACGCCGCTGGGATGGCCTGGATCAGGAGGTTCTGATCGCGCAGGACCACTCGCTGGCGGACTCGCGCGCGATGCTGGAATACCTGCGGCAATACATGGAGGACCCGCGCTATATTCGTGTGAACGGCAAGCCCCTGTTCATCGTGTACCGCGCGCACCTGATCCCGGAGTTCAAGGAAACAGTGGAGATGTGGCGCGCGGCGGCCGAGGAAATGGGTCTTGGTGGGCTCTATGTCGTGTCTGCACAGACGTCCGATACCGGCACACCAGAGGCGCTTGGGCTGGACGCATTGCTCCAGTTTCCGCCGCATGCCATCGACGCCAAGAACGTGACCGAATTCGTGGACGACCTCGAGCAGGGGTTCAACGGGGGCGTCTACGATTACGACGATCTGACGGCGAAGGAAGTGTGCCGAAAAACCTCCGATCATCTGGTGTTCCGCACCGCGATGATGTCGTGGGACAACACGGCGCGTCGGGGTCTGAGTGCCTCGGTTTTCACGAATTTCAGCGTAACGCGCTACAACCAGTGGCTGGCCGCGAATGTGGAGCATGCGGCCAAGGATCCCGACCGATCCGACGATGAGCGGCTGGTCTTCGTGAATGCCTGGAACGAGTGGGCGGAGGGCACGCATCTGGAACCGGATCAGAAGCATGGCTACGGATACCTTGAGGCCACGCACAAGGTGATGGCGAATTACGACGTGGCAGCGGGGCCCTTCCTGCGGCCCGACATACCCGATCAGACCGAAGCCAACTACGCTGTCGTGGCCCATATCCACTACCCCGACACCTGGGCCGAGGTGCAGGCGCTGATCGAGGCTCTGCCAACCGGGTCGGTGGATGTCTACGCAACAGCGACGTCGCTTGAAACTGCGCAGATGATCTCGGCCGCGATGCCGTCCGCATATGTGGAGTTGGTCGACAACCGGGGGCGCGACGTCCGGCCGTTCCTGATGACGATGCAACGGATCGCGCATCTGAACTACCGCGCCGTATGCAAGGTACATGGCAAGAAGTCGGTCTACCGCACCGATGGCGACAAGATCCGAAAATCAACGCTGAGCGCATTGATCGACCCTTCGGCAATGGACGCCTTCGATGCGGACCCCGGGTTGGGCATGCTTGCGACGGCGAAATCCGTGATCCGCCATGACAAGCGCAATATGGCGAATAACCGCGCCAACGTGGACGCCTTGGCCCAGGAGATGGGGTTCAGGTTCCGCAATGACCGGTTCGTGGCGGGGACGATGTTCTGGGTCGATCCGGCGGCGATTGCCCCGCTCCTGAAACTGAGTGTGCAGGATTTCGACGTCGAACGCGGTCTGGCCGATGGGACCCGCGCCCATGCGATTGAACGCGTTCTGGTCAATCTGGTCGAACACACTGGCTACAAACTCAAGGCGCTCTGACGCGGCCCCGCGCAAACTGGCCTAGGCAGGGGGTTTGCGCCCCATCAACGCGTGCGCCGCGGGATACGACACGACATGCATTCCGATCTCGGTGAACCCGGCGCGCGCGAGGTGCGTCCAGGCATCCGCCCCGTATTCGGTGTGCACGATATAGTCGGCGCGCCCCATCGACGGATCGCCGTGATAGCTGGGCGGCATGCCAGCCCGTGACCGCGTCAGCCGCTCCACCACCATGGGCACGGTATAACAGAGCCACCCGCCGGGCCGCAGGACCCGCATGCACTGGCGCAATCCGTAGAGCGGATTGGGCACGTGTTCCAAGGTGTCCGAATGCAGGATCACATCGAAACTGTCATCGGTATAGGGCAGGTTCTGGAGATCCACCTCTGGGTAGTCGCCCCGGGTGTAGTTCGGCAGCCCGGCCAGCACATCCGAGATCACCTCCGCCCCGTTCACGTCGAGGATCGTGGCCTCAATCTGGCTTTCGACAAGATCCTTGACCGTTTGCCGGGTTCCCAAAGCCGCGCGGAGCGCGTTGCCAAGCGCGATATGGCGCAGGCTGCCGTGGCAGGCGATGCACCGCTCCCCCTGCTGGCGGTCGATATAGTCGACCTCGTTCGGGGCAAGACCCCATTCCGCGATCAGTGCCGGCCAGAGCACGCGGTTGCTTTCGAACGTCTGCCCACCGCAAATCGAGCATGTCACATGCATGGCTAGGTTCCTTTTGCGAAGATACGCTTCAGTTTCGAGCGCTGTTCGACGGGCTGCGCGGCCAAGGCGTCATTCCGACCGTATTTGGTCACGACGAATACCTCCCGAAACTTTCCGATCACGCCGAGTCTGGGGTCATTCAGGGTAACCATGTTAACCCCGCATCCGGGCGCCCAACCCTGAATAAGCTCTGCAAAATCAGACCCATAGTGAAAGGTCACCAACGCGCCTTCGTCATTGATCGGGTTGCCGTGATATTCCGGCTCCGCCAGATGCTCCACCCCGGTGTCGGTATAGCGGGCGCGGCGCTCGGTCTTGAGCTTTCCCTCGTAGACCGGCGTGGTGAAAATCATCATGCCGCCCGGCTTGAGCGTGCGCTCCATCTCGCGAAAGCAGAGTTCGGGCTCGTTCACATGCTCCAGCACGTCCAGATGACAATGCAGGTCAAAACTTTCGTCCGCAAAGGTCATGCATTCAAGGTTCTCGCATCGGAAGCCGTTATGCATTTCCCCCAAGGCGGCTTCGGGATAGAAATGTGTGCCGACATAGCCTTCCGCCTGTCGCATCATGATGCCCGAAATCGATCTGTCGACGGGAGAGCTTTCGTGCAGCTTGACCGCGCGCCAGTTCGGCGCAAACGTGTTCAGACACCACGCGAAGGCGCGTTCGCGCGGGATCGACTTGCAGTGATCGCAGAGCAGGCCATCTCGGAACCAGTCGGTCTTACTCCGGTATGTGGTGGATTTCTGGCAGACTGGACACTGTCCGTCGAATACATACATGCCGGGCTCGTACCGTTGCGTCAGGTGGGGCGGTCTCAGGCGCGCAGTACGCCCCGTCTGCAGCGCGCTGTCAACGCGATGGACATTCGGGCGGCGCCAGCCTGTGCAGACCAGCGGTATCTGTCCCGGGAAGGCAACACACCGGGGACCAAGTTTCGCCTTGGCACCGATGCGGGCCACCGCTAGGCGTGAGGCATGCACAAGGATCCTGCTCAAGCCCCGCCGCTGATCGTCTTCACCGATCTTGATGGCACGCTTCTTGACCATGACAGCTATTCCTTCGCCCCGGCCCGCCCGGCGCTGGCGGCATTGGCAAAACTTGGCGCGCCGGTTATTCTGGCGAGTTCCAAGACGGCTGCCGAAATCGCACGGTTGCGGGAGGCGCTAGGGCTGTCGGCGTACCCCGCGATTGTCGAAAACGGCACCGGAGTGCTGGCCGCCCATGCCGCGCCCGACGCAGATACCGCCGCCTACGCGCGCCTGCGGGAGGCGTTGGAGACCGTTCCAGCGCACTTGCGCGCCTGTTATCGCGGGTTCGGGGATCTGAGCGTGGCGGAAGTCGCCGCGACCACCGGCCTGCCGGTGGCCGAGGCAGACCTGGCCAAGACCCGCGCAGCCTCGGAACCGGGCATATGGACCGGCGACGCCGCCGGTCAGGCGGCGTTCCTTAAGGCGTTGCGCGTGCAAGGGGTGACGGCGCGGCGCGGCGGGCGGTTCCTGACCCTGTCGTTCGGCGGCACCAAGGCCGACCGCGTGGCCGAGATCACAGGGCAGTACGGCAAGCCGTTCAGCCTCGCACTCGGCGATGCGCCAAACGACGTGGAAATGCTGGAGACCGCCGATTTGGGCATCGTCATTGCAAATCCCCACGCGCCCCCCCTGCCCCCGCTGGCCACCGAGACGCAGGGGCGGATACGCCGCAGCGAGAAACCCGGCCCGGACGGTTGGAACGCGGAGGTTCTACGGGTACTGAAGGACCGGACGTACGAGAGGGGGGGCCGACCGAGTGGCTGATTTTCACCAGAACGGCAACATCGCGACACTGCACAATCTGCGCACGCGCTCGTTGGAAGAACTGACCTACGAGATCGAAGCCTTCTCACACACACGCAAGATCACGTTGATCCTGCCTTGCCTGTACTCCGAACTCGAAGGCCCTGCGCTGCAGAACATCCTGAACGAATTGGCACAGGTGCCGTATCTGCACCGCATTATCATCGGGCTGGACCGCGCGGACGAGGCGCAGTTCCGCCACGCGCGCGCGTTCTTTGCGCAGTTGCCGCAAACCAACGTCGTGATCTGGAACGACAGCCCGCGGATGCTGGAACTGGGCGCGCGGCTGGACGAGATGGGGTTGGCACCGCAAGAACCCGGCAAGGGCAAGAACGTCTGGACCTGTCTGGGCTACCTGATGGCCTGCGCCGACAGCGCGGTCATGGCGATCCACGATTGCGACATCACCACATATGAGCGCGGGATGCTGGCGCGGCTGGTTTACCCCGTGGTGAATCCGACCTTCCCGTATCAGGTGGCGAAGGGGTTCTATCCGCGTATCGGTGACAACAAGATGAACGGCCGGGTCACGCGACTGTTGGTCAGTCCACTGCTGATTGCGTTGAAACGGGTGATCGGGGACCGCGATTACCTCGATTACTTGCGCAGCTTCCGCTATCCGCTGTCGGGCGAATTTGCCATGCGCACGGGGATCCTGCCGGACCTGCGCATCCCGTCTGACTGGGGCCTTGAGATCGGGGTTCTGTCCGAGGCCTGGCGCAATCTGGCGCCCAAGGCCGTCTGCCAGGTGGAGATCAGCGACGCCTACGATCACAAGCATCAGGACCTGAGCGAAGAGGACGCCTCCACCGGGCTGTCGCGCATGTCGACCGATATCTGCAAGTCGATCTTCCGCAAGCTGGCCGCCGATGGCACGACGTTCACGGGCAACACCTTTCGCACACTGAAAGCCACCTACTATCGCAGCGCACTGGACCTGCTGGAGGCGTATTACAACGACGCCAAGATGAACGGTCTGGCCGTGGACAGGCACCGCGAGGAGCAGTCGATCGAGCTTTTTGCAGAGAACATCATGCGCGCGGGCCAGATCTTCATCGACAAGCCGTCCGAAGCGCCCTTCATTCCGACCTGGAACCGGGTGCATGCGGCCGACCCCAGCTTCCTGACAGACTTCAAAGCCGCAGCAGCGGCCGATCTGGACGACTTTTCTCCCCAGGGGTGAACAGGTTAAACCTGACTCGCGTAAGCGGCTATCCGCTCATAAACCGAAAAGCCGCCGCGCCCGGATGGGCAGCGGCGGCTCCACTCGTATAAAGTACTTTAAAAATTCCGCTGCAACGGATACTCGCACAAATCCCACGGTCCATCACCGAACCATGGGTATCGTTAAAATGGCATTTGAGGGCGGTGTCACCAAGTACGCCCTCATTTTACAACTCACGGTAGCAACAATCGCAAGTTCTGCTGTATATTGTGGCAGAAAAGCGGCAAATGCCATCTTGTGGTTCCGTGTCGGCGCCCTGTCAGAACGCAGACCTGACCCTGAAATCGCTCGTTACGGACGGAGATTCGCGTCCCGCTGCGGGGCTATCCCGCGCGATTGGTGATCCAACGGCACTGGTAGGGGGCCATGGGAATGTCACCGCCTTCGACGCGAATATGCTCCCCGGACAGGACATCAACCCAATCCGCGCCTTCGATCAGGTTGATCTCGTGGGGCTGGATCACCACACGCTCGTCACTGACATTGTGCAGCGCAAAAATGGATTGCGCCCGATCGAGGCTTTGCCGCCAGACCCCGAAAATACGCGGATCGAGCGATAGCGTGAACTGCGTGGCATTCGGGTGGAACGCGATCTGGCGGGATCGGGCGCGCAGCCGGGCGGAAAGCGCAGACAGGACCAGCGCGTGCTGGCTGTCGGGATCGTCGAGCTTTGCCTTCAACGCCGGGTATTCCCAGTTGTGCCGGTTGATCGCGCGGTTCATGCCACGCCGGGCCACCTGGTCATGGTCGTTCTGCGTGGCCAGCATGGAGTGGATGTAGAAAGCAGGAATTCCTTCGAGGGACATCACGATTGTCTGGGAGCAGATGAACCGCGCGATGTGGTAATCGTCGCGCCCTTTGAACGTGCCGCCCATTGCCTCGAAAAACGTTATGTTCAACTCATAGGGGCTTTCACCGCCATCGGGCAGCGCGCGCATGGAGACCAGCCCACCCAGATCACGCACCGTCTGGATCACGCGGGCTTTCTCCTCCTCCGGGAGCACGCCTTCGGCCGGGCGCATCCCGATCCCGTCATGTGAGGCCGAGAAATTCAGATAGGCGCAGCCAAGCTGGGCGGGCGGCATACCCCGCTGCCAGCGGTGCAGATACTCGGCAGAGCCCGACATCATTGCGTGCAGCAACAAGGGCGGCAGCGTGAAGTTGTAGACTGCGTGGGCTTCGTTCCGGTTGCCGAAATAGCTGAGGTTTTCCGCGTTCGGAACATTGGTTTCGGTCAACAGGATGATCGGTTCCTGTGCGAAATCGCACAACAGCCGCATCAGCCGGACAATCGCATGGGTCTCCGTCAGGTGGATCGATGGGGAGCCGACGACTTTCCAGATGAACGCCACCGCATCCAACCGGATGATCCGAACGCCATTGTCCACATGCAGGCGCATGATCCGCAGGAACTCAAGCAGAACTTCCGGATTTCGGAAATCCAGATCGATCTGGTCATGGCTGAAGGTGCACCAGACGTGGCGCGGCCCATTGGAGGTTTCCACCTCCTGCAAAAGCGGAGTTGTCCGGGGGCGGACGACCATGGACAGATCGTCTGCCGGGTCCGCCTCGAAAAAGAACCTGTCATAGGGCGCGTGCCCCTGCCGGTAGGCATTGAACCATGCGCCCTGGCTTGAGACATGGTTCAGCACCAGATCAGACATCAGCAGGAAATCCGCGCCAATGCGGTTGATGTCGGGCCAGTCGCCCAAGGCCGGGTTCACCGCGCGGTAGTCGGTGACGGCAAACCCGTCATCCGACGTAAACGGGAAGAATGGCAGGATATGCACCCCGTTGACCACGCCCTGCATGTATTCCAGCAGGAAATCATGCAGAAGGTCGAGCGGCTTGTGCGTGCCATCGACAATCGAATTGCCATAGGTGATGAGCAACGCGTCCTTTTCCGACCACAGGTTGTTGCCGGGCGCGCGCGGGCGCTTGCGGCGCGGGGTTTCTTCGGGGAAGAACGCCTCGATCACCTGGGAGGCCAGAATATCGGCATTCATCTCGGGATAGATCTGGGCCAGAAACTCGGAAACGCGCTGGCTGAGGGAGGTGACAGGCTTGGTCATTCAGGCGGACTCATTTCCGTGCACGGGGGGCCGAGGCCCGTGCGACTCGGGACTTGGGGCGTAAACCCCACCCGCTTAGGAAAAAACCGGGACTGAGAAAAGAGGATCGCGGTCGATTGGGGACGAAAGGAGCACAGAAATGAGCAAGAGCCTGAAAAGGGTGCGCGCCGCGCTGCAATCGGCCGGGCTGAAGGACACCGTGCTGGAAATGCCGTCCGAGACGCGGACCGCAGCCCAGGCGGCCGACGCGGCGGGCTGCACGATCGATCAGATTGCCAAGTCGATCATGTTCCGTTGTGCCGCGACAGGTACAGCGATCCTGTTCGTCACCGCAGGAGGAAATCAGGTGGACGCCGCCAAGGCCAGCGCGTTCGCCGGCAGCCCCCTGGGCAAGGCGGATGCCGCCCTGATCCGTGCCCAGACCGGATTTGCCATTGGCGGAGTGGCCCCCATCGGGCACCTGACACCGCCGCGCGCGTGGTTCGACCCGCGTCTGTTGGAGTTCGACCTGATCTACGGCGCCGCCGGCACGCCCAGACATATCTTCGGAATTGCCCCGGAAACACTTCGCAGCCTGGCACGAGCGGAGCTTGCGTCGTTTACCGTCTAGCGGCGGGGTGGGATGCTCATGCCGGGCCAGAGGGTCGTGCATCATGGTCAATATGGTGGAAACGACCGGAACCGTTTCGTGCATCGCGACCAATGCGCCACAATTATGCCTCTGAAATAACGCATTAATTTTGCCGACTTCGATACACCTGTGCTACTGTTCCGGCTCTTTCAGGAGACGCTCCATGACCCCGCTGATTTCGCCAAAGTCGCTTACGTCCATTTTTACTGCCGCTGCACTTGCGCTTGGGACAGTATCAGTTGCGACGATTACGCTGGCCCCGGATGCGGCCTTTGCCAAGAATGACAAGGGCAACGGAAATGGTAACGGCGGAGGTCGCGGTGGCGGAAGTGACAAATCCGACCGCGGCGGAAAAGGACATGATAAGGCGGAGCGCGGGAGCGGCAAGTCCGGCGGCAGCAAAGGCAACGGGAACCGGAGTGCGAAAGCGAACGGGAAACATGACCCGGCTGGGGCGTGGCGTGAGCTGAAAAAGGAATTCAAGAAAAACGGATCTTCGAACGCATCGCGGAACACCAAGGGTCCGAAAACGCTGGCGGAGGCCGGGCGGCAGTTTCAAAAGGACCTGAAGTCGCTCTTCACCGGCACGACCGACACGCAAAGGCCGAAACGCGCGACCGTCAAACGCGCCACTTTGGTCGACACATCGCCCCGCCCTGCTCCGCGCTTCACGCGCGTACGTGGTGCGCCGGAGGGTAACCTACCCAAGGACAGGGTGCGGACGCGCGACCCGCTGGTTTCAGCGATTACGGACCCTGGCGGGTCCCCCAAGCTGCGCAACCTGAGCGCTTCCGGAGCCGCGGCGGCAGCATTCGCAAACGCGTCGGCGAACAGCAATGTCGGCAAGATCGCGACCTATCAAACAGCGGCCTCGGAATACTACGCGCTGCGCGACGAACTGGCCGAAGCCCGCCGCGAGCTGAGGGCGTTCAACGGCGCTTACGAAGGACGTACCAGCGCCGAAATCGAAATCGATATTGCGAGCCTTGATCCGACGACGCCCGAGTATGCCGAGACTTTGGCCACGCTTGAGGATGAACTAGCAAGGGCAGAAACCTTTGAGACGGAACGTCAGGACCTCAAGGAAGACGTGATCGACCTGCGGCGAGAGACATATGATGCGCTGGAGAGCGCTGAGACCGCTTTCTTCGATGCCTCCAAGGGGCGCGAACTGACACCAGACGCCTTGGGTGATTTTCATGACAACCTTGGCCTGCCCGACCCGACTGCGTCGCGCGCATACAATGACCCCAATCTGACAGAGCCCCAGCGGCGCGACATGCTCGTGGCGCCCGGATCGGAGGGCACAGTCGCCTCTGCGCGCACGCAGGGAGCGCGCTCGAAAGACCGATTGCGCGATCCGTTGGTGGCGGCGATTACCGCTCCGGACGGATCAGACAAGTTGCGTAATCTGAATGCATCTCGCGCCGCCGCCGCTGCGTTTGCCAACGCCTCTCCGAATAGCAACGTCGGCAAGATCGCCACGTATCAGGAGGCGGCCACAGAGTACTACGATACGCGCGAAGACCTGATGGACGCGCGGAGCGCGTTGCGCGACTTCGATCAAAGCTATGACGGGCGGGGCAGTGATGAAGTGCTGCAAGATATCGCTGATCTCGATCCGACAATCCCGGGTTACGAGGAAACGCTGTCAGCACTGGAGCAGGAACTGGCCGTCGCGGAAGCCTTCGAAGACGAACGCGACGGGCTGCTGGACGGGGTGAGAGACGTGCGCCGAGACTTCTTGATTGCAGGCAAGGAGGCCGAAGCCGCGTTTTTTGACGCGTCCAAGGGTGGCGCACTGACGGTTTCTGCGCTCAACGATCTGCACGCAAATTTGGGGCTGCCGACCGCCGCGGACCGCTAGTCTGCGCAAGTGCATCGGTGGCATTCCGCTCGGAGGGATGCGGCCCGCTACAGGCAACACAAGATACAAACCACAACCAAGCCGGTCGCGACCCGCGGGTACGGAGCGCATAAAGTAAATCTTTTTTACATTGACCCCTTGTGTGGCCGGATTGACGCCCCATCTGATGTGATGTGAAACGAATTCACATTCATTGAAACGCACATGGAGCACCAAATGTCATCCGTCGCCACCTGGCCCACGCAAGCCGAAACATGGCTCGACAGCAAAGGCAAACCTGCCTGGATTATCGCCATGGTTCTCGGCTTTATTTTCTTCTGGCCGATTGGCCTCGCCCTTCTCTTCTACATGATCTGGAGCAAACGCATGTTCAGTTGTTCGTCGACCCGCAGCCGCCATATGGACAAGGCCATCGGCTTCAAATCCTCCGGCAACACCGCGTTCGATGCCTACAAGGCGGACACGCTGCGCCGGCTGCAGGACGAGCAGCACGCGTTCGAGGCGTTTCTGGAACGTCTGCGTGCGGCCAAGGACAAGTCCGAGTTCGACCAGTTCATGGAGGACCGGGCGAAGTCCGCGAAAGCCGAAGGTGACAAGCCCGCCGAGGCATAATCCGCCCATCCAATATCGTTGGCCGCCCCAAACGGGGCGGCTATAATTTGTTCCACGACCTGCACCGCCCGAGAGACCATGACCCAGACAACCGCCCTCCCCGACCCGTATACCCATGCCGATCTGTATCGGGATGTCCCCACCAAGCGGCTTGTCGCCTGGGGCGTGGACCTGCTGGCCATTCTGGCGATGACAGTCGTGCTTGTTCCCTTCACCTTCTTCACCGCGCTCTTCTATCTGCCGTTTCTGGCGATGATGGTCAGCTTTCTCTATCGCTGGGTGACGATTGCCCGGGGATCGGCAACGTGGGGCATGCGGTTCACCGCAATCGAACTGCGCGCGGCGGATGGCGGGCGGATGGATGCCAGTCAGGCGTTTCTGCACACGCTTGGCTACCACATCAGCCTTGCAGTTTTCCCGCTGCAACTTGTGTCAATTGCCCTGATGCTGATGAGCGAACGCAAGCAGGGACTGACCGACCACGTGCTGGGCACGGCGGCACTGAACCGTGCAGCCAGCCCGGCCTAGTTCAGCCTGCCTAGAAGGAAATGCCGAGGCCGACCCCCCAGCCTCGGTAATCCTGGCCGAAGTAGTACCGCGCCATCAGGCGCGCTCGGGTTGTCCAGATGAGCCGTGTGTCGGACACATCGAGCTCCAGCCCCGCACCAATACCTGCAAGCCACTCGATCCCGGGAAAGACTGTCGGCCCGCCATCGTAAAGCCCCAGTGATCCGTCAACGACCCAGCGTACCGGTTGGCCGAACGCCCGCCAGTCGCGGATCGGTTCACGGTAACGGGTCCAGAAGCTGGCTACCGATGCATCCGAGGACGCATCGACGTCGGAGGAACTGCCGACAGTCTCGATCTGGAGATGCGTAAACCGACCGGACAGCTCGAATTCATATGCCTCTGTCTTTTTCTCGTAAAGGCCGGACAGTGAGGCCCCGTAGCCTGCGGCAGTCAGCCCGCCATTCACCAGAAAACCCACGTCACGATCAAGTTTGTTCCCGACAAAGAGCGCACCCAGTTCAAGATCGCTGACGATGCGGCCGAAGGTCAGGTGTGCCATGGGACGGATCGTGAAGTTCTCCGTAATGTCGAAATCCCACCCGACACCACCGGTCAGCGCAACCGCGTTCCAGCGCGCGCGGATGTTCGCGCTGTCGGTGCCATTGGAAAAGACGAAGATCGGGTCATAGCGCTGGTACCCGGCGAAGCCTTCGAGATAGAGAGGGAAATCCTCGCTCACCCGAAACCCGCCACCGGTCTGCACGCTGAGCAGATCCGTCGTACCCCCGGTGCCGTCGAGGGAAATCGTGGAGGCCGCGTCGTTCGGTACGGCTATCAGTCCGAAGAGCGCAAGCGCCTCGGAGGCCTTCTCCTCCACCTGGCTGCCAAGGACGTTGACCTCAGGCGGTTGCGCGCGGGCAGGCGCGCCGAGCAAGAGCGCAATGGCCACCGTCATGCCGCCGCACAGGTGCACCCGTCGTCCCGAACCGTTCACAGACTTCATCACTGTCCCGCAATCGCACCCGGTCTTGAGCCGGGCTGTCATTGCCGGGCACCGTGCTCAGAATGGGGCGCGTCGGTCAAGCGACGCGCGGCGTGGCAATTCAACCGGCAAACGGGGTTGGCGGACGCGATTTGGCTTGTTACCGTCCTGTCAAACGCATTCTGTATAGGTGATATGCGCCATACTCTTCCGATAGCGCCGCAATTCTACGTGACGGCTCCGCAGCCTTGCCCCTACCTTGAAGGGCGCATGGAGCGGAAGCTTTTCACTGCATTGCAAGGCGAATACGCCGAAACTCTGAACGACTCCTTGTCGAAACAGGGCTTTCGCCGGTCCCAGAACGTGCTCTATCGGCCGTCCTGCGCGGAGTGCATGGCGTGCCTGTCGGCACGGATAAACGTCGCGGAGTTCACGGCGAATCGCAGCCAGCGTCGGACACGAAATCGCAACAATCACCTCATCCGGGAGGCGACCTCTCCCTGGGCGACGGAAGATCAGTATGCGCTGTTCCGGAAATACCTCGACAGTCGCCATGCCGATGGCGGGATGGCCGACATGGACATCTTCGAGTTCGCCGCGATGATCGAGGAAACACCGGTGCGCTCGCGCGTGATCGAATATGTGGAACCGGGCAGCGATGCCGCCACTCGGCGCGCGGACCGTGCGCTGGCAGGCGTGTGCCTGACGGACGTCCTCGATGACGGGCTGTCGATGGTGTATTCGTTCTATGATCCGGACATGCATGCCAATTCGCTTGGCACTTACATGATCCTCGATCATGTGGAGATCGCGCGGGAGGCAAAGCTGCCTTACGTCTATCTGGGTTACTGGGTGCCCGGCAGCCCGAAAATGGGCTACAAGGCGAGCTTCTCGGGGCTTGAGATTTACAAGGGCGGTGCGTGGCAGCCGATTGGTGATCCGGCCGACCACGAGGAAGAAACCCATCCCCTCTCGGTCGATCCGATTGCCGAACAGGTCGCAAAGATCACCCTGCCCGACAGCCTGCCGACCTCCGACCGCAAGCGCTGAGCCCGAGTCAGGTCAGGTAATTCGACCGGCTCAGGCCGTATTTCGCCATTTTCTCATTCAGTGTTCGGCGCGGCAAACACAGCTCGTCCATCACGGCGGCGATGGAGCCCTTGTGACGACGCATGGTGTTGTCGATCAGCATCCGTTCGAACGCCTCGACATATTCCTTGAGCGGCTTGCCCTCGGTCGTCACGGCAGGTCCGATCTCTGCCCCGACCTCGGCATTGTCGGCCATCAGCAGCGACGCGATGGACCCTGTGCCGCGGCGGGATTGCAGAACCGCGCGTTCGGAAAGGTTGATCAACTGGCGCACATTGCCGGGCCACGGAGCCTGCAACAGTTGCGCGGCCTCCTGCGCGGTGATCTGCGGGGCCTCGCAGCCGTATTCGTCGCAGAACTCCTCGGCATACTGGGTGAACAGCGTCAGGATATCCTCGCCGCGCTGGCGCAGTGGTGGCAGCGTGATCCGCAGCGCGGCCAGCCGGTAGAACAGGTCCGGGCGCAGGCAGTCTTCGATGGTGCGCCCGTCCTGTGCGAGGTTCGAAACCGCGATGATCCGCGTCTCAAGCCCTGCGACCGTGTCGTTCATCAGCGCCAGAAGCCGGGTCTGGCACTCTGCGGGCAGTGCTTCGATATCCTCAAGACACAGTGTGCCGCCGCGGGCCTGCTCGACGAGCGGCAGCGGCATGCCTTCGGCGGCGGGTCCGAACAGCCGTGCGGGCAGGTCGTCACCAGCCGCACAGCTTTGGATGATGAACGGCTTGCCGGCGCGCGGGCCAACTGCATGGAGCGCGTGCGCCACGAGCGTCTTGCCCGTGCCTGTCTCACCGTCGATCAGCACGTGGCCATCCGCCTGACCAAGGTCGAGGATATCTTCGCGCAGGCGCGTCATCACCGGAGAGGCACCAATGAGCTTCTTCATCATGGTGGAGCCGTCGCCCAACTCGCGGCGCAAAGCGCGGTTTTCCAGCGTCATGCGGCGCGCGTCTGCGGCCTTCTTGGCCAGTTGCGTCATCCGGTCGGGATTGAACGGTTTTTCCAGAAAGTCGAAGGCGCCAAGGCGCATCGCCTCCACCGCCATGGGCACATCGCCATGCCCGGTGATCATGATCACGGGAAGCGCGCTGTCGCTGCTCATGAGCTTTTTCAGGAACACCATGCCGTCCATGCCAGGCATGCGGATGTCCGAGAGCACGATGCCGGGATAGCCTGCGTCCAGCGATTTGAGCGCATCCTCTGCGCTTGGGAACGTCTCAGTATCGAAGCCCGACAGGGCCAGCCACTGGCTGATCGACTGGCGCATATCCTGTTCGTCATCGACGATGGCAATTTTCATGGCCTTGGGCATGGCCCGGCTCCTTTTTTCATCTGGCGCTATTCTGCCGCTTGGGGCTGCGCCGTCCAGAGGGGCAGTCGCATCTCGAACGTCGCACCGCCGCCGGCGCGGTTGCGGGCCAGAAGCCGCCCGCCGTGGTCCGATACGATGCCGGACGAAATGGCAAGGCCAAGCCCCACCCCATCACCCGGCTGTTTGGTCGTGTAGAACGGTTCAAAGAGCTGGTCAAAATTCTCGATCCCCGGACCATTGTCGCGCACGGCGAGCTTCGCGCCATCGCCCTCGCTCAGGTCAATCTGGACCGTCGGCTGCTCTGCCCCGCCGGAGGCATCCATGGCATTGCGCAACAGGTTTATGATCACCTGCTCCAGCCGGATCCGGTCGCCCATGACGGTGACGGGTGTTTTGGGCGTCGTTCTTTCAATCTTTACAGAGCCTTGCTTGAGCTGCGGCTCCATGATCGCCAAGGCCGAGGACAGCGCCTCGCGCAGGTCAACGGGCTGAAACGCATCCTCACCCTTGCGTGCGAAGGATTTGAGCTGCCGGGTAATCTTGCCCATCCGGTCGATCAGATCGTCAATCCGCGCGAAGGAACTGATCGACTCGTCCACGCGCTTGCGCTGCATCAGCAGGCGCGCGCCCGCGAGATAGGTTTTCATCGCGGCCAAAGGCTGGTTCAACTCGTGACTGACCGCAGCGGACATCTCGCCCAGAGCCGCGAGTTTCTGGGACTGCGCAAGGGTCTGTTCGGCCTGTTCAAGCGTCTTTTCCACGCGTTCGCGCTCGGCGATTTCCTGCTGTAGCCGTTCATTCAACTGGCGGAGTTCTGCCGACTCGCGCTGGAACAAAAGCGAGGTCGACACGGCCCGGCGGCTCAGCGCGTAAAAGCCCAGTGCGATCAGAATCGCGAAGACCATGATCTCAAGCGCGAGCACCGCATTGACCCGTTCGCGCACCGACGAATAGGTCACGAAAGATGTCAGGCGCCACCCGCGAAACGGCACCAGGGTTTCCAGCCTCAGCACCGCCTCGCCCAGCAGGTATGTCTCCGGTCGGCGGCCCGCCCACTCTTCCGTCGCCTGAATGGCGCGCGCGATGGCCGAGGGCGGGGATTGCGCGCTGAGCGCTTCGTCGAGCATTCGTCCACGCCAGCGCGGCTCTGTCGCGACGATGACCCGACCGGTGCTGTCGGTGACGAGGATCGCGTCGGACCCGCCCGACCAACGGCTTTCCAGCTTGCGCAGGTCCACCTCGACCACCATCACGCCGAGCACGCGCTGGTCATCCTTGATCAGCCGCGAAAACGCGAAGCCGAACGCGCCCGCCTCGGTTTCCGAGATGGTAAAAACCGTCCCGTTGGACCGCAGCGCCTCAACAAAATAGGGCATGTTGCGGTGCTGGGTGCCCAGTTGCGTCCGGTCGGTGGCGGCCACCGTGCGTCCGCTTTCGTTCAAAAGCTCCAGCGAGGCTGCACCGATTTCCTCGCGCAGGGAAATCAGCCGCTGCGAGGTGGCGGCATAGTCGTTCTGGTTCAGTGCGTTGACGATCACCGGGTCGCGCGACAAGAGCAGCGGCACCACCGAGTTGCGCTGCAGTTCCGACACGATGGAGTTCGAATAAAGCGATAGGCGCAGCTCGGCGCGTTCGCGGGTGGTTTGCGTGAACCGCTCGGTCAGCCAGATATTGGTGACGTAGACGACCCCGACCGCCACAAGCGCCAGAAACACCGCGAGCACCCGCGCCGCCACGGTGGCGCGCGACAACGAGTTAGAAAGGTCTGAGCGCTGATCAACCATCGCTGTCAGGGTACGCGCTTGCCCGCGTCCTCACAAGAACGCGGCTCAGGCGGGGCTGAGCGCATCCAGCAGCCCGGTGAAGAGCCGCGCGCCATCCGTGCCCCCGTGCAAGGGCTCATAGGCGCGTTCCGGATGGGGCATCATACCGAGCACACGGCGATTTTCCGAGACGATCCCGGCAATGTCGCGGTCCGATCCGTTGGGATTGTCGACATAGCGGAACGCGACGCGAGCTTCCGCCTCAAGCATATCGAGAGTTCCCGGATCGGCGCGGTAATTGCCGTCATGGTGCGCAATCGGTACCGTAATCTCGTCGCCCTGCGCATAGGTGCCGGTATAGGGCGTGTCAGTCGTCTCGACACGCAAACCCACGGAGCGGCAGATATACTTGAGCGAGGCGTTGCGCATCAGCGCGCCGGGCAAAAGCCCGGTCTCGCACAGAACCTGAAATCCGTTGCACACCCCCAGCACCGGCCCGCCCTTCTCGGCGAAGGCCTTGATTGCCCCTGCCACCGGGGATTGCGCGGCAATGGCCCCGCAACGCAGATAGTCGCCAAAGGAAAACCCGCCCGGTATCCCGACAATATCGATGCCGTCCGGCAGGGCGGTTTCCTTGTGCCAGACCATCACAGGGTCGATGCCGCTGGATTTGCGAAAGGCCTCGGCCAGGTCACGGTCACAGTTGGAGCCGGGAAAGACGATGATGGCGGCTTTCATGGCGCGCGCTCCCTCAGTTGACGAAATCTGTGATGACGGCGACACCCGGCGGGGTCGGCCCGTTGAAGGCGCGCAATTCGGCACTCGTGCCCGAAAGCGGGATTTCCCGCGCGATCAACGGGCTCATGTCCACCCGACCGCTTTCAATCAGGCTCAACAGGCTCGGATAGCGCCACGACGGCATGCCGCGCGTGCCATAGACCGCCAGGTTGCCCTGATAGATTGCCGACATGTTGACCTCCATCCGGGCGGTGTGGCCGATCGGCATGCCGACCTGCACGTGACGTCCCAGCGGGCGCAGACACTCAAGGGAGGCGTTGACGGTTTCAGGAATCCCCAGCGCCTCGATCGCGACATGGGCCCCACCGCCGGTCATCTCTTTGATCCGGGCTGCCACGTCACCCTCCCGCGCGTTCAGCGTGATCTCTGCCCCGTGCTCGGCGGCATGCGTAAGCTTTTCATCGACCACGTCCACCGCGATCACCCGCGCCCCGAGCGCGTTGGCCAGAATGACGGAACTGAGGCCGATCCCGCCGGTGCCGTGCACCGCGACCCATTCGGACCCTTGCAGTGCCGCCCGTCCGGTGAGCGCGTGCCACGCGGTTGTTACCCGGCAGCCAAGCCCGGCCGCCACAGTTGGAGAGAGGGTTTCCGGCAGCCGCGACAGATTGTGGTCAAACGGCACAGCCACGTATTCCGCAAAAGCGCCTGGTTCAACAAACCCGGGCAAACGCTGGTTCGGACAGGTGTTTTGCGCCCCTGACTGGCAAGACGGGCATGTGCCGCAGGCCAGAATGAAAGGTGCAACGACAACGTCGCCGACCTTGTGAGTGGCGCGAGGTCCGGCCTCCACCACCTCGCCGCAGTATTCGTGGCCGCCGATCTGACCGGGTTTGACGCGGGGGTGCTCCCCGACCCAGCCATGCCAGTCGGAGCGGCACACACCGCAGGCCAGTACCTTGAGGACAACGCCATCCTCGGGGCAGACCGGATCGGCCACATCCTCAAGGCTCAGATCGGCGTTGTACGCGCGCAGAACCGCCGCGCGCATCACAGCATCTCCACGCGGTAGCTTTCGATCACGGTGTTGGCGAGCAGCTTTTCGCACATTTCGGATACGGTCTGCTCGGAGGTGCCATCGGCCAGATCAAGTTCGATCACCTTGCCCTGCCGCACACCATTGACGCCTTCAAACCCGAGCGTGCCAAGGGCATGGCGCACGGCCTCCCCTTGCGGGTCCAGAACACCTTGCTTGAGCATCACATGAACACGGGCTTTCATATAACTGATTTCCTTTAGTTAATCAGGGTCGGCTTTGTGATCGGAGTGGCGGATTGTGGCAACACGCCCAGTCGGCGGGCCACTTCGGTATAGGCATCGGCCAGGTTGCCGAGATCGCGACGGAACACGTCCTTGTCAAGCTTCTGGCCGGTTTTCACATCCCACAGGCGACAGCTGTCAGGGCTGATTTCGTCAGCAACGATCAGGCGCTGGTAGTCGCCTTCGAAGACGCGCCCGATCTCGATCTTGAAATCGACAAGCTGGATGCCGACCGACAGCATGCAGCCGGACATGAAGTCGTTTACCCTGAGCGCCAGCGCCACCATATCGTCGAGGTCCTGCTGGGAGGCCCACTGGAACGCGATGATGTGTTCTTCGGACACGATCGGATCGCCAAGATCGTCATCCTTGAAGTAGAACTCGACGATCGGTCGGGGCATCGGTGTCCCCTCTTCGATGCCGAGACGTTTGCAGATGGACCCGGCCGCAACGTTGCGCACGACCACTTCCAGCGGAATGATCTCCACCGCGCGGACCAGTTGTTCGCGCATGTTCAGACGGCGGATGAAATGCGTGGGCACGCCGATGGAGTTCAACCCGGTCATGAAAAACTCGCTCAGGCGGTTGTTCAAAACGCCCTTGCCGTCGATCACGTCCCGCTTTTCGGCGTTGAACGCGGTGGCGTCGTCCTTGAAATACTGCACGATCGTGCCCGGCTCGGGACCTTCATACAGGATCTTGGCCTTGCCTTCGTAGATTTTCTTGCGGCGCGCCATGGGGAGTTCTCCGGATCGCAGGGACACTGGGCCGCGTCCGTTTCGGGGGTGCGCTCGCTATAGGCCAAGGCGTGCGATGCTGCAAGACGCCGCAAGCGGGCTTTGCGCACTTGCAGCAATCCGTCCACGAGGTCATATGAACAGGACGAGACCAGCGCTAGGGGACCACATATGACCACATTCGACGACCGCGAAAGCGCCTTTGAGAACAAATTCGCCCATGACGCGGAAATGCAGTTCAAGGCGGATGCGCGCCGCAACAAGCTTCTGGGCCTGTGGGCCGCCGAACTGATGGGCAAGACCGGGTCCGAAGCCGATGACTATGCCCGTGAGGTCGTGAAGTCGGACTTCGAAGAGGCCGGGCACGAGGACGTCTATCGCAAGGTGTCCGGCGACCTTGGAACGCTTGCTGACGAGGCCACGATCCGCGCCAAGATGGCGGAGCTTCTGGTAGAAGCCAAAGCGCAGATCATGAGCGAAACAAGCTAAGGCCCGCGCGGCGACGCCGCGGCACGCATTAACCACACCCCAACTTGGCGGCCGCCGTTTAACGTGGCCGCAAGTTTCAGCCTGTAGCACGGACGTCCCGGTGGGATGGACCCGCGCCTTACAGGAAAAGGCCCAGAATGACACAGACGCCCCGACCCGACGGCCCCGATGGGCGCCGCGCATGCGCGCGCTTACCCGGTTTGCGCCAGATCCTGCCATTCGGTCTGGGCGCGCTGTGTTTGTGGCTCGTCGCGCAGCGGTGCGAAGGGGTCGGGCTGGCACAGATATTGACTGCGTTGGAGGCGTTGCCGATCACGGCCTGGATCCTTGCGGCGCTGGCCACGGCAGTCAGTTTTTGGGCTATAGGGCGCTACGACGTCGTGTTGCACCGTCATTTCCGCACCGGCCACGACCCGCGCGAAGCCGCCCGCGCCGGACGTGCAGCCATTGCCATCGGGCAAACCGTGGGGTTCGGTCTGGTCACCGGCGCGCTGGTGCGGTGGAAGTGGTTCGAACCACGCATGAGTGTTTGGGACGCCGCACGGTTGACGCTGGCTGTAACGGTTCTGTTCTTGCTGAGTTGGGGTCTCGTGACACTTGTGGCGCTGGCCTTCGTGCCGGTCTTGCCCGGCGGTCCCCTTTGGGCGCTGGCCGCAGCGGCGGCAGCTCTGGCCCTGTGCGCACTCAGCCTTGTGCAGCCGGCGGGCAGCCGGATGAAGTTTCGCTGGCCGTCCCTGCTTGCTGCCGCGCGCCTGCTGGTGCTGACCTTTGTAGATACTGTTTTCGCGGCACTGGCGCTTTGGGTGTTGCTGCCGGGCGCGGTCGATCTGGGCTTCGCACCGGTGTTTGCCGTCTATCTGCTGGCGCTTGGCGCGGCCCTGATCACCGGTACGCCCGGTGGGGTGGGCCCGTTCGAGGTGACCTTGCTGGCCTTTCTGCCCCAGGTCGCCGAGGCGGACCTGCTGGCAGCCTGCTTGGCGTTTCGCCTGATCTACTACGCCCTGCCCGCAACGGTTGCCGGAGCCAGCTTAACCTGGCGGCACCTGCACCCCATGGCCCCCGAACAACAGCCCGACACGACAGAGGCGATGCGGGCAGCCCTTGCGCACCCGCATGCCGAACTGCAACTCGCGCGTCAGCCGGAAAAGTACTTTGCCTGGTCACCCGAGCACCGCACGGGATGGGTGACTGAGCAGGCGGATCAGACGCTGATTGCCCTTTTCGACCCGCTGACCCCTGCCCCGGCAGCCACCCAGTTGGCGGTGCTCGCGGCAGCCGCTGCGGCGGCGGACCGTATACCGGTGCTTTACAAATGTGATCGGCGCATGGCTTCCGCAGCGCGCAATACGGGCTGGTCGGTCACGGCCGTCGCCGAGGATGCGCTCCTTGATCCGGCGACCTTCGATATGTCCGTGCGCGGCTGTAGGCAGGCACGGCGCAAACTGCGCAAGGCCGAACAGGCCGGGGTTGTTGCAAAGGGCGCACATGGACCATTACCGCTGACCGAGATGGCGCAGGTCGCCCGGACCTGGGCGGAAAGCGCAGGCGGCGAGCGCGGCTTTTCAATGAACCGCTTCGCAACCGCGCCGCTGAACGCGCAAAGGGTATTCCTCGCCAGATGGGAGGGGCGACTGGTGGCATTTGCGACGTTTCATGTCACGTCTACCGGTTGGGCGCTGGATCTGGTGCGCCAGACCGACACCGCCCCCGATGGGACGATGCACACTCTGATCCGCGCGGCGCTGGAGGCGGCGAAGGCTGCCGGTGTGACCCGGTTCTCGCTCGCGTCGGTTCCTGTTCAACCGGCGCCGGGGCCCGGTTTTGCCAAGCGTCTGCAACGCCTGCTGGTCGAGAAGAGCGGTGGCGCTGGCCTGCGCCAGTTCAAGGCGAGCTTCGGCCCCCGGTGGGAACGGCGGTACATGGCCGCACCTTCCGCCCCTGCCATGGCGCTTGGGGCGTGGGACATTATCGTTCGCGTGCGGCCGGGCCGCGCGCACCACACTGCGGGCCCCATTCTTCCCATCACGCAGCCCCGTCCCGCGAGCCTGCGCGCGCCTCATGAAGAACATGAGAATTATGAAATTGCCTGAGCCGCGCACGCGTGGCAGAAGGCACCATGTTCCAGACCCGCTCTGATCCCAGGGCGGGATTTGCCGTTTAGAGAGAAGGCCCGCACATGACCGCCGCGTCCCAAACACCGCAAGACCCGCTCTCCGCCCTGCTGGCGGACAAGGGGTATCTTCTGACCGACGGGGCCACGGGGACCACGCTGTTCAACATGGGGCTGTCGTCAGGCGACGCGCCGGAACTGTGGAACACGGATCACCCTGATCGGATCACGGCACTCTACCAGGGGGCGGTGGATGCCGGCTCCGACCTGTTTCTCACGAACTCGTTTGGCGGCAACGCCTCGCGTCTGAAACTGCATGACGCCCAGGACCGCGTGGCGGAGTTGAACCGCGCCGCCGCCGAGATAGGGCGCGAAGTGGCTGACAGGGCCGACCGCACCGTGATCGTGGCCGGCTCCATGGGCCCGACCGGCGAGATCATGGCGCCGATGGGCCCGCTGACCCACGAAATCGCAGTGGAGATGTTCCACGAACAGGCCGAAGGCCTGAAGGCCGGCGGCGCGGACGTGCTGTGGGTCGAGACGATCTCAGCCCCCGAGGAATACGCCGCAGCCGCGGAGGCCGCAAAACTGGCCGACATGCCCTGGGCCGGCACCATGAGCTTCGACACCGCCGGGAGGACGATGATGGGCGTGACCTCTGCCGATATGGTCCGCAACGTCGAGAAACTCGCGCATGGTCCGGTGGCGTTCGGGGCCAATTGCGGTGTCGGTGCGTCCGACCTGCTCCGCACGGTCCTGGGCTTTACCGCCGCCGGGCCGGAGCGTCCGGTCATCGCCAAGGGCAACGCAGGCATCCCGAAATATGTCGATGGGCACATCCACTACGATGGAACGCCCGAACTGATGGCGGAATACGCCCTGCTGGCGCGCGCGTCGGGGGCGTCGATCATCGGCGGGTGCTGCGGCACCACCGTCGAGCATCTACGTCACATGCGGGCCGCTCTGGACAGCAACCCGCTCCGCGCACGCCCCTCGCTTGAGGAAATCGCGACCGCGCTCGGGGGTTTTTCCTCCACCGATGACGGAACCGGCGAGGGTTCCGGCCCGACACGCACCCGCGCGCGCCCGGCCCGCCGCCGCCGCGCGTAGCCTGCAAACCCGTACAGAAGGTCGAAAAACCCGCTCACGATGTCGCAAACCACCGCGTTGACTCGTGTTTTTTCCGTTCACTCTGGCCTAGTGCCGACTGACCGAGCCGAAAGGTAAACCATGGCTGACGAAGAAGACGATATCATCCTGTCGGACCTGTCGGACGAAGATCTGACCCTGCAGATGCATGACGACCTTTATGACGGTCTGAAAGAAGAGATCGAGGAAGGCGTCAACATCCTGCTGGAACGCGGCTGGGCCCCTTACAAGGTCCTGACCGAAGCGCTTGTTGCGGGCATGACGATCGTCGGAAACGACTTCCGCGATGGCATCCTGTTCGTGCCCGAAGTTCTGCTGGCCGCCAATGCGATGAAGGGCGGGATGGCCATCCTGAAACCACTTCTGGCCGAAACCGGGGCGCCGCGTATGGGCAAGATGGTCATCGGCACGGTGAAGGGCGACATTCACGACATCGGCAAGAACCTGGTGTCCATGATGATGGAGGGCGCCGGGTTCGAAGTGGTCGATCTGGGCATCAACAACCCGGTCGAGAATTACATCGACGCCGCCAAACAGGAGGAAGCCGATATCATTGGCATGTCCGCCCTGCTGACGACGACCATGCCCTACATGAAAGTCGTGATCGACACGATGAAGGAACAGGGCATTCGCGAAAACTACATCGTAATGGTCGGCGGCGCCCCCCTGAACGAGGAATTCGGGCGTGCCATCGGCGCGGATGCCTATTGCCGGGATGCGGCGGTCGCGGTGGAAACGGCCAAGGACCTGATCGCGCGCAAACATAATCAGATGGCGGCGCATTAGGGACTTTTCCCGCCCCCGCCCCGTCCCCATATCCTGCAGGAGACATCTGGAGGTCACTCTTGCCACGTTCCCTGCTCTACACCCTGATCCTTGCGCCGCTCGCTGCGGCCGCGCTGACGGTCGCGATCGCGGCGGGGCTGTCTGATCGCGTTGCGCCCGGCGCTGGCGGCGGCCTGATGGCCTTGTCGCTTTTTGCGATGATCGCGGCGGTGGCGATCTGGGTACTGCGCCGCGCGCGGTGACGCCGGATGGAGCTGGATGACGCGCGCCTGACGGAAACCGGCCTGACCAGCCCGGAAACCGGGCAGGTTCTGCTGATTGCCTGCGGGGCACTGGCGCATGAGATCCTGGCGCTGATCCGCGCGAACGGCTGGGACCATCTGAGCCTGTCCTGTTTGCCCGCCAAGCTTCACCTGACCCCTGACGCACTGCCAGATGCGGTGGAAGACGCCGTTCGCCTAGCCGAGGACCGGTTCGACACCATCTTTGTCGTTTATGCCGATTGCGGCACTGGCGGGCTGTTGCAGGCGCGCTGCGCCGCGCTCGGCGTGGAAATGATCGAAGGGCCCCATTGCTACAGTTTCTTCGAAGGCAATGCGGCCTTCGCCGCCCGCGCAGATAGCGAGATGACCGCGTTCTACCTGACCGATTTTCTGGTGCGGCAGTTTGATGCCTTTGTCTGGCGTCCCCTTGGACTGGGCCGGCACCCGGAACTGCGCGACATGTATTTCGGGCATTACGACAGGCTGATTTACCAAGCGCAAACCGAAGCGCCGGAGCTCACGGCCAAGGCGCGGGACTGCGCGCGGCGCCTCGGGCTGCGCTTCGAACGGCGCAAGACCGGCTACGGAGACCTTGAGACTGCACTCGCGCAGCTCTGATCGCGCCAAAACCCGACCTGATACGGAAAAACCGATGTCTCAATCACCGCACGTTTCCCGCGAAGAGCTGTTGTCACTCAGCGGGCTGGAGTTCATGCAAGGAATGCAGGAAGGCACACTCCCTCCGCCACCCATTGCGGTGGAGATGGGGTACCACCTAACGGCGGTCGCCCCGGGCGCGGTGACATTCAGCGGGGCTCCGACAAGCGCCTACACGAACCCGATGGGCGGCGTGCATGGCGGTTGGTACGGCACATTGCTCGACAGCGCGATGGGCTGTGCAGTAATGACGGTTGTCCCGAGAGGGCGAATCTACACGACACTCGAATACAAGATCAACATCACCCGCGCGCTGCGACCGGGCGTCGAAATCAACGCCACAGCCAGCGTTG
Source organism: Tropicimonas sp. S265A (assembly GCF_049800835.1). NCBI lineage: Bacteria > Pseudomonadati > Pseudomonadota > Alphaproteobacteria > Rhodobacterales > Roseobacteraceae > Tropicimonas > Tropicimonas sp. S265A. The sequence continues at coordinate 614,356 of NZ_JBNAFU010000001.1, forward strand.
ATCACGCGGGTCGGTCCACCGCGATTGCCCGAGGTGAAATCCGCGGCGTCGCGGACGGCAAGCTCTACGCCACCGGCTCGACCACCTGCATCATCATGGATGCATCCGCCCCCTAGGCGCCTTGCGGCGCATCGGCCACGTCGGCCCAGGGCACCGTAACGCGCGTGTGCTTGCGTGGCACCAGGGCACTCCTATCAACCAGCCGCCCCGACACCTCAAACGTTTCTGAGATGCGCACGATCAGCAGCTTGTTGAAGTGTCGGTCAAGCCGGACGGTGCAGGACTGCCGCGTGTTGTGCGGAACGAGGGTCTTGATCTCGACAAAATCCTTGCCGAGGCGCCCGTCCGACCCCATCGCGTAGCGTTTGTGCAACCGGATCCCGTAAGCCACGGCACCGTAGAGCTCGCCAATATCACCATAGAGGTTCAGATGCTGTCCCGTGGCCTCGAAATAGTCCCGGGCGAGCGAAAGCATGTCCAGAAAGAACGGCACGAGCGCGATGTCCGCCTTGGGAAACCGCTGCCTCAGATCAGCGTCCCTCTCCAGTTCGGCAAGTCTGCTGAAACTGTGGTCTTCCGCGTCGCCGAATTCCTCCCAGGAGATCCACTCATCATCGATCCAGATCGCATTGTGCGGGCCGAGGTCATCCAACAGACATCTCCTTTGCGCCCTGTCTGGCAGACGAGTTGGGGCAAATTGCGGCAGCGCAGCCCGATTACTGGGAAACGCGCCCCCGCGCGCGCAGGACCGAGGTCAAGACGCTTCGCCGCCCTTCTTCGCGCGCGGGCCCGCGGGCCGGATCCGTGTCCGGAACGCTGGGGTGAATGTGCTCGGACCGGTCCGAGCACACCACCCGCCTGCTTCGGTTCAGAAACAGCTTGCCCCAGCCCCGGTTCACCCCCACCGAGGGTGCCGTGACATCGCGGGGGTAGTCCGCGCGCCAGCCGCGCGGCAGATCGAGCCCACATGCCTCCGCCCGCTCCATCATCCAGACAAACGGAATGTTCGACAGCGGGCGCGCCGCATGGCAGCCGGTCAGTTGGCCGCCGATGTCGCCGTGACTTCCGCGGAACCAGACCTGCTCGGCATGACCCTCCCAGCCGGGCGGGCAGCGCCACAGAACCGGTTCGAACGCGCGACGCGTCTCGTGCAGGGCAAGCGCATGAAACCCGTGCCTGACAGCGTGCCCCAGCTGATCCGAATGAAACTCCGTCGCCATGGGAGCGATGCGCCAAAGGCCAGGCGCGCGGAGCCCCAAAGCCTTTACGGTATCCCACACGCCGACCATCTGAATGTCGACATCCCGCTGGCAATACTTCGCGGCAAACCGGTCCCCGTAGCGGCTGGACCGGTGCGCCTGATAGTAGCTGTAGACATATGAGATGAACCGGTCGGAGGCGATGTCGGGGCGCAGCAGCCCATACCGGTCGATCACCCCCGCCAGCGAGCGCACCGCGTACGCCCCGCGTGAATACCCCAACAGGAAAATCCGGTCGCCCGGGCGCCACCGGTGACACAGGAACTGATAGGCCCGCCGGATCTGCCGGTTGATCCCGATCCCGGCCATTACCTCCACCGTCTTGGCCCAGGACGGCCACTGGATACCCGGCTCGTAGAAGATCGTGGTGGTCCGACCCCGGCGCGCACGGATCAGCTTGTAGGCGAGACCGGCATTGGTTTCCTCCCCCGGCATGAGCGAGCTCAACGTCCCGTCAAGGATGACGATGTGATCTGTGCCGTGCTGCGTGTGGCGGTCGAATGCCATGGGGCTCCTCCAGAGGCCACGAGTGTGGACCGGGGCACGCGGCCTCTCCTAACACTATGGGGTCAGACGTGAATTTTCCGTCATCAATCCGTCACACGCGGCAACAAAGCCCCGTGAACCACTGTCATTGATCGCGACCGCGCCCATTCAAGCCTGCACGTCTCCGCGCCGCTGGCAGCGCGCGGCAGCGCGGTTTGGCCACCTCTCAGGCCGCGGTGCGCAGCATCTGCCAGACCCTGTGCGGCGTAAACGGCATGTCCACCTGCCGCACGCCCAGATCCCAGACCGCGTCCTGCACCGCGTTCGCAACAGCCGCCAACGCCCCGACGGTGCCCGCCTCGCCACAGCCTTTCATGCCGAAGATGTTGTTCTTGGACGGCACCGGCTCCGTGAAAAAGGCAATCATCGGAACGCCGTCCGCACGCGGCATCGCATAGTCCATGAAGGAGGCCGACAGAAGCTGCCCGGTTTCGTCGTAGACCACATGCTCCGTCACCGCCTGGCCGATCCCCTGCGCGACGCCCCCATGGACCTGCCCTTCGGCCAGACGCGGGTTCATCAAAGTGCCGAAATCATCGACCACCGTGTACCGGTCCAGCGTGAGCGTCCCGGTCTCGGGGTCGATTTCCAACTCCGCAACATGGGCACCATTGGGAAAGGACCGCCCCGGCAACGTTGCGCGGGCCTGCTGGTGCAGCAAGTCGGTCTGACCGGACGCGCGCGCAAGATCGGCAGCCTCCACCATTGTCAGGAACCTGTTGACCCCGGGCGCACGAAAGGCGCCGTCCTCGAACTTCACGGCGTCCGCATCCACGCCCAACTCACCGGCGACCAGCGGCGCAAAGGCCGCGATTGTCTCGTCCACAACCGCGCGCAATGCCGTGCCCTGCACGGTGACGGAACGCGATCCCCCGGTCCCGCCGCCCTGCGCGATCAGCGCGCTGTCACCCTGCACGATGACCACGCGGTCCGGATCGATCCCGGCCAATTCCCACAGGATCTGACGATAGACGGTTTCATGCCCCTGCCCATTCGACTGGGTTCCGACGCGCAGTTCGACCATCCCGTCATCCCGAAACAGCAATTGCGCGCCTTCACTCGGATCACCGAGGATCGCTTCGATATAATAACAAAGCCCCAGGCCGCGCAGCTTGCCGCGGGCCGCACTCTGCGCGCGTCGACCCGCGAACCCGGCCAGATCGGCTTCGACCTCCGCCCGGTCGAGCAGCCGCCCGAATTCACCGACGTCGTAAGTTTCGCCAGAGGGCGCGGTATAGGGCATGGCGTCGGGCGCGATGAAGTTCTTGCGCCGTAACGCCCACGGGTCGAGCCCAAGCGCGCGGGCCGCGTGGTCCATCGCCCGTTCCAGCGTATAGATCGCCTCGGGCCGCCCCGCGCCGCGATAGGCATCGACCTGCGTGGTGTTGGTATAGATGCCGCGCACACGCATATACGCCGTGCCGACGTCATAAACCCCCGTCATGACCTTGAGCGCAAGGTTGGTCTGGATCGCCTGCGCGAACTGCGAGTTGTACGCACCGAGGTTGTTCAGAACATCGGCGTGGAACGCGACGAGCTTGTGGTCGCCATCGAACCCCAACGTCACGTCGCTCACCAGATCACGGCCCGCATTGTCAGACAGCATCGCCTCCGTGCGCTCGGAAATCCACAAGCACGGACGGTTCAGCAGGCGCGCGGCGGCGGCGGTGACGAAATACTCCGGATAGCCCATCGATTTCATCCCGAACCCGCCGCCCACATCCGGCGTGGTCACGCGCACGGCGTCCTCGGCAAGTCCCAAATGGTGGCACAGTTGTCCCTTGATCGGCCAGACACCCTGCGCGCTGAGGCTGAGATGCAGCACCTCGTCCTCCATCTGCGCCCAGCACCCGCGCGGCTCCAGCGAATTGGCTATGATCCGGTTGTCCTCGACCCTGAGCGTCACGACATGGTCCGCCGATGCCAGCGCCGCCTCCGCCGCGCGCGGATCGCCGTGCGCCCAGTCATAGGCGACATTGTCCACCACGCCCGCATGCAGGTCTGCGCCCCCCGGCGCGCAATCGAGTTTGGCGTCGAGGTCGTCGATCTCCAGCACGATCGCCTCCGCCGCGTCCTGGGCCTGTGCGCGGGTGGTCGCAAACACCATCGCGACGGGTTCGCCCACGAACCGTACGCGCCCATCAGCCAGCAAGGGGCGCACCGGCCCCGCTCCCTTGGAACCGTCATGGTTTTGCACGCGCGTGCCAACCATTGGCAACTTGACACCGGCCTCAGACAACCGGTCTGCCGTCAGGATCAACGCCACACCCGGCATCGCCTCCGCAGCCGCGAGATCGAGGGTGGTCAGAGCCCCGTGCGCGACAGGGCTGCGCAGGACCACACCCCACAGTGCTTCCGACGGGGCGGTATCGGCTATGTATGCACCCTGCCCGGTCAAAAGGCGCTTGTCCTCAACCCGTGCGACAGACTGGCTGATCCCGAATTTTTCCATGGTACTGCTCCAGAGCTTCTTGGCTCGGACAGTAGGCCCGGGCGCGGCCCTGTCCAGTCGTCTCTCCCCTTCCCCTCCGGCCCGGCTTTGGGTATCCCGCACCCAAACCAAGGGGACACCGACAGATGCCGATGGAAAAGACCTTCGATGCCACCAGCGCCGAGCCGCGGATCACCAAAGCCTGGGAAGACGCAAACGCCTTTGCCGCAGGGGCGAACGCGTCGCGCGAAGAAACTTTCTGTGTAATGATCCCGCCCCCAAACGTGACCGGCAGCCTTCATATGGGGCACGCCTTCAACAACACCTTGCAGGACATTCTGGTGCGCTGGCACCGGATGCGCGGCTTCGACACGCTGTGGCAGCCCGGCACCGATCACGCGGGCATCGCGACCCAGATGGTCACAGAGCGGGAAATGGCCGCCAATGGCGAGCCGACCCGCGCCGAGATGGGACGCGCCAGGTTCCTGACCCGCGTGTGGGAGCAGAAGGTCAAATCCCGCGGCACGATCATTGGCCAGCTCAAGCGGCTTGGTGCGTCCTGCGACTGGTCCCGCGAGGCGTTCACCATGGGCGGCGCAGACGGCGACCCGGACGCGGGCAATGGCGCGCCGAACTTCCACGATGCGGTCATCAAGGTCTTTGTCGACCTGTACGACAAGGGGCTCATCTATCGCGGCAAGCGGCTGGTGAACTGGGACCCGAAATTCGAGACCGCAATCTCCGACCTGGAGGTCGAGAATATCGAGGTGACCGGCCACATGTGGCACTTCAAGTACCCGCTCGCTGGGGGGCAGACCTACACCTATATCGAGAAGGACGAGGACGGGAACGTCGTGCTGGAGGAAGAGCGCGACTACATCTCGATCGCAACGACACGGCCCGAGACGATGCTGGGGGACGGTGCCGTTGCCGTGCACCCGTCGGACACACGCTATGCGCCGATTGTCGGCAAGCTCTGCGAGATTCCGGTCGGGCCCAAGGAACACCGCCGCCTGATCCCGATCATCACCGACGACTACCCCGATCCCGACTTCGGCTCGGGTGCCGTGAAGATCACTGGCGCGCATGACTTCAACGACTATGGCGTGGCCCAACGCGGGGGCATCCCGATGTACCGGCTGATGAACACGCGCGCGCAGATGCGCGACGACGGTGCGCCTTATGCCGAGGCCGCAGCGGTCGCGATGGAGGTCGCTGAAGGCAAGCGGACGCTCACCGTGGCTGAAGCTGACGCGATCAATCTGGTCCCAGATGATCTGCGCGGCCTCGACCGGTTCGAGGCGCGCGAGGCCTTGGTGGACCAGATCACGTCCGAAGGTTTGGCGGTGATGATCCCGAACCCCGATCTTGATGAGATCGAAGCGCAGAGCGGCGACCAGCACGATGCGCCCAGCCACATCCCGATGGTAGAAAACAAGCCGATCATGCAGCCCTTTGGCGACCGCTCAAAGGTCGTGATCGAGCCGATGCTGACCGACCAGTGGTTTGTCGATGCCGAGAAAATCGTCGGCCCGGCGCTGGACAAGGTGCGCGATGGCTCTGTCAAGATCCTGCCTGAGAGCGGCGAGAAGGTCTATTACCACTGGCTGGAAAATATCGAGCCGTGGACGATCTCGCGCCAGTTGTGGTGGGGGCACCAGATCCCGGTCTGGTATGGGTTTGACCTGAGTGGCGAAGGATTTGTCGACGACGAGGGCGATGGCGCGCTCGACGAGGTGGAGATCATGCGCCTCTTGTCCGAACAATCGCTTTTGAACGGCGATGAGCGTCACCATTGCGCGCCGGATATCGATGCGGTGCGCGCGCAGTTCGACGATGTTCTGGCCACGTTGCCGACACCGCTGAACCATGCCCGCGTGGTCGAGGTCGACGATCGCAATGCAGCACTGCATGCGATTGCCGAGGCGTTGGCGAAATATACGCTCAGCCAGGATCCGACCGACCTGATCTATCCGATCTGGCGAGACCCGGACGTGCTGGACACGTGGTTCTCCTCCGGTCTCTGGCCCATCGGCACGCTCGGCTGGCCCGAGGACACGCCGGAACTGGCCAAGTACTTCCCGACCTCCACCTTGATCACCGGGCAGGACATCCTGTTCTTCTGGGTGGCGCGGATGATGATGATGCAGCTGGCCGTGACAGGTCAGGTGCCGTTCCACGAAGTGTATTTGCACGGCCTTGTCCGCGACGCCAAGGGCAAGAAGATGTCCAAATCCGTCGGCAACGTCGTCGACCCGCTGGAGGTGATCGACGAGTTCGGCGCCGACGCGCTGCGGTTCTCGTCCGCCGCGATGGCCGCCCTCGGCGGTGTGCTGAAACTCGATATGGAGCGGATCAAGGGATACCGGAACTTCACGACGAAGCTCTGGAACGCCACGCGTTTTGCCGAGATGAACGGTGTGTTCGATGCCACCGCCCCGCGCACAGCCGCGGCGCGGTCGAAGGCGGACGCAACGCAGACCGTCAACCGCTGGATCGTGGGCGAGACGGCCAAGGTTCGCGAGGTCGTCGATGATGCCCTGGCGCATTACCGCTTCAACGATGCAGCCAACGCGCTCTACGCGTTCGTCTGGGGCAAGGTTTGCGACTGGTACCTGGAACTGTCCAAACCGCTCTTCTCGTCCAAAGATGCCGCTGTTGTTTCTGAAACGCGCGAGACGATGGCCTGGGTTCTGGACCAGTGCTTTGTCTTGCTGCATCCGATCACGCCTTTCATTACCGAGGAACTCTGGGCCCTGACTGCCAAACGCGAAAAGATGTGCGTGCATGCCGACTGGCCGACCTATACCAGCGCCGATCTGGTGGACCCGGCAGCGGATCGCGAGATGAACTGGGTGATTGACCTGATCGAGCAGGTCCGGTCCGTGCGCGCGCAGATGCGCGTGCCGGCGGGGCTCTACGTGCCGGTTGTTCAGCTTGAGCTTGACGACGCGGGCAAGGCGGCCTTCGCCAATAGCGAGACGCTGATCAAAAGGCTTGCGCGGATCGAAGGGGTCACGGAGATGTCCGAACCGCCCAAGGGGGCGCTGACCATCGCGGTGGATGGCGGCACATTCGCGCTGCCGCTTGCGGACATCATCGATGTGGCCGAGGAAAAGGCGCGGCTGGAGAAAACCGTGGCCAAGTTGCAAAAGGAACTGGGCGGGCTGCGCGGGCGTCTGGGCAACGAGAAGTTCCTCGCCTCCGCCCCGGCGGAAGTGGTGACCGAGAACCGCGAACGGCTTGCGTCGGGCGACGAGGAACTGGCAACGCTCAAGGCGGCGCTCGCCCGGTTGGCTGAGGTGGGCTGACGCGCGATGCTGTTTCAACGCGCCCTATTGAGGCGCAAGCCTCTGTTTCTTTTGTGCAAAAATACCTGAGACACGGCGCTTGCCACACGCGCCGCGCCCCCATTGCGCGCTCCCGCCTCGCAGGCTTTACTTGGGCCCATGATCGACCAACCGCCCCTGACACCGCTTGTCGCCGGCCTGCCTGCCACCGTCCCGTTCATCGGCCCGGAAACGCAGGAACGCGCATCGGGACGCGCGTTCGTGGCCCGGCTTGGCGCGAACGAGAGCGCGTTTGGTCCGTCCCCGCGCGCGATCGCGGCCATGCACCTGGCCGCAAACGAGGTCTGGATGTACGGGGACCCCGAAGGTTTTGACCTGCGCGCGGACATCGCGGCGAATCATGGGATCCCGCGTGCGCATGTCGTGCTTGGCGAAGGGATCGACGGGCTGCTCGGCACGCTGGTGCGGATGCTGATCGCTCCGGGCGACGCGGTGGTCACATCTGCCGGGGCCTACCCGACATTCAACTACCATGTCACGGGTTACGGCGGTGCCCTGCATAGCGTCCCCTACCGTGCCGACCACGCGGACCCGGACGCGTTGGCGGCAAAAGCCCACGAGGTCGGGGCAAGGCTTGTCTACCTTGCCAACCCGGACAATCCGATGGGCAGCTGGCACTCCGGTGCGCGGATCGCGACACTGCTTGATGCGCTGCCCGAAAAGTGTCTGCTGGTGCTGGACGAGGCGTATATCGAGTTCGCCCCCGGGGGAACATCGCCGCACGTTGCTGCGGATGACATGCGGCTGGTTCGGATGCGGACGTTTTCCAAGGCGTACGGGTTGGCTGGGCTGCGCATCGGCTATGCGCTGGGGGCCGCACCGCTGATCTCCGCTTTCGACCGGGTGCGCGCACATTTCGGGGTCGGGCGGCTGGCGCAGGCCGCAGCCCGCGCGGCGCTTGCGGATCAAGACTATCTGGCTTCAGTGGTGCGCCGAACCGAAGCCGCCCGCGTGCGGATTGCCGACATCGGCGCGGCCTCGGGTCTACAGGCTCTGGCCTCGGCTACCAACTTTGTCACATTGGACTGCGGCGGTGATGGCGCCCTTGCGCGGCGCTGCGTATCGGAACTGGCCGCCCGTGACGTCTTTGTCAGAATGCCGGGCATCGCGCCGCTGGATCGGTGTATCCGCATCTCTGCGGCGCCACCTCCGATGCTCGATCTGCTGCAAGACCGGCTTGCGGAGGCTGTGCATGCCGCAAAATCGAGCTAAGCTCTCATTTGCGGATGCATATTGTCGCAGATACACGCCAGCACCGCGCACCGAATTGCTAGTCTCACACCGGTGAGACCGACTGCAGACGACAGGAGACGCGCCATGTCCGAAAACCGAAAGATTGGCCGGGTAGAGGATTTTACCACCCCGTTCCTCGTGGCGTTCTGCATCGTGCTCTTTTGCGTGCTTGGGTTTGTCTGGGCGCTTTACGGGTTCCTGCCCGCACTCGCGGTTGCCTATGTCCTTGATCAGATCTTTCGTCGCAAACCGCTGCATCAGAATGGTCTCAAGCCGACCGATTGGAGCCCCCCGCACAAACCCGAGTAGCGGCCTCTAGCGCGCCATCGCCATGGGGCAGGCCAAGGGCCTTGAGCCCGGCGTCGATCGCCCCGAGCCCGCCGATGACCATATGCGTGTTCACGTGCCCCATGTGACCAATACGGAAAAACCCGTGCCATGCCGGATCGCCCGGAGGGGCCATGCCCAACCCGATCCCAAGCGTCACGCCCGCATTATCCGTGACCCAGTCGCGCAGGGCGGTCGCATTTGGGGCCTCCATCCGCACCGCCGTGACCGCATGGCTACGATGCGCACGGTCGGTCATATTGCACGCAATGGCACCCCCCTGTCCCCATGCCTCCAGCGCCGCCCAGACGGCCCGTGCGAGGGTCGCATGACGGGCCAGCACGGCCTCCAGCCCCTCCTCTTCCAGGATCATCGTCAGCGCCTCGCGCAGGCCAAAAAGGTGATGGGTCGGCGCCGTGCCACAGAAATACTGGTAGAACGCCTCGGGGTTGCTGCGCGGGATCCAGTCCCAATAGCTTGAGACCCGCGCCAACTCCGCCCGGCGGGCGGCGGCCTTGTCGTTGAAAAAGACAAAACACATGCCCGGCGGCGTCATCAGACCCTTCTGGCAGCCGGCAACCATGACGTCGACGCCCCAGTCGTCCATGCGAAAATCATCGCAGGCCAGGCAGGCGATACAGTCGACTATCAAAAGGCCCGGATGACCGGCGGCGTCCATCGCCGCGCGGATCGAGGGAATGTCGTTACGCACCGAGGTTGCGGTGTCGACCTGTACGGTCAGCACGGCGCGGATCTCGCCACGCGTGTCAGCGCTCAAGCGGGCCTCGATCTGCGAAGCGTCAACCGTGTCCCGATCCCCGAAGTCGAGGATCTCTGCCTCGACCCCCAGCGCCTCGGCCATCGCGGCCCAGCTTTTGGCGAACATGCCCGTCGCCAGCACGAGCGCCTTGTCGCCCGGGGCCAGCGTATTCGCGAGGGAGGCCTCCCACGCCGCGTGCCCGTTGCCGATGTAGATCGCGACCCTGCCGGACGATTTCGCCACGCGGTTCAGATCCGGCACGACGCTTTCGACAAGGTCGACCAACGCGCCGGTATAGATGTTCGGCGCGGGCCGGTGCATGGCCTGCAAGACCCTGTCGGGCATGACCGATGGGCCGGGGATGGCAAGGTAGTGACGACCGTTGGCGAGGGGCATTAAGAGGCTCCGGAACAGGGCAACGTCCCGAGACGTATCAGGCCGCGCCGCCGCGTCAATCCTGTGGGGGGCGCGAGCGCCCGGAATAGGCCGCCGCAAGCTGTGCCGGGTCCGCACCCGCGAAAAAACGCGCCAGCAACGAGAGATTCCGCACCCCGCGCCACAGCCACCCCTCGCGCTGGTATCGATCGGCGGATGTTCTTGCCACGACCCCCAGCGGGGCGAGCCGCCCCTTGAGCGCCCGCGACAGCGCGACATCCTCCATCAACGGCAGGTCTGGATACCCCCCCACTTTCTCCAGCAGGGTCTGGTGCACAAGCAGCGCCTGATCTCCGTAGGGCAGCCCGAAGACGCGACTGCGCAGATTGGCCCACCGTGCCACGATCCGAGGCGCAGGCCCACGCGCATCGAAAGACAGCGTCCCGTAGCGCGCAATGTCGGGGGTGGCAAAGGCCTCCGCCACAGCGAGCGACCACCCCGGCGACAGAACCGTGTCAGCGTGCAGGACAAGAATCCACGGGCAGTGCGCGGCGGCAATGCCCCGCGCAACCTGCCCGCCGCGCCCGGGCGCCCCGGTCAGCCACACGGCCCCGGCGGCATCGGCCACGCGTTTCGTTTCGTCCGTGGAGCCGCCATCCGACAGAATTAGTTGCGAGATCACGCCGTTCTCCAACCCTTCTGCCAGCGCCGGCAAACTGCGCGCCAGGCCGGGGGCTGCATTCAAAACCGGCATCACGATGGAGAGCGGGGCGGGCATTGGGTCAGCCTTTGCGAAATCTGGAACAACGGATTGCATCGCGCCCGCGAACCTATATGTGAGCCTAGGACAGGATGGGAGGCAAAAGTGCCACAAACCGAAACAACCACCCCCCCCGAAGCCGCCCCCGACCGCAAGATCATCGCCCTGTCCGGCACGGACGCGCGGAAGTTTCTGCAAGGCATGATTACCAACGACGTGTCCGGTGACGCAGACGCGCTTGTCTACGCAGCACTCTTGTCTCCGCAGGGCAAGTATCTGGCGGATTTCTTCGTCGTTCCGGCAGGGGACGACATCTGGCTGGATGTGGACGCGGACCAGGCCGACGGGCTTCTGAAGCGGCTGACAATGTTCAAGCTACGCGCGGACGTGACGCTTGAGTTGACAGACATACCGGTGGCCATGGGGCTTGGGCCGGTGCCGGAGGGCGCCTATGCAGACCCGCGGCACGCCGCCCTCGGCTGGCGCATGTACGGCGTTGACGGTGGCCCGCAAACCACGGATTGGGCCGCGCTCAGGGTGGCGCACGCGGTGCCACAGGCCGGGGTGGAGTTGATCCCGAACGACAGTTTCATCCTTGAGATGGGGTTCGAACGCCTGCACGGCGTGGACTTCAAGAAGGGCTGTTACGTCGGCCAGGAGGTGACTGCACGGATGAAACACAAGACCGAATTGCGCAAAGGCCTTGTGCGGGTCTCTGTTCAGGGCAGCGCTCCTGCGGGAACAGAGATTATCAACAACGGCAAGCCAGCGGGCACGCTGTTCACGCAAGCGGGGGACGCCGCATTGGCGTTTCTGCGCTTCGACCGGGCCGAGGGGGAACTGACAGCAGGCGCTGCCACGCTGTCCCGCCTGCCCGACCCGGACTGACCCGCGTTATTCCACGGTGACGGTGATCACCTCGGTCATGATGGGCGGATCATGGGGCACATGGTTCATGTCGCCCAGAACCAGTTGCATCGTGTGCGTCCCCGCAGGCAGGTCGAGCGTCACCTGCGTCTGCCCTCCGCCGAAATGGATGTGATTGTCATCGGCGGGCAAACCGTACAGCAACTCCTCTGCGCCATCGGGGCCTTCGCCAAGCGGCGGGCGGTTCAGCAACAGGTGATGGTGGCCGGTCTTGGCGTTTTCAGTCCCGGCAGGGGCCACCCCCATACCTTCGAGGCCAAAGATGATGGTCACCGGCGTCGAGACGGTGTCCCCGTCGCTGAGGTTGACGAAATAGACCGCGGCGCCCTCGGGCGCGGGCGTGTCCCCCGCCAGAGCCGCTACTGGTGCGAGCGCAACAAGGGCTGCGAGTGCAAAAGATTTCATGAAATATCCTCCCAGAGCTGGGCGCGCGAGCGCCGTCTGAAAGGAATGATAGGTGCAGAGCGGGCCAAGTCACTAGAAACCGGCCCGTTTCCGCGCAGCCTTTACGCGCGTTCGGCGTATTCCATGGCCTCGGTGTTGACGACAATGTCCTCATCCTGCCCGACGAAGGGCGGCACCATGACCTTGATCCCGTTGTCCAGGAGCGCGGGCTTGAAGCTATTGGCTGCTGTCTGGCCTTTGACGACGGGTTCCGTCTCGACCACCTTGCAGACGACTTTCTGGGGCAAGGTCGCACTGAGCGCCTCTGACTCGTAATACTCGATGACAATGGTCATCCCGTCCTGCAGGAACGGGCGGCGCTCACCCAGGATATCGGCAGGAAGTTCGATCTGTTCGTAGGTCTCATTGTCCATGAACACGAGCATGCCGTCATTCTCGTACAGGAACTGCTGGTCCTTCTGTTCAAGGCGGACCTTTTCCACCTTGTCGGCGGACCGGAAACGCTCGTTCAGTTTGGACCCGTTGCGCAGGTTCTTCAGCTCGACCTGGGCAAACGCCCCGCCCTTGCCCGGTTTGACATGCTCGACTTTCACGGCGGCCCACAAGCCGTCGTTGTGCTCCAACACGTTGCCGGGACGAATTTCGTTACCGTTGATCTTTGGCATGAGGCAAAACCTGGGCAAAAGGTTGATAGAAGTTTGCCGGTTCCTATATCTGGCGGACCGCCACGTGACAAGCCGCAGCAATTTGGGTCGTTGCAGATTTAGCTATGCGCCAAGCGCATATCTGGTATTCCTAAATCGCACCCCAGAATCGTTTCGAAATCGTCATATTCGGCGCTACGCCAAAAAGACAAGAGCAATAATAAGGAAACCATATGGCCGACTTCGTCGACGCATCAGCGTTCAACTACGAACAGGGCCAGCGGGCACGGAAGCTTTTTGCCGCCGTTGTTCTCGCTGCACTGGACGATGCGATTGCTGATGACAAGAAATACGGGAATGGGCCCGAACAGATCGCCCGATGGGCGCGCTCGCGCGACGGGCGCGAAGTGCTGTCCTGTGCCGGGATCGACCCGAACGAGCGGGTTGTGAAGGGTCTGATGGAATTCGTTGGTCAGGGTGTTCGCACCTCTGTCGCGTTGTCGCGCGAAGAGAGCGAGCGTCGCAACGCCGCACAGCAGGCAGAAGCCGCTTAAGCATTCCCCTGTTTTTCCGGATAAAAACGCGCGCCACCACTCGGCGCGCGTTTTTTCTTGCGCATCAGAAAAACAGCAACCATTGCCGGATCACCCATAATTCCGCCGCCATCAGCACGCTGAATACGAAGCGCGCGGTCCAGCTGCGAAATCTGCGCCACAGCAAGACAACGAGGGCGAGGCACGCTGCCCCTTCGATCGGCGCGACGAGCCGGGCGTACCGGGTACTGTCCCAGTAACTGACTGGGCTTTCGAACACCCACATCGAGAACGGCCAGAAATGCGGCCGCCCGTCATCGTGATGCAACGGCAAGTCGAGCAGCAGATGCAGCAAAGCCGCCCCGGCGAATGCGAACACCTCGGGCCTCTTTGCCCAGAACCCGGCACAAGCGACCAATGTCCAGAGCGGGATCGAGTTGTCGATGGCAAACACCTGCCGCCATTCGGGTGAGAAGTAGAGGTCATCAAAAATGATTTGCGGCGGAACCTGCTGCACCAGCATCGCCCATGCCACCAGCACATAAAGCGACAGGTCCGGAAACAACGCGCCAGCCAGCGCCGCAAGCGTGATGCTGCGGGCGTGGGGTTTTGCAAAGAACCCGGCCCCGAAAATCAGATGCGCAGGTGTGTTCATCCGCTCTTGTCCTTTGCCTGCCTCACCGTTTAGCACAGAGCTAACGCGCGGAGGCTTCATGGCAAAAACCATTATGATTCAGGGTGCTGGATCGAATGTCGGCAAATCGCTGTTTGTTGCGGGCCTGGCGCGGGCCTTTGCGCGGCGCGGGATGGCCGTGCGCCCGTTCAAACCGCAGAACATGTCCAACAATGCCGCCGTGACCGTCGATGGCGGAGAGATCGGGCGGGCGCAGGCCTTGCAGGCGCGGGCAGCGGGCGTGCCCGCTGTCACGGACATGAACCCCGTGCTTCTCAAGCCCGAAACCGATACCGGAGCGCAGGTGATCGTCCAGGGTAAACGCTTCGCCACGCTACGGGCACGAGACTACGCCAAGGCCAAGCCGCACCTTCTGGCCCCGGCTGTCGAGAGTTTCCGTCGCCTCGCGGCGCAGGCGGATTTGGTCCTGATCGAAGGTGCGGGCAGCCCGGCAGAAATCAACCTGCGCGCGGGCGATATCGCCAATATGGGATTTGCCGAAGCCGTCGGCGCGCCGGTTGTTCTGGTCGGGGACATTGATCGCGGGGGGGTGATTGCGCAGCTTGTGGGCACACAGGTGATCCTGCCCAAGGAAGATCGCGATCGCATAAAAGGCTTTGCAATCAACAAGTTTCGCGGCGACGTGAGCCTGTTTGATGACGGCATGAGTGCGATTGCCACGCAGACGGGCTGGGCGGCAATCGGTGTGCTGCCCTGGTTTGCCGACGCGTGGCGGTTACCGGCTGAGGATGTGATGGACCTCAGGTCGCGGCCCGGGGTCGGCCTCAAGGTCGCGGTGCCAAGGCTGAACCGTATCGCGAATTTCGACGATCTCGATCCCTTGACCGCAGAGCCCGGCGTGGACGTGCAGATCATCGAGGCCGGACGCCCCCTGCCCGGCGATGCGGATCTGGTTCTGATCCCGGGCTCGAAATCCACCATCGCCGATCTGGCCCATTTTCGCGCGCAAGGCTGGGACGTTGACCTGCAGGCCCATGTGCGGCGCGGCGGGCATGTGATTGGCCTTTGCGGCGGGTACCAGATGCTCGGGGTGCGGTTGCGCGACCCCGACGGGATCGAAGGAAGTGCAGCGGACGTACCCGGCTTGGGCCTGCTGGACATCGAAACGGAAATGCGCCCGGAAAAACATGTGCGCGCGGTCTCCGGCCACGACATCGAAAACGACACCCCGGTCGCGGGTTACGAAATTCATCTGGGGGAGACCTCTGGTCCGGATTGCGCCCGCCCCTGGCTTGAGATTTCAGGACAGCCAGCAGGCGCGACATCCGCCACAGGACAAGTGCGTGGATGTTACGTGCACGGCCTGTTCGCCTCAGACGCGTTCCGGGCCGCGACCCTCAAGCGCTTGGGCGGCAAGACGCAGCTTGACGGGTACGAGGCCAGCGTGGACGACACGTTGGACGCTTTGGCCGAGCATATGGCACAGCACCTCGACCTTGACGGGTTGCTCAGCCTCGCATCCGCGCCGGTTTATCGATAACCCATCTGCTCCACCTGAAGCGCACGGTTGATTTCCTGTCGAACGAGTTTGCGCACGCGGGAAGATATCTGGCTGCCGAGTTCGCCGCGCAGTTCTTCGTGGACGATGCCGATAACCAGTGCACGCAGAGTTTCCGCATCGATATAGCCATCGTCGTCCAGAATATCGGCCTCGTCCTCGGCACCAACCGCACCGTGCAGCGCATTGCGCACAGAGTCGGCCACAGCATCACGCACGACTTTTTCCAAAGTGGGTTTCGCGTCCGCTTCGGAAAGATCCGAATCCTCCGAATAGCCCTGCCGTGCAGCGGGCGCGGCCGGGTGCGCCACGCGCCCCGGATCAGGGGCGCGAACACGAAAGTCTTCGGTCAGTAGCAACTTGCACAGGGTCGCCCCAGAACCCGCGTTCGCTGAAGCTACGGCGCGTGGCTCGGCAGCAGCGATCGGCGCGGTCAGCAGCTTTGGCTTTGCAGCCTCTGCTGCGGCCGCGTCGGCGCGCTCTTTCATTTGCTTTTCAAAACGCTCGCAGGCCTCAAGCAGAGCCGCTGTGCGGCGTTCGCGCGCCGCTCGGGCCTGCGCTTGATGGGCTGAGTAGACCGGGGGGCGTTCCGCCGATTGCGCACCCGTCACCCTTGCCGTGGACGCCTCATCGACACCGTTTTCTTCAGCAACGATCCGACGGATCGACGCCAGCACGTCTTCTGTAGTTTCACCAGGGAACGCAGTGGACATCATTACCTCATTCTCACCACTAGATAGAGTAGGAGGAATGACCCGCGCACACAAGACTAACGTAAGGAATGTTTATTGCTGACCAATGCTCTCCAACACCCGGTCCAGACGCGCGCCCTGTGTGCTCGTCGCCGGTGCATCCTTGACCGCATTGAAGTAGACGCTCGGATCGTAGGTGGGTACCGGCAAGCCCAAGTAATCAACCGTCAAAAGCCCCATGGCCCGCAGCAGGTCATACACGGACTGGACCGCTGCGATTTCGGCTGACACCTGCGTTGTACGCGCATCCAGCAGTTCCTGTTCCGCATCGAGGACATCAAGCGTTGTCCGTTCGCCGACCCGTTGTTGCTCCTGCACGCCTTCGAATGCGATCTGTGCCGCCTCGACCTGGCGAACCGAAGCTTCGATCACGGCGCGCGCAACCTGTACATTGGCCCAGTTCGTTCCAACCGAGCGACGAATATCCAGAACCGCCTGATTGAGTTGGGCGCGTTCAACTTCCGTACGGGCAAGCGCCTGGCGATACTGCGCACTGATCGCGCCGCCCTGATAGATCGGACCACGCAGGTTAAGGCTCAGTGCGCTATCGGTCGAGTCGCTGGCGTCGTCGCGCCAGTTGCGCGTGACGTCCGCCTGCAGGTTGATCGTCGGTGTGATGCCGCGCTGCGCCGACTCGGCTGTCAGTTCCGACGCGCGCACACTGCGTTGCGCCGACAGGATGGACGGGTGCCGCGTCACGCCGATCGACGACGCTTCCTCCACCGAGCCGGGGATGCTCGGGGCCGCCGGTGGGCGCGCCAGATTGACGGGAAATGCGCCTGTGACAGCACGGTAGAATTCGCGCGCTGCCGCGAGGTCGCCAAGCGCCAGCGAGAGGTTGGAATTGGCCTCGGCGAGACGGGCTTCGGCCTGTGCAACGTCAGTGCTCGTCCCCTCGCCCACTTCGAACCGGTCACGAGCGGCCCGCAACTGCTCGGAAATCACGCGAACGTTGTTGCGGCGCAGATCGACGGTCTCAAGCGCCAGCCGCACGTCGAGAAATGCCTGCACGCCAAGCTGCAAAACATCCTGTTCAATGTCGCGCAGGGCCTCGCGTGTGGCGAGCACAACTTCCTTCGACGCCTCGATATCAAGTCGCGACCGACCGAAATCATAGAGCAGCCACGTCGCCGACAGCCCGATCCCGGTATTGTCCGTTTCGATATCGCGGTTGTCCGACCAGGTATATGACCCGATGTAATCGAGGACCGGGCGCAGCCGCGACACCGCCAGCGCAACATCTTCATCAGCAGCCCGAAGCAACGCCCGGTTCTGCTCAAGCAACTGGCTGGTCTTGTATGCCTCCACCAGCGTGTCTGTCAGCGTCTGGGCCGGAGCGGCCAGCGCGTTGGTGGCCACAATGGCAAGGCCCAGTCCTGCGGCGCGAATGGTGCGGATGAACACTGCGTTTACCTCTGCTGCGATGCATGGTTTTTGATGACTATGCCGTCAGCATACAGAGGCTTAAAGCGAAAAAGCAGCGCTCTTCTCGAAACCGGGCAGAATTGGCGCGGCTGCGTTAAATTCGTAACGCCAGGTGACATTTCCGTCGAGCTTGTAGCCGATGCGGCAGGTGCCGAGCCCGTCCTCGATGAACAGGCACGCGATCCGGCCACCGGGTTTGAGCTGATCGAGAAGCGCCGCCTGGACATCGCCCACGCCCCCCTGAACCATGATCACGTCATAAGGGCCGTGCTTTGCAGCGCCCTCGGCCATCGGACCGGTCAGCACGGCGGCGTTGTCGACATTCTGCGCCAGCAGACGGGCTTCCGCCTCGGCCGCCATGGCCTCATCCTCTTCCACGGCAACGACAGCATCGGCCAGCCGCGCCAGGATGGCGCTCGAATAACCGAAACCGCACCCCAGATCGAGCACGAGCTCGTCCGCCTGTATGTCGAGCGCGTCGAGCATTTTGGCAAAGGTGCGCGGCTCCAGCATCACCCGTCCGGGCGTCAGGACGATGTTCTCACCCGCGTAGGCCAGTTCCTGCTTGTCATCCGGCGTGAAAGCCTCCCGCCGGACATGAAGCATGGCTTCGATGATCGGGAATTTCGTGACATCGGAAGGGCGGACCTGGGTGTCCACCATCATGGTGCGGCGGGTCGCGAAATCTGTCATAGGGCGCTCGTTTCAGATCGGTCTGCATGTGCGATGCCACAAAGCCGCAGATTGGGCAATGCGACGTGGTGCGACACCTCGGCCCGCCTGCCAGTTTTCCTCAGACAAACACGGGCGGCCCTGCGCCCTCGCACGACTTGCGGACGACCCGGCGCGTTGCTATAGCGCTCAGACACCATCGGTCGGCGAGTTGGCGGAGTGGTGACGCAGCGGATTGCAAATCCGTGTACACCGGTTCGATTCCGGTACTCGCCTCCATTTAAAATAAATGACTTAGCGGATTTTGGGCTCGAAGCGGATCGAGAGTCTAAACATTTGTCTAAACATTCTGTTTTTGTTCCGTTCTTGTTTCGGTCTCTCGGAGACAGCAAAAAACGCGCTGTGAAGGAGCGCGTTTTGGGCACTGTAGGTCTGGTTTGGGGGAGCGTCGAAGTGGGTGGCAGAAGCGCCGCTATGCCGCTCTAGGGTGCGTTTTCAGGATCTACTTTGTTCAGTGCGCATCTGTTGCGCTCGGACTGCCCTGATCTTCTGCCGCACCTTTTTGGTGTAGTGCTGGACCATTGCAGGGCTTTGACCGGTCACAGACGCGATCAGATCATCCCCGCAGCCTGCTTCCAGAAGCTCACAGGCGGCGTTGTAGCGCCAACTGTGGATGTCGTAGTCGAGCGCCCCTATCCGGTCTCTGACCTTCCTGATGGCGGCTGATGCCCCTCTGTAGGACCAGCGGTTGGTTCCACTCTCTTTGGTCAGGAGGAACACCGAGTGTCTGCTGGCGGCGTCCAGCGCCGCTTGGAGCTCGGGGAGAATCGGAACCCAGAGTTCCTTGGAGGTCTTACTCTGGCGCAGCCAGACGGAACCGTCTTCGATGTTGGACCATCTCATGTTCAGAACGTCGCCGATCCGCTGGCCGGTGCCAACGCAGAGCTCCATCACGAGCCTTTCTCTGGTGCCGAGCGGGCAAGCCTGCCTGTAAGCGTCCAGGAGGTCACGCGGCCATGGCTCGCGCTCGGGCCGCTTTTGGGTTTTGAGCTCGGGGACACCCCTCGCTGGGTTAGTGTCACGCCAACCAAGATCAACGCAGTGCTCCATCAAGATGCGGAGCACGCGTAGGGAGTAGTTTGCAAAGTAGGCCTTATGGGCGTTTGAGTCGCGCAAGCGGATCACATCCTTGCGCTGCATCTTTGCAGGATTGGTCTCGCCCATGATCTCTTTGAAGAAATCGAGATGTTTATCGTAGTCGAGGCCGGTGCGTGGCATGAGGTTCCGATAGCGTGGCGACTTGCGATAGCTGTCTATGAGCGCGCCGAAGTTCCGAGAGACAACCTTTCGCGGTTTGTCCTTTTGAGTGAGAATCCCTGCGTACTCCCGCCAGAACTCAGGGGTTCCAAACTCATTTTCGAACTTCTGCGACGGCCACCCACGCCGCTGAAAATAGATACCGTTCCTCTGCCGATACACGTGTTTTGGAAGCTCACGCTTTGCCATGCTGCATATCTATCCCCGCGAACTCATCTTCATCGTCACTTGGTTGGGCAAGCTCCAGTTCGATCCGGCGACCTTCGACGATGACCCGACATACCGTCTTTCCCGCCTTTTCGAACGCGTTGAGCAGCGCGAGTGCTTTCTGTTCCTGTTGTTGCGCTGCCATATCTTCACCTAGCGTCCCGTTTTCGCGCTGTTTGCGCATCCTTGCGGCTGAATGAGAAACCCTCATGTAAACTGCTTACAGGACTGAATCTAGGCGAAGATTCCGGCTATCGCAAACTCTACAAGCGCGCTGAATCACAAGTGGTGTCACTAACTGCATATACAAAGCTGTAATACTTGAAACATATCGTGATAAACTTTTCGCCGGTTGAAGGTCTGCCTGTTTCCTGTAGGTATCAAGCCAACCCGCTTTTAAAGGTTGGCGGTGTCACTAACTGCATATCCCAACAAGGAGGGAGGGAGTGGATGAGACGCCCCCTGCCCCCTCCGATCCATGAAGTCTTCGGGAGCCGAGGGCTGGTGGCTAACGACAATGACACAAGGTTGCAAGTCGGGTAGCTCTGCTTATTGCCCTGATGTAAAAATGGACCTGGTTTGCTTGATCATCCTCCATGCTAACAACGGCGCGCTTGGGCGCATCGACGCTTTTGTGTAGTTGGGCCACGGAAAATGCTGAAACAGCCAGAAACAGGCAATGGTTCTTCAGGCGTAACGCTCAAGTGAAAGCTGTGAAGAAGAAAGCTTTATAGCGGCTGTCGCGCACATTTGCTTGCGTGGTGATGCGAGCAGTGACTTCAATAACCGACGGCAACTCTGCAATAGAGCTTCAAGTCAAGAAAGCGTAACAAGCTGCCCCGAAGGTCTACTGGTCAGGTTAAGTGGTTTCCGCGCGAAGCGATGCTTGTCGCGCGCAGCTTAATGCCCTGAAAGTACTGCGGCACATAGGCCCACCTAAGGGAAATCTTGTACGCCTAAAAAAGATAGCTCTGCCCTCGAACCAGCTATTGCAAAAGAACGAGGGAAATGATATAATAAAATTTTTAGTTGTGTTGGACTTATATATTTTTTAAATGAGGTAGATATGCGCCAAACGCTATTTATTGTGTTACTTGGGAGCTTTACGACCATAGTGTCATCAAGTTTGCCTGTAGACGCTAATTCGTCGTGTAATCCCAGATATCAGAACTGCAGATAGCAAGTCACGTGCAAGCACTGAGTTGTAATATTTACGATGGAGCACTCATTTGGACAGCTATGCGATCTGGGCCGTCGTTCTAGGAGCAGCAGTTTTACTTTTTGAAGCGCATAAAGAATATTCATCCGCAGACGCGGTAGACAATCTCAAGTCGAACAATCAGCCCACACGAAAAGAGCTTGAAAACGTCAGAATGACAGCGTTGACCACCGAGGCGGAAAACCGTCGCGGGCGAATGATCTACATGATGGCGTTTGTCGCGCTCTACCTTATTTTGCTAGCTTCGCCGGAACTGATACCGATACTCGTACCAGAAAATGCTGGGCCGGCCGATGCCGTTGCTGGTGGGGCAGACCACATCGTTCGGTCGATTGTGAACCCCTCCTTAGAAGGTGAAAGTGCTTCACCACTTGATCAGCCGGATAGTCTTCCATTCTGGCTAGCTGTTTCAATTGTTATTGGCGCAGCCTCACCAACGTTCCAATTTCTTGAGCGAAAGGTACGCTCCATCGCTTATTTCTTTGCCGGCGTGCCGCGCAACATTTTCCGAGTCATAAAAGCCCTTGAAAGCCTCAACTACAACGACTTTGGTGATGACTCCCAAATGTCACTCTTCAAAGCGTTCACTGAAAAATTGACAAGTTCCCCGCCCGATCCGATTCTGGGCAATACGACAGAAGCAATCAAAAGCTCTTTACGTTGCATTGATCTATTGCAGGGCCCCATCATTGGGCCGCAACGTGCAGCCTTTCGAGAACTATTTAATGATGAAGCACCACTGGCAAGGATTGAAGAACTGAGCGCACGATATGGGAGCATCCGCAGCAGCATTCGCGACAGCGAGCTCAAAGACGAAGCGATGGCCAAACTACTTGAGGACTCAGTTGCTCTTGCCGGTTCTATGCAGTGCCTCTTTGGTCTGTTTGCAATCCGCTCTCGTGGAACTCCTGATGCACTGCGCGGGACCCCAGCAGCTGAAATCATCAAGAAAGTAACCGAGAGCAAAACTGCCCAGTCGCTCCATGACATTGCACTAGCAAGCGTTGTTGGCGCTGTGGTCAGCTACTTGGCCTTCGAAAGACTTGCATGGTTGCTACGCGATCCCTCAGCTCAATCTACGTTTAACGAGTTGCAAAATGCTTGTGCCGACATGCTCTGGCCCCTCTTGCCATCGCTGGTACTGCTTTCCGTCGTCACTATAACCACGCGGCATTACAAGATTGATCAAGGCGATTGGGTCCCACCAGTTCTGGGGCATATTCCATTTTGGGATTATGCGAAACTCGCGTGGATCCCGGCAGTGCTAGCAACACTCCTATATGGATTGATCACTTGCCTACGAACAGAGGCTGTTTTTGCGCATTTAATGCTACTCGAATTCACTGAAATGACCGAGGTTAGCGTTAGCTTCCTAAAAGAAGAGCTTGCACAGTTTCCGCGAATCCTCCTCATGTCATTTTTCGCTGCTTGTGCTATGCTGTTTATAGCTGATCATCACGACAACATGCGTTGGTATGCCACCGTCGCTGCAAGCGTGATTGCTACTATATTTTTGTGGATGGTTGCTCAATTCTCCGCGAGTCTAGCCAAGATGCCGCCTCCCACTTGGGCAGGGCTAACATTAGACGACATGGCAATTCTTATCACACTACCTTTTGGAACTTTTCTAGTACTCTATGCCAGTACGTCCGAGTTAGCCGAATCCGGATCGATGACGAAGGTATTTTCATCTGTCGCTGACGTAGTCACGTTCAATCGGTCGCAGAGTTAGTGTACACTATGGGTCAGATCCGAAACTTTTTGGCTTCCGCGACTATCGTCTTCGCAGCTATGCCCTCCTCTACGAATGCAGAGCAAGAAACCGAGTTAGTCGTTGGATACCGCGCGGAAGTACCGCCTTTTTCCTATCTTGCGGCAGCCCGACCAGATGGAAGACTGACTAGCGAAGTCGAAAGTGAAGAAGCGGGCCGAGTTATCACTGGATTTATGATCAACGTTTGTTATAGTGTGATACAAGAAATGAAGAAGCATAATAGCTTCAGAGTCAGATTTAAGGAGATAGCCTCGGCACAGAAGCGCTTCGAGTTTTTGGAAGCGGGTGAAATCCACGTCCTTTGTGATCCAGCAACTATCAATCAAGAGCGCTTGGCTATACCTTCAGTCATGGTTTCACCGCCGGTCTATCTCTCGGGGATCGGTGTTGCAGAATACGACGGTCGGCAATGGCCTTACTTTTGGCCGTGTATTGGCTCAGTTGTAGGCGTCGTGCAGGGTACAACTGCGTTTGGGGCAGTCAAGACGATCGCCGAAGCCAACGGTTTTGGCCCGACCTTTTCACCTTTCGTAGAAAGGTATCTATATAATGACGTTGCAAGCCCTTTCCAATTGCCAGCTGAAGAGGTCCCAAATTGCAACGCACAAGCACAAGCCGACAGTGTCGCCCTACAAAAATTAGACGATATGGCGACTGCTTACGCCGCTCGTACTGCTCCACCAGTTGTTCGTGATTTTTCAGATCACAAGTCTCTAGCAACAGCTTTGTGCAAAGGAGAGATATATTATTCTGTTGGTGATCTGGAAATCATTGCCAGGGCATTGAGCTCAGTCAAGAATTCGGGACAGCAAGACTGCGCTGCAAGTGTAAACTCACTAGTCTTTACTGAAGAACGGTACGGTATATTTGCGCACGTTTCAAAAGAGATGACTGAAACCGACAGATTGGTTTTGAGCTTTCTCCGCCAGTTGTCCATCGAAATTCACAAAGGAGAAGATTCCGTGCTAGTGCGCAGCTTTATTGATAATTTCAAACGTTCTGAGATTTCGCGATCCCTCGATGTTTTTTTCTGGAGCGTTGTCGCAGGTTCGAAGTAGCCTCCTAGGTCGCTCTAGTTTCTTAAAATTAAAGAATTTGCGCTTGAAAAATCAATTCTTTAGTGGCCGCTAAGTTCAAGTTTTGCATTCAGAAAACCTGTACTGGTCAGACACGAAACATAGATAGTAGAGTTTAAAACCGAAGCTACTATGTACGGTCAACCAAGGTTCGTTTTGAGCCTCGTGCGGAGCTACACCGCGCCAAGTCGATGTATGGCAATCGAGGCGCAACAAAAAAAGACTGCCAAAGTACGCAACAACCAACATGAACCTCGTCTAAACAATCACGCTCTGTTCCGCGCATCTTGAGCCAGAGTCTAAACAAATTATCTTTCTAGTTCATAAAGTTACCCGATCTTGCAAATCCGTGTACACCGGTTCGATTCCGGTACTCGCCTCCAATATTTTCAATAACTTATGATCTGCTGTGCTCATTGGGGTATCACCTCGGGTATCAGTTTCTCGTTCTGTGCCGGTTCTGTTCTTGGCTATTTCCGTTTGGCCGCAGCCTGACGCGCTCGCATGACTTGGCGCGCTTCACCGGCATATTTGATGATCATCTTCTTGGAGGTGTGACCGCTATAGCTGGCGATCTCGTCGTCGGTGTAACCCGCCCAAGCAAGTTCCATGACGCCTCGGTAGCGTAGCGCGTGCTGGTCAAAAGCCATCAATTCCAGACGCTTACGCTCTTTCACCATGACACGCGCCATGGTGTGATAGCTCATCGCCGAACCATCTGAGCGGGTGAGAATGTGCCGTGATGGGTGCAGGGAGAACCCCAGATCACTTTTTGCTCTATCCAACGCAGTTCTTAGCGCCTTGGTACAAGGCAACTGAAGCGCCTTGCCCGTCTTATTCTGGCGCAGCTTCAGCGTGTCGCCGTCATAGTCACCCCATTGGAAGTCTACCCAATCACCGGGGCGCTGGACGCTGCCTACGCCAATCTCAAAAATGAGTAGCGGTAGCGGCTCCCCTTCTTCTCGCATCTTTTTGACCGCCCCGTCTGTCCAAGGAAGGTGCGGCTTCTGTCGATCTTTCGGAACCTTGAGCTGCTCGATGTCGGTCGCCGGGTTGTCTTTGCGCCAGCGCTTCCGGATCGCCAGCTTCGACAACATGCTGATCGCAGTTGGGATGTAGTTTGCGAACCGAACCCGGTGGCGGTTCTTGTCCATCGCATCATAGATGTCCGCCTGGGTAAGGCGTGCGACATCTGCCTTGCCAATCTTTTCGACAAGATACTCAGAGACTTCCTCAAGGTCGGCCCGGTAGCGCGGGGAATAGTTAGCCCACTTGTCGGTCTGCATCATCTCATCAATGAGCAATGCCCATGAGGTCTTTGAAACGGAAGACCTTCCGCTCACAATCTCCCAATACTGGTGGTCGAACGCAGCCGTTCCAACATCCGCCGTTATACGCCCCAGATAGATCATCTTGCCGTTGACGCATTTGCGAACGTACCAGCGCCCTGAAGGATGCTGCCACAGGTACCGTTTTCGATGCGCTACCACTGAATTCGATCCCACATTTCGGCTCCCTCACCCTTCAATAGCCTCTTCAGGGTTTCGGTATCCCAACGTACGACACCGGGCGCAATCTCGCGACCCGGCGGCAAATGACCGTCATCGACAAGCTTGAGGAACTGAGGCGTCCTCAGATCGAGGAGACGCGCAGCTGTGGTTTCGCTCGCCATCATCGGCGCGGGCGAGCTCATTGCCCTGCCGCTTTCGGTTCAGGTTGTCCGCTCGTACTCGGCGAAGCGGCAGCACGTACCGTGAATTTCGCCAGGTATTTCTCCCAAGCCCCCTGAGGAATCTTTGGATTGCGTCGTCCTGGTGCGGTGTAGATATGATCCAGCATGTCCTCGCGGATCAAGTAGCGCACGTTGGTTACCGGGATACCGACGCGCTCCGCCAGTTCTTTCGGTGTTTCCAGTAATTTCGTCATGGGTCACCTATGTCTGCTGCGACCACGAAACGAAGCGCTCGATTCCCTTTTGCTTTCAGAATGAAACAAAAGTACGCTCAACATGTGAGAAACGAGCGCATCGCCGCAATTCATGGTCATATGATGCATATTTGACCACATTTGTGGTCTTTGCAACAAGAATCAAGGTTGCGCATGACAGAGCAAGGCATTGGACACCGCTTATCGGCGGTAAGGCGCCAAGAAAAACTCTCTCAAGAAGAGATGGCTGAACGCCTGCAAGTCAGTCGTAGCGCTTACCAGTATTATGAACGCGGCGAACGCGACCTTCCCGGATCGCTCCTTTTGAAGTTTTTTCAAGAGTTCGAGGCCGATCCGCTGTGGGTGCTGGAAGGCGACGTTGAGCCAGGATTGACTCGACGCGAACGCGAAATGGCTCGTGCCTATCGCAAGGTCGGCATGGCTGTAGAACATCGGATTAAAGAACGTGGCTTGTCAGTCCCTGATGAGAAGAAGTGGGACGCAATCGATTTCCTCTTTGCTGAGTTCCTGAATCAGGACCCATTGAACAAGGCTGAAAATGCACCCGACACCCAACGAGTAGACCGCATCCTGGGGCTAGTCGCGTGATGTCTGAGAAGCAGCTGCCTTCAAACGTCCACGTGCTGAAACCGCGCATGATGTCGCTCGCTGATCGGCTTGATCGATTTCTTGAGAGACATGCTCTCACACCAAGCGAAACACCGATCCGGCGCGATCCAACACGACCCAAGGCACCTGGGATCAACGCGATCAGGTGCGCCGCTTGTGAACAGGCGGAGTACCTGACGAGGGACCATTGCCGCTGCGGACACTACCTTCGAGGACAATTGGAAGACGAGTTTCTGGCACGGGAAGGCGAGATCGCGGTGGAACACCAACGTCTGGCGGAGACTGTCGCGCTCAGAGTGAAAAAGCTCCGGTACCTTAACCTGCTCGGCCTGCCATTCGTTGTCATTCCGCTTCTATTTCTGACCTTTTTTTCAGAAGGTCTTTCCCTCACGCCCTTGGTCTGGATGGCCGTCGGCATTGCTGTGATGGGCGTCTGCGCAGGACTTGAACAGCGCCTGCAGAAACCCCTTCAAGCCAGCCAACAATTTCTCGACACCTACACCCTTGAAACCTTTTTAGAACAACGCGTTTTGCCCCGAAAAGTGATTGACCAGTAAATGACCAAGGAAGAGCAGATCGGCGAATTTATCGCCCGTTGGAAGCCGTCTGGCGGAAGTGAACACGCCAACTACCAGCTGTTTGTGATCGAACTGACTGAGCTGCTCGGCCTCCAACGCCCCTTCCCGGCAACGGATGATGACGCCAACGATCACTACCGGTTCGAGCGGCCCGTCACCTTCGCGCACACCCACAAGCGCAGCACTGGTTTTGTCGATGTTTATCGCGCGGGCCACTTCATTCTGGAAACCAAACAGGGCGTGAACCAGAAGAAGAATCGGCAAGGCGACCTGACCAAGGGTACCGCCGAGCGGAAACAGAAGCGCACCGGACATGGTGTGCGCGGTACTGCCGCATGGGACGACAACATGCTCAAGGCGCGCAATCAGGCGGACAATTACGCCCGCGCGGTCGCAAAGGAGGACGGTTGGCCCCCGTTCTTGATGGTGGTGGACGTGGGCCATGTGATCGAACTCTACGCCGATTTCTCCAAACAGGGCCAAGGCTACAACCAATTTCCGGACGGAAACCGCTACCGCATCGCGCTTGATGAGCTTCACGACGAAGACATCCGCGAACTGCTGCGCACGATCTGGACCGAACCATATAGCCTCGATCCGTCCCTGAAAGCCGCCGAAGTCACGCGGGACATCGCCGCCCACATGGCTGAATTGGGCAAGAGCTTCGAAGGCCAGGGGCACGATAGCCAGACGGTGGCAAGCTTCCTCATGCGCTGTCTGTTTTCCATGTTCGCCGAAGATGTGGACCTAATCCCACGCGGCAGCTTCACGGAACTGCTCCGCAAGCTGCGCGGGCACCCGGAACACGCCGAACCCGCGCTCAAGGGCCTGTGGGAGACCATGAACACTGGCGGTTTTTCCCAAGTCCTCATGCAGGACCTCAAGCGCTTCAACGGTGGCCTCTTCAAAGAAGCCGATGCGCTCGCACTAAACGAACTGCAACTCGGCCTACTGATCGAAGCTGCCGAAGCCGATTGGAAACAGGTCGAACCGGCGATCTTCGGCACGCTCCTTGAACGCGCGCTTGATAAGCGCCAGCGCCACAAGCTGGGCGCGCATTACACCCCGCGCGCCTATGTGCAGCGGCTGGTCACACCCACGATCATCGAACCGCTGCGCGAGGATTGGCGCGACGTGCAGACCGCCGTCCAGCGCCTGACCGAAGATGGCAAAACAGACGACGCGCTCAAGCTCGTCCGCGACTTCCATGCCAAGCTCTGCGAAACCACCGTGCTCGACCCCGCGTGCGGCTCGGGCAACTTTCTTTATGTCGCACTTGAGATGATGAAGCGGCTGGAGGGCGAGGTCACATCGCTGATGCACGATTTGGGCGACACACGGCCCCTGATCACCGTGGACCCGCACCAGTTCCTCGGGATCGAGCTGAACCCCTGGGCCGCCAACGTGGCCGAGCTGGTACTGTGGATCGGCTACCTGCAATGGCACTTCCGCACCTATGGCAACGCCGCCCCGTCCGAGCCTGTGCTGCGAGACTTCAAGAACATCCGCCAAGGCGATGCCGTGCTGGAATGGGAGGATCGGACGGAGCGTGTAGACGAAGACGGCACGCCCGTCACCCGCTGGGACGGCGTGACCACCATGCGCCATCCCGTCACGGGGGAGGAAGTGCCTGACCCCGACGCGCGCGTGCAGGTCTATGACTATGCCAAGCCTAAACCGACCGTCTGGCCGAAAGCCGATTTCATCGTCGGCAACCCGCCCTTCATCGGGGCGTCACGCCTGCGCGACAATCTGGGTGACGGCTATGTCGAGGCGCTGTGGAAAGCCTATCCCAAGATGCCGCAGAGCGCCGATTTGGTGATGTTCTGGTGGGAAAAGGCGGCGCTGGCTACGCGCGCGTTCAATGCCAAGACGGGCAAAGGTACGCGCCGCTTTGGCCTGATCACCACGAACTCCCTGCGCCAAACCTTCAACCGCCGGGTGCTGGAACCGCATTTGAACGACCCGAAAAAGCCGCTCTCGCTGCTCTTCGCGATCCCGGATCACCCTTGGGTCGATACGCTCTATGGCGCTGCGGTGCGCATCGCCATGACGGTGGGCGCGGCGGGGAACCGGGCGGGGCGGCTGCTGACTGTGGCGACCGAGAGCAAGGAAAAGAACGAAGCAGATGGCCGCCAGGTGACGTTTGAGCATCAGATCGGGAAGGTTTTTGCGAACTTGCAGATCGGGGCGGATGTTGCAGGGTCAAAGCCCTTGCTGGCGAACGAAAGGCTTGCCTACCGTGGCGTTCAACTGATCGGTTCTGGATTTATCGTTTCACCTGAAAAGGCCAGGGAGCTGGGACACGGTAGCATTGATGGAGCAGAGCGGCGCGTCCGCGAATACCGCAATGGTCGCGACCTGACAGCAAGCCCTCGCGGGGTCATGGTGATCGACCTTTTCGGTCTAAGCGAAACGGAAGCGAAGAATGGTTTTCCGGTTATTTATCAACATGTCTTGGACAACGTTAAGCCGGAGCGCGACCAAAACAATCGCGAAGGCTACCGCAAGAATTGGTGGATACACGGTGAACCGCGACGTGACTTGCGACCTGCTCTCGATGGTTTGCCGCGCTACATCGCAACCGTCGAGACAATGAAGCACCGCGTTTTTCAGTTTCTAGACGCCTCAGTTCTGCCTGATAACAAACTGATCGTGCTTTGCCTTTCGGAGCCTGAACGTCTCGCCATCCTTTCTTCGCACCAACACGTATGTTGGGCGCTGGCCGCTGGCAGCTGGTTAGGTGTTGGAAACGATCCAGTTTACGCAAAGACGAAGACCTTCGATCCCTTCCCCTTTCCAGAACTCAGTGACGATCAACGCACCCGTCTGCGCGCCTTAGGTGAAGAGCTAGACGCCCACCGCAAGCGCCAGCAGGCCGCTCACCCCAAGCTGACCCTGACCCAGATGTACAACGTGCTGGAAAAGCTCCGCGCTGGAGAGACCATCGAGGGCAAGGACCGCGAGATTTATGATCAGGGCCTGATCGGCATCCTCAAGGACCTGCACGACCAGACCGACGCCGCCGTGGCCGAGGCCTATGGCTGGCCGGTGGACCTGAACGACGAAGACATCCTCTTCCGCCTCGTCGCGCTGAACAAAGAACGCGCCGAGGAAGAAGCGCGCGGCCAAATCCGCTGGCTCCGCCCCGACTATCAGAACCCCGAAGGCAGGCAGGCCGCCAAGGGCAAGACCGAGGACATGGACCTGGGCGTCACGGTCAAGGTCGAAAAAGCCCCCTGGCCCAAAACCCTCCCCGACCAGATCGCAGCGGTCCGCGAGGCGCTCACCGAAATGGGCGAAGCCACCCCCGACCAAATCGCCCGTCGCTTCATGCGTGCTCGGACGACAAGCGTGCAGCCGCTCTTGGAGAGTCTGGCCGCGTTGGGACAAGCGGAGCTGGTTGAGGATGGAAGGTATGCGGCATGACAGCTGGTCTGCCCGACGGGCGCAAAATGTGGATACGCGCCTTCTATGACTTCAACCCCGAAGAAGCGGGCTATGTCGGCTGGACCATGGAAAGCGGTCAAGCCCGCGCGCTGCGGGAACTGAACGCCGGCGACCTGATGATGATCTACGGTGCATCAGCGGGTCAAACGAAGAAGACCATGCGCTCCCACATCCTCGGGTTTGTCGAGATCGAGGCCCGCCCGATCCGCGACGATGAGAAGGCATCTGGAGCGGCGCAGGAAGCCAAAAAGGCGAACGGCGATGGCGGGAAGTGGACCTATGGCCTGCCAATCCGTCGCGCATGGAGGGCACTCGACAAGATGTCGATCGAGCGCATCGCACCCGACACTTACGACAAGGATGCGGGCCAAGGTATCGGCGTTTGGAGCCGTGCCCTAACTCCCGCCGAGATCGATACTGCGCTGAAGATCAAAGTCACCGAGGTCAACGTCTTTGGTGAAGCGCCGGTTGGGGATGGCGGTTTGACGGACAGCCCCTTCAGGGAAGAGTTCTTTCCATCGAAGGCGTTTCCCGGGTCGAGCGGTGAACGGACCTCGATCTACACCGATGGCGAGACGTTTCTGTACCTGGCGAAATTCGACGGTGACGGTGCTGCACTGCTGGGTCGCCCGAAGGCATTTGGAAACAAGTCCGTCGCGCTGAAGATTGGTATCTCGAACGATCCAGCATCACGTTCTGTCCAACTGAACGCCGGCATTCCGCCCGCTGCCAAGGGGCGGTGGCGGATTGAGCTGCAAGCGCCCTTCCCAGATCGGAAAGCGGCTGAAGCGGCAGAGCAGATTTTCAAGGACAAATCTGCCAAGCTGGAAAGCCTGGGCGGTGAGTTTTTCTGGGGTGACAGCATGGAAGCAGTACTGCTGTTTTCGTCGATCCCCAGCGTGTCGCGATTTTGAATGAGAGATTTTTATGAGGCGATTTGAGATAGATGCAGAGACCCTCCCGGACCTTCCCGGAATGATGCTAGTCACGGTCGAGGCGCTGAAAGACCTCGGCGGGTCCGCTACGATTCAGGAACTCGATGAAAAAGTGATCGAGCTGGAGGGCGTGACCGAAGCCGAACAGGCCTTCACCATGCCCCGCGACGAAAACCGCACTCGGGTGAACTATTACCTGGCCTGGGCGCGGACCTACCTGAAACGCGGTGATGCATTGAATAACTCCAAGCGCGGGGTTTGGGCGCTGACCGAGACGGGCTCCGCATTCTCCGACTTGAACGCTACACAAGCGATCTATGACCAGGTGACTCAGGAAGAGCGTGAGCGCGCTCGACTGAAGCGTTTGGCCGCAAAGAAGGCCGACGCGGATAGAGGCGAAGAGATCGAGGTCATGGCCGATGACGGCCCTGCAGACGAGGAAGACTGGAAATCGGCTCTTCTGGCCGTGCTGGGCAAGATGACTCCGGATGGGTTTGAACGGCTTGCGCAGCGCCTTCTTCGCGAAGCAGGCTTCACCAAGGTCGAAGTGCGCGGGAAGTCGGGTGATGGCGGTATCGATGGTGTCGGAGTTCTGCGCGTCAATCTGGTGTCGTTCCAGGTCTACTTTCAGTGCAAGCGTTGGAAGGGCAGCGTCGGCTCAAAAGAAATCCGTGACTTCCGCGGGGCCCTGCAAGGCCGAGCAGACAAAGGGCTCTTCATCACTACCGGTCATTTCACCAGCCAAGCGTCGGATGAAGCCACGCGTGACGGCGCGATTGCGATTGATCTAATCGACGGAGATCGGCTCTGCGAGTTGCTGAAGGAAAACCGGCTAGGGGTAGCGACGGAAATGATTGAACGCGTACAGATTTCCCCCGAATGGTTCAGCGGGATTTAGGAAGCGACCAAGGTCTTGGCGCTAACCCTCAATGTCGAGGTCAAGTCGCCTAAAACACTCAAGTTCCTAACAGATGAGCCAGTTCGACGATTTCTGCCGCGTCAGCGCCTGTAGATACCCGATTCCCCATCATCTGACCGATTACAAATCGCAATCGCTCAACGTCGCCTGCCTTTGCAGCCTCTACGCCCGCTTCCAGGTGTTGGTCATGCAAAACCTCATCCACTGCAAGATGCCGTTCGGCAGCTAGAACCTTGAATATTTCAATAAGAAAATCAGGCGTTTCCGCGAGGACTTTCATGCGAATTCCGTGCATTTCACCAAGTGATCGGCGCGCTGAGTCGAAGTTCTTTTCTCGTATTGCTCGACGCGTGGTTACCAGCAACTTATCGTGCCGTTCACTATCAACTGGCTGGGCCAAGTCTCGCAGCTCGTCGAATGATAGTTCTGCTTTGCTTGCTTCGTCTTCAAGCACGCGTTCTTCATTTTCCGGAGACATCTTCAAGAGCGCGACGTCCTGGCGCAGCTTTCTAGCCTCTTCGGCCACCGATCTGTGTGTATCGGCATCTACAGATGTAGAGAGTGCCGCCTGCTGGCGTTCGATGCGTTTGCGAATGTCGCCAGCTGAATCAGGATTATGACCGAGTGCGCCTTCAAGTTCTTCAAGATCACTTTCAGCACGGGATAGCATGGTTGCGGCAACTTCAGCCCCTCGCTCGCCGTCATAGTTGATACCGCCATCGTCATGCCGATAGAGATTAGTAGCATCAATAATTCGACCAAGCGCCGGAAGTTCCAACGAAAAGCTCAGTGTTCCGTTGTCGCTCATCTTCCAATCAATGATGAATTCGTCACCTCTGTTGATCCGCTCGCCGCGCTCAAGTTCATCGAGGCTGTTCAGCCGAAAATTGCCGATATGCAGGTTGTGTTCGGGGCTATCGACGTCATCGGCCATATCATAGAATTCGACCGCAATGAAATCGTCTTCGCCGCCCACCAGTGTTTTGCCAGCACGGAACGTTTGTCGGCCTTGAGCAGGAAGAGCTGTTCCCTTCTTGACCAAAGTGTCGAGCTTGTTGCGCTCATAACCTACCATTCCGTGCTGCACCTTGACCGCTAGGTTGTAAGTCATCGGAACACTAGCGGCGCTTGCTTCCGAACGAGTAATGCCGATTTCTCTCGATGCGCTTTCGATCTTGCCGCCAATCTCGTCAAACACATTGACCATAAAGCGGTTTTTCCCGTTCTTCCGCACGCTAACATTCACGCTCAAGGGGCCATTGAGTGCGATACGGCCAGATGATGACCCTTCTTCATCCAAGATTTCGAGCTCGACTCCACTCGGCACCTCACCCGCAGGTTTCACTCTAATTTTTGTGCTTTCTGAAGACACACGTGACTTGAAATCCAGTGATAGGCTTACATCGCCGGTCACTGTTTCTCTCTGCTTGGTTGACTTTTGGACGGAGCTATCACCATCCCATTCGCGGCTTTCTGCAAAAATGGCCGCGCCTGTAGCGACAGCCGTCATCGGATCGAGACCGCTATCGACCGGGATCGCGAGTTCGGCTTCGAGCATCTCACGAATTATCGGCATCTTCGAAGGGCCGCCGATCGGCACGATCTTTGAGATATCTTCCGATTTGTAACCATTCGCTGTGATGATTTTGCGGCATAGTCCAATGGAATCTTCGATCCGATCTCTGATCAAGTCAGCCATTTGTTTGCGCGACAAGTCGATCGACAGGTAAATTTCTTCTCCGTTTTCGTCGGTCGCACGAACCTCATCTTCCGAGGCAAAGATGGACGCTGTATCGGATGCTGATAGCTGAATCTTTGCCTTTTCAGCAGCGTGCTTGCTGACATCAGCAAGGTGCCGATACTTGTCGTCAGCTTGGAAATTTCCAGGAAGTGCAAAATTCGCAGAAAGCCAAGGCCGCACTACGCTGTCAAATATGATACGGTCGAAGTCTCTCCCACCAAGCATGTTGATACCTTCATGGGCAACTACATTGACGACACCGGCGGTGCTCATCACAAGTGCTAAATCAAAGGTACCGCCTCCAAGGTCATAAACTAGAAAAACGCCATCTTTTTGCTTGCTATGCGAAATGGCGGCCAGGGCAGCTGCCACCGGTTCTTGAAGTAGACTGACCCGTTCCAATCCGGCTAGGCGCGCAGCCGCAATCGTGTCTTCGCTCTGCATTTGGTTGAAAGCAGCAGGTGTTGTAATCACAACGCCCTCAATCTGCTGAGAGCCAGCCTCAGTCGCGGCTTGGCCAACCAATGTTTTGATTATTTCTGCAGAGCACTCTACCGGTGTCCAAGTCTCACCAGCCAAAGAAATCTGGTTCTTTGTCCCCATCGAGCGCTTGAAGCCATGGGCCACGTTTTTGGGTGCTGACAACAACCGGTCATAAGCGGTCTTCCCGACAAAGCGATGCCCCCTCTTGTCGAGGTAGATTACGCTGGGCAGCACATCGGTGCCGTCAGCGGTCTTGAAGAGACGGAGCGAGCCATCGACGTGTCCAACGACCGCTGAATTTGACGTTCCAAGATCAATACCCAGGTACAATGCTTACTCCTCTTCGTTCTGTTTCGGCGCAACGATCACTCGTCCCAGCCGCAAGACCGTCATGTCGGACATGACCGTAGGCTCTAAGGTCTTGCTAATTATGAGTTCTTCTTCCTCGTCGTGATCAGCGGGATTATCGACAGATACCGCGAGGCCGGCGTGATAAAGTTCTCCATGGAAATCCACCAACCTAAGCCCAAGCTCTTGAAGGATGACTTCCAGTTGACGCTTTGAATACTTCAACTGCGCTTGCAAGCGCTTTCCGTCTTTGTCTTCCAAAACAGTCAGGGCTCGCTCGGTCGCGGTGGATAGCTTCCAATACTCAACGCAGAGCTGGGCTACAGCTTCAGGACTAATTTCTGAGTTCCGTTGGTTCACCATGAAGCCACGATCCTCCGGGCGTCCGCTATAAATTCACCTGTTTTGCTCGAAGCTTCACGACGAATTGAACTTAATACCCCGCTCCGATACTGATAATTCGAACACCTGGAGTTGTAGTCATCGATAAGCCCATTGAAGCGGTCTATTTGATAATTCGTAGAGGTCATGGACCTCATCGCTTCAAGGCGCTCGCCCTGATAGACACAGTACCGAACCTGAGATCTGTTCAGAACCAAACCCTGCCCTACCGGCGGCCTAGATTCCTCGAAGGTCGCAGTGGCGGTGCTATTTGTCGAAGGACGTGTGGTCGAAGGCTGATAAGTCGTTGTAGGTTGATAGGAAGTGCGGGAAGTTGGCTTGTTCATCTCCTCAGAGAGGACGAAAAAACCAATCACAGCCGCAATACCCCCATATATCAACCACTTGACCTTCTTTCCCGCCTGCTTGCGGTCAATGTTCGACTTTACCTGCAAAAGCTCTGTGCGATTACTCCCTTTGGCGTATTTGAGCATCTCATCGACGGTTTTTGACATAGCCCCTAGATCGCCTGCCTGCTTCTCAAACACTCCCATTTTCCAGTTTCGATGAAGCGTTTCGCGTTCGTCATCTAGCTGATCTGCGATTTTGTCTGACGGCTGACGCCCGCCATACTGAATAAGGCCATCGATCAGCCTGAAAGCCGTCTCTGGATCGCTTCGATCATTATTCACGAAAAGTGCCAAATCACGTACTACCAGAAATGCTGCATCACCTGTTTCGGGAGCTTTGGCGGCAGCATCAAATGCATCATAGATTTCCTTCAGGATGCCTTTTCGCGCGTTCGCGAAACCTGATTTCTGCAACGCAGACTTCACCGCGGGGAGCTGTGTTTTTGCGGCTTCACAGGCTGCTACAAGTGGCTCAACAATTGCGAATTGCTTTTGCTGTTCGTCGAGGTTTTGGAGTGTTGCGACATCGCCCTTGAGCACCTCAGCAACAGATTCTAGCTCTGGAAAAGTGTGGAGCAGAGCCTC
The DNA here is from genome assembly GCF_049800835.1 of Tropicimonas sp. S265A. NCBI lineage: Bacteria > Pseudomonadati > Pseudomonadota > Alphaproteobacteria > Rhodobacterales > Roseobacteraceae > Tropicimonas > Tropicimonas sp. S265A. Next base: position 650,926 of record NZ_JBNAFU010000001.1, read on the forward strand.
CGATAGCCGCCTTGCATATTGAAACTCACCCCGGTCATTCGCCAATTCAAGACACAAAGAACGAACTGCTTCATAGATTTTCTTGGAGCGACCTTCCTCATGGCCTTGGTGCTGCTCGTAGACCTGAACCGGTTGATTCACATCATCCCATCTGCTCAACAGCGCGGCGATCTCGTTCGTCACGCTGTCGAGATTGGGTGAAGGCTCCTTAGCGAGTTCGATCTGATAGTCGATTTCGCTTCTGATTTGAGTGAGCTTTGGCTCGCTCAAACTGTCATACTCGCGGACAAATCGGCCCAAGATGCTGTTCGGCTTGCCAGTCGCCAACTCAGCCTCCACCAAGTGCTCCATGACTTTACCTGGCTCTTCTAGCTGCCAGATTGCCTTCGCCGCACTTCTTGCATGAGCAGATTCGAGCGCAGCGACCGAGGTGCTCATCTGAGAGGCATCAACATTTGGGAAGCCGGAAATGTTTCGGTTGGAGTTGATAAACGCAAGTAGTTCGCCCTGCTCAACGTCATCCCAGCAGCGAAGCCAACTCTGAAGCCTTGAAGCCTCCACCTTTGACAGGTTACTTACATGCGCCAGGACATTTGCTTTTGGAAGATCAGGCAAAAAATTGATGGAATTTAGCAGCTCGTCTGTTTGTCCGGAGTCCAGGAGCGCTCGAATTTCGCCAATTTGTCTTTCGCTTAATCCGGGCAGCCAACCCAGCTCTTGATCAAGGCGGGCGATCGGAGAAACCAGAGCCTGTTGCGAACGCTGTATAAGTTCCTGAGGATGGCTTTCTTCGAATTCCGCATCTTCCGCTAGGTCAACTAATTCAGCGTGGTTAGATTCATATCTAGCTTTCAGCACGCAGAACGCGTTCTCAAATAAGCTAAAAGAGCCATCTGCCATCAAAATTTCTCAGTACTGTACAAAAAACCACAGGTCAGTCGAGATGAAGCCTAACATGGTGCCTTGCGATCTTAACAGGGCAAATCACCCGAAATCTCCCCCACGTGAGCATGTTTTCAGACCACCACGCCGGTAGTGGTGCCGTGAATGTTTGTGCGTGAACTTAGCAATCCCATGAGCCTTCAAAGGCGCTGCTCTATCGCTATGAGAACGCGAATATAACATCGCGATCAGTTAGTTAACCACGACCGTTGCAATAAGATCAACGCCGTGATACTAGCACGACATGCTGGAAATATCGCGATCAGATGTGCTCAAGAGCTTGAGGCGAGACAACCCTTGGTGGAGCGACACTTACGCTGCACCAAATGGTGAAAGCGAAAAATTCCGTTCCTACTTTCGACCGTTCTGCAACCTTGCGCTCGACTGGGACGTAAAACGCTCCACCATCCTCATGGGACCGCGCCGCGTCGGAAAGACCGTCATGCTGCGCCAAATGGTCGAAGAAGCTTTACGAAATGGCTTCGATGGAAGCAGCATTTTATTCGTTTCTATTGATACTCCTCTTTACAGTGGAATGCCGCTCGAACAACTAATTTCTTTGTTTGAAGAAGTTACAGGCCACAACCCAGATGAACGACGGATAATCATCTTCGATGAAATCCAATACCTAAAGGAATGGGAAGTCCATCTAAAGGTCCTAACTGACCGGCACCCAAAGTCACGATTCATCGCATCTGGATCGGCTGCGGCCGCATTGAAACTAAAGAGCCAAGAGTCCGGTGCCGGACGGTTTACAGACTTTTTTCTACCCCCTCTGACTTTTGCCGAATTCCTAGCATTTCGAGGCGTCGAAGATGGACTGATCGAGGCGCGAGAAACGCAGGGCACAATGCGCTATACAACAACCGACATCGAACGGTTGAATGACGAGTTCATCAACTACCTAAATTTTGGCGGATACCCCGAGGCCGTTCTGAACACTTCCATTCAAGCCGATGTTCAACGGTTTTTGGGGCGCGATATCATCGACAAGGTTTTGTTGCGTGACCTACCAAGCCTCTACGGCATCCAAGACATTCAGGAACTGAACCGTCTATTTACGACTCTTGCTTACCATACTGGCCAAGAGATCAGTTTGGATGGGTTGGCACAGAGCTCCGGTGTCGCAAAAAACACCATCACGAAGTACCTCGACTACTTGGAAGCGGCGTTTCTAATCGTTCGGGTCAAGCGGGTTGACGAGACAGGCAAGACCTTTGCCAGGATGCGAAATTTCAAGGCGTACTTGACCAACCCTTCCATGAGAACAGCGCTTTTTGCGCCAGTGCAGGATGGAGACGAGCCAATGGGTGCGCTGGCCGAAACAGCAATTTTTTCGCAGTGGTTCCACTCCAATCGTATGATGAACAACATTCACTACGCGCGCTGGAAAAAGGGGCGCGCAGACCTGGAGGTTGACTTGGTGCGTGTAGACGAGGCACGTCTGAAACCTTCTTGGGCGTATGAGATCAAATGGTCAGACAGATATGCCGAAGACCAACCAGGTGAGCTAAGGGGACTAATCGAACTCGCCAAGAAGCACGCCGACCTTCCGTTACCTGTTGGTGCCACAACGAAAACGCTGACCTGCGAAACCCAAGTTGATGGAATAACAGTCCGACATTTCCCATGCGCTCTGCACTGTTATCAAGTTGGTAAGAACGTTGCGGAAGGGCGTGCTCCGTAATTCACCTTCAATGCCTCAACCCCCTCTCCGCATGCGCCTCTTGGCTGTCTAGCTGTCCCTCAATCTCTCGGCGGCGGCCCTCGCTAAGGTCAAGCTTTGCTGCAAGCTCTCGTTCAGCGTCTTGTAGCTCGCCTCGTCGTTCAGCAATCCGCTCAAGGCCTGCATGGATGCGGCTTGTGAACGAATGAGCAAGGTCACGCAGTCTTTCAAGCCAGCCAGCTCCCTCTCGATCCTGCCGGTCGAGCGTGTCTCCAAGGCGGTCAAGTCCTTCGCGGAGGCTTCTGAGGCCGTCACCAACCGCTCGACGCAGGCGAGCAAGTCGCGTTCCAAGGCTGTCAGTTGGGTCATCTAATCCTCCTCGATCCGTATGCAGGTGACGTGCCTCTCGCCCATCGTGCACGTCCTGAGGCGCGTCTTCGATGGGTCGAGGATCAGCCATGTCCCCTCGGGTCGCTCGATCCGCGTCAGGCCCAGGTCCGTCAGCTCCGAGCGCTTCAGATGCGCTGTCCAGAAGAAGCTCGCGGCCATCATCGAGGCGATCCCCGTCAGCACCATCGCAGCGATCAGCCAGGGCGAGATCGTCAGCCAGAGGCGGATCGACCTCAGCCGCGTCTCGAACAGGCTCGCCGTCTCGGTCTGGAAGCGGCGCGTATCGCTCGCGATGGTATGCTGCGCGGCGCCCACAATGTTCTTCAAATCGATCCTGAAGCTCTTGAGCTGGGACGAGATCGAGGCGACGTGTTCGGCCCTGATCGTGTCGAGCTCCGCGTTCAGCTTCTCGCTCAGACGGGTCGGCTTGCCAGTCTTCATGGAAAATTTCTCCTTTCAGCCGCCAGCGTTCGCCCGTGTCGGGGTCGCGGGCGGTGATGTAGGCCTTGCCCGTGCGCGGCAGGTCGAAGCCTGCAGCGGTGAGCGCGGCGATCATGATCGCCCGGTCGGTGATCAGGCCCATGTCGATCTGGTCCTGTATCCACGCGTGTAGCTCGTCCCGGCCTTGGGCACGGGTCGGGGCCTCAATGGTGTCGCGGACCTCTTGTGCGCGCTGCACGTCCAATGGATCGGCCCAGCCGTGCCGCCGGTTCGTCACGTCCCGCAGGCTGTCATAAGCGTTCTGATAGCCCGGCGGGGCGATGTTGAGGCTCTTGCCTGTCGTCAGCTCCAGGCGCGGGGTGCAGAAGTGAAGCTCGACCCGGCCTTCGTGGCGATGGCGGACCCAGAGCACCTCATATTGCTCGGGGTCCAGCCCCGCGAAGGCCAGCCGCTCGAACTGATCCATGACCTCGGCCTGCTGGTCCTCGGTCGGGTCGTCGCTGTCTGCAAAGCTGATCACGCCCGCGCGGTATGTCCATTGGTGGCGGCTGGCGTCGATCAGAGCTTCGGTGCGCTCGGGGTTGCCGCACAGAATCTCGGGCAGCGGGTCGCGGGTGACTGTCACGTGCTGGCCGTCGGCATCGCGGATCAGATCGCGATTGCCGTCATAGGCCAGCACGCACTCAGCCACGAGGTAACCGACCGGCCCCGCGCCCGCGCCTTTGCCGTTGGGGAAGAACTTGATCAGCACCGACGCGCCTCATCAAGGAGGGCGGCAAGCTGGCGTTCGATCACCACAAGGCGGCGGGCGACGGTCAGCGTGTCGAGGTCTGTGCGCCCGACCTTCATGGTGTGGTTCAGCCAGCGGGCGATCTGGTTGAGGTTGCCGCCGATGCGCCCGACCGCGAGCACCAGAGCCGGATCAACGCGAGGGATCGGCTTGCGGCGGCGCGCCTCGGTCAGGCCAAGAGCCTCGCGCAGAAGCGTCGAGGCTGGCAGGCCAGCGGCCTCGGCCTTGGCGCGCAGCTGGGCTTTCTCGGACGCGGTGCAGCGGAAGACGAAGGTTTCGGTGAGCGGCTCTTTGGCGGGTGCATTGCTCGCGCCGGTGGGGTTCGAAGGGGAGGCGTGCCGCCCCTCGCAAGGTCCCGTGTCATCGGCCAAGCCGTATGACATGGGTCGCCTTGCTGTTTGCGCTTCGGTCGGATCGGTGGCGCTCATGATCTCAGGCCTGCCGCCTGGATTTGGGCCTGTGTCACAAGCTCTGCCGCCAAGAGCGCGTCGATCTGGCCAGGTGTGATGTGACGGCAAAGCGGATGCTTGTCTGTCACCCAATTCGCCAAGCCCGCCAGCATCTCGGCTTCCCTCGCCTTCGTCTCTTCTCAGCTCTTGGCAATGCCTTCGAGGTAGGCTCGCCATCGCCCGGACTTGAACCAGTTGTCCGAGAAACAGACCTTGGTTCGGGTGAAACCCGCGCTGTCGGTCGCGTAGGTCTTCACGGCCTGAAGCAAGTGCTCCGGCCTGATCCCTTCCTTCACGGCCTCTTCGATCCGGGCAATGCAGGTGGCTTTGCCGCGCAACCGGTCGGGTGGATAAGCCGCCAAAATCTTCTCAGCCTCCTCCGCCTCGCGCCCGCGCGAAAGCGGTTCATTCTTAGGTTCAATGGTAAGGTTCCTGTCCCGATTTGAGACTACCCCCGTCTCACTTCCGGGACTTTTCTCCCGCTTTTTTGAGACGTTTCCCCCCGTCTCATTTTGAGACGCAACCCCATCCCGACTGCTGCATCCACCCTTTGGTCGGGCGCTAGGGCCAAGAGTGATATCGAGGTGCAGCTCATAATGGTTGGCCCCGCGCCCGCCGTCGCCATCTCCCCGAGCATGACGCGTGACGAGACCGCATTCTTCCAACGTTGCCATATGACGAAACAGCGTAGCCCGCCCCATTTCGCATTCATCCGCCAATCGTTGTGCGCTTGGGTTGCACTGGCCGGTTTCCTTGTTGTGGAAGTCCGCCAGTTGGATCAGCACAATCTTCGCCGCTGGCTTGAGGCCTTTAACGTTCGCGGCCCAGATCAAGGCCATGCCACTCATGTTCTTAGTCCAGCGAAAACATGGGTATCAGGTTCATCCCTTGTTCGGCATATGTCCTGATACCATTTTTTGGCTAAGCGCTTGTTTTCACAGAAAAGGAGACTGGATTGCAAATCCGTGTACACCGGTTCGATTCCGGTACTCGCCTCCATTTCCTTGTATGAAACGATATGAGCCTGTCCGGTTGAGGTTTGATCGTGGGTGCGCGGTTCGGGGGCCGACGCAAGCATTGGCGGTTTGCGAGGTTTCACGGTGGGTAAGCCGCTCTCCGCGAACATAGTCAGTCCGCGTGAGAAAACGCCCCACGAAAGGGGCGGTTCCGGAGTGTGCAGTAGTGTCTATCGCTGAGATGCGAACGCGACCACGCCAAGCGCAAGACACGCCCGCGGGTGGTCTCCCTACCCGGTTTTTGTCTTGGTGTGGGGCCAGATCCAGTTCGCCATGTACTTGTGGCCAGGCACGATGTGGTCGAACGGGAATTTGGCGTAATGCTTATGCCCCGGTACGATATGGCCGAACGGAAACTTCGCCATGAACTTCTGCCCCGGCACGAGAAGACCGATGGGGAAGCGCCCGTAGCGTCGATTGTGCGAAACCTTGTGCCCGATGGGCTTGTCGGCCATGTATTTATGCCCCGGCACGATGTGTGCAAACGGGAACTTCGCCATGTACTTCTGGCCCGGCACAAGCGAGTTCTGCCCCTGCTTGCCATTGATCAGCAGCGGGAAAGGCCAGTTTGCCATGCGCATGCCTTTGGGCACCAGATGTCCAAACGGAAACTTCGCCTGGAACTTGTTGCCCGGAATGAGAAGGCCAAACGGGAATGCGCCATAGCGTTTGGCATGCGGAACAAGGAAGCCGAAAGGGAACGCGCCATAGCGTTTGTCATGCGGCAAAAGCAGGCCGATCGGTTTATCTGCCTGATGCTTGTGGCCGGGGATCAGGAAATCGAACGGGAAGCGACCGTAACGGATCTTGGACGGCGCCAGCAGGCCGATCGGCCAGCTCGCAAAACGCCCGTGTGGCTTTATCACTGACACAGTCGTCGGTTTGCGGCGACTGATCAGGCCGATCGGCCAGTCCGCCATGTGAACATTGTCATAAAGCGGGTCGCGGGGCCGGAACAACATGTGCCGATGATCTTGCAGAACGCTCAGCTTTCTGCCCTTCTTCTCCGGCACGAAGTTTTCTTCGTTGAGGCCTTCGATCGCAGTCGCGCCCATCTCTGCCAGCACTTCGCGCGTCGTCCGGCCCACGGAGAGCGGTTTGTACCCGGCACGTACCAAGAGGACGGAGCCGCTTTTCTTGACCCGTTTCTGGTACTCCTTGGCCGTTTCCGGATGGACATCGGCCTTTGTCAAAGCCTCGGCCAGGCCGTCTGCGCTTTCGTAGAGGCCAACGATCTTGAGCGGAAAGCGTCGCCGGTGGATCAGTTCGAACCGCACGGCACGCGCGTCGGCCGGATCCTCGAAGTACCGCGTGATGATATCTGTCATTGTGCCTCCACCGGGTTGGACTGAGCAGCACTGGAAGGTCTGAGACCTCGTGTTGGGCCGAAGCGGGCCGCGAGCGGAACCGCCAACAAAATCGCCAGCGCAAGAAAGCCGATTTCTATCATGAATACCACGTTATAGGGCGTGTGGGCCTGAAGTCCCGAGAACGCGGACATGCCCACCAGCACATCGCGCACGACGCCCGCAAGCGCCACGCCGATGCCGGCGCAGGTGGCCTGAACTGCCCCCCAGGCCCCAAGCGACAGGCCGATCTTGCCCTTCGGAGCGTTGCGAATGGTCGCGGTCAGCGTGCCGTGGCCAAAAAGCCCCGCGCCAACGCCCGTCGCCAGGGTTCCGACGATGAACAAAGACGGACCGAGGATTACGGAGGAGGCAATCACGGCCATGAAGCCAGGAATACCGATCACGGCGCCAAATGTCGCAAGGCGCACGGGCGAGCCGCCAATGGACAGCGCGCGCGAGGCGATCCCGAACCCCAGAAGCGTTCCACCCGCGAGAATGGCCGTAAGCCGCGTCGTCTGCGCCACCGTGAACCCGAGCGCCTGCCCGCCATAGGGCTCCAGCAGAACGTCCGCCATCCCGAAGCCAAAGGTTCCAAGCCCGATCACCGTCAGCAGCCGAATGGTTCCGGGGCGTGCGACCAGCTCCGCCCAGGCATCGCGGAACCGGACCTGCGGTGCCACCTCCATCTCGCGGGCGCGATTGCGGTCCCTCGATTCCTGTTTCCACAACGCCAGAAGGTTCAAAGCCACCGTGACCACGGCAGAGCCCTGGATCACCTGGATAAGACGCCCCGGCGTATAATCGGACAGGAGCGCGCCATAGATCAGCGCGCTCAGGACCATGCCGAACAAGAGCATCACGTACATCAGGCCCACGACCTTTGGCTGGTCTTCATCCCGGACAAGATCCGTCGCAAGCGCAAGGCCGACCGTCTGCACCATATGCAGGCCCGCCCCGACCAGAAGAAAGGCCAAGGCCGCAGAGGACATGCCAACCCACCGGGGGGCGTCGACCGCCTCTCCGTAGCCCGACAGGGCCAGAAGCGCGAAGGGCATCACGGCAAACCCGCCGAACTGGTACATCGTGCCCTTCCAGATGTAGGGCACGCGCCGCCAGCCGAGGGCGGAGCGGTGGGTGTCGGATTTGAACCCGATCAGCGTGCGAAACGGCGCAAAGAGCAGCGGCAGGGCCAACATGCACGCAACGAGCGTCGCGGGGACGTCAAGCTCGACGATCATCACGCGGTTGAGCGTACCCACCAGCAGGACGAGGGCCATGCCGACGGTGACCTGGAACAGCGACAGACGCAGCAGACGTGACAATGGCACCTCGTCGGTCGCGACGTCTGCAAACGGCAGGTAACGCGGCGCGATGGAGGTGATCTTACGCAAGGCAAGGGCGCGGTAGTCGAACATCTCTCGTCTCGAATTTTCAGGTTCCGGGACCGCCCCAAACGCGGAGCGGTCGCGGAATTCCGGAGAAAACGCCCACGGGCGCAAACGCCCGGGGCAGCGGACCGCCTGGGCAGGCGGTCAGAGATTTGGTGGTGGGGCGGCTGAGGCAAGCACCTCTTGACCCTGCACAATCGCTTTCGCAACGGTGCCATCCGGAAGGATGACCAACAGTTCCTGAGAACCGTGCTCCCCGTCGATGACGAAGGACGCCTTGGCTGTTTCCAGTTCCGACGCGGCAGCAGCAGCTGCCATTTCGTCACCGGTTCCAAGTTCCTGGCCGGACAAGAAGTCCGACACCCACGAGGTGTTGCTCAGAACAGCAACGTGGACCGAGAACGACCCCACGGCGACTGCACCAAGAAACAGCGGAACCCCCAATGCGGGGGGGACCACGAGCCACATTTTTGCATTGTTCATACTGTTACCCCCTTAGCCGAGCCAAGGCGTTGTAAACGCAACAAGAAAGTGGGCGAGAAGCGCGAGGGCACCGAATACACGCGTGCCGTCGATGAGGTAGCTGTGAACTTCCTCCGCCTCTTTGAGGTTAAGGCCGGTTGGCCAAACCTTATCTGGATCGTCGGACATGTCCGATCTCCTCCTTAGTTGGTCATGAGGAGCGGAGAATGGCAATGCGGAGACATTGAACGCCATACTCTCGCGTCCACGACAGCCCTGCAAAACAAAGCAGCCGATTAAAAAAAGATGTCAACTTTGCATTACAAAGTAAACAGTAAATTTAAGTTGACAGCTTGTCGGTGCGTTCTAATTCGACACCCTAGGGCCGCGTGGATGTCCGTGCACAGACGCGTGCGTGCCGCGCAAACCACTGCTGGGCAAGGCATTGAAAGCCCCGCGTTCTCCGCCAGAGACGCTTTTGCGAGCCCGCGTCGTGTCATGATTACGATCAAGTCGGCGGTGCTCTGCGTGAGGCTCGGCAGCCACTTTTTTAGGCACCCGCTCTCAGCGAGTCGCGCAAAGCCCCCTGCCCGGCTAGCTGATGATCTCGAACCGGGTCACATCGACCATCCCGCGATCAGTGATCTTGAGCGCAGGGATGACGGGCAGAGCCAGAAAGGCCAGTTGCAGGAACGGTTCGGCCAATGTCACCCCAAGGGACTCGGCCGCCGATCGCAACGCGATCAGGTCGTCACGCACGTCCTCGAACGGCGCATCACTCATGAGCCCCGCGACCGGAAGCGCCAGTTCGGCCAGAACCGACCCGTCGCGGACAACGACAAAGCCACCTTCAATCTGCGACAGTCGGTTCGCCGCCAGCGCCATATCGGCATAGTCCGCTCCGACGCAGGCAATGTTGTGGTGATCATGACAGACGGTGGAGGCGATGGCTCCTGTGGTCAGGTTGAAGCCCCGCACGAACCCCGTCGCGATATTGCCGTTCCTGCCATGCCGTTCCACCACGGCGATGCGGATCAGATCGCGAGAGGGATCGGGCCGCTTGTCTCCATCTTCTATGGCGATGTCTTCGCGCAGGTGATCGGTCAGGATCTGCCCCTCTCGAATGCCGATCACATCGGTCTGCGTGCGGTTTGCGCGCGTCCGGAAATCTGCGGCGGTCACACGCGGCGCGCGCACGGAGGCGCGCCCGACCAGTGGTGTTTCCTCGCGGGTCGCAAACGCCGCGTCCGTGACCTTGCGCCCGCCGGCGATCACGTGTTGCACGTCGCAAGCCTCGAGTTCGCGGATGGCGACAATATCGGCGCGCTTGCCGGGCGCGATCATCCCGCGATCCTTCAGCCCGAACGCCTCTGCCGCCGACAGCGTTGCCGCGCGGTAGGCCGCCAGCGGCGGGGTGCCCAGCGCGATCAGCGTGCGGATCATGTAATCCAGATGGCCTTCCTCCGCGATATCGAGGGGGTTCCGGTCGTCGGTGCACAGGCACATGTACGGCGCCGTGCGCTCCGTCAGCAGTGGCTGCAAGGCATGCAGGTCCTTGGAAACGGACCCTTCTCGGATCAGCATCCGCATGCCCTTGCGCAGCTTCTCCAAAGCCTCCTCCGGGTTGGTCGCCTCGTGCTCGGTCCGGATACCGGCAGCGATATAGGCGTTCAGATCGCGCCCGGACAGCAGCGGGCAATGCCCATCGACATGACCGCCTTCGTACAACGCCAGCTTTGCCATGGCGCCCGCGTCCCGGTGGATCACGCCCGGGTAGTTCATGAACTCGGCCAGCCCGATCCCCGATGGGTGCCCCATAAGCGGCGCCAGCTCCGCAGCCTCCAACCGCGCGCCGGACGTTTCCATGTCTGTCGACGGCACGCAGGACGGAATCTGCACGCGGATATCCATCAGCGTCTCGCGGCTGGCAGCCTGGAAGTACCGGATACCCTGTGCGCCGATGACATTCGCGATCTCGTGCGGGTCACAGATCGCCGTCGTCACGCCCTTGGGGGTCACGCAGCGGTCGAATTCGAACGGTGTGACAAGTGAGCTTTCGATATGCAGGTGGGTGTCGATGAACCCGGGCACGAGGATCAGGCCGGACACATCGAGGATCTCTGCCCCCTCATAGCTGTCGAGCGTGCCGACGATCGTGTCGCCGACTATGGCAATATCGCCCTCCAGCAGCTCCCCGGTGATCAGATCCAGCAACCGCCCGCCCCGCAGCACCAGATCAGCGGGTCGGTCACCGCGACCTGCGGCGATGCGGGTTGTCAGATCGGTCATGTACGCCTCCGCCGGTTGTTCGGTCAGAGGATGACAAGCTTGGTGAAAAGCGCAATGGCGCTCAGGAACGGAACCATCGCCACCAACACCCAAAGCCCGTCACGGGTCAGCATCGCCAGCGAAATCAGCAGTACCGTCATACCCAGAAATGACGAGGTGAAGGGCAACAGCTCCAGAAATGGCATGGCCCCGCCCGCAAAGGCACACAGGATCGGCAGCAGGAACCAGACCGGTGGATAGAAAAACAACCCAAGGCGCGAATGGGCATGGCGATCGAGCCACGCCGCGAGCGGTTTGATCCGCATGAGCCCGCGTTCCAGACGCGGCCCCGCGATATGGCGTTGCTGCAACCATTGCGGCAGCCAAATGCACTGCCGCCCCACCAGCAACTGCACTGCGATCAAAAGGATCATGATCCCGCAGATACTGGAAAACAAAGGAATCCCGCTCAGTGGGGAAACAACTGCCGCCGCTGGCAGCATCATCAGGGGAATGAAACTCGCACGCCCGAAGGCGCTGGCGAGGTGGCCGATGCAAACGTCATCGCGACCGGCCTCCCGCATGGCGCGGTCGATGATCGCGGTCATTGACCCAAGGGCGGGGTCTTCCATCTCTTCGGTTGGCGACAGGTCGGTCATGGCTCCCTCCGCGGTCGGTTTGACACGACCTTGTCCCAAGGATGTTGCTATTCACGCGCGGTAATCAAGGCCTGCTGGCGTGATCAGACTGTTTCGGCGGCCTCGTGCTGCTGCAAACGTCCGGCCATGACCCAGCTCAGCGCCGCCATGGTCGCTGCCGTCGCAAGACAAAGCGGCAGTCCGCCGACCTGGAAACTCACACCCGACAGCAACGTGCCGACAAGACGCCCCGCCGCGTTGGACATGTAGTAGAACCCGACATCCATCGTGACCCGCTCGGACTTGGTGAATGCAAGGATCAGATAGGAATGCAGCGCGGAATTGATCGCAAACACCGCGCCGAACACCAGCAACCCGACAACCAGCATCCCAGTCAGCCACGGAGCGGGGTCACCCGCGATCAGCGCTGCGGTGGCGAGTGCGGCAGGTATCAGGGCAAGCGCCCCGACCCAGGCCTTTGCCAGACCCGTGATTTCGGCGTCTGACTTATCGCGGGCACGCAGCAGTTTCGGCGCAAACCCCTGCACTGCGCCATACAGGATGATCCAGACGGCCATGAACGTTCCGATCTGGAAAAATGCGGCCCGGTTCCCCTCGACCGACCCGTCCGACAGGACAGAGTAGAAATAGATCGGGATGCCTACAACGAACCACACATCGCGCGCCCCGAACAGGAACATGCGCGCCGCCGACAGCCAGTTGACGCGCGGATCCATTGAGAACACCTCCCGGAACTTCGCTCCTTTCTTGCCGCGCGGCAGCCCGGACGGCATGAAGAGCGCAATCGCACCCAGGATCAGCGCCAGCGCACCCGCCATCGCCAGCACCGACGCCGTGAACCCGATCAGGCCCAGCAACGCCGCACCAAGCAGAAAGCCCAGCCCCTTGACCGCGTTCTTCGACCCGGTCAGCGCAGCCACCCACCGAAACAGCGCGCCGTCCCCCTCGGGCGCCAGGAGCTTCACAGCGGATTTGGAGCTCATTTTGGCCAGATCCTTGGCCACACCCGATGCGCCCTGCACCGCCATCACGAACGCGACCGAGGCTGCGATGGTCCATGTCGGATCAAGCTGTGACAGCGCCACAAGGGCGACGATCTGAATGCCAAGTCCGGCGTAGAGCGTAAACGTCAGCCCGAACCGCGCGGCGATCCACCCCGCACTCAGGTTCGTGACCATGCCCATGAACTCATAGAGCAGGAACAGGTACGCCAGTTGGATCGCGCTGAACCCAAGCGTATGGAAATGCAGCAGAACCAGCATCCGCAATGCACCGTCGGTTAGCATGAACGCCCAGTAGGCCGCCGTGACCGCGATATAGGCCGGAAGCCCGTTCTGGCGCGGATCGCTGCTCATAGCTTGGCCAACACAAGCCGCGTGACGTCCGCCAGACGCCACGCATAGCCCCATTCATTGTCATACCAGGCATAGACCTTCACCTGGGTGCCATTGATCACCATCGTGGAGAGTGCATCGACAATCCCCGAGCGCGGATCGTTGAGATAGTCACAAGACACGAGCGGGCGTTCCTCGTACCCCAGAATGCCGTCCAATTCGCCTTCGGCGGCGGCTTTGAACAACGCGTTGACCTCCTCGACCGTCGTGGGCCGGTCCACCTCGAACACGCAATCGGTCAGCGAAGCGTTCAGCAGCGGGACGCGGACGGCATGTCCGTTCAGGCGCCCTTTCAGTTCGGGGTAGATCAGCGTGATGGCCGTGGCCGAGCCGGTCGTGGTCGGGATAAGCGAATTCAGCGCAGACCGCGCGCGCCGCATGTCCTTGGCCGGGCGGTCGACGATGGTCTGGGTGTTGGTGACGTCATGGATGGTCGTCATCGACCCGTGTTTGATCCCGAGGCCTTCGTGCAGCACCTTCACCACTGGTGCGAGGCAATTGGTCGTGCAACTCGCAGCCGTGATGACATTGTGACCGGCTGGATCGTAGATTCCGTGATTGACGCCGTAGACCAGGTTGACCGCGCCGCCGTCCTTCACCGGGGCGGAAACGACGACCTTCTTCACACCCGCCGCAAAATACGGGGCGATCTTGGCTGCGGTCTTGAAGACACCCGTGCAATCTACCACCAGATCAATGCCCATCTCGGCAAGCGGCAGGTCCTCCAACCGGGGCTCCTGCGCAAAGGTCATCCTGTGTCCGTTAACTGTCAGGCTGTCCGCGTCATGGGTGATATCGGCATCCCAGCGGCCATGCACGGTGTCGAATTCCAGCAACAGCGCGTGCTGTTCCGGTGTGGCGACCGGGTCGTTCAGCAGAACAATCTCCGCATCCAGCCCCTCGTCAAAGAAGGCGCGCAGCACGAGTTTTCCGATCCGGCCAAGGCCGTTCACGGCAATTTTGTAAGTCATCAGGTGTCCTTGCTTGCTAGTCTTCGGCGTTGGCCGTCTCACGCGCGAGATCGTCAAGACGCCGTTGCGTTGTCTGCCTGTCCAACGTGTCAAGAGGCAGCGCCACGAACGCCTGGATGCGCGATCGCAACTGGCGATAGGTTTCTGCGAAGGCGAGCGCCTTCTCGCCATCGGTCCCCGTCACCTTGACCGGATCTGGTTGCCCCCAGTGCGCGGTCAACGGTTGGCCGGGCCAGGGCGGGCACTCTTCGTTCGCCGCCAGGTCACAGACGGTAAAGACGAAATCCATTTCCGGGGCGTCTTCGGTCGGAAACGTCGAGAGCGTCTTGGCGCTCAGGCGCGAAACATCATGGCCCTGCCGGGCCAGAACCTCGACCGCGAAAGGGTTGAGTTCCGAGAACGGGCGTACCCCGGCTGAATGGGCGTTGAACCGGTCCCCACCCAGATCGCGTAGCAGGGCCTCGGCCATGATTGAGCGCGCGGAGTTTCCCACGCAGATGAACAGCACGTTGAAGGGTTTGGTCATCACAGTCTCCGTTGAGAATGGGGCCGACGCCCCGCACATGGGCCGATAGGCGCTGCGGCCACGGCAGCAATCGGCGACAAGGTACTGGACCAGCGCGTCCAGCGCGCCGACCTCCGCGCGGTAGTGCAGCGCGCGCCCCTGACGCGTGACACTGACCAGCCCCGCGCCTTGCAGGGCGGACAGGTAGACCGACAGCGTGTTGGGCTTCAGCCCCAGCGTTGCGGCCATGTAGGACGGGCGCAGACTGTCGGGCAGATGCCGGATCAGCAGCCGCAGGGCGGACAGGCGCCCGGGATGGCTCAGCGCCAGAAACGAGTCGGATGCGGATTCTATTTCCATAATTCATGAATACTGGAATTATACTCCCAGGCAATTGCCAGATCGAATATTTCATCAGAATTTTGCAAACCGGCCTTTGGATGATATGGTGCGTGTCTACGCCCAAGATGTGGCAGTTTTGCAATGAAGTATGCGCGCTTTTCGATCTGCATCACGCCAGACCCTGACAGCGATCTTGCGCGTCTGGGCAAGCACTGGCTTGGGTGGGATATCGATCAGGCGGTCGAGCTGCCCTTCCTCAAGGTCGATAACCTGAAAGTGTCGGCCCTGAGCCTGACCGCGCGAGTGCGCCGGTTCGGGTTTCACGCCCTTCTCGCACCGCCCTTCCGTCTGGCGAACGGGCACAGCCCCCTCGACCTGCATCACACGGCGCAGGCCTTGGCCGCGCATCTCGAAGCGCTGGAGTTTCCGGGGCTGTACCTGTCGGCCGAGGACGACCAGCTGGCCCTGCGCCCGATGGGCGATCTCGCCCCCCTTCATCGACTGCAACACATCGCCGATCAGGTGTTCGACGAATACCGTGCCCCGCCGCCGCCGGATGCCGCGCCGCAACCGCGCAGACGCTCGGAGCTGAGCGCGCAACAGATGCAGGTGGTGATTGGAGAGAGCCTCGATCCGACGAAATCCGAGCGCCCGTTCGAGTTTGTCCTGACAGAACCGCGCCCGAGGGCGGAGGTGACGCAACTGCGCCAGAAGCTGCTGCCGATCCTGTCCCCGAACCTGCCGCGCCCGTTCCACGTTCAGTCGATTACCTTGTGCGGAGAGGACCAGTCCGGCTGGTTCAGGGTCATCCAGCGGTATCCCCTGACGGGCGGGCTACGTACCCGCGCGCCGGACGCGCCGCGTCTGCACACCTTGGTTCCGCAAGTGCCTCTCTGACGCGGTGCCACCTGTCGCCGGGTGGTTCCGCCGAGAAAAAAGGCAACACCTGCATTCGTTGAGGGGAGGAGGAAGGTCACGAACGCAGGTGTTGCATACCGAGGTTGCGACCGAACATCCGAAACCGGCCACATCAAAACCGTAACGCTGTTCTCATTCTGCGGTACAGCAATTCGGTGCTGCACCTGCAAAAGCCGCAGCAGAGCAGGTCATTTCGGCAACGCCTGCGTGAAAGGTCACCGAAGGTCTGGCAACCTGCATAGTTTTTGCGCGCTTTCAAAACGCTTCGGATGTGAAGCGGATCCGGGGAAGACAGAATCGCGTCTGCGGATCGGATCAGATCACCGCCCGCAGAGCATGGTGGGGAAGCCGGGACCGCAAATGCGAGATCCGGCTCACCACCTCTGCCCGCAGCGGACCGGGGCGCGGCGCATCCCGCAGGGTCGTGAACAATACCTCATCCGGGTCCGACCCGCGCTTGTGCCCGCGCCACGACAGATGTCTTTGCACCGCCTCCGCAGCCGCGGGCAAGCGGTCTGGAACCGGATGATCGTTCAGCGTGGCCCAGACCCCGGCCCACAGGCGACCGACCGTCCAAGGGTTATACCCCCCGCCCCCCAGAACGAGGTAGCGGTCGGTCAAACCGCGCAAGGCCGACACAACCGCCCAATGCGCGTTGTTCGACAGCGCCAGCCGCGACAGGGGATCCTCAAGTACCGCATCGGCCCCGCATTGAACGACAATCGCGTCGGGACGAAACACCTCCAGCGCAGGGACGATCAGCCGGTCGCGGATCGCCTCCATCTCGGTATCGTTGAACCCGCGCGGAACCGGCATGTTCAGTGAAGACCCCTGCCCCGTATCCGTCACGGCACCGGTGAACGGCCAACGCTTTTCCTCGTGCACCGAGATCATTAGGACATCCGGATCACCCGCAAACGCCGTCTCCACCCCGTCGCAATGGTGCGCGTCAATGTCGACATAGGCGATGCGGTGGATGCCCATGCGACGCAGGCTCAGCATCGCCAGAACCGGATCGTTGAGATAGCAAAACCCGTTGGCCCGGTCGCGCAGGCCGTGATGGGTGCCACCCGCAGGATGATAGACAACGCCGGGTTCTGCCAGCAGCGCCCCCGCCAGCATGGACCCGCCAGCGGCCGTAGCAGGTCGCCGGAAGACCTCGGCAAAGACGGGATTGGACGGGGTGCCGAGATTGTGCCTGAGGCGCACCTCGGGGCTGACCGCGCCGTCGGCTTCGGCGCGCACGAGCGCCTCTATATAGTCGGCATCGTGCCAGAGCGTCAGCGCTTCGGGCTTGGCGCGGGGCGAGGTTCGAAACTGCGTGCGCGGCAGCCAGCCCAATGCGCGGGACAGGTCCATGGCCGTCGAGACGCGCGGGATACTCAGCGGGTGCCAGTGGCCATAGGTCGACGCGCGGTAGATTTCCGCCCCGATGAAGACAGGCGCATTGGCCCGGGTCACGAAGCGAGCAAAGCCTCGATCTGCCTTGTGAGTACCGGGGCGGTCGGCCGCGTCGTCGATCCGAAATGCGCCACGTATTGACCGTTCGCGTCCAGGAGAACCTTGGTGAAGTTCCACCGCGGGGCCACGCCGTGCACATCATTGAGCCAGCGATAGAACGGGTGCGCCTGCGGCCCGCGCACCGGTGTAATCTCCGTCATTGGGACGGTCAGGTTGTAATTGAGCTCACAGAACTC
Organism: Tropicimonas sp. S265A; assembly: GCF_049800835.1. Taxonomy (NCBI): domain Bacteria; kingdom Pseudomonadati; phylum Pseudomonadota; class Alphaproteobacteria; order Rhodobacterales; family Roseobacteraceae; genus Tropicimonas; species Tropicimonas sp. S265A. Next base: position 668,573 of record NZ_JBNAFU010000001.1, read on the forward strand.
GGCGACCTCGGCCTCGCTTGCCAGTTCCTGGTTGAAGCTGTTGGACGGCACGGTGAGGACCACGAGGCCCCGTGCGCTATAGGTATCGTGGAGGGCCTGAAGCCCGTCATACTGGGGCGTGAAACCGCATCTGGACGCCGTATTGACGACCAGCACGGGGTTGCCCCGCAAATCCGCGAGATCGATCATTCCACCGTCGATTGATGGAAAAGACATCGCAGGCACCTCTGCACGCGCAAGCGCGGGTGAAACTACCGAACCGGCCAGGGCCGAAAGGATCATGGTGCGTCGAGACAGGGTCATCGGCCCTCCGAAAATGGTGTGAAGCGATGGTGATCTTGCCGAGTGAGATAGGGAAAATAGTCTCACCTTCAACAGCGCATTGGTCGGTCTTCCCATGAAAACCTGCGCTTCCGACTGGTATTACGCGCGGTTAATGCCTAGTCTGATGGAAACAAGAAAGTGAGCAGGCGGTATGGCATCCCTGAGAGCCAGCGAGATCCAGTCGGACAGCGGCGCGCGCACGCAGGTTGCCGCCTTGCCCTATGTGATGGACAGGGGAAAACCCCGCGTCCTGCTTATTACCAGCCGAGAAACGCGCCGCTGGGTCATCCCGAAGGGCTGGCCGATGAAGGGCCTGTCTGCCCCGGAAGCCGCCCGGATCGAAGCGTGGGAAGAGGCCGGGATCGTCGGCAAAGTGTCTGACACATGCCTTGGGTTCTATGCCTATCACAAATCCCTCGCGAAGGCGGACCCGCTGCCAATCGTGGTTGCGGTGTATCCGCTGCGCGTCAAGGCGTTGAAGGACAAGTACCCCGAAGTCGGACAGCGGCGGCGGAAATGGATGTCATGCAAACGCGCGGCCGAACGGGTGGACGAACCGGAACTGCGAAAAATCCTGCGTAAATTTGACGGCTCCCCGCAAGCCCGCCAGTAACGGACCGCTGACGGAACCTGTGTAAACCGGATTTTATTGTCATGGTAAGGAGTTGCGCCTACGTTACAGGGGTGCCCTTCCCACCAGCCCGCGCCACGCCAGCCACGTCATGGGGTCAGAATGATCCGTTACAGTCTGAAATGTGAACATGGCCACCAGTTCGATAGCTGGTTTCAATCGGCGGAGGCCTTTGACACGCTCGTCGCCGGCGGACTGACGAGTTGTGCAATCTGCGGTTCGACATCTGTCAGCAAGGCCCTGATGACACCGGGAGTCGCAACCGGCGACACGCTGCCCCCACCCCGCACGCAGGCCCCGGGGCCGGATGCGCCGGCACTTGATGATCAGACCGTCTCGCTGACCACTCCGTCCACGCCGCTCGAAAAGGCGATTGCGCAACTGCGCGCGGACGTAGAGGCGAACTCCGAATACGTGGGCAAGTCGTTTGCCCGCGAAGCACGGCGGATGCATGACGGTGACGCCCCCGCCAGAGCGATCTACGGCGAAGCCAAGATCGAAGAGGCCCGCGCGCTGGCCGAAGACGGCGTGCCTGTCGTTCCCCTGCCCTTCGGGCCCCAACGAAAGATAAATTGAAGCGATGTACAGTGTTGTGACAGGGGCCTCCCGCGGGATCGGGCAGGAAGTGGTGAAGGAATTGCACGCGCGCGGGCAGACCGTGCTGGGCACTTACCGCAGCAACGCTCCGGCGGGTGCAGATCGGCTGAGTTGGGCGCAACTGGACGTGCGCGACCCCGAAAGCCACAAGGCCCTTGCCACACGCCTCGACAATTGCCCCGTCTCGCTTCTGGTGTGCAATGCAGGCATCTACCTCGACCGGACAGAAACGCTGGCTGATGGCTATCCGGCGGAGATGTGGTCTGATATGTTTGCCGTGAATGTCACAGGTGTATTTCTGACCGTTCAGGCCCTTCTGCCGCAATTGCAGCAGGCAGGGCATGCAAAGATCGCGATTATCTCGTCCCAGATGGCCTCACACACGCGGGCACCGGGGCGGTCGTATATCTACCGGGCGTCCAAAGCCGCTGTGTTGAATTTGGGACGCAACCTGGCCACTGACTTGCGAGGACTGGACATAGCTGTGGGCATATACCATCCGGGATGGGTGCGCACCGACATGGGAGGAGATGCAGCGGAGATATCGGTGGGGGACGCCGCGCGCGGCCTTGCCGATCGGTTCGAAGAGCTTTCGCTTGAGAACACTGGCTGCTTTGAGACGTGGAATGGACAACAGCACCCATATTGAACCAGCCGTTCTGATCGTCTTTGGCGGACGCCCCGGCACGGGCAAATCGACCATCGCGCAGACGCTGAGCGCGCAGGTCGGGGCTGTCCTGCTGGAGATCGATCAGATCGAAGCGCCGCTCAAGGCCCGGCTGGGCCCCGACATCGGTCCGCTTGGCTACAACGTGTCCTATCAGGTGGCGACGGCCAATCTGGATCTGGGTCATGTGGTGATAGCGGATTGCGTCAATCCGATCGCCGTGACACGCAACGCCTGGATTTCAACCGCCATGGGCTGCGATGCCACGCTGGTACAGGTCAACGTGGAATGCAACGACCCGCATGAACACCGGCGCCGCATCGAAAAGCGCCTGATCGACCGCCCGATGCAGGGCCTGCCGGACTGGAACAGCGTGCAAGCCCGGCAGGTCGATGAATGGCCTGATGCGGATGTGACGCTGGACACCGCGGCGCTGACACCCGGCGAGTCGGCCGCGACGGTGGTTGCGACCCTGCGCCAACTCGTACCCGGGCGGTTCGGCGGCATCCCCGCCCGCCGGAGCCTTGGGTAGCGCACAGGACTTCCCCTTCCCGCGCCTACGCGCCCCGCGACGCCCCGTTCCCTTGCCCTGCGGGACGCCATGCCCTAAACGGCGGCGGACCATGAGGGACACGAGGCGCAAATGCCCATTCTAGTAATGAAATTCGGCGGCACGTCGGTGGCCGATCTGGACAAGATCAGGAACGCTGCCGAGAAGGTCAAACGCGAGGTGGACCGCGGTTACAAGGTGATCGTGATCGTCTCGGCCATGTCAGGCAAGACCAACGAACTCGTGGGCTGGGTCAACCAGACCTCGCCGCTGTTCGATGCGCGCGAATATGACGCCGTCGTCAGTTCGGGCGAGAACATCACCGCCGGGCTGATGGCGCTGACATTGCAGGAAATGGATGTCCCGGCCCGCAGTTGGCAAGGCTGGCAGGTGCCGGTGCGAACGACCTCGGCCCATGCCTCTGCCAGGATCGAGGAGATCCCGCGAGACAACCTGGATGCCAAGTTCGACGAAGGTATGCAGGTGGCGGTTGTCGCCGGGTTTCAGGGGATCTCGCCCGAAGGCCGCATCACCACGCTTGGGCGCGGCGGGTCGGATACCACCGCTGTTGCATTCGCCGCCGCTTTCGACGCGGAGCGCTGTGATATCTACACCGACGTGGACGGGGTCTACACCACTGACCCGCGCATCTCGGCCAAGGCTCGCAAACTTGAAAAAATCGCCTACGAAGAGATGCTGGAGCTGGCCTCGCTCGGCGCAAAGGTGCTGCAAACCCGATCCGTTGAACTGGCAATGCGCTTCAAGGTTCGCTTGCGGGTGCTGTCCAGTTTCGAGGAAAACACGCCAGAGTCCGGCACACTGGTCTGCGATGAGGAAGAAATCATGGAAAACAACGTCGTCTCCGGTGTCGCCTATTCCCGCGACGAAGCAAAAATGACCCTGATCTCGGTCGCAGACCGACCCGGCATTGCGGCAGCCATCTTTGGCCCATTGTCTGAGGCGGGCGTGAACGTCGACATGATCGTGCAGAACATTTCGGAAGATGGGCGCACCGACATGACGTTTTCCTGCCCGACCGATCAGGTCATGCGCGCCGAGCGCGCGATCAAGGACGCCAAGGAACATGGCGAGATCAACTTTCAGGAGTTCGTCGCCGACACCGATGTGGCCAAGGTCTCTGTCGTCGGGATCGGCATGCGCTCTCACGCGGGTGTCGCGGCGCAGATGTTTCAGGCATTGCGCGACGAAAACATCAACATCCGCGTCATCACCACGTCCGAGATCAAAATATCCGTGCTGATCGAACGGAAATATATGGAACTTGCGGTCCAAGCACTTCATGATGCGTTCGGGCTGGAGACGGCAGCCTGATCGGATACGTCCCCGGGGGTGCATGACCGAACGACTGGAAACGGAAAGCCGTAAACTTCTCAGCCGGTTGCAGGCCACTCTGGCCGAAGCAGGTGCAGGGCAGGAACGTCTTGACCGGATAACGCATCTGATCGCGGACAGCATGGGCACGCATGTGTGTTCAATCTATCTGTTCCGGGACGCCGACACGCTTGAGCTGTGCGCGACCGAGGGCCTTAACCCCGAAGCCGTGCACCAGACCCGGATGCGCGTTGGCGAAGGTCTGGTTGGGCGCGTGGCGCGCAGCAAGCGCGCCTTGAACACCGCAGATGCCCCGAACACGCAAGGTTTCCGGTACATGCCGGAAACCGGCGAAGAGGTATTTTCCAGCTTTCTGGGTGTACCGATCCAGCGACTCGGCGAGATGCTGGGCGTTCTGGTCGTGCAGTCCCGCGACAAGCGCGAGTATTCCGCCGACGAGGTTTATGCTCTGGAAGTCGTGGCCATGGTCGTCGCGGAAATGAAGGAACTGGGCGCCTTCACAGGCGAAGGCGCCGCACTGGCCGCGCCGCACAAGAACCCGGTCATGATCAAGGGCACCGTCGCGCAGGAAGGCGTCGCGATGGGGCATGCGTATTTGCACGAGCCGCGCGTTGTTGTCACCCGGCTTGTGGCCGACGATACAGAGGCCGAAATCGCGAAACTGCGCGAAGTGGTCGACAAGCTGCGCGTCTCGGTCGACGAGATGCTGGACACCGCTCAGGGTCAGGACAAGGAACAGCTACAAATCCTCGAAGCCTACAGGATGTTCGCCAATTCACGCGGGTGGATGCGCCGGATGGAGGAGAGCATCTCCTCGGGCCTGTCCGCCGAGGCCGCGGTCGAGAAAGAACAAAGCGCTGCCCGTGCGCGGCTCGAACAGGTCCCCGACCCCTATCTGCGCGAACGGCTGCACGATCTGGACGACCTGTCGAACCGGCTGTTGCGGATGTTGACCGGTCAGGGGTCCGAAACCGGGGCGGAAATACCGCCCAGCCCAATTCTGGTCGCCCGCAACATCGGCCCCGGAGAGTTGCTGGAATATGGCCGGTCCCTCAAGGGGATCATTCTGGAAGAAGGATCGGTCGGCAGTCACGCGGCAGTCGTGGCCCGCGCCCTTGCAATCCCGCTGATCGTTCATGCCAAACGCATCACGACCGATGCGCTGAACGGGGATCTGGTGCTGGTGGACGGCGAACAGGGGATCGTTCACCTGCGCCCCGATGACACCGTACAGGCGCATTTCTCGGACAAGATGGCGATGCAAGCCAAGGCGCAGGAACGCTACGCCTCGCTGCGCGACAAGCCGGCTGAAACGCTGTGCGGGAATGTTGTTTCGCTGCAGATGAACGCGGGCCTGATGGCGGACTTGCCGTCCCTGCCGACCTCCGGCGCGGAAGGCGTCGGGCTGTTCCGGACCGAACTGCAATTCCTTACACGCTCCAAGGTACCGCGCCGCTCGGAACTCGCGACCGTGTACGCGCGGGTGCTGGATGCAGCCGAGGGACTGCGCGTGGTTTTCCGCACGCTGGATATCGGGTCCGACAAGGTCCTGCCCTACATGAAGCCGCAGGACGAGCCCAACCCGGCGCTTGGCTGGCGGGCGATCCGTGTCGGGCTCGACAAGCCCGGCGTGATGCGGATGCAGTTGCAGGCGCTGATCCGCGGCGCGAATGGGCGCCCATTGACCGTGATGTTTCCGTTCGTGGCACAACTGGACGAGTTCACCAGAGCACGCGACGCGCTCCTGCGCGAAATGGACCGCGAGGCCGCTTTGGGACGCGTCCTGCCGGAAACGCTGGAAATCGGCGCAATGCTGGAAACACCGAGCCTTGCGTTTTCTCCCAACGCGTTTTTCGAGATGGCGGACTTTATCTCCATCGGTGGCAACGACCTGAAGCAGTTTTTCTTCGCCGCGGACCGAGAGAATGAGCGCGTGCGCCGCCGGTATGACACGCTGAACGTCAGTTTTCTGAGTTTTCTGGAACTGATCGTCAGCCGCTGCCGGGATGTGGGAACGCCGTTGAGTTTCTGTGGCGAAGATGCAGGCCGCCCGATCGAGGCGCTGTGTTTCGCCGCGATGGGTCTGCGCACGTTGTCCATGCGCCCGGCCTCCATCGGGCCGGTCAAGCACTTGCTGCGCCGGAGCGACCTGCGCGAGGTGCGGGCCGTGATTTCAGAGGCGCGCGCAACAGGCGTGATGACTGTTCGTCCCGCCGTGATGGAGTGGCTGCGCCACCAGACCTAGCCGCGTGGCAATGGGCCCACGCGCAATCCCCCGATCAGCTTGCACCCAAGCGTGTCCTGCAAGGCCGCGACCAGTTCATCCACCGTTTCGGTGCTGACATACTTGCCCCCGGTCTGGTCGGCCAGGCACTGCGCAATCGTGGTTGTTTCGGTGTAGTCGGAGCCGCCCTGACTGCCCCAACTGAAATACTCTCCACGGACCTTGAACCCGATCACATGCACGGTCAGCCCGGGGGCATCCGCCGCAAGTTCCGCCGCCAGTTGGCAGGGCGCACCCCCGCAGGTTTCCTTGCCATCTGTCACCAGGACAACGGTTCCGGGCTCGGATGGGGCCCCGAGGGCCGCCGCCGCACGCCCGACCGCAGCAGTCAAAGGTGTATCGCCCGATGGGCGCAACGCCTCCACTTCCGCCAGAAGGCGGGGGGCAGCGTTGGCTTGCGGCGCGAAGCGCAGATCGATGTTGTGACACGCTTCTTCCGGGCCGGGTCCGTAGATCACAAGGCCAAGCCTGCGAAACGGAGCAATATCGGGGATCGCGCGACGCAACGCGCGGCGGGCCTCGAATATGCGCGGCTCGTCCAGATCGTTGAAGCCCATTTCCGACATCGAACCGGACCCGTCAAACACGATGATCGCGTCCTCGATGCAGCTTTCGCCGGCGTTGAGCGGGAATGTCAGGCACGTTGCGCAAAGCGCGGCGCAGAGAAACCGGGGATAGGCCATGGTGCAGCCTGACACAGGCGGGGCGCTTCTGTCTATCGTGCAGGCGTCACGGGTCCGGCAACACCCTCCCAAGCGCCGGGACGCAGGTCGTGGATGAGCACCCGGTCAGGGTTGGTGGGAGGCGGCATGATGAGCCCGTCGGACTTGCGGAACCCGAACCGCGCATAATAGGGCGCGTCTCCGATCAGCAGAACGCGATCCCACCCCAGCGCGGCTGCGTGCTGTACCCCCTCTTGGATCAGGAACGCGCCCAGCCCCTCGCCCTGCCGGGTCGGGTGAACGGCAACGGGCCCGAGCAACAGGCACGCCGCATTGCCGACACGGACCGGCCAGAACCGGATCGCGCCACCCAGCACCCCGTCATCATCACGTGCGACCATACAGAGTTCCGCAACCGGATCGTTCCCCTCTCGCAGGCGGTAGGACGACAGCATTTCGCGCCCCGGCGCAAAGCACAGGTCGTAAAGCGCTTCGACCTCCCAAAGGTCGTCGGGCTGCTCTTGCCTCAGATTCACGGCCACTGCTCTCGTGTCTTGCGCGTTTTTCGCTGGCCCAAGCGCCTAACACAGGGCAAATGAGGTGCGCAAACGCGAGGAGGCAAAATGTTCTATCGACCCGAGGATGGCCACGGCCTGCCGCACAACCCGTTCAACGCCATCGTGACCCCGCGCCCCATTGGCTGGATTTCATCGCGCGGGTCAAACGGACAGGACAACCTGGCGCCCTACTCCTTCTTCAACGCGGTGGCTTATGTGCCGCCGCAGGTCATGTTCGCCTCCACCGCCGTGAAGGACGACCGCGGGGACACGAAAGACAGCGTCGCCAACATTCGCGAAACCGGTGTCTTTTGCGTCAACATCGTTTCCTACGCATTGCGGGATGTGATGAACAAAAGCTCCGGCGCCTATCCTGCCGATGTGGACGAATTTGCCGCCGCGGGCATCGAAAAGGCCCCGTGCGAGACGATCGCGTGTTCACGCGTGGCGGAAGCACCCGCCAATCTGGAATGCAAACTGACCCAGATCGTGAAACTTCCGGGGGCGGCTAACTTTGTGGTGTTTGGCGAGGTGACGGGCATCCACATGCGCGACGAGCACCTTGTGGAAGGCCGGTTCGATGTGACCACGTTCGAGCCGCTCTCGCGTCTGGGCTACCGCGACTATGCCAAGGTCGACAACCTGTTCAGCCTAGCGCGGCCAGACGACTGACGACCCCGCTTGACCAAGCGCAAGGCCCTTATCACCCCGGCATGAGATACTTCGCGAAGACGAACATGCACGGAGGAAGATATGACCACGCTGGTTCTTTACTATTCCCTCAGCGGGACCACCCAGAGCGTTGCGCGCAACATCGCGCAAGCCCTGGACACGGATCTGGCCACGATCCGCTGCGCGCGCTACCGGCCCGGCGTTCTCGGCTACGCGCTGGCGGGGTTCGACAGCCTGCGCGGACACCTGCCTGAAATTACGCTCGAACCAGAGGTCTCGCTCGAAGATTACGATCGCGTGGTTCTGGGCAGCCCGATCTGGACGAGCTATCTGGCGACCCCTGTCCGCGCGGCGCTGAGCAACCTGGCGGGTTGGCCGCGGCATGTCGCGCTCTTTGTCACTGCCGGAGGTCAGGGCGAACCCGACAAAGCACTGAATCAGGCCGAAAGCGCGCTCTCTCATCCGCTGGACGCACAATGCAGGCTGACCCAGAGCGATCTGGACAGCGCCTCTGACGGCGGAGTGCTGGACCGCTTTGTCGCCGGTCTAGATCAGGCTGCCACCGCGCAGGGCTGATCAGTGACCACCGCCAAGTATCCCGGTCTTGACCGAGTAGTCGGCGGCAATGGCGTAATCCGGGTCATCGTCGCTGTCGATCATGAGCTGACCCGCCTTTGACAGAAGCTTGTGACAATCACGGCTCAGGTGACGCAATTGCAGGCTCTTTCCCGCGGCGGCGTATTTCGCGGCCACAGCCTCGATCGCGGTCAGGGCGGATTGGTCGACCACACGGCTGTCGGCGAACTCCACGATCACTGCGGCAGGGTCGTCTTCGGGGGTAAAGAGCTCGGTGAACCCGGTGGCGGAGCCGAAGAACAGGGGCCCCTGCACCTGATAGACTTTTGCGCCTTCGGGCGTGGTGTACGTCTTGGCGTAGATGCGGGAGGCGTTGTTCCACGCGTAGGCCAGCGCAGAGACGATCACGCCGACCACAACGGCGATGGCAAGGTCGGTCAGAACGGTGACGACCGTGACGAGAATGATGACCATCGCATCGGTCATCGGTACGCGGCGCAGGATGGTCAGCGATTGCCACGCGAACGTGCCGATCACGACCATGAACATGACACCCACAAGCGCGGCGAGCGGGATCTGCTCGATCAGCGGAGACGCCGCGACAATGAAGATGAGCAGGAAGAGTGCCGCAGCCACCCCCGCAATCCGGGTGCGTCCTCCGGATTTCACATTGATCATGGATTGCCCGATCATCGCGCAGCCGCCCATGCCCCCGAAGAAACCGGTGACGGTGTTGGCCACACCTTGCGCGATGCATTCCTGGCTGGCTCCACCGCGCTTGCCGGTGATCTCGCCGACGAGGTTGAGGGTCAGCAGGCTCTCGATCAGGCCAATCGCCGCCAGGATAAACGCGTAGGGCGCGATGATTTGCAGCGTTTCCATGTTGATGGGCACCATGGGGATATGGATGCTCGGCAATCCCCCCTCGATCGAGGCCATGTCGCCCACGCGCGGCACGTCGATGCCAAAGGCGATCACGAGACCGGCGACGATGCCGATCCCGGCCAATGGTGCAGGGATGATGTTGGTGATCTTCGGCATCCCCCAGATGATCACCATCGTCAGCACCACAAGGGCCAGCATCATCATCAACGGCCATCCAGTCATCCAGACCATGTTGCCCGCCGCATCGGGCACTTTGAATTGCGTCAGCTGCGCGAGGAAGATCACGATCGCCAGCCCGTTCACGAAGCCCAGCATGACCGGATGCGGCACGAGCCGGATGAATTTGCCCAGTTTGAACACGCCTGCGAGAATTTGCAGGATGCCCATCAGCACCACGGTCGCGAACAGGTATTCGACCCCGTGCTCGGCCACGAGAGACACCATCACAACCGCCAGCGCCCCTGTCGCGCCCGAGATCATGCCGGGCCGCCCCCCGATCAGCGCGGTGATCAGACCGACCAGAAATGCTGCATAAAGTCCGACCAGCGGGTGCACGCCGGCGACAAAGGCAAAGGCCACCGCCTCAGGCACAAGGGCCAGCGCGACCGTCAATCCTGACAGAAGTTCAATGCGTACCCTGTTGAAACTCAAGGTTTCTCCGGGCGTTGCGGGACCGGAAAAATCAAGTCGATTGGCATAAGATGCCAGCAAAGCACGGGGCATGGGCAGTCCTGTGGGATGTGGGGACGTTGGGGCAGTCTGGGACTTACAGCATCAAGGCGCTTTGAGCCAGAGCCGAAAGGCAAGTCAGGGTTGCGGCATATTCATACCGCCGCGCGGGGTATTCGCGCCCGGTTGATCCTTGCGCCCTTTACTTCGGGTTCTGCACAGGCTGTTCTGCCGGTGCACACCAGCAGCGGAGAGGCAAGTCATGGACACTTATATCGGCGTGATCGGCGGATCGGGATTGTATGAGATCGACGGGCTGGAAGACGCCGCGTGGACCAGCGTGGACGGCCCGTGGGGTGCGCCGTCCGACCAGATCCTGACCGGCACGCTTGACGGGGTGAAGATGGCTTTCCTTCCACGGCATGGACGGGGGCACGTGCACTCGCCCTCGACGGTGCCCTACCGCGCCAATATCGACGCGCTGAAGCGGCTCGGGGTGACGGATGTGATCTCGGTCAGCGCGTGCGGATCGTTCCGCGAGGAAATGGCGCCAGGCGATTTTGTCATTGTAGATCAATTCATTGACCGGACTTTTGCACGTGAGAAATCGTTCTTCGGCACGGGGCTTGTGGCCCATGTCAGCGTGGCGCACCCGACCTGCCCGCGCCTTGGTGCCGCCTGCCTCGAAGCGGGCACGGATGCAGGCATTACTGTCCATGAATCAGGGACTTACCTTGCGATGGAGGGGCCGCAGTTTTCGTCGCTGGCCGAGTCAAAAATGTATCGTGAAAGCTGGGGGTGCGACGTGATCGGGATGACCAACATGCCCGAAGCCAAACTCGCCCGCGAGGCAGAGCTTTGCTACGCCAGCGTCGCGATGATCACCGATTATGACAGCTGGCACCCGGACCATGGCGAGGTCGATGTCACGGAAATCATCAAGACATTGATGGGCAACTCGGAGAAAGCCAAAGGGCTGATCGCGCGCTTGCCAAAGCTCTTGGGGGACGAGCGCGCGCCCTGCCCGCACGGTTGCGACCGCGCGCTGGAATACGCGCTTCTGACCGCGCCCGAGAAGCGTGACCCGGTCCTGATGGCGAAACTCGACGCGGTGGCCGGGCGCGTGCTCTGAGGTCGGTTTTGTACGTTTTGTAGCACTTCAAAACGGCCCGTTTTACATTTTGCAGCATTTCAAAGGGGCCCCTAAACCCCTGCTGCGGTTGCATAATGGACAGCTCAAATGCTGCGCGCTAGATTTCCCTTAGGGAAAGCGAATAGGTGTCCAGCGATGTGCCAGATCTTCTCTCACCAGGATCCCGACAGGTATGCCTGTACGACCCGGCGTTTGCGGCTGAACGGGCAAAGTACGTCGATCCGGTTGGAGAACAGTTTCTGGGCCATTCTCGACGCGATTGCAGAAGGCGAAGGGGTCAGCACGCCCGCGTTCATCTCGACCCTGCATTCCGAAGTGCTGGAAGCGCGGGGGGAACCTGCGAACTTCACCTCGCTTCTTCGGTGCACCGCGCTTCTCTATATCGAGACCCAGCAGGCCAAGGGCGCGCAGTTCGCCGCCGAGTAAGGGCATTTGCACAAATTTCGGGCAGTAGTAAAACGCTACTACCCGGCGCGTCAGAGACGGGCGCTAGGCTGAACCTCCGACAAAACCAATAACGGGAGGTTGGATTGGCCAAGGCAATCCACAGCATGATCCGCGTTCTGGATGAGGCGCGATCACTTGATTTCTACAAACGTGCCTTTGGGCTCGAAGTGGCCGACAGGTTGGATTTTTCCGATTTCACCCTGATTTATCTGAGCAATTCGGAACAAAGCTTCGAGCTGGAGCTGACAGTGAACAAGGGGCAGTCCGAGCCCTATGACCTCGGCAATGGGTATGGCCACTTCGCGGTATCGGTCGATGATCTCGACGCAGAGCACGCGCGCTTTGAGGCCGAAGGGCTAAGCCCAAGAACACTTGTCGAGTTCGCGCCGGACGGAAAACTCGTCGGGCGCTTTTTCTTCGTGGCCGATCCGGATGGATACCAGATCGAGGTTCTCGAAAGAAGCGGACGTTTTCAATGAGCCGCGCGGGAGGGGAGCCCGCGCACTTTTCATGTTTCGGGAGGAAACACATGATTGAGACACAAGGGCCAAAGGGCCTGACACGGCGGCAGCTTCTGTCGCGGGCAACGGCGGCGGGGGCAAGCTTCGTCGTCGGGGCCGGGTTCGTCGCAGGGAAAGATGCGGCGTGGGCCACCGAGTTGACGGCGCTGAAGCCGGAGACCTTTGCCACGCTGGTGCAGATGGCGCGCGATATCTATCCGCATGACCACGTGGGCGACAAGTTCTACGCGGCCGCCGTCAAAGGCTACGACACCGATGATGATGCGGGCACGATCGAACTGGGCATCAATGATCTGAACGCCGCAGCGCGCAATGCAGGCTATGACAGCTATCTGGCAATGGGCTGGGAGCGGGACCGCGTGGATATCCTGCGCGGGATGGAAAACAGCATGTTCTTTCAGCAGATCCGGGGCGGTCTTGTGACCGGGCTTTATAACCAGAAAGAGGTCTGGCCCCTGTTCGGGTATGAGGGCGAGAGCTTCTCGCAGGGCGGTTACATCGACCGCGGTTTCAACGACGTCGACTGGGTCTGAGGAAGGAGACGGACATGGCAACAACGTTCGATCTGAACGACGACAGCGTCGTTGTGGTCATTGGCACCGGCGCAGGCGGGGGCACATTGGCCAATGAACTGGCCCAGAAGGGTGTAAAGGTCGTCTCGCTTGAGGCAGGCGCGTTCCACGAGCCGCAGGATTTCCTGCAGGATGAGTGGGCCAGCTTTGGTCAGCTCGCGTGGCTCGATGCGCGCACGACGTCTGGCGACTGGCGGGTGAGCCGCGATTTTTCGGGCCTGCCGGCCTGGATCGTGAAGTCCGTGGGCGGGTCCACCGTGCACTGGGCGGGCGCATCCTTGCGGTTTCAGGAGCATGAATGGAAGGCGCGCACGACCTATGGCAACGTGCCGGGCGCGTCCCTGCTGGACTGGCCCATCGATGCCGAGGAGATGGCACCGTGGTACGCAGCGGCCGAGGACAAGATGCATGTGACCCGCACCGGGGATCGGCCCGGGCTGCCCGGCAACAACAACTTCAAGGTGTTCGAGGCGGGCGCGAAGGCGCTTGGCTATCAGGACGTGCACACGGGGCGCATGGCGATCAAGAGCCAGGACGGCCCGGACGGCACGCCGTGCCAGCAGATGGGGTTCTGTTTCCAGGGCTGCAAGGTCGCGGCCAAGTGGTCGCCCAGCTATGACGAGATCCCCAAAGCACTGGACACCGACAATTACGAGCTGCGCACGCAGGCGCATGTTCTGAAGATCGAGCATGACGACACGGGCAAGGTTGCCGGCGTGCTCTATGCCGATGCCGAGGGCAACCAGCACCTGCAGAAAGCGCGGGTTGTGGCGGTGGCGGGCAACTCCATCGAAAGCCCGCGTCTGCTGCTGAACTCGGCCTCGTCGATGTTCCCCGATGGTCTGGCGAACTCCTCGGGTCAGGTCGGGCGCAACTACATGCGGCATATGACGGCTTCCGTCTATGCGGTGTTCGACAAGCCGGTACGCATGTGGCGCGGCACGACCATGGCAGGCATCATCACCGACGAGGCGCGGCATGATCCGTCACGCGGTTTCGTCGGCGGCTACGAGATGGAGACGCTGAGCCTCGGCCTGCCCTTCATGGCGGCCTTCCTCGATCCCGGCGCGTGGGGGCGTGAGTTCACCGCGGCCCTTGATGGCTATGAGAACATGGCCGGGATGTGGCTGGTGGGTGAGGACATGCCGCAGGAAACCAACCGCGTCACGCTCAATACGGACGTGCTGGACCAGTACGGGCTGCCGGCGCCGAACGTGCATTTCGATGATCACCCCAATGACATTGCGATGCGCAATCACGCGTGGCAGCAGGGTCAGGCGGTTTACGAGGCTGTGGGCGCGACCCGTACCTTCCCCACGCCGCCCTACCCCAGCACGCACAACCTCGGCACCAACCGGATGTCCGAGAGCGCGCGCGACGGTGTGGTGAACAAGTGGGGGCAGACCCACGACATCGCGAACCTGTTCATCTCGGACGGCTCGCAATTCACCACCGGGGCGGCTGAGAACCCGACGCTGACTATCGTGGCGCTGGCGATGCGGCAGGCCGACCACATTGCCCGCGAAATGGCGGCGCAGAACATCTGATCCGCGATACGCGAATTGGGGGGCTGCGCGGAGACGCGTGGCCCTTTTCTCGTGAGGTTCGTTGCGCAGAACTAAAGGTCGGCGCTGCAGTCATCCTATTCGTTGGTCAGCTTTGAGAACAGAAGCTGACTTGCAGATTGGCAACTGCATTGTCATTTGTGCTAGAGGATTGGCAACATTAACCAAGTGAACGCACAAGTTATGATGGAGCCCGGAAAGAACATCGCGATCAAGGTTCCATTGCATAAGTGGGATGAGACAGTGGCATTCTATCGCGACCGTGTAGGTCTTGAGGTCGCTAGAGAGCTTTCGAACAGCACTGGGTTTGTATTCGGAAACATGACCTTGTGGATCGACAAGGTTGAGAAGCAAAGCCAGGTCGATGTCTGGCTGGAGCTGTTCTCGGATGATCCAGATGGCGCTCTTGAGGCACTTGGCAGCCCAAAGAGAGACGAACTTGAAGCACTCGACGACGTAAACGGTCATTGGACATCTGACCCTGCAGGCGTGGTTCTGTTGGTTCGGAACGAGTAATTCTGACCAGGTAGGTTTGGGCTCACATCCGACATCCGCTGCGGCAGTGCCTGCAAGAGACTCAGAGACCACGAGCGCGCCTTTTTCTGCCCCGTCGACTGTGCTCGCTTGACCGCCGCTCAGGCATTGCCAAGGATGCGCGCGACCCGAGCCCAAGAAAGAGCACCCATGACCCCTCGCAAGACCGTTCAGGACTACATCCGCACGATCCCCGACTTTCCCCATGAGGGCATCATGTTTCGCGATGTGACCACCTTGTTCCTTGATCCACGCGGGTTTCGGATTGCGATCGACAGTCTGCTCGATCCGTTCGTCGGCGTGCAGATCGACAAGGTCGCCGGGCTGGAGGCGCGGGGGTTCATCCTCGGCGGGGCGGTGGCGCACCAGTTGAGCGTCGGCTTCGTGCCGATCCGCAAGAAGGGCAAGCTGCCGGGCAAGACCATCGAACAGGACTACGCGCTGGAATATGGCGAGGCCACGGTGGAGGTGCATGACGACTGCCTGCAGCCCGGGGAGCGGGTGCTGTTGGTTGACGATCTGCTGGCCACGGGCGGCACGGCACGCGCTGGCATCCAGTTGATCGAACGGCTTGGCGCGCAGGTCATTGGCTGCGCCTTTGTCGTGGATCTGCCGGAGCTTGGCGGGCGCAAATTGCTGGCGGATATGGACATGAACATTCATACCCTGACCGATTTCGCCGGGGCGTGAGGGCGACATGCCCCGGTTTTTTCATAAATCCTAACGATTTGATAACGAGTCCTCCGCTAGGGTGAGTCTTGTCGATGCAGCGATCGACAGGTTTCCCTAAGGTGGACTGACCCGGCAGGCCATGCGCCATGTCGGGTCTTTTTTTCCGAAACGATATCAAATAGATAAACCCGAAAGCGCACGCGCCGGTTCAGGCGATGTCCGGTTCGGGCTGAAGGACAGATACGGGATCTGGCTGCGTCCGGTCCTCCGGAATGTCAAAAAGATGCCGGTCGATGGACCACTGGCTGACACCGGGCAAGGTCGTGACCACGGCGAGTGGGATTGCGAAGCTGAGTGCAAAGAGCATCGGGCCACCAAAGACCAAAGCCCAGGGCGCCAGCGCTGCCAACCACGCGGTAAGGGCAAGGCCCGCGAGCGTCTGGGGCCAGAGCACGCGTGCCGCCTCCGCCCATTCCAGCCGGGCGCGGCTGCGTTGCTGGGCATCCCACCCGACCCGCTTGTTGAACGCGAGGCCAACGAGGAACTGCGTCAGACCGAACGCCACGATGGGCGCCATTACCATCGAAACGGCGATCTCGGAAAGCCCGCTGATCACCACCTGCCTGCGCCCGCCATAGGAGGCCGCCCGGTCGTCATCGGCGAGCACCTGCGCGAGCCCCATGAGTTTGGGCATCAGGTTCAGCGTCATGATCACCGCAAAAAGGCCGATACCGAACCACACCGGCGCGCCGACGAACTGGGCAGGCATCGCCGCAAGGCTGGCCCCGAGCAGTGCAAACAGCATCCAGGCCGGGGCCGCGACATACATCTGGATCGCCAGATAAAGCTGGATCCGGCTGAGCGGCGCGAGGTCGGGCAGGTTCAGCATCCGCAGATACTGCATGTTGCCATTGCACCAGCGCAGTTCCCGACGGATGAAGTCGGCGAGGCTTGGCGGGTTTTCTTCGTGGCTTTCGCTTTCTTCGGCCAGCACGCGCGCCTCGAACCCGGCTCGGCGCATCAAGGCGGCCTCGAGCTGGTCATGGCTCAGGATATGGCCTGACAGCGGACCCTTGCCCGGCAGTTCGGGCAACATGCAATGGGCGTGGAACGGGGCCGTGCGGATCAGGATGTTGTGGCCCCAGTTCGGCCCGCAATCGGCAAGCCACCATGCGGACCCAAGGGTGTAGGACCGCATTCCGTGGCGCATGCCGAACTGGAACGCGCGGGTGAAAAAGGTGCGCGACGGCAAACCGGTCACGAGGCTCTGAAGCATGCCGACCTCGGGCGATGCCTCCATCACGCGCACAAGGCGCAAAACCGTGTCGGCCCCCATGACGCTGTCGGCGTCCAACGGCAGGAAGAAGTCATACTCCGCCCCGCATCGGTCGAGGAATTCCGCGATGTTCCCGGCCTTGTAGCCTGCATTGTCCGTGCGGCGGCGGTAGTGGATGGCCACGCCCGGGGATGTCAGGCGCCACTGGGCAACGCCCGCCTCCTCGCGCAGCGCAACCGCATCCTGATCCGTGTCGCTGAGCAGATGATAGTCGAAATGCGCGGCCCACGGGGTGCGGGACAGCTCCTTTTGCAAGCCGCGCAGACGCGCGATCGAGGCCATCGGGTCTTCGTTGCGCAGCGGCATGACAATGGCGATGCGCGTGGTGATCGGCTCCCGCCCGGTGATGCGGGCCAGTGCGGGGGTCACGGCCATCGCCGCCCCTGCCCCGTGCCGCCGGTCCAGGATGAGCCCGATGACGCTGTTCCACAGCCCGATGGACAGCCACGGCAAGGTCAGCGCATAGGCCGCAAGCATCGCCCACTCGATCCAGATCAGGCCGCCATAGGACAGAAAAGTCGCCATCGCCGCGAACAGGGCGCCGACCGTCAGCAGGTTCAGCCCCAATACCAGGCGCCGCCGCCGCCGGATTGTCTGAGGGCCGGGTTCAGGGGGAATGACAGGTGTCGATGGGTGGTCCACCGCCGCTGGGTCTTGGTCGTTCCGGTCGTCCACGACCACTCCGGTCGGCACCTTCAATACTTCGTTCACCGATCCACTCCGTCAATCGTGCTATGCCCAGACATGGCGGGTCGCCTGCCGAGGTCCATTAACAAATGTGTGTAAAACCAATGGAGAAGCAGGTTCCTGCCGCCATTCGCACATATTTGCCTAAAATTTGGGCAGAGATATAATTTTGTGCCCCCAGTCCCACCGCGCCAGATAACATCGACACCCGACCTCTCCCAGTCCAAAAGTCACGGCTGGCCCGTCACCCGCGGGAAGTCACCCATGGGCCCGCGCAGCACGCGCGGTTTCTTGCCGCTTCTTGTGATGGTGATACGCTTTGCCGCCCGCATTTATTCCCACCCGCGACATTGCGACCCTGCCTTTGTCGTGATTGCCCCGTTGATCTGCGCGGAGGCTTGGTTTAGGCGGTGCAGGAGAGTTCGTATACCACGGTGTACGAAGATGCCTCACTCAGATTCGCCCAAGCTCCCTCACCGCATTCGAGGGGGCGTCGCATGACCACCGGCAGAAGGTACAACACGCATGGCTGACCAATCCAACCCGGACATCATCTACACTATCGTCGACGAAGCCCCTGAACTGGCGAGCGGGTCACTGCTGCCGATCATCCGGTCCTTTGCGGGTGCTGCGGGTGTGAGCGTGGGCACGAAGGACATCTCGCTTGCCGGGCGTATCCTCGCGACCTTCCCCGAATACCTGACCGAGGCGCAGCGGCAATCGGATGATCTGGCCGAACTGGGCGAGCTGGTGAAGACCTCGGGCGCGAACGTGATCAAGCTGCCCAACATCTCGGCTTCGGTGCCGCAGCTGGTGGCGGCGGTCAAGGAATTGCAGGGCCAGGGCTACGCGCTGCCCGACTATCCGGAGGCCCCTGCCACGGACGAGGAAAAAGCCGTGCGCGCCAAGTATGACGGGATCAAGGGATCGGCCGTGAACCCGGTCCTGCGCGAAGGCAACTCGGACCGGCGTGCGGCTGCGGCGGTCAAGAACTTCGCCCAGAAGAACCCGCACCGCATGGGCAAGTGGATGGCTGACAGCAAGACCAAGGTGTCGTCGATGCAGGGCAATGACTTCTATGCCAACGAGGTGTCGGCCACGCTCAGCGCGGCGCAGGCAGGGGCCGCGAAGATCGAGTTTGTCGGCAAGGACGGGACGACCACGGTTCTGAAGGACAGCTGGCCGCTGGACGAAGGCACGGTTGTTGATGCGACCTTCATGTCGGCCAAGGCGCTGTCGGCGTTTCTGGCCGAGCAGATCGACGCGACGAAGGCCGAAGGAACGCTTTTCTCGCTGCACCTGAAGGCGACGATGATGAAGGTCTCGGACCCGATCATCTTCGGCCAAGGGGTCAAGGCCTGGCTCGCACCGGTCTTTGAAAAGCACGGCGATGCGCTGGCCGCGGCAGGGGTGAACCCGAACTCCGGACTGGGCGATGTCCTGGCGCGGATCGCGGAGATGCCGAACGCGGCAGAGATCCAGGCCGAGATCGACGAGCTGACCGCCGCGCGCCCGCCGATGTACATGGTGAATTCCGACAAGGGCATCACCAACCTGCACGTCCCGTCGGACGTGATCATCGATGCCTCCATGCCCGCGCTGATCCGGGCCGGTGGCAAGGGCTGGGGCCCGGATGGCAACGAGGGCGACACGAACTGCGTGATCCCCGATAATTGCTATGCCGGTGTCTATGACGAGGCTGTCGAGTTTTTCAAGGCGAATGGCGCGCTCGACCCGACAACGGCCGGCACGGTGCAGAACCTCGGCCTGATGGCGCAGAAAGCCGAAGAGTACGGCTCGCACCCGACAACCTTCGAGGCCCCCGCCGATGGCACGATCCGGCTGGTGCTCGCCAATGGCGAGACGCTGCATTCCCACGAGGTGGAGGCCGGCGACATCTGGCGTGCCTGCACCGTCAAGAAAGCCCCGATCGAGAACTGGATCCAGTTGGCGCTGGACCGGCAGCGCCTGACCGGTCTGCGCGCGATCTTCTGGCTCGATGCCAACCGGGCGCACGATGCCGAGCTGATCAAGTACGTCCAGCCCGCGCTGGAGGCCGCCGGTGTGGCCGACAAGTTCGAGATCATGGCCCCGCGTGAAGCGACCCGCGCCTCGCTGGAGACGATCACGGCGGGCGACAGCACCATCGCGATCACCGGCAACGTGCTGCGCGATTACCTGACCGACCTGTTCCCGATCCTCGAACTGGGCACCTCCGCAAAGATGCTTTCTATCGTCAAGCTGATGAACGGTGGCGGTCTGTTCGAAACCGGCGCGGGCGGATCCGCGCCCAAGCACGTGGAGCAACTGGTCGAGGAAAACCACCTGCGCTGGGACTCCATGGGGGAATTCTGTGCCCTGGGCGAAAGCCTGAAGTTCCTGGCCGATGCGAAGGGCAATGCAAAGGCAGGCGTTCTGGGCTCTGCCGCCGAAGTCGCAACACAAGGCATTCTCGACTACAATCGGTCGCCTTCGCGTCGCGTCGGCGAACCGGACAACCGCGACAGCCACTATTGGTTCGCGCTTTACTGGGCCAAGGCGCTGGCCGAGCAGACCGACGATGCCGAGCTGGCCGCACATTTCGCACCGATTGCCGAGCAGCTTGAGGTCAAGCAACCCGAGATTCTCGCGGAACTGTCGAGCGCCCAGGGACACCCGGCCGATCTGGGCGGGTACTTTCACCCGGAGCGGTCGAAAGTGGCGCACACCATGCGCCCCAGCGAGACGCTAAACAGTATTATCGGCTAGCGCCTTACTGTTTTCAAAGAAGAACCAATCGCCGCCTTTTCGGGCGGCGATTGCGCGTCACAGGCTTGTGAATGTGGCTGAATCCGGATACGGATCCGGCTAGAATGTGTTTGTAACAAGTGAGATCGTGATGACACCGATTACCCGGGTATTATCCGTTGCTGCGCTGAGCACCGCGTTTGCGGGCAGCGCATTCGCGGCAACCGTCGACGTTGAAAAGCAGTACAAGAGCGCCTTCGGCACGCCGAACTGGAGCGTTGCCACCTCGTTCGTCGCCAACGGCACAACGGTCAAGAATGTCGGCGCGGGCGTGTTCCGCCTGAAAGGCACCTACGACGACGGCAGCATGTCGACCTTCCTCGCGTTCTGCCTGCAACCGCTGGAGACGTTGACACTGCCCAAGACCCACACCATCGCAACCTCGCTGGATGCAGGTGTTCTGAACAACCTTTATGCGCTTGCTTCCAACGCATGGACCCTCGTCAAGGACGCCAAGAGTGCGGCGGCCTTCCAGATGGCCGCTTGGGAACTGACCACGGATGATGGCGATTTCGACATCGATGCGGGCAACTTCAAGATCATCGCCGATACCACGGCGTCCAACAACGCCGAAGCGAAGGCCCAGATGTGGCTGGACAACATCCAGTCCGACTTCTGGAAGGCGGGCGGCGATACGTTCGAGATTTACAGCGCCAAAGGCACGCAGGACCTGTTGACCAACCTCACACCCGTGCCGGTTCCGGCGTCAGGACTGATGCTGCTGGGCGGCCTGGCCTTGGCCGGTGGCGTGGCCCGCCGCAAGACGGCGCGCAAAGACGCCTGAGCCCCAGCCGCCTGATCTGACCACGGGTGGGCGCGACACCCCTGAAAAACAGCAAAAGCCGCCGGAGCACCCGGCGGCTTTTTCATCTGGATCACGCGCTGCAAGACTGCGCCTGTGCTAGCCGGATATGGCAGCGACCGCTTCGACCTCGACCGTGGCGCCAAGGGGTAATTGGGCCACCGCAACGCAGGACCGTGCCGGTTTGTGCTCCCCGAAGAACTCCGCATAGACAACATTCACAGCGGCGAAGTCAGCCATGTCGGTCAGGAACACCACCGTTTTCAGCACGTCGGTTTTTCCGGCCCCTGCCGCTGCAAGCACCTTTTCGAGGTTCGAGAGCGCCTTGCGCGCTTGTGCAGCCGCATCCCCGCCCAGAAACACGCCGCTTTCGTCGAGCGCCAGACAGCCCGAGCAATAGACAACGCCACCGTGACGGCTGGCATGGCTATAGGGTCCGACGGCGGGCGGGGCCTCGGCGGCGGTGATCAGTTCAACGCTCATTTGGGTTCCTTCGATTGACAGCGGGCAGGCCGCACAAGGGCTGGGTCAGGCTGCGCCGGGCAAGGACAGGTCCTGCGCGCAGTGCACAAGGATGTCGGCGATATGCGCGCAATCCTCAAGGCTGAATGTCAGCGGCAGACGCATATCCATCAGGTTTGCCAGAACGCGATCGGTGTGCGGTAAACTCTGGGCAGGCACATAGCGCCACGAATGGTGGGTCGAGGTGAACGCGACCGGCTCCGCCCGGCCGAACCACTTCAGGTCCACCCCAAGCGCCGCGGCTTTGGTCACATATGCCTCCAGCATGTCCGCCGACGCGCCGGGCACCCGGAACTGGATGGAACTGCCCACATACCGCTCGGGTGCGGGACGGTGCGGCACGCGCAGCAGCGGGCACTCTGCAAGCCGGGCTGCAATCAGATCGTAGCGCGCGTTCCAGCGGTCGACATTGGCATCCAGCGTGGAAATTTGCGGCAACAGGATCGCTGCGCGCAGATTGTCCATGCGGGACGACATGTTGGGCATGTCGAACCGCAGCGACGCGAAGGCTTCGGGCCCGGGTGCGGCGCCATGGCGATCGTAGAGCATGTAAGACCCCGACAGCAGGATAGCGCGCGCGATGAAGTCGGGATCATCCGAGGTCAGCAGCCCGCCTTCACCCGAATTTACATGTTTGTAGGTCTGCGCGGAGAAACACCCCGCAAGGCCGAAATTGCCGCTTTTGCGCCCGTTCCAGCTGGCCCCCATCGTGTGTGCGCAATCCTCGATCAGGGTGACGCCGCGGGCGGTCAGCAGATCGCACAACGCCTCCATGTCGCACAGGTGCCCGCGCATGTGCGACAGCAGCAGCGTCCTTGCGCCCGAGGCGCCAATCTTGGCATCGAGATCGGACAGGTCGAGCACGAGGTCCTCGGTGATCTCGACCAGCACGGCCTCTGCCCCGACAGCGGCAATCGCCCCCGGCACGGGGGCCAGCGTGAACGCATTGGTCAGCACCTTGTCGCCCGCCCCCACGCCGTGTGCGCGCAACGCCAGTGCCATCGCCGCCCCGCCGGAGGCGCAGGCAAGGCAGAACCGCGCGCCCTGATAGTCGGCATAGGCTGCCTCCAACGCCGCGACGGGGCTCTGCTGTTCTGCCGCAGCGTTGTAGCGGTGCAGGCGTCCGGATCGCATGACCTCCACCGCGGCATCGATCGCCGCCTCGGGGATGGGTTCCTGAAGGGTGAAGTTTCCTTGAAACGGTTTCATTGCGCCTCGTCAGTTCTCGGCAGAACAGTGACACGGGTTTGAGCGTCTCTCAAACCAAATCTGCATCTGCCGCGAGCGCTGGCGCCGTTGGCCAAGCTCGCAGGTCGAGCGCCCCCGCCCTAAGCAGGTTACGTGTCCGGAGGGGGCTTTACCCGAAACAGCCGGGCCGCCAAGGGCGCACCGGTGATGACCAGCAGGACACGGGTCAGGTGATGAACGATCACATACCCCAGATCCGCCCCGACCACGATGGCCAGAACCGTCATCTCCGCCTGCCCGCCCGGCGCGAAAGCGAGGAAGGCGTTGACCGGGCTCGCCACCCCCATCAGCACGGCAACTTCGGTGAACGCAGCGGCGAGAATGGCCAGGATCAGCACGAACGCCACCCCGGCCAGCACATCGCGCCTCAGCTCATGCAGCGTAACCCCGACATACCCCACACCAATGCCCAGACCGATGAAATACTGCGCTGCAACGATGGCTTCTGCCGGGGGGCGAAAATGGATCAGATCGGTAAGCGACAGGATCGCCGTGACGATCATCGGACCGATGATGGATGCGCCGAACAGCCCGATCTGCTCCCCCCCTTTCCACCCGATCAGGGCCGCTGCGACCATCAATGCGAGCTCATGCAAGGGCAGGTCGGTCGCAGGCTGGCCAATGGGATTGGTCAGGGCCGCCCCGAACCCGAAGGTCAGGATCACAGGCGCCACGGTGATGATGATCAGCACCCGCGTCGCGTGGATCAGCGACAGGGCGCGCGCGTCGGCTCCGGCCTCCTGCCCGAAGATGATCATATCCTGCAAGCCGCCGGGCATGGAGGCGTACCACGCGGTCACCCGGTCAAACCCGCAGACCTTGTGAAAGAACGGCACCCCGATCAGCCCGATGATCACGATATAGACCGGGATCAACGCGACGGAGGCCGCCATTTGCGGCAGCTGCGTGACGACCTGCGGCGTGATCGAGGCGCCGACCGCAACCCCGAGGATCGTGCGAGCCGCGACGGAAATCGTGCCCAGTCCCTTGAGCGGCGCCCCGAGCAGCGCCGCGATGAGGCAAGCGCACATTGGCCCGAACAGGAACGGAAGCGGCAGCCCCATCGCCCAGAACGCGGCCGCCCCGGCGCTGGCCAGCGCAACGGTGATCGCCCGCCGCTGAAGGACGGGCATTTGTGACTTCGAACCTGGCGCCAAATCGGGGCCTCCCTTGCATCCGATTGTATCCGTGCGTATGCAATATGCAAGCAGAACACCGGAGGCGACATGCCGGACGCGCCGCAAGAACGAACCACGAGCCAGGGGCAGGATGCCTACGCGCGGTTGCTCGACGACATCCGGCAGCGCAAGCTGGTCCCGGGGGCACGGATGCTGGAGTCGGAGATCGCCGCGCGCCTCGGGATCTCGCGCACTCCCGTGCGCGAGGCGATCCGCCAGATGGAGGCCGACGGGCTGGTCGTGCATATTCCACGCTCCGGCGCACGCATCCGGACGCTGGAATATTCCGAGGTCAACGAGCTCTATGAGATGCGCGCCGTGCTGGAGGGCACCGCCGCACGGCTGTCGGCACGGGCCGCATCGGAAGTGGAACTGGCCGAACTGGACGCGATCAATACCGAGATGAAAGACGCGCTCGACGATATGGAGCGGCTCTATCGTCTGAACCGGCAATTCCATGACGCTTTGCTGAACGCCGCGCGCAACCGCTATCTGTCAAAGTCGCTGGAGGGGCTGAAAAAGACGTTGCTGATCCTTGGACCATCGACAATGGAAGAAGGCGAGCGCGCCAGCCTGGCGGTGGCGGAGCATGCGGACATGATCGACGCGTTGCGCGCACGGGACGGGGCCGGTGCGGAAGCCGCGATGCGTCGGCACATCGATGCGGCGCACCAGGTGCGGTTGCGCCAGTTGCGGGCGCGACCGTCCTAGCCTGTCAGCTGGCCTGCGCGCGAAACACATCCGCAAAGTCATCGCGCAGCAGGTTCTTCTGGACCTTGCCCATGGTGTTTCTGGGCAAGGCGTCCAGCAGCGCGAAATGCCGGGGCAGCTTGAACCCGGCCAGATCCTGTCGCGCCGCCGCTTCGATGGCGGCCAGATCGGGCGTCGTCCCCGGTTCGGGGACCAGAATCGCAACCACGCTTTCGCCGAAATCGGGATGCGGTGCGCCGATCACGGCAGACTCCAGCACACCGGGCTGGTCATCGAGAAAGATTTCGATCTCCTTGGGGTAGATGTTGTACCCGCCCGAGATGATCAGGTCCTTGCCGCGCCCGACGATGTGCACGTATCCGTCTGCATCGATCCGGGCCATGTCCCCGGTGATGAAAAAACCGTCCTCGCGCAGCTCGGCGGCAGTTTTCTCGGGCATCTGCCAATACCCCTTGAACACGTTGGGCCCGCGCACCTCGAGCACGCCGATCTCCCCCTGCGGGAGCGTTGCGCCGGTTTCGGGGTCGCAAACCTTCGCCTCTACCCCCGGCAGAGGGAACCCGACCGTACCCGCGCGCCGCTCGCCCTCGTACGGGTTGGACGTGTTCATCGACGTTTCGGTCATCCCGTAGCGTTCCAGAATACGGTGGCCTGTTCGTGCCTCGAACCGCTCATGGGTTTCGGCAAGAAGTGGCGCAGAGCCCGAGATGAAGAGACGCATATGGCCGACGAGATCGCGGGTGAACTCCGGCGTATCCAGCAACCGCGTGTAAAAGGTCGGCACCCCCATCATCGCGGTCGCCTCGGGCAGACGCTGAATTACGGTGTCGGTTTCGAATTTCGGCAAGAAGATCAATGCGCCGCCTGCCAGCGCCAATGTGTTCGTCGCCACGAACAGCCCGTGCGCGTGAAACACGGGAAGCGCATGGAGCAGGACGTCGTCAGAGGTGAAGCGCCATGCCTCGACCAGGGCCTGCGCGTTAGACAGCAGGTTCTGCTGGGTCAGCATTGCGCCCTTGGACCGCCCCGTCGTGCCAGACGTGTAGAGCAGTGCCGCCAGATCATCCAGACCGCGGGCAGGCGTGACAAATTCGGTCTCCTGGGCCGCCGCGCGGTCGGCCAGCGTACCGGACCCGTCCGCGCCAAGGGTTTCCAGCGCACAGCCCGCCGAAGCTGCGATGGGCGTCAAGGCTGCGACATCGTCCGGGTCGCAAACGAAGAGCGCAGCCCCGCTATCGGCGATAAAGTAGTCCAGTTCCGCAGGCGTGTAGGCGGTATTCAGCGGCAGAAACACGACGCCCGCGCGCAGACAGGCCACGTACAGCGCAAGGGCTTCCGGCGATTTGGCAACGTGCACGGCAAGCCGGTCGCCCGGCTTCAGGCCCTGCGCAGTCAGCACATTCGCGTAGCGCGCGGCCTCTGCCAGAAACGCGCGGTAACTTTGCGTGCGGCCCTTCGGCAGGCGCAGGAACACGGCGTCATTTTCCGCGTGCTGTCCAAAGAGCGTGTCGCACAGGGGGTTCGCCATGGGGTCGTCCTTTGTCAGCCTGCGCTTTGCGTCAGCACCGGCGTGTCTTCGAGAAGTTGCATGTACCGGGT
The DNA here is from genome assembly GCF_049800835.1 of Tropicimonas sp. S265A. Classification (NCBI taxonomy): domain Bacteria; kingdom Pseudomonadati; phylum Pseudomonadota; class Alphaproteobacteria; order Rhodobacterales; family Roseobacteraceae; genus Tropicimonas; species Tropicimonas sp. S265A. Next base: position 695,334 of record NZ_JBNAFU010000001.1, read on the forward strand.
AAAGCCCGCCTCGATATGGTCGAGTGCGGCCCGGCGCGCCGCCTCGGCATCAGCGAGCCTGACCGCTGCGACGATGGCGTCATGCTCTGCGATGGATTGGGCGATATTGGTGGATACCGACAAACCGCGCCGACGGAACAGGTGCATTTCCTTCACCAGATTGTCGTAGATGGTTTTGGCCTTGGGGTTGCCCGCCCCCTTCAGCAGCATGTCATGGAACGCGATGTTCAGATCGTAATAGGCTGCACGGTCATCCTGTTTGTGGGACGCCTGCATAGCGCTAAGGTTGTCGGACAGTTGCGCAACTAGGTCAGGCTCCTCTCCCTGCCCGACCCGACGCGCCGTGGCCGCGCACGCCATCGCGAAGATCGACCCGCGTAAATCGTACAGGTTGCGCACCTCTTCCAGCGTGGTTTCATGTACAAAGGCGCCCCGGTTCGCGATCAGATCGATCAGCCCGCTGTCGGCCAGGGAGCGGATCGCCTCGCGCACCGTACCGCGGCTGACCCCCATCGCGGTGGCCAGCGACAGCTCATTGAGCTTCTCCCCCGCCTTGAGGTCGCCAGCGACCATCATGCGCTCGATCTCGCCGCGCACCTCTCCGGCCAGCGTTTCACGGCGGCCCCCTATGGGTCTTGCATTCATGCTCATGGTTTCACCGCCAAGCTATCTATTTTTTGTCAACAATCAACATTTATATTGTCATTGTCCGAGTGTTGTCATACATCAGACTGCAACGGTCATTCCAGCGGAGAAGCGAATTGGCACAGTCTGCGGCCCGAGGGGCAAGTGACGTCACCCCACTCAGATCAACGCCTTCCATCCCTGCGGCAAGTGCGGCCCTGAACGGTATCCGCGTGCTTGACCTGACACGGGTCAGGTCTGGCCCGACATGCGTCAGGCAGTTCGCGGATTGGGGGGCGGATGTGATCAAGATCGAGGCACCCGTCGACACCGCCCAGTTCGGCGGGCCGCGCTCTGGCCCCGACTTCCAGAACCTGCATCGCAACAAGCGATCTTTGACACTGGATCTGAAATCGAAGGCCGGGATCGAAGCGTTTCGGAAGCTGGCCGATACCGCCGATGTGGTTGTCGAGAATTTCCGCCCGGATGTGAAAACCCGGTTGGGCATCGACTACGAAACGCTGAGCCAGACCAACCCCGGGCTGGTTTATGCGTCCATCTCCGGCTTCGGGCAGGATGGGCCCTATGCCAAGCGCCCGGGGTTCGACCAGATTGCGCAGGGAATGGGCGGGCTCATGTCGATCACCGGCAAACCCGGCGAAGGGCCGATGCGCGTGGGCATCCCGCTGGCCGATCTGACCGCCGGACTGTTCGCAGCACAAGGCATCCTCATCGCGCTGATGGAGCGGCAACGCTCCGGCAAGGGTCAGTGGATCCAGACCTCACTGCTGCAAGCGCAGGTGTTCATGCTGGATTTTCAGGCGGCACGGTACCTGATGGACGGCGATATTCCGAAGCAGGCCGGCAACAATCACCCGACCTCCATCCCCACAGGCGTGTTCCGCACGGCGGACGGGTACATGAACCTTGCGGTCACCGGAAACAACATCTGGACCCGGTTTGCCGAAACGATGGGCCGGGCGGACTGGTTGGAAGATGACCGGTTCGCGACCGCCCCTGCCCGGTCTGAAAACCGCGATGCGCTCGGCGCGGAGATCGAAGAGATCACGCTGACCAGGACGACCGCGGAGTGGGTGGACCTTTTCAATCAGGCCGGTGTGCCCGCAGGTGAGATCAACAATATCGAGCAGGTTTTCCAGAACCCGCAGGTACAGCATCTGGGCCTTGCCCAACCTGTCACCAGCCAGGAGCGCGGCGACACGCATCTGGTGGGCCAGCCCATCGTGATGAGCCGCACGCCAAGCACCATCGCCGCCCCGCCCCCCACCGCGGGCCAGCACGCCGAAGAGGTGTTGGGCGAATTGGGGTACAGCGCGGCGGAGATCGCCGACATGAAGCGCGATGGCGCAATCTGAGACAGTGGATCAAGAACGATGACAGACAAAATCCTGACCGAACAAGACGGCGAGATTGCCCGTATCATCTTCAACCAGCCTGAAAAGCGGAACGCAGTGTCGCTGGAGATGTGGGAAGCCGTGGAACGCGCTGTGGCCCGGTTCGCCGAAGACCCCGAAGTGCGCATCCTGATCCTGTCCGGTGCGGGCGGCAAAGCGTTTGTCTCGGGTGCAGATATATCAAAGTTCGAAAGCGAACGCGCAACGGCCGAAGGCGTGGCGCATTACAACTCCACCACCAAGCGCGTCTACGATATGATTGAGGCGTTTCCGAAACCCACCATCGCCCAGATCGATGGCTTCTGCGTAGGTGGCGGCGTCGCGCTGTCGCTGTGCTGTGATCTGCGGATTTGCGGCGCAGGATCGAACTTCGCTGTCCCGGCTGCCAAGCTCGGGCTTGGATATGCGTTCCCGGGGATCAAGCGTCTTGTCGATGTGGTCGGCCCTGCTTTTGCCAAGGAGATCTTCTTCACAGCGCGCCGGTTCACCGCCGAAGAGGCACGGATCATGGGGCTGGTGAACCGCGTTGTGCCAAACGATCAGGTGGCGGACACCGCGTTGGAGACCGCCAAGATGATCTCGGCAAACGCGCCGATGACGGTGGCGTCGGTGAAATTCATCGTGGGCCAGACGGTCAAACCGGAAAGCGAGCGTGATCTGGCTGAATGCGACGCACGGGTGAAAGCCTGTTTCGACAGCGCCGACTATATCGAAGGGCGCCGCGCATTCCTTGAAAAACGCAAACCCCAGTTCGTGGGCGCGTAATGGCAGACGGCTCTCCGCGCCGGGTGGATGAAACGGCGGCCCGTGCGCATTTCGACAAGGCACTGGCAGATCATGAGCAGGCGTTCGAGAGCTTCTTTTTGGCCCGGCTTCTGGGATTGGAGTTCGAATACCTGCCCACAGATGCCGATGACGCGCATAAAGAGATGTGCCGTCTGACCTTTCCCGTTACCGAGATGCTCAAAAACCCGCAGGGGTCACTCCATGGCGGGGCGATGGCCTCGGCCATGGATATCTCCATGGGGCATCTGGTGAACAAGGTGGCGGGCCCCGGTGCGACGATTGAGATGAAAATCCAGTACATGCGCCCCGTGATGGACGGGACCGTGACCTGCGAGGGGTCTTTCACCAAGCGCGGGCGGTCCATGTCCTTTATGGAGAGCAAGCTTTACACCCACGACGGCAAGCTGGCGGCCCAAGCGACCGCCACATGGAAAATGCCTGGATAACAATATTCTGCGAGAGGTTTCTCATGTTTGACACCAAGCCGGGCCTGATGGAGGAAATCCGCAACCGCTTCGCCCATGTGGACGAGTGTCCGTTCGCCGGGCCGCGTATTTTCTTTGAGAACGCAGGTGGCGCTCTGACCCTGAAATCGGCAGTGGACACCTCCGCCAAGTTCGCGGCAATCCCCGACAACCAGGGCCGCGATAACGAGGCTGCGCACGCGCTCGTGGCGATCATCGACAAGGCCAAGGCTGACATGCGGGTGCTGTTCAACGCCTCACAGGGCCAGTTCTTTGTGGGCGAAAGCGGCACGGAGCTGCTGTTCCGCCTGATCCGGACGGCGGTGGTCGCAACGCCGGAAGGTCAGGTCCTGTCGAGCAGCCTGGAACACCCTGCCACACGCAGTGCGGCGGCGCATTGGTCCGAGGTCACCGGCAAGCCGCATGTGGTCGTGGCCCATGACGACACCACGGGGTCAGTGGGCCGGGACGCCTATCTGGCCAAAGTCACGCCGGAGACGCGCGTTGTCACGATCCTGCACACCTCCCCGGTGACCGGGATGGCGGTGGATGTAGGGGCGATTGCCAAGGCCGTGCGTGAGATCGCGCCCGAGTGTTACATCATCGTCGATGGCATTCAGCACGCCGCACACGGGCGGCTCGACATCGACAGCTACGGGATCGATGGCTATGTCGTCTCGCCCTACAAGGTGTTCTCGCGCCATGGCTACGGGGTCGCGTGGGTCTCGGACCGGCTGAACGCCCTGCCCCACGAGCATCTGATCGACGCGCCGGGGAACCCTTGGGAGTTCGGCACGCGCGACACAGGCGCTTATGCGACGTTTTCGGACGTAGTGGCGTATTTCGAATGGCTCGGGAGCCAGTTCACCGACAGCAGCGACCGGCGCACCCAGATCGAGGCGGCTGGTAAAGCGATCCACGCCCATGAGCAGCAACTGACAGATGCGATGATCCACGGCACGGGGAACCAGATGGGGCTCGCGGAAATGCCGGGCATCACGATCCTCGGCGGGGTGGATAACCCGCTCCGCGAAGGGCTGGTATCGATCACTGTCGATGGAATGGACGCGCCGGACGTCGTCACGGCGCTACGCGGCCGCGGAATTCGGACGCATACGCGGAAGGCGGACCACTACTCTGGCAACATCCTCGACCCGCTCGGGCTGCCTGCGTGCATCCGCGTGTCCATGTGCCACTACAATACCGAAGCTGAGGTTGCGCAGTTCCTGCAAGCCATTCGTGAGATTGCCGAGAAAGTCGAAGTCGCCGCCTAACCGGTCGCGAGTGCGGTGAGTTTTGCGAGAGTTTCGGGGTCTGGCTGAAACCCTTCTGCACGCGCCGTGCGGAGGGCAGCCAACGCTCGCGCACCGGGAAGCCGTGGTGCGCTTTCAGGATCGACCGCTCGGGCGTTGGCCAGCTTGTCTTGCGCGGTCTGCATACGCGCGGCAAGCGCCGCCTTGCCCAGCAGCCTATCGGCGTCGATCAGTAAGATGGCATAACCCACACCCGGCGCTTTTTCGGGCGTCCGGTGGGTGTCTGGGATGTCATCCATAAACCGCGCGCCTGACAGGAGACCGGAGAAGAGATCGAGGCTGAGTGCGAGGCGCGCGCCCTTCTCCCCTCCGATCGGGGCGATCAGGCCCTTCAGACCGGCAACGGGGTCAGTTGTGGGCGTGCCGTCCGGCCCCATGGCCCAGCCTTCGGGGATGTCGTGACCAGCCTCAGCCGCCGCCCGTATGCGCGAGCGGGACACGACCGTCATCGCCATATCGAGGATCAGTGGACCACCTCCACCTCCCGGCAGCCCGATCCCAAGGGGCATATTGCCGACCATTGCCGTGCGCGCTCCCGCAGGCGCGATCATGGGCGCGGTGTTGCACGTGAAAACGCAGGCAAAGCCCTGCCCTGCCGCATCCAGCAGGTACGGGGCCAACGCGCCAACATGGGTCCCACGGCGCACGAAGACCGCCGCCACCCCTGCCGCGCGCGCAGCGATTACGCCGGCTTGCAAGGCCCGCGTCGCCGTCAGCGGCCCGAGTGCGTCTTGCCCATCAACGCGCACCAAGGCGGGTGCCAGAGCCTCCACCTGCGGGACGGCTTTAGCGTCGATCCCGCCAGCGGCGATCCGTGTCGTGTAATCGACCACGCGGCTCAAGCCATGGGTGGCAATCCCCATCATCTCGGCCGTCACGAGGGGGGCCGCGGCCTCCCACGCAGCGGTTTCAGGCACCCCAAAACGCATGAAGGCTCGGGAACACAGCCCCCGCGCCTTCGCCTCAGACAGGCGAGATTTCTCGCCGATCTGTCGCGCTGTGCTCAACTGCCGGCCCGCTCAGCCTCTCCGGCGCTGGCGGATTTCCCGAGGCGCTGGATCAGCGGCACAATCGCCAGAAGAACGACCGTAACTGCAATGATCCAGAGCGATGCGGGACGCTCGACAAAGATCATGAAGGACCCGCGCGAGATCGTCAGGGTCTGGCGCAACGCCTCCTCGGCCAGCGGGCCGAGGACAAGTGCCAGCACGAGGGCCGCGGGAGAGAACCCGTAAAGCCGCATGAAGAACCCGACAATCCCGGCAGCAAACATCAGGTACGTCTCCACGAATGAAGCATTCACGCTAAAGCACCCGAGCGTACAGATGACAACGACCGTGGGTGCGAGGATGCGGTAGGGGATCTTGATGATCTTGACGAAGAGCGGGATGGCAAAGATCGAGATGGCGAGCAGCGCCATGTTGCCAAGGTACATCGACGCGATCAGGCCCCAGGCCAGTTCCGGGTTCTGCTGCATGAAGAGCGGCCCCGGGCGCAGCCCCCATAGAAGGAACGCCGCCAGCAACACGGCGGTGGAGGCCGAGCCGGGAATGCCAAGGGTCAGGAGCGGGATCATGGCCCCGGACGATGCCGCGTTGTTTGCAGTCTCTGGCGCGACGAGGCCTGCCATCTCCCCCTTGCCGAAGTTTTCTGGCTTCTTGGAGACAGAGCGTTCCAGCGAATAGGCCATAAGCGAGGCAATCGTGGCCCCCGCACCCGGGATGACGCCCACGAAGAACCCGAGGATCGACCCGCGCACCATGGTCATGCGGGTGGAGATCCAGTCACGCGCCTCAGGCCAGAAGCGGGCCTCCTTGTCATATTGGACAATCGCGCCGGTGCCGGTTTTGTGCAGGCCCTTGTAAAAGGCGTAGTAAAGCTCGCCGAGACCGAAAAGGCCAATAGCAATCGGGATGAAGTAGATGCCGCCGATAAGTTCCGCCGAGCCGAACGTGTAGCGGCCCTGCCCCGTCTCGAGGTCAACGCCGACGGTGCCGAGGGCGAAGCCAATCAGCGCCGAGATCAAGCCGAGTTTCCAGTTGGCCCCGATCATCACGATCAGGGTCAGCATGCCCATGGTTGCAAGCAGGAAATACTCCGGCGGACCAAAACTGCGCGAAACCTGGCTGAACATCGGCGCAAGGATGGTGATCAGGATGACGCCAACCGTGCCGCCGACAAAGGACGCGGCTGCCTGCATCACCAGCGCTGGCCCGGCGCGGCCTTTCTTGGCCAGAGGAAATCCATCAAATGTGGAGGCGACCGTGGCGCTTTCGCCAGGTGTATTGAGCAAGATCGAGGTGATCGTGCCCCCGTACATCGCGCCGTAATAGATCGCGGCAAGCATCATCACCGCGCCGATCGGGTCCATGCCGAACGTGATCGGCAACAGGATGGCCAACCCGGCCGATGGGCCAAACCCGGGGATCACGCCGACGATCATGCCCACCATCGCTCCGAACAACAGGAAAACGATGTTGATCGGCGTGATCGCCACGGACAGCCCCATGGCCAGATCGGCGAAAATTTCCATGTACGACGTCTCCGGGTGGGGGCGCGGAGCCCGCGAAAATCAGATCGGCAGTTGGATCATGCTCGGCGGCATGTTGGCGTTCAGTACGCGATCAAAGAGCGCGTAGACGCCGGTTGGGATCAAAAAGGCCAGCAAGAGGTTCTGTCGCATACGGCCCTTGTTCAACACGGTTAGCGCCAAGAGCAGGAAAGCGACGGTAGCGATGTAGCCACCAAACACCTTGAGGAACACCGCGTAGATCAGCGCCATACCGACCATCGTAAGCGCATCGCGCCAGTATCCAATGGTATCCTCGACCGTACCACGGGCGCGCAGTTCATCTAGGATAGCCCAGATCGACAGCACGATGATGCCGACCCCGATCAGACGCGGGAAGAAGCCCGGCCCAAGACGTCCGGTGCGGGTCATGAACCCCAAATCGGCAAAGGCGATGTAGCTGTAGAACACACCAGCCGCCATGACGGCGACGAGGAACGGGATACGCATACGGGACCTCCGGACCGGGTCTGACCACGAGCTGAGGTCAGACCCGAAAGCAATGCGCGTTACTCGATCGCGCCGACAGACCGCAGAACTTCGCCAAAACCGTTCTTGGTGTTGGCAAGGAACGTACGGAAGTCTTCGCCGTAGATCACGTTCTCGGTCAGCTGGTTTTTCTCGATATAGGCATCCCACTCAGGGGTCTCGACGACCTGCTGCATGGTTTCGATCCACCACTGCTGGGCTTCGGCAGGTGCGTCGGGCGCAAGGATCAGACCGCGCGGCATGGACACGCCGATGTCGTAGCCAAGGTCCCCCATCGTTGGCACACCTTCGAGCGCAGACGGGGTGGCGACGCCGGAGTACACCAGCGCACGCAGATCGCCGCTGTCGACAAGGCCGATGATCTCACCGGGGTTGCCAACCATGGCATCAACAGAGTTGGACAAGAGCGCCGTTGTCTGGTCTGCCATAGAGTTGAAGGACACGTACTCGAACTCAAAGCCGGCCTTTTCCGCAAAAAGCGTCGGCACGATGAAGTCGACATTTACGGTACCCGTGCCTGCGATCGTGATCGGACCCGCCTTGGCCTTGGCGATCAAGTCCTGAATGGTCTGCACGTCGGACCCACCATTGACCACGAGCGCCAGATCATCCGTTGCCAGAAGGGCAACAGGCGTGAAATCCTCGGGCTGCCACGGGGTGTCTGCCTGCAGCGGCGTGGTCACGAAGCTGCCGGACGTGGTGGAGATGTCGTAGGCGCTGCCGGATTTCGAATAAAGGTAGCCCCACCCGACTGCTCCGGACCCGCCAGCGCGATTTTCCGCAGAGATATCCTCGGGGTAGAGGTCATACTTGTTGAGGATATCGATGATCGTGCGCGCCATGATATCGTTGCCGCCTCCGGGGCCGAACGCGATAGTCCAATCCAGATCCTCTGCGGGGTAGTCATCTGCGAGGGCTTGCGTCGCCCCAAAGGCCAGCGTCATGCTGGCAGCCACGACTCCGGCACGCAGCCATGGTGTCTTGGGTGTGATGGTTGTCATGTCTTCCTCCCTATTGTGAAGTCTTGCACGGCCCGCAGGTCTTTGCCTGATCGCGCCTCGGATGGCCTTCAACTTCGTGCCCGTTACCTAGAGCGTTTCAAGCCAGCGTCTCTTTCCGTTTCGATGGTGCGTGTCCCCCTCACGCCGCGCCGCATCCGGATCACGGGCCGCGATGGCCGCTAGGATCCGGTGGTGTTCCGCGTTCGACACCTCAAGCGCCTTGCGGCCCCGCAAGACGTGCCAGCGGATCAGTCGCACCTCCTTGCCCAATGAGAGGTACAGATCTCGCGTCCGCGTGGCTCCTGATGCCTCCGCGATCAGATCATGAAAATCGAGGTTGCGCGCAAAGTAGCTGTCTTCGTCTGCATCTGCTATCGCCGCATCCATTTCAGCGACCAGCCGGGTCAGGTCTGAGATGGCTTCGGGGTGAGGGTCGCGGGCTGCCTGTGCGCACAGCTCACCTGCCAGCAAAGCGCGCAGGTCGTAAAGCTCGCAAGCTTCCCGGGTCGAGAGTTCGCGCACGAAGCTTCCACGGTTTGCAATTGTTCTGACCAGACCGTCGCGTTCAAGCGCGCGGGCTGCCTCCCGGATTGGGCCGCGACTGACGCCCATGCGCGCGGCAAGCGCGTTCTCGTTCAACCGCGCGCCGCCCTTGATTTCCCCCCACAGGATCATCCGCTCCAATTCCTCCCGCACCTGAACGGTCAGCGTTCGTTGCCGCCGCTTCGCCCAGGCCTGTCGCACTTCTTCCCGGATTTCCATGGATGCCATGTCGTCCCGAAAAATGTAGATTGTCAACAGTTGTCTGTTGAATGATAACTTAAATCAGGCGAAAAGCGGGCGGAAACATTGAAACTCAGGCAAGGCGGCGCGACGCGAAATTGCCCGGCCATGCCAAAAAACACCCCAAAAGGGAAAAGGCCTGACATGACAGACACACCGCTTGCAGGAAAAACAGCCTTCGTTTCAGGCTCGGGGCGCAACATCGGGCGCGCCGTCGCGGTCCAGCTTGCGGGTCTGGGGTGCAATGTCATCGTCAACGGCTCGTCAGATAGTGAGGCCGCCGAGGAAACCGCGCAACTGGTGACAGATGCCGGAGTATCAGCACTGGTCGCGATGGGGGATGTCGGCTCACCCGACGATATCTCACGAATTTCCAGAATTGCGCTGGACGCCTTTGGACGCGTCGACATCGTCGTCAACAATGCTGCCCGCAGGCCCCACAAACCATTTCTTGAGACCACGGACGCAGATTGGAAAACTGTCCTCGCCCCTGCCCTGATGGGAAGCGTCTATGCAAGCCGGGCGTTCTTGCCGGGCATGGTAGAGGCGGGATGGGGACGCGTGATTTCCTTTGCGGGTATGAAGGCCATCAAGGGCTATTTCGAAGGCGCGCCGATTTCCGCAGCCAAACATGGCGTCTGGGGTCTCACGAAGGCGCTGTCGCGCGAATTCGGGCCCATGGGAATTACGGCAAACGCAGTTTCACCCGGCCAAATCCGCAGCGATACTGTCACGCAAGACGATCCCGAGCGGGTCGCGAGCATTCCGGCGGGCTTCATGGGCCGCCCTGACGACGTGGCGGCCGTGGTCGCGTTTCTGGCGAGCCCTGCCGCACGGTTCGTCAACGGACAGATGATCGCCGTCAACGGGGGCGAGACGACGTAAGCCCGCACCGGTTGCCAAACGCTCCCGAAGACCGCAGCATTGCCCTTGGCGGAGGGCGACGGCATGAGCATCAATCCGAACTATCTCGGACGAAACCTGCGGCGCGCGGAATGCGTGCTGACCACGGCTTCTGGCGACCTCTTCTGTTCCGGGTTTGACCGGGGTGTCACGCACATCTGCCCGGATGGGCGGCAGTTCCACCTTGCGGATCCGACGATGCGCGAGGGTGTTCCGACGCTCGCCAACGGGATCGCGCTGCTGCCGGATGGCAGGTTTCTGGTCGCAAACATCGCCGATGGCGGCGGCCTGATGGTCCTTGATCCGTCCGGCCTGCGCCTGTTTCACGACTGCGCATTGAACGGCACCTCACCACCGGTGAACTTTGTCCTGCATGACCACCTTGGCAAAACCTGGATCACCGTTTCATCCACGTTCTCGCCGCGCAGCCTTGCGTATAACACGCATACCGCCAACGGCTATGTCGCCGTGATTGAGAACGGCAGGATGCGCGTTGTTGCCGAAGGCCTTGCCTATACCAACGAGGTGCGGGCGGATTACGAGGCAGGCTGGCTCTACATTGCGGAAACGATGGGGCAGCGGATTTCGCGGATCAGGTTGGACGAACGGGGTCTGCACGGCGCGCCACAGGTATTTGCGCAGATGCCGCGCGGCGCATTCGTCGACGGCATCGAGATCGACAGCGAAGGACACGTTCTGGCAGCCTGTATCGTGTCGAGCGAGATCATTCGTATCGACCCTGAAGGCGGGCAGACCGTCATCGCGTCAGAACGCATCGCGGACTGGGTGGACAGTGTCGAGGCGGCTTTTGCCGCTGGCGAAATGGGGCGGGCGCAACTTGATCACTCTCCGACGAAGACCCTGCGAAATCTTTCAAGTATCGCGTTCCGTGGCGCCGATTTGACCGAAATTGTCTGCGGCAATCTGCTGGACGACAAACTGCCCGTTCTGCCGCTGCCGGTGGCGGGACGCGCACCTCCGCATTGGCGGGTTGATGTGCCGATCTGGGGCACGCCGTTCTGACAAAACCCCGCCGCACTGCGCGCTACGCTCCGCACGCTGCCTTAAGGCTCCGCACATTTTTCTCCGGCATTTAATGGACCATGCGACATTTCGCCCCATTTTGTGTCGTGAGGAGAGTGAAGGAGTGAACATGACCCTGATGAAAACTATTCTGTTCTCGTTGCAAAACATGTCTCGGTACAGCCTGAATTACGCGGGCGCAGAGCTTTGTGGTGGCGACACGCGCCGGGCCCGTTCAGACGCATATCGTCACCTCAAGAACATGAGTGCCGTCGCCGTCCAGGCGCAGGTGTTTCAGATGTCAGCGCGCATGCGCGATGGCATCACCGAGCAAGTACAAGATCGACCCTGAGCCCGCCGAGCTTCGGCGCATCGTCTAGGCGCAGCGTCCCCCCGTGACTGCGCGCGATATCGGCCGCAATGGCCAAGCCAAGTCCGACCCCGCCTCCTGCATTCTGGTTGCGTGACCTGTCAAGCCGCGCAAACGGTTTGAGCGCCTGGTCGCGCTGATCCTCCGGAATACCGGGGCCGTCATCTTCGACGCGCAGCCGAACGGCACCTTCGAACGCCGCGACAGACACCTCGGCCTTCGTGCCGTAGCGCAGGGCATTCCCGATCAGGTTGTCCAGCGTCCGTTCAATTGCCAGGGGCCTGAGCTGCATTTGCACGGGCGCACCCCGTCTCGGACGCAACGTCACGTCCCCTCCTCCGCGTTTCGCCTTTTCAACCGCGACCTCCGCAAGTTCGTAGGGATCGATCAATTCTGTTTCCTCGGTCGCATCCGATCGGGCAAAATCGAGGAACGTGTTCAAAAGCCGCTCCATCTCGCGCACGTCCTTGGTAAGCGCGTCGACCTCCGGAGACGGATCCAGCATCGACAGTTCCAGTTGCATGCGCGTTAGCGGTGTCCTCAGATCGTGGCTGACACCGGACAACATCAGGGTGCGCTGCTCGATCTGGCGCTCGATCCGGGCGCGCATGGCCAGAAACGCGTGCCCCGCGGCCCGCACTTCGACCGCGCCGCGGGGCCTGAATTCTTCAACCCGGCCCTTGCCGAAAGCCTCCGCGACCGTCGCAAGCTTCGCAATCGGGCGCAGCTGGTTGCGCAGGAAAATGTACGCCACCAAGGTCATCAGGGCGCCGACAAAGATCATCAGAACCAGCAATTGGTGCGGGTTCGATGCCGACATCCGCTCGCGCGGGACGGTCACGACCAGGGGACCGGCAGCACTTTCCAGGGTGAAGATCACCGCGTTTTCGTCTGACATCAGATCGATTTGCCCGACCCCGTTCAGTTGCGTGCGCAGGGTCGGGATCACCGTTCGGCCGGAGATGTCGTAGTAGAACCGCGCTTCCCCCGAGCCGAGGGCCTCTGCGGGTTCAAGCGCAATACGCAGCGCCCGGCCTTGCGCATAGGCCATCGCAAGGCCCGCGTCCGGACCCGTGGCCTCCTCGATCGTGGACAGCAGAAAGGCCACCTCCTGCGCGACCCCGGATGTCATCTGGTTCGTGACATCCTCGAAATGGCGCTGCAGAAACATGATCGACACGGCAAGTTGCACCGTCACAATGGGAACGATCAGGATCAGCGCGGCGCGGGCATAAAGCCTGCGTGGCATGTAGCGTTTCATGACAGCGAACATGGACGGCAACTTAGACCGTCGACGACAAGGACGAAAGACATGAGCAACGCTATACCGCCCCGTCCGGCCCGGATTACGCGGCTTGCGCCCGGCGTGCGTCGGGTCCTTGCCGACAATTCCTCGCCCATGACGTTCTGGGGCACCAACAGTTATATCATCGGCGAAGGGGACGTTGCCGTCATCGACCCCGGCCCCGCGGACCCGCACCATCTCAGCCAGATCAAGGCAGCCCTGTCCCCCGGTGAGCGCATCAGCCACATCCTGGTCACGCACGCCCATCTCGATCACAGCCCCGGCGCAACGATGCTGGCGCAGTCCTGCGATGCTGCGATCTATGCCTTTGGGGATGCACGCAGCGGACGCAGCGCTCGCATGGCAGATCTCGCGCAGAACGGGCACCTCGCCGGCGGCGAAGGCGTGGATGACAGGTTTTCTCCGGATGAGGTACTCACCGATGGCGCAACAGTTGCGCACGGCGACTGGGCCTTGCGCGCCCTCTGGACGCCGGGGCATTTCGGCAATCACCTGTGCTTTGCCTGGGAGGACGCGGGTTACCTGTTCTCGGGCGATCTCGTGATGGGCTGGGCAAGCTCGCTGGTGTCCCCTCCTGACGGAGATCTCGGGGCGTTCATGCGCTCCCTCGACCTCTTGTCCGGGCGGGATGAAGACCGGGTGTATTTTCCGGGGCATGGCGACGCGATAGAGAGCCCGCACACGCGCGTAACCGAGTTGCGCACGCACAGACAAATGCGAGACGCCCAGATTCTTGCGGCATTGCAGAACGCCCAGGGCAGTGCAAGGACGCTTGCGGAACGCATTTATACGGACACTCCGGCCGCCCTGCTACCCGCAGCGACCCGAAACGTCCTTGCGCATCTCGTTGAAATGGAAGCAAATTCTCTCGCCACCTGCGAAGGTCCGATCAGCGCCGACGCGGTGTTTCACATAGTTTGACAGACAGCGGCATATTTTCGGGCAGCACCACTGGACACACCCGTAAGGAGTTGCTATTTCGCGCCTCAGTTCCGGCGTAGCTCAGCGGTAGAGCAGTTGACTGTTAATCAATTGGTCGTAGGTTCGATCCCTACCGCCGGAGCCAATTTTTCCATTTATAAACAACTCCGTAGAGCGCGCGTCGCTGCGAAAGAAAATTGTGGATAACTCAGATGTTCACGATATGTCCGCGAATTTCTGCCCTTTTGGCACATGTAGAGGCACATAAGAGGCACATGAAAAACCCGCTCTACCATTCCAACAGGATGGAAACCCTGAACGCCTGATTCCCGGTCCCGAAGCACGCCAACCGGCGGCTTCGTCCTTGGATCAAGAGTCCCCTTGAAAATCGAACAGGTTGATTGGGAGAGAACTTACACATAGCCTTTGATAGAACGAAAAATGAACATTGAGGCCGAGCTTGTCTTTCGAAATCGAACTCACAAGGGAAGAAAAGGCGCTCCTGTCAGGGATTGAGCTTGATCAGCCAAAAATCGATCACGGGGCATACCTGAGGCAGGGTCCGCTAATCTTGCAACTTTTGCATTCGCTGAGGCAAAGGAACGCTATACCTTCGGTCAGGCTGCTCTACTGGACTGACCCTGACTACAACACAGGACGTCTGCGTACATCCAATTTGGGCCTGTTCGAAAGGAACGGCTGTGAAGGCGAACAAGTCTACACACACCCGAATTTCCTAGATTACCTTCGATACTTCCTTTTCGGGGCGAACCTACCCGACCCTGCCGTATGTGAATTCAAAGAGGTTGTTGGCGACCCCAAGTGGGTCACATCCGGAGACATACCGGAAATCACGAAGGGCACTCGTTCTATAGTGCGCAAATACGGCTTGCGTGGCGAAGACGAAGAGTTCTACCGGTTGGCGCTTGATATTGGGCTTAGTCAGACATTCGCTAAGGCCGTACGGGACGCAGCCAAGCAGGTAAGATAACTCAAAACGAAATCGGCTGCCTCTTTACATGCAGCGATTTTCACCATTTGTTCTTGAAACGATGTGACCCGATGCTTACCTATATATTGAGGTTCAGCGAAGCAAAGGGGGCATATATGCCGGGCAAGAACTACAGGAGCGCCAAGACAGGCAAGTTTGTCACGAAGAAGTACGCAAAATCGCATCCTGCGACTACCGTGGGAGAGAGGCGCGGCGGCGGCAAGACTGGAAGTGCGCGGAGCGCAAAAAGCGGGAAGTTCGTTACAGGTCGGTTTGCGCGCTTGCACCCGAGTACCACCGTCAAGGAAGACTGACTTAGGGGCGTGTGATGACCTTGGACGGCGATAGCTTAGTAGGTTACCTACGCGCGGAGTATGCTGCATCTGGCAAATGGCGAGTGGCATCGTTCTTCGTAGGTTTGATTGTGGCGCTTCCAGCCGTGGCTTCGGTTGTTACGAATGACGCCCAAACCCTGTACTTCCTTGCGGTCGCAAACTTGGTACTGTTGGCCATTTGGACATGGATAAACGTAAAATACGGTCAGAAGCAGAACGCTGCCCACTCCGCGAGGCGAGCCGCCCTGATCGTGAATGGCCTAGGTGAAGAGCTTTCGGCTGGCGAAAAACGAAGGCTGATGGAAAAATTTACTGTCGGCGTCGAAGCAGCAGAAAATGCAAAGAAGTCGGACTACTATGCATCTGCCTCCGAGCCGGGGCCGTTGAAGCTTCTTGAATGCCTTGAAGAATCTGCTTTTTACAGTTCAAAACTCCACCGCGTCAGCGCCAATGCATGGATTGGGATCGTTGTTGCGTATGCTGTGGCCTTCGCCATCGTCGCAGTTTTTCTGATACCGAGCGCAACCAATGACGTCTTGATGATGGCCGTGCGCATATTCTTCGCTGCGACTGTCTTCATACTTTCTGCCGACGTGCTCGGATCGTTGTTAGCACATTGGAGGTGCTCTGCCGAAACAAGCGCCGTGTTGAGCCGAATCGAGATAGCAAAGCAAGGAGAGGTAAACTCAGCAGATGCGCTTCTAATAATGGAAGACTACACGAGCGCAATTCAGAGCGCGCCAGAAATTGTTCCATTCGTTTATCGAACCCAAGAGGCGAGCCTAAACTCGCTGTGGGCGGGCTACCTCAAGGGCTAATTTGCAAGAAGGCATTTAGGTGAAGAACCTCCGGATATTCAAAGAGTTCTTGGACGACACGGTTAACCTTAACCAGAGCCGATTTCAAAGTCTTGAAAGCACGTCAAGTGCTCTCCATCGATTTGTCAGAGATTCCGACTGGGAGCCCGGAGGCTTGGAGTGGTATCCTCAAGGTTCATTTGCTCACAAAACGATAATTAGGCCGTTGCCCAAGAAGGAATTCGACGCGGACATCTTAGCGATTGTTGACCCCGTCGAAAACTGGTCTGCAAGTGATTATGTCAATAAGCTTTACAGCGTGTTCCGAGAAAGCTCGACTTACAGCGACAAGGCCCATCGATATACCTACTGCGTTACTTTGGACTACGCCGAAGATAAGCGAGTGGATATAGCGCCATGCATTAGAAACCGTTGGGGTTTCGACCTCTTGGAAGTATGCAACAGAGACGATGATAACTTCGAGGAAAGCCAACCAAAGCTCTTTACTGATTGGCTCAACGCCGCGAACACCCTCACTGGTAACAATAGCTTTCGCAAAGTCACGCGACTTGTGAAGTACCTACGAGACATCAAGACGACCTTCACTTGTTCATCGGTCTGTCTCACAACCTTGTTGGCTCATCAGGTTTATCAATCAGACCAAGGGAGTGCGAATTTCGCTGATACGCCCAGTGCGCTTAGGACCATATTTGAAAGGTTGGATACTTGGCTACAAATCCGGCCAGTGAAGCCGCAAGTCACAAGCCCTTTCAGCAACGAAGACTTCTCGGTTTGCTGGACAGATGATCAGTATTCGAATTTTCGAGATAAGGTACACCAATATCGGGGTTGGATCGATGATGCGTTCATCGAGGCGGATAAAAATAAAAGCATCGCCAAATGGCGACGCGTCTTCGGCAGCGAATTTGGCAAGAACGAAGAGGCTCAACAGGCGAAATCCGTAACAGCAAGGGCCGTAGATCACCTTCGAGAAAATGTCAGAGTTACTCCTACAACGGCGCTTGGTTTCGTCGGCGACTTCGTCGATTTGGTAAAGCAATATGGTCGCAGGGCAATTCCCGCTACAATTTCTGATCTTCCGTACCTTGAACAACCCACTTGGCCAGCGGTTGGGAACCATCATTTTTCGGTTCAAGTTACGTCAACGCTTCATCGTACGCGTGGAAGCGCCGTAGTTCGGTCTGTTGCAAGCGGCGACATAGTACCCAAAAAGATGGAACTCCAATTTGAGGTCAGGCTCTTGACAGGCATGCCCTTGAATGGTCGAGACTTCAAAGTCAATTGGAGGGTGACGAATACCGGTGAAGAGGCCCTACAAGATGGCGGTCTGCGCGGTTCATTTGTTGACTCTGCCGCCGATGGAAAGCGTTGGGAAAGCCTAAAATATCGGGGTGTTCACTTTGTAGAAGCGTTTGTAATTCGAAAACGCGACGGGTTACAGGTAAGTCGTAGTGAACCGTTCTACGTCGTAATCGAGTAGATAGGACTTACTGAACGATCCATCCGACAATTGAGTCAGCGTAGACGAATTCCACGGCCTCGCGGTCTGCGCTCAAATTGTAGTTCACTGAGGCGGCGTGGAAGTTGTCCCCGGCAGTCACGAAATCGACGGTGATGTTGTTGGTCGCAGCGTTGGCGCGGCTGTCGGATACGCCAAAGCGGTCACCGGGTGCAGGGCTGGAAGGTGGTGTTACTGTCACCGGTCCGGCGGTGGTATCGACCAAGTTCAGGACATTGGGTGTTGCGGTGAAGTTGGTGGCTTGTTCGCCTGAGGGCGTTAGCCCTTGCGTGACCCACGACGTCGTGCCTGCACCGTTGGTGCTCAAGACTTGGCCCTTCTGGCCGTCTGCGTCCGGGAGGGTCCACACGACGTCTGTGGCGACGGTGTCAGGGGCTTTCAGACCTACGTAGTTCGATCCGTTGGACGAGAGTTCTTGAAAGCGCAGTTCGGTCGTCTCGCCTGCGGCGCTTGCGCCGTTCTGGATCGTTACAGACCGGACGTCGCCACCTTGGTCGTTCAAAGACATGACCGGCACGTCATTCACAGAAGCGATCATTGCGTGAACCGTGTTGGGCAACAGCCAACGCGTTTGCGACCCCGTGGTGTCCTCATAGAGGACCAGCACCCCGGCTGCGTTGTTGGCGATGACGCCATACTGTTCACCAGTCGCGGTGTCGTTGATCAGGTTCGCGGACGCGATAGCTCCGCCGAAATCGACGGCCCCGTTGATGGCGCGAACGGTTCCGAGTTCGGCAAAGACGCCCGCGCCGGGCAACCCGAACCCGCCGAGGTTTGTGTCGGATACGCCCATGAGGAAGCCTCCGCCGACGGTGACGATAGAGGATTCCGTGTCGGTCAGAGTGGAGACGTCCGTTCCGTTCGCCGTGAGGCGGATCGTGTCATCGTCTGTGCCGCGTTCGACTTCAACGGACGTGTCACCGTCCGCGTCGTTCAGAGCATCGCCCGACGATCCGCCCTCTACGGCGGTCTCAAGGGCCTGTAGAGCGCCTTTGACAGTTTGGTTGTTGGGTATGGTGGAACCGGGGAAGGTCCCCATGTGGGTGACGCCTACGGCGTTACCAAGGAAGGTGGAAATGTCTGGCAAGATTGGACCCTCTTACGTTGTGAAGGTGACGACGTTGCCGGGGTCGCCATCAAAGAAGACTTCGTCAGCGGGATTGCCGTCGAAGAAAACGGGGGTCGGGATGGACGGAGTGTCGGGGTCGAGACCGAATAGGTTCACATGCGCCAAGAAGACCCCGTCATTAGGGATGATGGGCGGAAAGACCTTGGCGGGCGTGCGTACCGCATCGAAGACAGGGGAACGGGAGTAAGCCATCAGCCGAATGTTCCTGAGTTGAACATGCGACTGTTGAAGCCGTTGAACGGGCGTGGTGGTGCTGGCGTTGGCGGCGGAGGTGGGGTTTCGTAGTCAACGCCGAAGACGTTCACATGCGCCAAGAACACACCATCGTTCGGGACGACGGGCGAGAAGACCTTGGCGGGGGTGCGCACGGTCTGGAACACCGGTGAACGCGTGTAGGCCATGGATCAATTGAAGCGGTGGAATTCGCTGGAAAGCTCACCGACTGCGACTTGCACATCGGTGTTGGGTCCTGCGCCGGTCACACGCACAAATGCGGTGCAGCGGGGCAACCACAAAATGTCGCTGTCCGGTGTCGTGTAGCTGATGCCAATTGGCACCTCTTCGGCGAGGCCGTAGTTTACGAAGAACTCGACGGTCGCTCCGTCAAAATCTCCGGACATTCCGAGTAGATACTGCCCTTTGGGCAGTTGGTTCGAAAATGGGCTATCACCGTTGCCGGTGACGGATGCGACGGCTGTGGATGCCATTTGATCTTCCTCTTTGACGTATCGATTTAACCTCTTTGCATCAGGAATGTCGGGGCGTTGGGAACCGGGAGGGTGGTGACGGCCAAGAGGGAAAACCGCCACCATGCCCATTCCCGAAAGTGTCCGGCGCTTGGAGGAAATCGGACACGAGAAGCATACCACAAAACGGTATGGCAACCTAATCGCAACGGGTCATTTTGAAGGACGGCAAAAGCAATTTCGCTTGACCTAACATTTCAGAATTGGCGGCTAAGGCTTCGGGAACTCCCCAGCTAAGTTTTGGCACGTTGGCTAAGTCAAATTCCGAAACGGCTAAGTTGGATTTTCAGGCAGGCTTGGGCTTGGAAATTCGAACTTCTGAACCGATCACAGCTACTGCGCGCCTTGGTGGGGGCACCGGGTATTCCCCATTGGAGCCCCCATGACACAAGATGTAGGTACCATCGTCACAGATCATTGCGCGCTGACGCGCGCTTCTCATTCCAATCGCATTAGCGCGTTGCGCACTCCGGACGCGTACCACGCCCTTCCACCCCCCGGTGTCTGGACGTTCGCAGCGTTCAGTGCATCAGCGATGGCCTGATAGCTCTTGCCCGCTTCACGTAGGGGTACGGCGATATCTGCGATCCTGTGGGCCTTAATATCTGCGATGGTGCGAGCGGCTTGGTTGCGCTTGTTGGTCTTGTCTCTCAGACCACCAAGTGCCTGCCCACGCGTACGTGCTGCCTGTAGTGCGGCCTTCGTTCTGAGACTGATGAACTCGCGCTCCTGTTCTGCGAGGCTGGCGTGTATATGTAGCTGGAATCGATCAGCGAATGGCATTGACGCGACTTTGAAGGTGACGTGCTTGTCGTCCATCAGTGCAGCGATGTGAGCAACCTTCCGGCTCAGTCTGTCGAGCTTGGACACGAGCAAGGTGGCCCCTGTCTTCCGACACATTTCCAAGGCCTCTGACAGGCCCGGACGGCGTTGTGGATCGTCGTACTTTCCGGATTCTGTGTCTTGAAACTCGCCGATGACTTCGCCGTCTGCGTAGTTGTCTAGGAACAAATCAATGTCCCGGCGCTGAGCGTCGAGACCAAGGCCTGATTGCTTCTGTTGTCGCGTCGAGACGCGGAAATACAGAACGAATGGCCCCTTGATCTTGGCTAAATCGGTCATCCCGCGTCCCTCCTACAAGATATCAACGTTCGGTGTGCCCAGTATATCGAATTCGAGGCATGATTCGCAGGGAAATCAACGGTCTACAGAGAAACAGTGTGGTTCCGCTTCGCGAGTTGGGGGAGTTGGTATGCTCGCGTTAGCGAGCCTCAACCTACCATATCTTGTAGTCGTCTGTTCTGGCTCCTGACGTGAGCGACGGCGCGAGTTGTCCCACACTTGAGGCGAATTGGGTGGTCTGGCGTAAGCGATTGCCCTGAAACGGCGTGATTTGCGTAGGCAAATTTTCGGATAGGAAAAATTCTTCTTGACGGTTTCGTTTCGCGCGGCAGCCGTGAGGCGATTTAGCCCGTGTTGTGCTGCTCGCGTGCGGCGTGCCGATTGGTGCCGATTTGGTGCCGATTTGGGGAAATATCGGCACGGGAAAAAACGATTGCGAACCAATGGGTTACGAGAGAAAATCATAAATCGGTGCCGATTGTGCCGATTTTTGGCGGTTTCAGCACCCCTCCGGAAAAACTTTTCTTTTGATGACAGGCGGCGTTGCGTTGAGGGGATTCTCGCAAAAAAAAAATTCTACGCGTGAAGATTAGAAAAAAATCGGCACAATCGGCACAGAGGTACCAAACGGGGTCTACGCGCTTGTTTTACAACGAAAAAAATCCGTGCCGATTTGGGAAAAATCGGCACCAAATCGGCACCAATCGGCACGCGACCGCATCACCGCGCTGACGCGCGCACTCTATTACTTCAAAAACACCTTGTAAGCCTTGGTTCTTTCGTCGCGCTCGAAAGACATGTTCATCAAAGTTCCCCCGATCACGACCTCATAGACGCGTGTGGCAGCGGCCTTGAAGCGCCGCCCCGCCTTGTTTGTGTTTTCGTAGACAGGCGTTCCATTTTCCACGCTGTAACCCCAGCCATCCAAAGCGGGCACGTCCTCCATCGCGTGTAGTATGTCGAAGAGGCCGAACTTGCCTGCCTGCTTATCATCGTCAGACTTCGTGCTCACGTAGACAAAGGCGTCTTCGCCATCCAATACGCGCTTTGAAACGGCATCAGCAACAGCCTGCATCGCACGCCCAAGATCGTCATCGTCGCCGTCAGAAAGGCCAGTAAGCTGGTGCTGATTGCCCAATAGTCCGGGCACGCCACACGCGTCCAGAATACCACCCATGACGCCTGCCCAGTTTTCGAAGCTTGCAAGGTCATAGTCGCCGTATTTCATCTTCTTTTCGACGACCCAAAATTGGATCATCGTCAGGCAGGCGTGCACAAGCGCGGCTCGGTTCTCTTCGGTCCAAGCGCGGATGTTTTTGTGCCGCCAGCCCTGTTCCGGTTTGAACTTCGCAGGCTCGGCAACCTTGCGATCAAGGTCAATCAGTACGCACCGACGCAGGAGTTCGTCACTCATGGTCAGCGTGTTTCCTGCGAACGTGAACACTGACCGGACAGGAGTTTTGACCATCTGCGATTTGCCCAAGACACGTGCCTGATATCCGGACTTCGGGGGCGTCATCGCTGCCGCCAACTCAGCGCTGTCGATCTCATGGTTGATATTCTCAAAGAAGATGATCGTCGGATCGTTCAAAAGAAGCGAACTGACCGTCTTTGCCATTTCATTGGGTTCTTTGGGCATCGGCGTCGCTTCGACCTCTTCACCGGTCGAAATTATCGACGAAACAGCGACAAGGTACGAAGCGCCAGTTCCCGGAACGGGCTTGTTCGTCACATGGCCGGGAACATTGCCATCAATCATTGGTCGGCACATTGGCGACAGGGTCTGCGATAGCAATGTCGCGACGGCTGGGACACCGTCACCAGAAAAGGCCCGTTCCATGATTTCATCACGGCTCAATCCGCCAAGCGGGAAGTCAGCAAAGGCCTCTTCGACAACGTAACGAGCGGCCCCATGGGCTTCCTCATAGGTCGGATGCGCGCTAACGCGCGGTAGCTCCAAGTCACAGTCCAAGTAAATCTGAGAACCTTCGTGGTAGCCGTTCTCCGTCACCAACTCGCCATCCTTTGTGAAGAACGGGGTTTGCACCACTCCGTTCAGGGGCAACAGAACACCTGAAAGGTCGGACTCATAGGTGTCACTGACCAAATCCTTCGGCGGGAAGACTTCGCGGGTGACCTTTGCGCCTATAGGGCCTTCTGTGGACGTGAAGCTACAAATCTTGCGTAGCTCATGCCGCATGGCGTTTTCGCTCAAAGACTTCAAACGTCCGCCACGCACAACAGCGGGTGTTTCCATGTATTCGAACAGAGTAGGTTCGGATGCGTTCGTCGCCGCGATGCGCGCACGGGTGTATTCGGCTTGGACAGTCGCATCCGCCTTTATGTCCATCGATTCAGCGGCTTCGGACGGTGTTGCGCGCTGACGCGCGTCCGCTGCCATCTCCGTCCGAACTTCTTTCACCAAACGGTTCAGGCCGCTTTTCCCAAGTGGGTGCTTCACCACGTCTGCGATCCGCACGACTTCCCGCGCAACCGCGCTCTGATCACCAATCTTGATCAAGGCTTTGAAGTGAGCTTTCAGGTCATCGTCGTTGCTTTCGGTGGTGATATCCGCACCCGCCTGAGCCGCTTCATCCGCGAGAGCTTCTTTTTCATCCGGCGTCAGCCGGAAGAACTTTTCCTCTTCCTGATCGTCTGCAAAGTCGAGCATGTAGGACGGGTCTTCCAAGAGCGCCGGGTCCAAATCACCGGACTCGATCCAAGCTCCCAGATAATCCACCAGATGCCGCCCTTGGCATGAACCGTGAAGGCATTTCACAACCGCGAATTCAGTCTCCGAGTCTTCCGCATTCATAGCGAAAGTTGCCGTGTCATCAGCGCTGTCTGTGTGCCCGTCTGCATAGGGACAAACGACGTGGAACTTGCCCCCGCTGTTGTTCGCCGCGACAGACGTCGCCAAGTCGCAGTGTTCTGTGATGGTCGCCAGTTCCCAACGCTTCGCATATCTGTCGTAAAGCGCACTCACATCCACCGTGACGCCGTCAGGCGTTTCGACCACCACATCGGGGCGGCGATTACGACCCTCTGTGCTCTTCTTTGGTTTCTTCGCCGTAGGGATATCGTCGTAGTCAATCGGCGGCGCACGGTGGATTGCTACGTGGTGCTTAGTGCCTTCCCGATGACGGGCCGCGTAGAAGAAGCGAGAGACGTCCAAGGTCGCGGGGTCGGTTGGCACGCCAACCATTTCGGCAAGACCCATCACCTTCTGACTGTGCACTTCGTGTGCCTCTGCCAAGGTGTTCCCAAGGTCCGCAATCGTCACTGTCGATCTCAGAAGGAAGATCAGACGATACTTGTCGATTGGAAGGTGACGCACGCGAATGAACAAGCCCTCCGCGCTGTGGTGGCGCATCTCTTCGACTTCGATGGACTCGATGATGTGGGGCGCGAGGTTCTTCTTGTCTTTTGCGTAGTTCTTGATTTGTTCCAGCGTCGGTTCGCCGTCACAGTGTGCGTGTTTGACCACTGCGTCGTAGTTGAATTCAGACTCGGTCGTGAGATGGTTGAAGCTCGTGTGCGAGGCGAAGGCAAAGTCAATTTCCCGCGCACGGCTGACAGCCTCTTCGTACGTCAGATGACCGGTGTCACAGTCGAGCCCAATCGCGTCAATTGTGGTGACCGCTTTTGCCCTGCGATGGCCTTGGCAAGCGCCAAGAACATAGCCAGAACCGCCCTTGTGGTCGTCTTCAACATGCCGGGACAAACCCCATTCGGCGCGCACAACTTTTCCGCCGGGGCGGCGCTTCGCGGTGTTTCCTTCAATGGCTTTGAAGACGGGCATGGACTTGGGTGCCCAAGCGTCGTCGCGGGTGTCGTTTCGCTTGTCTTTGCTCTTTACGTTGCCGTACGTGAACGCGGCCTCGCGGTGCATCAGCGCGCGCCATTCCTCACAAGGTGTGCCGCTCAGTTCGCCACTGTTCCACTGGGTCGCGTCGGGGTCAAAAGCCGCGTGCAGGTCTTCGGCAAGCTGGCGTTCGTATTCGGCGTGCCAATCAAACGGATCGTCGGCACCGTCCTCTTCGGCCTGCCAGATCGAAAGAAGTTCCAGCGCTTTTGGAGACGGCATGACGTCCGGGGAGTGCACGCGATCTGTCGCGATCAGTTTGGCGACCGAGTCCTCGGGTGTCAGGTGGAATGAGGATTCATCAACCTCACGGTAGTCAGAGTCCGCCTTTGCGTCTTCTACTTCGGTACTCAATTTTCACCCTCTTTGGCCCAGTAAGGCCGATCCTCTTTTGATGATGTCCAAGCGCGCCCGATACGTGATCTGTTCGCACGGCAGGCATCTCATTTTCGGGAAGCTACATAGCCCACCCGAAAGCATGAGTCAAGTTTAGTGCGTTGTAAACGTTGAGAAAAATGTTAGGTCGAGCGAAATTTCTCTTTCAGAAACCCGCGAAGTCGTAGCCCTTCCAATGGCATATCTGCGCCCCCCGCGCGGCATTGGCGGAGTCACCTCGTGTGAAGGTGGCGATGGAAGCTCGCCCGTTGTCGATCAACCAGAGATGCCAGATTGGCACGTCGCGTTTTGGTATCGTCCCCGCGCGGGCCTGCGCCTCCAAGAACGCCTTCAAATTCGCCGCGAAGTTCGGGGCTTCGCGGTCAAAGATCAGGGTTTCGCCGGTCGCTTCTGATCGAAGAATGTTGCCGTCTTCGATGACGCGGGCCGTGTTGGCGACGATGACCTTTTCAAAGGTGAAGATTTGGCCTGTGGACTGTTCCTTACTCATCGTCTTTCCAGTCTTCGAATGTGAGAAGCACGGGGTGTCCGACGCCATCGTCTCGCCACTGGTCACCATCGATCCACGCGCCGCAGAGTTTGCAGGCCAGTAATGCGAGGCCGTAGCTTCCGATGTGCTGTGCGAGCGCGTGGACGTCGTAGATCGCAGGTTCGCCGCCGTCGCAGATCGTATCGCGGTAGGCCAACAGTCGATCAGAGAGGCTGAAAACCTCTCCAAGTGAATGCGACGCGCCGTGGACGAATGACAGGGCCTCGCAGAGGCCGTGCTTAGCCGCTGTTTCGCTGTCGCGCGGGTGTTCGTTCTTTGGGAGTTCAAAGGCCTCGTGGAGCGCCATGAAGCGTACCGCCTCTTGGTGGCGGGTCGTGGGAATGGGAAGCATGTGTCCGTCTCATTGATTGATCCTTCGTCGGGTAAAGGAAGGTGATGGCCAGAAGGCCGGGCGGTCGGGACCTCAGTCAGATGCGCGGCTGACGCCGCCACATCTCTCACAAGGGCCGTGTTCGATCAGGCTATTCAGCCGGGCCGCAATCTCCAAACCGCGTGGGTCTTTGGTCGGCAAGGGTGGTTCAGTTTCAGCTATGGCAATCGTGTCGGTGTTCCGCGCCAATTTGACCAACCCGGCTGAAAGGCTGTCGCATGTCTCTCCGATGCTGCGAACGACGCCTGCCACCTCGGGACCCCGCGCTTCTTGCAAGCGGGCCTCAAGCTCGTTCAATCGCCTCAAATCAGCTTCAATGACTTGGCGCAGGGCCGCGATGAAATGGCTCATGTCGCACACTTGCAGAGACGCAAGCGCGCCAAGACCGCATCCAAATCCAAGTCGTGCTTGGTCTCTGCTTCGGGCAGGAACCGGTGCAAGCGTTCGGCTCTGCCAGTGTGCACCACCGTCGCCCGGCGAAGTTTCGCGGCCAACTCAGAAAGGCCAAGGGTCTCCGCCAACTCGCCAATCGCGAGGAAGCGGCTTGTGACACGCTCCATCAATTCGCTGACGCTGTCGGCGTCAATTGCAATGTCCGCCAGTACCGCAGCGCGTTCCGCTTGAAGGAAAGCGACACGGTCTTTGACGTCCTGTCGGTTTGCGTTCCGGCTGGCGGTCACCCCGCGACCGGGCGTGGCTTCTGGTTTCACTGGGTTCGGATCAGACAGGCACCACGCTTCAATGGCACTGCGGCGTTCCGGCGACGCCAAAAGCTGCGCGTAGCGTTCCAAACGCGCACGAAGCGGTTTCGATCCGGCTTGATCCGTCACGCTTCGACACCCAGTTTTACGTCCCGCCAAGACCGGCGCGCGCGGGAACGAAGGTAGGTTTCCTGTGCCTCTGAGAAATTCGTAATCGCGCGTTGGAACAACTCCACTACTGCGTCGATTTCCCAACCTTTTTCGGTCGCGCCGTCGCAGGCGTCATTCGGAATTCGGTCCGCCGGGATGTGGGCTACGCCGCAGCACTTCAAAAACTTTGCAACGTCGCCGCGATAGACGCCCAATGTCGCTGCCATGGCATCCAATGAAACGTACAAGCTCATGACGTTTGGCCCCCGTTCTGTTTGCGGAAATGTGCGATCTTCGCCGCCGGAGACATGAAGCGTTCGTCGCGCTGAATCTCTTCATTCAGGATTTCGTGCTTCTTGCGATACGCCGCGATGCGCCGCCCCGGATCGCGGATGGCCGCGATCTGGGCATCGTTAAGCTTGGCGTCGATTTCCGCGCGACCCGTGAGCCCGTTTTCACGCGCGAAGACCAATTTCTCGCGTGGTGTTCCGCCGATCTCTTCCGCTGCGTCCGGGTCACCGGCTTCAAGGCGCTCAACAAGGCGCTGAACGGCTTTCCATTCGACGACGGCAGGTACCTTTTCGAGGTCGCCAATCACCTCATCAAAGTCGAGGTCGTGGTTGCCGTAAACACAGGTCCGGAAAGATACGCTGCCAATGACGTCGTCATCGGACAAATGAACGCCAAGCGACAGGGCGCGCGACTTCACCTCTTCCAACAAGGCCTCGTGGCGCTTGGTCAGATGCGCAGACGACCCGACCATCTTTGTGAACTGGTCCTGCATCTCAGAGCACCGTCACCCAAGCCACGCCATCAGCGCTGACGCGCACAAAGTGCAGCACATCATTCGGTCCAACGTTGTAGATTTCGACCCGGTCGGCAGGCACGCGGGCGTCCGACGTGGTCGCAGGCCGGTTCCACGCGACGTGGAAATCAACGTCAGACACAACGCGAACGCGGATTGGGTTTTCGTCTGTCTGTGCACCGGTCACGGGCCGAACGAATTGTGTGTCAGTTGCAAGGATGGGAACAGTAGTGGAGTCGCCGTAGCGAACAGCGGGATTTGCCATCAGGTCACCTATGTTGAGGGAAGATGTTTGTGGGCAAAGATTGCCCCCAATCAGCCTGAACAGTAGCAGAAACGAATCGAAAGATCAAGGGAACCCCTTCAAAACGGGTCATCTGTCAAGAGTAAATTTCAGAGCGGGGTGCGCCTTAATTTTGTCAGGTGTCGGAGCTAACCTGCGACCAATTGATTCGACGGTGACGACTTGGCAAAGATAGAACCCCTACCCCCCGCAACAAATGGCGAACCGCGTTGGCGCGTAAAGTGGATCGTCGGCTATCACGACAACGGCAAGCCAAAATACAAGTCCCGATCTACGCGGTCTCACCGTGAGGCAGTACAGCTACGCGCGGAAAAGGAACTGGCAGAAGCCCCCAAGCGCCACAACTTCAAGCCACGCTACAAGCAAAGCCCGATGCTGGAAGCAGTAGCGGAAGCCTATCTGGACACTCTCGAAAATCCGCCCATTGGTGAAGACAAACCAGCGCTCTCAACGCGAAAGCAGGCGCATTCGATAATTGCCAACCACGTCGTGATCCCAGAACTGAAACGTGAACGCCTCAAGGATATCGGCCCGGAAGCATTCCGGAAAATCTACCAAAGATGCGAAGCGCTTGGCGTTGGCGCATCCACGCGCAACCATGCGCTTCGGCTGTTGAAGTGCATTCTGAACTTTGGTGTCGTGTCCGGATACATTCCTTTCGCCCCGGACAACCCGATCAAGAACAAGACCACGAAGAAAGAACGCCGCCTCGCAAAGGAAGCGAGCGAGAACAAGTTCTACACACCGAACGAAATCTTCACCATGCTGGCGGCTGCCGATGCTCTGGCAAAGGATGAAAACAAACAAGTCCGCCGGACATGGGCGCGCTATCGTCCGATGGTCTACTTTTTGACCTACACGGGCGCACGCCTCTCGGAGGCACGCGCATTCCGTCGTCAGGATTACCGCCCGACTGAGGGTCGCGTGTACATCATTGAAAGCGCGCCAGAGGGCGACGACGACGATACGTCCACCAAGACGGCAAGCGGACGCCGATGGGTGCCGTTGAACCCCGAATTGGCAGACGTCTTGGAGCCATGGCTTGAAGCTCACGACCGCGAGTTGGTATTCGGAACCAAGACTGACAACTACATTAGCCGGACGACTCTCTATCCGCGACTGTTAGAACCTCTCAAGGACAAGGCCGACGCCTTGGCTGAAGAAGGCAGTCATCCGCGATATGTACACGTCTCGCGAGACCGTACCTTCCATGGGTTCCGCCATCACTTCGCAGCATGGCTGATCAAAGAGGGCGCGAACCTCAAACAGCTTTCGTCCTACATGGGTCACGCCAAAGTGTCGTTCACAATCGAAGTCTACGGCCACCTTTTCGAAGACGACGGACATGAACTTGCGACCAGAATGACGATGCGAAGAAGTGCCTAAACAGCGCTGCAACCGCGCGAAAACGGTGATTGTCAAGGAAAGTAGAGGCACATAAGAGGCACATGAAATCCAGTCAATTTCAGAAATTGTCTGATGCCGATCAGTATCTTAGATGCATGTGACATAACTGCCTGTTAATCAATTGGTCGTAGGTTCGATCCCTACCGCCGGAGCCAAAAATCCCACAACGGCATTAAGATAATCGCGTACCGCGTGTGGGAGTGTGCATGCGCCGCGTTGCAACGCTGTGATGAATTCCCCGGTCGCATCGACGCTGCTTGATGTGCTTGGAACTCCGTCAGTCGCGATCATCCTTCCTTGAACGGACCTCGGATCCGCGACCGGCTTACAGCCTGCCCCTCAGCCGGGTTGCCAGATGGCGCACACGGCGCCGCACCCGGCATGCGCCAACGGGCCTTGTCAGAAGAAGTTCTGTTCCTTTGCCAAGACAGCCGCCTGGGTTCTGTTCGCGACGCTGAGCTTGGACAGCACGTTCTTGACATGGAGCTTCACGGTGACTTCCTGGATGCCAAGCTTCCTTGCAATTTCCTTGTTCGACAATCCGACGCAAAGCTGTTCCAGGGTCTGCCTTTCACGGTGAGACAGCGTGCCGAACACGCCTGTCTGTTCAGCGGCGATGTCCGCCGCACCGAAGTCGAAGGGGAAAAACCGCTCGCCGGAAAGTACGAACCTGATCGCGTTGACGAGCGACACGGCGGTCACGGATTTCGGGATGAACCCGTGCGCGCCGTTCTCCATCGCCGCACTGGCGATCTGTCGGGTCGCAACGCCGGACATCAACACCAGCTTGGTTGCCGGATAGGCCTCTCTGGCGCGCGCCAGCCCGTTCAGCCCGTCCATTCCGGGCATGTTGTAATCCAGGATAAGCAGGTCAAACGCGTCCAGCCCCCGCATGAGGTCGAGCGCAGTGTCCAGATCTGCCGCTGTTTTCACTTTGAAATCATCAACAGTTTCGAGGTAGGCGGCGATGGTGTCGCGCACCAGATCATGGTCGTCGGCAATAAGAATGTTTGGCATGGTGGCAGCTTTCCCGATCTGCGCGCACATACAACCGGAAATTCGGGCCAAAGAGAGGCGAAACTATACCTTCGTATAGGTTCCTATGCGAATGCTCTGCTGATCGCGCGGTTCGGGCACGTTAGACTGCCGTTGTCGGATCAGGAGGACCACACATGGCACGAATTCATCACCTGCGCGCCTTGGCCTGCGCAGTGGCCTTGCTGGTTGGCGCGCAGACCGCCGCTCAGGCTCAGTCCCCGCTCGACTTGCAGGTCACAACGACCGAGACCGGATCCGACACGCTCGCCCTCAGCCTCGCAGATCTGGATGCGATGGACCAGGTGACATTCACGACCACGACCATCTGGACCGATGGCGCGGTGACCTTTTCGGGTGTGCCCCTGAAGGCGGTGCTCGACCGGGCGGGCGCACAAGGCACGCAGGTCGAGATGATTGCCCTGAACGATTACAAGGTGGTGATGCCACTTGCACAGATCGACGACACGGCGCCCATCATCGCCACCCGCATGGACGGTGCGCCGATGTCGGTCCGAGACAAGGGACCCTACTGGGTTGTCTTCCCCTATGACAGGGACCCGATCTATCAGACCGAAACGATTTATTCATTCAGTATCTGGCAACTCAACCAGTTGAAGGTCGTGGATTGACAGCACTGACATGCGTAGTCTCGGCCAAAGCTGGAGGTTGCGCGTGAGGACCGGTTTGAACCGTTACCGACTGTCGGTGCTGGCAGGTCTTTGCCTGCTCATCCTTCTGTTGGCAATCATGGCGACGAACCTGTTGGTGCAACTGCGGGATCTGTCGCGGTCGGCAGAAGACAACATGCAGTGGAGCATCTCGCAGATCGATACCGAGTTTGCCAATCTCGATGCTCTCCTGACCGATCAGCGCGCAAGCGGGCGCTACACCGACGAAGACATACAGCTGCGCGTGGACATCGCGCTGAGCAGGTTGAACATCATCAACTCCGGGCGGGCGGCAGAGATCTTTGCCGAAAGCGCGCAAGCAGCGGACCTGATTGCCCCGCTCAAGACCTTCGCCGATGGCGCGGTCGCCTTGTCTGATGCACCCGGTCCTTTGTCAGGCGCTGCGTTGGAACAGATGCATGACCTCGTCCGCGCTGCACGTCCGCATGTGCGCGAGATTGCCCTGTTGGGTGTAAGCCTGGGCGCGGCGCAATCCGAAGCGCGGCGTGCGGAGTTTGCAAGCCAGTTGGCGCGGACAGGCGGAATCGCGATTGCGCTCTTGATCCTTATGGCGATCCTGATGCTGTTTCTCGACCGGCTCTTGCAGCGCGCGGCCCGTCGCGATGCCGAGTTGTCGGCGTCGTCTCGGCAACTCAGCGCCACCGTGGCCGCATCGCTGGACGCCATTGTCACCGCGGATGATGCAGGCCGGATCGTCGAATTCAATGCCTCCGCCGAACAGGTCTTTGGATGGACACGGGACGAAATTGTCGGTCAGACGATGGAAGAGACGTTCATCCCTCACCGCATGCGGGACGCACACCACAGCGGAATGAGGCGATACTTGGAGACCGGCAAGCCTCGTGTTGCCGATGCCGGCCGGGTCGAACTTGCCGCGCTGCGCAAAAGCGGAGAAGAATTTCCGGTCGAGTTGAACATCACGACCACGCGGGACGGCGATGCCACGCTTTTCATTGCCTATATCCGCGACATCAGTGCCCGCAAGATCAACGAGCAGAAGCTGATCAACGCCCGCGACAGGGCCGAACGGACCGACAGGGCCAAATCGCGATTCCTGGCGGTTATGAGCCACGAGATGCGAACACCGCTGAACGGCGTGCTGGGCGTTCTGGACCTGCTCAAGACCACCGCCCTCGACGACCAGCAGGCGCGCTATACCCGGATCGCGACAGCGTCGAGCGAGGTTCTGTTGCAGCATGTGAACGAGGCCCTCGACATCACGCGGATCGAGACGGGCGAGTTTCAACTGAACCCGCAGGACTTCGGTCTGACAGATCTGATGCAGGGCCTTGTCGACGTGTTCGACCCCCTCGCGCGGGAGAAGAACCTGACCATCCGGCTGGATATCGAACCGGCGATGCGCGGACCTTACTACGGCGATGCCGGGCGCATTCGGCAGGTGTTGACCAATCTGATCGGCAATGCGGTCAAGTTCACCGAGTACGGCGGCATTACCCTGCGCGTGACAGGGATCCACGGGCCGGAAACCTCGTCGCTGCGTTTCGAAGTGGAAGACACCGGCATCGGCATTCCCGCTGATCAGCACGAGCAGGTGTTCGAGGATTTCTTCGCGCTGGCCGCTGGCGCCGGACGCCAGGCCAGAGGTGACGGGCTGGGTCTGTCCATCTCACGACGGATCGCCCGGGCCATGGACGGAGACGTGTCGGTCAAAAGCGCCGAAGGTCGCGGGTCGGTATTTATCCTGACCTTGCCATTGCGGCGCAGGGAGGATGGAGAGACCAAGGGTGCGGAACCTGCCGATGCGCCTGTCGAGGCCTTCAGACCGTGCCGCATTCTGATTGTCGAGGACAACAGCATCAACCGCAGCGTTCTGAGCGACATGCTCAAGGCCATGGGCCACACTGTCCGGGAAGCCGTGCACGGTGCCGATAGCCTCGCCAAGGCCGCGACAGAGCCGTTTGACGTCATCTTCATGGATATCAGCATGCCCGTCATGGACGGGATCGAAGCAACCCGCCGTCTGCGCCGGATGAAAGGGCCGAACGCAGATACGCATATCGTCGGGTTGACGGCGCACGGGCGCGAGGAATACCGGGACAGCGCCATGGCCTCTGGCATGAACCGCTTCCACACCAAGCCCATTCGCCTGAACGCGTTGCGCACCATCATTGCCGAGGTGACATCGGGTCCGGTGTCCAAGCCGGACAGGGCCCATTTTCCAGAAGCCCTCGTAGAAATGATGACCGTGCTTGACCCGGACAAGGTCCGCGACATTGCCGACGCGTTCTTGGCAGAGCTTGCGGCATTCACTGGGGATTTGCGCACAATCCGCGACATGCAGGCTTTGGCCGACGCCGCGCACAAGGCGAAGGGGGCAGCCTCCATGCTCGGGCAGGAAGAGCTGCAAACCGCCCTTGCGACCGTGGAACAACAGGCCCGCGCAGGCACACTAAGGGACCCGGTCAGTTGGGCAGATGCCCTCGATGCCAAAGCCACGTCCGCAAGAGCTGAAATCAACACGGCCCTCGGGCAGGCCGCAGACGGACAAAAGGGACGCGCATACTATCCAATGGTATAGCCTGCCCATTCCAATGCGCCAGATCCTATCCGATCGCACCGGGCCGCGATGGCCGAGGGGCCGTTAAAGCTTTGTTCATCTTGAAAAGGGCCGCGTGGAGGGGCCCACCAGAAGGAACAAAGACATGACCCAAGAAAAGAACATCATTGTTGTCGGTGGCGACGGTTTCTGCGGCTGGCCCACGGCGCTGTACCTGTCGCGGCAAGGGCACAACGTAACCATCGTCGACAACCTGTCGCGTCGGGAGATCGATGCCAAGCTCGGCGCAGACAGCCTCACGCCCATCGCCTCTGTCGATGACCGTCTGGCGGCATGGCACGCGCATACCGGGCGCACCATCGCATTCAAAAACATCGACGTGGCCCGCGATTTCGAAGCCATCTCGGGGCTTCTGGGAACGTTTAAGCCCGACACAATCATCCATTTCGGCGAACAGCGCGCGGCCCCCTACTCGATGAAGGGGATCGGTGAGAAGCGCTACACCGTGGATAACAACATTTCGGGCACCCACAATCTTTTGGCTGCCGTGGTCGAACTGGGCCTTGATCCGCATTTCGTCCATCTCGGCACCATGGGTGTCTATGGCTACGACGATGACGGGCTGGAGATTCCCGAAGGCTATCTGCCCGTCTACGTGCCGGGCGACGACAAGCAGATCATGAAGCGCGACATCCTGTATCCGACAAACCCGGGCAGCGTGTATCACATGACGAAGTCGATGGACCAACTGCTGTTCCAGTTCTACGCAAAGAATGACCAGCTGCGCATTACCGACCTCCACCAGGGCATTGTCTGGGGCACCCAGACAGAGGAAACACGTCTGAACGAACGCCTGATCAATCGCTTCGATTACGATGGCGACTACGGCACCGTGCTCAATCGTTTCCTGATGCAGGCCGTCGTGGGACACCCGCTCACCGTGCATGGCACCGGTGGACAGACCCGCGCCTTCATTCACATTCAGGACACGGTCAAATGCCTCGCGCTTGCGGTCGAGAACCCGCCCGCCAAAGGCGCGAAAGTCGCGATCCTGAACCAGATGACGGAAACGCATACCGTGCGTGAGCTGGCTCAACTGGTTGCGGAAGTGTCCGGCGCGACCGTGGCCAATGTGGACAACCCACGCAACGAAGCCGCCGAAAACGACCTGCGGGTGTCGAACAGGACGTTCCTGTCGCTGGGGCTGAAACCAATCACACTCGCCGAGGGGCTGATCGAGGAAACACAACAGATTGCCGCGAAATACGCAGACCGTTGTATCCGCAGCATGATCCCCTGTGTTTCCACCTGGACGGACAAGCAACGCCCCGGCGTCATCACACCAAAGGGCCGCAGGGCGGCCTGACCCGACCAAAGCCACCCGCGTCGGACCCGCTTGGAGGTAGGTCCGGCGCGACAGGCTTTTCCGCATCAGAACACGGTGAACAGTATGCGCATGATTGGCATTGGGCTCATGGGATTTCTTTTGGCAGGCGTGGCCCTCCTGCTGTCCAACCTCAACATTCTGGAACAGGGCAAGGCATATGTCCGCACGTTGGCGAGCGGGCCACACATGGTGTTCGAACACCGGCTGCCCGCCCGCTCGGACGATGCAGATCGCGCGATCATCCTGCGCACCAATCCCGATCAGCCTGTCATTCTATCCGGTTTGCCCGCTTATCAGAGGGTCGCGTTTACCTTTCCGGTGGATGCACGCCCGACGTCTGGATACCTCCAAATCGATGCAACGTTTCAGGTGCTCGACGGGGTGGAAGGGGTGCTGCGCATCTCGATCCACAATACCCGCCGGGGCGAAATGCTGCTGCGTTCAGGCGAAGCGGGCCGTTCCCTGCAAATTCCCCTTTCACCGACGGATTTTGTAGGGAACAGGCTGGTCGTCTCTTTCTCGCTGCAAGGCACCGGTCCCAAGGCCCGGTGCGGACCGCAGGACGGTGTCGAAACCGTCGTGGAGATCGAGACGACCAGTGCTGTTCACGTGACCCTCGACCGTCCACTGCAAAGCCCGCGTGACCGGGTGCACATATGGGGCAACGTCGTTCGCGTTGCCTGGCCGCACTGGTTGCAACGTGACGAACAGCTCCGCCGACTGGTCCTGGCAACACAGGCCGTGCACCGAGGTCTGAACGCGGAATTCGTCCCCAACACTCCCGAAAGCGCGTTGAGCACGGATGCGCTGCGCAAGGTGCTCGCCACCACTCCGGCGCCGCCCCCCGCAAAGTTTGACGGAGCCGTGGCGCAAGCAGGTGCGAATGCGGGTGTGCGCCGGTTTCACCGGCAAGCAATCTGGCGCATGCGCTACGACATGGAGGCCGGAACCCTTGTTCTGCCGAACCGCTTGGAACTGGACATGCAGTTCGGGCGCCTGCTGGGGCATCAGAACTGGGCGCTGACCGTTTCGCTGAACTCCCGTCTGGTGTTTCAGGCCCATATCCCGGGCGCACAGACCGAATACGAGGCCGTGATCGCCCTGCCCGCCCACATGCAGGCGAAGGCCAACACACTGGAGGTCGTCGCCACGACGACCGCGCCCCGGTCCGGCATCTGCGACGAGGGGCCGGAACTGGTGGCAGAGGTCCTGCCCACGTCGCGCCTTGTTGCGGGGACGACGCACCTGTCGGAGCCCTTGGCGCAGGTCCATGCGGTCCTGCGCGATGTGGGCCCGGTGAACGTTGCCTTGGGCGGTGCGCTGTCGAGCCTAGAGGCACGGCTTGCGCTTGACATGCTGAGGGATGTGGTCCCGAACGCTGCCGCGCTCAAACCGGCTGGCCAGAAAGCCCATGTCACGCTTCTTGCCCCGGGGCAGTCCGCGACGGCCATGCCCGCCGGAACTCCGGTCTTCGTTGTCAGCCATGACGGCGTAACCGGCGAACTGGCGGTAGTCGAGACCACGGCAGACCTCGCACCGCCACCCACGGGCCTCACCCTGTGGGTCACGCCAACCCCCATCGCCCTGCCGGAGGCAAAGGGATGACCGAGGCAGCGGACAAACGTGAGCAGATCAATTACATCTCCGTTGACAGCGCGCCCAAGCGCTTTGCCGGGGCCGTTTCAACCTGGCAGGCCCCGAAGATGCTGCTCGTCTTTACCCTGCTGGCGGCTGGGCAACTGTGGCTGGTCAACACCGATACGGTATCGCAGGTGTTCCCGAACCGGGACTACGTGTTCTCCGCCCATACCGGGCGGCATGCCATCGCGATCCGCATCTTTCTGATCTCGTTTTTCATCGCCTTCGCCGCTTTCAGTTCCGGCGGCATGCGAGAACGGACGCTCTTCGCACTCGACATGGTCCTGGCCTTCATCGCGGGCTGCGCGGCGTTCGATCTGGCCAACGCGTGGGCGCAACACGGGCTCGGCTTCTCCTTTTCCCTCCATTTCAGTGCGATCGCGTCCGGTTTGTTCGGCTTTGCCGTCTATTCTTTCAAACTTCTGGAACGCGGGTTCATGCCAGCGCGCATCCGGATCGAACATGTCGCCGTTAGCCAAGTGCGCGCCATCGTGCGCCTTGGCACGACCATCGCCATTGCCGCCTTCATTGCTGTCTGGGTCGGCGGGATGGACCTGCGCGTTGTCGAGGTCATGCGCAGCTGGACCCTGTTGGGAGGCATCGGACCCGGTGTTTTCCTGTTCCTGCCGGTGCTCTTTGCACAGCTGTACATGCTGGCGATCTATGACGTGATGACGGCCAGGACACCGAAATTCACGCCACCGGTCTCGATAATCGTGCCGGCGCATAACGAAAGCTACATCATCCGCGATACGATCACCGCGATGGACGTGGCGGCGCGGCATTATGGCGGCGACGTGCATATCCTGATCATGAACAACAACTCCACCGACGACACCGAACAGGTCGCGCGGGAAACGCTTGCGGCGTGCACGTCGGCCAAAGGGCGTGTGATCAACGTTCCCAAACCCGGCAAGTCCAACGCGCTGAACGCCGGACTGGATGCGTGCGACACCGAATTCCTGGTGCGGGTCGATGCCGACACGCTTCTGGGGCCAGACAATCTGAGCCGTGCGATGCCCTATTTCACCGACCCCGCAGTCGGTGTGGTCGGCGGGGTGCCGGTTCCACCCGGTGGGGCGCTTTTCGACCGGGCGCGGCTGCTCGAAGTGCTGGTGAAGCATGGATTCTACTCCGTCGCTATGGGGGCCGTGAACGGGGTTGTGGGCATTCCGGGCATGTTCGTTGTCTACCGTACACATCACCCCAGATACCTCGGAGGCTTCGTGGAAGGGATGAACGGCGAAGACACCGACATCTCGCTGCGCATCGGCGAGTTGGGCTACCACTCGGTCGTCGACCCCAAGATCCGTTACATCTCCGAAGTGCCATCTTCCTACAGCCACATGCGCGAGCAACGGATGCGCTGGTTCCGGTCGATCTATCATATCTCGTCGCGCTGCCGCGATCTGATCTACGGACGAAACCTGACACTTCGGGGCAAGGTCATCCTGCCCTACATGCTGATCAACTCGGCGCGGCGGGCGATGCTGGTGCCGCTGATCATCTTTGGCGGGCTCGAATGGGGTCTGGCGTTCAACGAACACACTCCGATTGTCTGGCAATCGATCGTGGCCGTCACGACGGGAGCCCCCGCCATCATGGCGGTTCTTGCTTCCCTTCTGAACGGGGTGCCCAAAGGCGTATTGGCCCTGCCCGAGTACCTGATCTTTCGAATGCTACGGGCGTATTTCACCCTCGAGTCGATGCTGAGTATTCTGATCGATGTCCGGGCTGAGACGCTTGATCGCGTGATCCGCCTCGATCTGGTCCCGGACAAGCCGGTGCGTGTGGCCTGAGAGCGCAAACCCCGACAAATTTCACGATGGAGACACGGCATGAAGATACGATCTTTGCACGGCACATGTCTGTTGCATTCCAAGACCTCCAAGAGGCGTGCGTGACATGAGCCATCTCCTCCTGGCAGCCGCGCTTGTCCTGGGCATCGCAGGTCCGGGTTTTGCGCAGAACCATCGTGCGGAGTTCCAGCACATCCGCATGCAGGAACAAACCGACCCCCGCGGCGCGTTTGACGCGATGCAAGCCTTGGCCCGGGCCGGGTACCCCGCCGCGCTTGCGCGGGTCGGGTACTACTTTCGCCACGGGATCGGGACCAACGCAAACCTGGAGCAGGCCCGGACATGGTACACGCGCTCCGTGGCCGCCGGGCATCCATGGTCGGCAGCAGCCCTTGCGCGGGTTGAGATGGCACTCGACCGGGGTGACAGGGCCTTCCGCCTGCTGCAAACCGCCGTGCGCCAGAACCGACCCGGCGCGGAACGGCTTCTGGCGACTGCTCATGTCGATCGCAAGCTGGGTGCGGCGTCTGACCCGGCGACCGGGCAACTCATGCTGGAACGCCTTGCCGCGAGCGGAGATATCCGTGCCGCTTACGATCTGGCCGCGCGCAGCAACTGGGGCCGATTGAACGGGCCGGTCCCGGACACCGCTCTGGCGCAGGTCGTTCGGGCGGGTCTTGAAGGCGATGCGCGTTTTGCCGAGGTTGCGCTGGTCTATCTGTCTCGTCACGGTGACAAGAGCGCGGCAACCCTTGCCACGCGCGCCCGCCTCGCCAATATCCCCGGAATGCGGCCAACCGTGAGATCAGTGGAACGCATTCGACTGGCCGCGGAGGCGGAACCTGCAAAGTTCTGGACACGGGTGGAGGAAATCATGGCCGAAACGGAGGTGGACGGTTACGCGCGCGCCGCGCGCACGGCCTTCTGGATCAACAAGAACGCGTGGGTACGCGTGCTGCAAAAGGATCTGCGCCGCCTTGGCTACTATGATGGCACAGTCAACGGCCTGATGACGGCCCGGACGATCAGAGCTCAGAACCGCTTTTGCCGAGATACCGGCATAGGAGACATCTGTTCCGCCGGGCCGTTGCGCGGACCGACCGTCCGCGCCGTGGCCGAGGCCATCGCACAAAGAGGTCGGTCCCGGTAAGCGCTGGACAACAAGTGCTTCCTTCTTTGAACGTCGATGTTCAAGGCCCCTTCTCGCTTGTCCAGATTTGGACGACAGGGCACAGCTTTGTGTGTCATGGTGGAGAGGTATCCTTGCGGGTTCGGGGCCGCGCGGCAGGATGGAGGTGGACAAGCCAGCCATGACGCCGTTCCAGCCCCGCGGGGGTAGCGAGTTGGGTCACGCAGCTTTTCAACCTTCTGGAGCTCCCATGAAGTCTTTTTATATTCCTGTTATAGCAGGATTTTTTCTGTCTCCAGCCGCAATCGCACAGGATATCCCGCCGGATGCGACAGACCGGGTGCTGGCCGGACAACCGCATTCCCCTTACGCGAATCGCTCGTTTCCAACGCGGATATTTTTCGGGGATACGCATGTCCACACCGCGCTCTCTGCAGACGCCGGAGGCGGTGGAACCGTGCTCCTCCCGCGTGACAGTTACCGTCTGGCGCGCGGCGAACAGATCACATCCAATACCGGCCAATCTGTGCAACTCTCGCGTTCGCTCGATTTCTACATGATCACTGACCACTCGGATGGAATGGGCGCAATCACGGATATTCTCTCGGGGGCACCGAATATTCTCGCCGACGAACAGGGGCGACAGTTTCACGAAGCCTTCGCCCAAGGCGGGCAAGAGGCGCGCTTGGCCGCGCAGGAACTCACCAAGCAGTTTGCGCAGGGCACAATCTCGCCGGTGCTGAATTACCAACCCGGCAACCCCGCCTACAAACGGGTCTGGGACGACATCGTCGCCGCTGCCGAAGAGTTCAACGATCCGGGTGTGTTTACGACCTTCATCGCGTTTGAATGGACGTCGCTGGTGACCGGCAACAACCTGCACCGCAATGTCATCTTCCGCGACGGGCCGGAACGGGCAAGCCAGGTCGTACCCTACACGACCACACCGCCTTTCGGCTCGCCGAACCCGCGTGACCTGTGGGCATGGATGGAAAACTATGAGGCCATCACGGGTGGCGATGTTACGGCCATTCCCCATAACGGAAACCTGTCCAACGGTATGATGTTCCCGCTGGTGGATGACTTCGCCGACGGCGCGCCACTCGACGCCGCCTATGCCGAGGCGCGACAGAAATGGGAACGGCTTTACGAATGGACGCAAGTCAAGGGAGATGGGGAAGCGCACCCGCTTTTGTCGCCGGAGGACGAGTTCGCCGATTTCGAAACGTGGGACTACGGCAATCTCGACGCGACCGTTCGCAAGACGCCCGAGATGCTGCCGGGGGAATACGCGCGCTCCGGCCTCTTGCGCGGGCTTCAACTGGGTGCCGAACTGGGCGTGAACCCCTACAAGTTCGGCGCGGACGGGGCCACGGACACGCATACGGGCATGACAACCGTTCAGGAGGACAACTTCTTTGGCAAATTTGCAGCCTACGAACCCAACCCCGAACGCGCGAGCCACGTCGGGCGCACTTTTCCGGATGGCGAGGTCGCTTTCGGGTCCTCGATCTATTCAGCAGCCGGGTTGACGGCCGTCTGGGCCACCGGGAACACGCGAGGCGCTATTTTCGACGCGATGGAGCGGCGCGAAACCTATGCCACCACCGGACCGCGCATGACCGTGCGCTTCTTTGGCGGAGACTACGCCTCCGACGCGGTCAATCGTCGTGATCTTGCAAGGGTTGGGTATTCCGGCGGCGTGCCGATGGGCGGAGATCTATCGGCACCGGCAGACGGCGAAGCACCGGATTTTCTCGTCTACGCGTTACGAGATGCAATGGGGGCCAACCTTGATCGCATCCAAATCGTCAAGGGATGGATCGATTCACAAACCGGAACCGCGCAGGAGCGCATTTACAACGTGGCATGGGGAGGGGACCGAACACTGGACGCAACCGGCAAACTGCCGCCCGTCGGCAACACGGTCAATCTCTCGATTCCGCTCTGGACGAACACCATCGGTGCACCGGAACTCGGCGCCGTTTGGTCGGACCCTGACTTCGACCCGGCCGAGCCAGCATTCTACTACGCCCGCGTCGTCGAGATCCCAACCCCGCGATGGACGGCCTATGATGCGGTAAAGTTCGATGTGGAGATGGACGCAGATGTCGACATGATCACGACGGATCGCGCCTACACCTCACCGATCTGGTACACACCGGAGTAAGAAATCAGATGAGCGCGCAAAACCCGAAAAAAGGACGTCAAGACGTGATGCAAGCAACACAGACGTCCTCTCACAATGACAGAAGACCCAGTTCAGGCGAACCAACGGGCCTGTTGGCAATGCTCTTTGTGCTGGTGCTTTCTTGCGCTTCGGTCCCGGCACAGGCCCAAAACGAAGATTTCTCAGAACGCGAAGCAGCGGTGGCAGAAAACCCGCTTAAGAACGCGTATTTCGGCGAAACCCATGTGCACACGTCGTTCTCTCTCGATGCGTTTATCGGCGGAGCGCGGTTGACCCCGTTTGACGCGTACCGATTTGCCAAGGGCGAGCTTGTGTCGATCAACAATGTGCAGCGCCGGATCGGACGCCCCCTCGATTTTGCTGCGGTTTCCGACCATGCAGAGTTTCTGGGCGAAATGCTGTCGGCCCAGGTTCCGGATGCACCCGGCCACTATCAGCAAGCGCTCAGCGATCTGCGCGGCCTGTCGGATATCGACCAGCAACGGGAGTGGTTCGTCAAATACGTCATCAGCAACATGCGATCCGGCGCTCCGGAACATCCTCCGTTTTTCGCAGGCCCCGAGACGACGAGGACAGCATGGAAGGACTTCATCGTGGGGGCGGCGGAAGCGCATTACGACCCCGGTGTTTTCACCACTTTCATCGCTTTCGAATGGACCTCCGCCCCGAATGCCGGGAACATGCACCGCAACGTCATCTTTCGCGACGCCGTTGTGCCGGACATGCCGATCAGCGCGCTGGACACCATCGACGAAGAAGAACTTTGGGCCTGGATGGCCGAACAGGACGCGGCAGGGTCCACATTGCTTGCGATCCCGCACAATTCGAATGGCAGCAAGGGTCTGATGTTCGAACCGGTCGACAATTCGGGAAACCCGCTGACCCGCACGTATGCCGATACCCGCGCGAAATGGGAGCCGCTGATCGAGATGATGCAGATCAAGGGCAATTCCGAGGTGGTGGCGTCGCTTTGGCCCGCTGACGAGTTTGCAGACTTCGAGAATGCGGAAAGCCTCGCCACCTACAGTGACCGGGTT
The DNA here is from genome assembly GCF_049800835.1 of Tropicimonas sp. S265A. NCBI lineage: Bacteria > Pseudomonadati > Pseudomonadota > Alphaproteobacteria > Rhodobacterales > Roseobacteraceae > Tropicimonas > Tropicimonas sp. S265A. The sequence goes on from NZ_JBNAFU010000001.1 coordinate 737,935, forward strand.
TACCAGCCGCAGAACTTTGTGCGGTGGGCCGTCACGAAGGGGCTCGATTACGAGGCGGAACTGGGCGCGAATCCCTGGAAGCTTGGGTTTGTCGGCGGCACGGATAATCACAACGGCGCCCCCAGCGATGTGGACGAGGCGACTTATAATGGCAGCCACGGTCCCGCGGACAGCACTGTCGAACAGCGACGCGGCGGTGAAATCGACGGGTGGGTGAGAGGCCCAGAGGCCAACCCCGGATCGCTGACCGGGGTCTGGGCACCCAGGAACACCCGCGGCGCAATCTTCGATGCGATGCGGGCACGGGAAACCTTCGTGACCTCGGGGCCGCGGATCAAACCACGCTTTTTCGCGGGCCCGGCGCTCGCGCTGCTTGAGGATCCCGTTCAGGTCGTGATGGACGGGTATGCGAACGGCGTGCCAATGGGCGGAACGCTTTCTGCGCTGGATGCTGCGCCACGGTTCACCGTGCACGCCATGAAAGATCCCCAGGGCGCCAATCTCGACCGGATCCAGATCATCAAGGGATGGGTCGATGCGGACGGAAACCCGCAGGAGCGGATCGTGGATGTGGCTTGGTCGGGTAACCGTGAGCGGGACGCCAATGGCAGGCTCACGCCTGTCGGGACAACGGTAGATACGCAATCAGCGACCTATACCAACGACATCGGTGCCGTCGAGCTGCTTGGGCACTGGACGGATGACGAGTTCGAGCCGACCCGGCACGCGGTCTACTATGCACGCGTGATCGAGATCCCCACACCGCGCTGGACGACCTATGATGCTGTCCGAAACGGCCTGCCGTTGCTCGACGACGTCGCTGCGACCATCCAGGAACGCGCGTGGACATCGCCCATCTGGTACACGCCAGGCCCATGAAGGCGGGACGCCATTGCGCCGATCCAGTTGCAGGCTTTGTTAGAACAGGCCCGTCATGTCGCGCGGGCAGCAGCTGCGCGCACATCTCGGAGCAGAGCGCGCGGTAGGGCAAACGATATCAGCTTTCCGGAGACGTCACCGCCCGCTGATAGAGGTGCCACGTGGTATGACCAAGGATCGGCAGTGTGAAAATCAGACCCAGAAACGCGGGAACCAGAGACAAGATCATGGTGACCGAGATTATCGCAGCCCAGGCAAGCATGACGACCGGGTTTTCGCGCACGACACGGACCGAGGTGAGCATGGCCGAGACAAAGTCGATCTCCCGATCGAGGAGCAAGGGCATGGCGACGACGGTGACTGTAAACAGGACAGCCGACAAGAGCGCACCGACGCATGTCCCGATGGCCAGGAACAGCCAGCCTTCCGACGTGAACAGAACCGTCTGGAAAAACCCTTCGAGGTCCGAGAAGGACGAGTCCTGCAACACGATCACCAGCACGGTGCGGAACTGATAAAACCAGACCCAGAAAACGAACAGGGTGACGAAGGCCATCCAGCCCATCTCGCGCTTGCGCTGATTGGCCATGACGGTAAGGATTTCGGACCAGCCAAAGCTTTCGTTTCGTTGCAACCGGCGGGACATCTCGTAAAGACCCGCTGCGGCAAACGGCGCAACCAGCGGGAAGCCGATCACCGCAGGGATAATCATCCAGATCTTGCCGAGCCACACCAGGGTCCACACCAGCAGGATACCGAAAACCGCGTAGAACAGCCCGAAGAAGCCGCTCATGAACGGGCGCGCCAGAAAGTCGGAGAACCCGGCTTTCAGCGACGCGGTTATATCCTCGGTCGTTACCTTGTTGACCGTCGGAAGAGCCGGATGTTCAGAGCTTGCGGTTTCGGATGTCATCACACACTTCCCCCAAAGCATGGCTGTGCGGGTCCGGTCGGCGAAATGCACCTGAGCTCCACACGTGCCCGCAAGTGTGTCTCAGGTCAAAGGCAAGAGCAAGAGGTCAGCCAGACACATAGGCGCGCCTGCGCGTCGCTTGAGGCCGTGCGACGCCGGCGGTCTTGTCGGTTGCAAAAATTGAAGCCGGCACTTCGGCGTTCAGCCGGACAGCACCGCGAGCCGCTCAAGAAACCGGGCTGACAGGCTATGGCAGCGCCATGATCTTGAACATGGCGTTCAACCTTGGGGGCAATTCCCGCAAGGTAAAGTGCTGGTTCACGAGCTGAGAGATGTCGCCGCTCCGGTACAACTCCGCCAGAACCCCGTTGACCGCACGTTGCAGGCGCGGCTCGTTCAGTGGAAGGGCCAGAGCATACGGTTCGTAGGACAGGTAGCGATCCGCAATATCAAACGTGCCTTCAAGGCCGTTCTTCGGGTCCTCCAGAATACGCTGGAGGATCAGGCGATCGCCAAGCAGCACGTCGATCTCTCCGGCCTCCAACGCGATCAATGCCTCGGGGTAGTCGGCGAAATCGCGGCGGGCGTTTCCTTCGATATATTTGCGTTCCTCCGCATCGCGCAAACCTTCCGACGCGGTCGTCCCCGCGACAGCGCCGATCTTCCCGGCGTCCAGGTCGTCGAAGTTGGGCGGCCCATTGCGATTGAACAAGTAAGAGCCGCCGGCGATGAAGGTCAGAAGACTGAAGTCGACCTTTTCTGTGATCGGGCGATCAAGTGTGACGGTCGTCGCTTCGCACAGGAGGGTCGCCTGCCCCTGACGCAGGACTTCGAACCGGTCCTGCGCCGAAACCGGCAGGTAGCGGATCGCAACATCGCGCCCGGCATCACGGGCGATGGCGTCAACCACCCTGCGGCACAGGTCCACGGAATAGCCATCGAAAGCGCCGGGCGTCGTTTCAAGCTCGGCAGAAAACGGTGCGGCGTCGGCCCGCACAGCCATCACCAACTCGCCACTGTCCAGAACACGCCCCAGGGCATCGTCCAGCGGTTCTGCGTTGGGCGCTAGGCCGGTCACCGTGGGCTCTGCTACAGCAGGGGGGGCTAGCAATGTCACCGCAAGCACAAGCAAGGCGCCAACCCGCGCCAGTGATCCAACGCGGTGCCGTAGCCCTTCGACAGAGCGCGCCCCGCTCAACGGTCCATCACCCATACTCAGAAATCCTCCACCGTGCGCGCCGCCGTCACGTCACTCACAAAGACCGCCGCCATCAACGTCTGGACATAGTGATCCAGACGCCTTGCATCCGCAATGTCCGTGTCATCATCCCGCAACAGGAAACCCTGATGAACGTTCGGGATGAGCCTGAGCGCCTTGCGCAGCGCGTTGCGCCACAAAAGGTACTCGTTGTGGTCCTTGATTTCCCAGAAAACGCCTTCTTCCAGAAACGTGCGCAGGTCGCTTTGCGAGGGTTCCCCGTAAAGCTCGTCGATGTTGGGTATGCCGCTGACCTGCGTTTCGTTCTTGTACGCATCCCGCAGCTCTTTGCTTGGCAGGCGAAAAATACCGTCGATCGCGCCGGGGTGGCCCACCCGGATTTCTGTCAGTTTCTGATATTCGACCTTTGTTTCGGGATCGACGTAGCAGACCCCCTCCATCGTGACATCGGTGATGGTGATCTGACTGGAAACCTCAGCGCTTTCCTGCTCCAGCTCCGGCTCAACGATCAGGATGGCAGTCCGGTTGAACAGGGTGTTGAGCCCGTTCTCTTCGGTCAGCTTTCGCAGGTCTTCCATCCCGAATTCGACCTTGGCAGACACGCCGAGTTCGACCCCTGCCCCAATAGAGCCCTCTATCTTCTTGAGCGTGCTTTCCTCCAGCTTCGCATCGCAGGTCTTACGCCGGACACCACCCAAGGCCTGAACAACGTCCTGCGAAGGCTGGCCCTTGAGCACCGCAAGCGACAGAACGCTGGCGCGCGGGAAGACAAGCGTTTGAAAGCGCACCTCACGCTCGCGCAACAGGTTCAGCGTTTCCATGGCTTCGCGCGCCCCTTCGAGGGTCACGATCCGCACCCGGCGCGGAGCAAGTTCCCAAGTCTCAGGCGGCAGCAGATCTTCGGCGGGACGCGCGGCATCCCCACTGGTTCTTGCACACAGACTGAAGCTGATGGCCCGATAGGCGACCGTCTCGCCGGGGCGATTTCCGTTTTCATAGAGTTGCGCCTGATCCAGCACCTTGCAGAAGGAGCGGCGCGACCTGTGCTCCGAGAACTCTTCGAACGCGGCCCCTCGTTGATAGGTGCGTTCGAGTTTGTCCTTCGACAGCCAAATTTCCAGCCATTTGCGACGCCGTTCCAGATCATGCTGCGCAACGTTGAGGTGCAGGTAGCCGCCATTCCCCTCCATACGCGGTTGATTGGGTCTTTGCGCCCGGAACGGGTCGCAGCGATTTTCCGGATCTGCGCGGGTGACGCTCCCACCGATGCACAAGGCCATGTTTCCGAAGTCGTCATGTACGATGAATGCGTCGTCCGGCCCGATGACGGTCAGATCATCAGCAAGGAAGATCAGGCTCAGGCCGTTCTCCGTCTCACCAAGAACATGTTTTTCGTCGTTGTACGTGAACTGCGATACGGCCCGCAGGACAAGTCCGACCGGATGGTAGACCAGCTTCACGAGGTCGTCTTTGTTGCCCGACCGATCGCATCGGACGAAAAGGGCATTTCCGGCCCGAACCGTCATCCGGTATTCCTCGGTTTCTTCGACACTCTCGAAGACAGGATCGTCGTCCTCTTCTTCCTTGAAGAGCCGCCCCCAAAGGGACTCCGCCATCGAGCTACCTGCGGCATCGGTCGGGTCCTGCCCCCGATTGGTGGCCGCATTGAAAAGGTCGGTGCAGGTGGGCAGACGGTCCTGCTCGGCAGCAGCAGGCAGCGGCGCCAAGAGCCCAATCGCCACAATCACACCCGCTGAGAAGGCCCAGCGCAGTGTCTGGCAAAGTTTGAACGTTTCGAAGGTCATCGATCTTCTCCCATTCCGGTCCGCAGGCAGGTCCCGCCTCATTCGAACACCACCTCGGGTACAGGCCGGGTCCAGGGTTCCAGTTGCGCATGGTAGTCCGCGACACTCTCAAGAAGCAGCGCGGCAACCTGCATGGCGAGCCGTTCGCGTGTCTGTGCGTTCATCCTGTCGGGGAAGGCGTGAAACTGCAGTGTGTAGTCGGTCAGCAGCGCGTGCCAGAACCGAACCTCCGCCGCGGTCTTCAGATCAAAACCATACCCCGCAAAAAGGCTTACGGTCTGCACATGTTCCGCCGAATACGTGTAGTGCGTTCCGATATCCTCGCCATAGGCCTCACCGACGCGCCGTGCCTCGAACGAAAATGTCATATCCAGCGTGGGGTGATGGACCTGCGTGCGCAACGCCACGACAGGGCGGCGCTCGCGATCACAGGCGACATCCATTTCAAGGTGGCGTACCGCGCGCTGCCCGCCCGGGGTCCAAGCCACAATCGGGGTCAAGTGTTGCATGCTTGACGCGCCGCGGCCCGCGGCGACCATCGAGGCGGTTTCGTCCTCGACCGCCTCCGCGGTCGGCGGGCTCGCATCAGTCTGCTGCGCTGCAATGGTCGCCGCCGCCGCCATGGTCGCCTGCGTCGGCATCCCCTCTTGCAAACGCGCAAGTGACCGGGTTCGGGTTTCGACCCTTGGAGCTGGCGCGCCGAGAAAAGGGTCGAGCACCGCCAAAAGCTCGGGATCCGCTGACGGTCGCTGTGCGCATCTTCCGTCATACGCCAGCAGCGCCGTGCCCAACTTCCGCAAGGGTTCGGTTTCGGGCCTGATCGAGCCAAGAAGTGCGCGCGAAAAGTCGCGACTCGCCACATGCGGGTCTGATTTTGCCCGCTCTTCCGCTTCCACACGTGCCACCAACCGCCGCGCGGATCGAACTGCCATCGCGCGGGTGCCATGCATCGGCGCGGCATCCGGCAAGTGCAGACGGACCGCACTGCCGTCAAGGATCGCTGCGTAGCGATCGGTTGCCGGCTCCAGGCAAATCTGGCTGCTGTCCGCAGTTCCGGAGCCATCGCGTGCGACGGACAGGCAAAGCGACGACGCCCCCTCCTCCACGCGCCGCAGAATGGTGTCGTCCGAAAACCCGCGCAACCCTCCCAAGTCAGAGGTGACCTGCCGTGTTGACGGACACTCCGGGCCGATGCACAGCGCTTGCGCCTGCAAGTCGGCAGCCTGCAGGAATACGCCTTCGCCCACTGGCTTCAGCCGGTCCGCAGGCAATGCAATCACTGTTCCCGAACCTGTGAGAACGATGGAGAAATTCTGACCATCCTCGCGCGTCCACCACAGCGGCCAGACCCGCGTGCCCTCCGGTTGAAAGCTGGCCAACGACAAGCCGTTGCCACAATCCATGCGATACGCGAGAGAGTCCCGCACGACCATGTGGGCGGGCCCGATCTGTGCCTCGGCAACATCGCGGATCAATCCCGCGCACCCGTTGGCGAACACCGGTGATGCGAAACACAACTTTGCAGCCACGGCCACGAAAAAGAGTTTGAACAAGCCCAATTCCACCTCCAGAACCAAGGGCCAAAATGCTTTGAATAAAAAAATACCATTTAAAATCAGAGCTCAGTGTGCAGGACTGAACCTTATTTGGCAATATTTTTAGAACCTGCCCATCGGTCACAAAATCGTTTGCACGCGCACGCTGACCATTTGGTGCAAACCTTGCGCTGAGCGGATTGCTCAGTTCAGGATCATATCAGCCGGTAGAAGTCTGGCCCGCAAGCCGCACCACACGGTATGCGCGCAACAGCATGCGGCCCGGCCGTCCCGTTTGACAATCGTCTATGGGACAGCAAGGCGAGACAGTCGCTCGGGCACCATTTCCGCAAGCGCCTCGCCAACAAGGCGCGCTGCGCGGGACAGAGGACGGCGGGCATCCACCGCGATGCTGATGGTCTGAGGCTGCAAGCCCTTGTCGGTGAGGGGAACAAACCAGAGCGTGCCGTCCTCCAGTTCACGCAGCACGTCGAGTTGCGACGTAATCGCGACATACGCCCCGCCAATCAAGGTCTGCTTGAGGAACTGAAGCGAATTGGTCACCAGAGCCGGTTCAGCGGGCTCGAACAACCAGCCGTGTCGTTTGTCCAGGTATTCACGTACTGGAAGCGCCCGGCTTTGCGCCGCAAGCGGGTGGCGGGCAACCTTGTTCAGCGTGATAGTCTGCCGTCCCCATAGCGGATGACCAGTGCCGACCACGCATCCGAACGGAAGCGGCGCCGTCCAGAGCACGTGACGTTTGCGGTCAGCCGGCAGGTTGAAGGCAAGCGCCAGATCTATGCTGCCGAGTTCCAGTTCGTGGGCTGCATCTTTCGGCGTCGTGATATCAATCGCGAACTTGATCCGAGGATACCGGAGCGAAAAGGCATTGACGAAATCCGGCAGTATCGAATTTGCGAGACTGTCCATTGCCCCCAGTCTGACCGTGCCAAACTGTTCTCCGCGCATGGCGCGCAGCTCTTCCTCCAGCCGTTCTGAGTCCACCCGCCAACGCCGCGCCAGAAGCACCACCGCTTCGCCTGCAGACGTAAGCCGCATTCCTCGCGAATGGCGCTCAAAAAGTGGTGTCTGGCACGACTCTTCAAGTGCAATGATCTGTCGATCAATCGCGGATGCAGCAATCCCCAGAGCTCTTGATGCCGCCTGTATAGACCCCAGACGGGAGACCGCTTCGAGGTAGATCAAGGTCCTGGGCAAGATGTTCAGCGCCATATCACTCCCATTGGTGTTGCCTTTTTGCGAACGCAGCATGAGTTTTTTTGAAATTGTTGGCAATAGCCATGCAGCGCTGCGCTCTGCGCATTGTCCGGGGGACCATATGCCAGAGCCTGCACCGCTTGCCTTTTCCATCGCCGCGCTCAACAAGGCGACCGCCAGTCAGGCCGCGGCGATGATTGACCGGATCGTCGAGCGGTCGGCTTGGCTTGCGCACCGCGCCGCCGCTGCAAGGCCCTTCGGCGGCGGAGATGACCTGGCTGCCTGGCTCGAGGCAGAAATCCACAGCCTCTCGCGCGACAAGGCAGTTGAGTTCCTCTGCGCCCATCCCGAACTGTCCCCACCGGACCCGGCAACGATCACGGCGGCCTCCCGACGCGAACAGCAACGGCTACGCCTGCTGGACCCGGATCCGGACCTTGCCGACAGGCTGTCGGACCTGAACAGGCGATACGTCCGGCGGCACGGATACCCGTTCGTCATTGCGCTGCACGCGCACAAGGACATCGAGGACGTGCTTACGCAGTTCGAACAACGGCTGGGCACCGACCACGATGAAGAACTGACGCGGTCGCTCAAAGAAGTTGTATCGGTCATGCGCGCGCGCCTGGCGCGGCTCATCGACCTCTCGACGGATGCGCGCGACCCGGCCGCGCCCCTGACCGAGCGAGGTGGCGTACAATGAGAGCTTTCCTGAGACGGCTCCATAGGAACGAGGAGTCTGCGCGCCCCCCCAATGCCTATCTCGGCGCGCTCGGAGGTGTCAGCCTTTTCTGTCTGAGCATCGTGTTCATCGTCGGCGGATATGATTTGGGCGTGGGATCGCCCCGACGGCTGGGAACCGGCGCGTTTCCGGTGATCACCGGCTTCATTCTGGCTGTGCTGTCCCTGGCGGTCATCGCCGCTGACCTGCGTGATACTTCGGATGCAGAGCGTCCTGACTGGATCTCGTTCGTGGCCATCGGGACAGCCCTCGCCGTTTTTGCGCTGACCGTGGGGCGGATCGGACTGGTCCCGGGAGTGTTCCTGACCACCATCACCGCAAGCCTTCCCGACCCGGCGTTGCCGTTTCTTGGCAAGCTGGTGCTGGCCACACTCGTGGCCCTGAGTTGCTGGGCCCTCTTCATCGGCCTGATCGGCCTGCCCTTTGACGCATTCGGAGGGTTCTGATGGACATCCTCGCCGGGTTCGGAAACGGGTTGCTTGTCGCATTGGAGCCATCGAACCTGCTTTATTGCTTCATCGGTGTTTTCCTCGGCACCTTCATCGGCGTTCTGCCCGGCATCGGGTCTATGGCGGCGATATCGATGATCCTGCCGCTGACGTTCTACCTTGAGCCGACCTCCGCGCTGGTGATGATCGCGGGCGTTTACTATGGAGCGGAGTACGGCGGATCGATCGCGTCGATCCTGATGAACATCCCCGGTACGCCCTCGTCGTCGATCACCTGTATCGATGGCTACCCGATGGCACGTGACGGGCGTGCGGGCATCGCCCTTTTCGCCAGCGCCATCGCCTCTTTCGGCGGCGGCATCATCGGCATGATCGTCATGGCGATACTGGCCCCGGGGCTTGCCGAACTCGCCCTGAACTTCGGACCGACCGAGTACTTCGCCGTAATCCTTTTGGGGTTGGTTGCCGCCTCGGCCGTATCGAACGGCAATCCGATCAAGGGCATCACGATGGTCGTCGCCGGTCTCATGCTGGGAACCGTGGGGGTCGATATAACGACGGGCGCGGAACGCTTCACAATGGGCATCCCCGAAATGCGGGACGGTGTGCACCTGGTGATTGTGGCAATGGGTTTGTTCGGGGTTGGGGAACTGATCCTGTCGATCCGGGCAAACGCCACCGGCGCCTTCCAGAACAAGATCGATTACGCTCGGTTCTATCCGTCGCGCGCGCAATGGAAGGCGATGTTTGCCCCGATTCTCAGGGGCGCGGGCATCGGAAGCTTCTTCGGCGCGCTGCCCGGCACCGGTCAGACCGTCGCGTCCGCCGTCGCATATGCGGTTGAAAAAAAGGTCTCCCCGAACCGCGCTACCTTTGGAACCGGCGCGATAGAAGGCGTCGCCGTCCCCGAGGCGGCCAACAACTCGGCCACGCAGACCGCCTTCATCCCCACCCTGACGCTCGGTGTACCCGGCAGCGCGTCCATGGCGCTCGTGATCGGGGCGCTGATGATGTACGGAATCGTGCCGGGCCCGCGCTTGCTGGTGGAGCATTCGGACCTTTTCTGGGGGCTGGTGGCCAGCTTCCTGATCGGTAACATCCTGCTGCTCATCCTCAACATCCCGTTGATCGGGCTGTGGGTCCGGCTGCTGAAAATTCCCTACAAGTACATGTATCCCACGATCATCGTGTTGATCTGCGTCGGGGTCTATTCGCTCAACAACAACGTCTTCGACGTATGGCTGACGCTTGTTTTCGGCTGGGCGGGTTACCTGATGCGGCTGTTTCGGTTCGAACCTGCACCGTTTCTGATCGGCTTCGTCCTCGGCCCGATGATGGAAGAACAACTCCGGCGCGCCATGCTTCTGTCGCGCGGCGACCCGACCGTTTTCATAACCCGTCCGATCAGCGGGGTGCTGATCCTGATTACAGTCCTGCTGCTTGCCTACGCCACCTATGCCGCGCTGCGAACCCGGCGCGCCAACCGGACGGCAGCAACTCCATCCGAAGACTAACACCTCCGACCTTCAACAAGGGATATCCCAAACAATGAAACACATCTTCACCGTTGGCACTGCTGCCCTTCTCCTTGCTGCTCCGGTCCACGCTGGTGCGGGAAAATGGACCGATGAACCGGTGCGCATCGTCGTCACCTTTCCGCCCGGCGGCACAAGCGACCTGATCGCGCGCGTTCTGGCGCAGTATTTCGAAAGCGAGTACGGGCAAAAGGCCGTTGTAGACAACCGGCCCGGCGCGGGGGGAACGGTTGCCGCCGACTACGTGGCCCAGCAGGCGCCAGATGGCACGACCCTGATCCTTGGCAACAACGCCCCCTTCACGATCGCACCCACGCAATTCGATGACCTGCCCTATGACCCAATGGGCGACTTTACCCACATCGCGTATCTGGGCGCGTCGACACCCGCCCTGTTCGTCCAGCCCGCCTCCGGGATCACATCGCTGGAGGCCTATATCGACAAGGCGAAAGGGGACGGCATCACCTATGGATCCTCCGGGGTTGGATCGATCACCCACATCCTTGGGAAAGCGGTCGACATCGAGCTGGGCATCGAGCAGATTCACGTGCCGTATCAGGGCAGCGCGCCCGCCATTCAGGATTTCCGGGCCGGTGTTCTTGAGGCCTACTACGACATGGTTGCGCTTAATCGCGACCTGATCACCGAGGGCGAAACCCAGCCAATCGCCCTCGCAGCGCCCGAACGCTCCGATGTCTTCCCCGAGATCCCGACCTTTCGGGAACTTGGCCATGACATCGTGATCGAAAACTGGACCGGGCTGTCGGGACCGGCAGGCATGGACCCCGCGATGGTTGCGACCATCAACGACACGGTCGCGGAAATCATGCAACTGGAGGCCGTTGTCGCGCAGCTTGCACAGTTCGGCATCGCGCACACCCCAATGGAAAGCGACGCGTTCACCACGTTTGTCGGGGGCACGATTTCGACATGGGAGCCGCTGATCAAGGCGGCGAAGGTCAACGGCTGATGGACACCGGGCGGTGGGCTATCCGGTGCCTGCCGCCACCCCAAGGAGCGGCAACTTGAAGATTGCAACCATTTTTGTCGGCGCCGTTGAGGACCACGGCTTCAATCACTGTGCGCTTGACGGTGTCAGGCGGATGCAGACGCTGGATGGTGCGGAGATCGAGATCGTCAGCGGACTGCCCTACCAAACGGATGCGATGGTGGCCGCGCTCGACATGGCTGCGGCCCGGTCCGATGGGGTGGTTTTCATTGGTGGACAGGGCAACAGGGTCATGCCGCAGGCTGCAGCGGCTTTCGCCGAGTGCGCATTTGCCGTCGTCCAGGGGAATGTTACCGGCCCGAACCTCGCCAGCTATGACGTTCTGCAAGAGCAATCCGCGTTTCTGGCCGGGGTGCTCGCCGCACGCGCGACCCGTACGGGCATCGTTGGGCACCTGTCCGGGCACCGCGTCGTGCCGGGATTGAAAGGACGTGCCGCATTTGCCGCCGGCGTCGCCCATGCCGACCCGGACGTGCGTCTGATCACTGGCTTTTGCGGCACGCAGGATGACAGCGGCGTCACGGAGCTGTGGTCCCGCGCCATCGCGGATCAGGGGGCAGACATTCTGTTCACGATGCTGAACGCCGCGCGCGAAGGCGCAATCTCCGCCTGCCGCGCGACCGGCATGCGCCAGATCGGAAACGCGCGAGACTGGTGTGCACATGACCCCGAAATCTTCATTGGCTCTGCTGTCGCCCGCATTGACCTTGGCGTAGAGCGTGCGGTAGGCGACATGCGCGCGGGACCGAGCCCGGCCGACGTATTCACCCTTGGCCTTGCGGAAGACGCGGTCGATCTGACCTTCGCGCCGGATGTCGATGCATCGGTCAGGCAGGATATACAGGCTCTTGCCACTGACATTGCCGCCGGAAAGCTGTGTATTGAGACGACCTACGGTGGCCCGGAATTCGAGTTGGGCTCATGACCAGCAAACCGCACGGAGCCGGGGGCATCTCCATTCACGCGGTCGATGTCGCGCGGGGCGTTCCGGCCGCGGGACTTGGCATTGTCTTACGCCGGATAGACCCCGATGACGGTATCATCGCGCAAGGCCACTGTGCGGAGAATGGTCATTTCGTGCATTCCGTGTCAGACGGGTTTGGCGTGACCTCAGGTGTTTACGAAGTAACGTTCAAGGTGGCCGCGTTCTATCAAGCCTCCGACCTGCCGCTCCCCGACCCGCCATTCCTTACCGAACCGGTCTTCCGGTTCGGTATCGACCGCGTGTCGGAACACTTCCACCTGCCTTTCAAGTTCACGCCTTGGGGATTCTCTCTGTTTCGGGGCGGCGCTTAGTGGGGGGCTGGTTCGACAACAGCAGTTCTGTGGTCGCGATGGCTCCTGAACCGCCCCCGCCGTCCTGATCGGCTGGCACGGCGCGGATCTCACCCGCGGTACGTTACGCGGTTCTTGCGGCCGTTTGACCCGAGCGCCTCGGCCCTAGCCCCAACGGATCTCTTCGGCGGTCCGCATAGCGTGCACAGCCGTGCGCCGAGCACGTGTTTGCGCATCGCCCAGAAGGGTAACTTCAGGTCGCAGAAGCGACCGCGCTTGCGCGTCCACAGGGCACCATCCCGTCACGTCGGTGAGCCCGGATACCCGCGCAATCCTTCCCGCACCTTGCTGCGGTACGAAGTTGACCACATCGGCGCGCAGCTGCCCGGCATCGGTCGTGATCGCTCCGGTCGATGCATCCACGGCAAGGACACGGCCACCACGGCCTTCGACATGCCAATCGACCGCACGTCCGGCAGTGTTTCTGAGAACGGCATGTTTCAGGGCTGTATGACAGCCGCCGTCCAGAACCGTCAGCCGCGCACCGAACCGGGCCAGCCAGACCGCTCGGTCAAAGGCGACATCCGGGTGGCTGACCTCTCCCGGAAGACGCAACACCACGTGACCGTCGCGAGCCATTCGGGCCAGTTGCGCGCTCAACCTGTGCGCCTCGCGCGCATGTCCCCATGCGGCAGGCCACAAATGTCTGGCGCGGGCATCAAGACCGGTGATGTCTTCGGCGACGGCTTCCCCGCCCGGGGCAAGACAGATCCTGTCAAACGCGAGGGTCCGACCCGAAAGCAGGTCCAGCCTTTTCGCACGCCAGTCGATCCCGGTCGCCTCGTCCAGCAGGACGGAAACACCCGCACCTTTCAAGTCATCAAGCTGTATGTTCGTATCCACGCGGCGCAACTGCCCCGCTCGCGGCATGGCAGGATTGAGCCGTGTGGGATCGCGTTCGATCAGCACAACACTCACATCCGGGCGTGAGCGCGCCATCGACAGCGCGGCTGCCGCACCGGCAGGACCCGCGCCAAGGACGAGCGCTTGCGAGGTTCTGGGGGTCAGGATGAGCGCAGCGGCACTGGCCGAGGCCCCCAACAGGAAGTTTCGACGCGCGTACATCATGTTCGTTTCTCCAGAAGCTCCGCATCCGGGTGGATCGGGCGGTAGATCTCGACCCGATCCCCGTCTTTCACGGGTTTGTCCAGTTTTGCGATCGTGCCGAAAATGCCGACCTTGTTCGCACCGACGTCGATCTCGGGGAAATCGTTCAGGAGGCCTGAGGCCTCGATCACGTCCATGACCGTTGCGCCATCCGGAATTTCGATGTTCTTCCAGACCTGTGCGTTCGGGCGCGCGTAGGCGATACCGACATTCATGACACCTCTCCCTGCTTTTCGGACGGGCTCAGTACGCCGGCGGCCGTGAATGCACGGGGGCGTGCGCCGGTTTCGGTTGGCTGCTGGTCGTCGCGCATATGCTGGTCAATCCGGGCCTTGGCAGCCAACAGAAAGCCCAGCACGATGAAACCGCCGGGCGGCAGGATCAAAAGCAGGAAACCGGGGTAGTTCGGAAAGACCGTCATTTCCAGGAAAGCGAAGCGCGGGCCAAGCAGGATATCTGCATCCGCAAAAAGCGTCCCGGCCCCCAAAATTTCGCGGATCCCCCCAAGGAGCACCAGCGCAATGGTAAATCCAGCGCCCATCATCAACCCGTCAAAGGCAGCCGGGATCGGCCCCTGACGCGAGGCAAATGCCTCGGCCCGGCCAAGAATGGCGCAGTTGGTGACGATCAGCGGAATGAAAAGCCCCAGCACCTTGTGCAACTCGTGCGCCCATGCGTTGAGGGCCAGGTCCACGATGGTGACAAGGGTCGCAATGATCAGCACAAACGCGGGAATGCGGATTTCGGGCGTGATCAACGGGCGGGCGAGCGAAACGGCCGCCCCCGAGGCAACCATTACGCCGGTGGAGGCCAGCCCCATACCCAGCCCGTTGGTGGCGGTGCCGGTGACAGCCAACAGCGGACAAAGGGCAAGGAACTGCCCGAAAACGACGTTGTTGTCCCATATGCCGTCCCGCGCGATTTTTCGGTAGCTGGTCATGTGCGACCCTCCGGAGAGAAAGCGTTCAGGATGTCGGTGCGGTTGCGTTCGAACAGGTGAAGCCCGCGCTCAACGGCCTGCACGACCGCGCGCGGCGTGATGCTCGCACCCGAGAACTGGTCGAACACACCACCGTCCTTCTTCACCCCCCAGCCCTCCGGCGCCGGATTGCGGAGCGAAGTTCCGGCGAAACTGTCAATCCAGTCGCTCTTGCGTCGCTCGATCTTGTCCCCGAGGCCGGGCGTTTCGGCGTGTGACAGCACGCGTGCGCCAAGAACGGTGCCGTCTGCGGACACGCCGATCAAGACGTTGATCCCGCCCGCATATCCAAACGACGTCACCTCCACCGCAATGGCGCTCACCTCTTCTTCAAGCGTTGCCACGTGGAAAACGACAAGCCCTTCATGGAGGTCGTCGACCTCCAGCACCGTGGCCGAGACGTCATTGTCGTGCAGTGCCTCCGGGATGACCTGCCGCAGAGATGCCATGCGGTCTTCGGACAGGCGCAGGGCTATGGTTGCCGCCGTCATGGAGTGACTGGCTGACAAAATGACGGCTGCGGAGAGCGCAAAGAGGCCAAGCAACAGCCCATGGCGGAGCGGCGACGTTTCAAACCACAGTCTCGCGCCGGAGAGGGTCATGGCCGGTCCTCCAGCGGAAGCGGATCGCCCGCGCGTGTGCGCCCGAAGACACGCGGACGCGTGTACTTGTCGATCAACGGTACGCAGGCATTCATCAGCAGCACCGCAAAAGCAACGCCTTCTGGGAATGCACCCCAAGTCCGAATAACGAAGATCAGCGCACCAATCCCCATGCCGTAAAGCGTTTTGCCAAGCGCCGTCATGGGCGCGGTCACATAGTCCGTCGCGATAAAGAACGCGCAAAAGACGACCGATCCGGTGGCGATGTGAAAGAGCGGCGGCGGGTAATGGGCAGGATCCAAGACATGCGCGATTGCCGACAGGACCGCGACAGTGCCCATGACAGCCAAAGGTACCGACACCGTGATGATCCGCAACAGGATCAGCCCAAGCCCCCCCAGACCAAGAAGAACAGCGCTGGTTTCACCAAGGCTGCCTGACACGCGCCCGAAAAACTGTGTGCGCAACACCTCCGCGCTCAAAACGCTTGGGTCCATCCCGTTTTCGGAATGCAGTATGCTTTGCACCTCGCTCAGGATGGTGGCGCCACTGATCGCATCCGGCGGGATGTACCCTCCGAAGGTGATGTCGAGTGCCTCGACAAAACCCGGTGTCTCGCTCACCCCGACGGGGGCTACCCAGGTGGTCATCTGCACCGGCAAGGCCACAAGCAGAACCGCACGTGCAACCATTGCCGGGTTGAACAGGTTCTGACCCAGACCGCCAAAAACATGCTTGCCCAGAATGATGGCAATTGCCGCACCCAAGGCCCCGACCCACCACGGTGCCCAGGGCGGCAGCGTCATGGCCACGAGCCATCCGGTCAGGAACGCTGACCCATCGGTCGCAAAATGCAGAACCGCCCTGCCGGTCAGATAGAGGCACAGAGCCTCGACCAGAACCGCCGTGACGACCGTGACGGCGAACAGGAACAAGGCGGGCCAGCCAAACAGAACGATGCCGAAGGCCGTCGCGGGGAAAAGACACGTCATCACCGCGATCATCGTGCGCGAGACCGTGAACATCGAATGGGTGTAGGGGGCGGCTCTGACGGTGTGATGGGTCATTGGTCTGCCGCCTCCGCTGGCTGTGCGGCTGCGTCCTCGGCGGCTTTCGCCTCGGCTTCCTTGCGTTTTTTCTCTGCCATCATCGCTTTGCGCTTGGCCATTGCGGCGCGTTTGGCCTCGGCAATCGCTTCTTCCCGCGCTGTGCGTGCCGCGGCGAGGCGCTTTGTTTCCTCCCGCTGGTGCGCCTGGCTTTGCTTTTCGGCAAGCTTGCCTTTTGCGAAACTGAACCCTTGCACAAGGGGGATGTTCGAGGGGCAGGCAAAGGTGCAGCACCCACAGGAAATACAGTCGAGCAATCCGATCTCCGAGGCCCCTTCGAGGTCGTCGGACTGGATGCGCGCGTTCATCTCGAACGGTGCCAGACCGCTCGGGCACGCCCGTACACAGGACCCGCAGCGGATGCAGGGCTTGGCCTCGGCACGGCGCAGTTCGGATTTGGTCAGGGCCAGAACACCGCTGGTGCTCTTGATCACCGGAACGCGCAGAGACCGGATCGGCTGGCCCATCATCGGGCCGCCCAGAAGCAGCTGTTCTTCGGCCCCGGTCAGCCCTCCGCAGTGGTCGAGCACTTCGTTCAAGGGCGTGCCGATCAACACACGCAGGTTCGCCGGCGCCTTCACACCCCGGCCCGAGATGGTCACGATCCGCGACAGCGACGGCTCGCCGTACCGCATGGCCAGGTGGACGGCATGGGCCGTGGCGGCGTTATGGACGATCACGCCCAGCTCTGCCGACAAGGCGCGCGCGGGTGTCTCGCGCCCGGTGATCGCCTTGACCAGATGATTGCCAGACCCCATCGGGTACTGGGTCGGCAACACCTGCACCTCAATCTGGAAACCCAATCGGTGCGTAAACTGTGAAATCGCCGAAATCGCTTCGGGCTTGTTCGCCTCGATCCCGACCACGATCCGCGAAACACCCAGCGCCTTGGCCATGATCGCAGCGCCATCGGCAACCTCTTCGGCGTGCTCGCGGATCAGGCGGTCGTCGCAGGTCAGATAGGGTTCGCATTCCGCGCAATTGATGATCAGCAGGTCCAGGTCGTACTTCTTTCCGAGGTTCAGCTTGACGGCAGCCGGAAATCCGGCACCGCCCATGCCGACTATCCCCGCATCCGCCGCCCGACGCGCGATGTCTTCGGGGGTGGCATCCTCGGGATGCAGGGCGGGCAAACGCGGGCCCCACCGATCCTCTCCATCCGGGCGGATGGTTATTGTCGGCACCGGAAGTCCCGACGGATGCGGCGCGGTGAAATGACCAACGGCAAGCACCCGTCCAGACGTCGGGGCATGCACATTGGCGGAAATGGGTCCGCGCGCCTTGGCAACCAACTGGCCCTTGAGAACATCATCGCCGCGGTTCACCAGAGGTTCGGCCTGCGCGCCGATATGCTGGCGCAAGGGCAACCGGATCAGGCTTGGCAGCGGCATGGTCTGCACAGGCGCATCCGCGGTCAGGAACTTGCGTCCTTGCGGATGCACCCCGCCCTTCAGGGCAAACAGACCGCGCGGTTTCAGCAGATGGGCCAGGGAAATGCTCATGTCGCGCGCCTCATCAACTCGGACGCATGACTGAGGTCGGGCTTTTCCCAGTACCAGTTTGCCAGGCTGCGCGGCTTCTCGCGCAGCAGGATCGCTTCGGTCGGACAAACCGCGACGCAGGCATCGCAGCCGATACAGGCGTCTGTCACGACAGTGTGGATCTGCTTGGCCGCTCCGACGATCGCGTCCGTGGGACAGCGCTTGAAACACTTGGTGCAGCCGGTGCAGTGATCCTCGAAGATAAAGGCCACAAGCGGCGCGGTATCTTCCATCCCCGACAACGCTCCTGTCGGGACCTCGCCCGCGCCGACGACTTCGGCAAGTTCGATGGCAAGGTCGCGCCCCCCCGGCGGACACAAGGTGACAGGCGCACTGCCCTCGGCCAAAGCCTCTGCCGCGCCACGACATCCGGGAAAACTGCATTGCCCACAGTTGGTTCCCGGCAGCATTTGTTCGATCTCGTCCACGATTGGGGGCGTTTCGACGTAAAATCGCTTGGCCGCCACGCCAAGCAGCGCACCAAGCCCCACACCGAGGGCAGACATGGACAAAGCAGCGGTCAGCATCTGATCAAGTGCTCCGGTTCAGTTGGGGACCAGACCGGCAAAGCCCATGAACCCCATGGACAAGAGACCGGCGACGATGAAAGCGATGGGTGCGCCCGCAAACGCGGACGGCACGGCGAGTTGCGCCATCTGCTCGCGCAGACCCGCAAAGATGACGAGGACAACCGAAAACCCGAGCGCAGAGCCAAACCCGTACAGAACGCTCTGCGCAAAGTTGTGGCCCTCCTGAATGTTCAGAAGCGCAACGCCGAGCACGGCGCAGTTGGTGGTAATGAGCGGAAGGAAGATTCCGAGCGCCCGGTACAGCTGTGGTGAGATCTTCCGCATCACGGTTTCGGTGAATTGCACGATTGCGGCGATCACCAGAATGAAGCTCAGGATACGCAGGAATTCGAGGCCGAAAGGCGCGAGGATAAACCACTCCACCGCCCAGCCGGACGCCGCTGCAAGTGTCAGCACGAAGGTGGTGGCAAGACCCATACCAACGGCAGCGTCCACTTTGCGCGACACGCCCATGAACGGGCAAAGGCCGAGAAACTTCACCAGTACCACGTTGTTGACCAAGGCGGTCCCCAACAGGATGGCAAAGAAATCTTGCATGTCAGACCCTTTCCGAAAGTGCCGCAGGAAGCGGCTCTCGGGAGGGTTCAGCAAGCATCGTGCCAAGCCCGAACGGGTCTTCTGCCCCAACGCCTTGCCCCTGGTCGGGCGGCGGCTTCGCGCAGGGACCCCGGTCAATGTTACGAAACCTACAATTTGTCCGTCACACGGCGCGCCTGCCCTTCGAAGCCTGCGAGTTACTCGAATTCGCAGCTTGGCACGCTCCTTGCTGGATCATGCCAAGAAGTGAGCCTGAGACGGAGAGCCGCCGCGTGCCTGACGCCAATGACATCCCGGGTGCTGCCCCCTTGGCCCCATGCATCGACGGCACGGGGCCCGTGTCGGTCACGGACAGGATCACGTGGATCGGCGCACTTGACCCAACGCTGCGCAGCTTTGACATCATCCTCAAGACCGCCAACGGGACGAGCTATAACTCCTACGTCGTGCGCGGATCGAAGGGCGTTGCCGTTATCGACACGGTGAAGGAACCGTTCATCGCCGACTTTCTGGAAAAACTCGAACAGGTCGCGCGCTACGAAGAGATCACGACACTCGTGCTCAACCACCTGGAGCCGGACCATACCGGCGCGGTCACCGCGCTGCTTGAGCGGGCACCGCATCTGCGTATTCACGTCTCGACGCGTGGACTTCTGGTGTTGCGGGCCCTCTTGAAGGACGATTTCGACAGGTTCGATGTGCAAGCGGTCAGCTGCGGTGAAACCGTGTCGCTTGGCGATCGTTCGCTGCGGTTCCTGACCACGCCCTATGTGCACTGGCCCGACACCCAATGCACCTATGTCGAAGAGGAACAGGTGCTGTTCACCTGCGATTTCCTCGGTTGCCACTATTGCGACGGGCGGCTGTTCAACGATGCCGTCGGCGACTTCCGGTTTTCGTTCGAGTACTATTTCGACCACATCATGCGGCCGTTTCGCCCCTACGTGATCGAAGCGCTCGACAAGATCGAACCGCTTGGGGCGCGGATCATCGCGCCCGGTCACGGACCGGTCCTGCGCTCCCACCCGGAGGCGTATATCCAACACTACCGCCGCCTTGTGACGCCTCGGCTCGCCAGCGAAACGGGCGCGGAAAAGACCTTGCTCATCTTTTATGTCAGCGCATACGGCGCGACCGAACAGATGGCGCAGGCGATCTGCGCAGGCGCATCCGATGTGGCAGATGTGCGCGTATCCATGTTCGACCTGCAAGGCGGGGAAGTCCTGCCATTCGTCAACCTGATCGAAGAAGCGGACGGCATCGCGATCGGCACCCCCACGATCAATGGCGACGCGGTCCGCACTGTGTGGGACCTGCTGTCCAGCCTTGTGGACATCGACACCAAGGGAAAGGTCGGCGCGGCGTTCGGATCGTTCGGCTGGTCCGGCGAGGCCGTCTCGATGGTGGAGAACCGCTTGCAGGGTCTGAAGATGCGTGTCCCGGAGCCGGGGCTGCGGATCAAGTTGCACCCGCGCGCCGACGAACAGAACGCCTGTCGCGACTTTGGCAAGCAACTGGCGCTGCATCTGACCGGGCGCACCACCCCGCGCGAGATCGACATGTCGGAGCTCTTTGCCAAATGAGCCCTAGGAAAAGGAGACACCCATGCCTGTTGGAAAACTGACATTCGAAGACGTGGCGATGACCGTCAATGTGCCCGAAGGCACCCGCATCATCGAGATTTCGGAGAAGATCGGCGCCGGCATCACCTATGGCTGCCGCGCCGGCGAATGCGGCACGTGTCTGACCCATGTGGTCGACGGGGCCGAGAACCTGTCTGACCCCTCAGCGCTCGAATTGCGCGTTCTGAAGGAAAACCTTGCCGGTCGCCAGGATCGCCTGGCCTGCCAATGCCAAATTCTGGGCGGCGCCGTCACCGTACGCCCGGGGTGAACAAGACCCCCATCGCCGGTCTGCTGCCGGTGCACCCTCAACCAGAAAGGACCTGACCATGGCCATGTTTATCGTTCCCGACCTCTGTACCGCTTGCGGTGATTGCGAACCCGTTTGCCCGACCGGCGCCATCGTACCCAAGAAAGGACTGTTCTTCATCAATGCCGCCGTCTGCACCGAATGCGAACCGGATCATGACATGCCGCAATGCCTCGAAGTCTGCATGGAGGTCGATTGCATCATTCCCGCGGAGGCATGATGGACCGCGCTGCACACCCCCCTGAACACCCGCGCCGCATGAAGCAACGCGGGCGGGTCGTGCATGCCGCCAACGGCCGGGTGCAGGTCGAGGTAGATCCGGCCCCCGGATGCGGGGCCTGCGCCGCGCGGGCCGGATGCGGCACCAGCGCCCTTGCCGAGATACTCAAGAGCCGTCCGACACCTTTGACGTTTCGGTGCGACGCCCCGTTGCAATCCGGGCAGGACATTGACGTGTCGCTGCCAGCTGCGGATTTCATCAAGGCTGCGTGCCTTGCCTTTCTTCTGCCGGCGACGGTGTTGGTTGGCGCAATCTGGATTACCTCCATGCTGGCGCTGCCCGTGGTGGCGTCATCCGCTTTCGCGGGTGCGGCCTTTGGCCTGTCATTCCTGCCGCTGTGGCTGGCAGAGCGACGCGGCCTCTTGTGGGCGCGCATCAAACTGGACGCGCCGGAATGACGGACAGGCGCTTGCCACTCCTTTCGGTGGTCGTTGCAGTTGTGGTGCTGATGGCTCTGGTCGGCGTCGCACGGTCGCACCGGGCAACGCCGGAATGGCGTGAAACGGTTTTCGTGTTCGGCACCTTGCTGGAAATCGTGATCCGCGATGCGGACCGCGACCGGGCACAGCGTGCAACAGCGGCCACCGGGCAGATGTTGCAAACCCTGCACAACGACTGGCACGCTTGGCAGCCGGGCGCTCTTGAAACCGTGAACGACCGGCTGGCGCTGGGGCAAACCACAGTTGTCAGCCCGGACCTTGCAAGCGTCCTTTCCCACGCGAAGCAGTTGTCGTGCGAAAGCGGCGGCCTGTTCGAGCCCGGTATCGGGCAGCTTATCGCGCTATGGGGCTTCCATGATGATGCCAACACGCAAGCGGCACCGCCTGATGCAAAGAAGATAGATGCCCTGCGCGAGGCCGCCCCGAGCATAGCCGACCTCCAGATCAGAAGTGCCTCTGTATCCTCTCAAAACCCGGCGCTGCAACTTGATCTTGGCGGCTTTGGCAAAGGGGCTGCGCTGGACATGGCCGAGAAGACGCTGGCAGCACACGGTATCGAAAATGCCGTACTGAACGCCGGGGGGGATGTGAATGTCATCGGCACGCACGGCGAACGCAACTGGACGGTCGCCATTCGCGATCCGTTCGTCTGGGGGGCCGTGGCGTCGATCGCGCTCGATCCCGGAGAGGTGCTCTACACCTCCGGCAACTACGAACGGTACTTTGAAACCGCGCCGACCCGGTTCGCCCATATCATCGATCCGCGAACCGGGTACCCGGTCCAGAACATCGTTTCCGCATCCGTATTGCACACTAATGGCGCCCGGGCCGATGCGGCGGCCACAGCCTTGAGCGTGGCCGGTCAGGCGGCTTGGGCGCAGGTCGCGGCTGACATGCAGGTTGCCAGCGCACTGTTAATCACGGGTGACGGAACGCTGCTTGTCACGCCAGACATGGCGATGCGGCTGAATTTCGAGACCCCGGACCTTGCAGAGCAGATGAAGGTCATCCAACTGCCCGCGCGCCGCGATATGCGCCACTGCCGCCCGACACCGGACAAAACAGTGTCCGATTTCGGACACTAGGCCGCGCGTGGTTTTGGCATGGACGTTGCTGCGCAGATGCTGCTGCCCCCCGCGCGGCACGCTGAAATCCTCAACACAAGGGACCGACCATGGCTAACATCACTTTCCAATCTCCGACCATGCATCGCGACAAGACGGTCTACGCAGTGGCTGGCAACACCAAGACCATTCTGGCGCTGGCCGACGAGCATCAAATCCCAATCCCTTTCGAATGCGGTGACGGTAACTGCGGCTCCTGCCTGATCGAGGTCAAGTCTCTCGAGGACAAGCCGAAGATGGGCATGTCGCTGACCGAAAAGGAAAAAGCGCGTCTGAAGGAGCTTCAGAAGATCACACCGGAAGAGATCGAAAACGCGGAAGTCAACGATCTGCCGCCCCGGTATCGCCTGGCCTGCCAGTTCATTGCCCGCGACGAAGACGTGATCATTCGTTTCCCCGGAACGCCGGGCGGGTCTTTCTGACCCCTGTTGTTCTCCACGACCGAAAGGACATTGCCTCATGAAAACCAACACCCCCTTGCCCGATGTCACGTTTCAGACACGTGTGCGCGATGACAGCATCGATGGACCAAATCCGTTCCGCTGGCAGGACATGACCACCAAGGATTACTTTGCCGGCAAACGCGTTGTCCTGTTTTCATTGCCTGGTGCGTTCACACCAACCTGTTCGACCTATCAACTGCCCGGGTTCGAGAAGAACGCCGCGACATTCGCCGAGAACGGGATTGACGAGATCTACTGCCTCTCCGTCAACGACAGTTTCGTCATGAACCAGTGGGCGAAAGCGCAGGGAATAGAAAACGTGAAGGTCATCCCGGATGGCTCCGGCGAGTTCACGCGCAAGATGGGTATGCTTGTGCGCAAGGACAACCTCGGCTTTGGCCTGCGGTCCTGGCGCTATGCGGCGATCGTCAATGACGGGGTGATCGAAGCGTGGTTCGAAGAACCGGGCCTGATGGACAACTGCCCGGATGATCCCTACAGGGTCTCTAGCCCCGAGACCATTCTGGCGTACCTGACGCAGGCCGTTGCCGCTGAGTGACCAGGTTTCATTATCGAGTGCCGCGCCCCGCCCCACCGGCGGGGCGTTTTTCGTTTTGGGGCGGCGATCCGCGAACGTGACTGCATGGTGGATCGCAGCGCGGCCGCACACCACGCGGACAAGACGGGGCCTGGCAAAAGGCATGCATCAAACAGACCTGCAAAACAGACGGACAAACTCCTGCGCTACATTCTGTCGGCTTTTGTCACCAAAGCCCCAAAAGCCAATATCACCATAACCATTTGTTTTAAAATGATATTTGAGAATTTTCCTTGGAAGCACCGCTTGGCACGCTTGCTGCTGGATACTTCCCGAGCGCGGTCGCGCACCGTCTCAACTTTGAGCGAACAAAGAGACATAGAGGAATTATCAAATGAGCGAACTTCGTCAGATCGCGTTTTACGGCAAGGGGGGGATCGGCAAATCGACGACGTCCCAGAACACTCTCGCCGCTCTCGTCGAGTTGCAGCAGAAGATCCTGATCGTCGGCTGTGACCCCAAGGCAGACTCCACACGTCTGATCCTGAACTCCAAGGCGCAGGATACCGTGCTGCACATGGCAGCCGAAATGGGCTCCGTGGAGGATCTTGAGCTCGAAGACGTGCTCAAGATCGGGTACTCGGACATCAAGTGCGTCGAGTCCGGTGGCCCCGAGCCGGGCGTCGGCTGTGCCGGCCGTGGCGTTATCACCGCTATCAACTTCCTGGAAGAAAACGGCGCCTACGAAGACGTGGACTACGTGTCCTACGATGTTCTGGGCGACGTGGTCTGCGGCGGCTTTGCGATGCCAATCCGCGAAAACAAGGCCCAGGAAATCTACATCGTGATGTCTGGCGAGATGATGGCGCTCTATGCCGCCAACAACATCTCCAAGGGTATTCTGAAATACGCCAACTCCGGCGGCGTGCGTCTTGGTGGCCTGATCTGTAACGAGCGCCAGACCGACAAAGAGTTGGAACTGGCCGAAGCGATGGCCGCGAAACTCGGCTCCAAGCTGATCCACTTCGTGCCGCGCGACAACATCGTGCAACACGCGGAACTGCGTCGCCAGACGGTGCTGCAATATGCACCCGAAAGCCAGCAGGCCGAGGAATACCGTCAGTTGGCGCGCAAGATCCACGAGAACTCCGGCAAGGGCGTGATCCCGACCCCGGTCACGATGGACGAGCTGGAAGAGATGCTGATGGAGTTTGGCATCATGCAATCCGAGGAAGAGCGCGAAGCATTGATCGCAGCCTCCGACGCGGAATTGGCGAGCTAAGCCCGGAACCCGGAGGCCGGACAAACATCCGGCCTCTGCATACCAAACCCCAGATCAGTGAGAAGGAGCCAAAAGGATGGCCAAAGATCACACAGGGCCGGAAGACTATGAGGCGATGATCGAGGAAGTCCTCGACGCCTACCCGGCCAAAGCAAAGAAACGGCGCGCCAAGCACCTGACCGTTGCAGCCCCCACCGAAGAAGAAGCCGATCCCACGACAGGTATCGCTTCGAAGTGTGACACGCAGAAGTCCAACGTAAAGTCGGTCCCTGGTGTCATGACGATCCGCGGCTGTGCATATGCAGGGTCCAAAGGTGTGGTCTGGGGACCGATCAAGGACATGGTCCACGTCTCCCACGGGCCGGTCGGCTGCGGTCAGTATTCCTGGTCCCAGCGTCGGAACTACTACATCGGGAAAACCGGCGTGGACAGCTTCGTCACCATGCAGTTCACCACCGATTTCCAGGAAAAGGACATCGTCTTCGGCGGCGACAAGAAGTTGTCGAAAACCATTGACGAGATTGAGGAACTTTTCCCGCTCAACAATGGAACAACGATCCAGTCCGAATGCCCGATTGGTCTGATCGGGGACGACATCGAAGCTGTCGCCCGCGAAAAGAACAAGGAATACGACAAGACCATGGTGCCTGTCCGCTGCGAAGGCTTCCGCGGCGTGTCGCAATCGCTGGGTCACCACATCGCGAACGATGCGGTCCGGGACTGGGTCTTCGAAAAAGGCGAAGGCGCTGGCAAGGACTACGAGCCGGGCCCCTACGATGTGAACGTCATCGGTGACTACAACATCGGCGGAGACGCCTGGGCCTCCCGTATTCTTCTCGAGGAAATGGGGCTCAACGTGGTCGGCAACTGGTCCGGTGACGCAACGCTCGCCGAGATTGAACGCGCGCCCAAGGCCCGTCTGAACCTGATCCACTGCTACCGGTCGATGAACTACATCTGCCGCTACATGGAAGAGAAGTACGACATCGGCTGGATGGAATACAACTTCTTCGGCCCGACCCAGATCGCGGCGTCCTTGCGCGCCATCGCCAAGAACTTCGACGAGACCATCCAGGAGAATGCCGAAAAGGTCATCGCCAAGTACCAGCCACTGGTCGACGACGTGATCGCCAAGTTCAAGCCGCGGCTCGAGGGCAAATCGGTGATGCTCTACGTCGGTGGCCTGCGCCCCCGTCACGTGGTCACGGCTTATGACGACCTCGGCATGGTCATCGCAGGCACGGGCTACGAGTTCGGGCATGGCGACGATTACAAGCGCACCGGTCACTACGTGAAAGAAGGCACGCTGATCTATGATGACGTCACTGGCTACGAGCTGGAGAAGTTCATCGAGAAGGTGCGCCCGGATCTCGTGGGTTCCGGCATCAAGGAGAAGTACCCGGTGCAGAAGATGGGCATCCCGTTCCGTCAGATGCACAGCTGGGACTACTCGGGCCCCTATCACGGCTATGACGGCTTTGCCATCTTCGCCCGCGACATGGACCTGGCGATCAACAACCCCGTCTGGGGCATGTACGACGCCCCCTGGAATACCGACGCTGCGCCCATAGCCGCAGAGTAACCGAACACCAGATGGGCGTGCGCGCCCATCCCCCTTCATTCCTCAACCCGGTGCGTCTCGGAATGCGGACGGCCAAGAGAAGGATCAGACCCATGCCCCAATCGGCAGACAAAGTGCTCGACCATGCACCGCTCTTTCAGCAACCTGAATACAAGGAGATGCTGGAGAACAAGAAGGTCAAATTCGAATGCGGCCATCCCGACGATCTGGTTGCTGAAATCGGCGACTGGACGAAATCCTGGGAATACCGCGAAAAGAACCTCGCGCGCGAAGCGCTGACCGTGAACCCGGCGAAAGCCTGTCAGCCTCTGGGGGCCGTGTTCGCCGCCGCAGGCTACGAGAAGACCATGAGCTTCGTACACGGCTCGCAAGGCTGCGTGGCTTACTACCGCTCGCACCTGAGCCGCCACTTCAAGGAACCGGCCTCCTGCGTGTCCTCTTCCATGACCGAAGATGCGGCCGTTTTCGGCGGACTGGTGAACATGGTGGACGGCCTCGCCAATACCAAGGCGCTCTATGATCCGAAGATGATCGCGGTCTCGACCACCTGCATGGCCGAGGTCATCGGCGATGACCTGAACTCGTTCATCATCCAGTCGAAGGAAAAAGGCTCCGTACCCGAAGACTTCGACGTACCGTTTGCCCACACACCGGCTTTTGTCGGTAGCCATGTCGACGGCTACGACAACATGACAAAGGGCATCCTGAAAAACTTCTGGGACAAGGTGGAAGACCCGGTCAAGACCGAGAAGATCAACATCATCCCGGGCTTTGACGGGTTTGCCGTCGCCAACAACCGCGAAATCAAGCGGATGCTGGACGAAATGGGTGTGGAGTACACCTTCCTCAGCGACGTGTCCGACGTCTACGACACGCCGTCGGATGGTGAGTTCCGCATGTACGATGGCGGCACCCCGCTCGAAGCCGTCGAGGACGCGGTCAACGCGAAAGCCACCGTCTCGATGCAGGAATACTGCACACCGAAGACGCTGGAATACGCCGCTTCCAAGGGCCAGGACACCGCAAGCCTGCACTACCCGATGGGTGTTCAGGCCACGGATGAGTTCCTGATGAAGATGTCTGAGCTTTCCGGCAAGGAAATCCCCGAAAGCCTCCGCCTTGAGCGTGGTCGCCTCGTGGACGCAATCGCGGACAGCCAGGCACATCTGCATGGCAAGACCTATGCCATCTATGGCGACCCTGACTTCGTCTACGCGATGGCCAAGTTCGTCATGGAGTTGGGTGGCGAGCCGATCCACTGCCTGGCCACCAATGGCGGCAAGGACTGGGAAGCACAGATGAAAGAGCTTCTGGCCACGTCGCCCTTCGGCGCCAAGGCACAGGTCTGGCCCAAGAAGGACCTGTGGCACATGCGCTCGCTTCTGAACACGGAACCTGTGGATATGCTGATCGGCAACAGCTACGGCAAGTACCTGGAGCGCGACACGGGCACGCCGCTGATCCGCCTCATGTTCCCGATCTTCGACCGTCACCACCACCACCGCTTCCCGACCTGGGGCTACCAGGGCGCGCTGACGGTTCTGGTCAAGCTGCTGGATACGGTGTTCGACAAGCTGGACGACGATACGATCGTCCCCGGTGAGACGGATTACTCCTTCGACCTGACGCGTTAAACCAGCTGCGGGGGGCGCGTGCCTTTCTGCTCCCTGCGACCCAACCGGCAGCGTTCCCTCGCGTTGCCGGTTTTCTTTGTGCGGCATCTGAAAACCTGCGCAGCTGACCGCTTGACCCCGGCGTGACAACGCCCGGCAGCGCAGCTACCGTCGGCTGCGACAAACCTGGTGTCGACCAATGCCGACCACGAAATGCAAACTTGCCTCAGACAAGGCCCGCAAAGGCGCAACGCGGCCTGCTATCCTGCTAATCGCTGGATTTGGCGACAATGCGAGCATGTTCGAGGGACTTTCGGGTACGCATCTTGCCAGAACGCATCGTTTGTTTCCAACTGACCTTCCCGGTTTCGGGGCGCCACCGCTGAAGTCTCGGACAACGCTCGAGGCCCTTGCCGACGTCGTTGCTGAGAAGGCGACGGAAGTTGGCGCCGAGATTATCGTGGCTCATTCGGTCGCATCGATCATTGCCTCGCTGGCGGCGCAACGTTCCGACTGCCCGGTCAGGGTAATTCTTTCCTTGGAAGGAAATATCACGGCAGAGGACGCATACTTCTCTGGGACCGCGGCAAATTATGACGACCCGGCAAGATTTCGGATCGAGTTTCTAAAACGCCTCGATCAAATGGCGAAAGATGATCCTATCATCGCGCGCTATCACCAGTCCGTTTCAGAGGCAGACCAGCGTGCGCTTTGGCAGCTTGGCACAGATGCGCGTCGCTTCTCATCTCGGCACGTGCCGGGTGACGTCCTGAAATCGTCGTGTAACGTGGTCTACCTCTACAATCCGGAGAACTGCCCAGAGACCACTCTTGCGTGGTTGGACGTCAATCCAATCGAGCGGATCGTTCTTGAAAACGCCACTCACTGGGCGAGCGTTGACCAGCCCGAACTGCTTGCTGACAAGCTTGCCGAGGCGTTGGACCGAGTCTGAAACCCGACTTTCCCACGCGAACAACGATTGACCGTTCCGTCTACATTCCACCCGCGCATATGGGGGAGTTGCAAACTGCCTTTGTAGGCATTCCGACAAATCTCCAACCTCGGCGGTCACAGGAGCCGCCAAAACACGGCCCCACACTTGGCACGTTCCTTGCTGAATTCATGACATCAGCCGGAGGACCGCGCATGCCCGACTCAGTTCGAGACAAGATCCAGGACGTGTTCAACGAGCCCGCATGTGGCACGAATATCTCGAAATCGGAGCAACAGCGCAAAAAAGGCTGCGCCAAGCCGCTGACACCCGGAGCGGCTGCGGGCGGGTGCGCATTCGATGGCGCCAAGATCGCGCTCCAACCCATTGTCGATGTGGCCCACCTCGTCCACGCGCCCCTCGCGTGTGAAGGCAACGGTTGGGACAATCGCGGCGCAGCCTCCTCCGGCTCCGAACTCTACCGCGTCGGGCTCACAACGGACATGAGCGAGCTTGATATCGTCATGGGGTTCGGTGAGAAAAAGCTCTTCCGGGCGATCAAGGAAACCATCGAGGCCCACGACCCGCCCGCTGTCTTCGTCTATGCCACCTGTGTGCCCGCGCTGATTGGCGACGACATCGGCGCAGTCTGCAAGGCGGCGACCGAGAAGTTCGGAACCCCTTGCATCCCGATCGACGCGCCGGGTTATGTCGGGTCCAAGAACCTCGGCAACAAGCTGGCGGGAGAGGCGATGCTGGATCACGTGATCGGCACGCAGGAACCCGCCGCCACCACGCCCTACGACATCAACATTGTCGGTGACTACAACCTGTCAGGTGAGTTGTGGCAAGTGAAACCCCTGCTCGACAAGCTGGGCATCCGCATCCTCGGGTCGCTGGCGGCCGATGCGCGCTACAGCCAGGTTGCCATGATGCACCGCGCCAAAGTGACGATGATGGTCTGCTCAAAGGCGCTCATCAACGTCGCACGCAAGCTGGAGGACCGCTACGGCATCCCGTTCTTCGAAGGGTCGTTCTACGGCATCTCCGACACGTCCGACAGCCTGCGCACCATGTGCCGCATTCTAGTGGAGCAAGGTGCGGATGCAGACCTGCTGGACCGGTGCGAGGCGCTGATCGCAGAAGAAGAAGCGCAGATCTGGGCAGAGCTCGACCCGTTCCGCCCGCGCGTCGAAGGGCGGCGGGTGCTGCTCTACACCGGCGGGCACAAGTCCTGGTCCGTGGTCGCCGCCCTTCAGGAACTTGGAATGGAGGTCATCGGCACCTCGGTGCGCAAGGCCACCGACGAGGACAAGGACCGCGTGATCGACGTCATGGGGGATGACAAGCACATGTTCGACAACATGGCGCCCAAGGACATGTACAAGCTTCTGAAAGACGCAGGTGCTGATCTTCTGATGTCGGGCGGGCGCAGCCAGTTCGTGGCGCTCAAGGCCAAGATGCCATGGGTCGATGTGAACCAGGAGAAACACGAACCCTATGCCGGCTACATGGGCATGGTCGATCTGATCAGCGCGATTGACCGCGCCGTGAACAATCCGATGTGGGCGGACCTGCGCGACCCTGCACCGTGGGACGAGCCCTTTGTCGGACCGAATGTCATGCCGCCACTTTCAGGCGAGTGCCCCGTCACCGGCGTTCCGGCAGGGCATGCACGGCCCGTGACCCTGCCCTCCCCGATGCCGCCGCGCGATGGCGCAATTACCGCATCCGCAGACCTGTCGGGCTTTGTCTCGTCATCCACCGATTTCGAGGATTGCTGACATGGCAACACTGGTTCACCCGAAACGTGCTCTGTCCACAATGCCATTGAAAAGTTCGGCGCCGCTGGGGGCCGCGCTTGCCTATCTGGGGATCGAGAAAGCCGTTCCGTTGTTTCACGGCTCCCAGGGCTGCACTGCCTTCGCGATGGTGCATCTGGTGCGCCACTTCAAGGAAGCAGTGCCACTGCAAACAACGGCCATGAACGAGGTCTCGACGATCCTTGGCGGAGCGGACCAGATCGAAGAGGCGATTGAAAACCTGCGCAAGAAAGCAGATCCGAAGTTCATCGGGATTGCCTCGACTGCGCTGACCGAAACGCGGGGCGAGGACGTGCCGGGCGAGTTGAAGGAAATCCTGAACCGCCGCACGGATTTTGCGGGCACCAGGGTGGTCTATGCCTCCACCCCGGACTTCGATGGTGCGCTTCAGGACGGTTGGGCGAAGGCGGTTGAGGCGATCATCGACGCGCTTCTGCCGCACCAGCACGAACGTGACACCGACCTGCGCCAGGTCAACCTTCTGACCGGCAGCCACCTGACCCCCGCCGATGTTGAGGAACTCTCCCGGCTGGTGCGGTTTTTCGGGCTGACGCCGGTCATCCTGCCGGATATCTCCACCTCTCTCGACGGCCATGTAAGTGACGATTGGTCGGGCGCGTCCCTCGGGGGCACACCGGTTGAAGACATCGCAAGGATCGGGCGCAGCGCCTACACGCTGGCCATCGGCAACCAGATGGAGCGGGCCGCGCGCTTGATCGAGGATCGCGCGCTTGTGCCGTATCGGGTATTTCCAACCGTCACCGGGCTCAAGCCCACGGACGCTTTTGTACGCACTCTCATGGCGCTGTCGGGCGTTCAGGACCCACCGCTGGCGATCAAACGCGACCGCGCCCGCCTGATGGATGCCGCGCTCGATGCGCACTTCCATATCGGTGACGTGAAGGTCGCGATCGGGGCCGACCCCGACCTGATGTTCAGCCTGAGCCACGCGTTGACCTCGCTGGGGGCAAAGATCGTGACCGCCGTGACAACATCCCAGCACAGTTCCGTCTTCGACCATATGCCGTGCGACGAAGTCATTCTGGGGGATCTTGGCGATCTGGAACGCAGCGCCCGCGCAAATGCAGCCGACATCGTGCTGACGCATTCGCATGGCCGGCACGTCTCGGCCGCGCTGGACAAACCGCTGATGCGCGTCGGCTTCCCGATCTTCGACCGTATCGGCGCGCAGGATGTCTGCCGTGTCGGTTATCGCGGCAGCCGGGCGTTCTACTACGAGATCGCCAACATCATGCAGGCGCAACATCATCGCGCGCAGCCTCAAGATTTCGGCGCCGCCCCCATTCCAGAGGAGTTCGAACATGTCCCGCACGCTACGCGTCATTGATGACAAGAGACCCAGACCCAAGGAGAAACCGCTTCGGGTGGCAATTGCCACCAATGACATGGAGCATCTCAACGCCCATTTCGGATCGGCCAAGAAGTTCGCGGTCTATGATGTCTGGACGGCAGGATATCAGTTCATCGCGGCGCACGAATTCGACAACGTGACCCAGCAGAAGGGCAAGCATGACGATGTCGATGACAAGATCACACCCAAGGTCGAGGCTCTGAACGACTGCGCGCTGCTATTCGCACTTGCCGTGGGCGGGCCATCGGCTGCCAAGCTCGTGCGCGCGGGTGTGCACCCGATCAAGCGCAAGGATCCCGAGGTGATCGACGATGTGCTGGCACAGGTGCAGACCATGCTGCAAGGCACCCCCCCGCCGTTTCTGAGGAAAATCCTCGGCACCTACGAAAAACCCGATTTCATGGACGACTATGACCTTGAGGAGACCGTCTGATGACACCCGATACCCTGAACACCCCACGCGGCGGTGAGATGGTCGAAAGCGATTTTCTCAAGCAACTGGCCGCCGTCATTCGTGCCGAGGACAGCTATGGACAATGGGACGGCAAGACAGATGCCGACATCATGGCCGAGTTCATCGTCACCAAGGAAGAACGCCGCGAGATTCCCATCATCGGCGACCCGGATCCGGACGTGATGTGGCGTGTGAGCAAGTTCTACGATGCCATTGGATTGATGATCGAAAAACGCACCGGCTGCATGGCCAGCCAGATGCAGAAAATGTCCCATGAAGGCTTTGGCCGTGTGGTTCTGATCGCAGGTAAGCTGGTTGTGGTGTCAAAACACCTGCGCGACATCCATCGGTTCGGCTTCGAAAGCTGGGAAAAGCTGGCCGAAGGCGGCGAAAAGCTCATCGCTTCGGCAGCCGAAACCATTGATGCACACCCGGCTGCGGCCCGCGGCTGAGCCAAGAAAGGACGAGTCGATGACGCTCGAAGAGTTGGAAAAGAAGGTCAAGAAACTGTCGATGCGTGCCACCGACGCCAAGATGAACCTGCATGACCTGGCCGAAGAACTGCCCGTGGACTACGAGAAGATCCCGGAAACCGCAGAAGCCACGTTCAACGTTTACAAGGAGCTCACAGCCGCGCGCAAAGAGCTCAAGGCGGCCAAGAAAGCCGCCGCCGAGGTTTAGCCATGCCAACGGTTGCCTATACACGCGGCGGTGCGGAATACGTTCCCGAATTCCTTATGGCCATCGACCCGGAAAAATGCATCGGCTGTGGTCGCTGCTTCAAGGTCTGCGGTCGTGACGTGATGACGCTTTTCGGCCTGACCGAAGATGGTGATCTCGTTCAACCGGGAACCGAAGACTACGACGACGTGGAAGACGAGATCGTTAAATCCGTCATGAACATGGTCGCACCCGACAAATGCATCGGTTGCGGCGCGTGTGCCCGCGTCTGCCCGTCGGATTGCCAAACCCATGCAGCCCTGGATTGAAGCCGGATTTGACGCCCGCCAGGGCATCTGCCCGGACATGCGCACGATCTCTGATTTCTGCTGCATCCTCGATCATGCTTTGGCCGAACGGGATGCGGGCCGTGGGCCTCTGACGGAACGGCTGGGCCTCTCCGGGATGCAAATTGCGCAGTTGCGGGATCGGTGGGCGCCCCACGCGCGGTTGCCGGACCTTGATCTGCCGGCCCCCGAAGCGCCCGAAGATCAACGCGCCATCGGAACCCTGATCGCCTTGCGCAGTGGCCTGCCCTCTTCTGAGGCGCGCTGGCTTACCCCGATCCTTGCCCGGCGCGCGATGGAGCCCCGCCACCTCTGGGAAGACCTGGGATTGCCATCGCGCCTTGCGCTGTCCGACCTGATTTCCCGCATCCTTCCAGGCCTCGCAAAAGCAAACGCACGCAACATGCGCTGGAAAAAGTTCTTCTACCGCCAGATCTGCGCGGACACAGCCTTTTCGCTTTGCCTGTCGCCGAGCTGCGAAGCCTGCGACGAACGGTCAGACTGCTTTGCCTCCGATTGACCCGGACACCCTACTGGCCGGTGCCGATGCGGCCATCTCGCGGTCCGAGCAAACCGCCGATACGATCGCGCGCGCGACCAGGCATGCCCCCCTTGATATCGATATCCGGCTCGCCGCCTACCGGTTCTACTTTTACACCCATGATTTCAGGAGAGCGGCGGAAGAGGCGCGTGTCATCCTCGCGCACACGGCGCGGCAACTGAATATCCCGCAGGACTGGGCGCTGGTCAGCGCACAGGATGCGCCGTTCACAGAACATCGCTTCCAGCCCGGTCTGTACCTGCAGGCGCTGATCGGCTGGGGGTACTGCCTGGCGCGCATGGGCGATCTCGATGGCGCGACCGCAGTCTGGTCCAAAGCCGCAAAGCTGGATCCGACAGACCGGTTTGGCGGTGCTTGGCTGCTCGACAGGATCAAGGCGCACGAGGACGAAGACGCGTAAGGGACGCGCCCCGCCCCGCGCCGATACTCAGCGTGCCGATCCGACACAAACGAATGTCGCGAACGTGCCAATGTCGTGTCACTCCGCGGGCTCAAGACCTTAAGGCTTTGTAAAAATTACCTTTCACAACTTGGCACGTTCTTTGCTGAAGCAATGGAAAGGCCAACAAATGCCCCGCACCATAGCCAAGGAGTGACCCCATGATCGAGATTACCGAACCCGCCCGCAGCGCTATCAAGGCGGCCATCGACGGCGCGGGGCAACCTGTGGCGGGCTTGCGCGTCATGGTGCAGGGCGGCGGCTGCGCCGGGATGAAATACGGGATGGCGCTCGAACTCGAACAGCAGTCCGACGACGCGGTCATCGACGCGGGTGAGGTCAGGGTTCTTGTCGATCCCGAAAGCCAGGCGGTCCTGTCAGGGACGACAATCGATTTCGTCTCAGGCCTCGAAGGCTCCGGATTTGTTTTCAACAACCCCAACGCCTCCAGCTCCTGCGGCTGCGGCAAATCCTTCTGCTAAACGGAGACGCGGTCCATGTGGGATTACAGCGACAAGGTCAAAGAACACTTCTTCAACCCCAAGAATGCCGGCGCATTGGCGGATGCCAACGCCGTGGGCGAGGTCGGCAGCCTGTCCTGCGGGGATGCTCTGAAGCTGATGCTGAAGGTCAATCCCGACACCGATATCATCGAAGACGCGAAGTTCCAGACCTTCGGGTGTGGCTCGGCCATCGCGTCCTCGTCCGCGCTGACAGAACTGATCATCGGGAAAACGATCACCGACGCTCGCAAGCTGACCAACCAGGACATTGCGGATTTCCTCGAAGGTCTTCCGCCGGAGAAAATGCATTGCTCTGTCATGGGGCAGGAGGCGCTGCAAGCCGCCGTCGCGGCCTACACCGGTGAAGAGCTGGACGAGGACGACCACGAAGAAGGCGCGCTGATCTGCAAATGCTTCGGCGTCGATGCCGGCATGATCGAACGCGCGATCCGCACGAACAAGCTTACCACGCTTGAGATGGTCACCTTCTACACCAAGGCGGGCGGCGGCTGTAACTCGTGCCGCGAACCGCTCGAAGAACTTTTGGCCGACACCAATGCGGCCATGGTGGCCGAAGGCGAGATCAAGGCAGACGAAGCCTACATCTTCGGCGCGGCCCCGGTTTCGCAAAAGCCGAAACCACAGGGGTTCATCATCCCTGACCAGCCCCCGGTGCCACAGCAGCCCGCGCAGCCTTCCGCGCCGGTTCAGATCGACATGCCGGTGATGGCATCGCCTGCGCCGGCGCCTGCAACGGCGCCTGCTGCCGAAGCCGCGCCCGCCTCCACAGGCATGAGCATGGCCAAGGAGGCCATCGTTGCCGCCCGCATCATCGAAAAGTTGCGCCCGGTCTTCCGCCGCGACGGCGGGGATGTGGAACTGGTCGACATGGAAGGTTCCATGGTGCTGGTCCATCTCACCGGCGCGTGCTCGGGCTGCCAACTCGCAAGCCAGACGCTGGGTGGCATTCAACAGAAACTCTCCGAGGCACTTGGCCGGTCCATCCGCGTCATGCCCGTGGCCAAAGTCTGAGGATCAGGACGATGAAAGATCTGACACAGGACCCCGTCTATCTCGACAACAACGCCACGACGCGCGTCTTCCCCGAAGTGGTTGAGGCGATGCTGCCTTACTTTTCGGACCAATTCGGCAATGCCTCGTCCATCCATGCCTTCGGGTCCGAGGTTGGCGGCGCGCTGCGCAAGGCGCGCAAGGCCGTGCAAGCCCTGATCGGGGCGGAATTCGACCACGAGGTCATATTCACCTCCGGTGGATCGGAGTCCAACAACACGGCCATACGATCTGCACTGGCTGTGCAACCCGGCCGGACCGAAGTCATCACATCAACGGTAGAACACCCCGCTATCCTGTCGCTCTGTGACTGGCTGGAAAAGCACGAAGGCATAACGGTTCACCGCATCCCGGTCGATAAACAGGGGCGGCTGGACATCGAGGCATACCGTGAAGCCCTGTCGGAAAAGGTCGCTGTCGTCAGTTTCATGTGGGCCAACAACGAGACCGGTACCGTGTTTCCGGTGGATGGGCTAGCCGAGTTGGCCCACGAGGTCGGTGCACTGTTTCACACCGACGCCGTGCAGGCCGTTGGCAAACTGCCGATCGATCTCAAATCGACCGAAATCGACATGCTTTCCTTGTCCTCGCACAAGTTCCATGGCCCCAAGGGGCTTGGCGCGCTCTATTTGCGCAAGGGCACCCGCTTCCGCCCGCTGATGCGCGGCGGTCACCAGGAACGCGGACGCAGGGCAGGCACGGAGAACGCGCCCGCCATCGTTGGCCTGGGCCGCGCTGCGGAGATGGCGCTTGAAACGCTCCAGGAGGACGCCAAGCGCATGGCTGGCCTGCGGGACCGGCTCGAAAAAGGTCTGGTCCAGCAAATCGGGCACTGCTTTGTCACCGGCGACCCGCTTGACCGGTTGCCCAACACGGCGACCGTTGCTTTCGAGTTCATCGAAGGCGAAGCGATCCTGCTGAAACTCAACCAGGCGGGCATTGCTGCGTCGTCCGGGTCGGCCTGCACCTCCGGGTCGCTGGAACCCAGCCACGTTCTGCGCGCCATGGACATACCGTTCACTGCGGCCCATGGCGCGATCCGCTTCTCGCTGTCGCGCGAGACGACAGATGCCGATGTGGACCGCGTGCTTGAGGTGATGCCTGAAATCATCTCCGGCCTGCGCGACATGTCTCCGTTCTGGAGCGAGGACGGCGCGCAGCCGGACGGCTTCAATCCGGAATACGCGTAAGGCTGCTCTGATCATGGCTCCTGCCCCGCCCTCCTCAGCACCTTCACCGCGCCGCGTGTTCCTGTGCGACACGACCTTGCGCGACGGCGAACAGACGGCGGGCGTGGCGTTTTCACTTGATGAAAAGCGTGCCATCGCTCGGGCGCTGGACAGCGCGGGCGTGGCCGAGATAGAAGCCGGTATCGCCGCCATGGGCGATGAAGAAGTCGCCGAAATCCGGGTCATTGTATCCGAGATCCGGAACGCGGTGCCGGTCGTCTGGTGCCGCTTGCGCGAACATGACCTCGACATGGCGGCGCGATGCGAGGTCACGCGCGTGCATTTCGCAGTGCCGACCTCCGAGGCGCAACTGGCCGGAAAGCTTCGCGCGGATCGGCTATGGGCCCTGTCGGAAACCGACCGACTGGTGCGCCTTGCCACCCAGCGTGGGTATCAGGTGTCGGTGGGCGCCGAAGACGCGAGCCGGACAGACATCGATTTTCTGGTTGATCTGGCCAATACGGCAGCGCGCGCAGGCGCGATCCGCTATCGCATCGCAGACACGCTGGGTATCCTGCACCCGATGGCGACGTATGGGTTGGTCAGCAACCTTGTCGAACGCGTCGCTTTGCCCATCGAAATCCACGCGCACAATGACTTCGGCATGGCCACGGCCAACACGATCATGGCAGCCACAGCCGGGGCGGATTACCTGTCGGTTACCGTAAATGGCCTTGGTGAACGGGCCGGCAACGCGGCCTTGGAAGAGGTCGCCGCCGCGATGGAAGCGGGCGGCATGGCGACGGGCATCCACCTGCCATCGCTTGCCGATTTGTCAAAAACGGTCGCGCGCGCGTCCGGTCGCGCCTTGCCCGAAGCCAAACCGATTACCGGTGACATGGTCTTTGCCCATGAGGCGGGCATTCACGTGGACGCGATCCTGAAACAGGCCGACACCTACGAAGACCCGCGTTGCGCGCCCGAAAGGTTCGGTCGCGAGCGGCGCATCGTCATCGGCAAGCATTCCGGAACAGCCGGTTTGCGCGCAGCGCTGCGCGCCGCCAACCTGCCCGATGACGAGGCCACCGTGACCGGCCTGAAACCGCTGCTGCGCGACCACGCGATCCGCACGAAACGCCCCGCCACCCCGGAAGATCTGAGCACCTTGCTGCGGCAGTTGCCACCGACCTTCGGACCCGGGGGGCTCTAGAATGGCCAGTTTCACCACCCTGTTGCGCAGCGACTTCTCGGCCATCCGCGAGCGGGACCCGGCAGCAAGGGGGGCGGTCGAAACAATGCTCACCTATCCCGGTCTGCACGCAATGCTCGCCCATCGCATCGCACATGCACTCTGGTGCATTAACTGGCGCAGCGCTGCGCGACTGCTTTCTTACCTCGCGCGTATGGTCACGGCGATCGACATTCACCCCGGCGCGCGCATCGGTCCGGGCTTTTTCATCGATCACGGCGCGGGTGTCGTTATCGGCGAAACCGCTGTCGTGGGCCGGGATGTCACGCTCTATCACGGCGTCACCCTCGGAGGCGTGTCCTGGAACGCGGGAAAACGCCATCCGACCCTCGAAGACCGCGTCATGGTTGGCGCGGGCGCCAAGATACTCGGCCCTATCACGGTCGGCGCGGACGCCCGTATCGGCGCCAACTCGGTTGTCGTGGAAACGGTCCCGCCGGAGACCACGGTCGTCGGCATTCCGGCCCGCATCGTGCAGACCGGAACCGCGCGTTCGAACGATCCCTACCGTGTCGACCTGAACCATCACCTCATGCCCGACCCGGTGGGTCGCACGCTCCTGCGCCTTGCTGATCGCATCGCGTTTCTCGAAGCGCGGCTTGCCGCACGGGACCAAACGGCAGAGGCGCAATGCCCGCCGAGCCCCCCCGCCATTTTCTCAAACCCAGCCCCAAAAGACCTGCAAGGAGACCACCATGCCTAAGGATTTCGAAGAAGCCGGCGTTCTGGACCATATCAACAAGTTGTCCTCCGCTGAGGACATCTTCACCTACCTCTTGTTGCCCTATGAAGCGGAGGTTGTGAACATCTCTCGGCTGCACATCATGAAGCGTTTCGGTGGCTATCTGCGCGATGCGCGCTTTGTCGGCATGGACGAGGAGGAAGTGTTTCTGGAAAGCCGCCAACTGCTCAAACGCGCTTACACCGACTTCGTCGCCAGTACGCCGATTGCGGAAAAGGTCTTCAAGGTTCATCGCGACGAGGACGAAAAACGCCGGAACCGCTTTGTCGGGATCGACACGCTGAAACTGGCCGCCGAGTGACCCGTTTCGCGCGATATCTGACGGGGGCCGTCGCAAGCTGGCTGTCGATGCTGTCATTGGCATTGGCAGACCCGGTTGTTCTTGCTGCGGCCTCCACCAATCGCGCGCTTGATGCAGCCCTGGCTGCGAGCGGGATCAAGGCTGTGACAAGCTACGGCGCGTCAGGCGTGCTCGCCCGCCAGATCGAGCAAGGGGCGCCTGCCGACCTCTTTGTTTCCGCAAATCCGAAATGGATGACGTATCTTGTGGATGCCGGACTGATCGACGCCGAAGCCGTACGCGTGCTGATGTCCAACAGCCTTGTTCTGATCGCCCCCGAAGGTGATACAGGCTGGGCGGGTCTGTCGTTGGATGCCCGCCTTGACGACGAATTCTTCGCCATGGCCGATCCCGCGACCGCCCCCGTCGGCGCCTACGGGCGCGCGGCGCTTGAAGCGCAAGACCTCTGGTCATCGATCGCGCCACATCACGTGCCCACCCGCAACACGCTTGCAACGGTCGCGGCTGTATCCAAGGGCGAAGCGGCGCTTGGCCTCGTGTATGCCAGCGATGCGACCGGTCAGGCCGTTCAGGTGATCCGGGACATTCCAACGGATAGTCACCCCCCGATCCGCTACCTTATCGCACCGGTCGCGCAGGGCTCCGACGCCACCGCCGCAACAGCGCTGCTTGCGTTTCTCGA
Organism: Tropicimonas sp. S265A; assembly: GCF_049800835.1. NCBI lineage: Bacteria > Pseudomonadati > Pseudomonadota > Alphaproteobacteria > Rhodobacterales > Roseobacteraceae > Tropicimonas > Tropicimonas sp. S265A. The sequence continues at coordinate 778,575 of NZ_JBNAFU010000001.1, forward strand.
CAGCGACGCGGGTCGGGCCATCCTGTCACGCAATGGATTTCTGGTGGAGACGGGCCCATGACCCTCGGTCTGTCAGAAATGGAACAGGCGGCGCTCGCCCTGTCCATGAGCGCCTCGGCGCAGGCCGTTCTCTGGTCCCTGCCCCTTGCCATCGGGCTTGGCTTGCTTCTCGGGACGAAACGCTTCCCCGGACACGCGGTCCTCAATGCGGTGGTGCACCTGCCGCTTGTCCTGCCACCGGTCGTGCTTGGCTACCTTCTCCTGGTGCTGCTTGGCCGCAATGGTCCGATCGGCGGTCCGCTCTATGAGCTTTTCGGCTGGCGCATCGCGTTCAGCGAAACCGCAGTCATCATCGCGTGTGCGATTGTCGGCTTCCCGTTGATGGTGCGCGCGATCCGCCAGTCCGCCGAGGCGATCGACCCGCGCTACGCGCAAGCGGCGCGCAGCCTGGGCGCTTCCGAAGCCCGTATTTTTGCCTCCGTCACCATTCCGCTTCTGGCCCCCGGTCTGCTGACCGGAACAACACTCGCATTCGCCCGTGCCGTCGGCGAGTTCGGCGCAACCATCACACTGGCAGGCAACATGCCGGGGCGGACGCAAACCCTGCCGCTGGCGCTGTTCACCGTAACCCAAAGCCCGGGCGAGGACATAGCGGCGCTGCGCCTGTGCCTGATCTCGCTTGCCTTGGCGGGAACCGCCTTGTTGGCCTCCGAAGCGCTTGGCCGGCGGCTCTCCCCCCGGGAGGGGCTCGCGGCATGATCACGATTGATCTTCATCACACCCGGGGCCGGTTCTGCCTTGATATCGCTCTCAGCCTGCCCACGCAGGGCATCACGGGCCTGATCGGGCGGTCCGGGTCGGGAAAGTCCACGCTGTTTTCGTGCCTTGCCGGGCATGTCCGCCCGGATGCCGGGCGCATCACGATCAACGGTGACACCCTGTTTGATCACGGCCGCAACATCGACGTGGCCCCGGCGGCACGGGGCATTGGTGTTGTCTTTCAGCAGGGTCTGTTGTTTCCGCACATGTCTGTTGGTCGCAACATCGCATTCGGGGCGCGCCAGCGCGGCAACGCATTCTGGCGCGAGGTGATCGAAACCCTTGATCTTGGTGCGCTCCTCAACGCGCGCCCGGCGCGGCTCTCGGGGGGAGAACGCCAGCGCGCAGCGATTGCGCGCGCGTTGATGGCGGAACCGTCGCTGCTGCTGCTAGACGAGCCGGTCAGCGCGCTGGATGCCGACCTCAAGGCGCGTACGCTGGACCTGATCGCCCGTGTTCAAGACCGCACCCAGATCCCGATGATCTTCATCAGCCACGCCCCCGAGGAAGTGCGCCGCCTGTGCGACCGCGTGGTGATACTCAGCAACGGACGCGCGACGCAGGTTCGCGAAGCCAGCGCGCAGATGCCGTACCCGGCCCCTGCCGCCATGGCGTCAGGCACCGAGCCAGACCTGATCCGGAGGCTTATGTGATCCTATGCTCCTGCACCCGGCTCTCCACCTCGACCCTGCGGCTGGCCATACAGGCCAACTGCGCCAGCCAACCCTATACGGTGGTCACACCCGGCCGCGCATTTCGCATGACAAACCGGCGCATGGAGTGTGGGCGATGCGCCGCGCTGGTCAGCGAAATGGTCTCAAAAGAACTCGCCTGCCTTCAGGCACACCCAGCCCCTCCCCCTGAACAGCGGCCCACCACGGAAAGGACCGACCCATGAAAGGCAACGAAAAAGTCATCGAGTACCTGAACAAGGCGCTGCGGCATGAGCTGACTGCGGTCAGCCAGTATTGGCTGCACTACCGCCTTCAGGAAGACTGGGGCTTTGCAAAGATGGCCAAGAAAAGCCGCGAGGAAAGCATCGAAGAGATGGAACACGCCGACAAACTGATCGAGCGCATCATCTTCCTTGAGGGGCATCCAAACCTCCAGGTGCTCGACCCGCTGCGCATCGGTGAAACGCTCAAGGAAACTATGGAATGCGACCTTGAGGCCGAATACTCCGCGCGGGCCTTGTACAAGGAGGCGCGCGATGTCTGCCGCGTAGCCGGGGACTACGTGACAATGGAGCTTTTCGAGAACCTTATGGGGGATGAAGAAAGCCATATCGACTTCCTCGAAACGCAACTGCAGCTGCAAGACACCATTGGCGAGGCGAATTTCGGCCAGCTGAACGCGGTCTCCGCCGACGAAGTCGAAGGTTAGGAAAACCGGAGCGGCTGTGAGATGATCCCTCTCACGGCAGCCGCTTCACACCTGCCTGCACACTGAAGCAGGCCGACACATTGCGAAAGGGAAGACGCACAAACCCCGTCACGGGGTAACGCGACAAAGAGATAGGTCCAACCGCCATGGAAATGGTTCAGACATTCACCCAGACCCAAACCCAGACCCAGCAGATGAGCGGGCAAATGCTCAACTCGCTGGCCATTCTGGGTATGTCATCGGAGGATCTGGCAGAGTATCTGGCCGAAAAGGCGCAATCCAACCCCTACGTGTCCTATGCTGCGGCCCCCGCGATTGCCGCCCGCAGCAACGAGGATTTTGACGCCGTCGCCCTGCTGTCATCGGATCGACCCAGCCTGATGTCTCATGTTGTCAGCCAGATCGAACTGCATTTCGACGACCCGAGGGAACGCTTGGTTGCCTTGCGTTTTGCAGAGGCATTGGAACCCACGGGCTGGCTGGGTCAATCTGCAGAAACCATAGCACTGCTCGCCTCGGTTCCGTTATCGCTGGCTGAACGGGTACTGTCAGTCCTGCAGGGCTTCGAACCCGCAGGGCTGTTTGCCCGGTCGCTCAAGGAATGCCTGCTTCTTCAGGCGCGCGATGCGGACATTCTGACGTGGGATCTCGAAACCCTGATAGAGAACATCCATCTCGTCGGCGAACGCCGCATGGGCGAACTTGCCGACCTGTGCGACTGTGAACTCTCCGAACTGTCCGACTTGCTGGCGATGGTGCGCGGCCTGAACCCGAAACCCGGCCTTGCGTTTGACCACGTCCCGACGCCTGTGTTTCCGCCCGACCTGATCGTGCGGCGCGGGGAGGATGGTTGGGAGGTCGAACTCAACCGCGCGACATTGCACAAGATCACCGTGCGCCAGGATCGGTTCGAAGATGGACAGGTCGACAAAGAAGCCCGCAAGGAGCGGCGCCGCGCGCTGGCCGAGGCGCGCGCGCTGGCCCTTGCCTTGAACCGCCGCGGCGACACGCTTCTGCGGGCCGCATCGGTCCTCGTGGCGCGCCAATCCGGATTTCTTGAAAAAGGCCCCGAACACCTGGCGCCCCTGACGCTGGAAGATGTGGCGGAAGAACTGGGTTTGCATGCCTCGACGATCAGCCGCGCACTGTCAGGTCGCATGATCCAGACCCCGACCCATGCGCTTCCCCTGCGGGCTTTCTTCTCTCGTGCGGTGGGGCCTGCGGAGAACGGGCAAGCCGTGTCGCGCGACAAGGCGATGGGTTTTGTCGAGACCGCGCTACGCAACGAAAATCCGACCGCACCATTGAGCGACGGAGATATCGTCGACCTTGCGAAAGGGTCAGGCCTGAAAATCGCGCGACGGACAGTGGCCAAGTACAGGATGTCGCTTGGCGTCGCGTCCTCCTACGAACGGCGCAAAAACGCTTTGAGTGCTTGATTCTCAAGCATTCTGCGAATTTGGCGCATTGTGACTCACGACTGCACAATTACTGGCAGACCACGCTGGAAAATCCATCATTTGCCATGCCTCCGACGGCACGCGTCGGCGGAACCCTGCGGCAAAAGAGCCTTTCTGCACCTGCAAAAAGCACCCGGACAGGCGCAGTGTTATGAAACCGTTGGGGATTCGAGGTTTGGCCTGCCAAGCCTCGCCGCGAGATCATTTGGAGTAATCGCCTCCAACGCCAATAAGGAGTACGTCAATCAATGACTGCCTTAGACCCGAACCTTGACACCCTCGCGCACAACTCCCTGGCCTTCGATCAGAGCACCGGGCGAAAACAGGCAATGGATCGCCTTGCTTTGGACGCAATCTACGAAGTGGCCAAGACTTTCGCCAGCGCCGCCGACCCGATTGAAGTTGTACCCGACATTCTGAATGTGCTGTCGTCGTTCCTCGACCTGCGGCACGGCGTTCTTGCGCTCCTGTCGGAGCCGAGCGACCATGCCACGCCCGGCATATCCAACCCCTTCAGGATCGCCGCGACCGCGTTCGCCCGCGATGAAACGGACGACCCGAACGAAGTCCTGTCCGAGCGTGTGGCAAAGGTGGTCTTCCGGTCCGGCGTCCCGCTCATCTCGTTCGATCTGGCGGATGAATTCGGCCAGGATGCGGTACCCCGGCGGTTGCGCGGCGAAGATCAGACGCTGATCGCGGTACCACTGCGAGATCCGGAAAAAACCCATTTCGTCATTGGCCTTCTGGCAGCCTACCGGGGTCATGACTCGACGCAGCCTGCATTGCCCGAAGTCGATGTGCGCGTCCTTACGATGGTGGCCTCACTTCTGGAGCAGGCCCTGCGGTTTCGGCGCCGCATCGCGCTGGACCGGGCGCGCGCGCAAGCCGATACCCGTCGCCTTGTGCAAGCCCTCAAAGGTCAGGCTGAGCGGATCAGCACGCCGGTCAGCCTCGATGGCATTATCGGCGACAGCCCGGCTATTTCCGGTGTGATCGAACAGGTCAAGCGCGTTGCCAATAAACGTACCCCGGTTCTGCTGCGCGGCGAAAGCGGGACAGGCAAGGAACTTTTTGCCCGCGCGGTGCACAGTCAATCGAACCGGTCAAAGGGACCTTTTGTGCGCGTCAACTGCGCGGCCCTCTCGGAGACATTGCTCGAATCCGAGCTTTTCGGTCATGAGAAAGGCGCTTTCACCGGGGCCACCAACCTCAAGAAAGGCCGGTTCGAACTGGCGGATGGCGGGACGCTTTTCCTCGATGAAATCGGCGAGATCAGCCCGACCTTCCAGACCAAGCTGCTGCGCATTCTTCAGGAGGGCGAGTTCGAACGCGTTGGCGGCACACGCACGATGAAGGCGGATGTGCGCGTCGTTGCCGCAACGAACCGCGACCTCGAGGATGCGGTAGCCCAGGGTGATTTTCGCGCCGATCTTTACTTCCGTATCTGCGTCGTACCGATCGTCCTGCCCCCCTTGCGCGACCGGGCCGGGGATATCCGACCGCTGGCACAACTGTTCCTTGACCAGTTCAACAAGTCCAACGGAACGAATGTGCGCTTTGCGCCCGATGCCTTTGATACTATTTGCAAATGCAAGTTTCCCGGCAATGTCCGGGAGCTTGAGAATTGCGTCAACCGCGCGGCATCCCTGTCGGATGGCGAGATCGTGCTGGACAATGAACTGGCCTGTCGCCGCAACGCGTGCCTCTCGGCGGACCTTGCGCGCTTGCAAAACGGCGCATCCCCGATCGGCGGTCTGGCTGTCGGCAGTGTGGTGACACCGTCCGTCGCTCCGGTCGATACCTCGCCCGAGCCTGCGGTTCCGCACCCTCCGCAAGCGTTTGAACGGGGCGAGGTCAATCGCCGCAAGACAGCCAATACCGCGAGGGACGAGCTGGTCGCTGCCATGGAAGAGGCCGGTTGGGTCAAGGCCAAGGCGGCTCGGCTCCTCGGGATGACCCCACGGCAGATCAGTTACGCGTTGCAGAAACACGGCGTCGAAGTCCGAAAAATATAAACAGCCAATGACGCGCAGAATGAACGGCCCGCCAGAACGCGGGCCGTTTTTCGGTTTGGCCATTGTTGGAATACCGACAATCAGACGACATTCCCCGCCGCAGACTTGGCACGCTTCTTGCTGAATACCCCGAGAACCTCTCAATCCATCCGGAAGGAAGTGCCGCCAATGTCCAATGTCATCTCCCTCGACGGTCTGTCTGTTGGCTCGAAAGACACGCTCACCAAAGCCATGGAATCCGACGGTTGTTCGTCCTCGGCCTGCGGATCTTCCGACGCCCCCGAAGACATGGACCCGGCCACCTGGGAGAAGGTCAAAGACCACCCCTGCTACTCCGAAGAAGCGCACCACTATTTCGCCCGTATGCACGTCGCCGTTGCGCCCGCCTGCAATATCCAGTGCAACTACTGCAATCGCAAATACGACTGCGCGAACGAAAGCCGGCCGGGCGTGGTGTCAGAACGTCTGACCCCGGACCAGGCCGCGCGCAAGGTCATCGCGGTCGCAAACGAAATCCCGCAATTGTCCGTTCTTGGCATCGCAGGTCCGGGAGACAGCGCCTATGACTGGCGCAAGACAAAGGCCACGTTCGAGAAGGTGCACGAGCAGCTGCCTGATATCAAACTGTGCCTGTCGACCAATGGCCTCGCCCTGCCCGACCATGTCGACGACCTGCTCGACATGAATATCGATCACGTGACCCTGACCATCAACATGATCGACCCAGAGATCGGCACGAAAATCTACCCGTGGATCTTCTATCAGCACAAACGCCGGACCGGATTGGAAGCCAGCCAGATCCTGCATGAGCGCCAGATGGAAAGCCTCGACCTGCTGCACGAACGCGGGATCCTCGTGAAGGTCAATTCCGTGATGATCCCCGGGATCAACGACAAGCACCTGCTTGAGGTGAACAAGGAGGTCAAGAAGCGCGGCGCCTTCCTGCACAACATCATGCCGCTGATCTCGGCACCGGAACATGGCACGGTCTTTGGACTGGAAGGACAACGCGGTCCGACGGCTGCGGAACTGAAAGAGCTTCAAGACGCCTGCGCAGGCGGGGCGAACCTGATGAAACACTGCCGCCAGTGCCGCGCAGACGCGGTCGGTCTTCTGGGTGAGGACCGCGGGCAGGAATTCACGATGGATCTGGTCCCGGAAGAAGTCACGGTGGATCCGACAAAGCGCGACACCTACCGCGAATGGGTCGCCAAGGAACGCGAAGACCGCCGGGCTGCCGCAGCCGACGCCCAGGCCGAAACCGAAACCGCCGTGGCCGAAGACGCAGAAGCCATGCTGGTCGCCGTGGCCACCAAGGGCGGCGGGCGTATCAACCAGCACTTTGGCCATGCGACGGAATTCCAAGTGTTCGAGGTTGATGCCGAAGGCGTGCGTTTCGTGACCCACCGGCGCTGCGACAACTACTGTGTCGGTGGCTACGGCGAGGACGACAAGTTGGATCTCGTCATCAAGACGCTGGAGGGCATCAGCACGATCCTGTGCGCCAAAATCGGCGACTGCCCGCGCGAAGCGCTGGAAGAGGCCGGGATCGAGGCCATCCAAGAGTATGCCTACGACTACATCGAAACCGCAGTGTCCGCCGTATACCGCACCAAGCGCGGTCTGCCGGCCGCCGAAATCGCCTGATCCCCCCGCAGAAAGGAACCGCCCATGGCCCTTACCATTGTCCAATCCAACTGCACGGTTTGCGGCGCTTGTGAATTCGAATGCCCCAACGCCGCCATCAGCTTCACTGGCGAAACCTACGTCATCGACCCGGAGCTCTGTACCGAATGTGTCGGCACTTTCGACGATCCGCAATGCGCGCAGGTTTGCCCGGTGCCTGAAACCTGCATTCCGGCCTGACCACGTGCCGGATGGACCCGATCCCGTCGATTGGCTGGGTGAACCGCTCGATTGCGGCACCTGCGCCTTTCGTGCGCGGATCGCCTCGGGTCAATGCAACCAGGGCTGGGCATGCGCCCATGATCGCTATGCCAAACGGATCGAGAGGTTCTTCGTTCTCAATCCCGATCTTGCGGATGATTGCCTCGCGATGCCCTACTTCGAGACCCGCATGAACGCCGCGCGCGTGGCGTCCGTCTTTCGCCTGAACCGGCTCTTGACGGACGAGGATGCGGGCGTGCGCGCGATGGCGGTCCTGCGGCTGCCGCGCCAGAACGCCGAACGCAAGATCAAGGATCCCGACCGTCGCGTTCGCATTGCCGTCGCCCATCGTCTGCCGCTTGATCAATTACTCCCGATGATGTCGGACGAAGACAGCTATGTCCGCTCCATCGTCGCGCGGCGGGCCGAGGCTGGCATGCTGCCCGTGATGATCCCCGATGACGATCCCGAAATTCGGCGCATCGTGGCGCGCCGGATCGGGCGGGCGTGGCTCGACCGCTTCCGCAACGATCCCGATCCGCTGGTCCGGCGCCAGGCGGCAGAGCGCAGGCCGGGTTTGTTTGTAGACGACCCCGATATGCGCGTCCGCCACACTGCCGCCGAAAGCGGAGATGAGTCTGCGGCGACCGCGCTGCTGCAAGACCCCGAAGACATCATCCGCGAAACCGCCGCCGAACGGCTGGCTCAACTCAGAACGGAGGCTTGAGGCCCATGTCCACAGACGACAGAGAAATCGAAGTGTACCGAGACCCGATCTACGCCCCCGGAGACAAGGTCATCTCGAAAAAGAACATCAAGAACGACGGCACGATGGCGGGCAAGGAAATCGGCGAGACCGTCGTCAAGAAAGGCGATGTCGGCTATGTGCGCGACATAGGTGTCTTTCTCCAGCAATTCTACATCTATGCGGTCGATTTCGTGGACCGCCAAAGCATTGTCGGCATGCGCGAACGCGAACTAGTCGCTTCGGAGCAACGCGGTTTTGATTGCGATGCCGGTCGGCCGCTGCAATCCCACATTGTCACCCGCCAGCCACTGGAGACGACATCATGAAAGTCATGATCCGCAACACCCCGAAAGGCATGGAAGCCTACGTGCCCAAGAAAGACCTCGAAGAAATGATCGTGGACCAGGAAAAGCCCGATCTCTGGGGCGGCTGGGCCAAGCTGTCGAACGGGTGGGTTTTTGCGATGCCCGCCTTCGACACCCCCCCGAAACTGCCCATCACCATTGACGCGCGGCGCCTTGCGACCGCGGACGAGGATTGAACAATGTCCGAACTCGACACACTTGAGCGCGCCCTGGATGAGGTCGCAGCAGGCAAACGCATCGCGTATCTCGGACCGGGTGTCTCCGCCCTTTCGGGAAGCCAGTTCCCGGCCACACCCGAAGCGCTCTGTGCGCTGATCGAAGAGCAGGTTCGTGCTCCGCGGCGGGCCAGCGGCAATCTCTGGTCGGTTGCGCAATACGTTGAAAGCCGCAAGTTTCGCGCGACTCTCAACAAAATCATCAACGACGCATTCGACGCCGAAACCAAAGCGCCGAACCCGATCCATGACTGGCTAGCGCGCGTGCGACCGCCGATGGTAGTTGACAGCTGGTATGACGACGGCCTCCTGAACGCCTTCGAGGGCACGGACTGGGGGCTGGTTCAGGGCGTCAGCCGCAATGGGGAATGGATCGACATCTTCACCCGCACCTATGACAGCGCGGGGCAAGAGATCGATCAGCCCGATCCTGCCTGGAAAACGCTGCTGTACAAACCCCATGGCTTGGGCAAATCAGGGTCGTCCTTTCTTATGTCCGACAGCGACTATGTGGAGGTGCTCACCGAGATCGACATCCAGCGTCCAATCCCGGAGGAAGTTCAGGAGCGCCGCACAAATCGCCCGTTCCTGTTTCTTGGTTGCCGGTTTGACGACCAGATGCTCCGTACCTTCGCGCGCCAGATCGCCAAACGCTCCGCAGATGGACATATCGCCGTGATGCCGGGGACGCTGACCCGTATGGAGCATCGCTTCCTCGATGAACTGAATATGCAACGCCTCGATTTGCCGCTTTCTGCCGTCGATACCGCGCTTTCGGTACCCGAAGGCTGAGGCGCGCAGGGTTTCACACGTCCATGACTGCCGGCCCCCGTCAAGTGCTGGGGCCGCTTTGCATTTGCCAGCGAACGAAAACGCAACGCAAAGGCGGCAAGGCGGCCCGTGTTCGGGTCAGCCAAGCTCAAGACTGGTGACCGCATAGATCGGATGATGCGCTGCCACCGGTGTTCCGCGGTACATCCGCGCTGTCTTGAACCCTGCGTCCAGACCAAGCTGCGTGCACAGGTCAAACAATGCCGTGGCACTTTCTGGCACGTCCAGTGTGACGGGGCCTTCGAACAAGGTTGCGGCGTGCATGACAAGCCCTTGCGCGGTTGCCTCGTCAGCAGCGACAAGGGGGCCGATTTTTGCGCCAACCCGGCAGGCCCGCACCGTGCAGAAGCCCGTGATCGTGCCCGCGTGCTCGAAGACCACCGTGCGTCTGGTCGCAGCCCCCGCAACCCAGCCAGCAAGGTAGCTGGATTTCGCCACACCCGAAGCCGCGGCCTCCATCCCGATCAGGGTTGGGATATCGTCTGAGTGCAGATCACGAACGCCTTTCGCGCGCCCGCCATTCAACGTACCTGTGAAACGGGTGGTTCCGCCGGCGTAGGTAAATCCGCTGGCGCGGTAATTGTCCTGCTGGGCCTCAACGCCGTCCAATCCGATTGTGCGGTCGCCCGCGTGCCGAAGCGCGTGGGCCCACAGGCCGACCCCGATGCCATGCCCCCGGTAGGCGGCCCGGACGATGTAAAGACCGAGGAAGGCAAAGTCGGGCGTATGGTTGACGACAGAGATTGCCGCAATCGGCTCGCCGCTCTTGTCAACGGCGACAAAGAACCCGTCCGGATCCGTGGCGAAAAACGCCCCGGCATCATCAAGACCGGGGTTCCACCCCTCTTGCGCGGCCCAATCCAAGATCTGCGCCACTTCGGACAGGGTTGCAGTGCGAAATTCGATCATTGACGAAGCGCCTCCCTGAGAGAGGTCATGCCTTCCGCGCGCTCCTTCAGATCAAGCTGTGAAAAGATGTCGAGCAAGTGCCCTTTCATAAGCTCTTGGGCATTGTCGCCGTCTGCGTTGCGCACGGCATCGACCAGGGCGTGGTGCGCGTTGCTTTCGCACAGTGCGTTGCGACGACGCCAGTAAAGGGCGATCACGAGCGATGACCGGGATATCAGCTGTCTCAAGAACTGCTCGATGGTCTGCTGATCGGCCATGCGGGCGAGTTCGAGGTGAAAGTCACCGGACAACTTCAACGCAAGACCAGCCTCGTCACGATCGAGGGCCGCGTGTTCATCCTCGATGTGGCGTTCGAGTCTTTTGATATCGTTTGCGTTTGCGCGCTCCGCAGCCGCCCGGGCCGTACTTGGCTCCAGAAGCGCGCGGGCCTGAAAGACCTCTCTCGCCTCCTTCAGCGTCGGCTTTGACACGAAGGCGCCCCTGTTCTTCTCGATCGTCAGCAGCCCTTCGAACTCCATGACACGCAGCGCCTGACGGACGATGGTCCGGCTGACACCGAAGATCTCGCAGATCTCATCCTCCCGAAGTTTTGCTCCGGGATGCAGACGGTGTTCGTGCACCGCCTCGGTCAGTTGGGAAACGATTCCCTCAACGTTTGCTGGTTTCAGATCAGTCGCTGTTGGCATAATGCAGGTCCTTGCCAAAAGCGTGCACACCGCGCACGGGCCACTCAATCCTTCACACGAAATCAGGGCAGATCGTATACAATCTGTGCTGAAATTTTATACAAATTTCGCCTGAATTGGTCGAATTCGAGCAGTTGTTCATCTCGGCACCCGGCAGGACACGGGTTCTGCTTGGCCAGCGAAAGAAGCATCGCACAGAGTTGGCCCACACACGTGGAGGCGCGATGACCCCGAACCTGGACCTGGAACTGGTCGGCCTGACCAAGCGTTACGGCGCGACCGTTGCTGTCGATGCCATCAGCTATCACTTCAGCGCGGGGACCTATGCCTGTCTTTTGGGACCGTCGGGGTGCGGAAAGTCATCGACGCTGCGGATGATTGCCGGTCATGAATCCGTCTCCGATGGCGCGATCACGCTCGGTGGCCGCGATATTTCGCACTTGCCACCTGCGAAGCGCGGAACGGCAATGATGTTCCAGAACTACGCGCTCTTTCCGCATCTGAGTGTGCGCGAGAATGTTGCATTCAGTTTGAAAATGCAGGGCGTGGACGCTGCAACACGCGCAGCCCGTGCGGACGAGATGCTGGAACTCGTGGCCATGACCGCGCTGGCGGACCGCCTTCCGGCCCAGTTGTCGGGCGGCCAGCAACAACGCGCCGCGCTCGCGCGCGCGCTGATCACGAAACCAGATGTTCTTCTGCTGGATGAACCGCTGTCGGCGCTGGACCCTTTTTTGCGGGTTCGCATGCGTGCAGAGCTGAAAAAACTCCAACGCGAGCTCGGCATCACGTTTGTGCACGTCACCCACGGGCAAGATGAAGCCCTGGCGCTGGCCGATGAGATTGTCGTGATGAACAACGCGATCATCGAACAGGCCGGACAAACCCGCGCCGTCTTCGACGCCCCGAAAACCGCATTCGTCGCGCGCTTCCTTGGCTCCCACAACGTGGTATCGATGCCCGAAGGCACGCTGGCCATTCGCTCGGATGCCATGAAGGTCACGGCGTCGCAAAGCGCCAGACTGCCGGGCACAATCACCAACATCGAATACCAAGGCACGCATGTAACGCTCACCGCCGCCGTTCCCGGCGAGCAGGAAGTCACAGCACTGCTTTCAGATCGGGATTTCTTCGACAATCCGAAGGATTTGGGAGAGGCAATCGGCCTCGACTGGGAGGCAGGGGCAGCACACGCCCTGGCCGGTTAAAGACATGTTCAACAGAAGAGGACGAAACATGACGACCATTTCAAAGATACGCTATTCCCGTAGGTCAATGCTGAAAGCGGGCAGCGCGGCGGTGGCGGCCGCCGCGCTTCCGGCTCCAATGGTGTGGGGGCAAGAGACAAAAGACATCACCTTGCGCCAGTTTGGCACCGGGGTCTCGAACCTCAATGATGTGGCGCAGAAGGTCAAGGAAGACCTCGGCTTCACGTTGGAAATGACGGCTCTGGATTCCGACAGCGTAACCCAGCGCGCCGCTACTCAGCCCGACAGTTTCGACATCGCAGACATCGAATACTGGATCTGCAAGAAAGTCTGGCCGACCGGCAACCTGCAGGCGATGGATACCTCGAAAATCGCCAACTACGACAAGATCGTAGGCATCTTCCGAGACGGCAAACTGACGCCGGAAAGTACGATTGCCCAAGGTACCGCCCCCCATAGCGTGGGCTTTGTCGAAGGCCCGGGAGGCACGTCCTTCGTAGACAACGAATCCGGCTGGATGACCCTGATCCCCACGATCTACAACGCCGACACCCTCGGCATCCGCCCCGACCTGATCGGCCGCCCGATCAACAACTGGTCCGAGTTGCTGAACCCCGAGTTCAAGGGCAAGGCGTCGATCCTCGACATCTCGTCGATTGGAATCATGGACATGGCGATGGTCGTCGAATCGATGGGCGAATACACCTACCCCGACAAGGGCAACATGACCCGCGAAGAGATCGACATGACCATCGGCATCTTCACCGAGGCCAAGAAGAACGGCCAGTTCCGCGCCTTCTGGAAGTCCTTCGATGAAAGCGTGAACCTGATGGCCAGTGGTGAGGTCGTGATCCAGTCCATGTGGTCACCCGCCATCACAGCTGTCAAATCGCGCGGCATTCCGTGTGTCTACCAGCCGCTGGAAGAAGGTTATCGGTCCTGGGGTGGCGGCATAGGGTTGTCGTCGTCCCTGTCCGGCATGGAACTGGACGCAGCCTACGAGTACATCAACTGGTACCTCTCGGGTTGGGTCGGCGGATACCTGATGCGTCAGGGCTACTATTCGGCGGTGCCGGAAACATCGAAGGCGTTCATGACCGAGAACGAGTGGGGCTACTGGTTCGAAGGCAAGGAAGCCACCGACATCATCACCTCACCCACGGGCGATACGCTGGCGCAAGCCGGTGAGGTCCGCGATGGCGGTTCGTTCTTTGACCGCATGGGTGCGGTGGCGTGCTGGAACGCGGTCATGGACGAAAACCAGTACATGGTCCGTAAGTGGAACGAATTCATCGCAGCATAAGCGATGCCCGCCGGAGGGTTTCGGCCCTCCGGCTCTTTCCAGAGACAACAAGAACTTCAGAGGCGGTTTTGCGGAACAATTCGGTCGTTGGCTGGCTCTTGGCAGCCCCACTTTCCCTCGTGCTGCTTGTCTTTCTGGTCGCGCCGATTGCGATGATCATCGTCGTCAGCTTCTGGGGGGCGACGGAGTGGTCAATCTATCCGGCATTCCAGTTCGACAATTACGCGTTCCTGCTCACGTCGGACGTGACCTACAGGGTCTTCATCAACACGTTCAAATATGCCGCGATCACATGGGCTTGCACGCTTCTGATCGGTTTTACCGTCGCCTACTACCTTGCATTTCACATCCGAAGCCTGACCTGGCAAATCGCACTCTTTCTGCTCTGCACGATCCCGTTTCTGACCTCGAACATCATCCGCATGATTTCATGGATCCCGTTTCTCGGGCGCAACGGGATCGCAAACTCGACGCTCATCTCCATGGGGGTCATCGACGAACCATTGGAGTGGCTGTTGTTCAGCGATTTCAGCGTGATCCTCGCATTCGTTCATCTCTACACGCTGTTCATGGTGGTCCCGATCTTCAACACGATGATGCGGATCGACAAATCACTGATAGAGGCTGCTGCGGATGCCGGCGCCACAGGCTGGCAGACGCTTTGGCATGTGATCATTCCGCTGACCAAACCGGGGATCATGATCGGCACCATTTTCGTCGTGGCCCTTGTGATGGGGGATTTCATCACGGTGCGTTTCATGTCCGGATCCCAGTCCGCCAATGTCGGGCGGATGATCCAGAATGATATTGGACTGCTGCAATACCCGTCAGCATCTGCGACCGCAGTCATCCTGCTCGTCACGGTCCTTTTGCTGATCGGAACGCTCCTGCGCTTCGTCGACATCCGAAAGGAGCTCTGAAGATGGAACCGCGTCCCAAATCCTTCTACGCCCTGACTGTGTTTTTCATCCTGTTCATTGCATTCCTGTACGGTCCCACAGTGACCATCGGCATCCTGTCGTTTCAGGGGCCGCAGGGCGGATTGACCTTTCCGATGCGGGGCGTTTCGTTGCACTGGTTCCGCGACCTGTTCGAGCAGCAGGCCGTGGGCGATATCTGGGGCGCCTTTTCCCGGTCGCTTGTTCTGGGCCTGATGGTGATGGTGACGACTGTCATCGTGTCCGTGATGGGCGGCCTTGCGTTCCGCAAACGCTTTGCAGGCTCCTCCCTTGTCTTCTACCTGATCATCACATCGCTGGTCATCCCTTCGATCCTGATCTCACTCGGGGTCGGGCTGATCTGGTCCCAGTCAGGACTGCCGGTGCACTGGTCAAGCTCGGGTTTCGGGGCGCAGCTTACATGGACCTTGCCTTTCGGCCTGCTGATCGTGTTCGCCGTCTTCAACCGGTTCGATCCCTCTTTTGAAGAAGCAGCGCGCGACCTCGGCGCTAGCCCTTGGCAGGTCATTCGCCACGTTGTGCTTCCGATCATCGCGCCGTCATTGATCGGTGTCGCCCTCTTTGGGTTCACGCTCAGCTATGATGAATTTGCGCGCACCCTGCTGACCGCCGGCAGCTACAATACCCTCCCGCTCGAAATTTTCGGCATGACAACAAACGTGACAACGCCCGTTTTGTTCGCCCTGGGCACGTTGACGACCGTCTTTTCACTGTTGGTGATCTGCGTGTTCCTGTTGGTGGTGTGGATCATGAATCGCCACCGCTCACGGCAGGGATCGGATGCAGGCCAAGGCATGATCTGATGACTGTTATCGTCATCAACCCCAACAGCACCGTGTCGATGACACAGGCCATGCTGGAGCAGGCGCGCCGATCGGCTCCCGGATTGCGCTTCGAAGGATGGACATCGCACGATGGGCCGCCCGCGATTCAAGGCGCCGGCGACGGCAAGGCTGCCGCTGCGCCGCTTCTCAAACTTGTATCGAAGGCCTCTGACGCCAACGCGGATGGCATAATCATCGGATGCTTTGATGATACGGCACTTGAAGAGGCTGCCAATCTGGCAGACTGCCCGGTAATCGGGATCGGCCAAGCCGCCTATCACTATGCGGCACTCCGGAATTGGAGGTTCAGCGTTGTAACGACACTGTCAGCGTCGGTGCCTGTGATCGAGGCAAATATCGAACGTCAGGGGATGCTGCCGTTTGCCGCCAAGGTGCGCGCATCCGGGGTGCCGGTTCTGGCTTTGGAACAGGAGCCGACACACGCGGCTCTGGCCATCAAGGAAGAGGCACTTCTTGCCCAGCAAGGTGATGACATCGATGCAGTGATCCTGGGGTGTGCCGGAATGGTGCAAGTCGTCGAGATGGTGCGTGAATCGCTGGCCATCGAAACCATAGACCCGGTCGCCTGCGCCGCAAAATGCCTGAAGTGGATGGTCTGAAGGCCCTTCAAAGACCAAAGATCGAAACCCGCAAGATGATCCGGGCGAGACGCAGGCAAAGAAACGCTTGCAGCGTGTTGCACACGTCCCGGGCGTCCAAGGCCGTCGCACAACGGCGCTGCCTCTTGCCCAAGAGGAAGCCCGACAGCTTTCTAGTCGAGTATCTCCAGAAAACTTCTGGTGATCCTCAAGCCGTATTTGTGTTTCGGGATGACGATGGCGGTCGAGTAGTTCTGCTGCAAGTCCTCGATCTCCACCTCCCGAAGTCGTTCTTCCGCGACGGAGCTGTTCTGCAAGAAAATACCAACCCCAACGCCTTGAAGGATCGCCTCCTTCATGACCGGAAACGTGGTCATGGTGACAATGCGATGCGGGACTAGATTTGCGTTTTCAAGGGCTTGCGTTACAACACGCTGTGTAAGCGACCCCTTTTCGGGAAGAACCAGAGTATGCGCCGCGACGTCTTGGAGCCGCACGCGCTCGCGCGCAGCCAACGGATGATCGATCCGCGCGTAGAGCACGTATTTCGCTTCGACAATCGGGATTACGACCAGATCGGGCTGCGGCGCAGGTGCCGTGATAAGCGCGATATCGACCCGTTTTGACTTCACGCGATCCATGGCGGAGGCCCAGTCAAAAAGTGCGAAGTCCACCGAGATGTTGTCGTACCGCGAGGTGTAGCGCTCGATCAACGACAAGGCGGGTTGTGGCGCATTGGCGATGATCTTCAGATGTCCCCGGTCCAGCTGCGCATGACCGCGCAAGCGTTCGGTGATCTGCTGGTCGAGCGCGGCAAACTCATCGGCCAGTTCAAAGAGCTCCTGACCGGTCGCGGTCAGAGTGATGCCGTCCCTGCCCCGCACCAGAAGCTGCGCGCCAACCTCCGTTTCAAGTTTGGAGATATGCTGGGAGACGGCCGATTGAGACAGCCCCATGCGCCGCGCCGCCGCGGAGAAGCTGCCCTCCCGCACCGCATGCGCGAGGGCTTTGACGCGTTGCGCGTTGGGCATCCGCTTCCACTCTTGATGTTCCTGACGTGCCCACTGTTGCAGGTATTAGTCGCACTAATATGACGTCACGGAATCGAGACCAAGCATTGCCATGCTGACCTTCGTAGCGACCATCGGAGGCGGCCTTGGCGCAAATCTCTTTGCAGAAGATCGAGAAGTCTTTCGGCAGTACATCTGTCCTGAAAGGCGTATCTCTCGATATCGCAGAAGGTGAGTTCGTCACCCTGGTCGGGCCATCGGGCTGTGGAAAATCGACGCTTTTGCGGATTCTGTCGGGCCTTGAACACGCTGACGGTGGACGGGTGGAGATCAACGGGACAGATGTCACCAATATTCGCCCCGCGGACCGCGACCTGGCCATGGTTTTCCAGAGCTACGCGCTTTATCCGCATTTGAGTGTTGCGGACAATATGATGACACCGCTCAGGATGCGGGAACTCGGGGCCGTGGCAAGACTTCCGATCATCGGGCCCCTCGTTGCGCGCAAGACCTACCGGTCGCTCCGCAGCAAGGTCGAAGGCGTCGCGAAAACCCTCGAAATCTCGGCTCTTCTGGACCGAAGACCCGGACAACTCTCAGGCGGACAGCGCCAGCGCGTGGCGCTGGGGCGCGCCATGGTCCGCGAACCTGTGGCATTCCTAATGGACGAGCCGCTATCAAACCTCGACGCGGCCCTGCGGGTCCACATGCGGGCTGAGCTTTCGGAATTGCACCGCAGGCTCAAAACGACATTCGTTTACGTCACCCACGATCAGGCCGAAGCGCTGACCATGTCCGACCGCATGGCCGTCATGATGAAGGGGCGCATCTTGCAGCTTGGGCCCCCGGACAAGATTTACACCGACCCGGAAACCATTGAAGTGGCACGGTTTATCGGATCACCGGCCATCAACATCCTTGCTGGGGATGTGCACGCAGATGGGCGCCTCGACCTCTGGGGAGAGACGCTCGGTGTTCTCCCGAAACAGGTCGCACAACCGGTCAGCTTCGGGCTGCGCCCCGAACATGGGTTCCTGTCTGAAAGCGGAAGGTTTCGCGGGATCGTAAAGCATCGCGAAAACCTTGGTGCAGACATTTTTCTTCATATCGGCGTCCACGGGCAAGACAAGGTCATCGTGCTCAGATCGGAGCCTGCGCGCGCTCAGGACATGGGGATCGGTGCGAATATCCAGTTTGATTTCGACCGCACGCAGATGTTGATTTTTTCGGCTGACGGAAACCGCCTCCGCCCCCCCGTTGCCACCAGGGAAGTGGCTTAGCGCCATGACATCCAGAGCCCATCTTTGGTTTGTTGGTCCGGCGCTTTTTCTGATGGTCGTGATCCTTCTGCTGCCGATCCTGATCGCGGGCGGGCTCAGCCTGACGGACTACTCCCTTGGCAACACCGGCGCGAACTACGTGGGCCTTGAGAACTATGAGCGCATCTTTACCCGCACGACCTACGAGAAGATGTTCGGCGCGACCTTCCGCTACGTGTTTGTCGTTGTGCCGTTGACCGTGGGCCTTGGTCTGGGTGCTGCTTTGCTCATCCACTCGCTCACCCGGTTCGGAGATGTCTACAAGACAATCTACTTTCTGCCCGTCATGGCCGCTCTGATCGCCATGGCAATCGTCTGGGAATTTGCCTTTCACCCCACCATCGGGATCGTAAACGCAACCCTCGAACGTGGGTGCGGCACCTTCCTCGAAACCTGGACCTGGTACGCAAACGGCTGTGCCCGCAGCTTTCCGCTTTGGCTCACGGACCGCGACTACGCTATCTGGACGGTTTGCTTTATCGGGGTCTGGCAGGGTTTCGGCTTTAACATGGTCCTCTACCTTGCCGGTTTGTCGTCGATCCCGCCGTCGCTTTATGACGCGGCGGAGATGGATGGGACGACCTCCGGGTGGGAGCGGTTCCGCCTTGTCACATGGCCGCTTCTTGGGCCGACGACCGTGTTTGTTGTGACAATCAGTTTCATCCGATCCTTTCAGGTCTTCGACATGGTGGAGGCCTTCTACCCGCAGGGCGGAGGACCCTCGAAGTCTGTCTACGTGATGATGTTTGCCATCTACGAGAAGGGCATTCAGCAAAACCTCATGGGGATCGGTGCGGCGATTACGGTCGTATTCCTCGGCTTCGTGATGGCCCTGACCCTGATCCAGCGCTGGCTGGTTGAGCGGAGGACGCATTATGTCTGACATGACAAGCGCCCAGCTGGCCCGCAGCTCAGCGTTCTCGACGAACGAGACGATCAAACATGCGGTTCTGATCCTCGGCGCGCTGATCGTACTGCTGCCATTCTACACGATGGCCAGCCTGTCACTCAAATCGCCTGCCGAGATCATGCAGCAAACCGGTGGGTTCCTTGGCACGCAAGAGCCGTTTCGCGATGATTTCTGCGTCAAGCTCGGCAACGCGGTCGAAGACTGCATGGTCAATCCGATCGTCTACAACTACACAACCGCCTTCGAAAAAGCGCCGCTTCTGCGGTACCTTCTGAACGGCGTGATCGTAACGGTCTCGATCTTTCTTATTCAGGTGATCGTTGCCCTGCCCTGCGCCTATGCGCTGGCCAAGCTACGGTTTTGGGGGCGCGAGGCTGTGTTCGGTCTTGTGCTGTTCTGTCTGCTGATCCCGGTCCACGCCATCGCACTGCCGCTTTACATCATGCTGGCCAAATTGGGCCTGACGAACTCGTACGCTGCGCTGATCATTCCCTGGACGATTTCCGTCTTCGGCATCTTCCTGATGCGGCAATTCTTCATGACCGTGCCGGATGATCTGATCGATGCCGCCCGAATGGACGGGATGAGCGAGTACGGGATTATCTGGCAGGTCATGTTGCCCACGGCGATCCCGGCGCTCATGGCCTTTGGCATCTTCTCGGTCGTGGCCCACTGGAACGACTATTTCTGGCCGCGAATTGTCATCACCGGCAATCGAGAACTGTTCACGCCGCCCCTTGGTCTGCGCGAATTCAAAGGCGACGCGGACGGGGACAATTTCGGACCGATGATGGCCACGGCCTGCATCATCGTGACCCCGCTGATCGTCTGTTTCCTGCTGGCACAGCGCCGCTTCATCGAAGGGATCACGTTATCCGGCATGAAATGAGGCGACGCACGCGCCGCCCCATCAACCATTCCCACGTCAGGGAAGTTCACCCAGGGCTCTGTCAATCGCCAAACCTCCAGAGCCCGAGTTATCAGGAGAAAGTAATGAAAAAACTCAGCACTGCAATGGCGCTTGTCCTGCTCGCAGGCCCGGCGCTGGCGGAAGACAAGATCGTCATCGAGTTCGCCTATCCCTACAGCCACCTGTTCGATGTGACCTACGAGCGGATCCTGCCGAAGTTCTACGAGGCGTATCCGAACATCGAAGTGAAGATGCGCGCGACCTACGAAAGCTACGAGGATGGAACCAATACCATCCTGCGCGAAGCCGTGGCCGGAACACTGCCGGATGTGACCATGCAGGGCCTGAATCGCCAGGCAATTCTTGTTGAGAAGGGCATTGCCAAATCCCTTGAGCCGTTCATCGCGGACGAAGACGATTTCGCGAAGGATGGCTATCACAAGGCCATGCTCGATCTGGGCACCTTTGATGGGGATGTCTACGGTCTGCCGTTCTCCATCTCGCTTCCGGTTGGCTACTACAACATGGAAACGATGGCGAAGGCTGGCTACGACGAGACCAACTTGCCGACAACCTGGGAAGAGGTCGTGCAGGCCTGCGTGCGCCTGCGCGAAGCCGGTGTCGAAAACCCGATGTTCTGGGGATGGAACATCACCGGTAACTGGTTCCTGCAAGCCCTTATGTGGAGCCAGGACAAACCCACGGTTGAGGGCGCGGATTTTCAACTGGATACCCCCGAAGGCCTGACCGCGCTGAACACGATGCGGACGATTTTTCGGGGATGTGAAATGCAGAACCTCGAATGGAAAGCGGCTCTTGCGTCCTTCTCCGCCGGTGATATCGGCATGATGTACTGGTCCACCTCCGCTGTCGGCGCGGTGGAGCGCGCGATGGGCGAGTTCACGCTTGTGACAAGCGAGTTTCCCGGGCTGAGCGCCGATGGCCCCATGGGCCTGCCCGCTGGCGGAAACTCCGCGATGCTGGTGTCGACCTCCGAAGATCCGGCAGAGCTCGACGCAGCATGGAAATGGCTGAAGTTCATCACGTCTGGCGAAGGGGCCGCCGATGTGGCGCGGACGACCGGCTACATGCCACCCAACCAGGCAGCCAACGAGATCATCCTCAAGGATTTCTATGAGGAAAACCCGGCGAAGGCGACAGCCGTGCGCCAACTGCCGCTCTTGCGCGAATGGCAGGCTTATCCGGGTGACAATGGCCTTGCAGCGACCCAAGTCATCTATGACGGGCTCGAAGGCATCGTGACAGGTGAATTCGATGACATGGCGGAGCTGCAGGAAGAGCTGACCGAAGAAGTTCAGGACCTCATCCAGTAAACACTTCGGATGTCGACACCCCGGGCGGTTCACCTGCCCGGGGACAGTTCCAGGAATACGACATGAAACTGCTGCACCTCACCGATATTCATCTGACAAGGCCCGGCAACACGATCGGCGGCCGCGATCCCAACGCCAACTTCGAAAAGGCGCTACAAGATGCCCTGCACAAGCACCGGGATGCAGAAGCGCTCTTTATCACCGGAGATCTCTCCGACTGGGGTGATGCCGAGGACTATGCACGGCTCAGAAAGCGCATTGCGAATACGACGGTTCCGATCCATCTCCTGATCGGAAACCATGACGAAAGACCGACCTTCCTTAAGGAGTTTCCGGAGCTTGCAAATGCGGATGGACATGTTCAATACACGGTCCCCCTCTCGCTCGGGACAGCAATCTGCCTCGACACGTGGGGACCCGAGACCCATGCCGGGCATTTCTGCGAAACGCGCGCACGCTGGCTCACCAAACAGCTCGAACAGGTAGAAGGCCCGGTCTGGATTTTCATGCACCACAACCCGGTGCCTGTCCGCGTCGCGCCCATGGACAAGATCATGCTGCTTGATGCCGATCTGTTCGGCGAGACAATCCGACCTTTCGCCCGGAAAATCCGCCATATCTTCCACGGCCATTGCCATTTGCCATTGTGCGGCTCTCTCCACGGTGTGCCGTTTTCCGCCCCACGCGGTACGAACCATGCGGGCTGGGCTGATTTTGCAGCGACCCGACTGTTGTCCTCGGCGGACCTGCCAGAGGCCTACGCGGTCGCCTTTGCAACGCAAGCCTCGACCCTCCTGCATATGGTCGAGTTCGGCTATGACGGCGACATCAAGGGGGAAGGCTCGCCCGAGTACGCCGACTGGGACAGGATGACAATGGTCCGGTAGCGCTCAGGTAATTGATTTTCCGACCCAAGTCGGCTTGCGGAACGGTCACGAGATATCTGCGCGCAGTGTTGATCGGCATCAGAGGTGGTTTCGGGACCAAAACAAGCGCGCAGCCTCCTGCGGAACGGCGCGATCTGAGGCAGGCGAAGGCATTTGGGGTCTCGCAAAGACGGAACGCACCTTCGGGCATCTCGGTGTCGCGCCAAAAGTAGGTTTCAAAGTTGCAAAGACTTCGGCGCAGGCGTTGCGACCTGACCGTCGTGCCTGTGTTCCGTCGGAGCCTCTGCCGTCCGCCGAAGGACGCACCCCCAAAAAATCCGCCGCGTTCGTTCGCACCGTCGGTCGGAACCGTTGATAAAAATGTGCGTCCGCGTTGGCAAACCGGTCTTCCCCAGACCTCATGTGAACCATAGCGGCCGTGCCCGGTTCCAGCCAAGTCTAGCGGTCACATCAATCTCTGAGATGCGCGCAGGCGGTGCAAGACAGACCGGGTCACGGACAGCGCCACGAATGCGCGGGAACAGATCCCAACCTTCCCGCCATCGCGCGATCGGTCCTTTCCCGGATCGCGAGTGGAACGCTGCGCGAAAAGGCGGCCAGCATCGCGGGGCCCGTTCGGAAAACGTGTAGCAAGGTCATGCCGCGGGTTCGCAGCCCCCGCAAACAGCAGCATGCTCGATGCCCTCCACTTTCGTGGATCTATTCTTCCCGGAACGCGCGGTTGAAGTAGTCCGTGAAGGGCTGGACCAGGTACGCCAGCGGCGTTCGGCTCTCGGTTTGAATGAAGCTTTCAACCGGCATTCCGGGCACAAGGCGGCGCCCGTCGAGGGCTTCGATCTCCGCATCGGAAACACTCAGATACGCCGAATAATACTGTGCGCCGGTGGTGTCATCCACGAGGACGTCCGGAGAGATGCGGTCGAGTGTGCCGGACACTTCCGGCGTGGTGCGGGCCGCGAAAGCCGAGAAGCGCAAGACCGCGTCCTGACCGGGATAGATCGCATCCACATCGGTCGCGTTGATACGCGCGGCGATGACAAGGCGCGTATCTTGCGGAACGACGAACAGGACCGGCTCGTCCGGTCGGATCACCGAGTTCCGGGACGTCACGGCGAGGCTGTGCACGATGCCGGAGATCGGAGAGGTCAGCGCCAGCCGGTCGCGTTGAACCTGCAATGCGCGCTTGCGTTCGTTCAGTTCGGCGAGCGACACCGACAGGTCCCGAAACGCGCTCAGGGTTTCCTCTCGCCGTTCTGCTGTGATGCGCAGCAACTCGGTATCGATCTGGACAATGCGCCCCTTGTTGCGGGCAATGGCGGCGTGCAACTCGCCCTGCGCGCCAACCAGCTGCGCTTGTTCCCGCCGGACCTCGAGGACCTGAGACCGCATGGTCAGGCCGCGCTCAAGCAAATCATCGAGACCGGCCAGTTCCTCCTCCACGAGTGTCAGCTGTTCACGAAACGACGCATCCTGTGCGCGTTGGCCGTCGATCTCGTTGCGGATCTGCGCCTGCTGATCGAGCAGCGACTCCACCGTTCTGTCAAAGGTTTCACTGCGCGCCGCGAACAGGCGCACCTGCCCCTCGAATACCTCGGCAAGATCGGCCTCCTGCCTGAGGCGCGCGGCAAATGCGGGACTGGTGGTGATCCGGTCAGCCCCGTCCAGTTCCGCACGCAGCCTGAGCGCTCTTGCCTCCGCTTCGTTGAGTTGCCCCTGGATGATACCGAGTTCCGCGTTCAGGTCGGACCCATCCAGCTGCAGGACAATGTCGCCCGCCGCCACAAGGTCGCCTTCCTCGACGAGAACATCCCGGACGATGCCACCATCGGGATGCTCGATCACCTGGCTGCGGCCTTCGACCTCGATCAGGCCCGGTGCGATCACGGCGCCGGCCAGTTGCGCCTGGGTACCCCAGGCTCCAAGGCCGCCCACCAACAGCATGATCGTTGTCGCGCCGATGAGATGAAGACCCTTCGAGTTCCATGTTTTCATGACTGAGATGCGCCCCTTCTATTGCCGTGTGGAGCCCTGGAGGGAGTAGACGACTTCCGCGCCACGCGCAGGCGGAGGTGCGGCGGGATCCGGGGCGCTGTCCTGCCTGCGAAGCACTTCCCTCAGCACATCGTCCTTGGGGCCGAATGCGGCGATCTTGCCATCCCTGATCATCATGATCTGCGTACACTCGGCGATGGCGGCCGGGCGGTGCGCCATCACGATCACGATCCGCCCGTTTTCCTTCATCTCTCGAATGGCCCGGTTCACGGCCGCGGAGCCAGCGGCGTCCAGATTGGAATTGGGTTCATCGAGAACGAGGATCACCGGATCACCAAACATCGCCCGGGCCAGACCGATGCGCTGTTTCTGCCCGCCCGACAGCTTGATGCCGCCGTCGCCAACGCGACTGTCATACCCGTCGGGAAGACCGAGAATCATGTCATGTGCCCCCGCACGCTCGGCAGCGGCGATGATGGCCTTGGGGTCCGGGTTTTCAGCAAGGCGCGAGATGTTCTCGGCAACGGTGCCATCGAACAGGACGATCTCCTGCGGAAGATAGCCAACATACTCTGCGAGCCCTGTCCGGCCGAACTGATCTAGACTGGCACCATCCAGACGAATTGAGCCTGTTGCCGGCTGCCAAAGCCCGGTCAGAACCCGCGCGAGGGTCGATTTTCCGGATGCGCTTTCTCCGATGACACCGACAGCGCTGCCGGGTTCGAGCTTGAAGTTGATGTTCGAGAGCAAGGGCTTAGTGCGTCCGGGCGCGTAGACACTGACTGACGCGGCCTCCAGGTTAGCCGCGGGCGGATTGAGTCTGGTGCGCTTTGGCGGCTTCGGAACGGCCTCTGCCAAACGCCGTAAAGAGGCCCAACCCGCGCGTGCACGCGTCACGAGCGCCCACCCCCCGATGATCTGCTCCACGGGGGCGAGGGCCCGTCCGAGCAGAATTGATCCGGCGATCATGGCGCCGGGCGTCAACTGGTCCTGTAAGACCAACCATGCACCGAGCGCCAGCATCGCGGACTGCAAGAACAGGCGGATCGCCTTGGAGATCGACCCGAAGCCGCCATTGAGGTCGGACACGGTCATGTCCGTTTCCAGTGCGGTACTGCGTTTTTCCCTCCATCGGTTCGATGCCGTTTCCGTCATGCCCAGTGCACGCACCGTGTCCGGCTCCATCCGCAGTGTTTCGCCGTATCGGGTTGCAGAAGCGGCGGTTTGCGCCGCACGCTTTGCCGGACTTGCAGAGAGTGCCTGGTTCAACAGCGAAAGCGTGATCATCGTCAGCGCACCGCCAACGGCCAACCAGCCCAGCAAGGGGTGAAACAGGAAGATCGCGGCAATGAAAAGCGGCGTGAACGGGACATCGAACAGGGCCCCGAAAACAGGTGCGGAAAAGAACCGGCGCACGGCCTCCACATCACCCAACGCGGTCATACTCTCCTTGCGCATCTCCGGTGGGGCACTCAGCGACCCGCGAAACGCATCCAGATCGTGGCGCGCCTGAAAATCCGCGCCGATGCGTGCACCGATACGTCCGCGCACAAAGTCGAGGACACCCATCGCGAGATACAGAAACGCGACAAGCACAAACAACGCAACCAGCGTCGCCTCCGACCGGGAGGACAGCACGCGGTCATATACCTGCAGCATGAACAGAGGACCGGTCAGCATCAGGAGGTTGATGAACAGGCTGAATACAGCAATGAAAACCAATCGGGCCCGCACTCAAACCTCCATCAAAACTGGCACCTGAAGGCACCACAAAGCTCTGTTCCTGACGCAACGGATGCCCACAAACGACATCCGCCCCATCCTTCAACCGGTTGGATGTGTCACCCGGATGACGTCACGCCCAAAAAACACGGGCCGGGTTTCAACAGAGTTAAAAGCTCGGAAACCACGCAATGCTTGGGGCCAAGCATCACGCGGCAACGGATTTGTTTGAAACATCATTGGATAAACGGGTGCTTGGGATTGCCCGATAGAAACGGCGAATGTCGTTTTCGATGACATTGAATCAACCACGACAAAAAATGCGGCCCCGTTATGCGATCAATTTTACATACCCGTTATCCAACCAATACAAACCCGTGATGTTGGCGGCCTAGCTCCTGTTTCCGGGGGGCGTCCGCGTGGGCGTTCGGGGCTTGATCGAGGCGCGTCGCTTCTTACCACGTCCCGAGATCTGTTTGATCTGTTCCTCCCGATTTTGATCGTCGAGCTGAACATCAGCGCTCAGGAGTTTGCCGAATGCCTTTCACACTACAGATTTTGCACGCCTCGGATTTGGAAGGCGGACTTGATGCGATTGAAAACGCACCGAATTTCACTGCGATTGTGAACGCACTGGAGACCGACGCATCGAACCAGGGTATCGCGTCGATCCTTCTGTCCGCAGGTGACAACTACATCCCGGGTCCGTTCTTCAATGCCGGTGGCGACTTCTCACTTTCGGCGACATACGAGGGCTTCTACAACGCGTTCTTCGGGCTGATCGACACGTCGGTTCTGAACGCGTCTGCGGACACGAACGGCGATGGTTTCTTCGATAATTCCGAGATCGCAGACCAGATTACCGCCGGGACGGTTACGTTTGACGAGGTTTACACCACGGACATCAACAGTGACGGGTTCAAAGACTATTTCGAGGAGATCGACACCAATAGCGGTCGCCTTGATGTTGCGATCCTGAACGCGCTGGGGGTGGACGCATCCGCCATCGGCAACCACGAGTTCGACGCGGGTACCGATGTTTTCGAGAACATCATCAACTACGACAGCGAAGAGGGGAATTCGCTGTCGTCGGGGCGGTTCGGTACGCCCAACTACCTGCAGGAGGTCGACACCCCGGGTGTTCAGTTCCCGTATCTGAGCGCGAATCTCGACTTTTCTCAGGATTTTGATGTCGGGCCGCTCTTCACAGACGAAATTCTGCCCAACACGGACTTTCAGTCGGACTTGCTAAGCGCGCGCGACGACCCCAATGACCCGGAATTCCGGGGGTCGGACTCCAACGACGACAAGATCGCCCAAGCCACAGTGATTGACGCCGGTGGCGAGCAGGTTGGCGTCGTCGGTGCCACGACGCAGTTGGTCGCGTCCATCTCGTCCCCTGGCACGATAAACGACGTGTCCAGCAATGGTACAAACGATATGGCGGCCCTTGCTGCTACACTACAGCCGGTGATCGACGATCTGATCGACGGGGCGGACGACACGCTTGGCACCGGGGACGATGTCAACAAGGTCGTGCTGGTCAGCCACTTGCAGCAATTCGCGCTCGAGCAGGAACTCGCGTCCCTGCTGCGCGGTGTGGATGTGATCATCGCGGGCGGGTCGGACACCATCAACGCCGACAGTCAGGATCGCTTGCGCCCGGGAGACACCGCTGATCAGCCTTATCCGGCGATCGTTTCGGATGCCGACGGCAACCCGACGGCAGTCGTCTCGACCGATGGGGAGTATTCCTATGTCGGGCGTCTGGTGGTCGAGTTTGACGACAATGGCATCCTGAACCCGGCCTCGATCGATGAAAACATCTCCGGGGCCTTTGCCACCGACGAACAGGGGGTCATCGACGTAACCGGCGCCGCAACGCTCGAGGACGCCATCGCCGCGTCGCAGGCGGCGACGGACGTGCAGAACCTGACGAACACAGTGACCCAGATCGTAACGGCGCTCGACGGGGATATCGCGGGCGAGGTGTCGGTGTTCCTGAACGGGGAACGCGCTTCGGTCAGAACTGAGGAAACCAACTTCGGCAACCTGACTGCGGACGCGAACCTTGTCGCAGCACAGGAAGTCGACGAGGACGTATTGGTCTCGATCAAGAACGGGGGCGGCATCCGCGCCCCCATTGGCCAGTTGGTGGATAACGGCGATGGCACAAGTTCGCTGCTGCCCACCGCCGCCAACCCGCTGTCGGGCAAAGAGGCGGGTGAGGTGTCTGAGCTCGACATCGACAATGCCTTGCGCTTCAACAACGGCCTTGCGACCGTGGAACTGACCCCCGAAGAGCTGAAGATCGTGCTTGAGCACGGCGTCGCGGCAACCGCCGAAGGGGCGACCCCCGGTCAGTTCCCGCAGGTCGGCGGTATCCGATTCTCGTTTGACCCAGACGGCACGGCGCAGGTGCTGGACGATGATGGCAGCGTGCTGACCGAAGGCACACGCATCAAGAACGTCGCTCTGATCGACGAGACGGGTAAGGTCACTGAAATCATCGTCCGCGATGGCGAGGTGACGAACAGTGCGCCTGCGTCGATCAAGGTGGTGACGCTGGACTTCCTTGCCGGCGGCGGTGACGGATACCCGTTCTCGGCCTTCTCGGATGTCACCGACCTCGGCATCGGCGAGCAGGAGGCGCTTTCGGATTTCCTGAAGGCGAACTTCCCCAAGGATGGACCTGAGTCTTTCGACGCCGCCGATACCGATGCGGCCTCTGACACGCGTATTCAGAACCTGTCGGTGCGCACCGATACGGTGGATGTGCCGGTCGCCAGCGAAGAGCTGCGGTTCGAAGTGGTTGCGGAGTTCGAAGGGGACGGCGGCAATGGTGCCTCCGAAGTTGTGGTGCACGAAGACGGCAAGCTCTACGTCACCAACGGCGAACTGGGGCGCATCGATATTTTCGAACTGCCGCAGACCGATACACCAAACAGCTTCATCGACCTGACCACACTGAGTGGCTTCGACGGACTGCAATCCGCCGCCGTGAAAAACGGCGTGGTCGCCGCAGCCATTTCGACCGCAAATGTTGAGCGGTCGATCTTCGGGACAGAGGTGGAATTCTCTCAGCCCGGCTTTGTCGCGCTCTTTGATGCAGATAGCGGCGCTCTTCTGTCGAGGATCGGTGTCGGCAACCTGCCCGACATGCTCACCTTCAACGCCGACGGCACGCAGTTGCTGGTCGCGGGCGAAGGTGAGAAGAACGATGACAGCGACAATGACGACAATCCAATGGGCACGGTCGCAATCATCGACACCACCGATCCCGAGAACCCGGATCTGGACCTGATCAACTTCGGCATGTTCAACGGGCTCGAAGACTTGGCCCGTGATGCCGGGATCCGCGTTCAGGACGGCGTCAGCATCGGCGAGGATCTGGAGCCCGAGTACATCGCGATCAGTCCTGACGGCACGACGGCCTTCGTCTCGCTCCAGGAGAACAACGCCATTGCCAAGATCGACCTCGAGACAGGCGATGTCATTGACATCTTCTCCCTCGGAACGGTCGATTTCAGCAGCGAAAGCAAGCTCGACCCGAACGATGACGGGGTGATCGACATTGCGAACTTCGACAATCTGGTCGGGTTCCGCATGGCAGACTCGATCGTCAGCTTTGAAAGCAACGGCACAACCTACTTTGCGACAGCAAATGAAGGCGACAGCCGCGGTTTCGACGAAGACCGTGTGGGCGATTTGGCAGATGCCGGTCTGATCGATGAAAGCGTCGATATAAACGGGCTTGAGCGTCTGGAAGTGTCCACAATTGACGGCGACACGGATGGCGACGGCGATATCGATGTGCTGCACACGTTTTCTTCGCGGTCCTTTTCGATTTTCGACGAGGACGGAAACCTCGTGTTCGACTCCGGTCCGGAGTTTGAACAGATCATCGCAAACCTCGCGCCTGAACGGTTCAACGATGACGACGGCGACACGGATGGGGACGAGGACCGGTCCGACGCCAAGGGCCCGGAACCCGAGGCTATTGCCGTCGGCGATGTGGATGCCATGACCTATGCCTTCATCGGGCTGGAGCGTGACAGCGGGATCATGATCTACGACATAACGGACCCTGCGAACTCAAGCTTCGTGAACTATATCCCGCCGAAATTCGTGGGCACGACCCCTGATGATGAAGTGGCCCGACACGGCCCCGAGACCATTGCGTTCATCTCGGCCGAAGACAGCACCACCGGCAACGCCCAGATCGCGGTGGCCTATGAGATTTCCGGGTCGACAGTGGTTTACGATCTGACGCCAGCCACGCCGTTCAAGACCATTCCCGAAATTCAGGGGGCCGGTCATGTCTCTGCCTTTGACGGACAGGAAGTCCGCACCAGCGGGATCGTCACAGCCGTCGACCGGATTGGGTTCTACGTGCAGGATCCCGATGGCGATGGCGATGA
Source organism: Tropicimonas sp. S265A (assembly GCF_049800835.1). Taxonomy (NCBI): domain Bacteria; kingdom Pseudomonadati; phylum Pseudomonadota; class Alphaproteobacteria; order Rhodobacterales; family Roseobacteraceae; genus Tropicimonas; species Tropicimonas sp. S265A. The sequence continues at coordinate 809,291 of NZ_JBNAFU010000001.1, forward strand.
TGCCACGTCGGATGCGATCTTCGTGTTCACTGGAAACGGCGCGCCGGACCTCGTGTCTGTGGGCGATGCGGTCAATCTGCGCGGCGTCGTCAGCGAGTCCATCCCGGGCGGCGCAGACACGGGCAACCTGTCGACCACACAGTTGTCCAACGCCGACATCGAGATCACCAGCAGCGGCAACGCGTTGCCCGAAGCCACGGTCCTTGGTGCCGGGGGCCGCACGCCGCCGACAGAAACGGTAATCTCGGTAGACGAGTTGCCGGTCAACCTTCAGGACGACCCGGGCACGTTCAATCCTGAAACCGATGGCATCGATTTCTACGAAAGCCTAGAAGGAATGCGCGTCACGGTCGACAACCCGGTCGCGATCTCTGCGACCAATCGCTTTGGCGAAACATGGGTTGTTGCGGACGACGGTGCGAATGTGACCTCGCCCACGGGTGGTCTGAATGATCGGGGCGGACTGACGATCAATGCAGACCCTGACGGGTTTGGTGATCTCAACCCCGAGCGCATCCAGATCCAGTACGACAGCGATCTGCTGCCCGACGGGTTCGACCGTCCAGAGATCAACGTCGGTGACGATCTGTCCAATGTGACCGGTGTTGTCGACTACGCTTTCGGGAATTTCGAGATCAAGGTGACGGAGGCTTTCGCGGTCGAGGCGCCGACATCGAATGACAAGGAGGTGACGGAAGTACTTGGCGACGCAGACCGCTTGTCGGTGGCGACGTACAACATCCTCAATGTCACTGCCGCAGAAGCCGATGGCGATGCGGATCAGATCGACCTGCTCGCCAACCAGATCGTCAACAACCTTGGCACCCCGGACATCCTTGCCCTGCAGGAGGTTCAGGATGACAGCGGCGTTGCCAATGATGGTACGCTCAGTGCAGACCAGACCCTTCAGGCGATAGTCGACGCGATCGAGGCGGCCGGAGGTCCGACCTATGCATTCGTCAGCGCCATCGTGGACGAAGATGGCGAAAACGGCGGCGTCCCCGGCGGCAACATCCGGAACGCGTTCCTCTACAACGAGGATCGCGTCGAGGCCAAAGAGTTCGTGACCCTTGAGTCGGATGTGCTTGCAGATCTGGGCGTTGCCAACTCGGATGCCTTCGATGGGACCCGTGATCCGTTGCTCGGCGTGTTCGAGTTCAACGGTCAGGAGGTAACGCTGATCAACAACCACATGTCGTCCCGGTTCGGCTCAACCCCGATCTTTGGCGGGCCACAGCCGTTCGAGCAAGCTGCCGAAGATGCCCGCGAAGCGCAGGCCCTTGCCTTGAACGAGGTGGTCGACATTCTGTTGGCGGATGATCCGGATGCCCGCATTTCCGTTCTGGGTGATCTCAACACCTTCGAATTCACCGACGAACTGGCCGAAGACCTGCCCGGTGTCGGAGAGGAGAAGGTGCTCACAAACTTGATCGAAAAGATGGAGGGTGACGAGGCCTACACGTTCAACTTCCAGGGCAACAGCCAGGCACTTGACCATATCTTCGTCACCGACGAGCTGCTCGAAGGGGTCGAGGTGGACGTTGTGCACCTGAACGTGGACTTCGCCCAGTTCGCATCGGACCACGAGCCTATCGTGGCCAGCTTCCTGATCGAAGATCCCAACGCACCCGGCGAGGTGCTGGTCGGAACGAACGGGCGCAACACCCTCGAAGGCACCGGCAGGAGTGATACGATCCTTGGCCTTGGGGGCCGGGACACGATCTTCGGGAACGCGGGGGATGACCTGATCCTCGGTGATGGTGGTCGTGACACGGTGTTCGGCGGTGACGGGGACGACACCATCTTCGGCGGGCGTGGACGCGACACCTTGAATGGCGACGGTGGCAGTGACTTCATCTTCGGGGACGGTGGCCGCGACCTGATCAATGGCGGAGCAGGCGATGACCTGCTGGTCGGAGGGCTTGGTCGTGACACATTCGAGTTCAACGAGATGTTCGGCAATGACACCATTCAGGACTTCAACGTGAACCAGGATGAACTGGCGTTCCTCGGCACTGTCTCTCTTGAAGTGACCGAGAGCGCACGCGGAACGCTCATCACGGCAGAGGGCGATGCACAGGGCACGGTTACCCTGCTGGGTGTGTTCGATTTCGGCGACGAGCTGCAATTCGTCTGATCTGCCATCGCACCTCGACCAAGACAGGAGCCGGCGCAAGATTGCGTCGGCTCTTTGCGTGTTTCAGACTTTGGTGCCTGATAAGGATATCCCGTTTCATATCGCCGGGACATCTCAGCGGACGTCCCTGCCCCGCGGCATGTATCCGGCATCATAGTGCGATGCTGCGCGAACAGCCCTCAGGGCCGACATGAACAACCGGTGCGACACACGGAAAACGTCGAACGGATTGCCTGCGTGTCGATCGGTCATCCGTTCATGGGGGACAGGACGGCTCTCAGAATACCCCTGCCACCTCATACATGACCGGCTCGAAACGTGTGGCAAGCCCGGCAATCTCGCGGTTGCGCTCTCGCATCTCTTCGCTACGGAGCATCGCCTGAAAGTCCTCACGTTTCGCCCATTGCGAATAGTTTGCTATCCGGGTCTGCGCGTCGTTGACGTGCAACCCCGCGGAGATGAAGCCGGGCTGTTGGGAGATGAAATCGCGATACGCTCCCTGCAGCTTGTCGAGTAGATCAGCGCAGGTGCCGGGAGAGCATTCGAACGTGGTGATGACGGTCTGGCATGCCGCAGTTGTATCAATCTTGAGCATCGGGTCCTCCTCCCTTTTTACTTTAGCAGGTATCGCATCTTCTTGCGCGGGTGCATGTTTGCCAAGGCTCGCCCTGACGGCTTCGAGATAGTGAAAACATACAAAACCTCGATGCAATCGGGTTTCTTTCGAGCCTTCAAGCAAACGAAGCTTCTTGATCGCGCCCTCCCGGTGTCAAAGGCACTCTCGGCCCGTTTCTGCCTTTCGCCGTTGTCGCTCGCGCTGAACGCAGCTTCCGCTTGGCAGGCGTGGATCAGCGGTCCTGTTATGTAGAAGCACGCAAAATCGTACGCGGTCCGTGGCTTTCAAGACGCGCTAGGCGTGCGCTGCGCTGCCACGCCGCGTCAGTTTGATGATCTCCGGCACAACCACGAGCGGGAGCGCGGCAAGTGCGATCCAGCTCCAGTGTTCCAAACTCAATGGCACAGTTCTGAGCAACGTTTGCAATGGAGCCCAATAGACGGCGGCGACCTGAGCCAACAGGCTTGCCGAGAACGCAAGAATCAAGAAGCGGTTTGAGAACCATCCAATAGCTGAGCAAGGCATGTGGAGGGAGCGGAACGCGAAGACGCTGACCTTCTCGAACACAACCATGCCGGTGAAGGCCGCTGTCCGTGCGACATCGACACCGGACGGCAAGAACACGTAGAAGAGGAATAGACTTGCAGCGCCGGTATAGGTGCCGAAGGCAAGCAGTGTGAGCAAACCCGGTCGTCCGAGGATCGCGGCATCGGGGGACCTCGGCGGTCGTTGCATCTGGCTCTTTTCCGAAGGCTCCAAACCCAGCGCAACGGCGGTCAGGCTGTCTGTGATCAGGTTCATCCAAAGGATCTGTGTCGCAAGAAAAACAAGCGGTCCGCCGATTAGCAGATTTACCAGAATGGCAATCACTTCACCGGCGTTGGAGGACAGCAGATAGCGAACAAACTTCCTCAGGTTGTCAAACTGGCGTCGTCCCTCCTGCACTGCGGAAACGATTGACGCAAAGTTGTCGTCCAACAGGATAAGGTCTGCGGCACCTTTCGATACGTCCGTTCCACGTATACCCATCGCAACGCCTATATCAGCGCGCTTTAGCGCGGGCGCGTCATTCACCCCGTCGCCTGTCATGGCAACAATCTGCTGTTCCGCCTGCAAAGCCGCAACGATACGCATTTTATGTTCCGGGCGGGTACGCGCAAAATGGACCGGTTTTTTCAAGCGAAGCTGCAGTTCAGCGTCTGAAAGTGCGTCAATCTCAGGACCTTCGAGGAAATCGCCTGGGTCCAGACCTATGTCTTTGGCAATCGCACTGGCCGTCATTGACGCATCGCCAGTGACCATCAGAATGCGAATACCGGCTGCCTTGGCATGTCTGATGGCAGCAGAGACCTCTTTGCGCGGCGGATCCACCAGCCCGGCCAGGCCGAGGAAAACCAGGTTCTCCTCCTCTGTGTTGTTGAGTGATGCATCGCGAGACGCCAGAGCCAGGACGCGCTGACCGCGCGATGCCATTCGTTCATAGGCCGCATTGATCTTTGTGCGGTGCTCACCCGTAAGTTGCACTGGTCCTGATTTCGTTAGAACCTTTGTGCAGCGCTCCACGATGGCTTCGGGCGCGCCCTTCACATGGAGCTTTTGGGCAGACCCCGCCTGCAGCAGGACACTCATGCGCTTTCGGTCACTCGAGAACGGGTTTTCTGCCAGTCTCGCATCGGGCGGGATATCAGGCGCCCATCCCTTGAACGCGAGGGTAACCAACGCACCTTCGGTCGGCATGCCGATCATGTTCCAGCCGGAGTCCGAATGCTGTAGCGTCGCGTGGTTGCAGGCGAGCGCCGTTTCAAGAAACTGATCGAGTGTCGGATCGTTGTCTGCGCGCACTTTCTGACCATCACAGGAAATGTGGCCGGCCGGGTCGTAGCCTGTTCCGGTGACTTCATAGTTGCGATCTGCTGTCCAGATCTTCGTAACCGTCATCTGGTTTTCGGTGAGCGTTCCGGTTTTGTCAGTGCAGATGACGGATGCCGCGCCAATTGTCTCGATGGCCTGAAGCTGACGAACCAAAGCGTTTCGACGGGCCATCGCTGATGCGCCGAGGGCGAGCGTGACCGTGACAACCGCAGGAAGCCCTTCGGGCACAATCGCGACTGCGAGCGACAAGCCTGTCATGAACATTTCGACCGGTGGGCGCCCCATGAGCACCCCCAAAGCGATAACCAAACCGGCCACCAACAGGGCAGCGGTTCCGATATCGCGAGCCAGTTTTCCGAGACGTTGCTGCAGGTTTGTAGGTTTTTCTTCAATGCGCGCGGTCAGGTCGGCAACTTTTCCAAATCGCGTGGCAGTTCCAGTCGCCGAAACGATCCCTTCTGCCCGGCCCGCGAGTACGGATGTACCGGCGAAGAGCAATCCTGCGTCGCCGTCATCGCCAGTGCATTTCGAGACAGGCACCGACTCGCCGGTGAGCGCGCTTTCATCTATCGAGATCTCCGTGTTGTCTGAAATAGCGATGTCCGCAGGGATTGTGTCTCCAGTTTCAATAAGGACGAGGTCGCCGGGCACAATTTCGCGCGACGGGATCATGATCTCCTGACCGTCTCGCACCACCACGGCACTAGGTTGCAGAATGGCCCGCAATGCTTCGAGTGCGGTTTCCGCGCGCCACTCCTGAACGAAGCCGAGAAGTGCGTTCAGCAGTAGCACCATACCAATTGCAAGCGCGTCGATGTGTTCGCCGAGCACGAGAGCGATCCCGGCAGCGAGAGCAAGGATCAGGATCAACAGCCCTTTGAATTGCCGAATGAAAATTCCTGCGACCGATGGTGGCGCGCCGCGCGGCAATTCGTTCGGTCCATGCTTTTCGAGCAATTGCGCAGCCTGCTCCGTGGTAAGACCGGAGGTCGCTGACATGGGGGGATGGGTCACGGTGCGCCTTGATCTGAACAAATTCTCTCATGCCACTCTAGGGCAGGCCTCCGCCAAGAGATTTGCGCCGGATCAAACTTGTTTGGGCTTTAAATCCGGGGTTCTGGCAGCACGGGCCTTCGCTATGCCCGGAGTGCAAATGCCAGAAGTACGCCCAGCATCACGAAAACCGCAATGACCACCGCTCTGAAAATCCGCGCATCCTGTGGAACCTTGCGAAAACGGCTAATCATATTGAAACCTCTCAACCAGGATGCGCCGAGGCGTGACGCCACAATCGAGTAGCGCAATGTGCAGCGCCGTGAGCATCTTGGGGGGGCCACACAGTACAAACAGCCATGTTTCAAACTGGTCTTTTTTGAAGTGACGCTCCATCAACTCGCGCGTTATCACCCCCGTTTCGCCGGACCAACCGGGTTTTGGCTCTGAGACCACGGTCACGACTTCGGCGATGCCTGTATTTGCCAAATCCTCCAGTTCATCGGCAAACAGGATCTGATCCTCCGTCCTGTTTGCGTAGATGAGCTTTGCCTTGCGAAGATCGTGAGTGACCTGCATCTCGCGAAGAATGCCAAGAATGGGGGCAATCCCTATTCCGCCTGCAAGCAGCGCGATGCCGGGTTCAGCGCGTTTGTCGACCGTCAGCGTTCCATGAGGCCCGTCGATGTGGGCAACAGTCCCTTTCGCGATTTGGCCGACACCTGAGGTGAAATCACCCAGCTCTTTTATCAGGAACTCCAACGCGGGGCCTTTGGAGGGGGCCGAACTGATTGAGAACGGGTTCTCATGAAGCGAAAACGTGCTGTGCCCAATGTTGAGCCAGGCAAACTGCCCCGCCTTGAAGCGGATACCGCGATGCCCGTCTGGCTCAATACATACTCGCCAGACCCTGTTGCAAAGCTGCTCAACCGCGCTAACCCGCCATGGGGACCACAACTGGTTAAGCGGCTTGAGCAGGTACACATATACAAGCGAAAATGCGGCAATCGCTGTCATCACGGTCCAGTACCAGTAAACCACCGGTGCTTCCGCATAGCGCCCGGCTGTGACGGCGTGGTGCCAAAGGAAACCTGCAATGAGCAGTGCACCAACTCCGTGGAAGAAGCGCCAGTTTTCGTACTTGTACCCGAGTTTGTCATGGCGCATCGACGCTGCAACGAAACCGGGCAAAAGAACAAAGGCAGCGATACCCCCAGCCAGTGCATCCAAATCAGAAGTAATGGTCAGTTCCCGTGTTGGATCCCAAGGTCGAGGCGGACCGGGCAGAAACTGATAGAAAAACGGGTGGATCAGAGCAAAGACCAGAGCCACACGCGCGATCAGTTGATGAAACCGAAGCGTGATATCGAGACCGATCCCGCGCGAAATACTACGAAACCTGCCGGACAGCAGGAACTCGGTTAGCAAAATAGCATAGGCGAGCATCCCAAACCCGGAGGCCAGTTCCTGACGGAAAGCGCGTGGCGGCATATTCTGCAACCACGAGAGGCCAAGCGGCAGGAGGAGTATCAGCAAGTACACTCCCAGCAAAACACCAGCTCGTCTCATGAAGGCAGCGCCCGACAAGAGACGGAATACGAAAGGTGGTCAGTAGCAGCTTGGAACTTGTACATGGCACAGCATGCTAAGCACGACCGCGCAGTTTGTTCTTGAGACGGATCAAGTACCACCGAACGGCACCGTAAGCAGCGCTGCCGCTGATGACCTGAGTCAATGCGGTCACGCCGGTTTTCCTCGATACTTGGAGGCATCTGCCGAGCAGGCCTTTTGAGGCGTTTTAGGATGGGTGTTCCAAAGAGATCGAAGGTGTCCGAACAACAGGAAGAACAAGGCGCATCCCCGATTGTCGGAAAGGATACTAACGCCGCCCCGCGATACCAGTTTTTGGACCGTGCAGTGCATGCAAGCCTTGCACGCCTGACAGGTGGCGTTTCACCCTATTCAATTTTCGCGGCATGGAATGATTGGGCCCTGCATTTATCGCGATCACCCGCTCGGCAGCTGGAGCTTCTTGAACGCGCCCAGCAAAATGCGATGCGATTGGTAGACTACGCGACGACCAAGGATCAGCGGCCCCCGTTCGAGGCCAAAGCGCATGATCACCGGTTCGACTACCCTGCTTGGGACCATGCACCCTTCAATCTCTGGAAGCAGTGCTTCCTCGCCATGCATGATTGGTGGGATGTCGCCACGAACCCGATCGCTGGTCTGCGCGCGCGTGACGCCGACCGGATGCGGTTTCAGGTTCGTCAGGTGCTCGACTTGGTCGCCCCTTCCAATTTTCCTTTCTTGAACCCTGAGATCATTCATAAGACTCACGAAGAGAATGGAGCAAACCTGCTTGAAGGAGCGCAGCACTTCTCAGAAGACCTTGTTCAAACGCTGAGTCAAACCCACAAACCCGAGCCAGACGGATGCAGGATTGGAACCGATCTGGCTTGCACGCCAGGTGAGGTAGTCTTCAGAAACGAGTTTTTTGAGCTGCTGCAGTATTCGCCGCAGACCGATCAGGTGCATCCCGAGCCGGTATTGTTCGTGCCAGCTTGGATCATGAAATACTACATCCTCGATCTGTCGCCGCAGAACTCAATGGTAAAGTACCTCGTAGATCAGGGGTTTACCGTATTCATGATATCCTGGCGCAACCCTAGGGAAGAACATGCGAACTGGTCATTGGAAGACTACCGCAAGCATGGCCTGATGACCGCGTTGGACACAGTCAACAAGATCGCTCCGGGCAGAAAGGTGCATGTAAACGGCTACTGCCTTGGTGGAACGCTCTTGGCCATCGCTGCATCCGTGATGGCACGCGACGGCGACGACCGTTTCGCATCGATCACACTGATGGCGGCTCAGGTCGATTTCGCAGAAGCAGGGGAGCTGCTGCTTTTCGTGGATGAAAGCCAGGTTGCCTTTGTGGAAGACCTCATGTGGGCGCAGGGCTATCTTGACCGACCGCAGATGACCCGAACCTTTGCAACCATTCGGGCCGAGGACTTGATTTATACTCGCGCGGTCAACCGCTACTTCCTCGGGCAAGAAGACTTGCCTTCGGACATTCTGGTTTGGAACGGCGACACCACGCGGATGCCTGCACGCATGCATTCGGAATACCTTCGCGGCCTGTTTCTGGAGAACCGCCTCAGCGCTGGCCGATTTGCCGTGGACGGCCGCGTCATAGCATTGAAGGATATCTCAGCACCGATTTTCTTGGTTGGTACCGAAACCGACCACATCGCGCCTTGGCGCTCGGTTTATAAAACGAGGCTCTTTACTGACTGTGATCTCTGCTTCGTGTTGACCAAGGGTGGACATAACGGTGGGATCTTGAGTGAACCCGGTCACCCAAATCGCCATTACCGCGTCGGCTTCAGGCAAGCCGGAGACCTCTACACTGGCCCGGATGATTGGTTGGCACGACACGATCCGATTGCAGGGTCTTGGTGGCCTGAGATGGCGACTTGGCTGAAGGATCATTCATCGACACCCATGTCTTCCAGTGAAGCCCTTGTCCAATACGACACCAACAAAACAAGAGAGCCCGCCCCGGGCAGTTACGTGTTTGAAACATAATTCGACGACCACTTCTGAACCCGTTCTATCCAGGTCGGTGGTTCGTCCCCTGAACGAATGAGGCAAGCTCCGGAACGTCGGAAAAGATGCCCAGCACAGCACTCGTTTCGACACCTGCGTGCCAGAGATTGTTGTCGTCGGCAATGTCAATGGGCTCGTATGATGGAAAAGGTATCGGGTTCATGAGGATGGTAAGCGCAATGCGGAAAAAACTGAGGTGATCTGGGGATGAAAGCGTCTCTTTTCTGGATATCTTCGGCGCTTTTGCTCGCCTGTATGAGCGGCCTTGGAAAAAGCGAGATCCAGTGTCTGCCGGAAGCAACCGGTCCCGCCGGTACGGCATTGCGCGAAATCCAAGCCGAGTTGCAGGCCTGCGCGCTCTGTGCTCCAGCCTACTTTACCAGCATGACGGCGCGTCCTCCGGACTTGTGTATTGACGATAGTGCTCTTGCACCGCGCGGCGCATACGAACCAGAGGCCCATCGCATTGTTTTGAGCCTGCATTTGAGCCGTGGAGAACAGCTATTGGTTGCGCTTCACGAGATCCGACATCTTGATCAGGTGGCGCTGGGGCTCTGTCCGTCACCGCAGATGGCCCAAGAAGCCTATGTTACCGCAAAACTCGCTCTGGAAGCCGATGCTATGGCGAATACCGTGGGGCTGGCATGGAGCATGCGTCACACAAACACCGGCACATGGCGGGCAGCTCAGTCGATAAGTCAGTACGATGACATTACCCGTATTTTTTCTGACAGAATAGACGAGGGCGCAACAATGCCCGAGGCGGTGGGCAGTGCCTTCGCCCAATGGTACAAGTCTGGCTGGCGTGTGGAAAACTACCGTCTGGCCGCCTGTATGTCGCAACTAGACCAGCGGGACGCACAACATCTCCTACCGCTCTACGCACCACTGCCTGAAGCTTTCTTTGAGGTTCTGTGCAAGTTGCCGGACGGACGACCATACCCCTGCGAGGTGCCTGACCAAACCCCGGAGTCCGACTGATTTGGTGTCGCCAAACATCATTGGCGCAACAGCTTTCATGCGTCTTGCCAATTTCGCGCGGCAAAAGATCAATCCAGACCAGTCGCCGATTTTTCATTTTCCGCTCCAAGCGGTCATCTGGCGATTTCCGCCCATGCCTGCCGTTCGCTCATAGGCTGCATCGCTGCGGTGCGGACCGTCGCACCGGCCATTCGCTCCGTCAGCGACATCCTACCGAAGTCGCACTCACATCCTGCGGATATAGCAGTCAGGCGCAGAACAACCGTCCGCGCGAACCAAGTGTCGTCGTGACCAAAAACACCAAAAAGACCTGAAGGCAGGCAAGGACAACGATGCTTGCCATCACAAGTGTAGCTTCATGCGGAAACCGGCCGCAAACCACGTCCGACAAGGCGTGAGTTTACAACGTATCCGAGAAGAACCGAGGGCGTATAACGCGTAACGTGATTGCGCCGATCCCGGTCAGGGCAAGTGCCAGCACGAAAATCCATCCCAAGAACGGGATAAGCCCGATAACCCCCGCCGAGAGTGCGCCGATGCCCGCAGCAAGCGCGCGTTCACCAAGGCTGTCCGGCTCCGGTTTACCGAATGCGAGGCGAAGTCCAACACCAAAGGCGTAGGCGGCTACAACATACCCGGCCAAACCGCCAGCGAGCGCCAGCACTAGCACTGCTGGCGCAAGCAAGAGCCCTATGACGGTGATCGCCAGCAAGAACCCCGTCCCGATAACCGTCGATTGCGTCAGAAAACCCAGCCACAAGGTGTGGAAGGGCCGTGCCAGGATCTGGCGTCGCATTTCGGCAAGGCGATCCGGCACAAGCGCGGCGACAAGCGCTGCAATGCCCGCGACAACAACCACGCCGGCCAGGAAACTGGCTAGGGCCCCGAGTACACTGGGTCGCTCAGGCCCCTCCCACTCCTCCAGTTCGCGCCGTGTGATCCGCTCTGCGGGCGCAAGGGCCTCGGGAACCTCCAAGCTGCCGGGCTCGTCCTCGTAAAGTGTCAGTTGCCCGGAAATCGAAGCTGTATCCCCCCAGACCAATTCCTCAGCCGCGATGCTTACGTCGCCGCTCACCCGGGCATTGAATGTGACCTTTTCGCCGGCGATCAGGGCGTAGCCTCCGACATCTCCGTTCAAGTCGAGCTCAGAGCCAGCGACCCGCAAGTCGCCGCCAATGTTTCCAACCGAGACAGCGCGCCCGACCAGGGTCGCGTCGCCAAGGATATCAGTTTGAAACGTGATCTCTTCGCCAGCCGCGTAGACATCGCCTTGCACGACACCCTCCATAACGATCTCGCGCCCGGCAAAATGCGCGGTCCCCGTTATATCGGAAAGCCCCAAAACGGTTTCACCTGCCATGAAGAGGTCATCGACGCCGCCGTTCTGATGAACAACAGATCGTCCTGCATGAAATGCATCTCCGCCAAAGAATAGGCTGGAGGTGTCGTCCTGTGCCGACACCTGTGTTGCAAAGAAAGTTGTGAAAACAATCAAAAGAATACGCATCATGGCTCGTCCCCCCTGCACCAATGCGCAAGACGGTATCAAGCGGAAGGGAACAATACCTTGCTCCAAGTCAATCTGCTGCACCACCGATCGGCGGAAGAGCACAAGGCTAACGCTCAGAAAGGTGGCGCGGGGCGAGCGTCCGTTGGTGTGCTCGCTGCCAGCTGGGTGGGATCGACCTCGGTCTCTGGGCTGATATCGGCGCTCTGGATCAGGAGCGGATGATCTGCGTCCTCGACACTGTAGACGGTATGCCCGCTGGCCCGCTCATTCCATGAGCCGCCGGGTGCGCGCCGGTGGTCAGAGTGGAGTGGCCGACCATGGTTTCGGTTTTGGCGCACGCGTGGTGGGCGTTGTCGTACTGGACGCCCTGCTCCATCAGCTGGCGGAAACCGCACGGGCCGAATTGATCAGACTGTCGCTGCAGCAGGTCGCCGCGCAGTTTGTCGCCGGTGATCTGGAGGATGCGGCGTGGCCTGTCCTCGGCTATTGCAGCGTTCGCCAAGGCAAACGCCAGAAAGACAGCGCAATTCGCTGTTTGCAAGAATGCTCATACCGGCATCAACGGCTTCTCGATCTCATGGGTCGGCCCGCACGTTGCGCGGGCCGTGGGGCCATCAGTCCACGGGCAAAAGATCCGGAAAGGTCCATGTGCCGTCGAGAATCTCGGCGCGCGGTTCATAAAGCCGGACGGTATAGTTCCAGCCCGGCGTGACGGGGATGCAGTTGATCCGGCCGTCCTCGCAGGCCCCGAAATGGATGGTGTAGGAGCCGTCTTCGTTCGGAGTGGCCGAGGTGTTGTTGTAACTGTTCCGGCCGAGGTCGTTGGGCGCGAGATAGCCTTCGGCGTCGTAGATGGTGATCGACCAGAAAGCGTCCACCGGCACGTCGCGCAGCGTCACGGCATGGGGGGTCTCGCCGTCGTTCATCTCGACGGCGTCGACGAAGGCGGCGGCCGTCGTGGCCGGCTGGCCTGCCCAGCCCGCCATCCCGATCAGGTGGCCGAGCGGGTCAACCTCGTCGCGTCGGCCAAAGGCGATGCCGGCATCGAGGCCGACGGCTGCGGCAAGGTCGCTGACCGCCTGCCGCGCTTCGGCAAGGGCCTCGAGATCCCAGTCCGGCGCCTCGAATGGGCCGCTTTCGCCGCCTTCAAGGACAATCCCGTCCTGCACGGCATGGGCGCGGGCGGCATCGTCGGGATCGCCCGCGTCGATGAAGGTGCGGAACAGGAGCATCGCGAAGCGCGTCCCGACCTCCTCCTCGGTCAGTTCGTAGGATCCGGGCTCTGCGTAAGCGAAGTTGTAGTGGTCCTGGCTGATGATCAGCACGGACTGGAACCGCCCGTCGCCCTCGGGCAGCGTCACCGTCACCGGCTCGGACAGGTCGATGATGGCGGAAGAATACAAGGTGTCCTGATTGGGCCGGATGATCGGCTGCGGCCCGTCGGCGGAGACGACCTGCCGCTCATGGGCGATCTCGCCGATGCCCATGCCGCTGGTCTGCATCGTCATCCGGAACATCGTATCGCTCTCGGCGCGCATGAGATTCTGTATCGTGATATCCTCGGCGAGGGCCGAAACAGGCGCGCAGAGTGCAAGGGCAAGAAGAAGGTGTCGCATGTTCGATGTCCTTTCCGTCAGCTTGTTGGCTGGACCTCGGGGAAGGTCCACGGTCCGTCGGGGACCTCTGGCGCCGCCCCGTAGAGTGTCTCCCGGTTCGCGCTGATGGTCGTCTGATTGTCGACGGGCATCATTTCGCGGAAGTGGTAGAACCTGTTCACTCCTCCGGCGAGGGCAACATATTTGCCGAACTCGATGTTTGTCGCGGCACGGATCAAGTTGTCGACGGTGACCGGTATTTCCCGACTGTCGGCAAGGTGGTCCACCGTGGTGTCGAAGTTCTGGGCGTGAGTGGGACCAGAGGCGATCGCGGCGATGAATGTCAGAAACACGCATGCGGGGTTTGCCAATTGTTTCCCGATCATGAGGCAGCTCCGAAGTTTTCGTCCTAGGCGTTTTATCATAGTCACGCCGGTCATTTTGCGACAAAGGAACGCCATGAGACAAAAGCTGGTCAACATCATGGAACTGGCGCACGTCGTGGACATTCTCGACCGCTTCGCCCGGAAACGCACAGTCGACAGTGCGCTCCGATCGGCTGGTCTCGACCGTAAGATGCTGTCAGAAGGAACCGGGTTTGTTTCGTATGCCGCTGAGGCCGCCATTCTGGAGGCCGTGGCCCGCGCGATAGGCGATCGCCATCTGGGTGCCCGGGTTGGCCAAGCCTTCGACTACTTGGCCTACGGAGCCTATGCGAACTACGTGCTGGGCGCACTCGACCTGAGATCTGCGCTCGATCGCGGCCGCCGCGCGTTGTCGCTGACGCATCCCGGCTCTGAAATCGACATCCGACAGACCGACACGCACGTGGTCGTCGGACGAGACTCAAAGGGCATGTCGGTTGTCGGCCACCGGCATCTCGACGAAGGGGCGCTGTTCGTCATTTCAAAAGTGGTCAGGTATTTCCTGGGGTCAGACTGGCGGCCCGATTGGTTCGAACTTCCCGATGTGCGTTGCGATGACAAATCGAAGCTGGCAGACCTGTTCGGCGCACCTGTGAGGACGGGAGCCCAATCACCGTCCGTCGCGCTTCGGCGTGGCGACCTTGACACGCGAAACCCGCACCCCATGCAGTCTCGGAAGACCATTGCATTGGGGGACCTGGCCGCGCTCATGGGGGTTGAGCCGGTTCAGTCGATCGAAGGCGCGGCTCTGCAAATCATGCGCGCTCATCTTCCGACAGGTGTGCCTTCCGAGAGCAAAGTTGCGGCCCATCTTGCGATCGGCCCAAGGTCACTTCAGAGAGCCCTTAGGGCGGAAGGGACGTCATACAGGACAATCCGCTCCATGCTCATCGAGGAACAGGCGCGCGAAATGCTTCAGCACTCTGATCTTCCGGTCGAACGGATCGCCGAAATGCTGGGATACAAAGAGCCAAAAAGCTTTCGCCGTGCGTTCAGGGCGTGGACCGGCTCTTCGCCAAAGAGCTTCCGGGCCACCCGAGACGCGAATACTTGAGCCGTTGCCGCTGATCACATTGGCAAAACAAGTACATAACCTGGAAACCCAGGGCGTCCCGACATCCACCAAACAAGCTGAACTTCCAAACTTTCTGGACCTCAGCTCCGTCAGCTCTGCCGACCTTTTGCCGCTCTTGAGATCGCGCGACTACCACGACTCGTAGTCCCGGCCATACCGCACGACAGAGCATGCAAACAGGAGAAAAATCCGGAAAGGGCGAGAACCGCGAGTTGCCCGGGTTCGGATAAATGTCTTTTGGGTCCGCACAGCGGTCACTCACGCCTTCGCTCACAAGGGAGTCCAAATTGTTCAAGTGTCCATTTTCCGGGTGTTGGATCTGGATAAATGGACGAAGAGGACACCGGATCGAAAGCGTAAGGCTTATTGGCGATGCCTTCTTCGGCACGTAGATCTTGTTGAGTATGTTTTTGTACAACCCTGCCTCTTGTCGCCTCCGACCGCATTCGGGGCGACTTCACCGCGCTGCGCTGCGCTTAAAGCTCAACAGACATGAACACGCACGGGTTGCAATGAATGAGACGGAACACCATATCCTGACAACACTTGCACCTCAGGCACAAAATATATGGCTTCCTATTCTGGCTTTCTGCGCAAATCGCCAAGCGGACGACTAAAGGCATTCTTCGACAAACACGGGTTGGATTATCCACAGGACTTTGTCTGGAGTAGCGCAGGACGGGGTACGGCATTCGTCGCTGAGATCAACAAACTGATAGACGAGTTGCCCGCACTAAAACAGGATGCCGTAAAGGCCGAACTGGATCACCTTGCCAGCCTTGCCAACAACGCGGTTTTGGTGAGCGCGGAACAGGTGTGCCCAACAATGGGCATTGACCTAGAAGGCCTGGAGGGCGTGCAAGACGTGCTCTTGATGCTTGCGTTGGATTACCCGCAAGCTTTTGAGCGTGTGGCCGTCCAAGCATCTTTGAACAGGCGCACAGGCGGCAAGAATTGGTCGGCCTTCCAGTTCGACGACGATGGCAAGGCATGGGCTTTGGATGATGAGGCAGCGCGGGCGGCGTTTGTGGCTGATGCGATAGAAATTTTGAACCTGCCCGTGCACCGCAAGCGCGAGGCGGATTGGTATCGTGCTGTGCGGGTTCACGCAATTACTGGGGAGGAAACCGAGCTCGTCCAGGCAACAATCTACGTGGAAGACCGCGCGGCAAGCGAGTTGACATTCGGGGCGTCCGAAGGCCTGGAGCGGCAAGTGTTCCAACGTGTCTTGGAGGTCGGCATCGCTTGCAATCCTGCTGAGCGTGTTGTCGAGATTTGCGCTGCCGGTGGAAAGAAAGTTCGTGATGAGTACGCGCAGGCGTTCTCAAAGCATTTCGCACCGGGATCTGAACCGCCGGTGGAAGCTCCGCGCCGTGAGGTTTTATTGAACACATTGCGATCACAACCTGATTTCTCAGTCGAACCGGCAGATGGGGTCGAGCGTGTTGAGGTTTCGTCCCTTGATTTTTTCTCAACAGGTGGCGGCTTCGCACGCTTCGAGAAGCGCGGTGACGGCGAAACGATTTATCAGTTTCTGGACCGACGTTTGGCGCAAGTCTCGCCGATAAAGGCCGGCGGATGGCAGATCGTCTCTGCCACGCTGCGGATTGTTATGGCCCCACAAGATAGCAAGCGCCGCCGCACGTTGACTGTAACCTTGCGCGCGCCCAACACCACAACGATCCCGAACAAGACGGAAGTGGACCGCCAACTGGTGTTGCAGCTGTTAGAGCGATGGAACCTGATTGCGCCCCCCGCGCCCGAACCTGACGTGATCGAGGACGGTTGATTGACTCCGATTTCGTTACTCTGCGAGATCATCGGACAGACCGGGAAGGTGGCGGCTCAGGCTTATCGCGACGACGCGCGATATGGCGCGTTGCTAGATGCAGGCCTGATCCAGCGCAACGGCGTGGTGCAATCGGTACTTTGTGAGAACTGCCATGCTCCGCACGACGCCGAAATTGTCTTCGAGGGCGGTTCATATGGACACTATTGTCCCGAAATTGGCTTTGTTCCTGTCGAGCGCGCGGAAATCGTCGCTGTCCACCCCAACCTTGAAGCGCTAGTGGAACAACTTCATGCAGCATTGGACTGCGGGTCGGGGGGCATATCCCAACTCGGGCCGCAGACATGGCGTGTCGGGCTGGTGGATACACCCGGCGGGCGGGCGGCGGTCTACTTTCACCCTAACCTATCAAGCGGGCACGATTTGGTGGACCTCGAAACCGCCCTGCGTTGTGAAGTCCGGCGCGACTATTGCCTCGTCGTCAGCGCCACTGGAGAGTTGCAGTATCGCGGCGCCGCAACCGTCAATATGACTCAAATGGTAAGTATGGACCTTGGCACAACGCGCCTGAACAGCCTCGTGACAGCAGCTGAAGCGGTAAGAGCGCCACGACGCCAAACAGGCGGGCGACCCAATCTTCATCGTGAGCGCTTGCACGCAATGCTTGCAGAACGTGTAGCGAAGGGATTGGCCGAGAACGGTCGCAACGAAGAGGCCAAGGCGGTTTTGGCGGCCTATGTCGCGAGCTACCCGAGTGTAACCGCGCCCAAACTGTCGACCGTGAAGGCTTATGTCTCGGAGTTTCGGAGTGGATGATAACTGGATGAAAACCCAAGCCCTGTTTTAATCCACCCAGCGTCCGCGACGGTTCACTCACCTTCTCACGGTGGAGTTTGAACCATGACAGACCTGAACGAACCGAACCAAGCACACGCCCCCATTGCGGTTTCCCCAGACGAAGCCGCGCGGCTTGCGGGCATTGGGCGCACGACGCTCTATGCGGCGCTGGCCAAGGGCGATTTGCCGAGCATCAAGATCGGAACACGGCGGTTGATCCGGGTGGATGCTATCCGCGAATGGCTGGCACGGCACGAGGGGTAAGTCCCGATGCCCAAGTCAGCCAAACTCAGCGGGATCAAGTCGCTTTACTGCTACACGATCTCAGAGGCGGCGGGTGTTACCGGCGTCTCTGAGCGCACCGTCCGCGAATGGATCAAGCAAGGCCTGAAAGCCATGACGGATGAGCGACCGACCTTGGTACGCGGCGATGCACTGATCGCCTTTATTCAGGGTCAACGGCAGGTCCGAAAATCCCAGCTATCGCCGGATCAGTTCTATTGCTTGAAATGCCGTGGTGCACGCAAAGCGGCGGGTAGACTTGTCGATTGCGAGACGGATGGCACACGCGCGAAACTCACCGCGATGTGCGAGGCCTGCGACACGATCATGCACAAACCCATCACGCATGAGTGCATCGCCAGCCTTTCTGAGTTCTTCGATGCGACGATGCGCAGTGAGCCGCCCCAACCACCACAGGCCGGTCCCGAAACAAGCGCCCGGAAGCAACATTAAAGAGGCGCACAGACGCCCCCCTGATCTTCCACTTCCAGCCTG
Organism: Tropicimonas sp. S265A; assembly: GCF_049800835.1. Lineage (NCBI taxonomy): Bacteria > Pseudomonadati > Pseudomonadota > Alphaproteobacteria > Rhodobacterales > Roseobacteraceae > Tropicimonas > Tropicimonas sp. S265A. Next base: position 827,513 of record NZ_JBNAFU010000001.1, read on the forward strand.
CTGCGAGTGGCAGCGTTCCTGACAGACAGAACTTGAACAATTCGGAGGCTTCCATGACCAAGCAACTCAATGAGAAAAACGAGCGGATCAAGCGCGAGTTTCTGATCTTTCGCAAGCACTCCAAGCAGGTCTCAGACAAGACCCTGGATCGAGAGATTGCCCACCTTGAGCGCTTTGATCGCTGGAACAACCGCAAGGACTTCGCCAAGTTCCATATTGATTGGGCCGTTGGGTTCCGCGCGCATTTGGATCATGCCAAGAGCGCGACCGGAAAGCCTCTGGCCAAATCCACCACCCGTGCAATCATGGCGACGCTGCGCGAGTTTACCCTTTGGCTGTCTCAGCAAGAAGGGTTCCGGCGCAGGATCAAGGCCGCCGATGCAAGCTATTTCCAGCTTTCCCGGCGAGATGAAGCCGAAGCGCGCGCCGCACCTGAGCGTCCAGCGCCCAGCCTTCACCAAGCGAAACGCGCTTTGTCGATGATGCTGAGCGAGACGCCGCTTCAGATGCGCAATAAGGCGATCTTCGCCTTGCTATGTCTCACGGGCATCCGCGTCGAAGCACTCACCTCACTCAAGATCAAGCATGTGGACCTGGACGAAAAGTCTGTGAGCCAAAACCCACGCGAGGTAGCCACCAAGTTCGGCAAGCGCATCGATACATTCTTCGCCAAAGACTTCGTCGAGGCCGAAGCCCCGCTGCGCCAATGGATGACTTATCTTGACGAGGTAGCGCTCTACAGCCCCGATGACCCACTGTTTCCCGCTACAGGATTGAAGGCCCGGTCAAACAAGGGGTTCACAGCCTGCGGGTTCACTCGCGCGCATTGGAAAACCACCGAACCTGTGCGCAAGGTCGTCAACACCGCCTTCGAGACGGCTGGTTTGCCTCCCTACGGCCCACACTCCTTCCGGCACATGCTGGCCCGACATGCGGCGAAGAACAGCAAAACAGTAGCCGAGTTCGTCGCTAACGCTCAAAATCTTGGTCATACGGACCCGCTGACTACTCTGCGCAGCTATGGCCAAATCAGCCGAGACGACCAGCGACGCCTGATCACAGGCGAAAAAGAGTAATGTGTTGAGGGGATCGGGCCGATCAAACACCGGCTCAATGTGGGAACAAATGTGGGAACGATCCTAGAGCCATTTAATTTTTTAAATTAAAATCAATGAAATATCGGGTGTAAATGGCGGACAGGAAGGGATTCGAACCCTCGAGACGGTCTCCCGCCTACGCACTTTCCAGGCGCGCGCCTTCGACCACTCGGCCACCTGTCCGCCGACGGGTTTATCCCAAGCGGCGGGCCGGGTGCAAGGGGCCATCGGTGCATAAAGTGAACTGTTCATGCATTATGGCTACGCGTCCAGCAACAGGTTCACGCGTCTGTTCTGGCGGCCTTTTTTCTCGATCTTGCCCAAGGCGATCCGACCGATCTCTGCCGTTCGGGCCACGTGCGTTCCGCCGCAGGGTTGCAGGTCGATCTGCGTATCGCCAGTACCGATCCGGATCAGCCGGACACGGCCTGCGCCCATCGGAGGTTTCACGGACATGGTCTTCACAAGACCCGGGTTCGCCTCGAGCTGCGCCTCGGTGATCCACTCTTCGGTCACGATATGATCTTCCTCGATCAAGGCTGTCAGCTTTTCGTCGAGCGCGTCGCGATCTTCGGGCGCGTCAGGCATGTCGAAGTCCAAGCGCCCCTTTTGTGCTGAGATCGCCCCCCCTGTCACAGGCAAGGGGATCACGACGGACAGAAGGTGTAACGCGGTGTGCACGCGCATATGGCGATATCGCCTGTCCCAGTCGAGGCGCAGTTCGACCTGTGCGCCAACCTTGGGCAGGGGCGCGGGCCCTGCAGGCACATGGGCGATGCGGTTGCCGGGCACCTTGACGGCGGTGGCGATCTCAAGCTGGCCGCCGTCCCAAACCAGCCTGCCGGCGTCCCCGGGCTGCCCGCCGCCGGTGGCATAGAACACCGTCTGATCGACGACCACGCCGCCCTCTGGCGTGATCTCGACCACAGTCGCGGCACAGTCTTTTTGGTACGGGTCGGCGCGGAACAACAGCTCCGTCATAGGTCAATCCTCGAACACCGTGGGCATGATCATACCGCTGTCCTCAAGCCACGCAGGCATCGGCAGGTCCTTGGATCGCAAGAAGTCCGGGTTGAAGAGCTTCGACTGATACCGCGTGCCGTAGTCGCACAAGATCGTCACGACCGTGTGACCCGGGCCGAGGTCGCGCGCCATGTGCATCGCGCCGGCGATATTGATGCCCGAGGAGCCGCCAAGGCACAGCCCTTCCTCTGCCAGAAGATCAAAGACGATCGGCAGCGCCTCGTGGTCCGATATCTGATAGGACATGTCGGGTGCGAACCCTTCGAGGTTCGCGGTGATCCGCCCCTGCCCGATCCCTTCGGAGATGGAGTTGCCATCTAGCTTGTCGGCCTCAGGGTTCAGCAGGCCAAAGATGCCGGACCCCAGCGGATCCGCCAGCCCGACTTTGACGCCCTTTGGCTGCAACGCTTCCGCGACGCCTGCGACGGTCCCGCCAGAGCCGACCGCGCAGATGAACCCGTCGACCTTTCCATCCGTCTGTTTCCAGATCTCGGGGCCTGTCGTTTCGACATGCGCGCGGCGGTTTGCGGTGTTGTCGAACTGATTGGCCCAGATCGCCCCATTTGGTTCGGTTTGTGCAAGGCGCGCGGCCAGACGCCCGGAATACCGCACGTAATTGTTGGGATTTTTATAGGGCACAGCTGGCACCTGAACGAGCTCTGCGCCGGCGAGACGCAGCATGTCCTTCTTTTCCTCGGACTGCGTTTCGGGGATGACGATCACCGTCTTGAACCCCATGGATGCCCCGACCAGCGCAAGGCCGATGCCGGTGTTTCCAGCAGTCCCCTCGACGATCGTGCCTCCGGGTTTCAGATCCCCCCGCGCGACGGCGTCCCGAATGATGTAGAGCGCAGCGCGATCCTTGACCGACTGGCCCGGGTTCATGAACTCCGCCTTGCCGAGGATTTCGCAGCCCGTCGCCTCGCTGGCCTTTCGCAGGCGGATCAGGGGCGTGTTGCCGATGGCGGAGGCAAGGTCGCTGTGGATCTGCATGGGCTGTCCTCTTGGAAGTGCGTTCGTATTGCTAAGCGCCGCGTAGCTTGGGCGCAAGACCTGCTGCAAGCCGCTCAACCCTGTCGCAACCGGGGACGGTTGGCCGCCAGCCAATAGGCGGACAGGAGCAACGGTCCGGTCTGGACGCGCCCGTCGGCGCACATCTCCATCAGGGTGTCGAAGCTGACCAGATACGTGCGAATATCCTCAGCCTCCGACGCCACCCCGAACAGGCCCGCCTGCCCGTCAGGCAAATCGCACAGGCCAACGTATGAAATCAGGTACTCGGTAAGCGCACCGGGTGATGGATAGTACCTTCCGATGAATTCGAGTGCGGTCAGTAAGACCCCCGCCTCCTCCTGCGCTTCGCGATGTGCTGTCTGCTCCCACGTCTCTCCGCCGTCCACCCGTCCGGCGACCGGTTCCAGCATCCATGGCTGTGTGTCACCGCGTGCATAGGCCCCGGTGCGAAACTGGTCGACCAGCAGAACGCGGTCGCGCACAGGATCATAGGGCAGCACCGTGACGGCATCGACCGAGACAAAGGCCACACGGCTGACCGTTTTGCTGACACCTCCGGCAAAGTTCGGGAACCTGATGTGATGGTCCTCGACCCTGAAAAATGCGTCAACCGGAACATCGACCCTTTCCACCTCAAGCTTAGAGAGGTCCGGCAGCCCCTCGCGCCTCGTGGCCGGGCGATGCCTTGCGTTCAGGCGTGTCTGCGCCCGCGCTGCCCAGACCGGCCAGCGGGCCGGGACATCTTCGGGTGGGATCGCCCCGGCAAGCGCCATCGCTTCGCGGGCCACCTCGCGGGTCAGTGCGCCGTGATCGCGTTGCCAGACCGCCAAAGACCAGCCCTCGCCCGAGGAACGCAGGGCAGGACCCAAAGGGACGTAAACCTGTGCGCGGACCGTGGCGCCTGCCACAGAAATGCCATGTTCCGCACGCGTGTACCCGAATCCGCACTCATAGAAATCCAGACGGGAAAACGTGTCTGCATCAAGTCCCCGGATCAAAAGCCCCTCCGCCCGCTTGCCGGGGCTGGGCACGCAGATCGGAAACTCCGCACCTTGCACTCGAAAGACCGCGTGATCTTGCAGATGGGCGCGGTCTGTCTTGACCGAGCGCCCGAGTACCAGCGCCAGCAATTCGGGATCACGCAGCGTGCCGAACACGAACAGAGAGGTCATCGGCACCTTGCCCCCAAGCGTGCGGTTGCCATGCGGAGATTTATTCCCAGACGCGACCAGCCCAGCTGACGAAAACCGCGCCCACGATCACGCCAAGACCCATAACGGTCAACACCGCAGGCTGAACAGCCATTTCTCCGAAGAAAATCATGAGGTTGGCAATATCCGTCACAGCCTCTACCGGACCATCATAGCGCAGTTTGATCGACCTTTGATAGGCCTCTTCCCCGGCGATGAAGAACATGGTCGAGATGAACATCAGCACCATGGTGCGGAACGACAGGACAAGCGACTTGCGCAACGTCGAGGTGTCATGCGCCCCTGCGAGGGTCCACCCGAAGTAAGCCCCGGACAAGGTTGCGATCGGGATGAGCAGACCGGCCTGACGTCCATCCGGCAGACCTGGAATTCCGATCCAGGCGGCCAGAGCGCCGGTCAATGCGAAAAGAATGGCCCCGAGGAGTTTTGCGCCCGTCGGCATAGCGTGTCCTGTTCTACCCTCAACGGGGCAGTGACTACCCCGGTTTCGTTACCGTGATCTGAGTGACATCACAGTTTCCGTAGTGGAAGGTAGCGGCACAAGATGTCAGATAAAAGTTCCACATGCGGCGAAATCTGTCATCGAAACCAAGCGCCGAGACCTCCTCCCAGCGGGCGTTGAACGTGTCGTGCCAGCGACGCAGGGTTTGGCTATAGCTCTCACCGAATTCGACCGAGCGTTTGACTTCAAGCCCGGCGTTTCGAACCTGCTCCCGCAGGATGCTTGGCCCCGGCAACATGCCCCCGGGGAAGATGTACTTCTGGATGAAATCGACACCGTTGCGGTAAATTTCGAAGCGACGATCCTGCACGGTGATGATCTGAAGCGTGGCATTGGCGCCCGGTTTCAGGCGGTCGCGCAGCGTGTCGAAATAGACCGGCCAGTATTTTTCCCCCACCGCTTCGAACATCTCGATCGACGCGATACCATCGTAGAGGCCCCGCTCGTCGCGATAGTCCTGCAGCTTGATCTCGACCTGGTCCGACAAACCTGCCTTCGCGATGCGGCCCACCGCGTAATCATACTGTTCCTTGCTGATCGTCAGGCAGGTCACCTTCAACCCCCTCTGCTGCGCGGCGTACTCGGCAAACCCGCCCCACCCGCAGCCGATCTCCAGCACATGATCGCCGGGCTGCGCACCCATTTCATCCACCATGGAGGCGTATTTCTTCTCCTGCGCTGCCTCCAGGCTTTCCTGACCCGTTTCGAATAGTGCCGACGAATACGTCATCGTCTCGTCCAGCCAGAGCCCATAGAATGCGTTACCCAGATCATAATGGTGCGAGATGTTCTTCTTCGCTTGCCGCTTGGAATTGGACCTGAGCCAATGGCGTGCCTTCTCGAACGCACGCACCAGACCCATGCCGGGAAACCCATCGTAAATCTCGTCATTATCGGCATGCACGAGGTCCATGAACGCCTGAAGGTCCGGTGTGGACCACCATCCCTCCAGATACGCATCGCAAAACCCCAGATCGCCTTCGCGGATCAGCCGGGCAAAGATATCCGGGTTGTGAATGTGCAGTTCCGCAACCGGGCCCGGGGCCGCCCCTTCGGCCCGGAACCGACGACCGTCCGGCAGCACGAAGTCAAGCCGCCCGTGACCCATCTTTTGCGATTGTTCAAGCACCGCTCCGAAGTAGCGTGGCAAATCGCGCTGGCCCTTTACGGTCGTCAGCAGCGGCTCTCCGCTGCCTTTCGTACTTGCAAGCATATGCATCATCGTCCTCGTTTCGTCAGCGGCGCGCGCACCGGTCACACGCGCGGCGGCAATCTTGTAAATGTAGATTTACAGGCGTTTTGTCAAACCTACGCCGCCCTGTGCGCCTGATACGCGGCAAGCGCCTGTTCGCGGCCTTCGCTCAAGCCGACAACGGGGTCGGGATAGGGGTCGTCCGGCGACAGATCCCAAGCGCGCGGGATCGCGTCGAAGTAGCTCAAGGCCGTCTCACTGGGCTCGTCATAGAGTTCCGCCAGCCAGGCTTTCTGATACGCCCCGTCGCGGTCGAACTTGTTCAGTTGGGTATCAGGATTGAAGACCCGGAAATAGGGCGCGGCATCCGGGCCCGATCCCGCTGCCCATTGCCAACCCATGGCGTTGGCCGCCGGGTCCCAGTCGATCAGACAGTCTTCGAACCAGCGCAATCCGATGCGCCAGTCAGTCATCAGGTGCTTTGTCAGATAGGACGCCACGATCATGCGCCCGCGATTGTGCATCCGGCCGGTCACATACATCTCACGCATCGCGGCGTCGACGAACCGGACCCCCGTGCGCCCCTGCCGCCACGCCTCGGCGTCCGCGTTGTCCTTCCGCCACGGAAAGGTATCCCATTCCTCGCGCCAGTTTCCGGTGGCGATCCGCGGCGTGTGGTAGATCAGGTGATAGGAGAACTCGCGCCAGACCAGTTCCTTCAGAAATGTCTCTGCCCCAGCCTTACCATCCGAAAGCGCGCGCTGCCCGGCGGCCCAGACCGTGCGCGGGCCAATCTCGCCGTAGGTCAGGTTCTCGCTCAGGCCGGATGTACCGTCGATTCCGGGAATGTCCCGTGCGCGGTCATATGCATCGACCCGGTGGGCCAGAAACGCGCCGAGCCGGCCGCGCGCCGCCTCCTCGCCCACGGTGACGTGCGGGCGCACAACGGCCGCGCCACGATGCATCCCCGCACCAAGTTCCCAGTCCGCAAGCGCATCGCTCTCGGGCCATGCCGCCGGGCTCCCGAGGGACGGCGTGGCCGAAAGCGGCGCGCCGGGATCACGATCCCGGACCGATTTCCAGAACGGTGTGTAGACCTTGTAGAACCCACCCGTCCCGGTCTCGACCGTCCAGGGCTCAAACAACAGATGCCCGGCGTGACTTTCAACCGACAAGCCTGTCTCGGCGAGCGCTTTCTTGACCTTGCGATCACGGTCGATCTGTTGTGGATCATATTGCCGGGTCCAATGCACCGCGGACGCTCCGGTCTCGGCCACAAGGGCCGAAAGCACGTCGAATGCCTTGCCCTGACGCAGGATCAGTCGACTGCCCGCGGCCTCCAAGGCAGCTGCAAACGCCTCCAGAGCGAGCCCCAGCCGCCACTTCGGCGCAGCCCCGAGCCCGTCGACCAGGTCATCGCAAATGAACACCGGGATCACGGGTGCGCCAGAGGCGACCGCCGCGTGCAGGGCCGGGTTGTCGCTCAACCGCAAATCCCGACGTACCCACCATAAAACCGGAGCCTGCCCCATCGTCGCCCTTTCCTCTGCGCCGCTTGGCCGACACATGGCGCACCGTAGGGATCGGTCAAGACGCTGCTGCCCATTCAAATCGCGAAATACCGGGCTGGAGGCGCAACTGGGGGTGGTTCAACAGCCGCCTTTGAAAAAGATCAAGTGCCTGGCAGTTGGGCGGCGCTCATTCTCCCAGCATCCACGCGCCATCCGGCCAGAACGCGTGAAAGGCAAAGGCAAACATGACATCGTGCGCCACATCGTTCCCCGCCGCATCGCGCACCCTGATGGCCCCCACATCGCGGCCATCCGCGATCCGCGCGGTATCAAGGGCAGAGGCCTTGCCGGACGTCCAAGAAAGGGTCACTCCCGCCTCGGTCAACTGCTCGACCTCCGCCAACCGCGTCAGGGGCCAGGCTTGGTCCCCGACGCGCACCACGCGGGCAAGCGCTGGAATACCGTGCGGTGGCACCTCGCCGGAATACAGAAACGGCATGCGCGAACTGTCGTAGTTCACATAAGGGTTGCGCCCGTAGTCGCGGCGCAAGGGTGGCTGTGCCATCACCAGACCGTCAGGATTGCGCATCCGAAAGGCCGCATGACTTTCCATCCAGGTCGGCAACTGGTCGAGAACCCGGCCAGTATGGACCCCGACAATCGCCTCGCCGATGGCCTGCTGCCACCAGGATTCTGTCTCGCGATCAAACATCACCATGTCGGATTTGCGCAGCTTTCCTGTCACTCCCAGCGTCAGAACCCGCCCGTCCAAGCGGCGGTCGAAGGTAATCGCCGAGTTGCACAGGGGACAGAACGTCACTGCAATGGGTCGTCCCGCGACCGTGTCGTTCACGATCTCATGCCACATCAGATACCGGATCGGGTATGCCCGCGCGCGCGCACCTTCCAACTCCACCGTGATCACCGGCTCGCGGTCTTCGATCCCCACCTTCTCGGTGACGGGGACAAACGCGGGATCCTCCAAAGCCGGAATGCCGTCCCGCCCCGGCCCACCCGAGATGATCTCCTCCAGCGGCACCGCATGGATAGAGAATTCGGTCCGCGGCCATTCATCTTGCCACGCAAGAGGGTCGGCAAAGGCAAGCGGCACGCTTACCGCTATGGTCAAAGCGCCCATAGCCAGGCGAAGATAGTGCTGAAATCGGATCATGCGGGGCCCCTGCGTCTTGTCCACCCACCGCAGAGTGGGCTGGACCATGCCCCAAATCCAGCCCGTCACACACAGGCGTGACGGGCCGTGTACGATAGTGTACCGTCAGGCCGCTTTGCGACGGGCCCGCAAAGACAAGGCGCCGACACCGGCCAGCAACAGCCACCCAGTGGCGGGAAGCGGAACGACGGGTGGCGCACCGAACGCAGCCAATTCGGCCAGGCTGAAGCTCTCATCGGCCTCCCCGCCAGAGAAAACGAATGTCTCGAAACTGCTCAGCGACAGCATCAGGCTATCGGTAGCCGTTCCGAGCGTCAGCGTCACATCCACCCCTGCAACCACTACGTCGAAGATGCTGCCGGACGCGTATGCGTCGAAAACGACCGTGTCGTCATCCGCACCACCGGCATAGGTATTGCCCGCCGCAAGACCGGCATAGGTCATGCCCGTGAATGTCAGCGTATCCAGCCCCGCCCCGAGCAGGATATCTCCGATAACAATCGAACTTTCGGCGAGCTCGACCGCGTCCGCGCCCATGCCAAGGTTCAGCGCGGTGCCCGATGTCCCTTCGAGCGTTCCGCTGTTCTTGACCGTTTGGGCGGCTGTGTCCGCACTGTCGACGGTGACGGCTTCGGTTCCCTTGATGACACCCGCGTTCTCGATCAGCGACCCGTTGGCACCGGGGTCGAAATCAATCGCCGCGTTCGTTGTCGAGATGATCTTTCCCGTGCTCGTGTTTACGACCGTCCCGGAATCGATATCGATCGCGTCCTGAGCCTCGACCGATCCGACGATATCAGCAGCCACTTGGGTGTTCTGGATCGTGCCCGAATTGGTGATCAGCGCGTTCTCACCGACCTGAATGGCATCGTCGAAGGCTGACACCGTGCCGTCATTGGTGATTGTCGCCCCGTCACCCGTCTCGATCCCCTCATTCAGGACGGAGGTGATGCTGGCCCCCAGGCTGTTGATCACCACGACCCCATCCCCGTTGGCGTCGATGGCTTTTTCGACAGCCGTCACGGTGCCGGAGTTCTCCACCCGCAGCCGATCGCCGCCCTGGATGCCCTCATCCCCGGCGTTGATCGTGCCATCGTTGTCGACAATGCTGTCTTCGCTGTTGCCGAGGTTGATCGCGCGGTCGCCGCTCGCTGTTGTGTCGATCTCGGCACCCGAAAGCACGTTGATTGTCAGATTGTCGCTGCCGTCATCGATGCCCCGGGTCTCGGTCGCATCCGGGCCGTCAAGGATCGACACGCCGTCGCAGGTGATTGTGGTGCCGCTGGGAACGCCGCCGACGGCGGTACAGTCCGCATGAGCGACCGTGCCGATCGCACCGGTCGCAAGAACTGCGATCAAGGAAACAAAACGCATAGAATACCCCTCAAAAACGTTAACGCCCCCGACGCTACGGGGGCGGTGTAACGATTTTGTAAGGGATGCGCCTACTCGGTGACGGTAACTGTCACCATTCGGTCGGGTTGACCCAGCACGGCGCCGTTGGGCCCGTCGCCCAGCTTGATCTGGTCGACGACCTCCATGCCCTCGGTCACGCGCCCCACAACAGTGTACTGACCATTCAGAAATGGTCCGGGGGCAAACATGATGAAGAACTGGCTGTTGGCTGAATTCGGGTTCTGGGCGCGTGCCATGCCTACGACGCCGCGATCGTATGGCACGTCGGAAAACTCCGCCGCGAGGTCATCGCGGTCCGAGCCCCCGGTTCCGGCACGGCGCATATCCGCGCCCATCTTGCCGTACTGCACGTCGCCCGTTTGCGCCATGAACCCGGCGATTACGCGATGAAAGACCACGTCATCATACGCACCCTCGGCCGCGAGGCCCGCAATCTGTTTGACATGGGCGGGGGCGACCTCTTCGAGCAGATCGATGACGACGGTGCCGTTGGCGCCCTCGCCTGCGATCTCGATCTCAAGGCCGATGGCGCCGGCCTGCGGTGCCGCAGACCAAGCCAATGCCACGCCGCCAAGTGCTGACAGGGCCCATTTACGCATCGGCAGCCACCTTCACGGAAATCATGCGGTCGGGGTTCATCGGCGGTTCGCCCCGCACGATCTTGTCGACATGCTCCATCCCGTCAATGACGCGACCGTAGACGGTGTATTGCCCGTTCAGGAAGTGGTTGTCGGAAAAGTTGATGAAAAACTGCGAGTTGGCACTGTCAGGGTTCTGGCTGCGGGCCGCGCCCAAGGTGCCGCGATCATGGGGCAGCTTGGAAAACTCGGCCGGCACGTTCGGCAAATCCGACGCGCCGGTGCCCGCCATCCGAATGTTGAAGTTCTTTTCCGCATTGCCGTTGGCCACATCACCGGTCTGGGCCATGAAGCCGTCGATCACGCGGTGAAAGACCACGTTGTCATAGGCGCCTGCGCGCGCCAGTTCCTTCATCCGGGCGCTGTGCTGGGGGGCCACATCGGGCAACAGCTCAATCGTGACCGTGCCATCCTTGAGTTCCACCAGTATCGTGTTTTCGGGATCCTTGATCTCGGCCATCGGGCCCTCCTGTCCGCTAGAATTGGCGCGACCCTATTGTGGTTGACCACGAAGGGAAAGAGGGCGTTGCACGCGTCGGCGGATGCACGGTTGACCTGCGCGCCCGATCTGGCCCAAACCACACGAGACAGACCAAACCCGAGAGCGTTCGCATGAGCTGGAAAACCCTTGATGACGTGGCCCTTGCGGGCAAAACCGTCCTGACCCGCGTCGATATCAACGTGCCCGTCGAAGACGGCAAGGTGACCGATGCCACGCGGATCGAGCGGATCGTGCCGACCGTGCAGGACATCCTGACGGCAGGCGGGCGTGTCGTGTTGCTCGCGCATTTCGGACGGCCCAAGGGCAAGGTCGTGCCGGAGATGTCGCTGCGCGTGGTGCAGCCTGCACTTGAAGCAGCCCTCGGGCGCAATGTCGAATTCATGGAGCGGCCCGACCCAGCGACCATCGCCGCGATGCCTCAGGACGCCGTTGTTTTGGTCGAAAACACGCGCTTTGCGGAAGGCGAGGAAAAGAACGACCCGGCAATGGCGGATTTTCTGGCCAGTCTGGGCGATGTCTATTGCAACGATGCTTTCTCAGCCGCGCACCGCGCGCATGCCTCTACCGAGGGGATCGCGCGCCGCCTTCCCTCCTGTGCCGGTCGGTTGATGCAGGCGGAGTTGCAGGCGCTGGAGGCCGCGCTGAGCACTCCCAAGCGCCCGGTTGTCGCTGTGGTCGGCGGAGCGAAAGTGTCCAGCAAGCTCGAACTCCTTGGGAACCTCGTTCAAAAAGTTGATCATCTGGTGATTGGTGGCGGGATGGCCAACACGTTCCTGATCGCGCAAGGGTTCGAGATCGGCACATCCCTGGCCGAACGGGACATGGCCGAAACGGCCCGAGGCATACTCGAAAAAGCCAAGACCGCCGGGTGCACCATCCACCTGCCGCGGGACATCGTCGTGGCGCGTGAGTTCAAGGAAGGCGCCGCGCACGAGGTTCTGCCCGTGGATGCCTGCCCGGCGGATGCGATGATCCTGGATGCCGGCCCGGAAACGGTGGAGGCTTTGCGCGACGTATTTGCCCAAGCCAGGACGCTGATCTGGAATGGCCCACTCGGCGCGTTCGAGATTTCCCCCTTCGATGCAGCGACCAACGCCGCAGCACGGGCCGCCGCAGACGCGACGAGCGCTGGCACCTTGATCACCGTGGCAGGCGGCGGGGACACGGTCGCCGCGTTGAACCGCGCAGGGGCGGCCGCGGATTTCACCTATATCTCCACCGCCGGAGGTGCGTTTCTGGAGTGGATGGAAGGCAAAACGCTGCCCGGTGTGGCCGCATTGTCCACCTGAGCGCAACTGTTAGCGCGACCACAATTGCGGGCCGCGCGCCCCTTCGCTAAGCCCGTCTCAGAACGCATTTCAGAACGAACGGAGAGACCCCATGTCGATGGCAGACAAGATCCGCGGCGGCCAAGGCTTTATCGCAGCCCTCGACCAATCAGGGGGCTCTACCCCGAAAGCGCTCCGCCTCTATGGCATCGAAGAGGACGCTTACAGTTCGGACGCGGACATGTTCGACCTGATCCACAAGATGCGGGCCCGCATCGTGGCCGCCCCGGCCTTCACCGGGGACAAGGTGATCGGTGCGATCCTGTTCGAAATGACGATGGACCGCGAATTTGCGGGCAAGCCCGCGCCCGCCTACCTTTGGGAGGACAAGGGCGTCGTGCCGTTTCTGAAGATCGACAAGGGTCTTGAGGCTGAAGAGAACGGCGTTCAATTGATGAAGCCAATCCCCGGCCTCGACGATCTGCTCGAACGCGCAAAGGCAAAGGGCATCTTCGGCACGAAGGAGCGGTCCGTGATCTCAGCCGCCAATCCGGCGGGCATCAAGGCCATCGTTGCGCAGCAATTCGAGTTGGGTGCACAGGTGCTGTCGCATGGCCTGGTGCCGATTATCGAGCCCGAAGTGACCATCTCTATCGCCGACAAGGCGGAGGCGGAAGAAATTCTGCTGGCCGAGATCACTGCGCATCTGGACGGGATTCCGGAGGGGCAAGAGGTGATGCTGAAGCTGACGCTGCCCGAGACCGCAAATCTTTATGCGCCGCTGATCGCGCACCCCAAGGTGATGAAGGTCGTGGCGCTGTCCGGAGGGTATTCGCGCGAGGACGCCAATGCCAAACTTGCACAGAACACCGGCATGATCGCCTCCTTCTCGCGCGCGCTGACCGAAGGGCTCTCGGACAAGCAAACCGACGCGGAGTTCAACGCGATGATTGCAGGGTCGATTGACAGCATCCACGCCGCGTCTGTCGCGGGCTGACAGTACCGGCAAACATCTAAGGCGCAGCGCCATTACTGTGCGCCTCCTGATTGAAGTATGTCAGACACCTGCAGGCACGCTTCGGTGTCGGACAGCAGCATCACGTCGATAACTGCGCTGACCATGCCAGCGAGCAACCACAGCACAAAGCCAGAGGCACAAAAAAGCAGGAAAACAGGTGTTCCAACCGGCGCGAGGCGCCGGAGCACCTGCACGAACACGACGCTGTAGAAGATGAACACCCCCGACAGGGCGAAAAACGCGATCGCATACAACGCAAGGGCGGCAATGCCGAGCCAGCCTGCCTCCAATGCGCCTGAGGTCACAGCGCCGAACAGATCCAGGGTCGCTGCGATATCGGCGCATCCGTTCAGGATGTTGGCCGTGATCACAAACGCCTCGGGGCTCAGAAACTGAATCGCTGCAAACATCAGGATGACCAGAACGACCTGGAATGGCATGACAGCGCCGATGCAATAGGCTGCGGCAGTGATGACCTGGGGCAATTGCAATTGCGCTGAGGCCGCGCGCCAGAGCGCCCAAAACGCCAGCGCGGTCAACAGCAGGTGCAAGCCATCCGTCAGGAACGCCGCGGCCACGAAGGCAAAGGGATCGGCCTTGCGCTCGAAAACCAGAAACCGCGTCACGATGAAAAATACGTAGGACGCGGCCCAGAAGGTCGTTGCCTCCCACGCGGAAAACCCGGACCGGGCCCGGGCTTCGACCCATGCGCGTGGCTGGGTCAAAAGCGCCCAAAGCGCGCGCCCGTACTGCGGAAGGAAGCCTGCAAGCTGCTTGCTGATGGCGCTTATCATTCAAAAAATCCTGAAACAGAAACCAGCTATGCCCCCACCCTCCGAAGAAGACGGAAACCGTTCGAAAACTCGCGAAACCAGCGGCACTCTTACCACAACGCCATATCCCGATACCAAACGAACACCGGTGCAAGATTGGGGATTCACATTGGCGAATCACTATGACAGTATGCACCGAGCGCCCGTTAGAGGCGCGTGAGGCAGCACGTGACACACCGCCAGAGATCTTCCGCCCTGCATGGGGCGCTTGTGATGCTCGGAGCGCTCCTTCTCGGGGCGTATTTCGTGATGCATGCTGTGCAGGGGGATTATGGGCTGTTCAATCGTATTCAGATCGAAGCCGAAGAGCGCAAACTGATCAAAGACCTTGACGCGCTCGAGGCCGAACTGGCCGCATTGCAGAACAAGACCCGGCGCATGTCGGACAGTTACCTTGACCTCGACCTTCTGGACCAGCAGGCGCGCGACATCCTGGGTTACGCGCGGTCCGACGAGATTCTCATTCAATAGGCCGTTGCGCCTTGATTGACCCTGCCCCGAGAGTCGCTTAGTTTAACATTAAACTATTACGTCACCAGCGGGAGGAGGACCCATGGCCGCGCGTAGAGCAACCAAGAAACCCAATGTCTCGAAAGACGAGCTGCTCGAATACTATCGGGAGATGCTGCTGATCCGGCGGTTCGAGGAGAAGGCTGGCCAACTCTACGGCATGGGACTGATCGGCGGGTTTTGCCATCTCTATATCGGACAGGAAGCGGTCGTCGTCGGGCTCGAAGCCGCGGCGAGCGAGGGCGACAAGCGCGTCACCTCGTACCGGGATCACGGGCATATGCTGGCCTGCGGCATGGATCCCAAGGGGGTGATGGCAGAACTCACCGGGCGCGAGGGGGGCTACTCCAAGGGCAAGGGTGGCTCCATGCACATGTTTTCGAAAGAGAAGCATTTTTACGGCGGCCACGGGATCGTCGGGGCGCAAGTGCCGATTGGCGCAGGGCTTGCATTTTCCGACAAGTACAAAGGAAACGACCGCGTCACCTTCGCTTATTTCGGCGATGGAGCGGCAAATCAGGGCCAGGTGTACGAGACCTACAACATGGCCGAGCTTTGGGGTCTGCCGGTTATTTTTGTCATTGAAAACAATCAGTACGCGATGGGTACGTCAGTTGCGCGGTCGACGAAATCCCCAAGCATGTGGGAACGTGGTGCGGCCTACGGCATTCCGGGCGAAGAAGTGGACGGTATGGATGTTCTTGCGGTGAAGGCCGCCGGGGAAAAGGCCGTCGCGCACTGTCGCTCCGGCAAGGGACCCTACATCCTTGAAGTCAAAACCTACCGCTACCGGGGTCATTCGATGTCGGATCCCGCAAAGTACCGAACCCGCGAAGAGGTTCAGAAGGTGCGCGAACAACGCGATGCGATCGAGCATGTGCGCGAGATGCTCCTGTCCGGAAAGCACGCTTCCGAAGACGATCTGAAAACCATCGACAAGGAGATCAAGGGCATCGTCAACGACGCGGCCGAGTTCTCCAAGGACAGCCCGGAACCCGCTTTGTCCGAGCTTTACACCGATATCTACGCAGAAGCCTGAGGAGGGAGACGTACCATGGCAACGGAAATTCTCATGCCTGCCCTGTCTCCGACGATGGAGGAAGGCACGCTGGCAAAATGGCTGGTCAAGGAAGGCGACGTGGTCAGCAGCGGCGACATCATCGCTGAAATCGAAACCGACAAGGCGACGATGGAGTTCGAAGCCATCGATGAAGGTATCGTCGGCAAAATCCTGATCGCCGCCGGGACCGACAACGTGAAGGTCAATGCGCCGATAGCAGTCCTTCTGGAGGATGGTGAGGATCTGTCGGACGCCACAGGAGCCGAAACTCCTATCGAAACTCCGACGAATGCGCCCGCGACAACTGCCGTGGCTGTGACACCCGCCAAGATCGTGATCCCGGACGAACCCGACCTGCCCACCGGGACGGAGATG
Organism: Tropicimonas sp. S265A; assembly: GCF_049800835.1. Taxonomy (NCBI): domain Bacteria; kingdom Pseudomonadati; phylum Pseudomonadota; class Alphaproteobacteria; order Rhodobacterales; family Roseobacteraceae; genus Tropicimonas; species Tropicimonas sp. S265A. Next base: position 843,854 of record NZ_JBNAFU010000001.1, read on the forward strand.
AAGACCCAGACCGTCCGCGAGGCTTTGCGCGATGCAATGGCCGAGGAAATGCGGGCCAACGACAACGTGTTTCTGATGGGCGAGGAAGTTGCCGAGTATCAGGGCGCCTACAAGATCAGTCAGGGCTTGCTGGATGAATTTGGCTCAAAGCGCGTTATCGACACGCCAATCACCGAGCACGGGTTTGCCGGTCTCGCGGTCGGTGCGGCCTTTGGAGGCCTGAACCCGATCGTGGAGTTCATGACCTTCAATTTCGCGATGCAGGCGATTGACCAGATCATCAATTCTGCTGCGAAAACGCTGTACATGTCAGGTGGTCAGATGGGGTGCCCGATCGTGTTCCGTGGCCCGAACGGGGCCGCTGCACGGGTCGCCGCCCAGCACAGTCAGGATTATGCCGCATGGTATGCACACGTCCCTGGGCTAAAGGTCGCGATGCCCTACTCGGCAGCGGATGCAAAGGGCTTGTTGAAATCCGCGATCCGTGACCCGAACCCGGTCATCTTCCTTGAAAACGAGATACTGTACGGGCGCTCCTTCGACGTGCCGGTACTTGATGATTACACGGTGCCGTTCGGCAAGGCCCGTGTCTGGCGCGAAGGCTCAGATGTGACCATCGTCAGCTTCGGGATCGGTATGACGTATGCTCTGGATGCCGCAGACCGTCTGGCCAAGGACGGGATCAGTGCGGAAGTGATCGACCTGCGAACGCTCCGCCCGCTGGACACTGAAACAGTCATCGCATCGGTCCAGAAAACCAATCGCTGCGTGACTGTGGAGGAGGGATTTCCGGTTGCATCCATAGGCAACCACATCTCTGCCGTGTTGATGCAGGAAGCCTTCGACTACCTCGATGCACCCGTGATCAACCTGACCGGCAAGGACGTCCCGATGCCCTATGCGGCCAACCTCGAAAAGCTCGCGCTGGTGACAACCGACGAGGTTATCGAGGCCGTAAAGACCGTGACCTATCGATAAGGAGGAGAGACCATGGCAACCGAAATTCTCATGCCTGCGCTTTCTCCAACGATGGAGGAGGGCACACTGGCGAAATGGTTGGTAAAGGAAGGGGATAGCGTTTCGTCTGGCGATCTTCTGGCCGAAATCGAAACCGACAAAGCGACCATGGAGTTCGAGGCGGTGGATGAAGGCATCGTCGGCAAGATCCTCGTTGCCGAGGGCAGCGAGAATGTGAAGGTCAACGAGCCTATCGCGATCCTTTTGGACGAAGGTGAAAGCCTTGGAGACGTGGCAGCCGATACCACCTCTTCTGCGCCTGTCGCTGAAGCGACCACGCCTCCCACCCCTCCTGCAAGCCCGGCAACGCCCCCTGCACCGCGTGATGGAACGCGTGTGTTTGCGTCCCCCCTCGCGCGTCGCATCGCTGCCGACAAAGGGATCGACCTCTCGCAGATCAAGGGCAGCGGCCCACGTGGGCGAATTGTGAAGGCGGATGTGGAAACCGCAACTCTCGGCCCGCAAGCGGCGGTGGAGTCCTCACCGAGCGACGCAGCCGCCCCAACGCCGGCCGTGGCAACGGGTGCCAGCGCCTCGCAAATCCTCGGAGCATATCAAGATCGGCCCTATTCAGAACATCCGCTTGACGGCATGCGCAAAACCATCGCCGCGCGTCTGACGGAGGCAAAACAGACAATCCCGCATTTCTACCTGCGGCGCTCCGTTTCGCTCGACGCGCTGCTTGCGTTTCGCAGTGAGCTTAACGCGCAACTTGCTGATAGCGGAACCAAGCTCAGCGTGAATGACTTTGTGATCAAAGCCTGCGCGCGCGCACTCCAGAACGTGCCCGACGCAAACGCGATCTGGGCCGGCGACCGTATCGTGAAACTGGAGCGGTCCGACGTAGCCGTTGCCGTCGCTGTTGAGGGAGGTTTGTTTACGCCGGTGCTTACCAACTCCGACCTGAAATCCATTTCCGCGCTTTCGGAGGAGATGAAAGACCTTGCCGCGCGGGCGCGAGATCGCAAGCTCGCCCCGCATGAATACCAAGGCGGCAGTTTTTCGATCTCCAACCTCGGGATGTTCGGCGTCGAGAATTTCGACGCTGTCATCAACCCGCCACACGGCGCCATCCTTGCCGTTGGAGCCGGTGTCAGAAAACCGGTCGTTGGGGAGGACGGCGAACTTAGCACGGCAACCGTGATGTCGATGACGCTGTCTGTGGATCACCGCGTCATAGATGGCGCCCTCGGCGCGCGCCTGCTTGAACAGATTGTTGTTGGCCTCGAAAAACCACTGGTTCTCCTGGCCTGATAGAAAGTGAAACGCGAAAGGCTGCCTTGGCGAGTCACGGGCAGCCTGTGCTGTCACTCAAAAAGCTGGTTCATCATCACGGAAGGTTGGTCGCAGCCAGCCTCGCCCACGATGCGCGCGGGCACGCCGGCAACCGTTTTGCACGGGGGCACGTCTTCCAGAACCACCGATCCCGCCGCGATGCGAGAGCAGTGCCCGATCTGGATATTGCCCAGAACCTTGGCTCCAGCACCTATCAAGACACCGTCGCCGATTTTCGGGTGACGGTCATCATCTTCCTTACCCGTGCCCCCCAACGTGACCGAATGCAGCATCGAGACGTTGTCACCGACAACTGCGGTTTCGCCGATCACGATCGAGTGGGCGTGGTCGATCATGATACCTTTGCCGATCCGGGCCGCGGGATGGATATCAATTCCAAACGTCTCGGAAACGCGCATCTGGATGAAATACGCCAGATCATGACGGCCTTGGGAATATAGCCAATGCCCAACGCGATAGGCCTGCATGGCCTGGAACCCCTTGAAGTACAGCAACGGCTGCAAGAACCTGTGGCATGCGGGATCGCGCTCAAATACGGCAACGACATCCGCGCGTGCCGCAGCGCCAAGCGCCGGATCATCCTTGAAGGCTCCATCCGCGATCTCGCGCAGCAACTGCCCGGACATCTCAGCCGATGAGAGCTTCAGCGCGATACGATAGGCCAAGGCCTTTTCAAACGTCGCATGGTGCAGGAGGCTGGAATGCACCAACCCCCCCAGCAATGGCTCATCGAGGATGGCTTGCTGCGCCTCGGCACGAATGCGGTCCCAGACCGGGTCTACGGCTTTTACGCTCGCGGATAGCTCTGCCATGGTCGGCTCCTTGGGTCTTGCTCGTGCAAGCTAAACGCTTTCGACCACGCAAACAAGGAAACCACGGAAAACGCCGATCAAATTCCAGAGACGCCGAAGCAAACCAGCTTCAAACAGTCTGTGGAAGATCGAGCTGCATCACGTGAATGACCAGAGTGACTTCTCCAGCCGCAAACTCTCCGCCTTCGGCTGTCAGAACAAGTGGCGTATCCGCGTAGTAGGTAAGCGGCGTTCCTGTCAAACCTCGCGCGTAGGAATTCGTAGCACTCCCCAGACCGGTGCCATAGCGATCATCAGACCCGGCAACACCAAGCCGCCAGGACGCAAGCGTGCCAGAAATTTCCGAAATGACACGACCCGTGATCCCGAGCACAACGCTTGAGGCCGGAATATGAACCGCGGTTTCGTTGGTGGATCCCGGCGTGACACTGTGCGTAAATTCGATTGGGGCGAGGTTCGTGGCGGCCCCGGAGGACGACATACCAAAGGCAACAGAACGCCACGAGACACCATCGAACACGACCTCTGCATCTTCCTCAATCAGCCAAGCACGCCAACCGGCTTTCGGAAGAAAATATACCCAACCGCCGTTGGAATACGCCGCGATTTTTCCGTCGAAACCGGACCATGCACCCTGCGCACCGGACGGCACAGCATAGACTGCTCCGTCGACCGGAGTTACTGGCGGTACCACCATGCTGACGGATTGCAGAACCAGTTGGCTAAGCGCGTCGACCCCGACCAGAGCTTCATTGACCGTGACATGCTTTTGAGCCTGCGATGCCTCAAGCAAGGGCAGGCCCAGATTGAACGTGTTAGACATTTACCGTGATCCTCTTCCACGCGCCTGGCCCGAACCGCTCCGACACTTGCGCAACTTCGATGTGAAACGCGACCGGACTGCCGTCAGCCATCCACAACGCGTTTGAATACGTCCATTCCGGGCTCGACAAAGACACCTGCCGCAAGACGGTTTCATCCGTGCGCACAACCTTCAGCAGGTAGTCTTCGCGGGCTTCGCCAAGCGGTACATCGGCCAGGTCCCACCGGTCGCCGTCGATCCGAGTCCGGCGCAGGAAAGCGATCTCAAACCCGTCGGCCACGCGTTCAGCACGAAGTTGTGCAGGCGCATAGGGTCGCAGGCCAAGCCCTTTGAAAGTTGGCGTCGCCAAGACATAACTCGGGTCATCAATCGGCCGCTGCGCAGAGCCAATGCGATAGTATCGCGGTAACAGCAGCGACTGGGAGGGTACTGTCAGCGCCTCGGTCCCGGCAGGCAACAGCACGACAAGGCTGCCAACTGGCCAGACATCCGGCATATCGGCATCCGTGCCGAGTTGGCCACGCAGCCGCATCGACAGGTCGTAGACATCAGGCGCCACGAGTGTTGTGGTTTGAAACTGAAAGAGTTCCCACCCTTGTGGAGAGCCATCTCCAATCGCCGCGAGATTGCCGCCGCGCAGCAGCGCATCCATACCGATGCTACTTGGCATTCCATTCGTGAAATCGACCCTCAACGCCCCACCACGATCAATCAAGCCCGGCTGGGCACGCACCATTTCCGTTTCGGTAATCCCGATTGCAGCACTGGATCCGACCAGCTTTTCAAGCGCGTAGCCTGCATCCTCGGTCGAGCCGTAGACAGCAACGCTGCCGGGCCAGGGCTGTGCAGCAATGGCAATGCGCGGGCTGTGCTCCGGCACGTCATCGCTCAGGAGCGGTATGTCGAGGAAAACGGGAAAAACCGGCAACGGCGGCTGGAACGGCTTGACCGGAGGAAGAGCCTCAACCGCATCGCTTGCCTGATACACGGAGCCGCTTACGCGCACCGCATCAATGGTGCGCAAATTGGCCTCTTCTATGCGGTCGACCCGGTACACCTGCGGCTCTGCCGCATCTCCACCAACCTGAACAAGGTCACCTGCCTGTACCGACCGGCTCGACATCGGCAGCGCAAAGCGCACAGCATCTCGCGCGATACGTGCCTCCGCCAGCCACCTTTCGACGATGCCCTGCGCCTCCGAATAGGTTAAGCTCATCGGAAAGCTGGATTGTGAAACCGCCTGGGTATCGTCGCCGGGCAAAACAGCCTCGGCAGACCGTACCGCGTAGTCGCCCCCTTCTTCGACGTACTGCAACTGAACCCGGCCAGACAATTCCGCCTCCGGAGCGCGCGTGCGCTGCATCCGACCTCCCAGGTCCGGATCCATGGCCAGCGCATCAGGATCAATTTCTATCGGACGCTGGTTGCGACGGCTCTTGAAAAGCAGTGTTCCGTCTTTCTCGATGGCCTCGAATCCATGTGCCAGCATCAGCGGCTGCAATGCGGAACGCGGGCTTTGCAGCTCCGAGATCGTGAAGCCGCGCACCAGCCCCCGCAAATCCGAGACGTCGTATGACTTCAGCCCCGCACGATCGCAGATTTCCGCAACCACCTCCCCAAGGTCCTGTGCCGTGATCCGACCATTGAGCCAATGCCCTCGCGGGTAGTTCACGCCGTCTGCCCAAAGCGCGCTGGAGTTGGGGAAAAACGGATAAGGTCGCGCGTCCCAAGCCCAGCCATGAATGCGCGATGTATCCACCATCTTTCCGCCGTAGACGGTGGAAACCGGATTGTTTTCGGGGGCCGCCCAGTGGTTCAGCGTCGCAGAATAATAGGCGTGCTGCATCAAATCATCGCGGCGGCCTAACGAGTAGTGCGGCAACGCAGATTCCGAGGAATAAAGGTCAATGAACTTGTTGGGTTGATTTGCCCCCTTGTCGATGGCGGCACACCCAATCTCCATGAACCAAACCGGTTTGCTCTGCGGCACCCAACTCGTCGGCCCGGCTTGCCTAACCCCGCCGATGCGGTTGTGGTGCGCATTCCCCCACCAATTCCGAATGTCCTTATAGCGGAACACCCAGTCCTCACCGGCCAGACCATCCTCGATCGGCGTCCGCACCTGAGCGTCCCGATCCTCTTGCGATTTGTAGTACCAGTCGTAGCCTTCGCCGCCTGCAACATTGGACCCGAGGTACTGCAGAGCATGAACGGCCCCGGCGTCGGCATCCAGATGATCCAACCCATCGCGCCAATCCGACAGCGGCATGTAATTGTCGATACCGATGAAATCGATGTCCGGATCCGACCAGAGCGGGTCAAGATGAAAGAATACATCGCCAGACCCGTCTTGCGGATGATACCCGAAGTACTCCGACCAGTCGGCCGCATACCCGATCTTTGTACCGGGCCCGAGGATTGCTCGTACATCGCGCGCAAGCTGGCGCAACGCATCGACGGCCGGGAAGCTGTTATTGGCCCCGCGAATTTGCGTCAGCCCGCGCATTTCCGACCCGATGCAGAACGCGTCTACCCCGCCAGCCGCCTTGCACAAATATGCCTGGTGCAAGATGAAGTGCCGATACCGCCAATCCGGCGTTGCCGTCCAACTCACGGCACCGTTCTGGATCGTGAACCCTGTCGATGCGGTGCCAAAGAAATCCTGAACCTGCGCCGATGCTTGGTCTGTCCCATCGAGCGACGCGACAACGCCGGGTGCCTTGTTGAGCGTGATACGCCCACGCCACGGCATAATCGGTTGGTGCGGTGCTTCCGAGTACGGATCGGCCCGCCCGTTCCCGGACAGCTGGTCCATCAGGACAAAGGGGTAATAGGTGACTTTCTTGCCCGAAGCAGTCAGAGTCCGTATCGCTTCGATTACCGAGGCGTCGTTCGGCGTTCCCCCGTAGATCGGTTTTCCATTGACCCGCGGCATCATTTGCAAGGCAGCACGCGTATAACTACCGATCGCATAAGGCTGCTGTGCGGCTTCGTAGTTTTTCTGTTCGACCTTGGGACGAATGCGGCACGTTCCGCACCTTAAATCATCTCCGAACCAGCTCACGACCAAAGACACCGCGCGACAGGCGGGCATCTCGTTGTTCATGGCGTCAAGCGATATCAACAGGTCAGATTTGCCACCGGGTGTATTGACGTTGATCGACGTGTTCTTTCCGGGTGACCCGCTCCAATGCACAGCGGTCGAGGCCAAGGCATATTCGCCTGTTCCAGGCATCATGGCGACACCCGGGATACGAGAGGCAAGCGGTCCCTTACTATTTCGCGGTTGCGCGGGGCGATACACCTCGAATGTGAACTGCGGAACACGGTTCCCGAATTGCCCCAGTTCGAGGTTCTCGATCACGACATACGCAGTTCCTCGAAACGCCGGAACGTCCCCGCCCTGAACAGCTGCAATCTTGGGATCCGGCATCTGGGTCTGGGAGCCGGGGTAAAACCGCAGGTTCAGACCTGTCTTGGAGATCTCCATACCATCCGCCCAGATGCGACCAATATTGCGCATCGTGCCTTCACCAAGTGCAACGGCCAGTGAAACCGAGTACGAATATGATGTCACGGAAGTCGACGGCGCCGAAGGGCTCCCCTTACCGCCACCGCCACCGGTTTCCGTGGTTTGCGAACGTTCCAGGAAACGGGAGGCCCAGATGATCTGCCCGGCGACCCGCATCTTCCCAAACACCACCGGGATCGGAGCCCCTTCGGCCGCATCCGACAGACGGAACCGCTCGACACGACCCGTTTCAACGGCTTGGGAGCCTGCCCCCATAAGACGTTGGTCGATCGCCTGACCGATTGTGGCACCGATGGCCCGGCCAATAACCGTCGCCGAAATGCCGAACGCGGCACCACCAATTGAGCTGCCGATCGCAGCACCGGCAGCCGAAAGAACAAGAGTTGCCATGGACTAGACCTTTTCGGGAAATTCAAAGCGGGCTGCGACCCGCCGCATCCACGGGTCGGACAGGGGGCTCTCGACCACGCCGTGGCGCGCGTACGCGTGGATGAACATGGGGGCAGGCTCCGTGACGGACTGTATCCCAAGGTGCTTCGCAACCGATCCATCGCGCATCCGGAAGAGCAGAAGATCCCCTATCTCGGGGCGGTCGAGGCTCTTGGGCTGCAAGTGGCGCTCGGCGGCACGCCATAGCACTTCGTCACGCTGTGGCTCCGACCAGTCGGGGGTATATGGCGGCACAGCCTCGGGCTCCGCACCAAAGACTTCGGCCCAAACTCCGCGCACCAACCCGAGGCAATCGCACCCGGCGCCACGCACAGACGCCTGGTGAACGTACGGGGTTCCTAACCAAAGTCGAGCTGCGTCAACAACCGCATGTGCTGCCCGGGTCATACCAGACTCCCGCCATCGTTTCTGGTGTTCGATGTCGGATAGCTGAGCAACCAGTCTTCACCCGGCATGAACGGAAACCCTTGAAAGTTAGCAAAATTCTTGAACTTGGACCGGCAGGTCTCCGCCCGCTTGTCACATCCCGCAACCAATCGAATCCGGTCCCCGACGACGATGGGCAGAGTAAAGCTCTCCCACACCTCTACCTCCCGCCGGCTTTCCATTCGGCGGTCATTCTTGACGGACCGGTTCAACCCTGCGGCCTGCCCGCTCAGAACCTCGACAACCCCGCGCTCAAACCAACGCGCACCGAAATTCCCGAGAGCCGGCAAATGGAACAAAACGCCATCTGTTGGCTCCGCAATCTCGACCTCGACAGAGAAATCCGCAGCGACGATATCCAATTTGCACGAAGCGTCACCCAAGAGCGCCGTGCAGTCTGCTCTGTAGATGCGGCCTTGCGGCTGATTGAGTGTTTCGGCCAGCCCGCGCAGCTCGGCGCGAAACGCCCCATCGGTTTGCTGGACCTCGCCAATCGTGCCACGGAACGAGAGCTTGCGCGCTTCGGTGTCGGCCCAGTTCACCAACCAGATTTCAACCTCTGCATTATCGTAACGACCGCCGTGCAGATCCTGTTCGCTGATCGCAAAGTCCGACAGCGCGCCAACAGCCTCGGTATTGTCTACGGACAGGCCGGTGCTCTGTTGCAAGGCCGCAGCCGAAAGACCGGCATTTGCCGAGAACGCGATGCCATCGAACGACAGCGGTTGGTCGTGATCAGTAAAACCCTGAACAACACCGTCGGCGCGGCGAATGACCCAGCACCGACACACGGTCGTAAGGCCGCTGGCCAGGTGCGCTTCGAGCGCCTCGCTCTGGGCGCTCATAGCCGGATCTCCACAATGGGCACACTCGGGATTTCGCCAGCCTGAAACGAGGCGACCGAAGTCTGAATCCGCTCGGTATCAAACCGCACCGGGACATCGAACTCGAACCCGGCGGAGACAGGTACGCCCTGCGCAGGCGGCGTGACAAAGGTGATCTGCCCGGTGTTGGTCTCGATCGTGAAATCGACAGACTCAGTCATCTCGGTTCCGTTCACACCAACCTTGACCGTTCCGGCCACCGGCTTGGCAATCGGACGGGCGTAGGATTGCGCCCCGGATCTATAGGTTTTCATCAGGCCGAAATCGCTGGCAACACCATCACCTGTTCCGATGATCTGATCATCGAACGCAATATCCTTGGACGGCTCGCAACTCTTGAAGTCCGACCAGTCCTTCCATCGAAAGCCAAAAAGCTGTCCCTGACGTGCCTCAAAGAACCCGATCAGGCGCTCGATATCATCCAGCGACCTCATACCGACACCGGCATCGTAGCGACGCCGGGATTGCGCCCAGGGCGTATTACGCTCCTCGTACCCGTTTGCAAGCGATACGATCTCGGTACGGCGCTCTGGCCCGCCAAGGGAGCCGAAACTCAGGTTTGCGGGGAAGCGCACATCGTGAAACTGCATGTCGGTCTCCTTAGCGGTTGCGCTGCCCAAGGCTCAGCGCACGGCCCATGTCTGCTGCCAGTTGCGAGCGAGATCTCCGGAAGCTGTCCACATCCGGTGTCGACACATTCATCACCACCTGGACCGGGCGGGCGCCCGGGCTCTCGGACATCCGCACGCCAAGGCGTCCATCAGCCCCGCGTGCCAACGGCATGATCGCTTCAGGCCCGGCTTCGCCCATCAGGCCGGCTGCCCCACGCATCGGAAAAGTCGTGGGCGACGACACCACCCCACCCCGGGCAAACGGAATAACCTTGCCTTCGGTAAACGCCCCACCGTGGGAGAAACCGAACACACCCGACAGCAGATTGTTCACACCTGATGTCAGCGTATCGCCCAGCGCCTGCTGGACCGGCTTCATGGCGGAGTTATAGGCAGCGTCTGCCATCGAGCGTGCGACGTTCTTGAGCGAGTCCGACAGCTTGTCGCCTTCGAACGCCACACCATCGAACGCGCGGCGCAATCCATTGCCAACACTATTGCCAAGCGATGCGGCCTCCCGCTCGGTGTAAACCATGCCATCGCGCACCCGACGCAGTTCGCCGTCGAATGTCGCCGTGACAGCTGCGGCTTCACCAAGCGTCTGGTCCAGTTCAGCCATCCGGGCTTCGAACCCGTCCAGTTCTTCGAAGTCACTCATCTGTGTCGTCCTCCGTCCGATCCGGGAATTGCCGGATCAACTCTTCCAACCGGCTGCGCCCAAGCGGCGCATCAGCGTTGCCATCCGCGCCAAGCAGAACCATCAGTTCGACCGGGGTCAGCGCCCAGAACTCGGCCGGGCGCAGCCCAAGGCCCTTGAGCCCGACGCGCATCAAACCCGGCCAATCCAGACCGGTCACGACCGGACCTCCGGCGGCAGTGCAAATGCGCGGGCAAGCAGCACAGCAGCTGCTCGCGCCGCTGCCAGCGGGCCGCCTTCAAAATCAGCCTCGGCCAGACTTGCAAGGCTCATCGGGGTGCCGCCGCCCTGCAAACCTGCCTCGATAAGAAACAGCACATCCCGTGCGCGGTACCCGCCTCCCTCGAACCTCTCAACGAGCGCAATCAGAGAGTCGGTTTCAAGCGTGGCTTCCAGTGTGGCAAGCGCGCCCAGCGTGAGCTTGAGGATGCGCGGCTCCCCATTGATGGTCAGCGCAACCTCTCCGGCGTAGGGGTTCGCCATGGGGATCAAAGCGCTGTGAAGGTCAGCTGCCCGGCAGACGCAATCGTCATCTCGTAAGTCGCCTCACCGTTCTGACTGCCCGAGTATTCAATCGCCGAAATCATGAACGGACCCTGTACGGTTCCGAAATCCGGGATCACCACTTCGAACGCGGGGATTTCACCATCAAAGAAGATCTGACGCGCGCGTTCATCGGTGCTTTCATCCCGGAACACACCGGACCCGGAGATCGAGGCACTCTTGACCCCTGCCCCGCCCAGAAGCTCGCGCCAGCCGCCCGCGCTCTCCAGCGATGTAACATCGACCGTCTCGGTGTTGAAAGTGATCCGAGTGGCCCGCAGACCCGCAATGGTCTCGTAGGACCCGGTCCCGGTCATATCGATCTTGATCAGAAGATCCTTGCCTTTTTGCACAGCCATGGGTCTCTCCAACTTAAGGGTTAATCGAGGTCGACCCGCGCGCGAAACCGCAGGTCGATCTGGCGCAGCGCGCCGTTTCCAATCCGGCGGGCGCGCGCCCGCTGAAACTCAAGCACGCTGACGGCCCCGTTCGGCAAAACCAACGTCGCATCCTGGAGCGCATCCGTAACAACTCCGGCCACATCCTTGATGGACAGAAAGCCGCTCGCATCGGTATTCACGCTGATCGAGAAGTCATGGCGCGTGGAGCGGCCAGTGCGATCGCTTACCTGTGTTGCGGTTTCAGGGCCGAGCGTGATGTACGTGCTGGGCAAGGTGCCGGCGGGCACCTGATCGTAGATCGCGGAGCCGACCATGGCGCTGACGGCCGGATCGGTCGCAAGGGTCTGATAAACCGCGGCCTGCAACAGACTTGCACTCGCATAACTCATCCGGCGACCTCCTCGTCTGAATAGCAGATCAGATACCGGGCCAGCGGGTCGCTGTCGGCAACGGCCAGAATTCGGTAGATGCGAGCACCGTCGCGAAACCGTTGTTCGGGCTTGGGACGGCTCGGATCACCAAAGGGCGCGGCGCGCACAGTAATGCGCAGGTTGGTCAACGACACTGATGCCGCCTGGCGCCGCCCGGTTTCCCGCCCCGACCGGCTGTCCACCTCCGCCCACAGCGTGCCCAGCGGCACCCAAGTCTCGACAAAGCCACCACCGCCATCTGGTGTTTGCTGACGTTCCTCCAGCGTCAAGGGCCGGGTCAGACGCGGCGCCTTCATCGCTTGCGCCCTCCAAACAGACGCAGGTCGCGAAACGCCTCAATCAACACCCGGACCAGCATCGGCAACCCGGTATCGGGTGCGCCACCACGGGTTTCGTAGAAATGCGCGCCAAGAACCATCGTTGCCTGCGCCAAGCTCTCGGGAACATCTTGCCAGTTTGCGCCGTATCCGGCCTGGAATGTGATCTCGATATGCGCGTTGGCCGGCACCGTCGGCAACGTCTGCAGCGCCTCGATCCCCGCACGGAAGTTATCGGGGACAACCTTGTAGGTTGACGCCGCGACCGGGGTTACACTTCCACCCGAGGTCACGATGCGGACCTCGTCGACCTGCACAAGCGGGCCGCGCATGATCGGCTGGAACGTGCCTTTGGCCCACTCTTCCAGCCGCAGAACGAATGTGCGCCGAAACAACGCCTTGCCGGTGCGGTATTCAATCGCCCCGATTGCGGCGCGCAACGTGCTTTCCAGCAGCGCATCCTGCAGGCTGTCGTCGGAAAACCCGCTTCCAAGGCGCAGGTGTTCGCGGAACGCCTGCAGGGGAAGGGCCTCCGCAGGAACCGAGGTCTCTTCAACTATGTTCATAAACGGTCTCCAAATCGGACAGTCCTTGCCGGGGGCAAGGGCGTGCGCGCGGCGCCACTCGGACGGAGGGAACAGCTAGAAACACCGCTCAGGTGCGCACGCCCAGGGCTCCGCCTCGAAGGCGGAACAACGGGGCAATCAGAAGGGCTTGGACGCCTTAGCTGACAGCGAACTTCAGCAGCTTGATCGCCGCGAAATCGGTGACACCGCCGCCTACGCGCTTGGTGGCGTAGAACAGAACGTTCGGCTTGGCCGAGAACGGATCACGCAGGATGCGCAGGTCCGGACGCTCGGCGATGGTGTAGCCTGCGGAGAAGTCGCCAAACGCGATGGCCGTGGCGTCAGACCCGATATCCGGCATGTCTTCGGCGATCAGAACCGGGTACCCGACAAGGCGCGCAGGCTCCCCGGCAGCCAGACCGTCAGACCAGAGGAAACGACCGTCCGCATCCTTGATCTTGCGCACAACACCCGCGGTCTTCGAATTCATCACGAAGGTTGCGTTGGCCCGATAACGTGCACCCAGCGCGTAGACCAGATCGACAAGCGCATCCGCGGGCGAAACCGCCCCGAAGCCACCGTCAACGCCGGTCGCGACGTAGCCCAGATTACCCCAGGCCCAGGCACTGTCGGCCACGTTTGGAGCCGTCAGGAAACCCGCAGGCTTGTCGATGCCGTCACCGTTCACGAACGCCGCCGCCTCGGAGCGCGCGAACTTGTCCGCGATCCGGCCCGCCAGCCAGGCTTCGATGTCAAAGGCTGCATCATCCAGCAGGCGCTGGGATACTTTCGGCAACGCCGACAACTCGTGCAACGCGATCGAGATACGGTCAATCTGCGGCGTGTCGCTCTCACCGGTGGCGGCGGTTTCGGACGCCCAGCCCGCACCGGTTTCGGTGTGGTCGATCAAGACGTCGTAAGCCGTTGCGTCCACGGCAACGACCGAGGCGATTGCGCGCAGCGAGGCCTGGGACTTGAGCACCGATTTCACAGTCTCCGCGGTTTGCGGGTCGACCAGATAGCCGCCATCGGCCGCAACGGCCGAGGACATGGCCTTCTCTTCGATCTGAAGGCCGCGCAGGGCGTCATCGTCGCCGGTGCGCAGATAGGCATCGAACGCCTTCTGGTGGGGGGCCGCTTCGCTCACGGCGCCAGACAGCGCGGGACGCGCGGGGGAGATAGATTTACGATCCAGCATCTGAAGTCGCTCTTCCTGTTGTTGAACTCGGGATTTCATCTCGGCCTCTCGGCCTTTGATCTCGCGGACAAAGGCCGCCAGCTCGGCTGAGACTTCAGCAATCGGAGAGGTCTCCGACGCCGCGGCGTCCCGGGCCGCATACGTGTCCGGCGTCTCAGCGCCTTCTCTATGTTCCATGGCTGAACTCCTTCTCAGCGGCCCAGCGCCGCGCGCGCCTGTCTCAGCGCCTCGGCCAGAGACCGCAGCTCGGCCTCCGGATCACCCGACTTCGCGCCAAGGCGCGCCTCGGGCAGCATCGGAAAAGTCACCAGAGAGACTTCCCAAAGCTCGACTTCCGCCAAACGGCGGCGGCCCTGCCCGTCTCGGGTGGCCTTTTTCGTGCGATATCCGATGGACAGGCCGTCCAGCGCACCCGCCTCGATCAGGCGCGCAGCCTCCCGGCCCTTTTCGATCTCGGACAGCAGACGCCCCTTGACCCACAAACCGGTCTCGTCCTCGCGGATCTCGTCCCACACGCCGATGGGCTGAACCGGGTCGTGCTGCCACAGCATCTTTACGGTCCGTCCCTTGGCTCGAAGCGCCGCGAGCGAGGCCGCATAGGCACCGCGCTCCACGATATCACCGCCTTGATCCTCAACACCGAACAGGCTTGCGTAGCCCTCGATCGCCAGATCCTCGCCGAGGGCGACATCGTCACCGAATTGGCAAAACTTCACCTCCAGCCCGCTGCATGCAACGGGCCCCTGGCCGTGTTCACTCATGTGATGTCTCCTAAATCGGCGCCACCAGCGTCAGCGCCGAGGTGCCCAGCACCACTGCACCGATGCCGAACACCAGCGCCCAGAACCGCTTCTCCAGCCGTTCCAGCGTTTCGTTGATCACCTGTAGGCGGTACTCCAGCGTCGCCCAGCGCTGCAGCGCGACACGTTCGTTGGCGCGCAATTCATAGGCCCGCCCACACTCTCCGGGGCGGCATTCGACTGTCTCGCCCAAGGCCAAACCGCCAAGCCGCCCATCCGCGCTCATTCGGCAGCCTCCTGCGGTGGCAGGCCAAGCAGCGCGCGCTTTTCGGCCGGGCTCAGGAACTCCGCACCGGCCACCCGCGCCCATTGCGCATCGCGCTCCGCCGACAGCGCCGGGATCTTGTCCAGATCGGGGGCAATGGCCACCTGATCCCCGGCGAGCTCTGACAACCAATGACCCAAGGCCGCGGTGACCTTGTGCGCAAGCGGCAGAACCGTCAGGCGATAGAACGCCCGGTTTGCCTCCTGGTAATTGGCGTAGGTGGCATCGCCGGGGATCCCCAGCAGCATCGGTGGGACCCCGAAAGCCAACGCAATCTCGCGCGCCGCAGAATCCTTGGTTTTCTGAAACTCCATGTCCGACGGGCTGAAGGCCATCGGTTTCCAGTCGAGCCCGCCTTCCAGCAACATCGGACGGCCCGCGTTGCGCGCGCCCTGGTGATAGCTTTCCATCTCATCGACGAGCCGGGTGTATTGCTCGGGGCTCAGACTGCCATCGCCCTCCACACCACGATAGACCAGCGCCCCGGACGGGCGCGCGGCATTGTCCAGCAGAGCCTTCGACCAGCGCGTGGCGGATGAATGCACATCGAGCGCCGTGGCGGCTGCTTGCATGGGCGAGAAGCCATAATGATCGTCCTGTGGGTGAAACGCCTTGATGTGGCAAACAGGGGTTCGCCCGGCCTCGACCTGGAACAGGTGCTTGCTGGCTCCAACGCTGTACTCATAGGCCGCAGGCCAACCATCCGCGCCGGGCATGATCCGGACCCGATCAGACCGCAACACATGCAGTTCCGCCGGCAACGCACCGTCTGCGAACACGGCCTCGACATAGCCGTCCCCGGACAGGAGCATCTGCGCATAAAGCGCCTCAAGCAGCTCCGCGCGGGTCTGCCCGATGTTCGGTCGCCCGATCAGGGTGATCCAAGGGTGCGTCTCATACCGGCGCTCCGTGTCCTGAAACGTCAGCGGTAGCGCAGCGGCAGCTTCGGCGATCATCTTGACCACGCGAAACCCGACCGGATTGCCACTGAACCCGTTGCGAGTCAGCGATCCGGTGTCGCGCGGCGTCCATGCCACACGGCCCGACGACGCCACCGCCATGAGCCGCCCCGTGGCAGAGGCCTTTGCCCCCGTCGGCGCAGCGTGTGCAGTGCCTTCAGGCGCCGCGTTTTGTCGAAACAGTTTGAACACCATAAGGATGCCCCCTTCGTGAGACACGCCGCGGCAACCGAAACCAGATCGCGCCCCAAAGGGCGCGAGCCAGCACAGCCGCCGTCAGTCGCGTTGGATCAGAGCGTGCGAACGCGCGGTTTGGCCAAGTGATCGCTCGGCAGGATCATCAGGTCATGCAAGGCCCAGACCAGCGCATCGACGCGGTCGGGGCTGCCCGAGCCGTGAAAGCCCTGGGTCGTCATCTGGCACATTTGGTCTTCCAGGGCCCCAAGGCCGCGCACGTGATGCACACGCCCCTGTTCATAAAGCGCCGCAACGGGTTCCGCGCGGGCCGCCTTGCCGCGCGCCGCCCGCACCGCCTTGTAGGACAAGAGCGGCTCAAGCTGGCGCAGGACCGTTTCCACCAGATCTCCGCCCTGGTTCACTTCCGCGACCAGCCGCTGAGCTGCGTGCCGTTTGCAGGCGTCAATCGCGGCCTGCGCCCATTGCAACGGAGTAGAGGCTTCAACCGTGGCATCTTCCAGAACGTAGGCTTTCCAGTCCTGCTTGGGACCGGTGGACACCACGCCGGCAACGATGATGCCACAGGCGTCCGACCCCTTGTTCCCTGTCACCGGCGGGTCCACGGCGACAACGATGCGATCCAACGTCGGCGGGGTCTCGATCCGTGCCCCCTCCAGAGCCGCAGTCGTCCAGAGCGCACCCTCGACATCTCCCAGCAGAACACCTTCCAGTTCCTGACGCCCCAACCGTGTGCCCGAATACCGTGCGCGCATCTCCTCTATGAAGCTCGCCGCAAGATAGGCGCGATTGGCCTCAGTGGGCGCATGCGTCATCACCGTGGACGGTGCATCCAGCAAGCGTTTCAAGCCGTCCACATTGCGCGGGGTGGTTGTGACCACGGCTTGCGGTGCCTCGCCAAGACGCAACGCGAATTGCAGGTTGTCCCAGGTCTCTTCAGCCTTGCGCCACTTCGCCAATTCATCGGCCCAGGCGGCATCAAACTGAGGGCCGCGCAAACTGTCCGGATCATGGGCCGAAAACACCTGCGCGACCGCCCCGTTCGGCCAGACAAGCTGTCGACGACCTGCCTGCCATTCGGGACGGCGATCCGGCGGTGAACAGGCCATGATCCCGCTGTCGCCGAAGATCATCACTTCCCGGACCTGATCGAGCGTCTCGCCAACCAGCGCGACCCTCCGGGCCTTGCCCGGATCCTCGGCCCGGGGGCCTTCGACCTGCGCGCGCACCCACTCGGCCCCGGCGCGGGTCTTGCCCGCGCCTCGCCCGCCCAGGATCACCCAGGACCGCCACGCGCCCTCGGGGGGCAACTGGTGCGGCAGGGCCCAGAATTCGAACAGGTATGGCAGCGCAGAGCGCGCGTGGGCGCTCAGCCCTTTGAAGAACTCATCCGTCAGTTCGGGCCTTTCTGAGGCGAGCCAATCGGCCCCGAACCTCAAGCTCGGCAGCGGCCGTGTCGTAGTATCCTGGCTGTAACTCACCAGAGAGCTTGCGGCATTCTTCTGCAAAGCGTGTCTCCTCCCGCATTGCCATCGATGTGGCTTCACGTAAGTCCTTGAGTTGGCGCTGTAGGTCCGTCCGACTGATGCGGTCCCCGGCGCCGGTCTTGGCGATGTCTTCAAGCTTCGTGATAGCCGTGTGCAAACGCCTCCGGAGGTAGCTGACCTGGTCGGTCGCCGTTTCCAGAAGGCTCACGGGCTCGCCCGCGCCGATATCCGTGACCATGGATAATTCGCCTCTCATGCTTGCCGCACGAGTAAAAACAGAAAAACGACCGCGAGGGTGCCCCCGGGTCGTTCGCCCACTTCTTCTAGCTTGCCCGAAGGTATACTCTAGGGCGTTCGCAGAGTCAAGACATAAACTACAGGTTGTGCGAATTTTTTTGAACCTGTCAGTTCGCACGCCGCTCCGCTTCGATTTCACGCCACCGCGACACATTGCGATTGTGCTCCGCCAGAGTCTCTGCAAAAGCATGGCCACCCGTGCCATCCGCGACGAAAAAGATGTAGTCCGTATCGTCCGGATTAACCGCGGCAAAGATCGCGTCTCGGCCCGGATTGGCAATCGGCGTGGGGGGAAGCCCGGGAATCACATAGGTGTTCCAAGGGGTCTCGCCTCTCAGTTCACTCTGCCGGATACCCCGACCCAGCGTTCCCACACCGCGCGTCACCCCGTAAATGACGGTCGGATCCGTTTGCAGCCGCATCCCCTCGCGCAATCGGTTTACGAACACCGAAGAGACTACGCCCCGTTCATCAGGGACGGAAGTTTCCTTCTCGATGATCGACGCAAGGATCAGCGCTTCCTCCGGCGTCGTCACCGGCAGGTCGTCCTTTCGTGCAGCCCACGCCTCCGCCAGAATACGCTCTTGCGCCGCACTCATGCGGGCGAGCAAGGCGGCTCGCTCCGTGCCGCGCGTAACATCGTATGTATCCGGGGCCAAACTGCCCTCTGGCGGAAGCGGGCCGATCTCGCCGGTCAGGAACTCGGCCTTCGACAGGGCATCCGTGATCTGCCAGCTGGTCGCCCCTTCTGCGATCGACACGCGATAGGCAACCGGCGTGCCCGCTTGAACCAGATCGGCATAAGCCGCAGGAACCGGATCATCAGGACCAAAAACCGCAATATCCACGACCCGGTCCTGACCCGGAATACGCTCACGCAAGCGTAACTCCGCATCGGCGACACGGATCACATACGTTGCCACGTAGCGATAGGATGAAGCCGCCCCCTGCGTCAGCAGTCCAAGCACCTCCTCCATCGAGATGTTGGCCGGAACCTCGTAATTGCCGAACTTCAGGTCATCATCCAACTCGGAATACTGCGCCCCCAACCTGAAAATCGTCGGCGACGAGATGACACCCGCCTCAGCCAGATCATCCGCAACGCGGGTGAGGCTTGCACCGCGCGGCACCTCGAAGAACGTCGCCTCTGCAAGCGGACCCGGTGCAGTGTATTCTCTCTGACCCCAGGCGATGATCCCGATCAGGGCCAGAAAGGCCACGATCAGGATCGTCAGCACATTGGAGGCAAGCGCTCGCCACATCAGCGGTCCACCCGCGCCACCACAAGCGACGCATTGGTGCCACCGAAACCGAACGAATTCGACAAGGCGTAGGTGATCTCGCGTTCCCGCTTGACCTTGGGCGCAAGGTCCAGCGCGGTATCCACGTCCGGCGTGTCAAGGTTCAGCGTCGGCGGCGCGACCTGATCGCGGATCGCCAGGATCGAGAAAATCCCTTCAATCGCACCTGCGGCCCCCAGCAAATGTCCGGTCGCGGATTTCGTGGAACTCATCGTGGCCTCGCCGACGGCGTTGCCGAGGACCCGCTCAACCGCGCCCAACTCGATCGTATCGGCCATGGTCGATGTTCCATGCGCGTTGATGTAGTCGATATCCGCTCCGGTGATCCCGGCGCGCTTGATGGCAGCGCGCATCGAACGCTCCCCACCCTCTCCGGTCTCCGACGGGGCCGTGATGTGATAGGCATCGCCCGACAGGCCGTAGCCTACGACCTCCGCATAGATCTTGGCACCGCGCGCCTTGGCGTGCTCGTATTCCTCCAGAACAACAACGCCCGCACCCTCGCCCATGACGAAGCCGTCGCGGTCCTTGTCCCAAGGGCGGCTCGCGCTTTTCGGGTCGTCCGCGCGCTTGGTGCTCAGCGCCTTGCAGGCGTTGAACCCGGCAATGCCGATCTCGGAAATCGGGCTCTCCGCGCCCCCGGCAACCATCACGTCCGCATCGTCCAGCGCGATCAGTCGCGCCGCATCGCCGATCGCGTGCGCCCCGGTTGAACATGCGGTCACAACCGCATGGTTTGGCCCCTTGAACCCGTGCTTGATGGACACCTGCCCCGAGGCAAGATTGATCAGCGCACTTGGGATAAAAAACGGAGAGACACGCCGCGGTCCGCGTTCTTTCAGCAGAACCGCTGTGTCCGCGATCGAACTCAACCCGCCAATACCCGACCCGATCATCACGCCCGTGCGCTCCTGCGCCTCCGTGGTCGAGGCCTCCCAGCCACTATCGGCGACGGCCTGATCTGCTGCCGCAATGGCGTAGAGGATGAATTCATCGACCTTGCGCTGCTCTTTCGGCGCCATCCAATCATCGGGGCTGAAGGTCCCGCCGGTCCCGTCGCCGCGCGGAATTTCGCACGCATAGGTTGTACCGAGGTGGGACGCGTCAAAGCGGGTGATCGGACCGGCACCGGACTGACCGTCCAGAAGCCGACCCCATGTTTCCTCCACCCCGTTTGCCAATGGGGTCACCATTCCCAACCCTGTCACGACTACACGACGCATCCTCGCCCCCTCGTCTCACGTTTCTTGTTTCGCGCATTTGATATACGCGCTGCCCGCATGGGAACAAGACACATCCTGGCCGTCGGCAGGGTTTGACTGTGTCCGGCGCGGCGCGAAATCCGCAAAAAGCAAAACGGCGCCCAAAGGCGCCGCTGCGAAATCTCTGTCAGATCCCTCGGATCAGGACGCTTCGGTGATGAACTTCACTGCGTCGCCGAATGTCTGGATGGTCTCCGCCGCGTCATCGGGAATCTCGATGCCGAACTCTTCTTCGAAAGCCATCACAAGTTCGACCGTGTCCAGGCTGTCCGCGCCCAAGTCATCGATGAACGAAGCGTTCTCAGACACTTTGCCTTCTTCGACACCAAGGTGCTCTACAACGATCTTTTTCACGCGGTCTGCGACGTCGCTCATATCAAGTCCTCATCCGTAGTCTCGGGACGGTGCCCGATGTTTTCAATGCCGCCCGGGTTCGGGCAAAGCTTGCTGCGCGGTCGGGATCATTCAGGCCGCCCTGCGTCTAAGCTGGGCGCCCTATATCACACGAGTCTCCAAAGGCAAACGCTTTCCCCGGCCCGAAACGAGACCGGGTCAAACCGCCTCAGATCATGGCCATACCACCGTTTACATGCAGAACCGTGCCGGTCACATAACCCGCCTCGGGGCTGGCCAGATAGACGACAGCACCGGCAATTTCCGCGGGGCTGCCCATGCGGCCAGCCGGGATCTGCGCAAGGATCTTACCCTTCTGATCGTCAGTCAGTTTCTCTGTCATCGCGGTTTCGATGAACCCCGGAGCAACCGCGTTCACGGTGATGCCACGGCTGGCCACTTCGTAGGCCAGGCTCTTGGACATGCCGACCATCCCGGCCTTTGAGGCGGCGTAATTGCCCTGACCGGGGTTGCCCGTGGCGCCGACAACGGAACTGATATTCACGATCCGCCCCCAGCGTGCCTTCATCATGCCGCGCAACACGCCGCGACACAGGCGCATCGTTGCGGTCAGGTTCACGTCCAGAACCGCTTGCCATTCGTCGTCGGACATCCGCATGAACAGGTTATCGCGCGTAATGCCGGCATTGTTGACCAGAATGTCGATCGCGCCCATGGCCGCAACGGCCGCCTTGGGCAGAGCTTCGACCGCCTCGGAATCGCTCAGGTTGCACGGCAGCACATGCGCGCGCGCGCCGAGTTCTGCCGCCAGCGCCTCCAAGGGGGTCTCCCGAGTGCCCGACAGTCCGACCGTTGCCCCGCGTGCATGCAAACCGCGGGCGATCTCGGCCCCGATCCCTCCGGACGCCCCGGTGACCAGCGCGGACTTTCCTTCCAAATCGAACATCAGGCCTGCTCCTTGCCTGCCGCAACCGCGGCGTCTACGTCCGCCGGAGACCCGATCGCACGTGTCGCGATCGACCGGTCAATACGGCGAACCATTCCGATCAACGCCTTGCCTGCGCCGACCTCCCAAATCTCTGTCACACCCTGCGCCGCCATGTATTGCACGCTCTCGCGCCAGCGCACCGCAGCGGTGACCTGCTCGATCAACAACTCGCGGATCAGCGCCGGGTCGCTCACGGCCTCGGCCCGTACGTTCGAGACGACAGGTACTTTCGGCGCAGCGATACTGACCTCTTGCAGGGCATTGGCCATCGCGTCTGCCGCCGGCTGCATCAGGGCACAGTGGAACGGCGCGCTGACCGGCAGCATCACGGCCCGTTTCGCGCCCTTCTCCTTGGCGATCTCGGTCGCGCGCATCACCGCCGCGCGATGGCCCGAGACCACGACCTGCCCCGGATCATTGTCATTCGCCGCAGCGCATACCTGACCTTCGGCTGCCTCCGCCGCGACGGCGCGCACCGCGTCCAGATCCAACCCCAGGATTGCGGCCATCGCCCCCTCTCCCGCGGGGACCGCCTTTTGCATGGCCGTTCCGCGTGCCCGCAGCAACACGGCTGCATCACGGACACTCAAGGCCCCCGCTGCTGCAAGTGCGGAGTATTCGCCAAGCGAGTGGCCCGCGACAAACGCGGCATCTCCGAGCCCGAAGCCTTCT
Source organism: Tropicimonas sp. S265A (assembly GCF_049800835.1). Taxonomy (NCBI): domain Bacteria; kingdom Pseudomonadati; phylum Pseudomonadota; class Alphaproteobacteria; order Rhodobacterales; family Roseobacteraceae; genus Tropicimonas; species Tropicimonas sp. S265A. The sequence continues at coordinate 866,438 of NZ_JBNAFU010000001.1, forward strand.
GCTTCCAACGCGCGCATCGCGGCAATGGAGGTTGCCATCAATGCGGGCTGTGCGTTTGCCGTCAGCGTCAGCGTGTCGATATCCCCGTCCCAGATCAGATCGGACAATTTCTCACCGAGCGCCGCGTCCACCTCGTCAAAGACGGCCTGTGCAGCCGGATAGGCCGACGCAAGGTCGCGCCCCATGCCGATGGTCTGTGCCCCCTGTCCCGGAAATACGAATGCGCGGGTCATGCTGACCTCCTCCTTGTCGTTTGGAGGTGCTTACAAGAGCCGCCGGGCACTGGCAATCTGCGCCTTGGTTACCAATCGACGCACAAAAACTGTGCTGCTGGTGCGATTGCACACGCGCCCCATCCGCATACCTTTGTGTCGAAGCAACCCGGAGTGTTCCGATGTCGAGCGCCACCTCCCCCTTACCTGCGACCGCACCCCTGCAAAACAGCGTCCACACCTACGGACGTGTCGCCAAGACGTTCCACTGGCTGACCGCGCTGCTTATCCTGACCGCGATCCCGCTGGGCATTGTCGCCAACAACATGCCGTTCGAGACCGGAGAGGAGCTGGCCCGCAAGGCATTGGTATTCTCGATCCATAAAACGGTGGGTATCACCGCGTTTTTTGTTGCGCTGGGACGGATTGCATGGGCAGTCACACAACCGCGCCCCGCGCCCCTTCACCCTGACCGAAAGGCCGAAACACTGGCCGCCGAAGTCGTCCATTTCACACTCTACGGGGCTATCGTACTGGTGCCCTTGTCGGGCTGGATTCACCACGCCGCCACGACCGGGTTCGCTCCGATCTGGTGGCCGTTCGGGCAGAACCTGCCATTCGTGCCGAAATCCGACGAGCTTGCGGAAACCTTCGCCGCCCTGCACGTGATCTTCGAGCGCGTTCTGATCATATCCTTGGTTCTTCATATTGCAGGGGCGCTCAAGCACCGCTTTGTCGACCGTGACGTGACGCTTGCGCGCATGCTGCCGGGCGCTGTGACTATACCGGCCCTGAAACCGCACCGGACCGGCCTGCTGCCCCCGTTTGGCGCCGTTGCCGCATTCCTTGCCGCTGTCGGTGTCGGGGCGGCGTTGGGTCTCTTTTCCCACTCGGAAACGCGTCCCGGCGCACCTGCACTCGAACAGGTCGCCTCAGACTGGACCGTGCAGGACGGAACGCTCGGGTTCTCGGTCGCCCAGATGGGCCAGCCGATCAGCGGGTCGTTCGAGGATTGGACAGCCGCCATCGCCTATGATGACACCTCCGGCACCGGAACGGTCGAGGTGACGATTGCGATCGGCAGCCTTGCGCTGGGCCAAGTCACCGGGCAGGCGCTGGGAACGGAGTTCTTTGCAGCGGATGCCCACCCAACGGCCATCTTTACCGCAGAGATCACCCCGGATGACACGACAGAGGGCGCGACCCACCTCGCGACGGGAACACTCGCCCTCAAAGGCACGGAGGTGCCCGTGACCCTGCCCTTTACCCTGTCGATCACGGACGGAACAGCGACCATGTCCGGCGAACTCGTCCTGCCCCGTCTCGCATTCGACATCGGGCCGAACTATCCCGACGGCTCGCAAGTCGGCCTGGAAGTCACCGTTTCGGCACAGTTGACCGCGACCAAGGCCCCCTGATGCACCCCAACAGCCCGTCCGCCCGGCGTGGCGCGCGGGCGAGTTAACCTCTGCTTCACCAATTTCTTAACAAAGTCTTAACGTCAGAGAACAAATAGCGTACGGTTCGGGCAGCGAGGACCAGATGCCGTTTGAAGCCGACCTTATCCCCATTCTCTGTACGCTGATGCTCGGCGGCGCTCCGGAACATCCGGTGCCCTACAGCGTGGGCTATGACCTGCACCATATCCGGGTCGATTGCGTCACCGAGGACACGGTGATCGAGGTCGGTCTTGACCGGCGCTCATCGCTGGACAGCGTGCAACAAGCACTTTTTGCGGCGCACCTGACGGGCAAGATCCCGCAAGTCACGCTGATCGACACAGATGGGCGCGAAGGCCCGTTCGAGTACCGTATCCGCTCTGCCGCGAAGGCAGCCAACGTAGATTACGCGGTATACAAGCTCGACTTTCTGACCCGCTGGCAGATGACGCATTACCTGCGCAATCGTCCGCCCCCGCAGCCGCTGACGCGCAAACTGGCGGGCGGATAAACGAAAACGCCCCGACCGAGGTCAGGGCGTTTCGTGAGTGGTGAGGGTTTGACAGCCTTATTCGTCGGCAATCATCGCCTCGATGGAAATCAGCACTTCGACCTCGTCACTGACGAACGGGGCAAAGGCACCGACGTTGTAGTCGGAGCGGATCAGGGTCGTGGTGGCATCGAACCCAGCCCACTCCTTGTTCTCAATCGGGTGCATGCCTTTCGCGTTCAGTTTCGCGTCCAGAACCACGGTGTTGGTGACGCCGTTCAGGGTCAGATCGCCCGTGATCAGGGCGGTGTCCTCACCGGTGACTTCGATGGTGGTGGATGCGAAAGACACCATCTCCGCATCGTCAGCGTCGAAAAAATTGTCGCTCATGAAGTGGGCGAACCGTTGTTCCCACCCCGTGATCATGGAGCGGACGGGCATCGAAACGGTGACACTGGACGCAGCGGGGTTCTCAGCGTCAAACATGATCTCGCCTTCAAACCCCGAAAACATGCCGTAGGTCGTCGAGTAGCCAAGGTGATCGTACGAGAAGACGATCTGGCTGTGGGAGGCGTCGAGAATGTATTTCTGCGCGGTGTGATCGTCAGCAAACGCAGTGGTGCCAAGCGCCATCAGAGCGGCGGCGGAAAGGGGAAGAAGTTTCATGCGTCATGTCCTTTGGAAACAGAAGATGACGTGAAAATGGCGTCTTCAGAAAAATCAGCAATTGGCGAAAGAAGAACAGACTTTGTGCGCATTTCCGCACGTGCCAAAGCCTTTGCAACGCCGTTATGCCTGTGCCCCCAGCGCGGAGGGTTTTCACTTCTTCGACTTGGCGCGCGTGTTCTTTTTCTTATTATTGTTCTTGTTTTTGTTGTTCTGCTTCGTCGCAGAGGTAGACGACTTGGTCTTGGTGCCGCTCTGGGACGCGCTTGCAGGATCCGGCAAGGAGTAGGCCGATCCGCCCGAATTCTTGGCCAGCGCTGCGGACGGGTTCGCCGGGTCCGTCGGGACCACCCCGTTGGTAGCAGGGTCCGGGGTTTTGCCATCGCTCTTGCCCTGCGCGCCGCCGCCCCAGGTACCGGATCCGTCGGGATTCTCACCCGCCTTGCCAACATCCTTGTTGTTACCGGGGTTTCCGACGCCGAGGCTGCCGCTGCCGCCCGATCCTCCGCCCGATCCGCCCTTGCTTTTGCCGCCGCCGGATTTGCTGGCCGATTTGCCACTTCCGCCACTCGAGGCCGCGCCTGCCGGGCCGCCATTGCCCGGTTTCGAGGCCGTTGTGCCCCCGCCAGAGCCTGCGTTTCCGCCGCTACCACCGGTCGAAGCCGGAATCGGCGAGGTCGGTGGAGTATTTGCCGCGCTGCCGCCACCAGCAGCCCCGCCCCCCGACTTGCCGCCTGACCGCGCCAAGGGCGGTGGGGTTGGTGCGCCGCTTGGCCCTGTTGCGCTGGCGACTTGCGTACCACCCGCGTCGGAGCGACCGCGCTTTTCGATGTCCCTTGCTTCCTGCATCGTGTTGGACAGCGCCTGCGAGGTGCCGGAGCTTGGCGTCTGCGTGCTGCTGCGCACCACCTCGACAGCGCCGACCATCAGCACGATCGTCAAGAAGGTCAGCGGCACCATGTCCACGGTAACTGCGCCGCTTTCGCCACGCATGAACCACGCCGCCCGGCTTGCGTGCCGTGACTTGAACGACCCGCGTTCATTCCATTTGGGCATAAGGGCTTTCACGACACTCGGTACGGGCATGACGACAACTCTGTAAAATTCGAACTAAAGTTGTTCTGTCAGCACAAATGGCCGATGCGTTGACTGAAATTGGCCCATCTTGAGGTTTCTGTCGGGCAGGACTGCCCACCCCTCAGGCAGTCAGGAGGTCAGCTGCGCGCGCCCACGTTCAGGGTCGCCGGTTGTTCGGCGACCGTATTTGCACCGCCCGAGGCCCCACCGGTCCCGCCGCCCGTCTCTGTATCCTCTGCATCCGGGGTCAGCCCGTCTCCGGCCCCGAAAACCGACCCGTCGCCCGGTTCAGACCCATCACCCGTGCCGCCAGAGCCAGTGCCACCACCGCCTGATCCGGAAACGAGCCCGACGCCGACGACCGTGGTACCCCCACCGCCGCTGCTTCCACCGCTTCCACTGCTGGGCGCAGACGAGGCCGGGGGGGTGGTGTTGGATGGTGTCTGGTCCGATGGCTCGGGCGTCGCTGCGCCCGACGGCCCGGTAGACGGCGCACTGCCCTGGGCCGGTTGGTCCACCTGCGGCACGGCGGCCATGCTTGGTTTGGTCTTGGACGGCGCAGGCTTCAGCGTCGTCTCGATCGCCACGTTATCCAACGCGTCGACGACCTGCATTGATGGCGCCTCCAGTGACACACTGAGAAACGAGAACACCGCAACGCACAGGCCTATGACCGCGCAGGTCAGCGGCAGGAAATCCACCGCCACGGCTCCTGACTGGCACTTGGCAAAGCCGCCAAAACAGCGCGGACAGTCGCACATTTCCTGGCCCCGCGCAGATCGGGTGGGACGCATTGGATACTTCATGAACTCACACTCTTACTAAGTGGAGGGACTTTACCGGCGACGGACCAATTCTCGCATAATTTTCGGCAAATATGGCTAAACTGGCCAAGGCCCATGCTCAGTTCCCCCGAAGCCGACTTCACCCTTGCGCTTTCGGCAACAATCGGTACACAGCGCTGGTCCCGAACCGATTGACCCCGCGTGGCCTCTCGTGTGCGGCCCGGGACCTGCGATCGCCGCACTATGAAACACGCGCTATAGAACTGGAGAACGCATGCCCCTTTATGAGCATGTCTTTATCTCGCGTCAGGACCTGTCCAACGCGCAGGCCGAAGGCCTGGTGGAACACTTCGGCACCGTCCTTTCGGACAACGGCGGCAAGCTGGTCGATAGTGAGTACTGGGGCCTCAAGACGATGGCCTACAAGATCAACAAGAACCGCAAGGGCCACTACGCCTATCTGCGCACCGACGCCCCGGCGCCGGCCGTGCAGGAGATGGAGCGTCTGATGCGTCTGCACGACGACGTAATGCGTGTTCTGACCATCAAGGTCGACGATCACGCCGAGGGCCCGTCGGTCCAGATGCAGAAGCGCGAAGAACGTGGCGAACGCCGCGAACGCCGCTGATCCAACGCTTGAGATAAGGACCCTAAACCATGGCTGCAAAACCATTTTTCCGCCGTCGCAAGGTCTGCCCCTTCTCGGGCGACAATGCACCCAAGATCGACTACAAGGACACGCGCCTCCTGCAACGCTATATCTCTGAGCGCGGCAAGATCGTCCCGTCCCGCATCACCGCCGTTTCCGCCAAGAAACAGCGCGAACTGGCCCGTGCGATCAAGCGCGCCCGGTTTCTGGCACTCCTGCCTTACGCCGTGAAATAAGGATCTGAGCACATGCAAGTCATCCTTCTGGAACGCGTCGCAAAGCTTGGCCAAATGGGCGAAGTGGTTGATGTAAAGCCGGGCTATGCGCGCAACTTCCTTTTGCCGCAAGGCAAGGCGCTGAACGCGACAGACACCAACATTCAGCAGTTCGAAGCGCAGAAAGCCCAGCTTGAAGCGCGCAACCTCGAAACCCGCAAAGAGGCCGAGTCGCTGGGTGAAAAGCTCGATGGACAGCAGTTCATCGTGATTCGCTCTGCGTCCGACTCCGGCGCGCTTTACGGTTCGGTCACGACCCGTGACGCCGCGGAAGCCGCTACCGAGGACGGGTTTTCGGTCGATCGCAAGCAAGTTTCCCTTTCGCGCCCGATCAAGGAGCTTGGGCTGCATACGGTCCACGTGACCCTGCACCCGGAGGTCGTGGTCGATATCGTGTTGAACGTGGCCCGTTCGGCGGAAGAGGCCGAGCTGCAGGCGTCCGGCAAATCGATCCAGGAACTGGCCGCCGAGGAAGAGGCCGCTGCGGAATTCGAAATCGCGGAACTGTTCGACGATATCGGAGCCGCAACCGAAGAGGACGAGGAACTCGGCGAACGGAGCAGCGAAGCTGCCGCACCGTCCGACGACGATACGGACGACCAGCCCTCCTGATCGGACGCACGCACGCAAGATCGAAACTGGCCGCCGCACTGGCGGCCTTTTTCATGCCGGTGCGGCAAGCAGATACAACCTAGGGTTTAAATTTAACTTTTGCATCCAGTCGAAGTTTCGTACACTCGCGGAAAAGATCTTGCAGACCGCGACACCTAAGGACGACCATTCATGGGAAGCGATGCAACAGACGCAGGGGGGGAAGACAGCCCTCACACGTCCGCACGCCTACACCTTCGTCTTCTTGGGACGACGGATCTGCACGCGCACATCCTTCCGCATAATTACTTCACTGATCAGCGCAACGAGGCTGTTGGCCTGTCGCGGACTGCCTCGCTGATCCGGGCGGCCAGGGCCGAAGTCGAAAACTCCCTCGTTCTGGACAATGGCGATTTCCTGCAAGGCACTCCGCTGGGGGATTACGCCGCAGAATATCGCGCATCGAACGGCGCCATGCCGCACCCGATGATCGCCGCGATGAATGCGGCCGGGATCGAGGTCGCCACCTTGGGCAATCACGAGTTCAATTACGGACTCGAATTCTTGCAAGACGCGGTGGCCGACGCGGCGTTTCCGATCGTCTCGGCCAATGTCGTACGCAAGCTTGGCAGTCAGGCAGAGCAGGACGAAACCCTCGTCCCCGCGTATGCCGTACTGGAGCGCGACTTCGTGGATGCGGCGGGCGAGACGCATCGATTCAAGATCGGCGTGATCGGCTTTGCGCCGCCGCAGGTGATGGAATGGGACCGCCGACACGTCACGGGCCGGATATCGATGCGCGACATCCGCGAGGCTGCAAAAGCACATCTGCCCGCGCTCAGGGCGGCAGGCGCCGATATCGTTGTCGCGCTGTGCCATTCAGGTTTCGGCCCGTCCAACCCGCCGTATGGTGCGGAAAACGCAGCACTCGGCCTCGCGGAAGACGGCGGGATCGATGCCCTCTTTGCCGGGCACACACATCTCGTCTTCCCCTCCAGCGATTTTGACGCGCGTCGCGGGCTCGACCTTGCGCGCAGCACGGCTGCGGGGATTCCAGCGGTCATGGCGGGCGCAAATGGAAGCCAGTTGGGGGTAATCGACCTGTGGCTGGAGAAGACCGCACAAGGATGGCAAGTGGCCGACAGCCGCGCGGGTGTGCGCGCCATTGCGCGCATCAACGGATCATCGCAGGCGCGTGGCACGGTTCCGTGTGATGCACGCGTCAAGACCATCGCCCTCGGTGCGCACCAGGCAACCCTCGCCCATATGCGGCGGCCGATCGGGCATCTGACGAAGGCAATCTCATCCTGTTTCGCGATGGTCTCGCCCTGCCCCTGCGCGACGCTTGTTGCGACGGCGCAGGCCGCTTACCTGCGCGACCGGATCAAGGACACCCCGTATGCGGCCTTGCCCCTGCTTTCCGCGGCGGCCAGCTTCAAGACCGGCGGACGCGGTGGTCCGCTGAACTTCTGCGAGATCCCCCAAGGACCGCTCACGTTGCGCCACGCGGCGGACCTTTACCCTTTCCCGAACCGCCTGTGTGCGTTGAAAATCACCGGTGCGCAGCTGCGGGACTGGCTGGAGCGCGCCGCGGGCGTCTTTAGACAGGTTGTCCCGGGCCAGCAGGCCCGCCCACTGCTCGACCCGCGACTGCCGCCTTACAACTTCGACCTCGTCGTTGGTGTCACCTACGCCATCGACCTCACCGCGCCGGCGCGGTTTCACCCGGATGGCACACGCGCCAAGGGCGACCACAGCCGCATCCGCGATCTGCGCTGGAACGGCGCACCGGTTCTAGAGGACCAGAGCTTTCTGTTGGCGACGAACGAGTACCGAGCGGGTGGTGGCGGTCAGTTCGCGGGCGCGCATCCCGAGAACGTGGTGTTCGAGGCCGAAGACCTGAACCGGGATGTGCTGATCGATCATTTCAAGGCTAACGATCCGCTGTCACCCGCCATCGTCGATACCTGGTCCTTTGCACCTATTGGCAACGCGTCCGCGATTTTTGACAGCAGCCTGAATGCAGCGACGTTCGCAAGCGACCTCGCGCGCGTGACGTTGACCCGTCTGGGACAGACCGCGTCAGGGTTCGTACGCTACGAGATCGCGCTCTAGGGAAAAGCCGGCAAGAAAAAGGGCCGCGTCTGACTGAGCGGCCCTTTAAAACTTTGATACTTCGCAGGCAGATCAGATGTCGTCTTCCAGCGCCTCGACAGCGGCCTGAAGCTCGTCCTTGCTCACGTCCTTGTCAGTCACTTCCGCCAACTCGAAGATATAGTCGATGACCTTGTCTTCGAAGATCGGCGCGCGCAGTTGTTGCTGCATCTGCGCGTTCTTCTGGATGAACTCGAAGAACTCGCGCTCCTGACCTGGATACTGACGTGCCTGGTTCATGATCGCCTGCGACATCTCTGCATCGGTCACGGTTATTTCGTTCTTCTGGCCCAACTCGGCCAGCAGCAACCCGAGACGCACCCGGCGTTCGGCCAGGGCGGTGTGCTCTTCGGTTGCCTCGATCTCGGGGTGATCATGCCCCTCGACATCGGGATTTTCCTCGTGCCACAGCTGATGCGCAATCTGCTTGGCCTCAACCTCCACCAGTGACGGGGGCAGGTCGAACTTGACCAGCGTGTCCAACTCGTCAAGCAACTTGCGCTTCATCACGGCGCGGGCGGCACCTGCATATTCCGCCTCCAGCCGCTCGGTGATCTGCTCCTTCAGCGCATCGAGGCTCTCGGCCCCGAACTGCTTGGCCATCTCATCGTCGATCACGGCGGCAACTGCGCCTTTGACTTCCTTGATCTTGCATTCGAACACGGCGGCTTTGCCCGCCAGATGTGCGGCCTGATACGCTTCGGGGAAGCTCACTTCGACATTTTTTTCGTCACCGGCCTTGGTTCCCACAAGCTGTTCTTCGAAGCCCGGAATGAAGGAGTTCGACCCCAGAACCAGCGGATAGTCTTCGGCGGCGCCCCCTTCGAACGCCTCCCCATCGACCTTGCCGAGGAAGTCGATCACGACCTGATCGCCGTCTTCCGCCGCACCATCCTTGGTCTCGTAGTTCTTGGCGTTCTCGGCGAGGTTCCCAAGCGCCTCGTCGATCGCGGCATCGTCGGCTTTGACGACCAGCTTCTCCAGCTTCACGCCCGAAAAGTCAGCATCCGGGACGTCTGGCAGCGCCTCGTAGCTGAGCGAAACCTCGATATCGTCGCCCTCTTTCCAGTCTTCGTTCGTCATCTTGACGTCAGGCTGCATCGCGGGGCGGTCGCCGCTGTCCTCGAAATGCTTTGACATCGCGCCATCGACCGTTTCCTGCATCGCCTCGCCCAGAAGACGCGGACCGAACTGCTTTTTCAGCAGGGCCATCGGGACCTTGCCTTTGCGGAAGCCCTTCATCTCGATCTCGGGCTGGGCTTCGGTCAGCTTCTCGTTGACCTTTTCGTCCAGTTCCGCCGCGGTGACAGTGATCGAATAGCCGCGCTTGAGGCCTTCGTTGAGGGTTTCGGTGACCTGCATTGCATTCCCCATGAGTTCAGGGCGCGCCCGTCCGGCGCGCAAAAGAATTTGGGGCGTTCTATGAGGCTGTGCGCAGCGGCGCAAGGGCCGTTTGCCCTATATGCCCCGCGAGCGGCACGTTCGGCGCGCGGAACGCTTCGCAACCGGCGCGGCGTTCCTGCCTGCGCTGCCGCCCACAGGCAAAGCCGCGCGATTTCGGGTATCCGGGATACACATGGAATGGACTGGTGCGGGTGAAGGGACTCGAACCCCCACGCCTCGCGGCGCCAGAACCTAAATCTGGTGCGTCTACCAATTCCGCCACACCCGCAGTCCGGCGGCACATAGCAAAGAGTTGCTGCCTTTCAAAGGGGCAATTGCGACCATGATATTTTCATGACAGTAACACTTTGCTCCGTATAACCCGAAGCAGTTTCGTCGGCGATCAAGGGAACAGGATCGCCACCAAAGTGTGAGTGACATGGCAACATACCAGATCTGGGCGCTTGGCGCTTCAGAGGTCACGGTAGAGAGCGATACCAACGGCGACGGCACTCCGGACGCCGTGCCCTCGCTTGAGCCAAACACCACCAACCTGTTGTCGGGAGGCTCGCAAGGCGCCGGGACACATCTGGGCAGCCCGTCAGACGGGTTCGATCGCTACATCACCCTGAACAGCAACGCTTGGCAGCCTATCGGAATCAACGATGACGACGTGGGTTTCGCCGACAATGACAGCGGCCAGACGCTGGATGTTGCAACGACATTTGACGGGACAGTGTATGCCAGCGGTTCTCGGATCGAGTCCGAGTACACGCTTGTGCTGACCGACGGCACGACCGACTACACGGTCGTGGGTTTCAACATCCGTGAACCGAACCCGACCAGCGGCAACACCTACGGCACGACCGAGGGACTGGCATTTCTGGGCAATTTTCCCCCGGTCGGCGTGCCCCTGCGGGTGAAGTCTGCTTCCGAAGGCCCCTCCAACGCGCAGACCCCCGCGGCAGACTATGCCGTGCCCCCCTGTTATACGCCGGGCACCATGATCGAAACGCCCGACGGGCCCCGCCCGGTCGAGGATATTCGGCCCGGCGATCTTGTCCTGACGCGGGATGATGGCGCGCAGGAGGTCACATGGGCCGGGTCGGTTGCGCTGGACAGTGCGCGTCTGGCCGGAAACCCCCGCTTCCGTCCGATCCTGATCAAGGCCGGTGCGCTGGGGCCAGACCAGCCTGCCTGCGACATGCTGGTGTCACGCCAGCATCGGATCCTTTTGCGTGACTGGCGCGCGGAGTTGATGTTCGGGTCCAGCGAGGTGCTGGTGGCGGCGGTCGATCTGGTCAACGATCGCGACATTCTGCAGGTCTACGATCTGGAACCGGTGACCTATATCCACTTCATGTTCGACCGCCATCAGGTGGTCAGGGCCGACGGGCTCTGGGCCGAAAGCCTGCGCCCGGGTCCTGCCGTACTGGCCACCCTGGGCCGCGCCGCCCAGGAGGAATTGTTCGCGCTTTTCCCGGAACTGCGCAATGCCGATCGCGCCCCGTTTGACGCCGCGCGGCCCCTTTTGCGGACATGGGAAGCGCGGGTTTTGACGGAGCCCTCCTGATCGGCGTTCGAGCCTTCAGGCCGAACCAAGCGCGCTGAGCACCGCAGGCACAGCCTCGGGCAAATCCTCCGCGATCAGTCCCGGCCCGAACCCCCTCGCAGCCTCGCTGTGCACCCAAGCGGCGGTTTGCGCAGCCTCGAACGGCGAAAGCCCCCGCGCGAGCAACCCGCAGATCAGTCCCGACAGGACATCGCCCGCCCCAGCGGTTGCAAGCCAAGGCGCCGCACGCTCGTACACGGCTGCGTTGACCACCGCCTTGCCGCTTGGGGCTGCAATCACGGTATCCGGGCCCTTCAACAGGACGACGCATCCGGCGCGCGTAGCCGCAGCCCGGGCCGCATCGACCTTTGAATAGGCGGGCCCTTGCGTGGCCGCCGCTTTCAACTGCGCGGCAATGTCGGGAAAGAGCCGCGCAAATTCACCGGCATGCGGGGTCAGAACGCACGCGGAATGCAATATCGCGAACAAGTCGTCAGGCGCGTCCGCAAAAGCGGTCAGGGCATCCGCATCCAGCACCAGCTGCCGCGCCGTGGCGGCCTTGCACGCTGCCGCAACCAGATCCCGTGCGCGCGAGACCCCCAGGCCAGGCCCTAGGCAAAGCGCGTTCAGACGTTCATCCGACAACAGCGCGCCCAGATCGGCCGCATCGTTCAGCCGCTTGATCATCACCGCATCCAGCCGCGCGGCATGTTCGGCAACGGCGGCCGCCTCGCAGGCGACAGACACCAGCCCGGCTCCGATCCGCAACGCAGCGCGCGCAGCCAGTCGGGCCGCGCCGCCCGCGCCAGGCGGCCCGGACAGGATCACGGCGTGACCGTTGTCATACTTGTGCTGGTCGGACCGCTTGTGCAGCAGTGCCGGTGCAGGCGGCTGTACAAGCCGCGCCGCAGCCGGGATCTTTCGCGCCTCTCGTGGCGCATCGCGATCAAGGCCGATATCGGCGACAACGGTCTTGCTGCACAGACTGGGCCCGCGGCTCAGAACATGCCCGAGCTTTCGGGAATGGAAAGACACGGTCAGGTTGGCCGCAGCCGCCCCAAGGCCGCCATGCGACGGTTCAAGCACCTTGCCGCTGTCGGCATCCAGACCGCTTGGGATATCGATCGCGACCACACGCGGGGATGCGGCCGCCGACGACAGGCGCGCCGCAGGGCGGTCAAACCTTTCTGCGGCATCTGCGAGGATGGTGAGAACCTCAGTCAGATCTTCCAGTGGCCGTGTCAGCCCTGTACCGAACAGGGCATCCACCGCAAGATCGGCATCCTGCCAGGGGGTCGGCCCTTTCAGATCGGCAAGGACATCGCCGACGGGGCCGAGTTGGGACCAGAGGTCGTGGTTTCGTTTCGCATCGGGGGGCAGGTTCGCGGGATTTCCATACAGGAGCACATCCACCCACCAGCCCCACTCCTTGAGAAGCCGTGCAACGACAAACCCGTCACCGCCGTTGTTTCCGGGTCCGCACAGCACCACTGCCTTATGCGGTGCGGCTTGCAGGTCTGGCCATTCGCTCAGGATGGCGGCAAGCACGCCGCGCCCCGCGCGCTCCATCAGCTCCAGACCGGTCACCTGCCCACTCTCCATTGCGGATGTTTCAAGGGCGCGCATCTGCGCGGCGGTCAGCAGATCGGTCATGACAGGCCTCCGGTCGTCTCGCCGGAAGCCTATCCCCTTAGCAAGGGCTTACCAAGTCGCCGGAACCTTGCCGGGTGCAAGGAAAGCTTCGACCGCTGCGGCCTGCTCCTCACTCATGGCCCCGACCAGCGCACGGACGGAGTAAAACCCGTAGCCGACACCCTGCTCGACAAACGCCCAGTCCACGATCTGGTCATACCTGAACTGCACCTCGCTGCCGGCTTTGAGGTCACCGAGGTAGACCGGATCATTGTCGAGCTGTCCGATAAAGGAGCCGTCCTCGAGGGGTTTGAAGCTGCCGACCCAGATGTTTTCGACGGGACCATCCGCTTGAAGCGCAACCTTGATCGCCACGTTTTCCCATCCCGCCGGCTCGGTGGAGGCGTGTTCCAGAAACAGGGGCAAGGTGGCGCGCGCCTCTTCGACGGCACTGTTCACTGCCGCATCATCGAGGGCGACTTCGACAACGTTGTTGTTGTCGTTGAACGCCGCCGAAACCTTGTTGCTGCTTCCCAAGAGCCCGAGGGACTGCGCGATATACACCACCGCCGCCAATCCGCCCCAGAATGCCACACGGCGCCATGCTACAAATTTCATTTTGGTCCCTTTCGAAGAAATTTCATCGACTGGCTAGCTGACGAACTCTGCTGGAACCGGGTACAAACTGTGGTTTTTACGAGGAAATGCACGATTGCGGGCAGGTAACCAACCTCCGGATCACCACCGCGATTTGGCCTTTGGCGACTGCATTGTTCGCGAACAGCACACTCTGCGATCATGTTGCCTATTTTTTAGGCTTCACTTATGCATTTCGAAAAGGACGGGAGTTGGGCCGCCCCCGAGTCAATTGCGGCTCCTGTGTGAAAGTGTTCTGCACAACACCATCGAGAAGAAGGGAGTCGGGGGATGAAGAAGATTGAGGCGATCATCAAGCCGTTCAAGCTTGATGAAGTCAAAGAAGCCCTGCAGGAAATCGGTGTCCAAGGCCTCTCTGTCGTGGAAGTCAAAGGCTTCGGTCGGCAAAAGGGCCATACAGAGCTGTATCGCGGTGCCGAGTACGTCGTCGACTTCCTGCCAAAGGTAAAAATCGAGGTCGTTCTGCCGGACGATCAGGCGGATCAGGCCATCGAAGCCATCGTCGAAGCCGCCAAGACCGACAAGATCGGCGACGGCAAAATCTTCGTTTCCAATGTCGATCAAGCCATTCGGATCCGGACCGGCGAGATTGGCGAAGAAGCCCTCTGACGGGAAACACCGCTGGCGTGTCCTGCGCCAGCTACAACAACCAGTACAAATCGACTGAAAGGGATAAGGTCAATGAGCAAAGACGCTGTTCTCAAGACCATCAAGGATGAGGAGATCGAGTACGTCGATATCCGCTTTACGGACCCGCGCGGCAAGCTGCAGCACGTGACGGTGATGTCCGACCAGGTGGACGCGGACTTCCTCGAAGAAGGCTTCATGTTTGACGGCTCCTCCATCGCGGGATGGAAATCCATCGACGAGTCCGACATGAAACTGATGCCGGACACCGAGAGCGCCTATCTTGATCCGTTCTACGCCGAAAAGACGCTGTGCCTGCACTGCTCCATCGTGGAGCCCGACACAGGCGAAGCCTATGCGCGCGACCCGCGCGGCACCGCTGAGAAGGCCGAGGCGTACCTCAAGTCTTCCGGCATCGGCGACGTGTCCTACTTCGGCCCCGAGGCCGAGTTCTTCCTGTTCGACGATGTCCGTTTCTCCTGCGAAATGAACAAGGTATCGTTCGAAGTGGATGCACAAGATGCATCGTGGAACTCCGACACAGAATACGAAATGGGCAACATGGGCCATCGTCCGGGCATCAAGGGCGGCTACTTCCCCGTGAACCCGACCGACGCGGCGCAGGATCTGCGCGGCGAGATGCTGTCCACCATGAAGCGCATGGGCATGAAGGTCGACAAGCACCACCACGAAGTGGCCTCGTGCCAGCATGAGCTGGGCCTCATCTTCGGCTCGCTCACCCATCAGGCGGACGAGCTTCAGAAGTACAAGTACGTGATCCACAACGTCGCGCACGCCTATGGCAAGTCGGCAACTTTCATGCCGAAGCCGATTTCCGGCGACAATGGCACCGGCATGCACGTGAACATGTCGATCTTCAAGGACGGCAAGCCGCTGTTTGCGGGCGACAAGTACGCAGATCTGTCGCAAGAGGCGCTGTACTACATTGGCGGCATCCTCAAGCACGCCAAGGCGCTGAACGCCTTCACCAACCCGTCGACGAACTCCTACAAGCGGTTGATTCCGGGCTTTGAAGCTCCGGTTCTGCGGGCCTATTCCGCACGTAACCGTTCGGGATGCGTGCGTATCCCGTGGGCCGAGAACCCCAAGGCCAAGCGCGTCGAGGCACGCTTCCCTGACCCGGCCTCGAACCCGTACCTGTGTTTTGCCGCGCTGCTGATGGCGGGCCTTGACGGGATCAAGAACAAGATCGATCCGGGCGAAGCCTCTGACAAGGATCTTTACGATCTGCCGCCGGAAGAACTGGCCGGCATCCCGACGGTCTGCGCGTCCCTGCGGGAAGCGTTGGATGCGCTGGAAGCCGATCATGAGTTCCTGCTGGCTGGCGATGTGTTCACCAAGGACCAGATCGAAGGCTATGCAGAACTGAAGTGGGAAGAAGTGTATGCCTACGAGCACACACCGCACCCCATGGAATACAAGATGTACTACAGCTGCTGATCCGAACTCCGGATCAACGCAAAGGGCGCCCTCGACGGGCGCCCTTTTTGTTAGGCCCTGTCTTTGCGCAACAATTCCCCAGGAAGCGCCCGGATGTGCCGCATTTTTTCCATGTTGAGACGTCAGGGTTAACGCGTCTGTAACCAGTACCCGGTCAATGTTTGGCCAGAACGCGACCGCACCAGAAGGGTGTCGGTGAACTGGGAAGGACGTAGAAATGTCTGATGCAACCGCAACTACAGCGTTCCGAACGACTTACCTGGGGCGCGGCACCGCGCTCAGGTTCACGTGGCAGTCGACCGGGCAAGGAAAATCCGCACGCCGGTATGGCCCCCCAACCGACTATACCGTGCACAAGATGCGCGCGGCCCTGCGGCCGGAAATGGCACTGGCAGAGCCCGAGTTGCGCTTGATCAGGATGATCGAGGTGTTTCTGCTGATCACCTTCTTTCCTCTCGGCTTTGCATTGACCCGCTACAACAAGCTGTTTGGTCCCTGCGTCGGCATGTCCAGCCTCGTGTTCTTCGCCTGGTGGGGCCTCGTCGCGGGCCTGCTTTATGCGTTCCTCTAAAACGGGGGACTTGGCCATTTCAAAACGAAATGGCTTCGGTTTGAAAAACGAACCGGCAAAGGGGTGCAAAACGCACCCCTTTTTCTTTGCCCCAGGGCATGCAGGGATCTGCGCCCTGACACAGGCTCTCACCCTTGCGTGACAGCAGTGACACATGGCTTGCCGCAACGTCCGCCGCACCCCATCCTTGTAGGCCAATGGAAAGGCCCCTCGATGCCCACAGAGAAATTCACATTCACAGGTCATGGCGGTGACACGCTGGCGGCCCGCCTCGATCTGCCCGACGGCGCACACTTGGCGACGGCGCTCTTTGCCCATTGCTTCACCTGCTCCAAGGACATCCCTGCCGCCCGTCGGATCGCGGCACGCCTGTCGGCGATGGGCATTGCGGTTTTGCGATTTGATTTCACTGGCCTCGGGCATTCCGAAGGGGAATTTCGCAACACGACGTTTTCATCCAATGTCGCGGACCTCGCGCGCGCGGCAGATGCCCTGCGCGCCCGCAATCTCGCGCCGTCCCTCCTGATCGGCCATTCGCTCGGCGGGGCCGCCGTGCTCAAGGCAGCGCGCCAGATCCCCGGCATCAAGGCGGTGGCAACGATAGGCGCACCTTTCGACCCGGAACACGTGACCCATAATTTCGGCGACAAGATCGCAGCAATCAGAGAGACCGGCGAGGCAGAGGTGTCACTGGGCGGTCGCCGCTTCCGGATCCGCAAGGCGTTTCTCGACGATGTCGCGGCAGAAGAACTCGCACCTGAGATCGCGTCTCTGAACGCGGCGCTGCTGGTCCTGCACGCACCGCGCGACGATACCGTCGGCATCGAGAACGCAACCCAGATCTTCCTCGCCGCCAAACACCCCAAGAGCTTTGTGACACTCGACACGGCAGATCACCTGATCTCGCGCGCCGAAGATGCGGAATATGCCGCCGAGGTGATCGCGGCCTGGGTTGCCCGGTATCTGGATTTGCGCCCCCCGGCCCCGCCCCCCGGAGCGCCCGAAGGCATCACGCGCGTGGCCGAAGCCGACAAGAACGGATTCTTGCAGGACATTCATGCCGGCCCCCATCACCACATCAACGCCGATGAACCGCTGGCCTATGGCGGCACGAACCGCGGCATGAGCCCGTACCAGTTGGTCGCCGCCGGGCTGGGCGCGTGCACCTCGATGACCCTGCGCATGTACGCACGCCAGAAAGGCTGGCCGCTGGCCCATGTGTCCGTGGATGTGGTCCACGACAAGGTCCACGCCCAGGATGCCAAGACCTCGCTGGACCGGATTGACCGCTTCGTACGCCGGATCCGGCTGGAGGGGCCGCTTGATGACGGACAGCGGGCGCGACTTCTGGAAATCGCGGATAAGTGCCCGGTGCACCGAACCCTTGAAACCGGCGCCCATATTGAAACCGAACTTCTGGTCGAAGAACCTGCCTGAGCTTCTTTTGTGCTGAAATACCTTGGGGGAGACGCGCGGAGCGCGGCGGGGGCAAAGCCCCTCAACCCCGGGTGTATTCCGTCACCATCCTGTAATCCTTGCGCGGCCCCCGCACACGCCAGTCCGATGTCCAGACCGGCCAGGCGTCAAACACATACCGAACGTCATACTGGTCCGGCGCACAGTGATGACTGGACACAGCCGAAAGACCGAGGGTGAAACTGTGAAAG
Source organism: Tropicimonas sp. S265A (assembly GCF_049800835.1). Lineage (NCBI taxonomy): Bacteria > Pseudomonadati > Pseudomonadota > Alphaproteobacteria > Rhodobacterales > Roseobacteraceae > Tropicimonas > Tropicimonas sp. S265A. The sequence goes on from NZ_JBNAFU010000001.1 coordinate 884,326, forward strand.
AACCGCGCCTCGTCAAACCACACGCTGATCCCCGCGCCTGTCGCGCGCCAGATATACCCTCGTGTTGCGGAAAACGCCTGCGAGCCCACGTGCATCCGGCCCGTCTCGGAATAGGCTAGACCCTCCGGGATAGGGGTAAAGTGCGCCTCGCCCTCGAACCGCGCAGGAGTGCCTAGGCGATCTTCGATACGCCTTTGCACGCGCCACATCCCTTCGAAACTCGCAAGGGAGACCGGGCCGGTATGACTGTCTTGCATGCGACCCCTCCTTCCCTTGCCGCGCGGTGTGCCCTGTCCTACAAGCCGCGCAAATCGCTCACAAGCCAAAGGCCCGCACGAATGATCCCTCGCTATTCCCGCCCCGAGATGGTGGCCATCTGGTCGCCCGAGACGAAGTTCCGCATCTGGTACGAGATCGAGGCGCATGCCTGCGACGCACAGGCCGATCTCGGCGTGATCCCGCGCGAAAACGCCGAAGCTGTCTGGAAAGCCCGGGATGTGGAGTTCGACGTTGCCCGCATCGATGAGATCGAGGCCGTGACCAAGCACGACGTGATCGCTTTTCTGACCCATCTGGCCGAGATCATCGGCAATGACGAGGCGCGGTTCGTGCACCAGGGCATGACCTCCTCCGATGTGCTGGACACCACGTTCAACATCCAGCTGGTGCGCGCGGCGGACATCCTGATCGCAGATATGGAGGGGTTGCTTGCCGCCCTGAAACGTCGCGCCTACGAGCACAAGGACACGGTTCGGATCGGCCGGTCCCATGGCATCCACGCCGAGCCGACGACCATGGGTCTGACCTTTGCCCGCTTCTACGCGGAGATGGACCGTAACCTCAGCCGTCTGCGTGATGCGCGCGCCGAAATTGCCACCGGCGCGATTTCCGGGGCGGTGGGCACCTTCGCCAACATCGATCCCGCGGTGGAGGAACACGTGTGCGACAAGCTCGGCCTTGTGCCGGAACCGATCAGCACACAGGTGATCCCGCGCGACCGCCATGCGATGTTCTTTGCCATTCTGGGCGTGATCGCCTCATCCATCGAAAACATCGCGATCGAGATCCGCCACATGCAGCGCACCGAGGTGCTGGAGGCCGAGGAGTTCTTCTCGAAGGGGCAGAAAGGATCGTCGGCCATGCCGCACAAGCGCAACCCGGTCCTGACCGAGAACCTGACGGGCCTGGCGCGTCTGGTCCGGTCGGCCGTGGTGCCGGCAATGGAAAACGTGGCGCTTTGGCATGAGCGTGATATCTCGCATTCGTCCGTGGAGCGCATGATCGGCCCGGACGCGACCGTCACGCTGGACTTCGCGCTTGCCCGCCTGACGGGCGTGGTCGACAAGCTGGTGGTCTACCCTGAAAACATGCTGGCGAACATGAACAAGTTCCGCGGCCTCGTGATGTCGCAGCGGGTTCTTCTGGCGCTGACGCAAGCGGGTGTCAGCCGGGAGGACAGCTACAAACTGGTCCAGCGCAATGCGATGAAGGTTTGGGAAGAAGGCAAGGATTTCAAGACCGAGTTGCTTGGTGATCCGGATGTGACCGCAGCGCTGACCCCAGCGGAGATCGACGAAAAATTCGATCTGGGGTACCATACCAAGCATGTGGACACCATTTTTGCCCGCGTTTTCGGCACGGACTGACCGAAAAATGGATCATCCAAAGCCTAATATCGGAAAAAGCTTTGACTGAAGGCGAGTCGTGCTACTCTTTTGATTGTAATCAACAGGGAGATGAAGATGCGCCTTTCCGCGATCGCGACTGTACTGACGCTGACCCTCATGCCGGGTCTGGCCCTTGCTGAATGCAACTGGGGCAAAATGGACCAGCATGCCGCCGTGACCTGTGCCGACGGCAAGACATGGGATGCAACGGCGGGAGCCTGCGTCGATACCATGAGCTAAGCGCCGTCGCGCGCCGTACGACAACCCACCACCCATCACACGGACAACGAATGGCCCGCTTCAAGCGGGCCATTTCCTTTTGAAGCCGCGCCTCTAGGTTACCACCACCGGCCCCTTTCTGGAGTGATCCCATGCGCGTGCTGATCTGCCTTTTGCTGCTTGGTTCGCCCTCGCTCGGGCTTGCCGCGGGGGATGACGGGTTCACAGCCCCTACACCGACGGAGACAACGACCACCTGCTCCGGCGCGAAGATCTGGGACGAGAGAACGCGCAAATGCGTGGACGCGCGCGACAGCAGCCTGTCGGATCAGGACCGGTTTCAAGCGGTGCGCGAGCTTGCCTATGCCGGGGCCTATGACCGGGCCAAATCGGTTCTGGCGACATTTGCATCCCCCGCAGCCAGCGGCGCACAGACCTATGCGGGTTTTCTCGCCCGCAAGACCGGCGATATGGACGCCGCATTCGTCCATTACAGGCGCGCGCTCGAGACCAACCCCGATAACCTGCTGGTGCGCTCGTACATGGGGCAGGCCTTTGTCGAGATCGGCGATACAGAGGCGGCACGCGCGCAGCTCCGGGAAATCCGCGCACGCGGTGGTCGCCAGACATGGCCGGAGTTTGCGCTGGCCAGCGCGATCCGATCCGGACAGGGCTATGCCTACTAGGCGAAACGCGCGGCGGGTAACGGGTCTTTAAACTGGCTCTGTCAGACAGGTGCGTACCTGATGGTGGAAGAAAGCCAAGTGTCGTGAGTGCCGCTGCCAAAACATCCGGAGCCGAACCGGTTATTCAGAAATTGTCGCCGCGCCAGAAAGCGGCCGTGATCCTGCGCCTGCTGGTCGAAGATGGCGAGACGCCGAACCTGACGGCGATGACGCCCGGCCAACAGGCCCTCCTGACAGAGGAGATGGCGCGCCTGAAACCCATTTCGCGCGCCACCCTCGAATCTGTCATTACCGAGTTTTTGAACGCGATGGACGAAGCCGGGCTGTCGGTGTCCCATGGACTCGCATCCGCATTGAACCAGCTTTCCGGACACATTTCAGCGGAGGTCGAAGAAGAATTGCGCCTGCGCGCTGGCCTTGGAGAGGTACTGGGCGTCTGGGATCGGCTTGCAGCCCTTCCCGCCGACACCATGCTGAAGCTCATCGATGGGGAAAGCCCCGAAGTGGCGGCCGTTGTCTTGTCGAAAATCAAGGTGGCCGTGGCGGCGGAAATCCTGGGGCTCATGCCCGGGCCGCGTGCCCGCAGAATCACCTTTGCCGTGTCTCAGACAGAACAGATCGCGCCGCCTATCGTCGAACGGATCGGCGAGATGCTGGTGGACCGGCTTGAGGCGATCCCGCCGCGGGCCTTCAACAGAAGCCCCGATGCCCGGCTGGGCGAAATCCTGAATTCCTCTGCCCCCGACACGCGGGAAGAGGTCTTGAACGGTCTTCAGGAAAGCGACGAGGGGTTTGCTAAGGCCGTGCGCAAGGCGATTTTTACCTTTGCGCATATCTCCACCCGCGTGGTGCCACGCGATGTCCCCGCTCTGCTGAAGGAGGTTGACGGCGATGTCCTCGTCAAGGCGCTCAAATCGGCAGAGACGCAGGAACCCGATACCGCAGCCTTCCTGCTTGAAAACATGTCCAAACGCATGGCGGAGCAGCTCCGCGAGGCGATGAAGGAATTGGGTGACGTACCCGAGAAAGATGGCAATGCCGCCATGACCGAAGTCGTCCGCGCGGTGCGCAAGCTGGAGGCTGACGGCACATTGATGCTGATCCCGGCAGAAGATTAACGCCCGACCGAGGTTGCGTCACCCCGGCAGGTCTGTAGGCTCAGGCCATGACTACCGACGACGCACACCCCGTACCCGCCCGCCCAGCCAAGTCCTGGTACGACATGGGCGGCGACCCGGCGGGCCCCGTTCTACCAGAAGAGCATGATTACGCACTATGGGAAAAGCGCGTCGATGCTCTTGTGGTGCTGTGCCAGAAGAAGGGGCTTTTTACAGTCGACGGGTTGCGCCGCGCGCTCGAAGACATGGGGCCAGAAGCCTTTGAAACGCTCACCTATTACGAACGCTGGGTCGGTGCCCTGCGCCGAAACCTAGTGGAGGTAGGTGCGATTACCCCCGCCGAACTCGAAGCTGCGATGGAGGCGGTGCGGACACGCGGCGACACCTACGGCACGGCAAGCGAGCCGCCAGCGCATGAGTGACCGCGTCCGTGTCAAAACCTGGATGCCGCCGGGCCATATCCGCACACCTGCATACCTGCGCGGCAAGACGGGCTGGATTGAACGGCGACTTCCGGCGTTTCCCAACCCCGAACTGCTGGCCTACCACCGTCCGGCGCCGGAGATCCCGCTGCTCAGGGTGCGCTTCACGATGGCAGAGGTCTGGGGGCCTGGTGCGGAGAACCCGGACGACGTGCTGGAGGCAGAGATCTTTGCGCATTGGCTCGACCCTGTATCGGAGGGCTTACACGATGCCCCATGACCACGCCCCCCATCCCCATCGCCCGGATCAAGACGGCCCGCTGACAGACGCGCAGATCACCGAGATCGCGATCCGGGAGTTGCTGATCGCCAAGGGTGTCACGACCGCCGCCGAAGTCACCGCAGAGGTCGCGACAATGGACGCGCGCAACCCGGCACAGGGTGCACGCGTGGTGGCGCGCGCCTGGACCGACCCGGCCTTCAAGAACCGGCTTCTGGCCAACGGTTCCGCCGCGTGCGAGGAACTGGGAATAGAGATGGGGCCGCTCAAGCTGATTGCGCTTGAGAACACCGAGAGCACCCACAATGTCGTGGTGTGTACCTTGTGCTCCTGTTATCCGCGCAACCTGCTCGGCCTGCCGCCAGACTGGTACAAGTCGCGGGTCTACAGATCGCGCACGGTGCGCGAGCCTCGGGCCGTCTTGCGGGAGTTCGGCACAGATCTGCCTGCTGGCATGCAGGTCAAGGTACACGATTCGACGGCGGATATGCGCTATCTCGTGATCCCAGCGCGCCCCGAGGACACGGAAGATCTCAGCGAGGACGCATTGGCCGGGTTGATCACACGGGACGGCATGATCGGCGTAACACGCCTCTGACTAGCGCGCCCGGGCCGCTCCGACGACCGGGCCCATGCCGGCCTCCTGCACGAGGACAGCGGCCTTATCCCCCTCCGGCCAGCGGTGGCGGATGGATTTCGCAGAGGCTCCGTTCCACTTCCCGAGGTCGGTCATCTCGCGCACCGTGTTGGCATAAGTGATTGTCTTGCCCGCGTTCTCGCCGCGCTTGATTGCAACGGTTTCGGCTGCCGTGTACCCGATCAGCAAGACGCGGTACTCCCCCTCGCTGCCCTTTGGCACGAGGGTTATCACCACATCCTGCCCCGCGCGGCGCGCCGAAATCTGGACCTTGTCCTGCACGGCGCGGTGCGCCTGAATGACATTCGCCACGTCCATCGGTTTCAGGCCGACCACATGGTCCAGTCCCCCGATCACCATCTGCGGCGTGAACACACTCCGATGACCCGCAGCGCGCCCGTAGTCCTTCTGCCGCTTGGAAAAGGCTGGATCGGCAAAGACGTCCTTCCAGCCGATGTAATCCCAGTAGTCGACATGAAACGCCAGCGCGATCACGTCCTCATACTCTGCATCGATCTTGTGCAGAAGTGCATCCGCCGGCGGGCAGGACGAGCACCCTTGTGACGTGTAGAGCTCCAGCACCACGAGCTTGTCCGCCGCTGTGGCGGTTGCCGTGCTGCCGAACGTGCTGGCAAGAACGAGGGCGAGGGAAACGAAAAACTTGCGCATGGCCAACCTTTTTCTTCTTGCCCCTTACCTAAGCGGACAATGCCGACATAACCAATCAAGGAATTGCGAGATTTCAGCAGGACACGCAGGCGTGAGCAAGCGCGAGGCGCTTCGCAGCGGGGGCGCGACAATATGCTGTGCACAATCGTATACAGTTTTGCTTGATCGTGCCGCCCACCGGGGATTATAGCCCGGGTAGCATTACCCTTTAACCGCATAGGGAGCCACCTCATGCCCATTACTGTCGGCCAGGATTCGGCCAAGACCCGCAAAACGCTCAGCGTTGGCGATCAATCGGTCAGCTACTATTCCATTCCGGCGGCTGAAGCCGCAGGTCTGGGCGATTTCTCCAAACTGCCGGCCGCGCTCAAGGTCGTGCTCGAGAACATGCTCCGGTTCGAGGATGGCGGGCGGACCGTGTCGGTGGACGACATCAAGGCGTTTTCCGAATGGGCGGATAAAGGTGGCCAGAACCCGCGCGAGATTGCGTATCGCCCGGCGCGCGTGCTGCTCCAGGACTTCACCGGCGTTCCGGCAGTGGTCGATCTGGCCGCGATGCGCGACGCAATTGTCGGCCTTGGCGGTGACGCGGTGAAAATCAACCCGCTCAACCCGGTCGATCTGGTCATTGACCACTCGGTCATGATCGACGAATTCGGCAACCCGCGCGCGTTCCAGATGAATGTGGACCGCGAGTACGAGCGCAACATGGAGCGGTACACGTTCCTGAAATGGGGCCAGTCCGCATTCAACAATTTCCGCGTTGTCCCGCCCGGCACCGGCATCTGTCACCAGGTGAACCTGGAATACCTGGCACAGACTGTCTGGACCGATACCGACCAGACCGGGGCCGAGGTTGCCTATCCTGACACGCTTGTCGGCACAGACAGCCACACCACGATGGTGAACGGTATGGCCGTTCTCGGCTGGGGCGTTGGCGGGATCGAGGCCGAGGCCGCGATGCTGGGCCAGCCGATCTCCATGCTGATCCCCGAAGTGATCGGTTTCGAGCTGACAGGCGAGATGATGGAAGGCACGACCGGTACCGACCTCGTGCTGAAAGTGGTCGAGATGCTGCGCGAAAAAGGCGTTGTGGGCAAGTTCGTGGAATTCTACGGCGCCGGCCTCGACAAGCTGCCACTGGCGGACCGCGCCACCATCGCGAACATGGCGCCGGAATATGGCGCAACCTGCGGCTTCTTCCCGATCGACGGCGAAACGCTGCGTTACCTGCGCAACACCGGTCGGGACGAGGCGCGCGTCGCGCTGGTCGAAGCCTACGCCAAGGAGAACGGGTTCTGGCGCGGTGACGACTATGCGCCGGTCTATACCGACACGCTGAGCCTCGACATGGGCACCATCGTTCCGGCGATCTCGGGTCCCAAGCGCCCGCAGGATTACGTGGCGCTGACCGACGCAAAGGCTGCATTCGCCAAGGAAATGGCGGAAACGTTCAAGCGCCCGATGGGCGAACAGGTCGCGGTCAAGGGCGAAGACTACACAATGGAATCGGGCAAGGTGGTGATTGCCTCAATCACGTCCTGCACCAACACCTCCAACCCTTACGTAATGATCGGCGCGGGCCTCGTGGCACGCAAGGCCGCGGCACTCGGCATGGATCGCAAGCCTTGGGTCAAAACCTCCCTCGCGCCGGGATCGCAGGTCGTGTCGGAGTACCTTGAGGCCGCGGGTCTGCAGGATGATCTAGACAAGATCGGCTTCAACCTCGTGGGCTACGGCTGCACCACCTGCATCGGGAACTCCGGCCCGCTTCAGGCAGAAATCTCCGAGGCCATCGCCGAGGGCGACCTGGTTGCAACGGCCGTTCTGTCCGGCAACCGAAACTTTGAGGGCCGGATCAGTCCGGACGTGCGCGCGAACTACCTCGCCTCGCCCCCGTTGGTCGTGGCCTATGCGTTGGCGGGCACGATGGACATCAACCTCGCGTCCGACCCGATCGGTCAGGACCGCGACGGCAACGATGTCTACCTCAAGGATATCTGGCCCACCACGCAGGAGGTCGCTGAACTGGTTGAGCAGACCGTGACCCGCGAGGCTTTCCTGAAAAAGTACGCCGACGTGTTCAAGGGTGACGAGAAGTGGCAGAGCGTCGAGACGACCGACAGCCTGACCTACGACTGGCCGCCGACCTCCACCTACGTTCAGAACCCCCCCTACTTCCAGGGCATGGGCGACGAAGCCGGCACGATCAGCGACGTCAAGGACGCCAAGGTTCTGGCGATCCTGGGCGATATGATCACCACCGACCACATCTCCCCCGCCGGGTCCTTCAAGGAAAGCACCCCCGCAGGCAAGTACCTGACCGAACGTCAGGTGGCCCCGCGCGAGTTCAACTCCTATGGCTCGCGGCGCGGCAACCATGAGGTCATGATGCGCGGCACCTTCGCCAACATCCGCATCAAGAACGAGATGCTGGACGGCGTCGAAGGCGGCTACACCAAGGGCCCCGATGGCGAGCAGACCTCGATCTTCGAAGCGGCGATGGACTACAAGGCGTCGGGCACCCCGCTCGTGATCTTCGGCGGGGAACAGTATGGCGCAGGCTCCAGCCGTGACTGGGCGGCCAAGGGCACCAGCCTGCTGGGCGTGAAGGCCGTGATCGCCGAAAGCTTCGAGCGGATCCACCGATCCAACCTCGTGGGCATGGGCGTCATCCCGTTCGAGTTCACTGGCGGCGATACCCGCAAGAGCCTCGGATTGAAGGGCGACGAGACCGTCTCCATCACCGGACTTGAGGGCGACCTGACCCCGCTGAGCAACGTGCCCTGCACGATCACCTATGCCGACGGCACGGTGAAGGAGATCCAGCTGAAGTGCCGGATCGATACCGAGGTGGAGATCGAGTACATCGAGAACGGCGGCGTGCTGCACTACGTGTTGCGCAACCTCGCCAAAGCACCACTGGCAGCCGAGTAAACCCGAGCAACCAGTACTGACATCAGAGGCGCCGCAGGGCGCCTTTTTTTTGTCCGGCAATGGGTGGCTAGCGCTTCTGTCCGCAGATGCGTGGTCTACTCGGCCGCGTCTCTGGAGGCTGAAGCTTCCGACTTGGCCTCCTCGGCCTTTCGCCGGGCTTCGTAGTCCCGCAGCGCCTGACGTGCGCGTGACCCTTGCAGCAGTGTCCAGCCGATCAGCAGCCCCAGCAGCGTGAGCGACACGGCGTAGGCGGTCAGCACCTCGAACGCGTATTTTCCAAGATCAGGCATCAGCCCATCCGCTCACGCAGGCGCAGCGCCTTGAGGCGGCGCGACCGGATCTCCGTCCGCGTGCGCACCAGCAACAGGGCCACGAACAGCAGGACAAACCCGCCCAGACAGAAGAGCAGTGGTTGATAGAACACGTCCGCGACGTTCTCTTCCTTGTCCAGCGACAGGGATGCGCCCTGGTGCAGGCCCTGGCTCCAGAATTGTGCCGCATACCGGCTCAGCACGGCAAAGACCGATCCGACAAGGCATAGGATCGCGGTCAGGTCGGCGGCGGTGTCGGAGTCCTCTACCGCGGACCAAAGCGCAATGTAGCCCAGATAGAACAGGAAAAGGATCAGGAATGAGGTCAGGCGCGGATCCCATTCCCACCACGTGCCCCACATCGGCTGCCCCCAGATCGCCCCGGTAAAGAGCGCCATCACCGTCATCGTCGCCCCGATGGGCGCTGCGGCCTTGGCCGCGAGCGCACTGACATGGTGGCGGCGGATCAGCCAGATCAGCGAGGTGATCAGCATCATCACCCAGATGTTGATCGCCATCATCGCGGAAGGCACATGCAGATAGATGATCTTGACGGTGGAGCCTTGCCGAAAATCGTCTGGCGTCCAGAAGAAGCCCCAGATAAGACCGACCACCAGACACACCGCCGCAAGGCCCGTGACCCACGGCAGAACCGCTGCAGAAGTCTGCATGAACTTCTTCGGATTGGCGTATTCCCACAAAGACATGTGCAAAGCGTAATTCCTCGGGTGCCGAGGGACAACGGGACATCCGCGCGCGGGGCTAGCGCAGGTTGATACGGATTGCCGCAGCCGCTGCGAACGGCAGGACCGCGACCGTGCCAAGGGTGATCCCGGCCAGCATGAAAAGCGGCGTGGTATTGTCGAACCCGTCGACCGCCCGGCGCACGGTCTCCGCGCCAAAGATCAGCGATGGCACATAGAGCGGCAGAACGAGGAGCGACAGCAAGAGACCTCCGCGTTTCAGCCCCACGGTCAGGGCCGCGCCGAACGTCCCGATCATGCTGAGCGCGGGCGTTCCGAGCGCCAGTGAAACCACGATCCAGAGATACCCTGCCGGATCAAGATTCAGCAGAACACCGAGCACAGGGGCCAGCAGGGTCAGCGGCAAGCCCGTCGTCAGCCAATGCGCGAGCGCCTTGACGATCACCAACCCCTCCAGCGGCAGGGGGGAGGTCACCAGCAAATCGAGCGAACCATCCTCGAAATCCAGTTGAAAGATCCGGTCGAGCGACAACAAGCAGGCCAGCAACGCCCCGACCCACAGGATGCCTGTTGCGACCTCCCGCAGGATACCCGTGTCGGGCCCGACCCCGAACGGAACCAGCACCGTGACGATCAGGAAAAACGCAAGGCTCAGCCCGAAACCACCGCCCGCCTTGACCGCGAGGGCGAGGTCGCGCAGCAAAAGCGCCCTCACAGAAACGCCTCGTCCAGAAACGGTTCCGGCGCATCGTCGCGGGCTTTGTATGGGGTCAGATCGAACACCTGCGCCTCAAGCCCCAGATCGATATGCGTGGCCATCAGCGCGATGCCACCGGCATCCAGATGCCGCGCGACCATGGCGGCGAACAGCGCCGTATTCGCCGCATCGAGCGAGACAGTTGGTTCGTCGAATATCCAGATCGGGCGGCCCGTCACCTCCATCCGGGCAAGGCCCAGTCGGCGTTTCTGTCCGGCGGACAAATCCTGCGCCTGCCGGTCGAGCAGGCTGGTCATGTCGAACGCCTCCAGCGCGCGGGAGATGTCTTTTGTGCCGTAAATCTGCGCCCAGAAATTCAGGTTCTGCGCGACCGTCAGCGGCCCCTTCAACCCGTCCGCATGGCCCGCATAGGCCACCGCGTCTTCCGGCATCGTGATCCGGCCCTCCAACGCGGGTTGCAGCCCGGCGATTGTGCGCAAAAGCGTGGTCTTGCCGATTCCGTTGGGGCCGCGCAGGATCAGCCCCTGCCCCGGCGAAAGCGTGAAGCTGACGCCTTCAATCACGCGCAGGCTGCCGCGCGCACAGGCGACATTCTCGACCACAAGTTCCATGCTACCGGCTTAGCGGATCGCCAAAAGCCGCGAAAGTCGATTAATCGTCCTGCGACAATCGCTTATTCCGCTTGGGCTATGACTGGCAGAAGCGCCAGACCCACCCGGCGCCCTTCGGAAAGCAGGACGTTATAGGTCCGGCACGCCGCGGGGGAGGACATGACCTCCACCCCGATCCCGCGCGCCTCGAGTGCCTGCCGAAAGTCTTGCGGGGCATGGGCAATCTCGGCCCCCATGCCGACGAAAAGCACGTCTATCTCCTGATCCTCGAACGGCGACAGGTCCTGCAATCCGCCCCAGCTTGCGACGCCGGTGGGTAGCACCGTGATTGCGCCGTCGAACACGTTGCCGCCAACGCGAAAGAAGCCGGGGCCGTACCCCTCCACCGGGACAGCGTCGGTATAGGTTACTTCGTTCAGCCGCATGGCTCCCCTCCGTCAGGTCCAGATTGGCAGGCCCAGTATAGCCGCCGCGCCGATCACGATATAGGCGATGCTGCGGTATAGCCCAGCATGCTCAGGGTTGAACAGGGCACGCCCAAGCCGGGTGCCGATGGCATAGGGCAACAAAAGGACCAATCCGAGCGGGATCGCGTTGGCGGGCAAAGCGCCCATCACCGCCATGACGGGCAGAAAGATAAACGAACTGCAGGTCAGTACCACGATCGTGTTCGCGCGCGACCGCTCCGGTGCATCCTGTCCGCCCAATTGGAACAGGACCACCATCGGGCCGTTCAACCCCGTGGACCCACCAAGGAAACCGACGCCAGCACCGACCCCGAGCCAGCTGAGCCGACCGGGGCGCGAGGTGTAGCGCAGACCCGCGATCAACGCAAAAAGCGTGGCGAGCACGACACCTGAGACCGCCCAGTTCAACGCATCCGTCGCAGCCTCCCGCAGAATGAACACACCGGGAAAGGCGGCAATCGTGGCGGCGGCAAGGATGGTCAGAACGGCTGGCCGCTCGGCCTTGCGCCACGCCTCTGGCAGGATGGTCACGGCCGAGGCCAGCGCCGACAAGGCAAACGCCCCGACCGCCAGAGGCGGGGCGACAAAGACGGTCGCGAGGGGCATGAAGATCAGTGCCGATCCAAATCCGGCATAGCCGTAGATGATCCCGGCCAGGCCCGAGATGGCGATCAATGCCAGCAGGCCGGGCAGGTCCAGCCCGGCCAACAGAACATCAGGCATCGATGTTGGCGAACTGGTTGCCCTTGTCGCGGTCTTTCGGTTCGCGGCTGACACCGAGCATCAGAACCACGTTCTTGGCCACGAAAACCGACGAATATGTCCCGACGATCACACCCCAGAAAATAGCAAAGACGAATCCACGGATCACATCCCCGCCCAGCACCAGCAAGGCGATGAGGGCAAGCAGTGTGGTACCCGAAGTCATGACCGTCCGGCTGAGGGTTTCATTCACCGACAGGTTCATCACATCCCGAAGCGGCTTTTTCTTGTACTTGATCAGGTTCTCGCGCAGGCGGTCGAAAATGACCACCGTGTCATTGATGGAATACCCGATGATCGTCAGGATGGCCGCGATGGTTGCCAGATCGAACCTGATTTGCAGCAGCGAGAATATCCCGATGGTCAGGACCACATCGTGGATCAGCGCCGCGATCGCGCCGACCGAGAACTGCCATTCGAACCTGAGCCAGATGTAGATGAGGATCGCCACCATTGACGCGCTGACGGCAAGGATGGCTGTCAGGATCAATTCGCCCGACACTTTGGGGCCGACGGATTCCACCGACGGGAACTGCATGTCGGGATCCACTGTGCGCAATGCGTCCTCGATGGCCAGAACGGTTTCCGGCGGAACGCTTTCCTGTCCCTCCTGCGCCTGAATGCGGATCATGGCGACATTTTCATCCGGGCCGAAGTTCGGATCGAACACCTCGGTGATGGACACGTCCCCGAGAGCGAGCGGTTCGATCGCCTGCCGGTACTGACCCACGTCAACCGCTTGCGCAGATTCCGTCCGGATCGTTGTGCCGCCGAGAAAGTCGATACCGAAGTTCAGGCCGACCGACAGCCACAGGATGATTGAGGCAATCATCGCAAGGATCGACGCGCCCATGGTGATCTTGGCGTACCTGAAGAAGTCCCAGCTGGTCTCGGAGGGTACGAGTTTCAGGCGCATCTCAGACCTCGATCGTTTTGGGGCGGCGGCGTTCGAACCATGTCACGATCAGAAGTCGTGTCACGAAGATCGCCGTGAAGACGGATGTCATGATGCCGATCCCCAGCGTCACGGCGAACCCCCGGACGGGGCCTGCGCCAAGCGTGAACAGGATGGTCGCCACGATGAAGGTGGTGATGTTGGCGTCGATGATGGCGCTTAGCGCGCGGGCATAGCCCTGCTCGATCGCGCGGGCGGGCCCCCGAGCGGTTTTAAGTTCCTCGCGGATACGTTCGAAAACAAGAACGTTGGCGTCCACCGCCATACCGATGGTCAGCACGATCCCGGCAATGCCCGGCAGGGTCAGCGTGCCGCCGATCAACGACAGGATGCCAAAGATCATCGCCACGTTCAGCAACAGGGCGATGTTGGCGAACATGCCGAACGTGCCGTAGCTGAGCGCCATGAACAAAAGTACCGCGCCGAGGGCCACGATACAGGCGATCCGGCCAGCATCGATGCTGTCCTGCCCCAGTTCGGGACCAATGGTCCGCTCCTCAAGGAAGGTCATTTCCGCAGGCAGGGCCCCTGCGCGCAGCAAGACTGCAAGCTGGGTGGACTCCTCGACCGAGAAATTGCCGGTGATGATGCCGGAGCCGCCAGGAATATGGGACTGGATCACCGGGGCGGAAATCACCTCATTGTCCAGCACGATGGCAAACGGAGAGCCGATGTTCTCCGCCGTGTAGTCGCCGAACAACCGCGCGCCGGATGGGTTGAACCGGAAGTTCACAGCCGGAATGCCGTTCTGGTCAAAGGTCGGCTGCGCGTCGGTCAACTGCTCGCCACTGACCACCGGCGTGCGCTCCAGCACGTAGAACTCACCTGGCTCGTCAACCGACGGCAGGATGATGTTGCGCGGTCCGGGGTCTGCATCGGGGTCGCCGGTGCGGTTCACGACCGGGTTGAAGGTCAGTTTCGCCGTGGTCCCGATCAGCGCCTTCAACTCGGCGGCGGAGCCAATGCCCGGCACCTGGATGAGGATCCGATCCTCGCCCTGCCGCTGGATCGTCGGTTCCCGCGTGCCGACTTCGTCGACGCGGCGGCGGATGATCTCAAGGCTCTGTTGGATCGTGCGGTCATCGGTGGCGCGTTTCTCGGCATCCGACAGGCGCACGATCAGGTCGGGGCCATCGGTGGTGACTTCAATATCCGACGAGCCGACGCCGGTCAGAGTGACAATCGGCTGAGCCAGATCCCGGACCAGTTCTGCGGCCCGGTTGATCTGCGCGGGCTCCGAAATCCGTACCCGCAGTTCATCGGGCGGACTGTCTTGCCGCCGGATCGTGCCAATCGTCGCGCGTTCGGCCCGCAGCACATCGCGCACCTCCGGCCAGAGGCCATCCATCCGCTCCGCGTAGACGTCCTCGACATGGACCTCCGCCAGCAGATGCGCGCCGCCCCGCAGGTCGAGGCCAAGGTTCACCAGCCCCGATGGCAAGGCGCCCGGCCACTGTGCCAGCGCGTCCGCAATCTCCCCAGTGGGTTCGGCCCCGCGTTCGATCAACGCGGCGGCGTCATTGTGGCCCTCGACCTTGCCATAGAACAGGTTCGGCGCGGCCAGCAGCAACCCGAGGGCAACGACCCCCCAGATAACCACCCGTTTCCAAAGGGGAATATCGAGCATCTGCGGTTAGCTCGCCGGTTCGGTCTTGGTAATGACCTGCTGGATCGTGTGACGCACGACGCGCACCTCGGTGCCCGAGGCGATCTCCACCTTCACTTCGTTGTCGTCGACAACCTTGGTGACTTTGCCGATCACGCCGCCTTGCGTGACGATCTGGTCGCCCCGGCGCAGCGCCTCGACCATCGCCTTGTGTTCCTTGACCTTCTTCTGCTGCGGACGGATCAGCAGGAAATACATGATCCCGAAGATCAGGATCAGCGGCACGAAAGAGGCAAACGCCCCCCCACCGCCGGCGGCCTGTGCATAGGCAGGAGTTGCGAACATGAGGTCTTCCCTTTTGTCATTGGAGCGGCCCGCATCCGCCCCGCGAACGCACCACCCGGCACCGGTATCAATCGGCGCGCACCCTACTCGGGGCCAGCGCGCGCTTCAAGGCAGATAAGGGCGTCGGAGGGCCACGGCAACCGGTGGGGTTTGTGGCGGACGCGCAAGCGAGCGGCTGGTCCCCAGCTAGGAGTTGAAATGCACGGTCGTTTCGGCTTGGGTGGTCGGGTTGATTGAGGCGATTTGAGCATGAGTGAGCAAACAGACAAGCTCAAAGCTTTTGTCGAATGGTTGGGCTTTTCCATCACGCCCGACTTCAGCAGGCTACTCTGGCTCGGCAGGCTGTTTGGCTGGGGCGCAGCAGCTCTTTACGCCGTTATCATCTTGACCCTCGCGGTCGGTCTGATTGCGGTGCTGTCATTCACTATTGGCCGTTTCGTAGACGCGCAAACATCGACGGGCTGGGAAGGGTACCGCTGGTTTCTCCTGACGATTGCGACACTGACCGCCACTTTGGCGGCCGCGATCGCTCTGCCTTTCACTGTATTGCGCACCCGCTACGCGCAGCGCCATACCGTTGCAGCCGAACAGAACCTCATCACGGACCGCATAAACAAAGCTGTCGAAGGGCTTGGCGCAGAAAAGCTTGTGAAAGTTCTACAAACGGCGTCAGATGGATCGACACAAGTTGTCGAACGCTCTGCACCCAACATCGAAGTGCGGGTCGGCGCAATCCTGTCACTGGAAAGGATTTCCGAGAACAGCCCTGAGGATCATATCCGCATCATGGAAATTCTCTGCGCCTATGTGCGGGAGAATGCCTGCATCGTGCCGGTCAACGAAAACCCACAGCAAGCCGACGACTGGAAACAGCGCACCGATACGCAGATGGCATTGACGGTGATCGGGCGGCGGGCGGAGCATCAAGTTTTACAAGAAGAAACGCTTGGCTTCCGTGTCGACTTTCGCAGAGCAAACTTGCAACTGAGCGACATGTCCCAAGGTACTTGGCAGAAAGCTATGCTTTCGCAAGCTGCTATGGTCGGCGCTGCCCTTGGTAAAGCTAATCTAAGTGAAGCTGACCTCACGCGTGCGAAACTTCACGATGCAGACCTTTCCAATGCGAAGTTACAGGATGCCTGCCTTTGGGGGGCCGGATTGCAACGGGCACGCCTTTGGTACACGAAGATGCAGAAAGCAAATCTCACGCTGTCTCAGCTACAGAATGCCGACATGATAGGAGCGAACTTGGGAGGCGCCCACCTCGGATATGCGGACTTAAGTAAGGCCAAACTTTGGGACGCAAAGCTCGACATGGCGCATCTTGGAGGCGCAATTTTGCGGGAAATCGACTTTGAAAACGCAAGCTTCGTAGGCGCTAACCTTTGTTCAACTGGGATATACGGATCCCGACAGATCGTTGATTTGTCAGATAGTAAGGGCTTGACACAAAAAGCGATCAATTCGGCTTTTGGGGTCAAGCAAGGAATAGGGCGGGTTATCCTACCGCCCAACTTAGTCCTTCCTGATCACTGGCACGTCGCTCGAGAGACGGACACGCCGGGCAATGAAGACTGGCAAGCGGCTCGCGATGCGTACAATAAATGGGCTGAAGATTTGCGTGATCTTGACGCTTTTGACTGAGTTGTCCTAGCGAAGCCGCCGCGCTGCTCGCTTGACTCTAGCATTCAGTTAACAAAACCAAAGCCACTCGACTTCGAGAACAATGTTCTGCAAAAAGATCGACATTATACAAGTAGGAGGTCAGCTTCCTCCTCCACATTCTCTTCCAAAACCACCTCTTCCACCGGCACCTCCGGCAGGGGCATCGCGCCCTCTTCCGGCGTCTCCACCACTGCCATCTCGGCCAGCGTGGCGGAGGCTGTTGTGGGGTCCACTGGGGCGGCGCTGGTCAGGGCGACGGCGCCGCCTTCATCCTCGATCACGTCGAGCTTCACGTTGTCGTCGCCGATGGTGATGTTGCTGGCGTAGGCGCTCTTCAGCCCGCCGCCCTCGAACGTCACGTGGTAGCTGCCGGGGGGCAGTGCCAGGGTGTAGCCGCCCGCGTCCCATGTGGAGGTGGTATAGGTGTCCGCGCCGTCATCGGCCGTGACCTTCACGCCGCCCAGCCCCTCGCCCATGTCATAGAAGTCATCCGCGTCGCCGTCCTTGATGACCACGCCGGTCAGGTAGTTAATGCCCCGGTCGCCGAACATCTGGGTGACGTGGGTCGATCCGTTCAGCCCCTGTTGCGAGCCGTAGTCATAGCCCACGCCGATCTCGGAATGGCTGGCGTTCATCAGGTTTTTCTGGTGGCCGTCAGACTCCCACAGGTTTTCGTGGTGTGCCTCCACCCGGGTCTGTGCGGCGGCCCCTGTCGGTTTGCTGCCCGACGCGATCCAGCCGATGTTCTCGCCCACGTAAGGTTCCCCATGACCAGCATCGACCGCCCGGTCGCCCGGCGTCTCCCCCGAGGGGTTGGTGTGGGCAAAGAAGTTGCGGTCGTCCATGTCCTGCGAGTGCGCGCGGGAGGCCGCACTGAGTTCCGGCGTGACGGCCAGCGGCTCTGCTGGGGCGGACGGGATACCCGAGGCCAGCGGTTCGTTCAGGCGCGCGACCTCCGCCTGCGGATCGATGCGCGCGCGGTTGATCAACTCGACGACGAGTTGTTCTTCCTCCGTCAGGCCCGCCCAGGACAAGGCGTAGGCATTCGGATCAGGAGCCGCAGCGGCGGGCGAGAAGGCGAGCGCGCTGACCGGTGTTGCCGTCAGCGCAGGAGACGGGGTCGCGCCACCCGTGGGTGCGAACGGTTGTGGACCGCCGGACGCGGCGCCGTCACCGTTGGCGGTGTCATCGTCGGAAGAAGAGGAAGAAGAGCCGCCGCCAGCAATCGCAGCAAAGCCGCCTGCCAGCAAAACAAGAACAATTTGAAACATCGTGTCGTCCTAACGATGCCCCCGAAAAGGTTAATGCCGCGTTTTGCAGCGCAAGTATACCCCCTGCGCCGGTGCATGCTGCGGCGTCGGCAAGGCTGTGCCGACAACAACTGCCGCGCAGGCCGCATTTTCCTGTGCCGCGCCCCTAGCCGCCTGTGCATTTCTAGGCCATACACCCTGCGCAACACGACCCGCCGCAAGAGGACCGACATGCACGATATTCGCCAGATCCGTGAGACCCCGGACGCGTTTGATGCGGCCCTGACCCGGCGCCCCGGGGTCGCCGCTGTATCCGCCGACATTCTAGCCGTTGACGCCGCGCGCCGGGCGAAGATTCTGGCGGCCGAGACCGCGCAGGCGGAGCAGAACAAGGCCTCCAAGGAGGTGGGAGCTGCCAAGGGGCGGGGCGATGAGGCGGAGTTCGAACGCCTGCGTGCGCTGGTGGCTGAGAAGAAGGCTGAGATCGCCCGCCTGAAGGACGAGGCGCAGGCCGAGGATGTCCGGCTGACGGACATGCTTATGGGGCTACCGAACCTGCCCTATGAGGACACACCGGAAGGAACGGACGAGGAGGACAACGTCGAGATCAAGCGCTGGGGCAGCCCGCGCAGTTTCGACTTTGCCCCCAAGGAGCATTACGAGTTGCCCTCCGTGTTGCCCGGCATGGATTTTGAGGTGGCTGCAAAGCTCTCGGGCGCCCGGTTCGTGGTTCTGCACGGCGCGGTCGCGCGGGTGCACCGGGCGCTGGCGCAGTTCATGATCGACACCCATGTCGAAGAAAATGGTCTTACCGAAACCTGGACGCCCGTTCTGGTGCGCGACGAGATGATGTATGGCACGGGGCAGTTGCCGAAATTCGGTGAGGACAGTTACCGCACCGAAGATGGCTGGTGGCTGGTGCCGACGGCCGAAGTGTCTTTGACCAACCTTGTGAACGGCGAGGTCGTGGACGCGGCCACCCTGCCCCGCCGATATGTTGCCCACACCCAGTGTTTCCGGTCCGAGGCCGGATCGGCCGGGCGCGACACGGCGGGCATGCTGCGCCAGCACCAGTTCGAGAAAGTGGAGATGGTCTCTATCACCCACCCGGATGAAAGCCGCGCGGAACTCGACCGGATGACGGGCTGCGCGGAGGGTATTCTGGAGGCGCTTGGCCTGCCCTACCGTACGGTTGTTCTGTGTACCGGCGACATGGGCTTTGGCGCGCGCCGCACCCACGACATCGAGGTTTGGCTGCCTGGTCAGGACACTTACCGTGAGATCAGTTCCGTGTCCGTGTGCGGAGACTTTCAGGCGCGCCGGATGAACGCGCGGTTCAAACCCGAAGGCAGCGGCAAGCCGGAGTTTGTGCACACGCTGAACGGGTCGGGCCTGGCCGTTGGGCGTTGCCTGATTGCAGTACTGGAAAACGGACAGGAGGCGGACGGATCCGTAACCTTGCCGGACGTCCTGCACCCTTACCTGCGCGGAAAAACGCGGATCGCTGCGGACGGCGCGCTGGTGTAACCCGCCCGCTGGTGGAACGGTCGGGGCCTACGACGTGAATGGGGACTGGCCGCGCAGCATGCGGCCAGCCTTTCGTGGTCAGGGTTCGAGCTTGTGGATCATGCCCTGATCAACGGCTGCATACAGCGCACCGTCTGGACCGAGCACAAGCGAGCGAAACCGGCCTGCCTCCATCGGAAGGGTCATTTCGGTAACGTCCACGACCTCGGTGCCCGCGTCGTTCAGCTCGATCACGTCAATGCGCTGGCCGATTGGTGTGCCCCCAAAGCCGATGCCCATGATGCCGACCACCATGTGGTTTTCCCACGCGCTCCATTCCGAGCCCGTCAGGAAGGCGGCCGAGGACGTCCCCTGCGACCAGCCGTTGTTGTCCCAGATGGGCGGCATGGCATCGGGATAGGTCGCCAGATCGGTCATCGGCATGAAGGCCGCGCGTTCGTAGCGGTCCATACCTTCCATCTGGTTGGGCGAGTAGCCGCAATAGTCATCCGGACATGCGCCACGACCGCCCACGTTCGGGCGCGGGTCCCATCCGGCATTCCCACCATTGACGAGCACCGTGATCTCGTCCGAATGCCACGGACCATGCTCTGCGGTGATCGGCGTGCCGGTGGACGGGTGGAAGGCGATGCCCTGCACGTTGCGATGCCCATAGGTGTAGATCCGCGGATCGAACCCGTCGGGCGGGCTGTTGCCCTCGGCCGCGTTGCCATCGCGGTCGATCCGCAGCACCTTGCCCGCGATGATCGTGGGGCTTTGCGGGCCTTCGCCAAAGTGCGTGTCTCCGGTGGTCAGGTAGATGAAGCCGTCAGGGCCGAACCGGACACGTCCGCCATTATGCGCGCCGGGCCCACCAAACGGATGGTCGGTTGCCTCGGGCTTGTACCGCACATCCTCAACGATATCGGTGCGGTCCCCCACACTGGCGAGATCTTCGCCGACCGTCATGCGCATGAGCCGGTTCGTGCCCGGCGCGGTCATGTTGGAGGTCGAATAGACATAGATCTGCCTGTTTTCGGCAAAGTCCGGGTCGACGGCAACGCCCTGCATGCCGGCCTGGCCTTCGCAGAACAGATCCTCCGCCGTGCTGGCGTAGTCATCCTCGGTTCCCTGCATGCCGAGCAGTTTGTTCACAGACCCGTCCGGCAACCGCACCGAGAGGCCCTTGCATTTTTCGGTATAGAACATCGTGCCGTCGGGCAGAAACGCCATGTCCCACGGGTTTTCGAGGTCCGACAGGACCAAGGTGTGCGTGAGGCTGGTGGTATTGGCAGCAAAGGCCGGTCCGGCAAGCGCTGCCATGGCCGTGCAAAGCGCGAACGCAGAAATGCGATCTTTCATAATAACTCCTCCCTGAGTCATTTGGCTCTTGGCCCGAGAGGAACGTTCTAAAATGAAATCAACTGGTAATTGGCCCTCTCGGGTGACGTAAAGGTAACGCGCTTTGGACGCGCTTCAACATCGAACGGCGCGTTGATCGCGGGCCCAGTTCAGGAACCGGCAAGGAAGGCCGCGATATTCGCGATGTCATCATCACTGAGGTCGGCGGCCATCGGGATCATCAGGGCGGAGTTCGGCCCGACTTTTTCTCCCGCGCGGTAGGTCTCCAGTCGATTGATGAGATAGCCTTGTTCCTTTCCAGCGAGGCCCGGATAGCTTGCCATGCCCTTTGCCGTGGGACCGTGGCAGTTGGCGCAGGTATCGCCGTACAGCTCCTGTCCAACGGTCACGTCCCCAGCCTGTGCCGCGCTGATAGCTGCCGCAAACGTGGCGCAGATCGCGAAATTCAAACGTGTCATCCTGTATCCTCCCGACGTCAAGCTAGCCCCGGCAGAAGCCTTGGCCAGAGATGACGCCCGTGCGGGATGACTTCCCCTAAAGCGAGAGCTAGGTTATCGCTTCAACCAGAGCAGCCCCCCGCTGACACGCCGCGCCAGAGGAGCGAACCACAATGCTGCGTTTGACCCGCCGCCATTTCGCCCAAACCTTGCTGGGCACCGCCGCCACGCTGTCTTGTCCGCATGGCACGCTTGCAAACACGGCACCTCTGCTCGTGGCGCGCCCGGGAACCGCACGCCTTGCACCCGAGGCTTATCCGGAAACCGAGATATGGGGGTATGGCGGAACATTGCCGGGGCCGCTCTTGCGCGTTAACCAGGGCGCTCGCGTAACCCAGCGGTTCGTCAACGAATTGCCTCAGGCCTCCAGCGTACATTGGCATGGCATCCGGATCGACAATGCCATGGACGGCGTGCCCGGCATGACACAGGAGGCCGTGTTGCCCGGGCAGGACTTTCTGTATGATTTCGAGGTGCCGGACGCGGGCACCTACTGGTACCATCCGCACAACCGCACCTACGAGCAGATGGCCCGGGGGATGTATGGCGCCCTGATCGTCGAAGAACGCGACGGCGGTCCGGAGGTCACCGATGACGAGGTGCTGCTGCTTGATGACTGGCGGCTGACGCCTGAGGCGCAGATCGCCGACGGGTTCGGCAACATGCATGACCGTGCCCATGCCGGAAGGATTGGCAACTGGATCACCATCAATGGCCGGGGTGACTGGACGCGTCCGGTGGCGCGCCATGCGCGTTTGCGTCTGCGGCTGGTCAACACGGCCAACGCCCGCGTCTTTGTGCTGGAGGCGCGCGGGTTCAATGGGTGGGTCGTCGCGCTGGATGGTATGCCGCTGGAGACGCCCCAGCCCCTGAGCCGCCTGACGCTGGCTCCGGCGCAGCGCGTGGACCTGCTGGTTGATGTCACCGCAGAGACGGGCGAAGAGGCAATGCTGGTAAGTTTCGAGCGCGACGGAGGTTATGCGATCGCGAGCTTCCCCGTGCGCGGGCGTGACGGGACAACCACGCGCCCGGCCCCGGCCGCCCTGCCAAGCAACCCGGTTCCCGCGCTCGGAGATCTGGCGCAAGCACGACGGATCGACCTCGTGATGGAGGGCGGCGCAATGGGCGGGTTGAACGGCGCCATGATGAACGGTCAGATGACTGGCATCAGGGATATGGCCGCAGCTGGGAATGCCTGGGCTTTCAATGGCATGACCGGAATGGGAGACGCGCCGTTGATCGAGGCTGGCCGTGGCGAGACGATCCGCATCCGGATGGTCAACGAGACCGCCTGGGGCCATGGCATGCACCTGCACGGGCATCATTTTCGGCAGGTCTTCGAGGACGGCACCACTGGGCCCTTGCGCGACACGTTGCTGGTCAACCGATCCGAAACGGCCGAGATCGCATTTGTCGCTGACAATCCCGGCGATTGGCTCTTGCACTGCCATATGCTGGAACACGCGGCCGCCGGCATGATGACCTGGCTGCGTGTGACCTAGCCAGAGGGCTGTTGGCCCAAGGCTGGCGCGGGTTCTGGAACGCCGGTCATCGTCCGAGGACGCGCATGCCGCGATCGATCCCTTCGAGCGTCATGGGCACCATGCGATCCGCACCGAACACCTCCTGAATCATCCCGATGGATTGAGTGTATTGCCAATGCTTTTCGGGCACCGGATTGAGCCACATGTGCTGTGGCCATTGATCGCGGGCGCGTGACAGCCAGACATGTCCGGCTTCGGCGTTCCAATGCTCGTTCGCGCCACCGGGATAGGCGATCTCGTACGGCGACATCGAGGCATCCCCGACGAAGATGCATTTGTAATCCGAGCCGTAGGTGTGCAGCACTTCCCAAGTCGGGATCTGCTCGGACCAGCGGCGGCGATTGTCGCGCCAGACGCCTTCGTAAAGACAGTTGTGGAAATAGTAGTATTCGAGGTGTTTGAACTCCGCACGCGCAGCGGAAAACAACTCTTCGACCATCTGGATGTGATCATCCATCGACCCGCCAACATCCAGGAGCAGCAGGACCTTGACCGCGTTGTGCCGTTCGGGTCGGGTTTTGACGTCCAGGTACCCCTGCTCGGCAGTGGAGCGGATGGTGTTGTCCAGATCCAGTTCCTCACGCGCGCCGGTGCGCGCCCATTGGCGCAGGCGCTTGAGCGCAACCTTGATGTTCCGTGTGCCCAGTTCGACGCTGTCGTCCAGGTTGCGAAACGCCCGCTTGTCCCAGACCTTTACGGCGCGGCGGTGACGGCTTTCGTCCTGTCCGATCCGCACGCCTTCGGGATTGTAGCCATAGGCGCCGAAGGGCGACGTTCCGGCTGTGCCGATCCACTTGTTGCCGCCCTGATGGCGCCCCTGCTGTTCCTTGAGCCGCTCCTTGAGAGTCTCCATCAGCTTGTCGAACCCCCCGAGCGCTTCGATTTCCGCACGCTCTTCGGGTGTCAGGTGCTTTTCGGCAAGCTTCTCCAGCCAGTCCCCCGGCAGATCAACCGCCTCCAGAACCTGTTCGACCCCGATGGCTTCGAGCCCTTGAAAGGCCGTGGAGAAAGCCCGGTCAAACCGGTCGAGATGCCGCTCATCCTTCACCAGGGCCGCGCGCGCAAGGTAGTAGAATGTGTCGACATCGTAGGTGGCAATCCCTTGTGCCACCCCGTCCAGAAACGTCAGGTGCTCGCGCAGGGTTACCGGGACACCGGCCTTTCGAAGCTCCGCAAAGAAAGGCAGGAACATGCGCTCAGCCCCCGGCGGCCATACGCTCGATCACAATGGTCGCGATCAGGCCCAGCACCGACCACAGGATTGCGAACGCCGCCGCATACTGGGCGATGTCCTTCTTCAGACCACCACGTTTTCTGGCCAGCCAGGCGCCCCACGCGCCGCCACCAACTGCCCCTGCTATAACCAGCATCAGCTCCCCTGCCCTTTGTTTTGCAGGCCCGGTGGCGGTAGCGAGGCGATCTCGGCCAGCCGCGCGCGCACCTGCGCGTCGTCGCCGATGCCATAACGTGCCCATCCCAGACTGTCGAGCCGCACCGCGGCCGCCTCATTGCGGCGGCCCATCAGATCGAGCGCTTCGGCTTTCATCATCAACAGCGTAGACAAAAGCGCCGCGTTTTCCGATTGCTGCACTGCGGGCAAGGCGGAGTTCACAAGCCTCAGGGCGGTCTCGGCCTGCCCCGTCGTCAACGCAAAAGCTGCAATCTGCATGGTAACGTGGGCTTGCTGAACTTCTGTTCCGGCGGCTTCGGTATAAAGCCCGCCTGCCTGAATGAAGGACGCGAACGACAGGTCAGGATCGGTCGACAACGACAACCGACCAAGCGCGAAATATGAAAACGCGAGCCGCCCGTCTGTGAAGCCGGCCTGCTCGGCAATCTCCACGGCATCCAACGCGCGACGCGCGCGTTGTCGCGACGGCGTTCCGGGACCAAGGGCGGCTTCGATCGCATTGATCCAGTCCCGCCGCGCATTGGAGGGCTGGGCCGGTCCGCGCTGCTGGCCGCTCCCGTTGAGGCGCGCCAGGATGCGCGGCAAACGCTCTTCCACCTGCTGTCGCGACATGCCCGAACGGAGTTCCGGCGCGTAGGTAATGCGCAACATCAGCATATCGAAACTGGTCAGAACCGGGTGGAAATTGTCATCGTTGAAGACGGTGTTCTGCAATCGGTAGAGGTCATTCAACGGCCCGAGGGCTTGCGCGACCTCTTCGTGCAGGCAGTCTCGTACCTCTTGCGGGCTCACGTCGTTGGGAATGAAAATCGCCGCCTGCGTCCGGGTTTCAAGCAATGTCCAATTGACCCGGTCAGACCGACGATAGCGCACGAACTCGCGCCAGCTTCCCACATTCGGCACAACGAAACAGGCCGCCTGCGGAACATAGCGTTGTATCTGGCGGCGTGGCATCGTCTCGATCACGATCTGGGGCGTTTCGCCCTGACCGGCGGGGGCGATGTCGATCCGGGCCTCGCGCTGCAAGCGGTCGATCAGCCGCGCCAGATCGGGGCGCAGTGTGGGTGGCGGCGTGCCGCGCACGGCGACGCGAACAGGCCCCTCGAACCGTGTGAACCGGTCCAGCTTGCGCCCCGACTCCATCTCGAAACTCAGCTCCAGGAAATCCGCCGCCAATTGGCTGTTGGACCCCAGAACCGGCCCGGGGCGGTAGCGCGAGAAGGTTTTCATTGGCGGCAGCTCGACCTGCTGCGGGGTGCGGCGGGCCGCGCCATCGGGCGGCGTTGCGCACCCGGCAAGGAGCGCCATCATACCGAGGGCAGCGATTACCCTCATGCTGCGGACCGCACGTATTTGATGAACGGAGTCACGGTCGCCACCTGATCGTAGAGCTGGCGCGCGCGGGTATTGAAATCCTGCGTCAGCCAGTAAACGGACGCGGCGTTGTCCCTGTCGGCCTGGGCATAAACCTCCGAAATCAGGCCGCGCGCCACACCCTTGCCGCGCGCGCCGGGGACGGTGAACAGGTCCTGCAGGTAGCACACGGGGTCAACATGCCATCCGTGCCGATGATAGATGAAATGCACCAGCCCAAGGGCAGTGTCGCCCTCCCACGCGATCCGCCCGTGATAGTCGGTGACGGCGGGATCCGTCAGCCGCGCGAACGAGGTCTCGTAGACCTCTTGCGGCAGCGTGGTCTCATAAAATTCGAGATACGCTGCCCACAGCGGCCGCCATTGACCAACATCCTGAGCTCGGATCGGGCGAATGGAAAGACTAAGCGGGCTCATAGGGTTACCATGGTCTGGACCTGCCGGTCTGGCAAGCCATCGGCAGCAAACAAACAGGTAAAATGGGCGCGATAATGGCGCGCCTAGCGCCGCTGCCCGCGTGCCATGAAGGCCAAACGCTCGAAAAGAGCGACATCCTGCTCATTCTTCAGAAGTGCGCCGTGCAGCTTGGGCAATGCATTGGCCCCGTCGCGTTTCAGATCTTCGGGCTTCAAATCCTCCGCCAGGAGCAGCTTCAGCCAGTCGAGCACTTCGGAGGTGGAGGGTTTCTTCTTGAGTCCCTGGGTCTCGCGGATCTCGTAGAACTGCGTCAGCGCCGTCGACAGAAGCGCGCCCTTGATGCCGGGATGGTGCACCTCGACGATCTTGCGCAGCGTCGCCTCATCCGGGAACGCGATATAGTGAAAGAAGCAGCGCCGCAGGAAGGCGTCAGGCAATTCCTTTTCGTTGTTCGATGTGATGATGACGATCGGGCGGTGTTTGGCGCGGATCGTCTCTCCGGTCTCGTAAACGAAGAATTCCATCTTATCGAGTTCCTGCAGCAGGTCGTTCGGAAACTCGATATCCGCCTTGTCGATCTCGTCGATCAACAGGACTACCTTGCCGTCGGCCTCGAATGCCTGCCAGAGCTTGCCCTTCTTGATGTAGTTGGAAATGTCATGGACGCGGTCTTCGCCAAGCTGACTGTCGCGCAGCCGAGAGACGGCATCGTATTCGTACAAACCCTGTTGCGCGCGTGTGGTGGACTTGACCGCCCATTCCAGCATCGGCAGGCCCAATGCGGCTGAAACCTGTCGCGCCAATTCCGTTTTCCCTGTTCCCGGCTCCCCCTTGACCAACAGGGGGCGTTCCAGCATTACAGCGGCATTGACCGCGACCTTCAGGTCATCGGTCGCAACGTAGTCTTTGGTGCCGTCAAAACGCATGAGGCGCGCCCTTTCACAAGTGTGTCTATGCGACGTTACACCAGCTTAGAAATCTGCCCGCAAGGCCCTATATATCCGTGACAACGTTGGGGAATTTCAGTATGGGAAACGACATGGGAGGGAGCCGGATGTCTGCGCTGAGCACGCAAGGCGAAACCGGCCTGCACGAGGGAGCAGACATGAAAGTCGAGACGTTTCTACCGGATGATTATCGCCCCGCCGAGGACGAGCCATTCATGAATGACAAGCAGACCGAGTATTTCCGTCGCAAGCTGCTGGCGTGGAAAACCGATCTGCTCGAAGACAGCCAGAGCACGATCAGCGAATTGCAAGGCGCGGCGCGGAACATCCCCGACGTTGCGGATCGCGCCAGCGAAGAGACGGACCGCGCGCTGGAATTGCGTACACGGGACCGTCAGCGCAAGCTGATCTCCAAGATCGACGCGGCGTTGCGCCGGATCGACGAGGGCGAATACGGCTATTGCGAAGCAACCGGCGAGCCGATCTCGCTCAAGCGTCTCGACGCCCGTCCGATTGCAACCCTGAGCCTCGAAGCGCAGGAACGGCACGAGCGCCGCGAAAAAGTTCATCGCGACGACTGAGCCCTCCGGGCGCGATGCAAAATCGCCACAACCAGTCCAACACCGGAGCCTCGCCTCCGGTGTTTTCGGTTTCTGACTTTGAACCCCGCGATATTGAGGGTACTCCCCAGATATGGTGTTGCTCGGGAGAGAGATAACAGTCCTTGGGGCTGGAATTGGGGGGCTGACCGCAGCGCTGTGCTTTGCTGCCCGCGGCGCACAGGTGCGGGTGCTTGAGCAGTCCGACGCCATCCGCGAGGTCGGTGCCGGCCTACAGATCAGCCCGAATGGCGCGCGTGTGCTGGCCGCGCTGGGGCTGTCGGACGCGCTGATATCCCGCGCGGTCAGGTCCGAAGCAGTTGTCTTACGGGACTATAGCGACGGCGAAGAAGTTCTGCGCATGCCGCTCGGCGCGGACCCGGGCTTCCACCTGATCCACCGCGCCGATCTGATCGACATGCTGGCCGCTGCCGCGCGGACTGCAGGGGTAGCCGTCGAGCTTGGGCGCAAGGTCGATCAGGTCGTTTTCAGCGACAGCGAGGCCGTGAGCCTGAGATTTGCAGACGGAACATGCGAACCCGTCTCCATGCTGGTTGGGGCGGATGGGCTGCATAGCCCTGTGCGGCGCGCGCTGGACAAGCCTGCACAGCCGTTTTTCACCGGTCAGGTTGCATGGCGCATGGTTCTGCCGCAAACCCAGTTCCCCGAGCCCTGCGCACAGGTGTTCATGGGACCGGGGCGCCACCTGGTCACCTATCCGTTGCGCGGCGGAACAGAGCGCAACATCGTCGCCGTCGAAGAGCGGGACCGCTGGACCGCCGAGGGCTGGAGCCACCGGGACGACCCGATGCGCGTGGCGCGCGCCTTTGCCGGATTTCCGCCGCGGGTGCGCGGCTGGCTGGAATCGGCCCGCGATGTGCATGTCTGGGGTCTTTTTCGCCACGAGGTCGCCCCCGTCTGGCACCGGGGCGCATCCGTGATCCTTGGTGATGCTGCCCATCCGACTCTGCCGTTCCTTGCGCAGGGGGCCAATTTGGCCATCGAAGATGCGTGGGTTCTGGCGTCGTGCATGAGTGACAGCGCCGACGAC
Source organism: Tropicimonas sp. S265A (assembly GCF_049800835.1). Taxonomy (NCBI): domain Bacteria; kingdom Pseudomonadati; phylum Pseudomonadota; class Alphaproteobacteria; order Rhodobacterales; family Roseobacteraceae; genus Tropicimonas; species Tropicimonas sp. S265A. The sequence continues at coordinate 913,062 of NZ_JBNAFU010000001.1, forward strand.
GCCGAAGCTTTCGCGCGCTATCAGGTGATGCGGCAGGCGCGCACGGCGCGCGCAGTGGCAGCGGCAAATGCCAACGCCAAAGCCTATCATCTTCCCGAAGGACCGGTTCGCACGATGGCGCATATCGCGCTGCGTATGCTCAACCGGACCTCGCCCACGATGCCCTTGCGCAAGTTCGACTGGCTCTACAACACCGATGTAACCGCCAGCTGACCGAGCATCGCCCGGATCTGTGGTATACTCGCCGCACAAACCGGGGAGAGCGATATGTCGGCTGGTGCAACAACGGTCTTGCTGGGGACAACGAAGGGCGCCTTCTTTCTGGAACGGGTGCACGCAGAGGCGACCTGGACAGTCGCTGGTCCGTTCTGCGACGGCTGGACGATCAACCACATGACGAGCGACCCAAAGACAGGGCGCATCTGGGCCGCAGGTGGCGGCGCGTGGGAGGGGGCGGGTGTCTGGCGCTCGGACGATCACGGGGCCCACTGGCAGGTCGCACGGCTGACCGACGGCCAGCGCGACACCTGGGCCGCAAACGACCCCGATTTTGCCGAGATGATCGGTTGGACCGACACCCCCAAGCCATTCGGCAGCGCGTTCGAACAGATATGGAGCTTGCACCATGCGCATGGCGCGCTTTTCGCGGGCACGAAACCGGCGCGCTTGTTGCGCAGCAAAGACGACGGGCAGACCTGGGCGGAGGTTGAAAGCCTCGCAAATCATCCCTCCGCGGATTCATGGAATGCCGGCGCTGCGGGCCTGACCTTGCACACGATCGTGACCCATCCCCGGGACCCGGACCGGATGTGGATCGGCATCTCGGCTGCGGGCGTTTTTGCCACCGAGGACGGTGGGGCCAGCTGGACCCGACGCAACCGGTTGTCCAATGCGACGGCCTGCGCTGGCCAAGATCATCCCGCCGCACCCGCGCATGGAGAAATCGGGCACTGCGTACACAACATGGTACGCGCGCCCGGGACGGAGGATGTGCTGTACCAGCAGAACCACCATGGCGTATGGCGGTCCGACTCGGGTGGGCGCAGTTGGGATGACATCACGCTCGGGTTGCCGAGCACCTTCGGGTTTCCGATCCTCGTGCATCCGCAGGACCCAAATTGTATCTGGACCATCCCTCTGAACGGCGACAGCGCGGGGCGGTACCCGCCAAATGCGGCCGCCGCGGTCTGGCGGTCGATCGACTGCGGCGCAAACTGGGAGGCCTGCCGCAACGGGCTGCCACAGGAGGCGTGTTTCTTTACCGTGTTGCGCCAGGCCATGGCGCATGATGAAGCTAACCCTCTCGGGATCTATTTCGGCACCAATTCAGGATCCGTGTTCGCGAGCTTCGATATGGGTTGCACTTGGTCCGAGATCGCCCGTCACCTGCCGACAATCCTGTCGGTGGAAACGCTTTCGCGCGCCTAGGCTGCGAGGTCGACCCAGACGGGCACGTGGTCAGACGGCTTGTCGCCGCCACGGACCGCAGCATCGATCTGGCACGCGCGCAGCAGGTCTGCGCATTCAGGCGTCATCAGAAAATGATCAATCCGGATGCCATCGTTTTTCTGCCAGGCGCCTGCCTGATAGTCCCAGAATGAATAGTGTCCCGGGCCCTGGGTGCGAGCGCGAAACGCCTCGGTAAACCCAAGGTTCAGGATCTCGCGATAGGCCTGTCGGGAAGCAGGCAGCGCAAGCGCGTCCTGTTGCCAGACCTCGGGCCGCGCGGCGTCTTCATCCTGCGGGATGATGTTGTAATCCCCGGCCATCAGTGCGGGTTCCTCGGTTGCCAGCAACTCTGCGGCACGGGCCTTGAGCCGGGTCATCCATGCGAGTTTGTAGTCGTATTTCGGACCGGGCGCCGGGTTGCCATTGGGCAGGTAGAGACCACATACCCGGATCGGCACGTCGCCCATGACCGTGGCCTCGATCCAGCGGGCCTGCTCATCCTCCGCATCTCCGGGCAGGCCGCGTGCCACGTCTTCAAGCGGGAGCTTCGACAGGATCGCGACCCCGTTGAAGCTTTTCTGTCCGTGAGTTTCCACGGCATACCCCATATCCTCGAACAGCTCGCGCGGGAAGGCGGCATCGATGGACTTGATTTCCTGAAGCAGGACGACATCAGGCTCCGCCGCTTTCAACCATTCGGGCAGTGCGTTGATGCGAGCCTTTATTCCGTTGATATTGAACGTTGCAATTTTCATCTGACCCCCCGGGCGGAACGCATCAAAGACAACCAAAGCGCCGCGACCTTGTCTATCCGACAGGGGGACTTTTGTGCCTGTGGCAGGGATATTTTTAGGCTTGAAGGGGTAAGGGTCACAATTCCACGATGCGAACGGAGCGACCTTCCGTACCCAGCGCGATCTTGCCGTCGCAGAGGCGCAGCGCATCCTGTCCGAAGACTTTCGCGCGCCACCCCCGCAAGGCGGTTCCGTCCCGCTTGCCGGAGGCAATTTCATCCAGTTCGGAGGCCGTTGCGATCATTTTCTGCGCGACGCCGGCGTCTTCGGACTTGGCCTTCAGCAGTACCCTGAGCAGATCGGCGAGCGCTGAATTGACCTGAAGCTTGTCACGTGCGTTGTCCACGCGCGGGTGATCTTCTGGGGGCATCGCCTTGGCTTCTGCAATCGCGGCAAGGATGCCATCTGCGATTTCGCCCTTACGCGCCTCGCGCAGCAACAGACGCGATTTGCCCAGATCGTGAATCGAGGCGGGCTTGGTCGAGGCCAACTCAAGCAAGGCGTCGTCCTTGAACACCCGGTTGCGCGGCATGTTGCGGGTCTGGGCATGGATTTCGCGGAACCGGGCAAGGGTTTTGACGGCGGCAAGGAACTTTCCGGAGCTCGTTCTGGTCTTGACCCGGCGCCACGCGTCATCAGGTTCGACCACGTAGGTACCAGGGGTCAGCAGAACTTCGAGTTCCTCTTCGACCCAGCCTCGCCGTTCAGTCCGGTCAATCTCGGCTGCAAGATGCTCGTAGATCACGCGCAGATGGGTCACATCCGCCAGTGCATAGGTTTTCTGCGCCTTGGAAAGGGGCCGGCGCGACCAGTCCGTGAACCGCGAGGTCTTGTCGAGGCTCGACTTGGCGATCTTGCGCACCAGCGTCTCGTATCCGACCTGTTCTCCGAAGCCGCAGACCATCGCCGCCACCTGCGTATCGAACAGCGGGCGCGGCAACACATCGTAATCGATGAAGAAAATCTCAAGATCCTGGCGCGCGGCGTGAAACACCTTGGTCACATCCGGGTTCCGGAAAAGCGCGATCAGCGGGTCGAGGGATACCCCCTCGGAGAGCGGGTCAATCAGAACCGCGCTGTCTTCGCCTTCGCCGGGATAGGCCACCTGCACAAGGCACAGCTTGGCGTAATAGGTCCGCTCCCTCAGGAACTCGGTATCGACGGTGATGTAGGGGTGGTCTGCTGCCCTGGCGCAAAAAGCAGCCAGGTCCTGGGTCGTTGTGATGACATTCATGGATCGACAGGTTGCTTTCTGTTCTTGTTACTCTGCTGCCCCGCGCGTTTGGTGTAGCCCGTTTCGAAACAGAAAAACAGGGGGGCCGTCGTCACCGAACGCTTGTATCGAGAAAAACGGGGTCTCGATGACCTTGGGCAAACCGCCGTAGCACCCGCGGGTAGAGAATGTGCTCCTGGGTCAGGACCCGAGCGGCAAGCGTGTCGGGCGTGTCGTCCTTCAGGACAGGGACGCGCGCCTGGCCGAGGATCGGCCCGTCATCAAGTGCGGGGGTGACTTCGTGGACGGTGCACCCATGCTCTGCATCGCCGGCCTCAAGCGCGCGCGCATGGGTGTGAAGGCCTTTGTATTTCGGCAAGAGCGAGGGGTGGATGTTGAGCATCTTTCCTTCCCATTTCCGCACGAAACCTTCGGTGAGCACCCGCATGAAGCCAGCAAGGCAGACGATGTCGGGCGCGGCAGCGTCAAGATGGCGGGACAAGGCTGCCTCGAACGCGGCGCGGTCCTTGCCATGGGGACGATGATCGACCGCGGCAGTGGCCAGACCCAGCGCGGCCGCCCGCGCCAGCCCACCAGCGCCCGGGTCGTTGGAGGCGACAAGGACCGGACGCGCGGGATGATCGCCTGTCATGCTTTCAACAAGCTTGAGCATGTTGGACCCGCCACCGGACAACAGGATGGCGACCCGTTTCGTCACGCAAGCGCTCCAGAATAGCGCACGCCCTCGCCTGCGGTCACTTCACCAAGCCGCGATACGGTTTCTCCGGCTTCGGTCAAGAGTTGCGCCAAAGCATCCGCCCGGGAGGGGTCCACAACCAGCACCATACCGATCCCGGAGTTGAAGGTCTTGAGCATTTCGTCCTGCGCCAGTCCACCCGCTGCTCCCAGCCAGCTGAACACCGGCGGCAAGGTCCAGGCGCCCAGATCGATCTCCGCCCCCAATCCATCGGGAAGGACACGGGGCAGGTTTTCGGTAAGCCCGCCGCCGGTTATGTGCGCCAAGCCGTGCACACCGCCTGCGCGCACCGCCGCAAGCGCCTGTTTGACGTAGAGTCGCGTCGGGGCCAAGAGGGCCGCACCGAGTGTGATTTCGGGCGCAAACGGCGCGGGCGCATCCCACCCAAGCCCCGTCATTTCAACGATCTTGCGCACGAGGGAATAGCCGTTGGAATGTACGCCGTCCGACGCCAGACCAAGCAGCACATCGCCTTCGGCCACACCTGCCGGCAGATCCGCGCCGCGCTCCATCGCGCCGACTGCGAAACCCGCCAGATCGAAATCACCACCCGCGTACATGCCCGGCATCTCGGCAGTCTCTCCCCCGATCAGTGCGCACCCCGAGGCTTCACATCCCTTCGCAATGCCGGTGATGATCGCCGTGGCGTCATCGAGATCGAGCTTGCCGGTTGCGAAATAGTCCAGAAAGAACAGCGGTTCCGCCCCCTGGCAAACCAGGTCGTTGACGCACATGGCGACCAGATCGATCCCGATCGTATCGAAATGACCGGTGTCGATGGCGATGCGCAGTTTGGTGCCCACACCGTCTGTTGCCGCAACAAGAATCGGATCGCTGTATCCGGCATCCTTGAGGTCGAAAAGCGCCCCGAAACCGCCAAGACCGGCCATGACCCCTGATCTTGCGGTCGCCTTCGCCGCGGGCTTGATCCGGTCAACCAAAGTGTTGCCCGCGTCGATATCGACGCCTGCTTCGGCATAGGTCAGACCGTTTTTCTGCGTGCTCATCGGGACCTCCGGACCTGCGATTGCGGGCCTGCTAGCAGGATGCACCGGCGCTGTCCACGAGGCTTTGTCGCGCGCCACCCAGAGTGCTTGACCGGGGCGATGGGTCTGGTATCGAAGAACGTGGCGGGCCTGTAGCTCAATTGGTTAGAGCAGAGCGCTCATAACGCTTTGGTTGCGGGTTCAAGTCCTGCCGGGCCTACCAATCCGAATCCCAGCCGGGTTTCCCGCTTACCCCGGTGAACCCTCCTGCCCGCGCCTATTCGCTGGCGATGGAATACCCTTCAAATTGATGGTCGAACAGGGTCTTGAAGACACCTTTCTTGGCCAACAACTCGCGCGCAGTTCCGCTTTCTGTCAATTGCCCGTCCTTCAGGACATGAATGCAGTCCGCCTCCAACACGGTCGCGAGGCGGTGGGCAATCACGATCGTCGTGGTGTTTTTCGTAAGCCGCGCCAGCGCTTCCTTCACGAGGGCTTCCGAAGATGCGTCAAGCGCGCTGGTCGCTTCGTCCAGAAGAAGGATGCTGCTTTTTCGCAGCATCGCGCGCGCGATGGACAGCCGCTGCTTCTGCCCGCCGGACAGGAACGATCCGTCTTCCCCGACCTCCGTGTCGTAGCCATTCGGGAGCTTGAGAATGAAATCGTGGGCATTTGCCGCGCGAGCTGCTTCGAACACTTCTTCGTCCGTGGCGTCGGGTCGGCTGAAGCGAATGTTCTCCATAACCGTGTTCGAGAACAGGAACGTATCCTGTCCAACAAACGAGATGCGCTCCCGGATCGACTCGAATGTCGTCTTGGACAGGTCCTGTCCGTCGATGGTCACGGTGCCTTCGGTGGGATCATAGAGCCGCATGATCAGATTGAAGATGGTGGATTTTCCCCCGCCCGAGGGGCCGACAAGCGCGGTCATGCTGCCCGGCTCGAAGGTAAGATCGAGGCCATTCAGAACTGTCGTATCGTCCCTGTACCCGAAGCTGACATTCTCCAGCGCCACGCGCCCGGGTCCAGGTTCAAGCGGCTTGGACCCGGGGGCCTCCACCAGGAGTTCTTCGTAGTCGAGCAACTCGAACATCAAACGGACCATCACCATAGCGGCCTCGATGGACACTCGCATGCGGGACAGGCGTTTCGCGGGCTCGTAGGCCATCAAAAGCGCCGTGACGAATGACATCAGCTGGCCAGCGGTGGGAGGCTCTCCGCCCATCAGGTTGAGTGCGCTCAACGCCACAACCGCCGCGATCGCAAACCCGGCCAGGGTTTCCATCAGCGGGCTGGTAATCGCCTCAAGGCGCACGATGGAGTTGGCCCGGGCTTCGACGGCTTTGACCGCCACGCGCATCCGGTCGGTCATTTTTTCCTCAAGCGCGAAGGCTTTGATAATCTGGATGCCGCGCGACGTTTCCTGAACCACCTTGATGATCTCGGTAAGCGACATCATCTCCTGCTTCATGATCTCGCGCACGCGCTTGAGAAGTGACCGGACCCCCAGAATGGCAAGGGGACCTATGATCAGGCAGATCAACGACAGGGTCGGTTGCTGGTAAAACATCACCGCAACCAAACCGATCAGTGTGAGCGTGTCGCGCACGAAGGACGTTACGATAATGTCCATTACGGTGCGCGCGCCCATCGCCCCGTTGGTCAAGCGCATCAACAAATCCGACGAAGCGCTCAGGTTGAAAAATGAGACACCGTGCCGGATCAGCTTGTTGAACAGCTTTTCCTGCATATGGGCCACAATTCGGTTCCCGGCGCGCGCCATGAACACAAGCTGGGTGTAGGTCGCCAAACCTTTGACGACAAAGACCGTCATGACCGCGAGCGCGACGAGGTAGATCTGCGTGCGATTCTCGTACGCTGTCATCGCATCGACGATTTCTTCCATGAGGTAGGCAGTCAGGGCGGTCGTGCTTGCGACAACGACCATCGCCACCATCGCGATCCCGTAATTCTTGCGCTGCGACTTGAGATTTTCGCGCAAAAGGCGCGCGAGCAATGCACCGGTTCCGTTTTCAGCGCCTTCGCTGGCGGCCAGTCTGTTGAGCAGGGCTTTCATTCCGGATCAATCCAAATCATCAGGTCGCGCAAGAGATACACGGGGCGTGTGCGCTGGTGTTGCATGCTTTCTGCCCTGCGCCGCGCCCCGATGCACCTTCATCGACGGTATGTACGAATAAGGACGGCGGCGGCGTGTTTGCGTTCCGAATACCTCAGGGGCGTCTTGTGCTGCAACAGGATCGCCATATGAGCAGGTCAGAAGAGGATTACAAGACACATCGCAAGAACGCGCCGTGGCATTTGCACCCGGTCAGCCGATTGGCGCCATACGAACAAACACTGGCGTGTGAACGACACAGTTTGGCGCGATGGCGCAAACGTCCCGCCGCGGTTCCGGGTACGAATGCATCGTCCGGCACGCCATCACAGTTGTCGGTCGCTCAGCGGGTCGCTTTGTCTGCCCGTGTCCACTCCGCGTGAACAGATGACGCAGCGCCGATACATCCGCACTTGCGGCGCGTCATCTTCCGGGTCTTGTCGTCGCATTGACGCTCAGGGGCCCGTGGCCTCGTCAGCAGCCCCCCACTCACCTGCCTGACGAGGCCGCGCAGACCTCAGAAGCGCTGGCCGACGGAGATGTACAAAAGCTCCTCCCCCAGGTCGTTTCGACTGACATCCACGGCAAGGTCGACGGGAAACGACTGCGAAACGCGGTATCGCACCCCCAGGCCGCCGGCGACGTTACTGCCATTGTCGCGCAAGGCATCGTAAGTGGCGCCGCTCCAGCCCGTACCGGCGAAGGCGACACCACCGATGCGCTTTGTAAACCGTTGCCGCACCTCGACCTGAAACGACAGCATGCGGTCGTTCAGGAACCGGGTGCCATTGAACCCGCGAAAGTTGTCGGTAATCCCGATGGAGCATTTGTCGAAGAAAGGTGTGTCTTCGGATGCGCCGCAGGTTGCCGCGCGCCCCGCAAGAACGGTCTGTTCAGTCAGTGGGTAATACCCATCAAGCCGAAGGATCGCGCGTTCATATCGGCGTTCATCGGCGTTCAGCACGACCGCCTGCATCACCTCGCCATACAGACGCCTGCCCCGTGTGGGGTAGTCCGTGTCATCACGCAGGTCCCAATCCGCGGTCAGACTGAAATTGACCAGTTCCAGATTGGCCTCTGGCAGCAGTTCATCCGGGAGAGACCCCGGAGCCCCGAAATCGAGCGTCACGTCGGTATCGAGGTAGCGAATATTTCCGCCGAAGGACAAATTGGGGGTCACGCCGTAGGCCAGTCCGACATTCGCGATGTCCCCGGCCTGGCGTAGCGGGATATCGGCAACGCCAGAGATCAGATCGTAGCGCAGGTCGGCGGAGCCGAAGGCAATGTCCAGAAGCCATTTGTTCTCGTTAAACGCCACACTCGCGGCTGCAAGGTATGCCTCGGACCCTTTCTCGGACCTCAGCGCGCCGATCCCGAAGAAGGACGTCCGTGCCCCCGGTGACAGCTTGAACAGATAGCCGCCGCCGATCGCAAGGCCGCTGCCGACAGCCGGGCTGGAGAACGGGACGGGTACGGCGATGAAGTTTCCATCTCGTAGTCCGAGCGCTTCCTCCGGGTTTTCGGATGTTTGCTTGACGGGGCTTGTCACCCAATCCGACGTCTGGGCGCGCAGCGGATGCATCGGCATCGCTGCAAGAACCAGCGTAAGGAAGATCGCAAGGCGTGACAGGGGCAAGGCGTGGCGTCCGGACAGAGTGTGGACCGGGTATGCCACGGGCGGGGCTGCGTATCCATACCAGCGCCGGCCAGGTCGATTTCGTTGCTGGTTTCAGGTCACACAGACAGGACAGGTGCGGCGCCGTGGCCTGATCAAACCGATATCCTCAGGAGGGATCACCAACCGGCTGAAGCGTTTCCCAGTTTTCCCCCATCGCAACCACGCAAGCCGTCCCGTTAGCGTATTGCTGAACGAGCGTCCAGGCTCCGGTGCGCGGTTGAACCCACACCTCCATCAGGGTTTCTGCCCCGCGCAGGCCCCGTCCCCGCCGGGTCGCTCCGGGTTCGGACAGGAACCGATCTTCGAGCCGCGCACGGTCGTCGCAGAACACCTCTGCAATCCGCGCGTTGCCCGGATGCGGCAAGGCAAGCAAAAGTGCCGAAAGGATCATGAACCTAAATGCCATGTGCGCAGGCTATCATGACAGGATCGTTTTGTAACGATTTTATGAAGCCTACGAATGGGTAAACTGTAACGTTTTTACAGACCTGTCGTTTTGGCGGTCAGAGAGCGGCAAACCAGACGCCCTGCGTCACAAATCTGTTGCTGGTATTTCACAGATTTGAAGCAAAACTGTTTAATGGATGTTGAATTCGCACCCTAGTTCCCACCGAGACCACAGGGGGTGTGCATGCTTGCGATTGACGCGCTGACAAAGCAGTTCGGCACGAAAACGGCTGTAGAAAATGTAACATTTTCAGTAGACAAGCCAAAGATGATCGGCATCATCGGGCGCTCGGGTGCGGGCAAGTCGACGCTCCTTCGGATGCTGAACCGCCTCAGCGACGCGACCAGCGGCTCGATTGTTTTCGAGGATCAGGAAATCACGCGCCTGCGCGGGGCCGCACGCCGGTCATGGCAGGCGCGCTGCGCGATGATCTTTCAACAGTTCAACCTGGTACCACGCATGGACGTGGTGTCCAATGTGCTGCACGGCACGTTGAACAGGCGCTCCACGCTGGCCACGATGTTCAACCTCTATCCGCAGGCGGACATTCATCACGCCATTGCGCTGCTGGACCGGCTGGGAATCGTGGAACATGCCGCCAAACGCGCCGAGGCGTTATCCGGTGGCCAGCAGCAACGCGTGGCCATCGCCCGCGCCCTGATGCAAGACCCGCAGATCATCCTTGCGGATGAACCCATCGCTTCGCTTGACCCGATGAACGCCCAGATCGTGATGGAGGCGCTGCGCCGCATTCACGAGGAAGACGGGCGTATGGTGATCGCCAACCTGCACACGCTTGATACCGCCCGCAAGTATTGCGACCGGGTCATCGGAATGCGGGATGGGCGCATCGTCTTCGATGGCACGCCCGAGCAACTGACAACCGGTGTCGCGCGCGACATTTATGGCGCGGGCGCGGATTTTTCCGAAGCTGCGACATCCACGGAAATCGAAACGCTGGACAGGCAGGCCGCAAAAGCCGCCGTGAATGCCTGAGCCAGTCCCATGCCTGCCTCAGGCGGGCCCCTTCCTCTCTGCATCTATGGAGACCTTGATGAAAAAGACCCTTGCACTCGCGCTTGCAGCCACAACGGCGCTGTCGGGCGCGGCCTTCGCCGAAGGCATCACCGAATTCCGCATCGGCATTCTGGGCGGCGAGAACGCACAGGACCGCCTGAACAGCTACACCTGCCTTCAGGAATATACCGAAGAAGCGCTCGGCGTCGAAACCAAGCTGTTTGCACCGGCCGACTACAACGGCGTGATCCAGGGCCTGCTGGGCGGCACGATCGACATGGCGTGGCTTGGGCCGTCGTCCTATGCAGCGACCTACCTGCAAGACCCCGACGCGGTCGAGCCGGTACTGATCAAGGTGAACATGGACGGCTCCATCGGGTATCACTCGATCGGCTTCGCCCGCGCCGACAGCGGCGTAACCTCGCTTGAAGATATGCAGGGCAAGGTGTTCGGCTTTGGCGACCCGAACTCGACCTCCGGCTATCTGATCCCGTCCATCGAGATCCCCGAAATCACCGGCGCGACGATGGAGTCCGGCGACTATTTCGGCGAGGTCAAGTTTACCGGCGGCCATGAGCAGACGATCGTCGCGGTGTTCAACGGCGATATCGACGCGGGCGTGACCTGGGCTGACGGCCAGGGCAACTGGGAAGACGGCTACAACTCCGGCGCGTTGCGCAAGGCGGTGGATGCGGGCCTCGTGGACATGAACGAGATGGTCCAGATCTGGAAATCCAAGGTCATCCCCGAAGGTCCGATCGTCCTGCGCAAGGCGTTGCCGGACGATGTGCGGGCGACCATGACCAAGCTGGTCGATGAGCTGCACGAAAACGATCAGGACTGTGCCTACGGCGTGGCGGCAGGCGAAACGCTTGGCTTCCAACCGGTCACGCACGAGACCTACACCTCGATCGTCGAAGCGCGCAAAGCCAAGATCGGCGGCTAAGGCGACAGACACACGAAACCGGCGGTCCTTCGGGCCGCCGGTTTTTTGATGCAGGGGCAAAGCATGGCAGACGCATCCATACATGACAGCGCGCCACAAAGCGTGGACCGTGTTCAGGCGGGCTACATGGCGCAGGTCCAGCGCCGACGTCTGTATGGCGGGCTCACGCTGGTAATTTTCGTCTTGCTCATGGTCTCTGGCTTTACCATCGCCGATGACCGCAACGCCGGCGGCTTCTGGGACGGGCTGCATCAAATCGGCGACTACCCGTCCGAGGTCGTGAAGGAAGCGTGGGAGAAACGCGCCGACCTGCCAGGCCTGCTGGCGAAATTCTTTCCGGCCCTGGTCGAGACGATCAACATCGCCGCCGTCTCGACGTTGATCGGCGGCATCCTCGGTCTGGTCTTGTCTCTTTTGTCCACGCGCGGCCTGGCGCGGTGGCCGCGACTGATCCCGGTTTTTCGTCGCGTGATGGACATCATGCGCGCCGTACCCGAAATCGTTATTGCACTCGTGCTGATTTTCGTGATGGGCGGCGGGCCTGTTCCCGCGATGATCGCCATCGCGATCCACACGGCCGGAGCGCTCGGAAAGCTGTTTTCGGAAGTGGCCGAGAACGCGGATCTCAAGCCGGTCGAGGGGCTATCGTCCACCGGGGCGACTTGGATGCAGCGTATGTGGCTCGCGGTGCTGCCGCAGGTCGCACCGAACTACCTCAGCTACACATTGCTACGGTTCGAAATCAACATCCGCGCTTCCGCCATCCTCGGCTTCGTGGGGGCGGGCGGCCTCGGGTACGAGTTGCGCAACGCCATGGCCTGGGGACCTGGCCGGTTCGACGAAGCGGCGGCCATCTTCATCCTGCTCTTTGGCACGATCGTGTTCTTCGATCAGGTCTCAAGCCGCTATCGCAATCGCCTGACCGAAGGACATGCCGCATGAGCCCGCAAGATCTGAGCCTGCACATGGACACTGCCGACCGCCTGTTCCGGCGCAAGCGTTTGCGCGCGCTGGCAGTTCCGGCGGTGATTGTGGCTTATCTGGTTTATGTCTTTTTCGCCTTCGACATCCCCGGCCTGAGCAAACGCGCGAACTGGGATAATGCGGTGATCCTGGCCTCCGACAGCTGGTCCTACAAAACCCACGTCACCCGCACCAACCGGACGGGCGAGATTGCCTACGCGGTCGAAGGCGAGCGCAAGGGCGCGTATCCCGAGGGCATGCGCCCGGACTGGGTCTCTGGCGATGATGTTGTCACCGTCGATCTGGGTCGCGACACGATTGTACGGCTGTTGCCGGAAAACCGCACCGAGATCGAGGTGCCCGGGTTCGGGCTGATCACCGCGCAAGCGGAGGGGCGGCAGGTCACTACGAACCTGGGCACGGACATCCCGGATTGGATCAACGCGTCCGACCGCCGGGTGACGGTCACGACGCCCGAGGGTCGGATCACCATGACCGGATCCCGCACGGAGGTGTTCAACTACTTCCCCGGCTGGGAGTTGTTCTGGTTCACGTTCGACAGCCCCTATTACGGTCACGGTGTATTCGAAATTCTGTTCGGTCCCCAGATCGATCCAACCCGAGGCAACGTTGTGGGCGCGATCTCGGATTGGTGGAACAACGCGATGTGGCGGCACAGGGACGTGGCCTGGGCGATTGGCGAAACCATATTGATGGCATTCCTCGGCACGTTCGGCGCCGCGATCATCGCGCTTCCTCTGGCCTTTCTGGCCGCCAAGAACTTTGCCCCGCTCGCGCTTGTGCGCAGCCTGACCCGGCGCCTGTTCGATTTCGTGCGCGGCGTGGATGCGCTGATCTGGACGGTGGTGCTGGCCCGGGCCTTCGGGCCCGGCCCGTTGACTGGCGCGCTGGCGATCCTGATCACGGATGCGGGCACCTTCGGCAAGATCTTCTCCGAAGCGTTGGAGAACGTGGATGACAAACAGATTGAGGGGGTCGCCTCCACCGGGGCCAAACCGCTCCAGCGCTATCGGTTCGGGGTCATCCCGCAGATCGTTCCCGTGCTTCTTGCACAGGTTCTTTACTTTCTGGAATCAAACACCCGCTCTGCCACGATTATCGGGGCAATCACCGGTGGTGGGATCGGGCTGATGCTGACCCAGGCGATCCAGACGCAGAAGGACTGGGAAGAGGTCGCCTATTACATCATCCTCGTGATCGTAATGGTCATGCTCATGGACTGGTTTTCGGGCTGGTTGCGTGGGCGTCTGATTGGACGCAAGGACTGAGATGGCACGACTGAAGGCCGATGCACCGTTTGTGCATCCTGATTGCGAGATAACGAACTCAACCTTCGGTGCCTTCACCGAGGTCCATCGCGGCGCGCGGATCCTGAACAGCCAGTTCGACGATTACGCCTATTGCGACCGCTATGCCGATATCGCGAACGCCTATATCGGCAAGTTCGCCAATATCGCGAGCTTCAGCAGGATCGGGGCGACGGATCATCCATTGCACACGGCAGCGTGCCACCATTTCCTGTATCGGTCTGGCGATTACTGGGACGATGCGGAAACCGACCCGGACTTCATGGCACATCGCGCATCCCGCCGGGCACATGTCGGAAACGACACCTGGATCGGCCATGGCGCGATGATCAAGCCAGAGGTCAGACTGGGTCATGGCGCGGTTGTCGCGGCAGGGGCAGTGGTGACCAAGGACGTCGCGCCCTACACCATCGTGGCCGGGACACCCGCAGCGCCGATGCGTGACCGGTTGCCAGCTGACCTTGCCGAGAGGGTGATTGCGCTGGCGTGGTGGGACTGGGATCACGCCCGATTGCGTGCAGCCCTGATGGATTTTCGGGCACTCAAGGTCGAGGCTTTCCTTGAGAAATACGGCGGCTAGGCGCTAGACCTCCAGTGTCAGCGTGACCCGGTCTCCGGCAAACCAGGTGCGCCCGAACTCCACCGGCCGCCCGTCCGGATCGGCGTTCACCCCACTCGAACGCAGCAAGGGTGCGCCTTCGGTCACGTGAAGATGCAGCGCCTGCGTTGCATCCGCCGCAACCGCGGTCAACCGCGTGCTCAGCCGCGTGTAGTCGGCAACGCCAACCTCCGCCAGGGCGCGCGTCACGCTCCGGTGATCGGCAAGGGCGGCTTCGATGCCGATCAACCGGCCCACCGGGAAGAGGCTTTGAAACAAGGCAATCGGCTGCTCGTCTGCGAAAGACAAACCATGGTAGGCGCAAACCGCGTCGCCCGTCGCAAGGTCCAGAGCCGCCGCCTCCCCTTGCGTGGCCGCGCGCGTCTCGATGTGCAGGACGCGCTTTTCAGGGCGGCGCCCTGCGGCGAGCAGGTTCTCGTGAAACCGGACCCTGCGCCCGATCGGGTATTCGGTGGGTCGGGCCATGACGAACACGCCGGCCCCCCGTCGCGCACGCACCAGGCCTTCGTCGGCCAGGGCAGACAGGGCGTGCCGCACAGTGTGGCGGTTTACACCGAAGCGTGTCGCGAGCGCCGCTTCGGTCGGCAGCTTGGCACCAGTGGTGTACCGCCCTTCTGAGATGTCACCGCGCAGCGCTGTGGCGATGGCTTGCCATATCGGTGTCCTGCGCGGCGATTTTCGGCTCTTGTCACTCAATCTTCACAAATCTCCCGGTGCGCATGACGCCGTATCTGCTAAGATAAGTATAGTTGTATAGTATATGCAGAAGTTGTCGAGATGAAAGACACACAGCCCGACACAGACGACCGCAGAACGTGGATGAGTCTGATGGCCAAGGCCCCGCAAGGGCGCGTGGCCGCGTGCTTTGACGCTGTCGGGGTGCAGCCCGCATTCTCATGGCTGCGCCGCCCCGAGATAGGCAGTGTGATGGTGCAGGGACGCGCGGGAGGCACTGGCGCGGCCTTCAACCTTGGCGAGATCACGGTGACTCGGTGTGCGGTTCGTTTGGCGACCGGCGAAGTTGGCCATGCCTATCTGCAAGGGCGGCGCAAGCAAGACGCCGAAGCAGCGGCCTTGATTGACGCGCTGATGCAAACCGACAGCGCGCCGCAGATGCGCGCCGCCGTTCTCGGCCCGCTGCGAGAGGAACGCGACGCCGCTCGCGCCACGCGCGCGGCCAAGGCCGCAGCAACGAAGGTCGATTTCTTCACCATGGTGCGGGGAGAGGATTGATGCCAACGCAGACCGGCACCACGGCCCTTGGCGGTGGCTTCAGCGATCCAGCCCGTCAGTCAGCACACGCATTTCGCGCGTTGATGGAGGCGATGGCCCGTACCGGCACCATCCACGCAGTCCCTGGCGCGACGCCTCCCGCTCCCCTGTCCGGGGCCGCAGGTATTGCCATTCTGACCCTGTGCGACATCGACACGCCCTTGTACCTCGCCGGTGCCGCGGATTGCACAGCGGTGCGGGACTGGGTTGCCTTCCAGACCGGGGCGCCGATCTGCGCGCCCGGCGATGCGGCGTTTGCCTTGGGCACTTGGCGCGATCTTGGCCCGTGCGACAAGTATCCCGTCGGAACCGCACAATACCCCGACCGCTCGACGACTTTGATCGTGGAGGTGCCGACCCTTACGCCGTCCGGCTCCACATTGCGCGGCCCGGGCATTCAACACATGGCGCAGCTGTCACTCCCTGAGACCGCGGCGTTTCAGGCCAACCGCGCGCTGTTCCCTCGGGGCCTCGATTTCCTGTTCACCTGTGGGGACCATCTGGCCGCCCTGCCCCGCACGACGGAGGTGCGCTGATGTATGTCGCGGTCAAGGGCGGCGCGCGCGCCATCGAGAATGCCCATGCATGGCTGGCCGAGGAGCGGCGCGGAGACACATCCGTTGCCGAACTGTCCGTGCCGCAAATCCGCGAACAACTCAGCCTTGCCGTGAACCGGGTCATGGCCGAAGGTTCGCTCCATGATCCGGACCTTGCGGCACTTGCGATCAAGCAGGCGCGTGGCGACCTGATCGAGGCGATCTTTCTGATCCGCGCCTATCGCACGACCTTGCCGCGGTTTGGGTCATCCGCTCCGTTGGACACCGGCGCCATGCAGTGTGACCGGCGGGTTTCGGCTACGTTCAAGGATGTTCCCGGCGGTCAGATCCTTGGGCCGACCTTTGACTACACGCATCGCCTGTTGGACTTCAAACTGGCCGCCGACGGCGGTGATGTGCCGGAGGCGGACACGCGCACCGCAGCTCCCGGGCCGGTGCCTCGTGTGACCGGTTTTCTGAACGACGAGGGCCTGATCGAGGACGCTCCCTGCGACCCGACCACACCACCGGACCTGACCCGGGAGCCGCTGGCGATGCCAGCCGACCGCGCCCTGCGCCTGCAAGCCCTGGCCCGCGCGGACGAGGGGTTCACGCTGGGTCTGGCCTACTCCACCCAACGCGGTTACGCGCGCAACCATGCCTTCGTAGGAGAATTGCGGATCGGCACGGTCGCGGTGGAAATGGAGATCCCCGAGCTCGGCTTTGCCATCGAGATTTCCGAGATCACTGTCACGGAGTGCGAAACCGTCAACCAGTTCAAGGGGTCCAAAACAGAGCCACCTCAATTCACGCGCGGCTACGGGCTGGTCTTCGGGCAGACGGAACGCAAGGCCATTTCCATGGCGTTGGTCGATCGCGCGATGCGCTGGGAAGAACTCGGGGAGGACTTCGTGGGCGCACCCGCGCAGGATACGGAGTTCGTGCTGTACCACGCCGACAATATTCAGGCGACGGGGTTCCTTGAGCATATCAAACTGCCCCACTACGTCGATTTCCAATCCGAACTTGAGCTTGTGCGCACCTTGAGACGCGGGGCGCACGCGCACCAGATGCCGGAGGCCGCGGAATGAGTGCGCGCGCCGTCGTATTCGATATCGGTGGGGTGCTGGTCGACTGGAAACCGCATCTGGCCTGGATGGACACGTTCGACTCCCGCGCGGCGGTTGAGGCATTCATGGACCGGGTCGCGTTCAAGGAGCGCAATGCCCGCGCCGACGGCGGTGCACGGTTTTCCGATCTTGCGGCCGAGGTCGACGATCCGCAGGACCGCAAGTATCTGTCGGAATACGTCGCGCGCTTCACCCGCACGGTTCAGGACAGGATCGAGGGGACATGGGACCTGCTGGACCGCCTGAGGGATCGGGGGGTTGAAACCCACGCCATTACCAACTGGTCAGCCGAGACGTGGCCCGAAGGGCTGAGGGCCCAACCACGCCTTGCCGACGTGTTCGGGGTGACAGTCGTTTCGGGGCAGTTGGGCATCATGAAGCCCGATGCGCAGATCTTTCACACCCTGTGTGACCGCGCCGGGTTGTCTGCGGACGCGTGTGTGTTCATCGACGACGGGATGCACAACGTCAAAGGCGCGATGGCCGCAGGCATGGATGGCATCCATTTCACCGGGGCCAGTGCGCTGGAAAGTGACCTGCGTGACAGGGGGGTGCTATGATCGCCGAAGCAGCGCGGTCAGTCGCCGCCTCCCCCATCTCCACCGCCGCAGTCGCCGCCACCCGCTCCTCCGCCGCAGTCGCCGTCCCCGCCGTTGCCGAGAACGGTGTCACTGATAACGCCCGACCGTGCCTCCAGCCAGCACCCCAAGACGCTTTCAGGCCAGATCGCCACGACTGCAGATCGGCAGAGCAAGACCGCAAAGACGAGCAAGGCGCCGTAGATGATCCATTCGATAGTCACGTGCAGAAGTCCTTCTTGCGTACCGACCCGGATCACATCGCAACAAACAATGGCCTGGATACGGCAGAGGCAAGACAATGAGCGACTACAACTTCGCCTATCTGGATGAGCAGACCAAACGCATGATCCGGCGCGCGATCCTCAAGGGGCTCGCCATCCCCGGCTACCAGGTGCCGTTCGCCTCTCGCGAAATGCCGATGCCGTATGGGTGGGGCACCGGAGGCGTTCAGGTCTCGGCGGCGGTTCTGACACCTCAGGACACGATGAAGGTGATCGACCAGGGCGCGGATGACACGACCAATGCGGTCTCCATCCGCCAATTCTTCGAGAAAACCGCGGGCGTAGCGACGACAACACACACGACCGAGGCCAGCGTGATCCAGACGCGGCACCGGATCCCCGAGACCGACCTGACCAAGGGACAGATCCTTGTCTATCAGGTCCCTATTCCGGAACCCCTGCGGTTCCTAGAGCCACGCGAAAGCGAAACGCGCAAGATGCATGAACTCGAGGAATACGGGCTGATGCACGTCAAACTCTATGAGGATATCGCCCGGCATGGGCATATCGCGACCTCGTACGCGTATCCGGTCCGGGTGGAGGGGCGCTATGTCATGGACCCCTCTCCGATCCCGAAGTTCGACAACCCCAAGCTGGGTGCATGTGCCGCGATCCAGTTGTTTGGCGCGGGACGGGAGCAGCGGATTTACGCGCTGCCCCCCTACACCGAGGTTGTCAGCCTTGATTTCGAAGATCATCCGTTCGACGCCTCCAAAGCTGATCACCCGTGCGGTCTGTGCGGAGCCGAGGACAGCTATCTGGACGAGGTGATCATGGATGATGCAGGCGCGCGGATGTTTGTCTGCTCTGACACCGATTTCTGCGAGGGCAGACGCGCGGCAGGTCACGCCGGAAAGGACGCAGCATGACCGACACGCCCTTGCTTTCCGTGACCGGGATCACCAAGCGCTACGGCGCTCATGTCGGCTGCGCCGATGTCGCGTTCGACCTTTTCCCCGGTGAGGTCATGGGGATCGTGGGCGAGAGCGGGTCAGGCAAGTCCACGCTTCTGAACTGTTTGGCCGGGCACCTAACCCCGGACGCAGGCAAGGTTGTGTTCGACACCCGTGCCGATGGCCCGCGTGATACCTTGGCCATGTCCGAACCCGAACGCCGTATGCTGGGGCGCACCGACTGGGCCTTCGTCCACCAGCACGCCCGCGACGGGCTGCGCATGGGGGTCAGCGCCGGTGGCAATGTCGGCGAGAGGCTGATGGCCGTGGGCGCACGAAATTACGGCGGCATCCGCGCGCAGGCCACCGATTGGCTGGGTCGGGTGGAAATTGACCCGTCGCGCATTGACGACCGTCCGACCACGTTTTCCGGAGGCATGCAGCAACGCTTGCAGATTGCGCGAAATCTCGTGACCGGACCACGGCTCGTATTCATGGACGAACCGACCGGGGGGCTCGATGTCAGCGTGCAGGCGCGGCTTCTGGATTTGCTGCGGGGGCTGGTGCGCGATATGGGTCTGTCGGCGATTATCGTCACCCACGATCTGGCCGTTGTGCGGCTGCTGGCGGACCGGCTGATGGTGATGAAGGACGGCCATGTGGTGGAATCCGGGCTGACCGATCAGGTGCTCGATGATCCGCAACACGGGTACACGCAACTGCTCGTCAGCTCCGTTTTGCAGGTGTAAGGCGATGATAAATCTCAAGAATGTGTCAAAAACGTTCACACTGCACACGCAGGGCGCTGCCCTCATCGAGGTGCTATCCAACTTGAGTTTGTCTGTCGCGCCAGGGGAATGTGTTGCGCTGACCGGCACATCCGGGGCTGGAAAATCCACCCTGATGCGGATGATCTATGGCAACTATCGCGCACAGGGCGGCGAAATCCGCATCGACACGACAGACCTCGTGCAAGCGGCTCCGCGTGACGTCATCCGCATCCGGCGCGACACACTCGGCTATGTCAGCCAGTTCCTGCGGGTGGTTCCGCGCGTGGCCGCGCGCGATGTGGTGGCCGAACCGCTCCTGATGCTGGGCACACCGTCAGAGGAGGCCCGGGCGCGAGCGGACGCGCTTTTGACCCAGCTCAACATTCCCGAACCACTCTGGCAGCTATCGCCCACCACGTTCTCGGGCGGCGAGCAGCAACGCGTGAATATCGCACGCGGCTTTGCATATCCCTACCCCGCGCTGTTGCTGGACGAACCAACGGCCAGCCTCGATGCCGTCAACCGCGAGGTTGTCCTGACGTTGATAGAGGCCGCCAAGCTGCGCGGAAGCGCGATCATCGGAATCTTCCATGATGAGGCGGCACGTGCCCGCGTCTGTGACCGGGAAATCGACGTGGCCCGCTTTGCCCCGGCGCAGGCCGCATGAGCATGACCTCATCTCCCGGGCGCCTGATCGCCGTTGTCGGACCGTCCGGCGTCGGCAAGGACAGCGTGATGGCGGGGCTGGCAGCCTCAGATCCGGGGCTGCAACGTGTGCGCCGCGTGATTACACGGGACGCCGATCAGGGTGGGGAGGACCACACCCCCATGACAGCAGAGGCGTTCGAAGCCGCCGCCGGGCGAGGTGCGTTTTGCCTGCATTGGTCCGCGCATGGCTTGCGATACGGTTTGCCAGCACAGGTTCTTCGGGATGTGAACGCAGGCGCCGACCTGCTCGCCAATTGTTCGCGCGGAGCGCTGACAGAGGCCGCGTCGGTGTTTCCGCGCATGGTGGTTCTGCATATCACCGCTGATCCCAAGGTACTCGCGCAGCGTCTTGCTGACCGGGGACGCGAAAACGCGGCGGATATCGAAAGGCGCCTTGCGCGTGCAACCGATGCCATTCCGGGCGGGCTGATCATCATCACAGTTCGCAATGATGGCGCCCTCGAAGACACGGTCGCGGCGGCGCACACGGCCCTTCAGCCGGTCAGGGCATAACGTTGAATACGTTCGAACATACCGTCGGGTCTTTCGCCGACCAGCGCAATCTCGTCCATGACAAAGGGCGCGGGCAAAGGCGGAAGCGCGTCTGCGACCACCTCCTGCCACCGGCGCGCAGTGCCATCGGGCAACGTGCCGGTCAGCGTCAGGTGGAAGCGAAATGCATCCATCACGTAAGGGTACCCCCAACGGGTCAACATCGCTTCTTGCAGCGGCGACAGGCGCGCGCGCCGACGGCGGGCCAGCTCGGCCATCGTTGGCGGCGCACGAAAGGTATCAAGGTCCGACACACAGGCAGCCGCGACGCGCCCGATCTCCGATGCGTCCCCGATCGGCGTCAGCGCCAGAAATCGCCCCAGACGAGACAACGCCAGCCCATCGCAGCGCGCCGGAGCCGTGCGTTCAGCCAGCGCCGCCACCGCATCTTCCAATTGCGCAGCCTCGACACCGCCGCACACTCGAAACGGGGGCTTCAATGTGCCATGAAACCCGTACTTGCGCGGTGTCGCGGTCACGTCACCGATCCCGCCCACATCTGGCTGCGCCACGCTTCGGCCCGCGCAGACATCCCAGCCCAACCACGCTGCCCCGAAAGACGCCAAGGTCTTGTCGGTGGGCAAGTAATAGATCGCGAAACGAGTAAATGACATGAATTCTCCCTTCGTTCCCGGCGCTGTCGCAGATGCAGATGACACGCGCGTGTCACATGCGCTGTGCCTCGCCAATGCGCGTCTGATCCTGTCGGGCAGGGTATTGCATGGGCGGCTGACCATTGAAAACGGCTTGATTTCAGAGATTTCAGAGGGCGACCGCGTCCCGGCTGGCGCAGTGGATTGCGACGGCGATCACCTCATGCCGGGATTGGTGGAGTTGCACACAGACAATCTGGAACGGCATTTGGAGCCGCGCCCGGATGTGGACTGGCCGCATACCTCTGCCCTGCTGGCACATGATGCGGAATTGGCCTCTACCGGGATCACGACGGTATTCGACGCGCTGCGCGTCGGATCGATCCATGGCGGCAAGACCCGGTATGACGCCTATGCCAGAAAGGTCACCAACGAGTTGCTGTCATTGCGGGCACAAGGCGGGTTCAAGATCAGCCATTTTCTGCACCTTCGCGCCGAGGTGTGCTCTGAAACCTTGATGCAGGAACTGGCCGATTTCACGCCGGAGGACCGCGTCGGAATCGTCAGTCTGATGGATCACACCCCGGGCCAGAGGCAGTTCCGCGACCTGTCCGCGCTCAAGACCTACCTGCAAAAGAAACGCAGCCTGACCGAGGCGGAGTTCGCCGAGCACGTCGCACGACTGAAGGACTTGCAGGTCAGATACGGCGCGCAGCACGAAGCCGGTGCCGTAACAGAAGCAACCAGACTGGGCGCCGTTCTGGCCAGCCACGATGACACGACCACGGAACAGGTCGAAGTTTCGCACCGCAACGGCGCGCGTTTTGCCGAATTCCCAACCACGGTTCAGGCCGCAGAGGCCTGCGCCGCGCGCGGTATCGCGGTGATGATGGGGGCACCCAACATCATCCGGGGCGGGTCGCATTCCGGCAACGTCTCGGCGGCGGAACTGGCCGAGGGCGGACTTCTGGACATCATCTCGTCGGATTACGTGCCTTCCGCGTTGTTGTTGTCGGCCTTTCGCCTTGCGGATCTGTGGAACGATCTTCCCCGGGCTGTGGCCTGTGTTACATCGAACCCGGCGGCGGCGGCGGGTCTGTCTGAACGCGGACGGCTGGAGGTGGGATTGCGCGGTGACGTGATCCGTGTGGGGCAAATCGCACAAACACCGGTCTTGCACGGCGTCTGGAGTCAGGGGCAACGCGTGGCCTAGGCACTCCCCGTGTTTCAGTTTGCGCCGCGCTCCCCCGTATTTGTGCAGGGGGAAGCCCTGAACATTCAGGGGCCTGAAATCCGCGAAAACCGATCCGTGACGCTGTATTGTCGGTACTTTTCAAGTCGATCGTCACGTCCGGACACGCCTGCGACACAATGACACCAGAACACCAAAAGTCACACACGCGAGAGGGGGGGATGCTCCATCGCCGGCGCGAAAGTAAGTTGGCGTCACCAACCCCCATAAGGTCCCTGACATGAAAAAACTTCTTCTCTCCGCCGCGTTTTCGCTGGTCGCCGCCACCGCTTTTGCAGGCCCGCAGTTTGTCGATGACACCGGCTTTGCCGTCTCCGGCTACGACGTGGTCGCGTATTTTGACTTGCCGCAATCCGAGGTCGGCTCCCCCCAGCCAGAGGCTGTCCCGGGCCTGAGCTCCATTACCGCAGAGCATAACGGGGCGACATTCGCCTTTTCTACCGTGGCGAACCGCGACGCGTTTGTGGCCGATCCGGAGCGCTACGTGCCCGCATTCGACGGCCACTGTGCCTACGGGGTGGCCAAGGGCGGCAAGGTTCCGGGCAACCCGAACCTGTGGCGCATCGTCGATGACACGCTGTATCTGAACGTCACCAAGAACGTTGTGACCTTCTGGGAAGAAGACATCCCCGGCAACATCACGCTGGCAGATGGCAACTGGGTCGATCTTGAAGATGATGCAGCCCATCAGGGCCCGATCCCGCAGTTCACCTCCCCTGCCCCGGTGACCAACTAGGGCCCGCAGATGGCCCTGATCTCACGGCGCGCGATCCTGGCAGGTGTCGGGATCGCGGCGGCAGGCGCCGTCGCATACACCGCCGTGCGTGCACCCGGGTCTGACCGCACCTTGATGACCCCCCCCGAGGCGCTGGAGGCAGCACGTCGGGGGGATATCCTGTTGGTGGATATTCGTCGCCCGGACGAATGGGAAGAAACCGGTCTTGCCGAAGGGGCGATCCCGATCGACATGCGCCGCGAGGACTTTGCCGACGCGCTCGCCCATGCGCGCGCCGCATCAAACCGTCCGGTCGCCCTGATCTGCGCGCGTGGCGTGCGCTCCCGCCGGTTGACGGCCGTGTTGACCGATGCCGATATCGGACCGATCATCGACATACCCGAAGGCATGCTCGGGTCGCTGGCCGGACCGGGCTGGCTCAAGCGCAACCTGCCGGTCCAACCCTGGACCGGAGAAACATGAAGGCTCTGCCCCCATGACAACCTCCGTTCTGGCCACGCTGACCCTCGTGGCGTTTTGGGCGCTTGCAACGGGCACGTCTGCGTTGGCCTGTTCAGCGACGACCCCCTGCTCTGTTGCGGAGGGCGAGTATTACATTGCGATGCCCGAGGGGACGGAAGGCCCGGTGCCCGCGGTTGTGTTCATCCATGGGTGGGGCAGCAGCGGCCCGGCGGTGCTGCGCAACGCGAAACTGGCCCAACAAATTCTCGACCGTGGCTACGCGCTGATCGCACCGGATGGCCTGAAACGGCAACGTGGCAACGGGGGCGCATGGTCGTTTCACCCCGACCGCGCACAACGCCGCGACGAGGTTGCGTTCATTACCGCCGTCAGGGCGGATGCCGTCGCCAGTCATGGCATCGACCCGGACCGCGTGCTTCTTTCCGGATTCTCGATCGGTGGCTCGATGACGGCCTACCTGGCCTGCGCAACGCCCGAGGCCTTCTCGGCCTACGCACCGCTCGGGGGCAATTTCTGGCGTCCGCACCCCGTGGACTGCGCCGGACCGGTTCGGATGCTGCACACCCATGGCTGGACCGACGGCACCGTCCCGCTGGAAGGTCGGATCCTGCGCCCCTCGGACGGAGCCGGAGCCGAGCAACTGGCGCAAGGCGATGTGTTCCATGCGCTCCGCATCTGGCGCGAAACCAATGGATGCGACCAGTTGAAAGCCGACAGCTTTGTCACCGAAGGCCCGTATCTGCGCCGCAAGTGGGAACGGTGCACCCCTGGCTCCGCCCTCGAATTCGCGTTGTTCCCGGGCGGGCATGTCATTCCCGGTGACTGGGCGAGCATGGCCCTGGACTGGTACGAGGGGCTCTAGCCCTACTCCGCTGCGACGGGCTGCGGCACCTCCGGCGCCAAAAGCATATCCCGGAGGATCGCGCGTTCCACCCGGGCCCGACGCACCACGCGCGGTTCGCGCAGGCTCTGCGGGCTATCCAGCCGGAAAGGCTGCATCCCGCGCCCGGCAATACGCACGCCACTCAGACGCGACAACAGGGTCGCAAGCGCAAGGCTCAGCGCGATTGGCACCAGCCAAAGCGACACCGCACCCATGGCAATCCCGGCCAGCATGGTCAGACCGATGAGCGTCTCGACGACATGAAAGCGGAAGGTTTCTGACCACCCGTACCCGGCCCCGGCCCGGTTCTGCGGCTTCCAGGACATCGACTTGCCCAGCACCGCGTGGACCACCGCGATGGTTTGCTGCACCATCAGAACCGGTGCGTAGATGATCGAGCACAGGATCTCGAACAGCGCGGTGCCCGCGAACCTGCCCCAGCCGCCGTAATCGGCGCGGGTGCGCGGGCGCAGACCCAGCGCAATCGTGGCGGTGATCTTGGGCATCAGCAGCATCGCGTAAATGAACAGGAGGCAAACCAGCCCATCGACACGCGCCTCCGTCGGCCATACGGGGTAGAGCGGATTTGTGGCGTTGAAATAGCTGACCGGATGGTCCGGCATGGCCCCGAGCAACGACCAGATCATGATCAGGACGAACCACGCAGGTGACAGAAGGAAGGCCACCGCGCCCTGCAAAAGGTGAAACCGGCTGACCGGATGAAATCCACGCGCCGCCAAGAGCCGCAAGTGCTGCATGTTACCCTGACACCAGCGCCTGTCGCGGATCGCATAGTCGATCAGGGTTTGGGGCGTTTCTTCGAACGACCCGCCCGCGCGCGGCAGGAAATGCACGGCCCAGCCCGCCCTGCGCAACATGCCCGCCTCAACGAAATCGTGGCTCAGGATAAGATCCCGTCGCCCCTTGCGCCCGCGCAAGTAGGGCAGCCGGGCGCTGTCGGCAAAGGCGCGCGTGCGGATGATGGCGTTATGCCCCCAGTAATTGCCTTCGGTCTGCGACCAGACCGACAAACCTTCGGCCAACAGCCAGCCGTAGACCGCATTGGAAAACTGCTGCATCCGCCCGAACAGGGTTTCTGCGCCAATCAGCGACGGAAAGCTCTGGATCAGACCGGCCTCGGGATGGGCGGCCAGTTCGTGGCACAGTTGGCGGATCGCCGCGCCACTCATCAGGCTATCGGCATCCAGCACCACCATCGCCTCGAACGCAGCCCCCCAGTTGGTGATCCAGTCAGTCAGGTTCCCAACCTTCTTGTCGGTGTTCTGCGCGCGCCTGCGGTAGAACACCTCGATCCCCGGCGGGCTTTTGGCACGCAACGCTTCAAACGCGCGTCTTTCCTGCTCGGCGATCTCAGGGACGCGCGTGTCGCTCAGGATGAACAGGGTAAACTTGTCCTTGCGCGGGCCTTGCGCCAATTCGCCGAGCATGGCGGCTGCATTGCCGAAGACATCCCATGGCACCTCGTTGTAGATCGGAACCAACAGGGCCACACTTTGCGCCGGTCCACGCGCACGGCTGTGCCGGGTCACGCACGGGGCCAGCGCGCGCCGGGTCAACCCGAGCGTGGCCGTGCTGACCGACAGGGACACCCAGATGAATGTCAAGGCAACCAGCGCGACCACCAATGCCTCCAACGCCGTGACCCCGCCACTGGCCAGCCAGCTTTGGATCGCCAGGCTGAGCCAAAGCGTCATCGCCACCGCAGGACCGAATGCCGCGAGTCGCCACGCGTGGTCGCCGGGACGGCGCTTGCGTGGCACCGATTGCGGTACCGGGACGCGGCTGAACATCTGCTCGGCCATCGGCAAGGGCGCAAGCGGGGGCATCCGGTGCAGGGACGCATCCATCAGACGGTCCACCGATAGAGCCATAATTCGCTGAGCGGGGCGCCATTGAGCCGCAACTCGGCCCGGAACTCGATCAGTCCAGCCTCGCCGGGGATGAACCGAAACGCCAGTCGAGGGCCGCCCGTTTCAGGGTTGCGCTGAAGGATGCCCGCGTCCAGTTCCCCCGCGCTGGAACGGATGTGATGCTCTATGAGGCTCAAATCCTCCGGAACATCCGGGCCGTCGGCAAAATCTATCGCCACGATGATCCCCTCGGCAAACGCCTTGCCGATCCGCGTGTTGATCACCTGAAGGCCGGTGCCGAATGCACTGTCATCACCCCAGGTCAGGCGATAGCGCAACCGGTGTTCAGACCCCGCCCGGATCGGGTTATCAGGACGCCAGTACGCGACGATGTTGTCGTAGGTTTCGGTCGGGGTCGGGATCTCGATCAGGGTGACGGCCCCCGGCCCCCAATCCTCGGCAGGTTCGACCCACAGACCCGGACGGCGGTGATAAAGCGCGAAAAGGTCGGCAAAATCGCTGAACTTGCGCGCCCTCTGCATGAGTCCGAACCCGCGCGGGTTGTCATCGCGAAATGCGCTGATCTGCAAGGTCTTGGGGTTCGCAAGCGGGCGCCAGATCGTTTCTCCGGCGCCGTTGAGGATGAGCAATCCGTCACTGTCGTGCACCGCGGGCCGAAAGTCCGAAAAAGCGTCGCGGTTGGTTTCGTCAAACTGGAACATGGAGGTCAGCGGTGCAATCCCGACATGGGACATGTCCACACGCGGGATCAGCGTTGCCTCGACCTCCATCTCCAAAGGCTGACCGGGCCGGATCGCAAACCGGTAGGCTCCGGCGCAGCTTGGGCTGTCCATCAAGGCGTGCAGGATGAAGGTATCGTCCTCAGTCGCGGGATGCTCCAGCCAGAAGGCCCGAAACACCGGAAACTCCTCGCCCTTGGGTTCTGCGGTATCAATCGCAAGTCCGCGTGCAGAGATACCGTAAATGTCGCCCGTCCCGATCGCGCGGAAGTAGGATGCGCCCTGAAAGACGGCAAACTCCTGATGGATGCCGGGAGTTTCGATCTCGGCGCGCAGCCGCAAACCGGAATATCCCAACGTGTCATCAATGGGCAGGTCGGGAAACTTGTCGGTCTTGTCGAACACGGCCATGTCAAACAGCACCGGGCGCGCGGTACCGCCGTCGATCACGGAGACGTCGACCGGATGAGGGTAATAAAGCCCAGGCGCGAACATGTCGACCTTGAGCGGCGCACCGGGTTCATCCGCCCACAACGCGTTGCGCCCATCGAACCAGATGGAGACGTAGTCTTCATAGGTGATATCCGTCCACGCATCCGGGATGCGGTCCCGCAGGCGGTACGGCCGCGCGGCCAGCTTGCGCGCCTGTGCCAGAACATCTGTGGGATCAAAGGGAACGACATCTCCCAATTGCAGACCGGGTTCCGCATGCGTGGCATCCAGAGACACGGCAGGGCTTGCAGCCAGCGCAAGCAGGCCGGTCAAAACCTCTCGTCTGATCATGGGTCAGGCCCTTTTCTTCCATGGCTGGGATTTGAACCAGCCCGCCCCGTAGGCCACGGCAATCACCAGAAAAATGCCGAACGCGTTGACCCAGAACATGCTGAAGTGATTGCGCCCGACCACGTCCAGCAACACCCCCAGCAAACGCGCCAGAAACATCGAGCCGATGAAGACGGCAAGCGATTGCTGGCCGACCTTCATGATCACGGCCAGAACGACAGTCCAGCTTCGGGCAAGAAAACCGGGGCCACCACTTGGCTGGATACGCGCGCCCTTGGGCCCCACAAGCACCCATGCAACATAGGCGGTCGCCAGAAAATGGATGTAGCGCAGGATGCCGAAATCGGTCTTCTGGATCAGGACACCCCACTCGCGCCGCCATTCCAGAAAAACCGGGAATGCGTTGAACAGGCGAAAATAGGCAAATGGCAGGCTGATCACGATCACCGCGACCGCGATCCAGAACAGGCGGCGGTCCACGGGCGGGGCGGGAATCCAGCCGGACATGAACGCGAACCCGGTAAAGAAGATCAGCTGCCACCCCAGTGGGTTGAAGAACCAGCCCCGATCGGACCACGGCTCTGCCGGAAAGTTCCAGTCCAGGACGTTTGCACACAGCCAGATCGACACGGACGCGAGAACCACCAGCCCGACATGCACCCGCGACAGGGCCACCATCATCGGCATCATGGCAAGGATCACCAGATACATCGGCAAGATGTCAAAGTAATTGGGCACGTAGGTAAGGGTCAGCAGACCCACGAGGTTTTGCTCGGTATTCTCGAAGAACGGATGCAGGTTGAGTTGAGCAATATAATCACGCCCTTCGGGAAAGGCCGCGTTCAACGCGACCATCGTCGCCGCCGTGGCCACGAACAGCGCGACATGAGCCCAGTAGACCTGCCAACACCGGTAGGCCACGCGGGCTGAGCCCATCGGCAATCCGCGATCGCGGAAGACCCGTCCGAAGGCGATGGCCGACGCCATACCCGAACAGAACACGAAGGTTTCGGTGGCGTCCGAGAAGCCAAATCGGGCGGGAATCCACAGCGTCAGCCAGTTGCCGGGAATATGCGCGATCAGGATGATGAACATCGCGATGCCGCGAAAGAAATCCAGGCGCGGATCACGGGTGCCTGCGACCGGCATCGTCTTGGGTACGGCCTTCGTCTTCGACGATGCCGACATTGGGTCTGCTAGTGACATTTACCTGTGGCCACCCTTTACTTACTCTGCCGCGACGGAGGCCCGTAGGCTCCAGGCCTCGTCGATCTTGTTGAGGCGTGTCTCTGCGAACGCATCGACTGCACCCTTGCGCTGCGCGATCCGTTTCTCGAGCAAGGCGCGCGTGGCAGACAGAGCGCCCGCACGCAACCCAGCCTCGATCGTGACACGCTCGAACACGTCCCGTTGCGCATGGCTGCCACCCATCGCGCTGAACCGGGGATGCACCGAATGCAGGTGCGCGAAGGCCGCCTTGTACCGCCCGTCCGAGAACGCAGAGAGCCCTTGGGACACCGCCACGCCGGGCTCGGACATGACGCGCGCGGCCTCTGTCGCACCGCGGGCATCCTGCGCGATGCGCGCGGTTAGCCGCGCCGCGGCATCTTCGCGTTTATCGCCGGTCAGAGCCAGCATGTAATGAAGATCCGCGAAGGTCAGGCATCCATCCGCCGAGCGGGTTTCCGCCAGATCGGCCAGTTCGGCCCATCTGTCGCCGATATCGATCCCTTCGAGCTCCAAGCGAACCAGAAGCGAACTTGCATTGGAAAAATCGCGGTAGTCGTCTGTCTTGTCGCTCCGGATCTTGTCATCATAGAGCGCCAGAACCGTCGACACATCGCCTTCGTCGAGATGCAGCAAAGCCTTGTGCCACCAGACATGAAAACGGAAATTGTTGCAGTGGTCCCAAGCGGCGTGGTTGCTGTCGATCAGGGCGATACCGTTGGCGGTGCGGTGGGTCATGTCATACACATGGGCCACAGCATGCAGACCCCAGGCATCATCGGGGGCATATGCCAGTCCTTCGAGACCCAGCTTCTCGGCAGCGTCATAGGCGCCGGTTTCCTCCATCGCGAAGGCGAGGCATCCCAGCACGTATCCGCGCAGGGGATGATCAGGGCCGTGCGCCGGCAGCACGGCTTCGACAGAACTGCGCATACCTGCGGCGTCCCCGAGGATGAAACGGATACCATGGGACAGTTTCATACTGATCGTGTCGGCCCGGTTCAGGCGCAACGCTGCCTCCATCCGTTCGATGGCGCTGGAGGGGACCCCGTCAAGCCAGTCCTGCAAGGCTGCACACCACAGACGTTCGCGCGCCGTCGGCGCACCGGCCGCAAGCGCCGCCTGGGCGGTCGCGCTGGCTTCTTTTGCAACCGGGACCATTTCCCGGCGTGCCAACATCAGGGCCGACAGACCCTTGAGCGCATGCCCCATGGCAAACCCCGGCTCAAGCTCAAGCAATCTGCCAAGATGCACCGGGGCACTTTGACCATGTGCCAGAACACCCAGTACCACGCCGTTCCATTCCGAAAGCGCCTTCGGATTGGTCAGACTGACCTCGCTCGTGCAGATATCTGTAAACATGGATGGTCCTTGTGCCAGGCGAAACGTCAACGCCGCTTGACACTTTCTTAGCCAATCCAGCGGCGTCGCGCACATCACGGGCCCGCTACCGCGCGGGATCGTGAACGGATCATCACGATGGCGTGGCCGATCTTGCCAGAACTGCCTATTTCTTGTGCGCCTTTAGAATTGTATCCAGCCGCTCAGTATCTTGGCCGAAACGCGGCGGGGCGGCACGCATCTGCACCGGGGTTTTTGAGAATTTCAGTGGATTGCCCAAGAGTTGCACCGACCCCGCGCTTGTCTGGGGGTGCGGCACCTCAACCACGCCGCCGCGGGCCGCAGCCTGATCACTGCCCAACGCATCGGCGACAGAATGGATCGGCCCGGCTGGCACGCCCGCAGCCTGTAATATTTCGAGGGCCGCATCCCGGGTGACACGGGACAATGTTTCAGAAACAGCCTTGCTCAACGCCCCCCGGTTGGCGATCCGTTTGGGGTTTGTTTCATAGTCCGGGGTTTCGGCGAGGTCCGGCCTGTCGAACGCCTTGCAAAAGGCCCGGAACTGGCGGTCGTTGCCAACGGCCAGAATGATATGGCCATCGGACGTGGCGAAGACATCGTAAGGCACGATGTTGGGATGCGCATTGCCGCGCCGAGCAGGCTCCTGCCCGGAGGTCAGGAAATTGGTACCTTCGTTGATCAGCCACGCCATCTGTGCATCGACCAGCGCCAGATCGATGTGCTGGCCCTCACCGGTCGCATCACGGTGGCGCAAGGCGGCCAGAATGCCGATGGTGGCGTACATGCCGCACATCACATCCGCGATGCCCACGCCGACCTTCATCGGCGGCCCCTCCGGCGCGCCGGTCAGCGACATGATCCCGCCATAGCCCTGTGCCATCAGGTCGTACCCGGCACGGTCGCGGTTCGGCCCGGTTTGCCCGAACCCGGAGATCGAACAGTAGACGAGGGCAGGATGCGCAGCACACAACGTCGCATGATCAAGCCCGTATTTGACCAGGCCGCCGGGTTTGTAATTCTCGATCACGACGTCGGCCTGTGCGGCGATGGACCGGACCAGTGCCTGCCCCTCCGGCGTCGAAAGATCGGCCCCGACGGAATACTTGTTGCGATTGGCGGCCATGAAGTACGCGCTCAGGTCGCTCTGCCCATCCGGCGTCTCGGCGTAGGGTGGACCCCAACTGCGGGTGTCATCGCCTCCGGTCTTGGGGTTTTCGATCTTGATCACCGTTGCGCCGAGATCACCCAGAAGCTGTGTCGCCGTCGGCCCGGCGAGAATACGCGACAGGTCCAGAACCAACAGTCCGTCCAACGCCCCTGCCATCTCAGAATGCCCCATCGTAGGATTGGCGATCTACCTCTGCGGCAATAACCGTGAACGTATCTGAGGTCAGTGCCGCGTCGAGCGCTGCCTCAAGTTCTGCCTTTGAGGCAACCGTGTGCCCTTGCCCGCCAAACGCCCGCGCAATTCCGGCGAAATCGGCGCGCCCGAAATCGACGCCCCGGTTCTTCATCTGGCGCTGGCGTTGCTTGAGCTCGATCAGGGCAAGCGAGGCATCGACGAACACGACAAAAACCGTCCGCAGGCCCAACTCGGCGGCGGTGGCCAGTTCGCCTGCAACCATCAGGAACCCGGCATCGCCCGAGAACGAGACGATGGTCCGGTCCGGCTCAACGATCTGCGCGCCCATGGCCAAAGGAACAGCGCAGCCCATGGTACACAGCCCGGACGATTGGGTCAGCGCGCGCGGAAACCCGCAGTGCCACATCTGAGACAGCAAGATGCGGTGCGCACCGCTGTCAGCGGTCGCCAACGTGTCCGCTGGCATTCGAGCCTGACAGGTCGCGATGACCTGCGCCGGCCCCCATGCCTCTGGGCTCGGGAACGCCGCCGCCAGTGCCTCCTTGGTACGCGCGATCTGGCCATCCGCCCAGACCGGGTGCCCGGCCTCGGGCAAGACGGCCGCAACCGAGGCCGCGCAATCGCCGATGATATTCAGCGTGGACTGGTGCATGTAGTGATGGTTCGGCGCAGCGGTGATGTCGATCACGGTCTGACGCACTGGGTCCCACGGGTTCTGCCAGCCCACGCGCATCTCGATCGGATCGTAGCCAATCGCCAGGATCACATCGGCCTGCGCCAGCACCGGCAGAAGGATCTTGTCCGCCTTGGGCGACAGCCCTGCGCCGCCAAGGGCAAGCGCGTGATCTTCGGGGATCAGGCCCTTGGCCTTGTAGGTCGTGATCACCGGCGCCCCCAAGCGTTCGGCAGCCGACCGGACGGACAGAGCCCCGGCGTCCGACAAGGCATCCAGCCCGGCAAGGATCACCGGGCGCTGTGCCTGTGCCAGCGCGGCCCTTGCAGCGCCAAGTTCAGGACCCGACGGCGCCATGGCGACGGCGGGACGGCGCAGAATACCTTCGCCAGACGCCTCCGCATCCGCGACGGATATCGGTACATCGATATGCACCGGCCCGGGGCGACCCTCGGTGGCGATGCCGATGGCCTTGTCAGCGATCACATGCGCGGCCCCGGCGCTCAAGGTAAAGGTTGCCTTGGTGATCGGCCTGAAAACCTGTGGTTGATCAAGCACCTGATGGGTGTAGACCTGTGCCACCTCGGCATCGACGCACCCCGTCAGGACAAGCATGGGAACCCGGTCCTGGTGGGCGTTCTCAACCACGTTGATGCCGTTCAGTGCGCCCGGCCCGACCGTGGCCACCAGAATGCCGGGCGCACCGGTGCGATGATACGTCCCTTCGGCCATGAAACCGGCGGCATTCTCATGCTTGCACAAGACGAAGGCGATCCCGGCATCCTCGAGCGCGTCGACGAGCGTCAGGACCTCTCCCCCCGGCATGCCGAAAGCCCAACGGCACCCAGCCTCGAAAAGCCGCTTGGCCAAAACATCTGCCGCCCGCATCACACGCACTCCGTCTTTGTGTTCGACTTCGTCAAATTCCGTCTGTGTGATGGTGCATGGCGCGGGTGCGCACAATGCACGTCCGCGTGTTGGCCTTGCAACATTTTCCGGCTCAGTCGGCAGGTTCCAGCACCGCAATGGAAAAAAGATCTTCGGGGTCAGACAGCATCTGCGCAACGCGCCAGCCAGAGGCTTTGCCGAGTTCAGACAGGCTTTGCGCGGTGTACTTGCGGGACATGCTCACGCTGATCCGTTCCCCTGCAACGAAGTCGATCGCCACTCCTGACAGGGAAACGGTTTGCGCCGCCCGGGCCACCAGCGACATCTCGATCCGGGCCGCGGCTGCATTCCACATGGCCTCATACGCAAAGGCCGACAGGTCGAAGTTCGCCCCGGCTTCTGCGTTCAGGCGTACGAGGATATTGCCGATGAACCGGGCCGTGACCCCTGCGGCATCGTCATAGGCCGGCACCAGCATGGCTGGGTCCTTGACCAGATCGACGCCCAGAACAAAGGCTTTGATGCCGGGCCATGCGCGTGCACGAGACAAGAGCGCGATCGCCTCGTGTGCGGTGATGTTGCCAATCGTGGATCCGGGAAAGAACCCTACCTTGGGCAGTGCGTCGATAGTGTCCGGCAACGCAACGTCCGCGGCGAAATCCCCGACCACGGGTTGCACCGAAAGCGCCGGGTAGCGATCGCGCAGAGCATCGGCCGTGGCGTGCAGAAAATCCGCCGAGATATCGATCGGAACGTAGGCCGCCATGTGCGGCCCGGCATCCAGCAGGATCCGGGTCTTGACGCTTGCCCCGGATCCGAACTCCACCAGCGCGCCACCCTCCGGCACCAGACCCGCCAACGCCGTTGCATGCTGCCGGAGGATGCCAACCTCGGTCCGGGTCAGATAGTATTCCGGCAAAGAGGTGATCTGTTCAAACAGGGCACTGCCGGCCGGATCATAAAGCCATTTCGGATTGAGCGATTTGCGCGGTGCGCGCAATCCCGCAAGCGCGTCGCGCACCAGCGCACGCGGGGCGGTGGCCGATGTCAGGTTCATGGAAACACCCATGATCAGACATCCCTCGCCAATCGCAGGCCCATCATCTGCCAGCGTTGGTGCGGGTAGAAGAAGGTGCGATACGTCGCGCGCATCTGGTCCCGCGGCGTGGCGCAGGATCCGCCGCGCAAGACGCGCTGATTGACCATGAACTTGCCGTTGTACTCGCCGAGCGCGCCTGCGGGTGCGATAAAGCCGGGATAGGGCGCGAAATCCGATGCCGTCCATTCCCAGACATCGCCCCACACCCCGTCGCCGGGCAGCGGCCGAAGCGCGCCTGTCGCGCTCGCGTCCCCCATGAGGTTGCCGTGGATCTCGCGGTCTCGAAAGGCGACCTCATGTTCTGCTTCGGTCGGCAGTCTTGCCCCCGACCAGCGCGCAAACGCATCTGCCTCGTAGTAGCTGACATGGACGACAGGCGCTTCGAGCGCGACGGGCTGCGGGCCTCGCAGGGTGTAGGTCCACCATTCACCGTCCTGCTGCCACCAATAGAGCGGATGCGCCCAGCCCTCACGCTCTGCCACGGCGTGACCTTCCATCAACCAGTGGCGCGGATCGGCGTAGCCGCCATCCTCCATGAACGCGATCCAGTCGCGGTTGGTGACGGGGCGATCACCGATTTCGAACGGGCGCAGAACAACCTGATGGCGGGGGCGTTCGCAATCGTAGGCAAACGCGCGTCCCGCGTGGCCGATTTCGACCAGACCACCCGCGTGGCGCGTGAACCCTTGCGGGACTTCCCGGGTCACGGGCAATGGCTCGGGGTCCTTGTAGACCGGCAGCAGCGGGTTGAAGCTCAGCCCATGCAGCAAATCCGTAACCAGCAATTCCTGATGCTGCATTTCGTGGTGGCACCCCAATTCCACGAGGGCTGCGATGTCATCAGCATCCGCGCGTCCAGCAGACATCAGAGCGGCCAACGCATCCTCGACAAAGGATCGGTAGGCCCGCACCGCATCCCCACCCGGGCGCGAGACGAGACCACGTTTGTCCCGCGCGTGACGTGGCCCGGCCTGCGTGTAGTAGGAATTGAACAGGTACGCGAAACGATCGTCGGGGGAGGCGTAGTCCGGTACGCGCGGTTTGAGGATGAACTCCTCGAAAAACCACGTGGTATGGGCGAGATGCCACTTGACCGGAGAGGCGTCCTCCATGCTTTGCAGCATGGTATCCTCGGGGCTCAGGGGCGCGACCAGCGCGTCGGTGCGCAGGCGGGTCCGCTCAAAGAGCGACAGGGCGTCAAGCGGCGGGAGGGGCGCTGGCAGCGGGCTCATGTCACACGCGTCCCTGCGGTGACAATCTGCGCCGGAGCGCCGGTGCGGTCAATCGACCTGAATACGTCATGAAAACCTCTTTCCGGGGATGGCCAGCTTGCTGCGTCGCCGCGGTTGCCTGCAAGCCCTGACCAGTCTCTTTCGATCAAGGCCTCGTGAGGGAAACCGCTGTCGGCATAAAACAGCCGGTACGTAACAAGAGAACGGCGCTCAGCGCAGTTTTCGCAGAAAACGGACGACCGGTGCGCGGCCCCTGCCCGCGCACCGGTCAAGACCTAGCTGGACATGAACCCCGGATTGACGCGCAAGGCTTCGGCAAACCTGTCAATCAGAACGGATCGCGCCCTTCTGGGTGACAGATGCGCAGGAAGGTCGACGGGATCACCCAACGCCCCGATCACCTTTGCGACGGTCTTGGGCGGCAGCTTCAATATCTCGGCGATCGCGCAGACATATCCCTCCGCTGCCTGGGCTTGGTTTCCCAAGCTCACAACACCGACAAATTCCGTCAGTTCGAAACACGTCAAACGATCCAGAAAACTGTTTGGCAGCGACTCCAGAGAGTTTGCGGTGAATATCCAACTCACCTCGCTGAAATCAACGTCCACACCAAGGAACTCGTCAAACAGGCCACAGGAGGTGGACGTCTCCAGAAACGGCAGCATCGCGTCCACCCAA
Organism: Tropicimonas sp. S265A; assembly: GCF_049800835.1. Classification (NCBI taxonomy): domain Bacteria; kingdom Pseudomonadati; phylum Pseudomonadota; class Alphaproteobacteria; order Rhodobacterales; family Roseobacteraceae; genus Tropicimonas; species Tropicimonas sp. S265A. Next base: position 949,944 of record NZ_JBNAFU010000001.1, read on the forward strand.
CTGCCCCGCGCCGGATCGCTGGCATGCTTGTCGATCTCGTCGAGGATGATGACCGGATTGCTTCGACCCGTGCGCGCCATGATCTGGGCGGGCAACGCCGGCAGGCCCGTCGTGTAACCAGGGGATGTTCCCAACAAAGTGCGCGGATCGTTCTTGCCCGAGACAGACAAGACTTGGGAGGCAAGTCCGGCCTGATCTGCCAGCAGCCGGGCAAGAGTGGTTTTGCCCACGCCTGTCGGACCATGCAGAAGCACCGGCGAGAGCGTGAAGGCCTCTGCCTTGCAGAAGCTCGCGAGGCAGGCGCGGTTCGCGGCCCATCGAATAACCTCTTTCGCATTTGGTGCCCTGGCCGACAATGCAGCCTCGTAGGCTTCGGCATCCGGGGGCGGTGTCTGCCCGACACCTTTCCACAAGGCATTCACGGATTTGATCTTGCGGTCGCTTGCGGCCTCTCCTCGGAAAGGGACGGAACCGGCGACGATCTTTGCGCCGTATGGGGTGGTTTCGGCGGTTTCGCCGACGCTCTGGGACTCATACATGGCGATGGCTCCTTTCTCCGAAGACAGCGGTCCCGACGGGATCGGGACCGCGTGTCGTCTCAGCTTTTGGCGAAGGAAATGAAGACTGCCTCACCGACCTGAATGACAGGTGTTCGCAGACGGTCATCGGCTTCGGTGCGGATCCCGACAGTAATGCCGCCACCGCCATCTCTGGACCCGACGATTTGCAATTGCCCCCGGGTGACCGGCACGGCGACCTTCAAGGCCCGCTTGCGCAGTGGCACCTCATAGGACACATCGCCTGATACGATCAGCACATGGTCGCCATCCTCGGAATCCGTATCGTGCAGCCAGACGGTCTGCATCACGACCTCGCCAATCTCGACGCCTTTCATCAGCTTCAACTTCTCGGCGTTCGGCAGGTTCAGGCCGGCGATCTTCTTGAGTTGCTCGGGCGAGGATGCCGAAGGGGCAACCAGCGCCAGCCGGGCATCGACCATCGCGGGTCGCGTGACAGCCGCGTCCAGCGTGAACTCCTTGGCATTGCTGGCATCCCGCTTGGCTGCGCGGTCAAAGCAGTGCGGCAGGTTGGGTGAGAAGGTCGCAAGCTGGCCGCCATAGCCGGACACCAGAAGCGACAGGGCCCGCTCGACACCATTGCGATGGGTCGGCATCTTGACCCAGGCCTCGTCGGTCGAACAGAAATGCACCTGCATACCGCCCAGCGCCGCACCGCCCGAAGGTTGACCATAAGGCGACAATCCGGCATCGAGGGTGAAGTGAGCGTCGTTCGGGTAGCCATGCGCCATGGTGAATTCAACCGCTTTCGGGTCATGCAGCCGCGGGCTGCCAACGACCACCACGACAGGATCGTCAGACGCCATGTAACGCAGTTGATCAAGCACCTCCGGGAATGCCGTCTGCATGCTTGGAACCGTGATGTCTGCACGCTGGTACGTCTTGACAGAGGCGACGAGATGGTCCCGGAGCGCGCTGGCGGTGGGCTTTAGGAACTTTTTCTTGTGACCGGCGCTGCGGGCGATCAACTCACCTTTTTCATCATTTGGGATAGCCACCTGCGCGATTTCGTTCTGCGCGGGTCCGTCATAAAGCGTTACGGTGTCTCCGGGTTGCAGGGCCATCATGGCGGAAGCGATCTGCCGACCGACCGCTTCGGCGACATCTTCCGGATAAGCGTTGCTGAGAACGAATATCTGAGAACTCGCCTTGGCCTCAAGCGGCGCGGACAGGCTCAGCGCCACGGCTGCGGAACGGGCGAAGGTGCTGGGTCGAAACATTGGACTACTCCTTTGTCGGGTTTCTGCTTCGGGATCAGGATGCGCGACGCGGGCGTAGGGCTCCAGAAAACCAAACTTGATCAAAGTCTTGGGCGGCTGGAATAAATGGGACTTAAATCGGCAATCGCCCCATCCGACGCGAAAACGGCCCGGAGGACCCGGGCCGTTCACGCGGTTTTGCAGGAGGGCGTCAGGCGAGTTGGATGAACCTCGTTTCGGCTTCGGCCATGTAGGCATCCCGCTGCCGTTGCAAATGGGCGATGCGGGCGTGGGCCTCTTCCACTGTTTTTTCGCGGATCGATTGGGTGTCCGACAAAACCGCCTCGAACCCGGCACGCTCCCTCGCAAGATCATCCAGCCGGGCTTCGAGCGGTTTGATCAGGTTTTCGGTCAGCGTGTAATCCTCGCAAATCCGAACATCGCGCACGCGGCCCTTTTCCGTGCGTGTCCGCAACACAGCGCGGATGCCAAGCGCCGCAGAGAACAGCACATCCGACAGCACGTGGGTCAGCAGCAAGGCAGTCCCCAGTGCGGAGGTCGGAAACAGGGTTTCCATCAGGCTGGACTCTTCCTCATCCATGGAGAAAAGCGCCTCTTCGGTGCCTTCGAGCCCGATGAACAGCCAGCCGGTCAGCAGCGCCCAGACCACAAAGGATGTGACCGCCAGAAGCACGATACGTTTTCCGATGCGCCGCAGCTTGTCGAGATCCGGTTCGAAGGCCACGAACGCGGCGATCCCGGTTGCCGCCAAGACCACCGGAAAGGCGTAACCGATCGACCGCAGCCAGGAGCCACTCAGTTCCAGGCTAAAGGTCGAACCCTTGACGAAGGCCGCCACGACGTAGACCGCCATGACGAGCGCTGCGATGCTCAGCAGCAGTTCGAAGCCGGCCTTGATCCGGTCCCCAACGGGCAGACGGTAGACTTTCACGCCGGAGCATTCATAGCGCACTTCGTAGCGCAAATACGTCTTGAGCAACTCCAGCATCGGCGTCAGTTTTTCGGTGGTGCGTGCCTCGTCCCGCTTGATCCGGTCTATATGGCTCTGTGCCTCGGCAGCGGCTGCATTGGTGGCCACACTGGCCAGTCCTTCCGCGATCCGACCCGCCGCGATCTTGGGATCGGGTGCCGACAGAGCGGGCTTGAGGTCCGCATCCGTCAGGACCGGCGCGCACAGGTTCCTCCGCAAGCGATCGGCGAGCCCTGCAGGTTCTGGCAGTGAATGCACGTTCATGGCGATCTCCTTTTTCAACATGGTCCCATGCTCCGAGAAACGCCTGATTTTCGGAAGAAAACGAAATTCCAAGAAATGAAGTGGCGACGTGAATTAAAGGTAAAGAAATCCCTAACGGAGAATTCAGGCGCGTTAGAGGTCTGCGGGCGCAACACCGATGGCGACATAGGCTGCCCAGTAAAATGGATGGCGGTCCAGGACCAGGACGTCCTCTGTCGCAGCACCATCGCCGGAGTTTCGCATCGTCGGCTCCGCTGCGCGCGCGATGGGCACAGGAACCGCTGCAGGGTCCGGCGACCGCACGATCAACGCTTTGGGCGAAGCTGGCTCTGCCCCGGTTTCCAGAATGAACCGCAGCGCCGCATCGCCGCCCAGAGCGGCGGCCAACTGTGAGCGCGCCAGCGCCAGCGGCATCGCGTATTTCGCTGGACCCAGATGCAGGATCAGCGCGGCGTTCAAAACAAGGGCCGTGGCGGTTGGCGTCACGGGAAACAAGGTCGAGACGACCATAGGCACCCGAAGGGACAAGGCATAGGCGAACCCATTGAACTCATCCGGCAGAGACAGCCCAACAGGAGCTGTCTCGCATGCCCCAAGCACGCAGACGCGCAAGCTCGAAAGGTCGGCAGCACACTCCTCCATGCGCGACAGGGTCATCATATCACCCGGCCACGCTGCTGATGCGGCCTCTTCCGAAGCCAATGGGCCGGCCATCAAAAGACCAGAGCCGCTGCCGCGGTCCCGATCCCAGCCGCCGTGGCAAAAAAAGACCGCGTGGGACGCGCCCGAGATTTCGGCGCAAACGGCTGGGATGGTCGCATCGCGCTGCGCAAGCTCCACCCTCTGGTTCGGAGAAAACAGTGACCATCCCGGCGCCTCCCATCCATCTTGCATCTTCGGGCGTCCATCCGACCCAAGCCGCCGGGTCAGGCGCCATGTGCCATCCACAAGCGCATAGGTCCGCGCGACGGCCAGATCTTCGGTCGGGTCAGAGACGGCGAGCAACCGCTGTGTGCCTGTTTTTCGATGCTCGGCCATGCGTGTCGCATCCAACCAGGCAGCCGGGCTCTGGGCATAGGCGACGGCCCAATCGGCCAGAAACGGGCGCGCGCCCGACCCGGGCGCAGGTTTGGCGGCCCCAAGCGGCAGGCCGGCCAACCTGCCGGGCGGCACAAGGACAACTGACCCGCGTACCACCCCGGGCAAGAGTTCCCCGACTGCGCGCTGCAACGGCCCCATCAGAATGTCCCAAAGATCGCAAAGCAATACGTCAAGCGCTGCCATGAACGCACTCGCACCGGGCTGTGCCGGATCCCAAAGCTGTTGCGTGGTATCCGCGAAGGTCGTGGCATAGACATCCATCCACCCCGCACCAGGCGTATCCAACAGGCGCTCCACGGCCTGCCGGGTCAATCCGGGCAACTCGAGAAACCGCGCGCACGGCCCATCTGCGGGGTTGGCCGCAAGCAATACCCCCCCGCCGGTTTCAGACAGAAGCGGCACTGCCAATGCGGTATCTTCCGCTAGGGACGACGCGAGCGCATCGAGACCGTCCAATGCCTGCGCCGTCGTGCCGTCAGCATGCTGAACCAAGGCGGCTTCAAGCGCGACTTGTCTTTGCTTGAGGGTGTCCAGCGCGCTGTCATACTCTCGGGATACGTTTCCAGTGTCTTTCCCGGTCGTTTCGCGCATGCGGTCCAGCGCCTGCACCTGCGTACGCGCAGAAAGCATCTCGTCCCGGAGCTCGGAAATGGCGTCTCCGGCGCGTCTGAGAGAAATGTCGCGCGTGGCGCGGATCGAGCGCCCCTGCCCGACCGCCGCGAATGCTCCGGAAAGGTCACCCCGGCGCGCGCGCAGCACGGCAAGGCGATCACCCACCCCCGAAAGCGCCCGAAGGGCAGTTTCCTGCCCGTCGGTGTCCGGCAGCGAAATCACAAGGCGGTTGCCCTGGTCCAGCAGCTGTCGCAGAGCGCCCTCAGCCGCGCTGTGACCAGCGACGAAAAGTGCATGGCAGTGCACTTCGGCGGCGTTCAGCCATCTGCGCGGGTCCAAAAGGACATCATAGGTCTGCATTGCGCGCGCAGCAGCATCAACGGCACGCTGCAAAAGCCGGTCGGACGCGGACAGACCATTCTCTGCCTGCCAGACCAGCAATTCGGCCAGCGCCACCAGCGGATCAAACGCACGCACGGCATCCTCGGGCGCTGCGAAAACATCGAGCGCGATCTCGTAAAGCTCTGCTGCACGGCGCGCGTCAGGACCGTCCACGGCCACCGGCGCGTGCCGGTCCGGCGGCAAGCGTTTGGCGCGCTGCGCGTAGGCCATGCCGCAGTTGAACGAGAAAGAGGCAATGGGCGACGCATCCTGCGGCATCTGCAATTGCGCCAGACGCTGCTCAAGAAGTGAGATCGCGGCATCCAGGTCGCTGAGTTGCGCGGCACCCGTCTGGTGCTGAGCCCTGGTCAAAAGCGCGCCCGCCTTCTCTGCCTCGATTTCGGACACCATGGCGCTATCCGTGTCGCGATCAAACGGCGCGGCGGCTTTTTCATAGTAGTCAATGGCGCGGGTCAGATCTGCGCGCGCCTGTGCCCCGCTGGTGTTTTCGCCACGTTCGAACCAGGCGGTCGCTAGGTTGCGTGCAACGCGCGCCGCGCCGAATGTGTCTCCAAGCTCCTGCTTCGTTTCGTAGGCTTCGCCGAAAACGGCCAGCGCCTTGTCGAACATCTTGAGTGCTTCATAGCCGATCTCGCTCTCGGCCATGCTACTGAGCACAATCGCCTGATCCATGAGGCAATCGGCATGTTCCCCGCGCGCGCCGAGTCGAATCCAGATTTTTTCGGCCTCCCGATGCGCGGCATGTGCAACTTCCAGATCCTGACGCGCCGGCGTGCCTGCCTTGCGGCGCGACATCGACCAGAAGGCGTTCGCGCGATGGGTCCATGCCCGCGCAAGATCGCCTTCGTTTCCCGGGGTGCGAAACGTCTCGATCGCTTGCGCACAAAGCGCGGCCGCGGCCTCGAAGTCCTGCAATCCGCCCTGCGCGGTCCGCGTGCGCCCTCGGTGCGACAGGACCACCGATTGGTTCACCATCGCCTTGACCCGCGCGCCGCGATGTTCGTCTCCGCCCCAGATCTCGCGCAGGTCCTCGAAGCTTTCGATAGCCGCGGTCAGCGACGCGTCGCGCAGAGCGCCATCTTCGTGTTGCGCCTTGGTGAACAGCGTCACGGCCAGACTGAAGCGCGCGTTTGCCGCAATCTGCAGGTGCTCATGCCGCTTCGCCAGACGAACGGTTTCTTCGAAAAGCGCAATGGCTTGCGTCATGGCCGCATCGGCAGCCGCGCCACTGGTGCGCGAGGCTCTTTGCTGGAAACACGAGGCGAGGTTGCTCTGTACCAGGATATGGTCGCGGGTATGTGTCTCGATTTTCCACGTGACGAGCAGTTCTTCATAGGCGGCGACGGCCTCGTCAATGTCCTTGGGTGCGTCCTGCGACATGCCGCTTGCTGCACGGTCCACGCGCAAACCTGCCTCCAGAAACCGCGCATCCGCCAACAGGGCCGGCACGTCCGCGCTTTCCGCGACGCCGTTGCACAGGCCGATTGCCTCGGCCCAGAGGTCCGTTGCCTGCGCTGGCGGTGATGTTTGGGCCAGGTGTTTCATCTGTGTCGCGCGTGCCAGTTGCAAAACGCCGAGGCGCGCGCCCGTGACCACGTCCGACCACCCGGCAGAGGCGTCCAGCAGGGCGGCAGGGTCCATGTCGAAGGACTGGTCTTTTGGCCAGATAAGCGCGTTGACCTGCTCCGGATCCGCCCCGGGAGCCTTCACAGACAGCTCAAGCGCAGTGGACACAGTGACCAACCGCCTTTGCCCGGCCTCGTCCCGGGTCGTCAGCCCCTCTCGCAGCAGATCATCGCGTGCGCTTCGGCGTTCAGCCTCCGTCAGAGATACCAGGAAAACCGGCACATCCTTCTCGGGTCGCTCAAGGATACGCGCAATAAAATCAGACACAAATACCCTCAGGATCACCGCCGCCTTGTCCAGCCTTACCCGATTTGCACTGGCAGGTCAGCCGAAACTCAGCGGCGGCCACGGGGTGGTGGCATTACGCGCCGGAACTCGCCCCCGATACGTCCAGCCGGTGTTCCGCGAAACGTCTTGAGCTGCTTGGCTGTGGACCGGGCCACAACGGGGTAGGCATTGTGAATCCGAAACCCCAGTTTGCTTTTGGGGTCGCGTTGCAGAACGACGCGCGCGCCGTAAGACGGGATCGGTCTGCCGCCGGGCACCGCAGCCGTACCGATGCGTCCGCCTCCGGCATTGATGCCTTGCAGGGGCCTGGAGCCTTGCGTTCCCAGCGTCAACCGAGACCCCGGTTTGCCCTTCGATGACCTGAGCCACTGTGCAATCTGTTTGCTTTCGCCGCGAATGATGTTCTGCGTCGCCCTAACCGCCGCTTTCTTGTCGGTGAAACTGCTCTTGATCTTGCCGCTCTGGTTTGCAGCGGACTTCAGGGTCGACTTGCTTTGCCCGATATGGGTCTTGCTGTGGGTTGCAACGCGGGACAGTTCCTTGCCGACCCATTGCGCACGCGCCATCTTGCTGATCTGCGCGGCATTCGGTGTCGCATAGTCAGCAGCCGCGGAGGCAGTCGCGGCCAGCAGTGCGACAGTTGCCAGGGTATAAATCGTCTTCATGATCGTCTCCTTCAATGAGCGTATGCACCTCATTAAGGCGGGATTGCCGCGCGACAGCAGCCACACGGAATGGCATCAAAACGCCTGCGACCGGGATTAAATGGCAGATAAGTCCCCTGACCCAATTACTTCCCATTTCGTCCAGATTTCAGATTTGAAAACCGTGGCTTAGAGGTCCGATGTAGAGGCAGGCAACGGCACTGTTGTCCGTTTCAAACAGGAGAAGACCCAATGACCAAACCGACATTTTCCGTTCTGGCCGCCGCAACGGCGATCGGTATTTCGCTCGCGTCTTTCACGCCGGCAACTGCGCAGACCGCGTTTATCCCCGGCAGCGCACAAACCCAGACCAGCCAGGGTGCCGTTCACCCGGCCTTCGCGCATTTCCGTGAACCGCAGCTGATGACCGCGCTCTACCACGGTGATCTGCGCGCCACCGGCAAATCAAAGGTGGAAACGATGCACTACCTGATGAAGATCATCTCTGCATTTGACGAACCTCAGGTGTGGTTCCGTATCGGGCAGCATGCTGACGTGGCGCTCGACCCCGAACTTGCGCCGGTCGCACGCGGCATTTTCATGACCGATCCCTCGCTCATGCAACCGGCCGGAGAGGCCGCGCTGAAAGGTGTCCTCGATGCGTTCATCAACATGGGCCAAGAGCGCAAACGGCAGATGAACGGGGGCGAGTTCAACCCGTTCAAGGAGATCACCGCGTTCAACCGAGGCATGATCCAGAACACCAGCCCGTTCGCCCGGATCGCGGCGAATGCCGGGCATGATGCGAAGAACCTGATGTTGCTGGCGCAGGAGGACCCTGATGCCTTCATGCAGACCTACGGCGGCATTCGCACGTTCGTATATACCTATTGAGGCGCTGCGTGATGAACATCTTGAAATCTCCTCTTCCCTCGGTCGTTCTCATTGCAACCACACTTGCGCTCCTGGCAGCGACAGGGGCGGCCTCCGCCAAGCCGCCCTTTCTGAAACCCGGCTTCAATGCGGCCGCCAAGGGACCCAACCTCACCCCTAGGTTCAACGGCGCTGCAAAGCGTCCGGCCCCGGTCTCGCCCAAGTTCAACGGGGCGGCGTCTGGCAAACCTCCGGCGCTCAAGCCCACGTTCAATGGCGCTGCACGCAAACCCCTGGGGCCGCAACGCTCGACAACCGGGCGCGCAACGGGCTCCGCCGGGGGGAAAGCGGGGGCATCGACCCTCGGGCGGGCAGGACCGCGTTTCACGCCCGGAGGGTTCTGATCGCGCCATCCGGAAAAGCACCAACCCGATCGGGCCCGCGCCGCACCCCGCGACGCGGGCCTGAGTTGTTGTCAGCCGGCGTTTATTTGCTAGGTTGGCGCCATGAACAGCACGTGCCCTCACACATCCGAAAACAACCCGCTGAACGCAGCGGCACGTGCCCCCAATGCCCCACCCCGCAAGGGACGCCCCAGCGAAGCCCTCGGATCGTTCGATCTGCGCGACCACATTGACGTTGCAGCGCGGCTCCTGAGCTCAAAACCAAAAAATATCGACCGAGATCAATGGCTCCGGCAGGAATGGGCCGCGCGCAACCCCGCTGCCAGTCTGGAGGGGGAGACGTATTTCATTCGCAAGCTTCACGGCAAGCGCGATCTGGTAAGCCGGGATCTCAAGCAACTGCACGGTATCCTCGGGCTCTACAACATCGGCCTGATGGAATGTTGCGCGTGGCTGGACTTTGACGAAGGCTCTGCCGCACGCCGGGTGAAGTACTCCGCCGCGGAATTCGACGCAATCATTCGCGAGAAACTCAAGGACCATCAGAACCCGTTCGACATCTTCGTGCGCCACACCCGGCTTGAGATATTTGTAGAGTACGAACGCAGCGGTCTCGAGAACCTCGCGATGGTCGATGGGCACGAGACCACACGTCAGCCCGCAACCAATCCCCACACACGCCCCCGCAAGATCCGCGCGGGGGAGGCATACCGGCTGCTGACCGCCCCGCTGACGGCAGGTCACATGCTGATCCTGCATAACCGCGAAGGCAAAGACGTTGTGCAGGTCGCGAACGAGGCTTTCGGACTGGAACGGGGCGAGACGCTGGAACCCGGTGAGATGTTTGAAAGCCCGGTCGTCAATGCCCCACCGGACCCCGGATTACGCCAGGTGGTGATCGTGAACTGGCCAAGCGGGCTGGACCCCGCACACCATTCGTTGACCGACCTGTTCGATGCCAGCCAGTCGACCTTCGATTTGCAGGTCCTGAGCCGGATCGCCGGCGCTGTCCTGCAGACCCATCAGGCGCCAGACCCCGAGCGCGTCCATGTGCGGTTTCTGCCCATGGACGTTGTTACGGCGGCCTGAGCCGTCGCGGAACTGCAAAGCGCGTGCCGCTCGGCAAGGGTCTGATGGTCGCGCAAAGCCGGGTGGCGGAGAGACAGGGATTCGAACCCTGGGACCGCTCTCACGGTCAACGGTTTTCAAGACCGCCGCATTCGACCACTCTGCCACCTCTCCGGTGGGCCTGTTCGTAGCGCTCCGACTATCCGGGAACAAGACAAATGTGCCGCAACTTGCAGCAGATAATCGCAGAAGCGGGCGGATGTCTTTGCAACTTGCCGACAACACGGTAAGACTATTTTACGAATGGCGGAAACGCCGGGGAAACGGACCTCGCAGAAGGTCCACCCTTTCAGAGGCACACTGCGGGAGCAGGTTATGGGTAGACACACGGCAGGACGCGCTCTGCTACTCGGCACGCTATGTGTCGTGTTGGCCGCGTGTGAGGGGCAGGATCCTTTCGAATTTCTGAAGACTCCGCCAGCGTCCGAAAGCGGGGAAACGCCCGTTCAGACCGAAACGACCGGTCAGACGATCGAAGCCGAAGCCCCGGAGGTGTTCGGCGTCTCCGATACCGGGCTGTGGGATGGACGTCCTTCGCTTGGCGGTGTCTGGGTCGCCTATCCCGAGGTGGCCGATCCCGAGCGCGTGGTGATCCGGAATCAGGCCAACGGTTCGTTCGTGATCGGCGCGCTGTTCCGGCGCGAACGCGACAACCCCGGACCACGGTTCCAAGTTTCTTCCGATGCCGCGGCGGCGCTAAACATCCTTGCGGGTCAGCCGACCGAGTTGGAAGTTGTCGCCCTGCGAAAGGTCGTCACAGAGCGCGCGGCGCAGGAAGCCGAAGCCGCCGCAACCGCCGCTGCTGCCCCGGCACCGGAGCCGGAACCGGCAGGGATCGATCCGGCCGCCGTTGCGGCCGCCGCGATTGCCCAGTCAGAGGGGCGCGATATCGACTTCGACAGCGCGCTGCCGCAATCCGCCACCGCCGGACCCGTCGAAACAACCCCGTTGGAAGCCCCGGCGCCGGTCGCGTCCTCGCTTGAAAAGCCCTATATCCAGATCGGGATATTCAGCGAAGAAGCCAACGCGCGTCGCACGACCCAGCAGATGTCGGACGCCGGGTTGGCTGCGGAAACACTTGAGCAAGAATCCCAGGGTAAACAGTTCTTCCGGGTCATCGTTGGCCCTGCTCCGACGATCGAAGCGCGCGCCCAGGCTCTGGCCAGTGTGCGTGCTCTGGGCTTCACCGACGCCTATTTCGTCACGAATTAAGAGGCACGTGAGATGAAACGTTTGATCCTCGGCCTGTGCGCGCTGTTTGTGGCGGGCCTGCAACCGGCTTTCGCGGCGTTTGAGACACGCGCGAGTGCGGCCTATGTCGTAGACCTGACCACCGATACGGTCCTGTTGTCCAAAGACGCAGAGATCCCTCTGCCGCCCGCGTCCATGTCGAAACTCATGACGCTGTACATGTTGTTCGACGCGCTGGAAAAGAACCCCTCGGTCGACCTGGACACCCGGTTCGGAGTGTCCGCCAAGGCAATGGCCAAGGGCGGCTCGACGATGTTTCTGACAGAGCGCGACCGCCCGACCGTTGAAGAACTGATCAAGGGCATTGTCGTGCAATCGGGCAATGACGCGACCGTGGTGGTTGCCGAAGGCCTCGCCGGAACCGAAGACGCATTTGCCCGGTTGATGACCGAAAAGGCCCAATCGCTCGGGATGACCCAGTCGACCTTTGCAAATGCCTCCGGCTGGCCGGATCCGCGCCACCGGATGAGCATGAAGGATCTGGCCATCCTGACCGAGCGCATCATCGAGGATTATCCGCAGTATTATGGGTACTTCGCGCTGTCCGAATGGGGCTTTGACGAGCGTGCACCCAAGAATCGGTACAACCGTAACCCTTTGCTGAACCTCGGGATCGGGGCTGACGGTCTGAAGACCGGCCATACCCAGGAGGCCGGGTATGGACTGGTCGGATCGGCTCAACAAGGGGCGCGTCGGATTGTCTTTGTTGTTACCGGACTGGAAAGCGAGCGCGAGCGGGCGGAGGAATCCGAACGCATTGTCAGCTGGGCCTTCCGGCAATTCGTGCAAAGGCAGCTGGCGAGCGAGGGCACAAGGCTCGCCGATCTACCTGTCTGGGTTGGCGCTCAGAGCAGTGTCGGGGCAGTGGCCCCTGAAACGATCGCCCCACTCGTTCCCTTGCTTGCAACCGGTTCGCTGACCACGGAGGTGGAGGCAAACACACCGCTGGAAGCCCCGATTGCCGCCGGACAGGAGATTGCGACACTCGTCGTGAAGGGCCCGGAGATGGAGCCGCGCCGCTTCCCGCTCGTCGCTGAAACAGCCGTCGAAAAGGGCGGAGCGCTGGTACGGATGCAGGCTGCCGCACAAGTGCTGCTGCGCGAGGTTCTGGCAGATGATGAAGCCCAGGTCGAAACGCAATAGCCCTTCGTGACCGGACGTTTCATCAGCTTCGAAGGGATCGACGGGTCCGGCAAATCCACACAATCGCGACGTCTTGCGGACAGTTTGCGATCGCAGGGACACAACCCGCTTCTGACGCGGGAACCGGGCGGGTCCGCTGGGGCAGAAGACATCCGCGCGCTGTTGGTCTCGGGCGATCCGGACCGTTGGTCTCCGGAGACCGAGATCCTGCTGTTCACTGCGGCGCGGCGGGATCATCTGGAGCGCACGATTGCTCCCGCGCTGACCGCCGGGCGCGACGTGATCACGGACCGGTTTGCCGACAGCACCCGCGTCTACCAGGGCACCACGCGCGGCGACTTACGCGGACTGGTTGACGCGCTGCATGCGCAGGTGATCGGCACGGAACCCGATCTGACCCTGATCATCGACATGGACCCCGCCGAAGCGTTGCGGCGGGGCCTTGCGCGCGACAGTGGCGAGGATCGGTTCGAAGACTTTGGCCTGGATTTCCAGATGCGGTTGCGCGCGGGCTTTCTTGCACTTGCCGAAGAATACCCCGAAAGATGTGTCGTGATTGATGGCACCCGTGATGCCGACAGCGTGGCAGCGGACGTGTTGCAGACACTGGTGAAACGACACTGACACAGGCAGGCGAATGATGGACGTGCCCGCAGAGGCCCCTGCCCCCGAGGCAGACCGCCAGCCCGGCGCGCCCCACCCGCGCGAAACGACAACCCTGTTCGGCCAGGACGCGGCTGAGCGCGCATTTCTGGAGGCGTTCAATGCAGGGCGGCTGCATCATGCCTGGCTTCTCTCGGGTCCTGAAGGGATCGGAAAGGCGACGCTTGCCTGGCGTATCGCGAGGTTTCTCCTGACCCGGCCCCTTCAGAGCAGCAATGCAGGGGGCGGCCTGTTTGGCGAGGATCTGGCCCCCGCGCCGCCCCGGACGCTTGATACCGACCCTGATCATCCTGCGGTGCGCCGCGCGGCGGCCTTGTCCGAACCGCGGCTTTTTCTGCTACGGCGCCCTTGGGACGCTGAAAAGGGTCGCTTCAAACAGGACATCCCGGTGGACGAGGTGCGTCGCCTGAAGTCGTTTTTCAACTTTTCTGCGGTAGATGGCGGGCGGCGTGTCGTGATCGTGGATGCGGCGGACGACCTGAACACCGCCGCTGCCAACGCGTTGCTCAAAGTGTTGGAAGAACCGCCGCGGGACACAGTCCTTTTGCTGGTTAGCCACGCGCCCTCGCGGCTGCTTCCGACGATCCGCAGCCGGTGCAGGTCGCTGCCCCTCCGGCAGCTTGCAGATCAGGACCTGTCAGAGGCGCTGCGAGCCGCCTTTCAGGACGACGCGCCTGACCTGCCTGCTCTCATTGCGCTGGCAGATGGCTCCGCGGGCCGCGCTCTGCAACTGCATGAGGCAGGTGGGCCCGAGGCGTACGCCGCGCTGATTGCTCTGCTGTCCGACCTGCCGCGCCTTGACCGCCCTGCCATGGTCAAGCTAGCCGACAGCGCCGCTGCGCGCGGGGCGGAGGACCGCTTCGACCTGCTTCTGACCCTCACCGAGTTTTTTCTGCACCGTCTGGCGCGCACCGGCGCGATGGGTGCCGCGCCCTCAGAGGCTGTGCAAGGCGAGGGTGCCCTTCTTGCGCGGCTATGCCCGACACCCGCTCATGCACGGATCTGGGCGCAGACCGGGGCTGAGATTGTTCCCCGAGCGCGCGCGGGGCGTGCAGTGAACCTTGACGCTTCTGCGCTTCTGATCGATATGTTTCTTGGGCTGCAATCCACCGCTGCGGGGCCCGCGGCGGCCTGATCCTCCTGACCGTGGCCGCATTGAAAACGAAAGCCTCCCATGCCGCCTGCCGCCCTTGTCGACAGCCATTGTCATCTTGATTTTCCTGATTTTGAAGGTGAGCTGCCGCAGCTGATCGCGCGCGCCAACGCCGCCGGTGTGACGCGGATGGTCACGATCTGCACGCGCCTGCGCAACGAACCCATCGTACGCGCGATCGCGGAGGCCCACGCGCCGGTGTTCTACGCGGCAGGCACCCACCCGATGAGCGTGGCCGATGAACCGATGGCACGTGTCGAGGCGCTTGTGTCGCTGGCACAGCACCCGAAATTCGTGGGGATCGGCGAAACCGGCCTCGACTACCATTACACGTCCGAAACCGCCGCTGCACAGCAGGACAGCTTCCGCATCCACATCGAGGCCGCGCGCCAGACCGGCCTACCGCTCATCATCCACGCCCGCGCGGCGGATGAGGATATGGCGCGCATCCTGACAGAGGAATATCAGGCAGCCCCCTATAGCTGCGTCATGCACTGCTTTTCCTCCGGTGCTGGCCTTGCCCAAGCCGCGTTGGATCTGGGGTTCTACCTGTCGATGTCGGGCATCGCCGCGTTCAAGAAGAGCGCCGAACTGCGCGAGATTTTCTCAAGCGCACCAGTGGACCGCGTTTTGGTCGAAACCGACGCGCCTTACCTTGCGCCGCCTCCGCATCGAGGCAAACGCAACGAGCCGGCCTTTGTCGCCCTGACCGCGCAAACCGGCGCGGAGGTCTTCGGATTGACCCTCGATGCGTTCGCCGCGCAGACCAGCGCCAATTTCGACAGACTGTTTTCCAAGGCTGCCGCATGGGACGCGCAGCAAGGGGCGGCCTGATATGGATGAGTTGAAGTTCACCATTCTGGGCTGTGGATCCTCTGGCGGCGTTCCACGCCTTGGTGGGCTCTGGGGCGACTGCGATCCCGAAAACCCCAAAAACCGGCGCACACGCTGCTCGCTCTTGGTCGAAAGGACTGGCGCAGGGGGAACAACGCGGGTGCTGATCGACACCTCCCCGGATATGCGGGCGCAATTGCTGGACGCGGGCGTCGGCGCGCTGGACGCGGTTGTCTTCACCCATGCCCATGCGGATCATACCCACGGCCTCGACGATCTGCGGATGATCGTGTTCAACATGCGCAAACGCCTGAGTGTCTGGGCCGACAGCCCGACGCAGGCCAGCCTCATGGCGCGGTTCGGCTACGCGTTCGTCCAGCCCAAGGGCAGTTCCTACCCACCCATCCTCGACATGTACACGATCGACGGTCCGATCGAGATCGAGGGCCCGGGGGGCGTGCTGCGCTTGGAACCTTTCGAGGTGAACCACGGCGCGATCGACGCACTCGGGTTCCGTATCGCCGATGTCGCCTACTTGCCGGATGTTGCGGAACTGACGGACGAAGCGCGCGCCGCGCTACGGGATCTCGACATCTGGATTGTCGATGCCTTGCGCCGCGATCCGCATCCAACCCACGCACACCTGGCCAGGACACTGGAATGGATCAAAGCACTCGCGCCGAAGCAGGCCGTGTTGACCAACATGCATATCGATCTGGATTATGTGACGGTGGAGGCCGAAACGCCGGACCATATCACACCAGCCTATGACGGTATGGTGCTGCGCCGCCCCATTTCATGAGCGACCTGCTGCAAGTCACTCTGCCGGTGTTTCTGGTCCTGAGCGCCGGTTACGCCGCGGTCTGGCGCGGAGTCTTCTCTGACGACAATGTCGACGCGCTGATGCGGTTCACGCAGAATTTCGCAATTCCCTGCCTGCTGTTTGCCGCGATCTCGCGCCTTGATCTGCAGGCGACCTTCGACTGGCGGCTGCTCGTCAGTTATTACACCGGGACGGTTGCCAGCTTCTTCATCGGGATGGCCGGAGCGCGGCTGATCTTCGGTCGCCCGATGACGGATGCCGTGGCCATCGGGTTTTGCTGCTTTTTTGCCAACACCCTTTTGCTGGGGCTGCCGATCATGAGCCGGGCTTACGGCGAAGACTCGCTGGGGCCGGTGTTCGCGATCATCTCGCTGCATGCGCCGATCGGATACCTGCTTGGGATCACGACGATGGAAATGGTGCGCAGTTCGGGCAAGGGCGTCTTTCGGACGCTCACCGACATAGTCAAACAGATCCTGCACAACGCAATCATGATCGGTATTTTTCTGGGCTTTGTCGCCAACATCGGCCACATCACTCTGCCCGGCGTGGTGATGGAGGCGATCGACCTGATCGCGCGCGCGGGCCTGCCGGCAGCTTTGTTCGGCCTCGGCGGCGTGCTCTATCGGTACAAACCGGAGGGCGATCTGAAGGAGGTTGCTTTCATCTGCCTGACCGGGCTGGTTCTGCAACCCATCGTGGTCTGGGGCATGGCGCGCGGTGTGTTTTCGCTGAGTACCGAGGGGCTGCGGGCAGCGGTCGTTGTGGCTGCGATGGCGCCCGGCGTGAACACTTATGTGTTTGCCAACATGTACGGCGTGGCCAAGCGCGTGGCGGCAACTTCTGTCCTGCTGGGCACCGCCTTGTGCATTCTGACCACAGCTGTCTGGCTGACGCTTCTGCCCTAGTGCAGATTGTGCTGGCTGCCGGTCGCCTCCTCGTCGATCAGGTGCCCGGTCTCGAACCGGTCCAGCCTGTAGCGGGCCGCGACCTCATGCGGCTGATCGGTGGCCATCAGATGCGCCATGCACCAGCCTGAGGCCGGGACCGCCTTGAACCCTCCGTAGCACCAGCCGGCATCCAGATAGAGCCCCTCGATCGGTGTCCGGTCGATGATGGGGGAGCCGTCGGGTGTCATGTCCATGATGCCACCCCAGCTGCGCAATACCTTCGCCTTGCCGATCATCGGCATCAGGGTCATCGCCGCCTCCATCACGTGCTCGGCCATGGGCAGGTTCCCGCGCTGCGCATAGGAGGCGTAGAAGTCCAGATCGCCGCCGAACACCAACCCTCCCTTGTCGGACTGGCTGATATAGAAATGCCCCCGACCGTAGGTCACCACATGGTCCAGCACCGGTTTCAACCCCTCGGTCACAAAAGCCTGCAAGACATGGCTTTCAATGGGCAAACGCAAGCCCGCACGCGCCGCAAGCTGCCCTGAGCGCCCGGCGACAACCATCCCGACCTTGGGCGCGAGGATCGGACCGCGTGTAGTCTCGACCCCGGTGACCGCGCCGTTCCTGGTTGTGAAGCCGGTCACTTCGCAATTCTGGATCAGGTCCACGCCCAGCCGGTCTGCCGCGCGGGCATAACCCCAGGCCACGGCATCATGTCGCGCTGTGCCGCCGCGTGGGTGATACAGCCCGCCATAGATGGGAAACCGCGTATTCTCGAAATCAAGATAGGGCAGGATCCGTTCCACCCCGGCGCGGTCCAGCAGGATTGCATCGTCACCCTGGTTGATCATCGCGTTACCCCGCCGCGCAAAGGCATCGCGCTGGCTGTCGGAGTGGCACAGGTTGATGATCCCGCGTTGGGAGTGCATCACGTTGTAGTTCAGCTCCGCTTCCAATCCTTCCCACAGCTTGAGGGAGTGGGAATAGAACTCCGAATTGCCCGGCAGCAGGTAATTCGCCCGCACGATTGTCGTGTTCCGCCCTATATTGCCCTGCCCAAGCGCGCCTTTTTCCAGAACGGCGATATTGGTCATCCCGTGGGTCCGCGCCAAGTAGTAAGCGGTCGCCAGCCCGTGCCCCCCGCCACCGATCACCAGGGCATCATAGGCGGGTTTTGGCTCTGGGGTGCGCCATTTCGCGGTCCAGCCCCGGTTCCCGGTCAGACCCTGTCGAATGACTTCCCAACCGGAGTATCGCATGCATCCCTCCTGCGGCGGTGCGTGAACTCTAGCAGGTGAAAACACGGCATCTGAACCCGCAAAACGTCAAAAGCCCGCCGTTTTGCGACGGGTGCGGTTCCGTCGAGAAACCCGATTACGTCGGGCAATGTGGCGGAAATGTGGCGAGTACGCTGACCAGCTGTGGATAAACCCCATCGCGCATTGTTTCTGCGCCGGGTCAGGTGCCCCCGGTTTCCGCGATATTGACCGCCATTGCGACACGCGCCGAGCAACGGCGCTGGTGGGTGTCAGAATCCAAGGCGTGGAAACACTCCGTTGTGCATTCCGAGATGAAAACAACTAAGTCATTGATTTTACGTTGATTAACAAAGGGTTAACCATGACCCCGCAGCAATGATTAACCATCTGTATTCATTTGGTTTTAACAGTTCGGCGCGGATTCCTTGTTTGTCGCATCAAAAGTCAAACAATCGCCCGATTCATTTGGGAAAAGCAGGGGTGGTCCTAGGCGGACTCCGATGTTCGGTGTCGATTGGGAGAGTAACTGGAATGACGATGCATATTTGTTCTTACAAGCGTTTCATCGCGCGCGCTGCCCAAAGCGCTCGTACCTTTCGGCAGTCCGAAGAGGGCACGCTCACAGCGTTCTCACTATATATCTTCATCGGGATGTTCATGGTCTGTGGCCTGACCATCGACCTCATGCGCTACGAAGCTGTGCGCACCAGGCTACAATCCACCACCGACCGCGCCGTGCTTGCTGCGGCGGACCTCGACAACACCCAGGGTGCGAAGGAAGTCGTGGAAGACTATTTCGCGAAAGCCGGAATGTCAGAGTTCCTCAAGGGTGTGAATGTCGATCAGGGCCTCAACTACAAGGAAGTCACCGCGGTCGTGGAAGCAAAGATTCCGACGTGGTTCATGAACATGTCCGGCATTTATGAACTGGACGCGTTTGCGCAGTCCAAGGCCGAGGAGCGTATTCAGAACATCGAGATTTCGCTGGTGCTCGACATCTCCGGCTCGATGCGTGGAACCAAGAACGCCAACATGATCACGGCGGCCAACGAGTTCGTGGCCACCATCATGGAAGCCAACAACAACCTTGCCGCAGACGGCACGGGCCTCGCGGCGGTATCGATCATTCCGTATAATGCATCGGTCAGCGCGCCCGATTACCTGCTCAACCAGTACAACGTCAAAAACCATCAGACGTTTTCGAACTGCGTGCGGTTTGCGCCCAACGATTTCAATTCACTTTCGGTCAGCACGTCGCTGCTGCTGGATCGCCTGTCGCACTTTGACCGGAACAACAGCAACCTGAACGAAGTCAACGATCAGTTCCTGCTGAAACGGCCCTGGTGCCCGACAAGCGGTGCCGAAGACATCCTGCCGCTGTCGACCAACCTCGGGGACCTGCAAGCCAAAATCAGCTCGCTCGGGGCCGAAGGCAACACTGCAACCGACCTTGGCATGAAGTGGGCCGCAGCGTTGCTGGACCCGAATTCGCAAGGCATGGTGTCCAACCTCGTCAACAACAACGTGCTGGATGCGCGCCTCGATGGCCGTCCCGAGCCTTACGATGACATTGAAACCATCAAGGTCGTGGTACTGATGACGGACGGTGCGAACACTTCGCAGTATGACCTGAAATCCGAGTTCAAGGGCACCATGTCCCCGGTGTGGTATTCCGCCAACAACGATCGCTACTACGTCTACTTCGAGAACCGTGCCGACAACGGCGATCGCCCATGGTGGGATACCGGTCGTCGCCCCGACCAGGACACCAACGGCAATGACGAGGAAGACGGCTGGTGGCGCTGGAACCTGCCGAGCAGCGCAAACGATGCGGTGCAGCTGAGCCACACGGACCTCTTCTCGAATTTCAGCGTGCGCTACATCTCCGAGTTCTTCTTCCGGGTCGAAAACGACAGTCAGAAGTCTCTGCGCCAGAAATATCGCAATGCCTGGTATACCTATGCCGGCAACACCTCTGCGGACAACTACACCAAGAGCCTGTGCACCTTGCTGAAGAATCAGAACGTCCAGATCTTCACGATCGGGTTTGAAGCCCCGCAGCGTGGTCAGGACCTGATGAGCGCCTGCGCGACCTCACCCAGCCACTACTATGATGTGAACGGTGTCGAGATTTCCGAAGCGTTCAGCTCGATCGCAAACACGATCCAGCAGCTGAGGTTGGCGCTATGATCTCGCGTATCCGCAAGTTCTGGTCGCGGGACGAGGACGGCACCGCGACGGTGGAATTCGTCATCGTGTTCCCGCTGATCATGGCCGTCTTCATGTCGACCTTTGAACTGGCGATGCTGACGGCGAAGTACACGATGCTGGACCGAGCCCTCGATCAGACGATGCGGGACGTTCGGCTCAGTTCCGGCAACCCGCTGTCCTCGCAGGATGTGAAGAACTCGATCTGCAACCGCGCGCTGCTGATCAAGGATTGTCACGCTGAACTCGTGGTGGAGATGACGGATATTCTGCCCCCTGTCTGGACGTGGCCCACGACAACGACGTCCTGTGCCAACCGGGGCAACGGCACGCTGCCGGTCGTGAACTACACGCAAGCCACATCAAACAAGCTTGTTCTGGTGCGGGCGTGCGCACTGGTTGATCCCTGGTTCCCGCTAACGGGTCTGGGGATGCAACTGACCAAAGATCCGTCAGGGGCGTTCCAGATGACATCCGTATCGGCCTTCGTGGCCGAACCGTAAGAGAGTGAGTGTGTTATGTACCGGTTTCGCCTGAAGCCCCTGTTCCGCAGGTTCGCCCGTGAAGAAAAGGGCGCTGTGATCGCCGAATTCCTGTTCGCCATGTGCTGGCTCTGCTGGTGGTACGTCGCGGCCTTTGCATTCTTCGACGGCTTCCGGCAGTACAACGCCTCGATCAAGGCAACCTACACGGTTGGGGATATTCTGTCCCGCCAGATGTTTCCGGTCGACAGCAATTATCTTGAAGGCCTCAAGGGTCTTTACGAGTACTCCATCAAGTTCGGAAGCCTGCCGGAACTTCGGTACTCCTCCATCCGGTGGGTCGACAACCCGGGCCAGTACGAAGTGCACTGGTCGTATGCAACGGGGTCAAAGCCGACCCTGACAAATGCTGACATGCTGGAAATGCAGGCAAAACTGCCCATCCTGACCGACAATGAGCATGTTATACTGGTGGAAAGCAGCTCGATCTATCAGACGCTCTTTACAGTGGGCGTCCGCGAAGGTCTGGAGTTCAACAACTTCATGGTGACGTCCCCGCGTTTCTCGCCACGACTGGAATATGAACTCTCCGACGGCACGCTGGCAGGCAGCTGATCAAGGCGTATCGCGACGCACAAGCATGGTCGCTAGCGTCTCGGCCATGATGTTGGCGTCCACCTTGTTGGTGACGCCTCCAATACCCATCAGGTGCCCCCATCGCCACCACAGCCCCGGCGCCCAGCCCCGGGGTTGTTTCGTCTTGAGACGCAGAAGGAACCCGTTGGAGGGTTTGAAGGCAAAGGCGCCCCGCTCAACCGCACGAATATCGGCCAGATCGACCAGTCTCACACCATCCGCGCTGAAAAGACCGTCCTCGCGGAGGTGAAGGCTCTGGGCTGTTGCCTTTCCGGTGGCATTGGCCAAGACCAGCGTTGCCAGAGCAAACCCCCACAGAAACACATGCCAGCCCAGAGCAGCCGGTGGTTGAAACACCGCGACCCAAGCCAGCAAACCGGTCAGCAGGTACAGCATCGCCAAGGCGAGATAACGTTTCAACGGCACGGGTTTCAGTTCGATGACTGGCCCGGCGGGTGTTTGCGACATGCCTCTTCCTTCTGGCGTAGGATCCGCGCGCGCCTAGGCGGTGACCGGCGCCTGCACCCCGACAGCCTTGCGCACCATGTCCCAATAGATGTTCTGAATGTCTTCCCGGTCGAGGCGCCCATCCTCGCGAAACCAGGTCGTCAGCCCCGTCAGCATCGCGATCAGTCCCATCGTTGCCAACTTGGTATCGGGCACTTCGAAATCACCGCTCGCCTGCCCGCGCCTCAAGATTGTCTCCAGCAGGGTTTCGTACTGCCTGCGCAGTCCTTCGATGACGGCAAAATTCTCTGGCGTGAGGTTCCGCAACTCCATGTACGAGACAAACACCGCCTCCGCCCGGTCGAGGTGAAACTCGATGTGGAATCGCGCAAATGCCTCCAGCGCGCGCTCCGGGGCACCGGTCAGGTCGACACGTGTGACCGCCTCAAGCAATTCATCCATATGCGCTTTCATGAGGTCGAACAGCAACGTTTGCTTGTCCGGCGTATACAGATACAACGCCCCCGCCTGCACACCAACCTCGCGGGCGATCTGGCGCATGGAGACGGCCGCAAAGCCGTGACGCGCGATCAGACTGCGCGCCGCGGCGCGTACGCGCGGGCCGGTAATGTCGGAATGCGATCCAGTTTTGCGTGCCATGCTCGCGAGCCTATGTGAACGGACGTTCAATTCCTAGGACGAAATCCCGGTTTACCCGATTGCCTGCTGCGGCGGCCACACGATAGGAAGAGGGCATGCGCCTGCGATACACCCTGTTTCCCGCCATCATGTCGCTTTTCGCGATGAGCGGATGTGCCCCGCCGGAGGCGCTGGCCGTGGACATCACGCCCGAATCCCGGGACGCGCCCCGGCCGAAGATCGCGCCGCTCGGCCCTCTGTTGCAAGCGCCCGATCCGCGTCTCACGTCAGAGGATGCCGACCGGCTGATGGCCCGGGCACGGGCGGCACAATCCCGGGCGGATGCCGTACGCTGACCCATCGCTTTGACGCGTTGCGCCCGCCCCCCCAATTGGCTAGACGGGCGCAACATCCTTTCGTCCCTGTCACGATCGCCTGGAGGCCCCGCATGACCACCCCCCTTCGCCTAGGCATTGCCGGGCTTGGCACCGTGGGCGCAGGCGTAGCCAAAATCGTCGCCGCAAAATCCAATCTTCTGGCCGCCCGTGCCGGTCGACCGGTGGTCATCTCGGGCGTTTCGGCGCGCACGCGCGACAAGGATCGCGGTGTCGACCTGTCAGGCTACGCCTGGGAGGATGATCCGGTGGCGCTTGCAACACGTGACGACGTTGATGTGTTCGTCGAATTGATGGGGGGCGCGGACGGCCCTGCGAAAGACGCCACCGAAGCGGCAATCGCCGCTGGAAAACAGGTGGTTACAGCCAACAAGGCCATGCTGGCGCTTCACGGTCAGCACCTTGCCGAGACAGCTGAACGCGCCGGGGTGGCCCTCCGGTTCGAGGCAGCCGTTGCGGGCGGAATACCGGTGGTCAAGGCCCTGACCGAAGGACTGGCCGGCAACCAGATCACCCGGGTAATGGGCGTGATGAACGGCACCTGCAACTACATCCTCACACGTATGGAAACAGCCGGTCTTCCCTATGAGGAAGTGTTCGCCGAAGCCGACGCGCTGGGGTATCTGGAAGCGGACCCGACGCTTGATGTCGGCGGGATCGACGCCGGGCACAAACTGGCGATCCTTGCCTCGATCGCGTTCGGGACACAGGTGAATTTTGGCGCGATGCAGCTCGAAGGGATCGAACGCATCACCATCGAGGATATCCGCCAGGCCGCTGACATGGGCTACCGCATCAAACTGCTGGGCGTTGCACAGATGACCGGTCGCGGGCTGGAACAGCGCATGTCTCCGTGCCTTGTTCCCGCAGACTCCCCGCTGGGTCAGTTGGAGGGGGGCACGAACATGGTTGTCCTCGAAGGGGACGCGGTCGGCCAGATCGTGCTGCGCGGTCCCGGCGCCGGCGAAGGCCCCACGGCTTCGGCGGTTTTGTCTGACGTGATGGACATCGCGCGCGGCGACCGGATTTCGACCTTCGGTCAGCCCGCGGCGGATCTTGAACCTGCCGTCGGTGCCCAGACGGCCGTCCCGGCGCGGTACTACCTGCGGCTGGAGTTGCTGGACAAACCGGGGGCCCTGGCAAAAGTGGCGACGGTTCTCGGACAGGCCGGGGTCTCCATCGACCGGATGCGACAGTACGCGCACGAGGAAACCTCTGCCCCGGTTCTGATCGTGACGCACAAGACCGATCGCGCCTCCCTCGATCACGCGCTGGATGCGTTGCCGGGCACCGGTGTTCTGTCTGGACAGCCGGTGGCCATCCGGATCGAACAGGTGTGATCGGCGGAGGGCTGTTGCGATAGCGCACGGCACCGGCAAGACCGCCATCCGGGCGCTTTCCATTCGGGGCGCGGACAGGTATGCCAAGAGGCGACTGGACGACGTTTTTGCACAAGGTGCCTCATGACAAATTCTCCCGATTTCAATGACCGTATGCTTTCTCTGGGGCTTGCCCGCGTGGCCGAACAGGCTGCCCTTGCCTCTGCCAAGCTGATCGGTCGCGGCGACGAGAAAGCTGCCGACCAGGCTGCCGTCAACGCCATGCGTGATCAGTTGAACATGCTCGACATCAAGGGCGTTGTGGTCATCGGCGAAGGGGAACGGGACGAAGCGCCGATGCTTTACATCGGCGAGGAAGTCGGCTCTGGAAACGGACCGGAGGTCGACATCGCGCTCGACCCTCTGGAAGGCACCACATTGACCGCCAAGGACATGCCGAACGCGCTGACCGTCATCGCGATGGGCCCGCGCGGGTCCATGTTGCACGCCCCTGACGTGTATATGGACAAGCTGGCAATCGGCCCCGGATATGCCCCGGACACCGTGACGATGGATATGTCGCCCGGAGAACGCGTCCACGCATTGGCAAAAGCCAAGGGCGGCGACCCGTCGGACATCACTGTCTGCGTTCTGGAACGCCCGCGCCATCAGGATGTCATCGCGGAAATCCGCGAAACCGGCGCTGCGATCCGCCTGATCACCGATGGGGACGTGGCGGGTGTCATCCACTGTGCCGAGGCAGCGATCACAGGGATCGACATGTATATGGGCGAAGGCGGTGCGCCGGAGGGCGTTCTGGCCTCTGCCGCGCTGAAATGCATGGGCGGTCAGATGTATGGCAGATTGCTGTTCCGCAACGACGATGAAATCGGGCGCGCCCGCAAGGCCGGGATCGAGGATCTGGATCGGGTGTATACCCGCGACGAACTGGTTCGCAATGACGTCATCTTTGCCGCGACCGGTGTGACCGACGGTTCCGTCGTCTCCGGCATCAAGCGCGAGGTCGGGTATCTGACGACCGAAACCATTCTCATGCGCTCCAAGACCGGGTCCGTGCGCCGTATGACCTATCGGAACCCGACCAGCGCCATGTGAGATGAACGATGCTGCCGCGTTTCTGGGGGTCGCATCCTCTCTGACCGGGCGGCGCTGGACGGGGCTTAGCCCGGACCAGGACAGGCTCGCCGAGGCAATCCGTCAGGAGACCGCGCTGTCCGACCCGGTTTGTCGCATTCTCGCCCGGCGGGGTGTGCTGGCACAGGAGGCCGCGGCTTTCCTGGCACCGACCTTGCGCGACACGCTGCCCGATCCGATGGGACTGCGGGACATGGACCGGGCGAGCGCGCGGCTCGTACAAGCCGTGCAGGCGCGAGACCGGATTGCCATCTTTGCCGATTACGACGTCGATGGTGGGGCGTCGGCAGCACTCTTGCAGTGGTGGCTGCGCGCGCAGGGACATGGCGCAACGCTTTACGTTCCCGACCGGATCGATGAAGGATACGGTCCGAACCCGTCCGCGATGACGGCGCTGGCCGCCGACCACGACCTGATCATCTGCGTGGATTGCGGCACGCTCTCACACGAGGCGATTGGCGCCGCAAGGGCAGCGGATGTCTTGATCCTTGACCACCATCTGGGTGGAGAAACCCTTCCCGACGCGCTTGCCGTGGTAAACCCGAACCGGCAGGACGAAACCGGAGATCTGGCGCACCTTTGCGCTGCGGCTGTGGTGTTTTTGACGCTGGTGGCCGCAAACGCGCAACTGCGCGCGGCGGACCGACCGACACCGGATCTCATGGCGCTGCTCGACCTCGTCGCACTTGCCACCGTCGCCGATGTCGCGCCCCTGATCGGGGTAAATCGCGCATTGGTACGGCAGGGTCTGAAGGTGATGGGGCAGCGCACTCGTCCGGGGCTGCGCGCTCTGGCGGATGCGGCCCGGCTGGACACCGCGCCCGCCGCCTATCATCTCGGCTTCGTGCTTGGCCCCCGGATCAACGCAGGCGGGCGGATTGGCCAAGCCGATCTGGGCGCGCGCCTGTTGTCCACCGCGGACCCACACGAGGCAGACGCTCTGGCCGCGCGGCTAAGTGAGTTGAACGAGGAACGGCGCGATATCGAAGCACGGGTGCGCGCGGCGGCGTTGGCACAGGCCGAAGATCGGGGACTTGCGGGGCCACTGGTCTGGGCGGCGGGCGAGGGTTGGCATCCGGGCGTTGTCGGGATTGTGGCGTCACGCCTGAAGGAAACGACAAACCGGCCCGCAATCGTGATTGGTTTCGATGGCGGCGAAGGTAAGGGGTCGGGCCGATCCGTCACCGGCGTCGATCTTGGTGCCGCAATCCAAAGGCTTGCGAGCGAAGGCCTGCTGATCAAGGGCGGCGGGCACAAGATGGCCGCAGGCCTGACCGTCACGCGTGACAGGCTGGAGCCTGCGATGGCGCGGCTGTCGGAGTTGCTTGCAAAACAAGGCGCGGACCGGATGGGACCACGCGACCTGAAGCTGGATGGGCTGGTGATGCCCTCTGCTGCGCAACCTGAACTGATCACGCAGATCGAGGCCGCGGGCCCCTTCGGCGCGGCGGCCGCTGCCCCGCGATTTGCCTTGGCGGATATGGCGATTGCCTATGCCAAACGGGTTAGCGATACACATCTGAAACTCAGCGCCAAGGCCGCGGACGGGAGCCGGATCGACGCAATTGCCTTCGGGGCCTTCGACGGGCCACTGGGGGAGGCGTTGTCGGATACTGGCGGCACGCGGTTCCATCTTGCCGGACGATTGGAAATCAATACTTGGGGCGGGCGCCAAAGCGTGCAACTGCTGCTGGAGGATGCCGCCCCTGCTGCCTAGGCAGGGTGCAAGTTTCCTCAACCCCGGCGCCATTTTCCGCTTGCAGTGACAGCGCCCTTTTCCTAAACACCCCCTCACGACCCCGGTGGCCCGTTCGTCTATCGGTTAGGACGCCAGGTTTTCAACCTGGAAAGAGGGGTTCGATTCCCCTACGGGCTACCAATAATCCATTTTCCAGTTAATACTTGTAAAACAAGGGCTTTACAGCCTTTGTTGGTTACAAATTTGGTTACAAAACTGGATACAAGAGATGGCGAACCACCTCATAAAACGGGGCAGCACCTACCACGTGAAAGTGGCAATTCCTGACGATGTTTATGATCTGTTTGGCAAGCGAGTCTTTCAGCAAAGCCTAAAGACCTCGGACAGAGCGGTTGCAATCGCAAGGTCAGGTCCGCTGATCCTAGGTTTCAAGAAGCAGATCGAGGAAGCCCGTGGGAACCCAACACAGAAACTCGACGAGTATCTCGCGGACGTCCGAGTGTACCTCGAGGACCAGCGAGCGAACCCAAACTTTGACCCGGAAAGTGTAGCTTCACTCCAAGACGAGATAATCGACAAACTGGCGAAGTCGTTCGGAGCAAGGTACTCAGAAGAGCTTTCCGAGAAGCAGGAGGAACAGGCGGTCCGCGCTTACAAGATTGCTGACGGGCAGCTTACCCCGTTCGAGCGGCCCCTCGACGGCTACATCGCAAACCGCAAGGTGGAACCCAAGACAGAGCGCAAGGACCGCCACGCCGTTGGCAAGTTCGCCTCGAGTTGCCCGATGCTTGAGGACGTGGACCGTCAGGCTGTCAGGGCGTTTGTGAAGAAGCTCTCGCAGGAAGAGGGTCTCAAGAACCGGACCATCAAGGATAACCTGAGCACACTGCGGGTGTACTGGCGATATCTCGTCGAGACGGACATCGCGCCTGAGGACAAATCCAACCCATTCGAAAATGTCGCTCTACCTGCGGTGAACCGGAAGGACGCTGCGGAGAAGGTCCGCCTGCCCTTCACAGTCTCTGACATCCAGAAGCTCCGCGCAGCGATCTCCTCAGGTCGCAGTGAGATGATGCTCGCCACGTTTGAACTCGCGATCTACACGGGGTGTCGCCTAGAAGAACTGACGTCCCTCGAGACGGTGAACGTAACCGACGACGCGATCAAAATCGTGCGAGCGAAGACCGAGGCAGGCAACCGCACAATCCCTATCCATGACGCGCTAGGGCCGCTTGTGGCGGACTTGAGGGGACGTGGGAACAAGTACCTCCTACCGGGCCTCTCGCGAAACAAGTACGGCAAGCGAGGCGGTTCAATGTCGAAGCAGTTCGGGAAGGTAAAGAAGCGGCTCGAATACGATGAGAGATACGTGTTCCACTCGATAAGGAAGACGGTAACCACCTTGTTCGAACAGGCGGGTGTGCCTGAGAACGTCTCAGCGGACATCCTCGGGCACGATAAGCAGACCATGAGTTACGGCTTGTACAGCGGGGGTAGCTCGATGGATCAGAAGCTCGGGGCAATACGAAAGCTATACTATGGCTATCACTAGTAACTGAAGTTCGAGGGTCAGTGCACCTAAGAAGACGTATATCGCAACATCGCTTCCTCCATCTATAACCGCTTTGCGGACAAAGCGTGCTTTCGCTGTACTCGCTCGAACGACGGCAATGTGGTTTGCGCAACTGGTAACCCTGGTTCTCCGCATCTCCCAAAAGATTCAACCGGCTCTAGCACTACCATCCACAACATCTAGCCGCGCACAGAAAGAATCCCGTACAGCACTGCCATCGGGCCATAGAGTTCCGGCTTTTCAGTTACGACGCACCCTGACGCGTGGCAAAAAGCCAAGGAGGCATAAAGAACGCGGTGCGAGAAAACCGCGCTCAAAAACGCTTTTGCGTTAGTATTCTGTTTCTTCAGCTCGAACATCCTTTTTTACCTTTCGATGTTGAGCCGGGCCCGGCGGTTGAGAAAACGATATCGATGAGTAGGCTTGTGCCAGAGGTCGTTCGGACCGTCGTTTCTATTAGGTTACCGAGGTCAATAACTTTCGAGGGTCATGATGTCTGATGATGCTAAAGCGTTTGGAGCGTTGGTGCGACAGCGCCGGACAGCTTTGAAACTGACACAAGAAAACCTCGCCGATGCAGCGCTAGGTAATCTCGACCGCAAAGGCATGATCTCTCAGATCGAGAACGGCAAAATCCCCAATATTACAAGTGCTACAGTTAAAAAAGTGGCCGAAGCCCTTTCCATTGATGTGGAAGAAATCCCCACCTCTTTGCGCTGGTCCGAGGCCATTGAAGTAGCCACGGACACAAATACTGTCGTGCACAAATTGCAGGCGGCCTCAGAAAGGTCCCAAGCAATCGACGACAAGGTCCTGGCGAACACAGACAAACTGGTCGAACTGTTGTCCGAGCAAGCTCAGGACTTCAAAATCAAGGAGGGCATGTTGATAGCGCTCGCCAGGCGCTATGCAGAAGGAAGCCCGCATGATTTTGACGCGGCTTTTGCTGGGTTAGAGCAGGCATTGGAGGTTGCTGTTCAGGATCGGGAGCGGGGAAAGCTTCCCTCGAATACGGACGACGCGGTCAATGTAGTCATAGCTCGAGTCGATGCACTGAATGAAACAGGTGACATCGACCAAGCCGCAGCTCTGCTGGCAGAGGAAGAAGCCCGTGCTCAAGCTGGACTACTGCGTCTATACGAAAAGGCAATATCACAGGCGATTCTAACCCGCGACGTTGATGCAGCCGTGAGTTATGAACTCAAAAAACTGCCGCTGGAGGCACAGTCTCCATCACCTAAGGACAGCTACGCCTATCTGCGGAGTGTTTTTGTCGAGTGGTACAACAGGGGCGACCAAAGAGGCTTGAACTTCGATGGAGCGGTGGCCGTCGAGTTGATACGCGAGATGGTTCGCCGCTATCAAAATGATGAAGAGAGGATAGGATCGTGCCTCTCCAATCTTGGGCTAGCGCTTCACAGATTGGGTAGCCGCGAAGCCGATAGCCACAAAGTGTCGGAGGCCATAACTGTTTTTCGCGCTGCACTCGAAAAAACGGACGTTGACCACAATCCGCTCGATTGGGCGACGACCCAGATGAATCTTGGAAGCGCACTTAGAACTCTCGGGACAAGAAATAACTGCCCAAGGACACTAAATGAGGCAGTCGAAGCCTATCGTGCCGCGTTGACAAAAAGGACACGAGATCGGGTTCCCATGGATTGGGCGATTACAAAGACTAACCTGGGAAATGCGCTTTCAGTCTTGGGAGAGCGCGAAAGCGGAACCGAAACGTTAGAAGAGGCTTTGTCAGCCTACCGCGACGCTCTCAAAGAATTTACACGCGATCGAGCTCCTTCTAAGTGGGCAATGGTTCAGATGAACCTCTCAACAACTCTTCAAGTCATCGGAGAACGGGAGAACGGGACGGAAAAGCACAAAGATGCCGTTGCAGGCTACCGGGCTGTACTTCAAGAACTAAGCCGTAGCGATTTACCCTTGGAATGGGCTAGGACCCAAATGAACCTCGGTAATGCCCTGCAGGCCATTGGAGAGAGAGAAGTCTGTGCGAACAGTTTAGAGGAGGCAGCAACGGCATATCGGCTTGCTTTGGAGGAGTATACTCGTGACCGTGTTCCCCTTGATTGGGCTAGGGCTCAAATGAATCTCGGTGTCACGCTTCGTTCCCTAGGACAATTCGAAACCGGCACGCTACGGCTAGAAGAGTCCCTTATTGCTTATCGTAGCGCACTTGAAGAACTGACACGTGAGCGCGATTTAACAAGTTGGGCATTTACGAATGGAAATGAAGCGGTTGCCATGATGTATTTGGCCGACAGAACTGATAATGCCGCACTTGCAGCCCGCGCATTGGGTCAACTTGTTGAGACTGAATCGGCCTTGCAAAAAAATGGCCACGAAGCAGGAACCGAGGTGTTCGCTAAAAGTAGAATTGAAGCAGAAGCTCTTGTTGCTAAGCTGACCAACGCCGACTGACCAACTCCAGAAGTACATCTTCTTGTATTACCAGCCATTCAAACAGATTTCAGCATCGGTCAAAATGGGCTCGAAGCAAACCTTTGCTTCACCTCGGCACATGACTGCTGTGCGCTCAAAATTGTCATTAAGCGGTATCAACCTCGACCGAACTTTGTTGGAAAAATCTGAGGGGTATATAACACGTGAGCCTTCCGGTATTCCCCCCGTGGGGGCCTCGGGTGACCCCAAATTCACCGTAGTTACAACGGGGGGGGTACCCTTGTCGCTACCCGGGGCCGAGCCGCAGCGACAACGCCCGCCACCCCAGCCACCGCTTCGCCCGAATAGTCTCAATAGACCATGCCCGTGCGAGACGGCTCAACGGTAGCCCAAGAATGTCTCACACAGTCACCTATTGCACTTATGAGACATACGCCTTACATCGTCTTAGACTTTGTGAGACACTTGAGGAGCACTTGGAGATGATCGTTGGCTATGCTCGTACGTCCACGCTGGACCAGAAGGCGGGACTAGAAGCGCAGGAGACGGAGCTGGCTGCTGCTGGCTGCGAGAAGGTGTTCATAGAGCAGGTGTCCTCAGTGGACTTGGGAGCCCGTGAGAAGCTCGCTGAGGCGCTCGACTACATCCGGGAGGGTGACACGCTGGTCGTCACCAAGCTCGACCGTCTAGCCCGCTCAGTGGCTCACCTACTGGTCGTCTTGGAGACCATAGATACCAAGGGCGCATCCCTCCGCATCCTGTCGATGGGTATTGATACCGGCAACGCCACCGGCAAGCTGATGCTGACAATCCTCGGCGGGGTTGCTGAGTTCGAACGAGAGATCATGCTCGAGAGGCAGCGCGAGGGCATCGCCAAGGCCAAGGCCGCTGGCAAGTACCGAGGCAGAAAACCGACAGCGCAGGCCAAAGCGAAGGAGGTCAAGGAGCTACACGAGCAGGGCATCGGGGCTACCGAGATCGCCAAGAGGTTGGAGATCGGGCGTGCCAGCGTCTACCGGATACTGAACCCAGGATGATCTTAAGATGATCTCGGGTTCACTCCTGGTTACTAGCCCCGATACTTATGATATAGAAACTCCTAACATATTGTAATTAATGTATTTATTTGACATCTGCTCCGGCTGTGAGGTACTGGTTATGTGTTCCTGTCCGTCCCTGCGTCCGTGCTGGATGACGTAGACCAAGGACAGCGCTAATGATCCACTATTCATGAGAGAGCCATGTCACTTCTTCACTTCGGTACACCCCGCGAAGCAATCATCGCAGCACTCGACGAACACCTCTGTGATCTCAAGGAAGAACGCGCAGCGGCCATCGGCACCAAGTCTGAGCTGTACTCCGACGCCGAATACGAAGAACTCGAGGATAAGATAAGTGACCTCAAGCAGGTGCTATCGCAGACCAGAGAAGCACAGACTTTCCCGGCATAGGCTCTGGGAGCACCCGCAGCCCATGAGACCACGCTGTGTGGTGCCCGGTTAGTCGAGTGACCTAAGGTCCTGCCTGTTCGTGTATTTCCCTGAGGCACCACCGAAGAACTCAAAAAAGGGACCGATACGGACCTAAATCACTGTACAGTACTGCTGCCACTCGCACGACCAGAACTTGCCAAGTAAAACAGTGGGTTAAATTACTGCCCCCTCATGAGATGAAGACACCCTGAGATTTACGTATAGAGTGTACCTAGGGTGTTAGGATCAGGTGGTATTGGTCGGTGTTGTCCCACTCAAGTACACTCAGGTACACTCAGAGTTCACCTCAGTTGCTCCCACGGTGCACAGGTGCGGTAGATTACACGATCACATCAGCGTTGCACCTCTCAGCGTCCTGTCAGGTGCAACCACCACCAATCAACACCCCAAGTACACCCATGTACCCGGTCCATGCACGAACGTGATCTCGGTCTTCACCTCGCCAACAGCCGATGGAACAAGGCCGAAACGAATACTGCCCACTATCGATATAACGCCAAAACCTTGAGATGCGCCCAGCGTGTTTGCATCAAGGTGATTGCCTCTACTGGTCTCCGATCTTGAGTGCATCTCAAGACGCTCGGTGAGCACCCCGGCTCTCTTACCTATAGTGGCCTCCCGCTAAGGCCCCATTGCCCCCTCCCAAGAAAGAACCTTCATGATCGACACAACCTGCCATTGGTGCGGGGTGGTCTTCCCTGCCCAGCGTTCAACTGCAAGATACTGCAAGGACGCTTGCCGCAACGCTCAACGTGATGCGCTGAAGGGCCCACAGAACCGTACCACTTCCCCTACGAAAGCCAGACGCGAGGATGAACTCTTCGACCTACACATGGTCCTCACCGAAAGATACTACGGGATGCCCCCGAGTGACCGCCCGAGATACCTTGAGGAGTTGATCGACAGTGCCCGTGCTGGGGAAGCGAAGATCAAGGAGGTGCTAACAAACCTCCTGCTTCTGAAACCGCAAGAACCCCGCAGGCATACCCACTTCCGCAAGTCACTCGCGTATCCGACGTTAGCCCAGGAAGCGAACCGGTTCACCCGTTCGGAGTGGGGTGTGCACATCCGGGATGCCTGTACAGATCGTGGGGTACCGCCTTCCGCGTCTTAGTCAAAACCCAATGAAACAAGGCCGAAACGATTACTGCCCCCCCCATGAGATATCTATAACCCGAAATGCCCTCGCGATCACCGAGCTTCACCGCTCGCCATCGCTGGCTAGTGACCTCTCAAAAACTGGAGCACCCCCATGAACACTTGCCGCTGCCAATGCTGCTCTCGCGCAGTGATGGACCCTACGCCGCCCGAAGAGACCGAAAGCGTCCTGCCACAAGACGTGGTCTACGCCATTCTCGGCTTGCTTCTCAGAGCTTCCACGCAAAAGGGCTTTGGACCCCACGCATGGATGGAGATCAGGAAGCAGAAGCTCCATTAACGCCACACCGGAGGTGAACCATGCTTTGCGCCTCCGCACATTGCACGAACTCGCTCAGCCTCGCGTCCGTAACGATGCGGGACAGCAACAAGACTGGCCTTTGCGGAGGATGCTCTGCGATCCTATCAAAGCACGCCCTCCCAATAGGCGGCTTCATCCCTTCCCCTGCCCTACGTTCCCTCGCGAAGCTGGTCATTGCCAAGACCAACCCCACGCAAGCCGAAATCTCAGAAGCTATCCGCCATGCAAGAGGCCCGAGCTACCCCAACGGTCCTTGGGATAAGCGCCCAGCGTACCGGGTGAACCCTCTCGTGCATGGGAGGGCCACAAGGCGTTTGCCGCATATCCTGCTGGGCCGCAGAAAGGCTCCAACCGAGGTCACCATAGCGGCGTCATACATCCATGCAGCCCTTGCTAGAAGTGTCATCGGAACCGGCCCGAGATACCAGCGTTTTCTCGCGGGTGCTTCATTCTACGGGCGTCGCGGGGTCTGCCCCCCGAAAGGCAGAAAAGAAGAGGTCTTCCATGGGGGTCGAAAGGGGATTGGCTACCGACTTAGTAGCACCGACTTCGCGATGCTGGGAACTCACGCCCTGCGGTCAGCCAACAAACTCGGGTTGACCTTAAAGGACCGCTTCCTCCTCGAGTTCATAATGGTCACGTATCAGCGTGGTGTTTCGGATGGTCTTTACCACCCACCGGTCTCTGTCCCGCGACATGCCATCAAGACATGCCAAGCTGGGGACCACCCTCTCGACCATTTCCTAGCGGATAACTCAGGCGTACCGAGCCAATACCTCAGGAAGAACCGGAGAGCATCCGGCCTTATAGGCGGTCAGTGGCCAGTAGGAATTGATCCGTTGGACGAGCTTCTCCGCCACAACGATGCACCTCGGTCGGTACCTCCTGCAGAAGCGCTTCCGGTGAAGACGCCTGACACGAGGTGGATCTGGGCAAGCAAAGCCTAACGGGCGTTGCAAGCAACTCTCTCAACCACCGCCGATCAAACACTCCGAGCACACGAGGTGAACGCCATGCCCACCAAGCCGAAACCCAAGTCCGCCAAGGTATGCCTAGTGTGCGCGAAAGACTTCCTCGGTACACCCGCAGCCACCCGTTGCGACGACTGCCGAAGTGAGGGCCTCAAGGTTCCAACAGAGCTAAAGAGCGTGAGAGCATCTCGCTCTCCTAGTGTGCGCCCAGCGGAGCGTTCAGCGAAGTGTCCGAGCAGCAAGCATACGCAAGTGCACGAACGAACGTGCGGAGCCTGTCTCGAGATATTCACCACACACAAGCCGAAGGCCCGTAGGTGCCCCACGTGCATTGATGAGGACAGAAAGGTTCAACGCAGGATTTGCATTGAGTGCAACACCAGCTTCGCCCTGACCCATTCAGATCAAGTCAACTGCCAGTCATGCGCCTACAGGCTTGAGATCGGTATCACTGATATGACCCCCGAGCAGCGCGAAAGGTTCCGCGCCCAGCGCCGTCTCGAGGACTTCAAGCGTAGACGCGACGGGCAGTTAGCCTGGCTGGATAACCGCGCCAACCCCCCAAGAGGATACCCCCGCATGAAAAAGGCCGACTCCAAGAGTACCCTGAGCAAACTCTGGATCGCCATCTGTGCGTCAGATGGTGCCGCCTCTGCATCCATCGTTCGATCCTTGGGGGCGGACATCCAGCAGGAAGACCGGGTCTCACTACTGGTAGCATTCTTCAGACTGAGGGTCGACGGATACCACCCCACCGCACTCGCCAAGTTATGCCCCGAGGCGCTTCTGGGCGGTGCGCTCAAGTACCAAACAAACAACATCGATTTACCAGCGGTGAGCCTCGGGCTGACCGGGAAGGAACAAACAAAATGACCGTAACAGCAGTCACCTTAGGCCACGACGGAGAGTTCACCGACGGCACGGTGTTCTCCAACAAGCAATACGCCTCGAGCGAGAACTATCGGAGCAATTCGGTCGAGGTTCACCGCGAGGGTATGACCACTGCCGTGCAGTCCATGGACGATCTACGAGATACCGATATCGTTGTCATCCAAGGGATGCAGATGGATGTGGCAGGCGCTAAGAGCTTGGGCGTTATCGATCAAGTTTTCTCCGCGAACCACTCTCCGCAGACAGTTGAGCAGGCTCAAGAAGCCGATGAAGTCTCCAGCAAATCCAACACAGGCTTTCCGGTTTACGACAACGCCGTTGACGGCCTGAACAGCGCGGTTGAAGCGGGAGTTATGCAAATGTCGGAAGCACTCATCTACGATACTTCCGTCGCCGAAGTTGCGGGGACAGGCATGGACATTGACGAAGCCGCCGCTGTCATCGACGGTCTAGCATCAGGCGAAATAGCGGAAACTGAAGTTGATCCTGACACGCGATCCCTACTCAGCGCAGTCGAGCGATCCGTAGAGACAGCAGCCACGGACGCAGCCCGTGCGGAACTTGGTCGCGGACAATTCGAAGAGCTTGAGACACTCTCGTCGGTACATCCGGGTGTCACCGCTGTGATCCGACAGTACGCGATTGACCGAGCGAGCGGTCGTGCCGCCGACACCACGTGGACCGACGTCTACCACCACGTCCGATCTGAACTTGGTCTCTGATCTACGGGCTCAATGCTCACACAGGAACACGAACCTGTACCGTGTCCTGTGCGGGCAAAGATGAAGGATCAAAGAATGCTCAGCATATCCGAATGGGTGTGGGACACCGATATCCAGTCTGCGACCTTGGAAGTCGCTCGCTGCAGCAGGGAGACAGGCAACAGAGACTACTTCCTATCGACGGTCGAAACTGTAGAGCGCGGTCTGGACCCAGATACCCGACAACCCCTCACGCAGACTGCTCTACGCAGTTGGAAACATCGTTGCCTAGCGCCCCCTGCCCCAGCCCGAGAGGAGGCCACAGATGCAGATCAGCCCCGCATCCTCGTTCCTCAGAGTTGACCATCTCAAGACGCTTCCGCGAGAGGTTACAGAAGGCTTCATCGTTAACTACACAAACACCATCGCTGACCCTCGGATCGACGCTCACTTCTTCGATCACCTCGACGCCCAGCGCGGGTTCCTTGGGTGCGCGTTTCACTACATCGTCAAAACCAACGGAACGGTCGAGCTCGGGCGCGACCCTCTCACCGTTTCAACGAGAAGCAAGAACCACTTCGTTAGGGCAACACAGATAATGATCGGTGTGGTCGGGGGCCTCGATCATGAGACCGGCAAAGCGTCCAAGACGATTACGAAGGAGCAAGAAGCCGCTGTCGAGAACCTCATGCGACTGTTCACGGATGCACTCGGGGTCCCCTTAGCAGTGAGCTCATACGTGTCCCTGTCAGCCGACGAGCTAGAGCAAAACCACCTCGATCATCTGGCTGCAGAAGAGGAAGAGATGCTTCTGGAAGATGCGATGAACGAACTCGAACGAAACAAGCCCTAACACCTACCTCACATGTGCAAATGCAGCTCAAAAGATCATTGATTTTATTGAGAAATTTGCGTCACGAAACAGGGATGGAGACCTCCCGGCTATCACCATAGCTGACGGGCCGTAATCCCTGTCTCACAACCTCAGGAAAACCCATGTCCACCTCAGAACCAGTCGCTCTGTACAAGAGCGGCACCCCTTTGCGTGCCAACTCGAAACAACACAAGGAAGACCTACGGACCATCCGGGCCGCAACTCGGAAGATGGAAACCGCTGAGCGGCTTGTGCGCAAGCGACGGGACGACAGATTTGTTGCTCGTGTTGATGCGATGCTCTTCGAACTGCACGGCCGCAGAAAGCGGTATCCCTACGATCAAACGGCAGCGTTACAACTCGCCTACTTGGTCGATCAACCTTTGGACCCGATAACCCAGGTTCCCCTCTGGCGAGAACTAGTAGCCCTTACCAAGCACAGCCGGGTTGATCGCGCGACCTTCCTCAAGTTTGCGCGAAACATCCTTTGCCAACACAGCCTCTACGACAAGAAGTGGGTGTCTGATTGACACCTTGCGAGACCGGAGCCTGCTTGGCGTCCGACCCGCGACCTACACAACCCAACACCTCAAGAAAACATGGAGCCAACAATGGCGAAACAAACACGCGAAAAGACCGTTGAAGAAGCGGACCCGGAGCTGTCCACATGGGACATGGCCGTCGCTTGTCTCACGGCACTCCGTCAAACACACGCCCAAGCGCTTAGCGAGCGCAGCGAAATTTTGGCTGAGAGCGGACAGAACCCCTACGCTGCCGGGGTTGGTGTAAAAACCGACATCGCGCTGGCGGTTCAAGAAGCTGAGCAAGAGCTTGAGTGGACACTTTCTCGAGTGGCTAAATCCAACAACCTGCCGCTCCCCAAGTGACCATGGAGAACTCTTACTTACCCCCGTCCCGGCCCTCGGAAAACCTCACTGCCTCCTCCGCCACTTGGAAAGAACTCCTTAATACCATCGGCGACCTAAGACGCATCAGAACACAGCTTCTTGCTGAGGCAGAGCAAGCCCGACAGCAACGACCTCAGTTGGTATTCCTGCCTGCCAAAACAGATCGCCAACGACTCGCCACGTCGGTCGCCGAAGCGTCTGGGAAGTTACTGCAGGACATCCGCCAAACAGCCAAGCAACGAAGCATCGAGCTCCCCTCTGAGTATCGCGAGTTTTGAGCCCTTCTTGCCCAACAAGAAACAAGCAAAACACCACCTCCATTCCTGCAAGGCACAGAATCTATCAAGGTTGGCTTACACAGGTGCTTCCCTACACTGGCAGCGCTCGACCGGGTGTCGGAGGTCCGGTTTGCAGGACTTTCTCGACTTTCGCCGCGATTGCACCAACGGCGGCTCTCGTGAGAGCGCCAAAATCGGTCGTTTTCGCTCCGGCCACAAACCCTTTGCACAATCCAACACTTGGACGGTCTTCTAGCTAACAGGGAGGAGAAGCTAGTCATAATCACTGACATACAGTGTTTGTTGTGCTTTACCTCATGATCTTTGACGCCTAGTCCAGTTAGATCTACGGCATTTCAAAGTAGTTCACAGAATCCCGAACATGGTCAGTAATGATTTAGCCTTCTTATAGAGTTCAGAAGTCGTTTCGATTCTTTCGAGAAGCGAACCGAAGCGAGTCAAACAGGATTTAATGAAGCCTTCTTCAGCGTCTGCGCCCTTCGATATCTCGTCACGTGCTGATTGAATGAAACGCAGATAGGTTTCCTTTTCCTCTAGCTCTGAACGCTCTAGGATTGCTATCAGGTCATCTATTTCATCCACCACAGCTTGTGTGGACCTCTCTGCGCCGAGGTTACCCACCGTGCTGCTCGAGATTTCGGCACCTTTCGCGTGCTCTCCTTGCGTCGCGCCGGGCGAGTTCGTCTGTACGTATTTTGAGCTCATGTCCACAATCTCCGAAATTATGGTAATATTTCCTTGGTTTGTATTGCGAGCCGCGCCAGCCAGCTCACCAAGAAGCACCTTGTAGCTTTCCGCTACTGCTCGTTGTGTCTCGGCCTCATGTTTGGCCATAGATAGCCTCTGGTCAAGCGCAGATAGTATAAGCCTGTGTTCTGGACTATCGATCTCAACGGGTAGATCGGAGAAGTCACCACCGTTGCGCACTCGCTCAATGTACTCGGCTAAGTCAGATTTTACTTCTGAAGAGGTGATCTCTGTCTTTGCATCCAAAATGGTGAATTTCACCCCCACTCTGTCCTTTAAGGACGTATCGAGGGAAACAGATATACCGTATCCTCTCAACTTCGCGAAGCTTTCGAAACCAAGCATCGCTTCCCGAAACATTGCCTTTTTTTCTTCACCAACGTGAAAGTAGGTAAATTCGTGAGGCATCTCATTTGTTGGACCTCGCCTTCCAATGAACTCACCATCATCCATTCTGACTTGCTGAAGGTTAAAGATGCTTCTGACCGCGTTTTCCACGGCAACAACAATCATTGTCACGGCATCCAAAAAGCGGCGAAGAAAGGCGAGGCCAGAGTTCGAACGGAAGTAAAGCCAAAGCGAGATCAAGAAAACCCAGAATATGGCCGAGGACACTGCGATTTCACGCAGAGCGACTCCAACGCTACCTGATGGGATTTCAGAACGCAGGTATTCGTACAAGTTGTACCGTTGACAAATATCCACCTGCCGGAAGTAGAAAGCGGTGCTCTGACACTCCAATAACGCGCCGAGCACCCGGCCCAATGCGTGTTCGAGAGTTCGAGGGCTTTCGACGCTAATGCCTACTGCTTTATCGAGTACAACGCAGGATGCGAACAGATAGGTTAGCACCAAACGAAAGACGATCATTCCAAAGGGCGATTTTCGTTGGTCAACACCTTTGTTAATCTGTATGTCATCTGAAGGCATTTAGTTGGCACTCTTCTCTATGTGCTTCATCGGTGAATTGAGCGGACATCTAAAGCATAGCGCCTGCGGGGCCTTATTGCTGTAAAGCTGATAATCCAAGCCAGAGCACAATTATCTAGATCGGAAATTTGTTGCGTCAGTGAGGTTCTGGGCTTCGGCTGACCACCTGCTGCGTCTGAAGTACAAGGATGCTGATTAACTAGGTCTTGTATAGCCATCATCGTACCGGCCTCCCCGCGCCACTATCTCCAACCCATCATCTCGCAATGGCCTCTGAAGCCTCAGCGCCTCATCTTTGGGGGCGCGGAGCCATGTTTGAACCTCGTCCTGGTTCGTCAGAATGACCGGCATGGCTTTGGGGTGGATGGGCTTCACGACCGCGTTCGCATCGGTCGTCAGGAAGCCGTAAAGATTGTCTGTGGTTTCGCCCTCCTTCACCTTCCTGATAGATGTCCATCGCGTCCAGATACCCGCAAAGAAAGCCAGAGGACGGCTTTCATCCAGCGCAAACCAAATCGGACCCTTCTTCATATCGGGCAAGACGCCCGGTTCAGAAAAACTCGTGAACGGGACCACGCACCTGTTCTCTGGCCCTAGCCAACGCCGCCAGTGCCCGGAGGCGGTGTTCCT
This sequence comes from Tropicimonas sp. S265A, assembly GCF_049800835.1. Classification (NCBI taxonomy): domain Bacteria; kingdom Pseudomonadati; phylum Pseudomonadota; class Alphaproteobacteria; order Rhodobacterales; family Roseobacteraceae; genus Tropicimonas; species Tropicimonas sp. S265A. Next base: position 990,950 of record NZ_JBNAFU010000001.1, read on the forward strand.
GATGTTCGTCAGCCCCGGATCGCGTCCACTGGCAGAAAGGCGGCTTTTCGGAGAAGGCATACCCCATCGCATCATTGTCAGCTCTGGTCCTCCGTCCTTCTGTCGGACAACTGGTGCCATCTGGTCGGGGTAGATCCCCGGTAGAGAGGGAAGGTTTCCGGTGGAATCGTTGAGTCCTTCGAAAAGCTGTCGGATCGCATCCTGAGCCTTTGTCATCGAGTACAGATTGCACATGGTTCACCTTTGGCTGCGCCTCAGCGCATTGGGCCTTCGTATCTCTCGCCAATCAAGGTGATATGGGGGCAACCCGCGACAAACATCACTGCGGTGTGCAAGTCACGAAAGTAGATGTTCACTGCACGTGTGGATGACCAGAGTGTTTTGGGGGCGCTGGCATAGTTGTGGCTGCCGACGTGCTTTTGCAGCCAGACGCGGGTCGCCTCGTTTTTTTCTGGCGTAGCCTTGACCGTTATTCGCACGGGGAACTCGCGGTCGATGATATCATATCGGTGTGGTTTTCGGCTTCCCATAAAGTGAGAACATTTCAGGAACAACCTGTGATCGCAACACTATCCTTCAACTTGCTCTCGACCGTTGAGGCGGCACGTTACCGTCTTGCCCCCCATAAGCTGATCGCGTTCAGTTCTTCGCTGATTGTCCGCCGGGTTCATCGTATTTGGACGGATGGAGTCCGTTGAGGCGTCCTTCGCGCCACCGGCAGCGATAGTGTGTCCGTCGAATACCCGGTCAACACGGCCCCTGATCTCGCAGTACCGCCGGAAGGCCAAGAGTGAACTCCCGGAACTCAAGGAACTCGAGGTGCAAGCCAAGCGGGACGCCTCCGGGCTCCTACGTCAGCAGAACCGAGAGTTCGACGCGATCCGCTTCCAAACTGTTCAGCAGATCGAAGCTGAGTTGTTCAGCGTGCCGAGCATCGAGGATGTGCAACAATAAGAAAGGAAGGAGCATTCGGTGAATTCCTCCTTTTTTGGGTCGCCTGAGCCTGACCTGCGTCAAAGGTTCTGTCGAACAACCAGCCTCATTGTGTGCAGTTCCTTGAGGCACTGATCAGCCCAACGAACGCAGTTCTCTTCCACCTTCATTGGGTCATCAAAGAAATCCCTGAGCCAGTCCTTCGACCACTGCACAGGGCTCTCAGTCACCTGCTCGACCTCTTCGTAGCACTTGTCTCCTGTGGAGTATTGGTTATCGAAAACAATCCCACGTTCTGTCCACTTCTGCCAGATCACTCGACCCATCGCTCGATGCAGCTTGTGTGCTTCCGCCTGATCGCCCTGACCTTCCGCCTCAGCCTTAGATACGGTTTCCATACCAACTGCAGCAAAAAGGAAGGCCTCCAAGGTTATCAGCCGTTTTGCCGAGAACCCGTCCAGCTTAGTCAGAGGTACACCGAGAGCCTCAGCATCAAGGTAGTTTTCAGAACCTTCGGCGGGCCCACCGCTGACGACAAGCGCCTCATAGAGGTTGTTCGCAAACTCCTCGTGGTATGGCGGCTTCTCTTTGAGCAGCTCTCTGAACCATCCCATGGTCGTCCTCTTAGAAACAATGAAAGCTGGAGCCTTGTCTAAGTTACCGTGCACCGAAAGGCGCTGGTTGCCAAGCGCGGAGACCGGCTTCAATAAGGCTACAGAAACCCGAAGCTCAACTTCTCCACGGCTTCTTGCCTCACTTTCAGGCTAGGCCCAGTTCCATACTGCCCAGCGACATCGCCAGAGCCATGCCCGTGATGAAGTCGTTGACCTCTTTGAATACCCCTGCTTGCTACTATTTTTGGTTACAATTTTGATTACAAATTATCAGCAACCATCCCTTCAAAACATTGTTTTTGTTTGCTTTTAACAATTACACAGAGAGTCCCCTACGGGCTACCACGAAACCCCCCTAGATTGTTGATGTGACATCACCGTTTAGGGAGGATCGTGTGCTGCTTTCAGCTCAGGTCGCCTGTCCTCTACATCACCGGCAATTCACGACACGAAACCCGTGATGCAACTCCGTGCAGTCCCGACCCTGTCGCCAGCGCGTAAGGTCCCTTGACCTGCGCGCGCCCTCATCGCGCGGCCGGTCCTGCTCCGTCGTCGTTGACGATGCGACCTTCCTCAAGCGTTACGATCCTGTCGGCAAGCTCCAGAACGCGGTTGTCATGCGTCACCATCACGGTTGTTGTTCCGCGCACCCTCCCGAGCGCTTTGAGCATTTCCACGACATTTCGACCCGAGTCCCTATCGAGCGCGGCGGTCGGTTCGTCGGCAAAGACGATCTCCGGGTTCGATACCAGCGCCCGGGCCACCGCAACCCTCTGCTTTTGTCCGCCCGACAGGTTCGACGGCAGGTAATCAAACCGGTCGGCAAGCCCGACCAGGCTCAAGGCATGGTGCGCAGCGCGTCTCTGTTGCGCAGCGCAGCCTCGCCCATGCACTTCGAGCCCCATCAGAACGTTCTGTGTCGCGGTCAGGCTTTCATGCAGGTTGTGGGCCTGAAAGATGAACCCGAGACGCCGGCGCAACGCCACGGCTTGCGCAGCGCTTGCGCCGTTAAGTTCCGCGCCCAGCAAGCGGACACTGCCTTTCTGCACCTCGCGCAGGCACCCCATCAGCGTAAGCACAGTGGTCTTGCCGGACCCTGAGGGTCCCATCAGGACTGTCAGGCTACCTTTGGCCACGGTCAGGTTCACATCCCAGATTGCCTGCTTGCGGCCATCTCCGGTGCCGAACCAATGATCGAGCCCCAGGACCGATATCGGGGGATCATTGCCGCCGACCTGCATCAGAAAAGGTCCGCAGGATCTGCGCCTGCCAACCGTCGCGTAGCGATTGCACCCGAAACGATACAGGCAACCACCGTGCCCAGAAAAACGAGACCGGCACGCACAGCATCCATTTCCATCGGCAGTCCCGTGGCAGCCGACATGCCACCATACAGCGCGATGGAGATCAGAAGCCCTGGCACGAATCCAAGAAGGGCCAGGATGACAGCCTCCTCGAAGATGATCCCGAGAAAGAAACGCTGATCGTACCCCATGGCCTTGAAGGTCGCATATTCCTTCAGGTGGTCGGCGACATCCGTAGACAGGATCTGATAGACGATCACGATCCCGACCAGAACACCGATGAGTACGCCAAACCCGAAAATGATGCCGGTGGGCCGTTCGGTGGTCTGATAGCTCAGATCGGCGGCGGCGGCGGCGGACAGAGTGTTCACCTTCACGCTGTCCGTCGGTAGCGCGCGCCTCAGTCGGTCAACAACGACCTGTGGATCAAGCCCATCGTGAACCTTCAGAAGGATGTGGTTCGGCGCCCCGGAGCTGCGGTTCGCAAACAGGCGCAGGAAGGTCTGATCAGACGCAAACAGTGTGCCATCAGCGGAAAACCCGCCCCCGACCTCCAGTGTGCCCACGGTCGACAGTGTCCGGCCGTTCGCCTCCAACACGAAGGGCTTTTCCGGGGAAACGTTCTGAAGTGCGCCAGACGGCAAGCCGCGCGTCAGGCGGTCGAGCAGGACGGTATCTTCCAGAACAAGCGTCCCGAAAACGTCAGCCAGCGGCGCAGTCAGAAAGCCCTTCGCATCCGAGGGCAGACCAAAAGATTGCAGGGTCGAGGTGGTACCATCCGGCCGCTGCCAGTCCAAGTTCGCGATGAAAACAGGGGTTCCGTCTGCAACCCCAGGGACACCAAGTGCCTGAAACAGGCGTTGGCGCGCGATATTGCTGCCGTCGGTCAGCGTTTTCGCATCGGACGAGGACACCATGATATCAGCATTCAGAAGCGCATATGGCGCAATCGTCGTCCCGTTGAGCGCGCCCAGGATGCCCAATTGCACGAAAACCAGAAGATTGGCGAACGCCACGCCTGCCAAGGCCGCAACCAGTCGCATCCGGTTGTGTAACAACTGCAACCATCCGATGGGCATACGCCCAAAGAGCGCGGTCAGCAAAGCCGTCATTGCGCCAAAAGCCCAGCATCAATGCGCGTGACGACTTGCAGGTTGGTCAACCTCTGCGCCTTGTCGCTGGAACCGGCATCGAGCGTCACAATGACATCGACGACGCGCGCATCCGTGTTTGCCGCCGGATCGTCGGAGGTGATCGACTGTCGGCCGATTTCCAACCCGATGGCCGTGACCTGCCCGGTCAGTTCCCCACGGATCGCCGGGGCGGTGACGGTCACCGGATCCCCGACGGCGACACGCCCGATCAGGGTCTGATACACTTCTGCCTCGACCGTCATCTGCGTGGTGTCCCCAAGATCGAGGACACCATCATTGCCTGGGCGTTCGCCCGCCTGCACGTCAATACTCAGGACCGTGCCAGAGATCGGCGCGCGGACGTAAGCTTTCTCCACATCCTGTTCGGCTTGAGTCACCTGCGCACGAGCCGCAAGAAGATTGGCCTGTGCCACGGCGATATCTGCCTGAACGCCGTCGCTGTTTACATCGTAGCGCGACAGGGTCGCGCGCGCCTTCTCGACGTCGCGCGTTGCTTCTGTTGCCCGCGCGATAGCAGCGTCCAGGACCGCCTTGGTCGTCACGCCACGGTCCACCAGTGACGTGGTGCGTGCCAGTGCTTCGGACTGCACACGTTCGGTCGCGAGGGCGCGTTGCAACGACGCCTCCGCCTCGTCTCGGCTGGCGCGAACGGCAGCGTCGGTCTGGACCAATGCGGCCTGCGCAACCGCGACATTGGCCCGCGCAGTCTCCAGTTGTCCTTCGAACTGTTGCAGGCTGTCGAGAACCGCAAGAATTTGCCCGGCTTCCACGGTCTGGCCTTCGATGACGCGGAACGAGCTGATACGCGCATCGCCCGCGCCGAACGGGGGGGCGACGGTAACAACATCCCCGCGGGGGGTGATCCGCCCAAGGGCAACAACATCGCCTTCGCTGACGACCGCAACCTCTTCGCCCTGTGTAACCTGCTGTGTGGCAACGGCAATCGGCGTATCTGTACCGCCTCCGGGTTCCAGACCGGTTGCACGAAACAGGCCCTGCAAACCGGGCGGCTGGAAATAAAGCCCCGTCACACCGCCTGCGAAAAACGTCAGGACGAGTATGCAGGCCAGCAGCACACGCCCTGGCCGGAACGAAGAGCGCCGCACTCCGTCTGCGATGTCGGATGCGCCGTTATCTATCAAAGGCAAATCGGTGGGATCTTTCGCCGTGTTGTTCATATGGCCGCCATGGTGGACTAGACTTATTACTGACACATATGTCATTAATATTCGAGAGACAAATGACACCGATGGGTTTCTTTTGGAAACCCGCCGTGCGGACGGTCAAATGATCGTAAGAATTCCTGCAGTTTTGATGCGTCGGGCCCCGGTGGCAATGACCCGCCCCACCGCGCATGTCACTGCACCAAGGCGTCGCTCCATGCTCCGAGAAAGGCTTCCCGATTTAACTTGTCGAGATATACGAGCAAGGCAGGACCAAGCCGGATCGGGCCGTAAGCCTTGGCTTCGGGCTGTGCGGCTGCACCGAGGGGCGGCAGAACCCAATCGCTGGTCGTCCGGCGCAAACCCTCTTGCAGGAGCCGGTCCACAAACAGGGCGGCGGCATCCACGTCTGTTGCCGTGACGGGTATCAGAACCGTGCGCAGCATGGCAGTCGCGTAATCCTCAAGCTCCAGGATCTCCAGACGGTCATCCCGGGCGATGCGTTCCTCAGCGTAGGAGCCCAGAACGTTATAGGCCAAAGCAAGTCGCCCTGCGGCCACCGCATCAATCATTTCGGCCGAACAACAATAGAGCTGCGCATTCCGGCGCCCAAGCAGTTCCGACAACCGCCAGAAAGTGTCCGAATTCCGCGCCTCCTGCGTCGCGAACAGATAGCCGAGACCACTGACCCGGACATCGTAAGTGCCGATGGCGCTGTCAAAAACCTCCGGATGCTGACGAAGCAGGGCAATCAGTTCCTGCCGGGTCTTTGGGCGCTCCAGCGCTTCGAAACGCGCACGAGATATCACGGTCACCGCAGGCTCTACGGTGAAGGCAAAGAGTTGATCCCGCCACCGCGCCCAGGATGGCAAGGCTTCTGTCACAGAGGACCGATAGGCTTGTGCCCCGCCGTCATTTGCAAGCTGGAACTGCAGATCCATCGCGGACGAGATCGCCACGTCGAAGGTCGCTCCGTTGCGGATCGCAGCATGCAACTGCGCGCTTGATGCGACCGTGTAATCGATGCTGATCCGGGGGTGTTCGGATTGAAACCGCAGGATGAACGGTTCGAAAACCGCAAGGTCCGCAGTCGAGATGACCCGGATCACGTCATCACTTATGCCGGGATAGAGCTTACGGTCCTCGATCTCCAGAGCCGGAAGCGCCCCGGCACCCAGGGTCGCCGCAAGAACGGCAATCAGGCAGCGGGCAAGATGAGCGAAACGCATGCGCCGTCTCCATCCTCAGGGGTGGACAATTCCAACCGACCGCCGTGGGCATGCAGCGCCTCTTCCGCGATCGTCAGTCCCAGACCCGACCCAACGATCTTCGTGGCGTTGCGCCCGCGTTTGAAGCGCACGGTCAGTTCGGGCAGCGGCTCGTCGGAGAACCCCCGTCCATGATCGCGCACGGTAAGCCGCCATGTGCCGGCGTCGGGCTCAAGCGTGACCGCGACTTCGGTTTCCTCGGCTGAATACTTCACCGAATTGTCCAACACGTTTCGGAGCGCGCTTTCCAACAAGATGGCATCTCCTCGCACCAGCGCCGGGCTGGTGGCGTGCAGCCGCAGGGTGATGTCCTTCATCTCCGCTGTCGGCTGAAGCGCGCCGGTCACACGCGCTGCAAGCTCTGCCAGATCTATGGGGTCTTGCGCCAGAGCATCCGCGCGCAGGCTGACCGTCGCATGATCCAGCAGCTGGCTGGCCGAGCGTGAGCTTTCGTCGACCGCGCGGATCATTTGCCGAAGCATCTTTTTTTCGCTGTCTTTTTCCACCGAATGCAGCGCCAACTCGGCCTGCGCGCGCACGGTCGCAAGAGGTGTCCGGATACGGTGCGCTGCCTCCGCGATAAATTCCTCGGATCGCCGAATGGACAACCCCAACCGGTCCATCAGACGGTTCAGGGCAGCCAGCAGAGGCGCAAGCTCATCCGGCACGCGGCGCTCAAGTGGCCGCAAATCTGACGGGCCGCGCCGCGCGACGGCTTGCGCAAAACTGTTGAGAGGTTGCAGGGAGCTGCGCGCCGCGACCGCGCCCAGAAAAACAGCGAGCACGAAAAATGCGACGGACAAAAGTGCGGCGGTGCGTGACAGCCCCAATCCGATCGCCTCCACCCCGCTGCGGGTCTGGGCGACCGTGACAAGCACGGGCACCGGTTGCTGATCGGCCAACACGGTCCGCCGCACGGTCACTGCACGAACCACGTCCTGGCGGAAATTGAGGGTATCGACCGCGACATCGCCAGGCCCAGTGGGTGAAGACTGCGGGATCAGATCATCATATCCCGTCAAGGTCGCCCCCTCTGCGGCGACCCGATAGAAAACCCGATCCTCGCCGATGGCATCGAGCATGGCGAACGCCGAATAGGGCAGCTCAAGCCGGATCTCGCCCTGTTCGCTGCGCAACGCCTCCGCGATGGTGGTGGCAGAGGCCACAAGAACGTTGTCTTGCGTCCGTTCGGCGGCCTCGTAGGCGAAGCTCGTGACCGTCCACCATGACAACGTCGCCAAGACCGCCGCCACCGCTGCAAGCAGAAGGGTCAGGCGCTGTCCGATGGATTGCCGCAGACGCGGCCCGATGGCCGCCCGCGTCATGGCGCGGTCATCCGGTACCCGACCCCGCGCACGGTTTCGATCTGAACGCCCGCTTGCTGCAACCGGCGGCGCAGGCGGCCGACATACACTTCAATGGCATTTTCCGTCACTTCGGCGTCTTGCGAAAACAGCCGGTCGAGCAGGTGCGACTTCGACAGAATCTGCCCCTTGTTGCGGGCAAAGACCTCAAGCAGGCGCAGTTCGCGATTACGAAGGCGCTGGCTTTCACCATCTTGGGTCAGTGTTCCGGAGGACGGATCAAACAACGCTGAACCCAGCGGGATCACGACAGGGGCCGGGGTGCCGCGCCTACGCAAGACCGCGCGGCAACGGGCCTCCAACTCAGCGAAATCAAATGGTTTTGTCAGATAGTCATCTGCACCCAGATCCAGCGTATCGACGCGGTCGGCGACCTGGCTGCGCGCGGTCAGCACGATGACCGGCAACCGCTCGGCCGTGCGCGTTTCGCGCAGGAAGCTCCGTCCGTCGCCATCGGGAAGCATCACGTCAAGCAACATCAGATCGTATTCCGCCACGGCAAGCCAGTCATGCGCCTCCGCAAGCGTCAGGGCGTGATCAACCGCATGCCCCTCCATCGACAACCATGCGACGACCGCGTCGCCCAGTTCGGCATTGTCCTCGACCAGCAGAAAACGCATGCAACCTCCCCGCCGCAGGCCTGTGGCCGTTTCCCGATCCGTGCTGTAGCCTGCACAAGGCCGTGTCAGGCTTGTGTCAGCTTGGCGTGCGGTAACTAGACCATGGGCGGCAGAGGACCGCCTGTCAAACGGGAGGAACACCAATGACATTCACCATGACCCGCCGGGTCGTGATGGCGGCGGCTGCCGCCACGATCGCATTCGCAAATCCGACCTTTTCCGGCGGCCATCAGGTCCTGGACGAAGTGCACTTCATCATCCCCGGCGGTGCCGGTGGCGGCTGGGACGGCACCGCGCGCGGAACCGGCGAAGCGCTGACCAACGCAGGCCTCGTGGGTTCCGCCAGCTACGAGAACATGTCCGGCGGCGGCGGCGGCGTTGCCATCGCGCACATGATCGAAAACGCGGATTCGCTGCAGAACACGCTGATGGTCAACTCGACCCCCATCGTGATCCGCTCGCTCACGGGCGTTTTCCCGCAGAGCTTCCGTGACCTGACCCTCGTGGCCGGAACCATCGGCGATTACGCGGCCATCGTCGTGAACACCGACAGCGATATCCAGTCCATGGACGACCTGTTGGCGGCCTACCGCGAGGATGGCATGCGCTTCGCAATCGGCGGCGGCTCGGTTCCGGGCGGCATGGATCACCTTGTGGCAGCGATGGCAATGCAGGCGGCCGGCGAAGACCCGACCGCCTTCAACTACATCCCCTATGACGCGGGCGGGGCCGCGATGGCGGGTCTGCTGTCAGGTGAAATCCAGGCGCTGTCCACCGGCTTCTCCGAAGCTGTGGCGCTGGCTCAGCAAGGTGAAGTGCGCATCCTCGGTGTGACCTCCGATGAACGTGTCGATACTTTCGCGGATGCACCGACGCTCAAGGAACAGGGCCTCGACACCACGTTCGTGAACTGGCGCGGGTTCTTCGCAGCCCCCGGTGTTCCGGAAGAGCAGGTTGCCAAGTTCCAGGATGCACTGGCGCAGATGTATGACACCGAAGCCTGGGAAGAGGTTCGGGCGCGCAACGGCTGGGTCAACATCCACAACAGCGGCGAGGATTTCCGGACCTTCCTGGAGAACCAGGAAAAGGTCATTGGCGACCTGATGAAGACGCTCGGGTTCCTCTGAAGCTACTCACATAACGACCGCCCCGCCATCGCGCGGGGCGGCTCATAACGATTGTTTCTGGGAGGGGACACCATGGCGCTCGACCGCTGGATCGCGCTCATCTTCGTGGCGTTTTGCTGCATCTATGGCTACGCCGCGTTTTTCACGATGGATCAACTCCTCCCCCCGTTCATGCAACGCAACCCGGTCTGGCCTTCGACCTTTCCCAAGGTGCTGGCCATTCTTGGCGTGATCGTTGGCCTGATTGTCCTGCTCGGCATCGAGAAGTCTGACGCGGATGACAGCGCGCCAAGCGCAACGGATATCAACTACCGCAAGCTGCATGAATATAAACTCGGGCAGGCCCTGATGCTGCTCGGCCTGATGGTCGCCTATGCGCTCATGCTTCGACCCGCCGGTTTCCTGCTGGCAACGACGGTGTTTCTGGTCGCGGGCAGCACGATCCTGGGCGAGCGCAAGTTTCACATCATGATCCCCGTCGCCGCCCTTGCCACCGGTTTCGTCTGGTACCTGGTGCAGGAGGTGCTTGGCATCTTCCTGCGGCCTTTTCCGTTCTTCATGGGGGCCTGAGCGATGATCGAAGGCATTCTGATCGGCCTGCAGGCCGCTTTTTCAATCCAGAACCTGCTGATGGTGATTGCGGGCTGTCTGATCGGCACATTCATCGGCATGCTGCCCGGGCTTGGCCCGATGTCCATTATTGCGATCATGATTCCGGTGGCGATCACGCTTGGTGATCCGGCGGCGGCGCTGATCCTGCTGGCCGGCGTCTACTACGGGGCGATTTTCGGCGGCTCGACCTCGTCGATCCTGCTGAACGCGCCTGGGGTCGCGGGAACGGTCGCCACCAGTTTCGATGGCTATCCGATGGCCCGCAAGGGCATGGCAGGCAAGGCGCTGACCATTGCGGCCGTGTCCAGTTTTGCAGGCGGGACAATCGGTGCGATCCTGTTGATGATCTTTGCCCCTGCCCTGTCCACCGTCGCGCTGTTGTTCCATTCGGCGGAGTATTTCGCCCTGATGGTCGTGGGCCTGTCCGCCATCGCGGCCTTTGCCGGCACCGGACAAGTGGCCAAGGCTCTGATGATGACGCTTCTGGGGTTGATCCTGGCGACCGTCGGCGAAGGCGCGCTGTTCAACATGCCGCGCTTCACGATGGGCCTGATGGACCTGCAATCGGGCATCAGCTTCATCACGCTTGCCATGGCGATGTTCGCCCTGCCGGAGGCCTTGTTTCTTGTGCTTAACCCGGCACGCGGGGCCAGCGGGTCCGAAGGGGATAGCAAGAAGATTACGAACCTGCGGTTTTCCCGCGCCGAGGGCAAATCCATGATCCCGGTGATCGGGCGCCAGTCCGTGCAGGGCTTCTTCATCGGCGTTCTGCCGGGTGCGGGCGCCACCATTGCGTCCTTCCTCGGCTACGCGGTGGAACGCAACATCGCCAAGGGCGACGAACAGGCAGAGTTCGGCAAAGGCTCCGTCAAGGGCCTTGCTGCGCCAGAGACCGCAAATAACGCGGCCTGCACCGGATCGTTCGTCCCGCTTCTGACGCTTGGCATCCCCGGATCAGGCACCACGGCGATCCTGCTGGGGGCCCTTATTGCCCTCAACGTCACACCGGGGCCGCGCCTGATGGTCGACACGCCCGAAATCTTCTGGGCGGTCATCATCTCGATGTTCATCGGCAACCTGGTGCTGTTGATCCTGAACCTGCCGCTGATCCCGTACATCGCGAAAATCCTCGCAATTCCACGTGAATACCTCATCCCGTTCATTTTGTTCTTTACCCTGATGGGGGCCTATATCGGGCAGAACAACGCCACCGAACTTCTGTTGCTGGTCGGGCTCGGGGTGATGGCGACGATTTTCCGGTTTGCGGACTACCCGCTTGCGCCACTGCTGATCGGGTTCATCCTCGGCACGATGCTGGAGGATAACTTTGCCCGCTCCATGCAGCTCTATCGCGGTCTGGGTTTCATTCTGGAACGCCCCATGACGCTTGGCCTGCTGGTTCTGGCGTTGCTGCTGGTGCTGCTGCCGAGCTACCGCGCGCGGCGCGCCCGAAAGCGGGCCGAGGGAGTTGCCGATGGCGATTAATCGGCGCACAAGGCCACCCAAGCGACCGACCGGATGACACCTGCGGCAAGCCTGTCCGGCATTCGCGTGCTGGACCTGACAAACGTTCTTGCCGGCCCGTTTGCCTGCCACCAGCTTGCCCATCTCGGTGCGGAGGTGATCAAGGTGGAGGCCGTCGGGCGCGGTGATCTGGCCCGCAACCTCGGCGCGGATCCCGAGTTGTCAGCCAAGGGCATGGGGGTCAGTTTTCTGGCCCAGAATGCAGGCAAACGCTCCATCGCGCTGAACCTCAAACACCCGGAGGGCAAAGCCGCGTTCCTGCGCCTTGTAAAAACCGCGGATGTTCTGGTGGAAAACTTTCGCCCCGGTGTCATGGCGCGACTGGACCTCGACTACGAAACGCTGCGCGAAGCGCAACCGAACCTGATCTATTGCGCGATCTCTGGCTACGGGCAGACCGGCCCGTGGGTGAAGCGACCGGCCTATGACCAGATCATTCAGGGGGCTTCAGGTGTGATGTCGATCACCGGGGACAGCGCCACCGCCCCCTTGCGCGTCGGCTATCCCCTGGCCGACACGGTCGGGGGCCTGACAGCGGCCATGGCGATCTGTGCGGCCCTGAACGCACCCAAGCGGGGGCAATTCATCGACGTGTCGATGATGGAGTCGTTGCTGGCGACCATGGGGTGGGTCGTCTCTAATCACCTGATAGCCGACGCACCACCACAGGCGCACGGGAACGAGAATCCGACCTCAGCCCCATCCGGGACATTCCAGTGCGCGGACGGCCTGTTGAACATCGCTGCCAACAAGGACGAGCAGTGGTATGCTCTGGCCCGTCACCTGAAACGCGCGGATTTGCTGGAACATCCGGATTATGCCACGCGCGAAGATCGCAAGCGGAACCGTGTGGCTCTGAAGTCGGAACTGGAGTCGGTGTTGCGCACCGGTACGGCCCGCGACTGGGCGCGCGCCTTGAACGAGATCGGCGTCCCTGCAGGCCCAGTTCTGGGCGTATCCGAAATCTTGAGCCACCCGCAAATCACATCGCGCGATTTTCTTGCGCAATATGCAGAGGTTCCGGACGTGGACCGCCCGGTCAAAGTTGTCCGTACGGGCTTCATGGTCGATGGCGAACGCCCGGGCGTTGAGGCTGGTCCGCCCACCCTTGGCGCCGACACCGACGAAATTCTGACCGATCTGGGATACGATGCAGACGAGATTGCACTGATGAAAGCCGAAAGGGCAGTACAATGACCGAAGGCCGGGATGTCTCCGACTGGTGGAAGACCGCGATCATCGACATGGAGCCCGGCCGGATCGCGTTTCGGGGCCGTCCGATCGAAGACATGATCGGAACGACGAGTTTTCCGCAGATGATCTGGTGGATGGTCATGGGGCAGAAGCTTGAGCCAGCCAGGGCGACCCTGCTCGAAGCTGCGCTCGTGGCAGCCGTTGACCATGGCCCGCAAGCCCCTTCGATCGCTGCGGCACGCATGGCCGCGACCTGCGGGGTCGGGCTCAACAACGCCATGGCGAACGGGGTGAACATGCTGGGCGATATCCATGGCGGAGCCGGAGAACAGGCGGTCGCCATGTATGCGGCCATTGCACAGGCTGGCCCGGAGATGCTTGCACGGACCCTTGATGCCTGGCGCGCGGACCATGGTCGCTATCTTCCGGGCTTCGGGCACCGGTTTCACAAACCTGTAGACCCACGCGCCCCGCGCTTGCTGGCGCTGGTAGACGCTGCCGCGACCGAGGGGCATGTTTCGGGTCGTTTTGCAGAGATCGGTCGGGCGGTCGAGGCACATCTCGCGCTTGAACGCTCAAAACCAGTGCCCATGAACATCGACGGCGCAACGGCTGTGATCTTCGCGGAGCTTGGATGCCCTCCGCCCGTTGCACGCGGACTGTTCTGCCTGTCACGATCCGTTGGCATCCTTGCCCACGCGTGGGAGCAGATGGAGCAAGGCGGTCGCAACAAGGGTCCAACACCGCCTGGCTATCGCTGGACCTATGACGGGCCGAATACGGCAGACTAGCCGCGTCTTCCGAGCGGCGCGAACGGTCCTCGGACGAAGCGTGCGGGCGCCACTTGGAGGCAACCCGGTTCTCTTCGATCCTATGTGAGATGCAGATTGCAGCTTGACCACAGCGACAACCACAACGACCTGATAGAAAACCCCGCTTGGGCGGCAGAAACTCAGGGAAGATCGATGATGACGACTTGGGCTAGATTTGGTTCGGTGGGGGTCGCGGTTTTTATGCTGTTGTCGGCTCCGCAGACAATGGCGCAGGAGGCTGCCAACGACAGGACTGCTGCCATCGAACTGGTCGAACGGGCGCAAAACACCCTCGACATCTTGCGGCCTCTCGTTGAACTGGAAACTGATCTGAAGACCCGGATTGCGGAGCTTGCGGGCGATGGGTCACGCGAGCAGAGCGAGGACACTGCAGAGGAACTCGAAGATCTGAACCGCGAGTTGAGCGACGTTCAGGAACAGATTTCAGTGCTGGTGACGGGCGTGTCCGAAGAAGGCTACCGGGCACTGGACGAAGCAGAGTTTGACCTGAACGCCGAGCTTCAGCAACTTGTGGAGCCGTTTGTGCTTTTGCTCAACCAGGCCACCAACGAGGCCCGCGCCCAGGAGCGCACGCGCCGCGATCTGGATATCGCAAACCAGCGTCTTGCGAGTGCCAACCTGGCACTGACGAACATCGAAGCTGCTCTGGACCGCGCAGGTGATCCAAGCGTGCTGGAGCGGCTGAACGCGAATGCGGAACTATGGCAGGACCGCCAGGCCTCCCACCAGACGCAGGTGGATGCCCTGACCCAGCGGCTGACTGACCTGCAAACCGAAAACGGGCCGGTCGGGCAGAACGTGAATTCGGCCTTTCAAGGTTTCTTTCAGGAACGCGGAACCAGCCTGATCATGGGGTTTGGCGCTTTTGTCGGGGTTCTGATTGCCACGCGCCTGTTGGCTTATGCCGGGCGCAGCGTTGCTGCCCGAAGGATCGAGAAACGAACATTCGCCATGAGACTTGGCGGTGTGCTGTTTGCCGTGTTCTCGCTCATTGCGGCGTTCGGCGCGATGATCTGGGTGTTCAACATGCGCAACGACTGGCTTCTGCTGGGGCTTGCCCTCTTGCTGCTCATCGCGGCTGTCTGGGTCGTTTTCAAGATGCTGCCCAGCCTGCTGGAACAACTCTCCGTGCTTCTGAACTTGGGCGCGGTGCAGGAAGGTGAGCGGGTGCTCTTCAACGATGTGCCCTACAAAGTACAGCGGCTGAGCTTTTTCACGGACCTCGTGAACCCGGCGCTCGATGGCGGAGAGTTCACCCTGCCCGTGCGTGAACTGGTCGGCATGCATTCGCGCCCCGCGGCCGAGGATGAAGCCTGGTTTCCATCCGAAAAAGGCGACTGGGTCCGCCTGGCCGATGACAATGCCGGTCAGGTTATCGCGCAGACCCCTGAAATGGTCGTGGTAGAGTTGTTGGGCGGCGCGCGCGTCACCTACCAGACTGCGGACTATCTGGCCGCGACCCCCGTGAACCTGTCCCATGGGTACCGGGTCGAGGTGGAGTTTGGCGTTGCCTACAAGCATCAGGACCAGTCAACGGACACCATCATCACACAGTTGCGCGACGGTGTCGCCGCGCATTTCGCGCGTCTGCTGGGTCCTGACGAGTTGCGCAACGTCGATGTGGAGTTCCTGCGCGCGGGGGCGTCATCTCTGGACTATGAGGTCGAGATTGATGTCGCAGGCTCTGCGGCCCACCGGTTCGAAGAGTTGGAGCGCGAATTGGCGCGCTGCCTTGTGCGCTTGGCCACCCGGCATGGATGGGAGATCCCGTTCCAGCAAGTCGTGATCCACAATCCCGAACCGCGGCAGGCCCACGCCGCACAGTAAAGCGCACAAGAAAGGCCCCGCATCACAGGATGCGGAGCCTTGGTACAAGACGGTCCGGCCCGAAGGGGCCAGTCCAATCCCCCGACCTTAGAAGAAGCCCAGTTTGTTGGGATTGTAGCTCATCAGGATGTTCTTGGTCTGCTGGTAGTGGTCAAGCATCATCTTGTGGTTTTCACGACCGATGCCAGACTGCTTGTATCCACCAAACGCGGCATGTGCCGGATAGGCGTGGTAGTTGTTTACCCAGACGCGACCGGCTTCGATGGCCCGGCCAAAGCGATAGCAGGTGTTCGCGTCACGCGACCAGACACCGGCGCCAAGGCCGTACATCGTGTCATTGGCAATCGCGAGGGCTTCGGCCTCATCCTTGAAGGTCGTGACGGACACGACCGGTCCGAAGATCTCTTCCTGGAACACGCGCATCTTGTTGTGGCCTTTCAGGATCGTCGGCTGGATGTAGTTGCCACCTTCCAGTTCGCCGCCCATCTGGGCTGCCGCGCCACCGGCCAGAACCTCGGCCCCTTCCTCGACACCGATGGTCAGGTAGGACAGGATCTTCTCCTGCTGCTCCTTGGACGCCTGCGCGCCGACCATCGTCTCGGGGTTGCGGGGATCGCCTTGCTTGATCGCCTTAACACGGGCAATGGCGCGCGCGATGAACTCTTCGTAGATGTCTTCCTGGATCAGTGCGCGGCTCGGGCAGGTGCAGACCTCACCCTGGTTGAAGGCGAACAGCACGAAACCTTCAACAGCCTTGTCGAGGAACGCGTCATCCTTCGCCATCACGTCCGAGAAGAAGATGTTCGGCGACTTGCCGCCCAGTTCCAGCGTGACAGGGATCAAGTTGACCGTTGCGGCCTCCATGATCTTGCGACCGGTTGCGGTGGATCCGGTGAACGCGATCTTGGCGATCCGCTTGGATGTGGCCAGCGCGCTGCCGACCTCTGCGCCGTAGCCATTCACGATGTTCAGAACACCGGCGGGCAGCAGGTCAGCGATCTTTTCCATCAGGACCAGAATGGCAGCCGGGGTCTGTTCGGCGGGCTTCATCACGATGCAGTTGCCGGCGGCCAGCGCAGGCGCCAGCTTCCAGGCCGCCATCAGGATGGAGAAGTTCCAGGGGATGATCTGACCGACCACACCCAGCGGTTCATGGAAGTGATAGGCGACAGTGTCATTGTCGATCTCGGACATATGACCTTCCTGCGCGCGCAGGGTGCCGGCGAAATAGCGGAAATGATCGGCTGCGAGCGGAATATCGGCGGCCATGGTTTCGCGGATCGGCTTGCCGTTGTCCCATGTCTCTGCCTGCGCGATCAGTTCGAGGTTTTCCTCGATCCGGTCCGCGATCTTGAGCAGAATGTTCGAGCGCTCGGTCGTGGACGTCTTGCCCCACGCGTCTTTTGCGGCATGTGCCGCATCCAGCGCCAGTTCAATATCCGCCGCGTCGGAGCGCGGGATCTCGTTGATCATGGCACCAGTGATCGGCGTGACGTTCTCGAAATAGCGACCGTTCACGGGGGGGACGAACTCACCACCGATGAAGTTCTCGTAGCGCAGCTTGAACGGCGAGGTATAGGTACCAAGCTCGGTTTGGGTCATATCATTCATTGAGTATTCCTCCTGATCCCGGGCAAATTTTCTCCGGGTGGTCCAGCGTTTGCCGTGTTCGTGCATGTGGGTCACCAGACGTTCCATGCCGCGACTGCAAAAGGTGTCTCAGCCCTGAGACAGGTGACCTCGCTTATCGTCCAATTGCAGACGTTTCATACGGCGGTAGAGCGTTGCGCGTCCGATCCCGAGATGTCGAGCGGCGGCGCTGACATTGCCGTTGGTGCGCGCAAGGGCCCGGACCACGGCCGCACGTTCCGCCTTCTCGAACCCAGATGGACCTTCGGTTCGGCCCAGAATATCGCTTGCGGGTTTGGGCGTGATGGTGCCGCTCGCATCGAGCGAGAAGACCCGCCGTGCGTCCTTGGTTGCGCCGATCACAAGGTCGTCGCTGTCGATGGCCAGCAAGGTGGCCGCTTCGGCATCCGTCCCCTCGGCCACGACGATCCGGGCGCTGGCATAGGTCAGTCGGAACATCGCTTCTTCGATGTACCGGGCCGTCTGAGTGACTTGTGCGGCGATCAGGTTGTTGAACGCCTCTGTCTGGTCGGCACGCGCCGAAGACACATCCAGCGCGGCAAGCACCTGCCCCTCGGGTCCAAAAATGGGGGCGTCAATGCAACTCATGCCGGTGTTGCGGGCAAAGAAATGGTCGTCGCGGTCGATGATAACCCGACGCCGCTCGGTCAGGCAGGTTCCGATCCCGTTCGTGCCTTCGCTCTTCTCGCTCCAGTCGGCCCCTTTGCTCAGACCCCAACTGTCGAAAACCGGCGCATCGGCGGCTTTGACCCGTTGTTCAAGGACAATCCCATCCGCATCGGTCAAAAGGACCGCGCAGCCCGACCACCCCACCAACCCGAACAGGGCATCGAGCCGGGGTGAGGCGATTTCCAGAAATTGCGCATGTGTCTCGAGCCGCAAGCACAAGTCGGATGCGTCAACACGCTCTGGCGCCCCCTGCCTGGCCGGGTCAAGCCCATGCACATCCACCGAGCGCCGCCAACTTGCCGCCAGACGCGATCTGGCCGCAGCCGACGAGGAGCGTAAAACCGCGTCTACTTTTTCAAGATGGTGCTTGGTGTAGAGTTGCAAACCGGGTCCACGCTGTGATTCAAGCCAATAGGCGGCACCATTTCACAGGCGACAGAAGTTTTGCATCAGACGTTCGTCGGTCTTACTTTGTCCTTTGGTCGCATAGGCATAGCCTGTTTTTTCGGCCTTGAAAGCTGCCGAAAAACATGGCCCGAAAATGTGTATTTTGCGCTTGTGCTTCCCCCGCCGGACCCGCAGGTTCCGCACAAAATGACATGGGAACAGTAAGATGAGCGGCTCGATCTACGACAACCTCAAGCAGTTGGGTGGCATGACGACCCTTCCCGACAGCCCAGAAGCGGCGGAACTGGAGCGTGTGGCGAACCCGCAACCGGATGTGTCGTACACCGTGCGGTTCACGGCACCCGAATTCACGTCGCTTTGCCCGATGACCGGCCAACCCGACTTTGCGCATCTCGTGATCGACTATGTTCCGGGCGCGTGGCTGGTCGAGAGCAAATCGCTGAAACTGTACCTCGGCGCGTTCCGTAACCACGGCGCGTTTCACGAGGATTGCACGATCTCGATCGCGCGGCGGCTGGTGACATTCCTGGAACCGAGCTGGCTGCGCATAGGCGGGTACTGGTACCCGCGCGGAGGTATTCCGATTGACGTGTTCTGGCAGACCGGCGCGCCACCCGAGGCGGTCTGGATACCGGATCAGGGCGTACCGCCCTATCGCGGACGCGGCTGATCCAGAAAAAAGAGCCGGCCCGTTGGCCCGGCCCTGAAGTGCGACGCCCCTTGTCCCCTAGCTGGCAATGGCCTTGCGACGTCTCAGCCCGCCAACGGCAGCAAGGCCAGTCAGCAACAACCAGGCTCCGGCAGGCAGGGGCACCGGTTCTAACGCGGCGCGAACTTCCGCGCCGATGATCGCATGGGCCGCCGAAGTGGGGTGGATCGGATCCCAGAACGGCGTGTCCGCGCAGTCAACCAGCGGTGAAAGTGTGCACGGGAAAAGGGTTGAGAACCCGAACGACGCCGGGTCAGCCACCGTCGCCCCGGTCAGCGAGAAAATGTCGATAAAGGTGATATTGACGTCAGTCGGCAAGATGGCCTGTAAGGTCGCATCAAACGCGCTCGACAGCAAAGACGCCTGCTGCTGCAAAGCCGGCGGAGCGGTGGAGGTCAGGGGAATTTTCCCCAGATCCGGCAGACCGAAGATCAGAAAGTCGCTGACACCATCGCCGATCAGAACGTCGACCTGCGCATCGATGGCGAAAGCTGCCGCCTGGGCATTGGCAAGGGTGAAATTGGCAAATGGCGCGTTGATGGGATCGTCCGGCAAAAGGTCATTTCCCCCGAACCAGAGCGAGACAAGGGGGCGGTCACCCTTGGGTGCTGCGAAGTTTTGGAACTGTGCCACCTGTGCCGCAAGATCGATCGCGCTTGTACCCGCAGCAGTCGCCCCGCCGGACGCAAGGTTCACGGATGTCTTTCCGGCAACTTCGAACTGCTCAAGCAGCGGGTCGTTCCAAACCGGACCGTTGCTGGAGACAGAGCCCACCGGCGCGGTGGTGCCGTTGTCGCTCAGACTGTCGCCGAGAATGAACAGACTGGTATAGATGTCAGGTAGTGACTTGGCTGCCGCAGGAAATGCGCTGGCCAGTGTGAACGTGAAGCAGATCAATCCTGTTTTTATCATTGAACATCCTCCTAGGTCGCGCAGGCAGTAAACGTCAGGAGTTGATCCGAAACAAGAATTGCTGACCCAACGTCACGTGCAGTCTGACGCAGGGTCAAAACACGCATATGACACGCTAAACAGCATAGCGGCGCCCCACAGGACGCCGCCTTGTAAGCTTGTGACAAACAGCTTAGAGGGCGACTTGCGTCGCTTCGCCCGTGGCGACGGCCTGCTCGGCGGCAACGGCCGCCACGGCAAGATCCTGAAGGCCAACCCCCGTGCCGTCGAACAGGGTGATCTCGTCATCCGAAGTTCGGCCCGGGTGATCACCATTGATGACCATGCCCACTGGCGTCACGTCCGCCTCCGAGATCAATCCCGCGGCGATGGCATGCTGGGTCTCGCCGATGGTCGTAGACTGCGCAACCTCGTCGGTAAAGAGCGTGGCTTTGGCCACGAGTTCGGTTGAAACCTCCTGCTTGCCCTTGGTGTCCGTCCCCATGCAGGCCAGGTGGGTGCCAGGCCGGATATAGTGCGCATCGATCAGGGACTCGAATGCAGAGGTGATGGTGATGATCACATCCGCTTCTGCCCCCAGTTGTTCCCGCTCTACCGCTTCGAATGGAATGCCCAACTCTCCGGCAACCTTGCCGAGGTTCGGGATCATCTCTGGATGGGCATTCCAGCACACGACTTTTTCGAAATCGCGCTGCTCGACGGCTGCGCGCAGCTGGAAGGTGGACTGATGCCCCGCACCGACCATGCCGAGAACCTTCGCGTCCTTGCGCGCCAACTGGTCGATGGACACCGCAGATGATGCCGCGGTGCGGATCGCGGTCAGGTAGTTGCCACCAACCAGCGCCTTGAGCTTGCCGGTGTCTGGGTCGAACAGAAACACCGTCGACTGGTGGTTGATAATGCCCTTGGCCATGTTGTTGGGCCAATAGCCCCCGGCCTTCACGCCCAGGACCATGCCTGCCTTGTCGAAGCCGGACTTGAAGCCATAAAGGGCATCCTCGTGGCCAATCGCCTCCCGGATGACCGGGAAGTTGTAAGCGTCCCCTCGGGCCATCGCCCCGAATACGTCCTTGACGGCATCAAAAGCCAGCGCGCGATCAACGACTTTCTGACAAACCTCTTCCGTGACGATCACGAGACCGTCGGTGTCCAGTTTCTGGAGCATGGCTGCCCTCCCCTCAGATGGCGGTCCGCTGGCAGGCATAGGGATGCCTCCGGCGGGAGTATTTCAGCAAAGAAGAAGGAGGCGACCTGCGCCCCCTGCTTCAGGTTTGGCTTAGTAGGCCAGACCGCGGGCCGTGACGGGCCACAGCGCCTCGACCTTGCCGCCGCGCACACCGACATACCAATCGTGCACGTTGCAGGTCGGATCGCAATGCCCGGGCACCAGCTTCAGCTTGTCGTTCACCTTGAGCTTGCCGTCGGGATCCATGATCACACCGTGCTCGTCCGAACATTTGACGTACTCGACATCGTCGCGCCCGAAGATGACCGGCAGGCCACTGTCCACCGACTGGGCCTTGAGGCCCGCATCGCAGATCGCCTTGTCTGCTTTCGCATGGCTCATGATCG
The DNA here is from genome assembly GCF_049800835.1 of Tropicimonas sp. S265A. Lineage (NCBI taxonomy): Bacteria > Pseudomonadati > Pseudomonadota > Alphaproteobacteria > Rhodobacterales > Roseobacteraceae > Tropicimonas > Tropicimonas sp. S265A. The sequence continues at coordinate 1,012,407 of NZ_JBNAFU010000001.1, forward strand.
AAGTCAGGATGAACAACGCGTTTTCCCATTCGCCCTGGTCAATGCGGTTGCCATTCTTGTCGAGGATACGCCCGTAATCCGCATCCATGAACGCATAGGATCCGCATTGGAGCTCGTTATAGACACCCGAGTTGCCCTCGAAGTAGTAGGAGCCGGTGCCGCCACCCCCAACGATGTCACATTCCAGACCTTCGGTTTTCAGCGTGTCGACCGCGTCTTTGACCATGGCGACCGCGATATCGATCTTGGCTTTGCGCTCGTCATAGCTGTCGAGGTGTTGCATCGCGCCCTGATAGGCCTGCAGCCCCGCAAACTTCAGGCCCGGCGCCGCGTCGATAGCCTTGGCAATTTCAACAACCTCGGGGGTCGTGGTCACACCACAGCGGCCTGCCCCGCAGTCAATCTCGACCAGGCATTCGATCTGCGTACCATGCTTCTGCGCAGCGGCAGACAGGTCGGCAACGTTTTCGACATCGTCCACGCAGCAGATCGCACGGGCGCCCAACCGGGGGATGCGTGCCAGCCTGTCGATTTTGGCCGGGTCGCGCACCTGGTTGGACACCAGGACATCAGTGATGCCACCGCGCGCGAAGGCCTCGGCCTCGGACACTTTCTGACAGCAAACACCGCAGGCACCGCCCAGTTCCATTTGCATCTTGGCCACATCGACCGACTTGTGCATCTTGCCGTGTACGCGGTGCCGGACGCCCATCTCCTTGGCGAACTGCCCCATCTTGGCAACGTTGCGCTCAAGTGCGTCCAAATCCAACACAAGGCATGGCGTCTGGATGTCGGCCTCGTCCATCCCGATGGCTGCCGGAATGTTGTAGCCGACTTCAAGATCCGCAAATTTTGCTTCTGCGTTCATGGTGGTTCTCCCCGCTTAGCTCATGATCCACGGCAGTTTGTCGAGATCGACATTGCCGCCAGTTACGATGACACCGACGCGCTTGCCGGCGAATTTCTCTTTGTTCTTCAGGATGGTGGCGAGCGGCACGGCGCAGCTCGGCTCCATCACGATCTTCATCCGCTGCCAGGTGAGCTTCATCGCATCGATGATCTCCTGCTCAGACGCGGTCAGGATGTCGGACACATGGTTCGACACGAAATGCCATGTCAGATCCTTGAGCGGCACTTTCAAGCCATCGGCAATTGTCACCGGCGCATCATCGGCAATGATGTGCCCGGCCTTGAAGCTGCGATAGGCATCGTCCGCCTGTTCGGGCTCTGCCGCGATGATTTCGACCTCGGGGGCGATGTTGCTGAGGGTCAGGCAGCAGCCAGAGATCATGCCCCCCCCGCCGATGGGCGCGATCACCATGTCCAGACCATCTGTCTGCTCCATGAATTCACGCGAACAGGTGCCCTGCCCCGCCACGACACGCGGGTCATTGTAGGGGTGCACGAATTCCGCACCGGTCCGTTCCTCGACTTCGGCAAACACGGCCTCGCGCGAGGTCGTGGATGGTTCACATTCGGTGATGAGACCGCCATATCCGCGCACTGCGGCTTTCTTCGCCTCTGGCGCCGTGCGCGGCATCACCACATGGCACGGTATACCCCGGCGACCGGCGGCATAGCTGAGAGACAGCGCGTGGTTGCCTGACGAGTGCGTTGCGACACCGCGTTCTGCCACGTCGTCAGACAAGCCGAACACCGCATTGGAGGCGCCACGGACCTTGAACGCGCCCGCCTTCTGGAAGTTCTCACATTTGAAGAACAGTTCCGCGCCAACCAGGTCGTTGAAGTAGGAGGAGGTCAGGACGGGCGTGCGATGGATGTAAGGTTTGATCCGCTCATGCGCCGTCACGACGTCGTCATAGGTCGGGATCACGGCTGGTTCGATGGTATCTTTCATGGTTTCCCCCGCTCGCCTGTCAGGCGGCTTTGGCAAGGCTCGCGCCTGCGGTTGTGCGATAGAACTGCTGAGCTGCGGCCACCCCTGACCCCAGCGTGATCGGATAGTCGAGATCCGCCATTGCCATTTCAATCGTCGCGAGGCCGGACAGAACGGTGACATCGGTCAACGCGCCCAGATGGCCGATGCGGAATGCCTTGCCGTTCATCATGCCGAGCCCCACACCAAACGACACATCGTATGTCTCGAGGGCATGCGCACAAAGCGCGTTGCTGTCGAAGCCCTCGGGAACGTAGATGGCGCTTACACTGTCGGAGTAAAGCTCCGGGCTCTGCGCGCACAGGGTCAGTCCCCACGCCTTCACGGCGCGGCGCACACCTTCGGCAAGGCGGTAGTGGCGCGCATACACGTTCTCCAGCCCCTCTTCCTCGAGCATGCGCAGGCTTTCTTCGAGGCCAAACATCAATTGGATCGGCGGCGTATAAGGATACCCGCCACCCGCGTTGGCGGTCATCATGTCATCAAAGCTCAGGAATGTACGCGGCAGTTGCGCTGTTTCGCGCGCTGCCAAAGCCTTGTCACCGATCGCCATGATGCACATGCCGGTAAACAGCATGAACCCTTTCTGGCTGCCGGTGATCGCGATATCAACGCCCCAGCCGTCCATGTCGAACGGCATGGACCCGAGAGAGCTCACGCAATCAACGAACAGCAACGCGGGATGGTTCGCTGTGTTCATCGCACGCCGTACCGCGCCGATGTCAGACCTCACGCCGGTCGCCGTTTCGTTGTGCGTGACAAGGACCGCCTTGATGTTGTGGTCGGTATCTGCGGAGAGAACTTCGGCGAACCGCTCGGCAGGCGCGCCGGTTCCCCACTCGCATTCAATGATCTGCACGTTCAGGCCATGACGCTCGCACAGGTCGATCCAGCGATGGCTGAACATTCCGTAGCGCGCGATCAAAACTGCGTCGCCAGGTGACAGGGTGTTGGACACGGCAGCTTCCCACCCGCCCGTCCCAGAGGCCGGGAAGAACAGGATTTCGGCTGCGCTTGTGTTGAAGACCTTGCGCACACCCGCCTTCAGCCGTGGCAACATGTCCGCAAACGCTGGCGACCGGTGGTCCACGGTCTGGCGATCCATAGCGCGCCGCAGCCGGTCAGGAACGTTCGTCGGTCCGGGAATGAAAATAGGGTTCTGATCGAACATGGGCCTTCCTCCTTGTACTTTCTATCTAGCAGGACGATCCATATTTTCCAATTTTTTTGGAATTATTTTTTATTTTCGAAGTAAATACATCAAGACTATGTTTATATTACTTATTTTGTTTTTCAGTACACGCTCAAGAATTTTATTGAAAATGTTTTTCAGAGAACAATACTTGTAGCCAAGACCAAGAGGACACGACATGAACGACCAATCGATTCCCAAACGCAGGGGGCGCGGGCGCCCGAAGTCAGCCTTTACCGACAGCTCTGCGAGCACGATTCAAGCTCTTGATCGTGGCCTTGCTGTTCTCAGTGCACTGGCGCGGGACGGCGGTGGAACTCTGTCGGACATGTCGATGCGGCTTGGAATGCCGGCTTCCACCGCGCACAGGGTGCTTGCCACGCTTGAAAAGCATGGGTTTGTCGACATGGACGAAGAAACACAGACGTGGCGCGTGGGGCTCGAAGCGTTCCGTGTCGGCTCAGCCTTCATGCAACGCACAAATCTTCTTGAGGTGGGCAGGTCCACAATGCGCGATCTGATGGAACACACCGGCGAGACGGCGAACATGGGCATTCTGGATGCCGATCACGTGGTCTTCATCGGTCAGGTGGAAACGCACAATCCGATCCGCGCCTTTCATCGTCCGGGCTCCCGCGGGCCAATGCATGCCAGCGGGATCGGCAAGGCGCTTCTGGCCGCGATGTCCGAGCAAGATACCCAGAAACTTCTGACACGGACCGGCTTGCAGCAATTCTCACCCAAGACCCTGACCGCACCCGAAGACCTGATGGCCGACCTGTCGGAAACCCGCATCCGGGGATGGTCGTTCGACGATGAGGAACGGTTTGAAGGCATGAGCTGCGTGGCCGCCGTGATCTATGATGGGTACGGCGAAGCCGTTGCGGGTATCTCCGTGTCCGGCCCTTCCGCCCGGTTTGCCGCCAGCGCCCTGCCCGGCCTCGGGGAGGCCGTGAAAGCGGCCGCTGCCGAAGTCACGAGCCGGATTGGCGGACAGATGCCAAGGGCCGCGGTTGCCCCGCCCTAGTCTTCGGCCAAATGACACGCCACACGGGCTCCGCCCAGGCCGCGCAGCTCGGGGCGTTCTTTTGCACAGCGTGCGACTGCTATCGGACACCGGGGGTGAAATGCACAACCCGTCGGCGGGTTGATCGGGTCGGGGATTTCGCCCTGCGGGGGATCAACCTCGCGCCCGAACCCGTCCATGCGCGGCGCCGCCGCCAACAGCATCTGCGTGTACGGATGGCGCGGGGTTTCGAACAGCTCAGCGGGAGAAGCCTCTTCCACCAGGCGCCCCAGATAGAGAACCCCGATCCGGTCCGCCATATGCTGCACCACGGTCAGGTCATGGCTGATGAACAGATATGTCAGGCCGAACTCGTCCTTCAGATCCGACATCAGGTTCAAGACCTGCGCCTGAACCGACACGTCCAGCGCGGACGTCGGTTCATCACACACGATCAGCTTAGGTCCCGAGGCCAGTGCACGCGCGATACATATCCGCTGCCTTTGCCCGCCGGAGAACTCGTGGGGGAATTTCAGGGCATCCTCTGCAGCCAGACCCACCTGCTCCAGCAGACGTTCAGCCAGTCCGGTTACATCCCCCCCCCGCGCCGAAACCGGCTCGTTGATGATATCGCGCACCCGCCAGCGGGGATTGAGGCTCGCGAACGGGTCCTGAAAGATCATCTGAATGTCGGAACGCACCGCATCCAGCTTGTCAGCATCGCTCTCGCGCGCAAGATCCGTGCCGTTGATCTCAACTCCGCCTTCCGACGGCGGCAGCAGCCCCACCACCATCTTGCCGATCGTCGACTTGCCCGAACCACTCTCGCCGACCAGGGCGTAGATCGTGCGGTTTTCGACATCGAAGGACACATCCGAAACCGCGGTCAGAATGGCTTTGGGCAGACGCTCCAGCATGCGGTTCAACCAGGGCTTTGAGACATCGAAGCGTCTGCTGAGGTTCTTGACGGAGACGAGCGTGGTCATGCCTCAACCTCCGCAGCGGTAGGTTTGAGCCCCTGCATGGGGAACCAGCACGCGGCGCGCCCGCCCGTGTCGCTGATCCTGGGTCCGGGGTCGGCCTGACACCGGTCTTCCACCCGAGGGCATCGGGCGGCAAAGGCGCAGCCCGGCGGCAACTGCCCAAGGCGCGGCATGGACCCCGGAATCTGGTGCAACCGTTTCCGTCCCTTGGAGGCCAGCGGCGTAGAGCCCATCAAGCCATAAGTATACGGATGACGCGGGTCGGTGATGACATCGCGTACCGGGCCCAGTTCTGCCAATCGCCCTGCATACATGACCGCGACCCGGTCTGCGGTTTCGGCAATCACGCCCATGTCATGAGTGATCAGCATGACGGCCGTCCCGCGTTCGCGACACAACCGCTTCAGCAATGCGATGATTTGCGCCTGAACCGACACATCCAGCGCGGTTGTCGGCTCATCGGCGATGACGAGGCTGGGCTCGGCACACAGCGCCAGCGCGATCACGACCCGTTGCCGCATGCCCCCGGAGAATTCATGCGGATAGGAATTGACGCGCTGGCGGGCGGCGGGAATGCCGACCTCTTCCAGCGCCTTGACCGCACGCTCCTCGGCTTCTTCCCGGGAGATCGGGAGGTGTTCCAGCATGGTTTCAGTCAATTGATCCCCGATCCTGAGCAACGGGTTGAGAGAGGTCAGCGGATCTTGAAACACCATCCCGATTTCCTTGCCACGCAAGCGCCGCATCTGCTCGCGAGACAAGCTGTCTATCCGCTGCCCGTTGAGCAAAATCTCCCCGCTCGTGATCCGGGCCGGTGGCGTGAGCAGGCCAATCACGGCGTTGCCTGCCATCGATTTCCCCGCACCCGACTCGCCGACAACACCCAGAATTTCACCCGCAGCAATGTCGTATGAAACAGCGTCGACGGGCCGCAGCAACGCGTGCCGGGTCGGAATCTCCACGACAAGATCGCGGATCGAGAGCACAGGATCAGTTTGCAATTTGCTTACCTTCTTCCTATATTTTTACCAGTGATGCCGGACACATCCGGCGTAGCAGGAGATCATCATGACGGGCCCAAAACCAACGGTTTGACGTCGTACCCGATCGCGCGCGTGTAGTCAGCGAGCGCGTCTTGTGGGTCTATACGCGCCAGTTCTTCAAATATTTCAGCGGCCTCTTCCGCGTTGTTGAAGCGCGTCCCATCTCCGCTCCGGATGAGTGTTGCAACCGCCTTATTATCATCCACATCCGACAGCAGACGTGCTGCGGCCGACCGGACATCACCGGTTGTCGGCAGATCCACCTGACCTTTGTCGATCAGATATGCCCTCAGCACCGCTTGCGCTCGAAGTGCTGCAAGCAGCGTCGTACGCCCGATCTCGCGGTAGTACACGACGGCCATCTTCTGGCGCTGAACTGCGATGCCGTTGAAGGCGCCGTCGCTCATGCGCTGCAAATAACGGTTCAGATAGAGATCGTTCTGGTAATAGCGCACCAGCGCGCGAATGACCGCATCGGGAAGTTCGTAAAGGCGGTCGGTATGATTGTCGAAAATGATATTCGGTTCCAGTGCTATACCACGCGGCATGGCTGTGGAACTGCCCGACGCGTCCAGAGCGTTATCAAGATTCGACCGGTCGACGGAGAGTTGATCCAGAATAGCGTCGTGGGTGAACTGCTCCGTCAGTCGCGACGCGCTTTCGCGGATCTCTGCACGCAAGGCGACCGCAAGGTTCACACGAAACCGCAGACGCTCCTGTTTGGCGTGGGCGTCTTCGCTCTCTCGTTCGGCGCGACGTTCATCTTCGCGCGCGGACTGTTGCCGGTTGAAGAGCAACACACCGACAATGGCGGACACCAATGTGCCAAGCACAGATAGTACCGAACCCACGAGGATGACCTGCGTGCGCGTACCGTCCGACCACAACAGTTGCGCGAAAGGCCAAAGCACCGCGAACACGACCAGCGCCCCGCCAAGCAGCAGAAAGCCACCGAAGCCCTGGCTGAAGTCGCGGTCTGCACCCGGCCTTGCCACTTAGCGCAGCCTCGGGTTCAACGCGTCGCGCAGCCAGTCGCCCAGCAAATTCACACTCAATGCCAGCGCCAGCAACGTGATGGCTGGAAACAGAAGGATCCACCACTCTCCCGAGAACAAGAAGCCCTGCCCGATACGGATCAATGTGCCAAGGGAGGGCTGTGTGGGTGGTGCGCCGACGCCCAAGAAGGACAGCGTTGCCTCTGCAATGATTGCCAGGGCGAGGGAGATGGTGGCGATAACGAGCACTGGCGACAGCACGTTTGGCAGGATGTGGCGCAGCATGATTGCGCCGGACCCGCGCCCGATAAGGCGTGCTGCCTGAACATACTCCTTGTTCTTTTCCACCAGCGTTGCGCCGCGCACGACGCGGGCGAACTGCACCCAGTCCGACAAGCCGATGGCCAGGATAAGCACCCAGATCGCCATCTGGTCGCGGTACTCAACCGGGGTGATGCCCTTGGCGATGCCAAAGATAAGCATCGCCACGAGGATCGCCGGAAAGGTCAGCTGCACGTCAGCCACACGCATGATCAGCGTTTCGACCCAGCCCCCCACATAGCCCGCGATCAGGCCCAGCGTGACGCCGAGGACAAGCGCAAAGCCAACGGCGGCGAAGCCGACGAACAGCGACACGCGCATGCCATACAGGATGGTGGAGAACACATCGCGCCCCTGATCATCCGTGCCCAACCAGAAGACGTCGCCTGTGAATGCATTTGGCTCCATCGGTTTCGAAAACCCGTTCATCAGGTTCAGCGAGGCCGGGTTGAACGGATCGTATGGTGCGACCCACGGCGCGAAAACAGCGGACAGGACCAGAACCAGGACGACAAAGGCGGACACAACGGCGACGGGAGACCGGCGGAAGCTGTAGGCGACATCGCTGTCCCAAGCCACGGCAAGTCGGGACTTGGCGCGCACCTCCGGGACGACAGGGGTCTCTTGCGGCAGATCGGTCATCAGTGTCCTCCGACAGTGCTGCGATCGGCGCGCAGACGCGGATCAATCGCGAAATAAAGCAGATCAACGATCAGGTTTATTCCGACAAACAGCACCGAGATGAGCATCAGGTAGGCGGCCATGACCGGAATATCGACAAACTGGATCGCGTTGATGAAGAGCAAGCCCACGCCCGGCCATTGAAACACGGTCTCGGTGATGATTGCGAACGCGATGATGGAGCCGAGTTGCAACCCCGTGACCGTGATTACAGGCACCAATGTGTTCTTGAGTGCGTGACGGAAATTCACTGTCTTCTCGCGCAGCCCGCGCGCGCGGGCAAACCGAATATAGTCCGCGCGCAGCACTTCCAGCATCTCGGATCGGACCAGACGCATGATCAAGGTCATCTGATACAGACCCAAAGTAATGGCCGGGAGTATGAGCGCCTTGAGCCCGCTAGACGTGAGGAACCCCGTCGTCCAGCCGCCCAGATCCACGACTTCCCCACGCCCGAAACTGGGCAGCCAGTTCAGTTCCACCGCGAAGATGTAGATCAAAAGGATGCCGATCAGAAACGTCGGCAAAGACACACCGATCAGTGAGACGGACATGATGACGCTGGAGGCCCAGCCATCGCGCCGGATTGCCGTGAAGATGCCCAGAAGGATCCCGAACCCGATCGCGAATAATCCCGATACCGCGGCGAGTTCCAGCGTGGCCGGCGCACGTTCCAGCAGGATTTCCGCCACCGGCCGCGACTGCCTGTAGGAAATCCCCAGGTCCCCCTGCATCGCGCGGCTCAGAAAGTTCCAATATTGCACCAGAAACGGATCATCGAGGCCCAGTTGAGTCCGCAGCCTCTCGATATCCTCAAGGGTGCGCTCCTGACCCAGCAGGTTGTCGATCGGATCGCCGACGAAACGGAACATCGAGAACGCCACAAGTCCGACAATCAAAAGTACGACGAACGACTGAAAGACCCGGCGAATGATATAGGCCAGCATGGCACCCCCACCATTTGATCAGGCAGTGTTCCCCTGCCGCGTGGTCAGCGTCAAGAGCCCCCGGGCCGGAGCGTTACGTCAGGCCGCCGCCACGCGTCAGTCGCAGCAGGCGGCCCGTTTTTTCGGCATGCTCAGTTTACAGTCACCCAGCGCAGGATGAAGAAGTTGTCCGGTCGTTGGGTCAGCGAAATATTGCCCTGCGCCCCCCAGAGCAACGGCTGGACGTACAAGGGTACATAGGCGGCGTCTTCCTGAAGGATCGCGGTCACTTCGTCCAGCATCGCCTGGCGGGTCGGCTCGTCGATTTCCGATTGGATCAGCGGCAGAAGCTCGTCGACCCGCGCGTTGGAGTAACCGCCGAAATTCCAGCTTCCCAGCTTCGTTTCATCGTTCGGCGTGGCTGCAAGGAACCGTACCGGGTGTTCGGCGTCGAACGTGCCAGGCGACCAGCCAAGCAGATACATGTCGAAATCGTCTTCGCGCAGACGCGGCCAGTACCCGCGCACGGGCATCGCTTCCAGTTGCGCCTCGAGTCCGACCTGAGCGAGCATGGAGGTGATCGCCTGACACACGGCCTCGTCATTCAGATACCGGTCATTGGGACATTTCAGCCCGAACGAGAACCCATCCGGATACCCCGCCTCCGCCAGCGCGGCACGCGCCGCATCCGGGTCGTGGGTGTAGGTCGCGGCGTTGGCCTTGGAATACCCGCGCATCGCCGGGCTGACCATCTGGCTGACAGCCTCCGCATTGCCCCGCATGATCGTTTGCAGGATCGCAGGCACGTTGATGGCCTGCGCGACCGCGCGACGGACACGCGGATCGGTGAACGGGTTGCCGGGATCATCGGTGACAGAGTATTTCAGCGCGTCCGCCTCATGCGCAAAACCCAGCATGATCACGCGCGCCTCGATCCCCTGGATCACCTGAACACCTGGTTGTTGCGAAAGACGGGCCGCATCCTGGATGGGCACCGGGTTGATCATGTCGATATCGCCCGACAAAAGCGCGGCCACCGCTGTTGCGGGGTTCTGGATCGGGGTGAACTCCGCACGTGTGATGTTGTGATCCACCTCGCCCCACCAGGCGTCGAACGGCTGCAATTCCGTGCGCAGACCCGGCTCGCGGGCAGTCACGCGAAATGCGCCGGTGCCATTGGTGTTCAGCGTTGCGAAGTTGCCTTGTTCCTTGTCCGGGCGGGTTGTTTCGTTTGCCTCTGCCCAACCGCTGTCCATGATCATCCAGTTCGCAATGCTGTCGGGAAAGATCGGATTGGGCGCAGTGGTCAGAATGTCGACAGTGAAATCATCCACGACACGCACCTCCGAGACCGGCGCAAACCAGCTGCGGGTGTCGGATTGCTCGGATGATGCCCGCTCATAGGAAAACAGCACATCCTCTGCCGTGAACGCCGCCCCGTCGTGAAACGTCACCCCCTCGCGAAGGGTGAAGCGCCACCCCTCTCCGTCGCCGATAGGCTCCCAGGACGTGGCAAGCGCCGGCTCGACAGCCATATCGCGCCCCCGGCGCACCAAACCTTCGTAGACATTGTTGAGGAACCCCAGCACCGGTGCCGAATTGACCGCGTGGGGGTCCATTGTTTGCGGATCGGTGGTCGATGACCAGCGAAATTCCTCGGCGGCGGCGGGCAGTGCGGTGCATATCGCTAGCACACTTGCGGTGAAACGGTTGAACATGGGACCCCCTGTGATCGGACGCGCGCCTTTGCGGCGCATTGCGCGCGAGTGTGACGCCGGATCGCCACCGGGTCATTGGCAAAACCGCCCGTTCACAGGGGTGTGATGACCTCGCACGGCTCAGGGTTTTGGAACCACTCCATAGGTGTCATGGGCGATCGCCTGCCGCTCCGCCTCGGTTCGATGCGGGAAAATCGTGTAGCTTGGCGCGCGAATGCGCGCGGTCCGTTCCACATCGACCACAATAAGCTGGCGAACCGGGTAATCGTCGCCGGCCATGGCGAGTACCACTGCGCCAATGCGGCGAAACTCTGTGCTGTCAGGTCCGACCAATTGCGCACGCCCATAAAGTTTATGCCCGCGTTGCCGAAAGACATCCACGAAACTGACGCAAACGCGCGGGTCAGCGCGGATGTTGCGCACCGAGTTGGGCGAGGCGATCTCGGCAATCACGACCCGGTCCGGACCGCTCGGCGCCCAGATCTGCTTGGGACTGACACTGGGCCAACCGTCCGCATCGGTTGTCGCCAACCAGCACAGAACCGATGTTTCGGCCTCGTCCAGTATCTCGGACGTAAAAAGCTGTGTGTCAGTCATAGGGAACCCCCAGTTTTGAGGTGAAGACCCATTTCCCATCGACAAGGTGGGCCTCCAGATCGTCATTCGGATAGCGCCCTTCGTCCCCGGCCGTGCGATCCCCGATTTCGAGGTACCGGACAGTGTCCCAGGTCTCGTTCACCAGATGATGCGCGATCCCGGCCGCAGGGAAGCCCGCGCACATGCCCGGTGCCAGCACGATCTCGCCCTGATCCGTTTTCAGGGTCGGATACCCGTCCAGGACATACACGAACTCATCCTGTTTGGTGTGACGGTGCAGCAAGGCGGATTGCGCGCCCGGAGCCAGTTCCGTGAGGTTCACACCGAAGTTGCGCACGCCGAACACATTGCCAAGCTGGCGCTTTGTCCGACCTGCAACGACACTGTCGAACGGGGGCGGATAGGCGGATTTGCTTATGCGCGGCGGAACGTTCAAGGCGGCAATTGCCAAGGGGGGATGGGGCATATTGGGTTCCTGTCTTGTCAGCCTGAAGGAGGTTTGCGCACGTCGCCCGGCGCCATTCCGAACCGGGCGCGAAACCGTTGCGAAAACCGCGAGGGCGAAGTGTAGCCAACCGCATGCGCGACCGAGGCGATCGGCCAGCGCGTGGTCTGAAGCAGGTGCAGGCCAGAGGCCAGACGCAACTCACGCAGCACGAAACTGAAAGCGGTTCCTTCGGCGCGCAGTCTGCGACGTATCGTGGAAGAGCTTATGCCAAGTGTGGCTGCCGCGCGCTCGGCTGTCCATGACCGGGAGATATCGGCGGCCAGACACTCCCTGAGCGTATCGGCAAAGCGTGTCGGCCTCGGATGGGGCAGGCACGCGCCGACAAGGGCCAGTTCCAGCGCAAGCCGCTCCGAAAGAAGATCAGTTCGCGGCTTCGGGGCGCCATTTGCAAGGCCCAGCATTGCGGCCTCGAAGGCCGCCGCGACCTCCGGTCCGGCAGCACAGGATTGAACGGTTTCCGCGCGGCCAAGAAGCATCGGATCGAACCTTGAATAGGCCGCTTCGAACACTGCACGGGAAAACGCGAGGGCGGTTGCCGCATAGCCCATACCGGGTTCCGGCAGGTTCTCGACGGTCATTTCGGTATGCTCTGGCAAAATCACGTAGGACCCGGCGCCGACAGAAAGCGTGTCTGCCCCGGCGCCGACCTTCTTTTCCCCCAACTCGACACGGATGACCCCCGGAAAAGGGCTGACGATCCGGTCGAACCGGGCCTGCCGGTACTGGCGAATATGCAAGCCCGGCATGATATCCTGAACAGAGGCGGTCATGGGGTCAGGCTACTGCGGCGGGCTCGCGCGAACCACAGCCGGTTTGCGCCCGAGCGGATCAATCCGCGCCTTTTGCGATCAACTGAACACGGTTGACCACAGGAATGATCGAAAAATGCAAAACGCCGGGCCATACGACCCGGCGTTTGTCGTCATGTTCGGGCCCGTCAGTTTAGTTCGAAGAACTTGAACTTTGGCTGGTCTTCCGGATCCACGTTCGGATACTTGACGTTCGCCTTGCCACCCCAGTTCAGCACCTGATGGTGTACCGGGATGTAAAGCTGCTGTTCCTGCACGACATTCCAGATTTCCGAGATCGTAGCATTCCGCGCAGCCAGATCGGTCTCGGAGGCGAGGCTCACGATCTTCGCATCAACGTCCGCATCGCTGAAGCCGGTGCCATTCCATGATCCGCGATCTCCACCACGGGTGTGAACGAGGAAGTTGAAGATATACTCGGAATCGTAGGTCGGCACCCCCCAGCCCAGCATGTAGAAATCCGTCTCGCCATTCTGAATGAGAGGGAAGTGCTGCGCCTTTGGTTTCGCATCAAGGTTCACGGTCACCCCGATCTGGCCCAACATGCCGACTGCCGCCTGACAAATGGCTTCGTCGTTGATGTAGCGGTCATTCGGGCAATCGAGCTGGATCGAGAACCCGTCCGCGTAGCCTGCCTCGGCCATCAGCGCCTTGGCCGCCTCGACATCGGTCGACGACATGGCGTCCATTTCGGCGGTCCAGCCGTTTACGAAGGGCGGTGCGATCATGCCGGCGGGCGCGGACTGGCCGCGCATCACGACTTGCTGGATCGCATCGCGGTTGATGGCCATCGACATTGCCTTGCGCACACGGACATCGGCAAGCGGGTTGGCGCCTTCGACGCTGTCACGGGTTATGTCATCAGCCCCGGAGTTCATTCCGAAGAAGATCACGCGGTTCTGCGGGGCGGTCCGGATCTCCAGCCCATCCGTACCAGCGACTCGGCCCAGATCCTGCACCGGCACATCCTGAATGAAATCGACTTCGCCCGACAGAAGCGCCGCGACACGGGTCGCCGCGTTCTGGATCGGCGTATAGATCACCTCCGTGACCTGCATCGGGAACTCGCCGGATCCCCAGTAGGTCTCGCTGGCCTGAATGACCGTGCGCACGTCAGGCTCGCGGACCACCAGCTTGTAAGGGCCGGTGCCGTTTGCGTTGGTCGCGGCAAAGGTCGTTTCGCCATTGGCGATGTCCTGCACCTTCGTCACGCCGTTCGCTTCGGTCCAGCCCTTGTCCATGATGAACAGGTTGGTGAAGTTGTTGGGCAGGATCGGGTTCGGTCCATCGGTGACGAACTCCACGGTGTAGTCGTCCACCGCGCGAATTTCGGTGATCGATGTCAGGAGTTCCTTCATCGCCGACGTTTCGGATTTTGCCCGCTCAAACGAGAACACGACATCTTCGGCGGTAAAGTCAGCGCCGTCCTGAAAAACCACGCCCTCGCGCAGCTTGAACACCCAGACGGTTGGGTCGTCGTCCTTGGGCCCCCATTCGGTGGCCAGCGCGCCCTGGAACTGACCAAACATGTCGCGGATGATCAGCGGCTCGTAGATCTGGTGCGCCAGCGCGTGGGTCGGTCCTTCGTTCTGCGCGTGGGGGTCCAGCGTCAGGCTGTCGCCCGCACGGGCCCAACGCAGCGTCTCGGCGCTGGCGAGGATCGGCGTGAGGACAAGGGCCGAGGTCGCCAGCAAAAGAGTGAGGTTTTTCATGATCGTCTCCCTGTTCGGTGATTGGTGCGCTGCGTGTCTGACGCACGCACAGCCCCAATGTGGCCGTTCTGACCCGGGCCTGCGCATTGGCAGCGCCCGACGGTACTGGGCAAAAGAATGACGCCCCATACGCTGAACGCAAGAGGCAATCTCAGGTAGCTCTCCGATCCCGTTGGGTTTTGAAAGGCTGGCGCGAATCACTAACAATTCACTAACGTTACGTCAGCCAAGCTTCCCATGCATTCGGACGGAATGCGGTCACTGCATCGGAAGAAGGCTTCAAACCTTTGAAACCAAGCAATTTTTCAGTAGCTAAATCTTTTGAACAAGGGCACTGTTCCCGCCCGACACGTTTGAAGAACCAAAAGCTGGAGTTGGACTTCGATGCACCCGCGTTTCGTTCGAATGCACCCTTCCCGGTGGAGCAACAGGGTCGCGGTCGTCCCCAGACGCAGCCTGCCCTTTTGCTCAACCCTATCGAACGGTGCGAAGTGAGTGGTCGCACAGCTCATAGGGACTCCCAACGGGTCAAGCTGTTCGTTCTTGGCCCGTTGGGACTTTTTTCTCCGACCGAACGGAACCTGACCCCGCGCGGGAAAAAGGCACAAGGCCTGCTGGCGCTGCTGGCACTGGCGCCACGCGGCACCCGGACACGGGTCTGGCTGCGCGACAAACTCTGGTCGGAGTCAGACGAGAAAAAGTCATCATCCTCGCTGCGTCAGACAGTGTTTGAGCTGCGCAAGGACCTTGGCGAGTACGCCGACGATGTTCTGGACATCAATCGTTTGTCGATCGGCCTGCGGCTTGACCGGGTGTGGATTGATTTTCACGCTGTCTCCGAAGACCCGGCCGTCTTCGCAGCACTCGACCTGAACGATGAAACCGACCTTCTCGAAGGCATGGACGTTGCCGACGAGGAGTTCGAGGACTGGCTGCAACTGGAACGGCAGGCCTGGTACGACAAGGCTGCGGCCTTTGACGAAGCCCCGGCCGCCACACCGGCAGCGGTGTCTTCCATCCTGTTGCCGACCGCCGCGACCGAGGGCGCGGAGGTGGTGCCGCAGGTGTCTTCCATAGGGTTTCTGCCCAACATTCAGCAGGGCTGTGATGCGCAAACAAGTTACCTTGCGGACTACGTCCTAGAAGGGGTGGCGCGGAACCTGCGTGAATTCGAACCCGTCGCCGTGTTCGATTTTCGTGACCCCGCCCTGCATTCGGACCACGTGAGCGGTGCGTTTGAGACCGAATACTATACCCGCGTGCGCACGCTTCAGGTGCGCGACAGCCTGACGCTCAGTTTTTTCCTGTACCGGTCTTCGCGCATGGCACTGGAATGGTCGCAATCGGTCCAGGCCAGCGTTGCGGAAATAACCGAGACCGGCATGCTTCTGGAAGGCTTCATCGCGCAGAACGTGGACCGCGTGGCAAAGTCGATCTTCGAGGACCGCCTGCGCATCTCTGATGGCGGGCAGGACGAGGGTGCGCCGCAGGTCGGCTACACCGCATTGAACCTGATGTTCAAGCTCGACGAAAACGCGCTGACCCATTCCGAAGACATCTTGCGGGATGGCGAGGCAGCAGGTGACAGTTCGATCTATCCTGCGCTGCGCGCCTATCTCGCGACCTTCAAACTGGGTGAGAACATGGGCGGCCTGAATCGCAGTGATCTGGAAGACGCCCGCATCATGGCGGATATGGCTGTCGGGGAAAATCCCTTCAATTCCATATCTCTAGCCTGTGTCGCTCATGTTTTCGGTTATCTTTTTCATGAGCATGATCTGGCCGGGAACCTGCTGGAACAAGCGTTGAATCTGAACCCGTCGCAACCCTTTGTCTGGGATCACTACGCGCTGCACAAGCTGTATACCGGCGAGTTCGAAGCGGCTTATGCGGCAGCGGAACGTGGCGCGACGCTGGGGGCCTTCAGCCCGATCAGCTACAGCTATGACACGACCCTCGCCATGGCGGCGACGATGGTCGGCGACAACCGGCGCGCGATCATGGCCGGGCAACGCGCATTGCGCAAACAGCCCCGGTTCGCGGCAGCCATGCGGTATTTGACCCTGAACTACGCACAACTCGGGCGCGAGATGGAGGCAGAAGCCATGCTGCACCGCGTGCTGGAGGTCGACCCCACGTTCAGCGATCAGGAAGTCCAGAAAGAACGCTTCCGCTTTGCTCATAAAGAGCATGAGCAATCCGTAATAAGTACTTTGCGTATGATAACAAATTAAAGGGAAGGTTATGGAACACGAGGACGGCGAGGGTCTGTTGCAGGACCACGAATTCATTGTCACGCGAACCGGGCTGAAGTTGACGAATGTGGCAATCGACATCTCCGGGGGCGAAGCGGTCGAGGCCCCTGCGCAAGCGGCGGCGTCCGGGGCGGTCCTGGTTGCGCTCAACCGGAACAGAAACCGCAACCGGAACCGCAACAGAAATCGCAACCGGAACAGAAACCGGAACAGAAACCGCAACCGCAATCGCAACAGAAACGACTTTCAGGAAGCGGGCGCGGGCATTCTGGAGCCATGGAAGGAACGCGAAGAGCTTCACAAGCGCCTGCACGAATGGGTCGACCTGCCGATGTCGCTGCCCCCAACACTGGAGCAATTGCGGCTTGAGGCTATCGATCTGCTGATCAAGCAGTACTACCTGCACAAGCCCGAGGGCGCAAAACGGCGCGAGGAAATCGCGATCGAAGCAAGCCTTGAGCTGTCCGGATATCTGCGCCCCCTCGGGATCGAGGAACTCGGTGGCTATGACAATACGGTGGGGCTGTTTCTGACCATCCTTGCGCTGACCGATGAGATCGGGTTGCGCTACAAGGCGCGCTACGAGGTGCCGCGCCCCAACCAGGTAGAGCCGCGCTTGCGTCCGGACCTGCCCAATCCGGCGCATGCCTCGTACAATTCCAACCACTCCTTCCAGTCGTTCGCCGTGGCTTTCCTGTTCTCACGCATGTTGCCGGAGCATCCGGCCAGCTCCGAGATTTTCCGCTCGGCCCGTCGGATCGCAGAGAACCGCGAATGGGCCGGGGTGCACTACGCCTCTGATACGCAGGCGGGGTACGAACTGGCGCGCCTTGTCGCGCCGGTTCTGGAAAAAGTTCTGAAACGGCAGATGCTTGCAGCACTGTCAGAGTGGATTTGAGGAAGACGCGTACGATGACGACAGGACAAGAAGACTACCCCGACTACGATGCGCTCTGGCATCTGGTGTCGATGGGCGTCCGCACCAAGGACAAGCACAAACCCAACGGCTGGAAGGCCAAGCGCACGGGCACGACGC
Organism: Tropicimonas sp. S265A; assembly: GCF_049800835.1. Classification (NCBI taxonomy): domain Bacteria; kingdom Pseudomonadati; phylum Pseudomonadota; class Alphaproteobacteria; order Rhodobacterales; family Roseobacteraceae; genus Tropicimonas; species Tropicimonas sp. S265A. The sequence continues at coordinate 1,030,086 of NZ_JBNAFU010000001.1, forward strand.
GGGTTGCCATGATCGATACGTCCGCCGCGGTGGACCATCCGAACCTGAAGAAGGCCATCAACCGTGACCTCGCACTCGATCTGTTCACGGTGCCACTTGGCATTTTTGCATATCGCAGCCCTGCCGAACGGCTGGAGGATCTGGGCCTGAACACCGGAACCAGCGTTGCCGAGGGGCTGCCCGGGATCTCGGAGATTCTGGTCAAACTGATCGACCGTATGTCACACGGGGGGCTGACCTGGGCCGGGCGGCCGGCACCCGAAGGGCTGCCGATGCCATGGGATGGCACCATCTGGGAAGGGCTGGTCCAACCCACGGTGTCGCCTGAGTTTTCGAACCATGGCACGGCGATTGCCGGGCTTGTGGGCGCACGCGCGACGAGGGTCGAAGCCGCAAGGCCCGAGCCCCGCGAAGACGTGACCATGATCCCCCTGCCCTATGTGGGCGTGGATCCGCATTGCGAAATCGTTCCGATCTCAACCAATTTCGATCCAGACCCGGAAGTCCTGATCGTCGCCTTCCTGTATGCGGAGTTGATAGATGCGGATGTCGTCTTGTTGCCCCGCAGCATCCCGGACCCGGCCCGCACGGTCCCTGAACTGACGTCGACGACTGTTGATGACATTCCGCTGAACGAGGCGATTGCCCCGGCAGCCACCACACCGGAGGAGGCCCAGCTCTGGGCGGAACTCGCCCAATTGATCGTCAATGTCTCTTTGAACCGTCCGGTGGTTTGTGCCGCTGGCAACGCGAACGAGGATAACGGCATTTATCCCGCCAACCTCGCATCCGAACATAATGGGATCATTGCAGTCGGCGCGATGAATGCCAAAGGGTTCGTTTCGGGGTTCTCCGCAGTTCAGAACATGACCGTCATGGGGCCGTCCAACGATGCGGAGGTGTTTGACCGCCAGCAGGTGCGGCTGGACACACGGCAGCACGAATACGACCCCACCGGCGTGCCACCTGTGAATGAAAACGAGAAATACTCTCATTTCGATGTGATCAGCACGGATGTACCGGGGATGTATGGCTATTCAGACAGCCCGTTTGCATCTGCCGAGCCCGAGACGGGCATCCGGGAGTTCGGGTCGTATTTCTGTAGTTTCGGCGGCACATCCGCCGCATGCGCCTTGATCGCGGGGTTCCTTTCGCTTGCGAAGACATCCGGTGCCCTGGCGGTCGAGGCAGACGGTCTTGTCGCCAAGGCCTGGCTGCAGAACAACTGCACGGAAATCGAACACGACGGGCACGTCCTGCTCTATCCGGCCTGGAACGGCGATTACAGCTTCCCCGACGCCTGAGACGACGGCCACACCGCCCTTCATGAAAACCGGCGCTGCACGCGCCGGTTTTTTGCGCCCTGGACCAACTGCCATGCGCAACAAGGCGAAATTCCCACAATCATGACGCGAACATGTTCCGCCTTGGCCCTAACGCTGCCATGCGGCACCGCCATCTTTGCCGCAACGATTACAGTTTTAGTAAAGAGGTCTCCATGTTCCGCAAATCGCTTGCCGTTCTCGGCTTTGCTCTGCTCGCCGCCGCTCCGCTCAACGCCGCAACATACGATCCGCCACTTGGCATCCAAAGCGATGTCGAAGTGTCGGATGTTCTGTCCGGCGGCTGGAGCACCGTGTATTCCGGCACCTACGGCTCGTACGTGTCCTACAATGCCGCGTTCAACAACCTTGAGGATTGGCTCATCCTGGCCAGCCGCAAGGTCGGTTCCGCAACCTTCGATCTGCTCGCCGCCATCCGGGTAAGCGATTGGAATGCCCTGCCCACCGGTCGGAACCAGACCGCGTCGCATAACGGGGCAGAGTGGTACCGCAACGGCAGCTCGATGGGTTTTGCGCCCGAAGGCGCGGCAATCACTCAGAATTCCGCTGATACGGTTGACGCATTCGGCGGAGACGTGAGTGGCACGGGCGATTTCCGCCTGTCCTGGCACACCTCCGGTTACTACGGCGCGCCGACCGCGATCCGCGGCGGCTGGCGTTCGGGGAACAACATCTGGCTGAACTCCTCCAGCGACTGGGAACGCTATGTTCTGACAGCCTCGGACGCGGATCTGTCCGCAGTCCCGCTGCCCGCCTCCGGACTGTTGCTGGTTGCAGGTCTTGCCGGAGTGGCCGCGCTGCGGCGTCGCAAGACTGTCTGACCCGCACCTGCACCAAAATGAAAAGGGGGCCGAGATGGCCCCCTTTTTTGCGTCAGGCCAACCCGTGTTTCGAGAATGGCAGGTCCGTTACCACCTGCCCCGTTGCCGCGGCAACCGCATTGGCGACCGCGGGTCCGATGGGCGGTGTACCCGGTTCGCCGACGCCCGTCGGGTCTTCGGTACTTTCGATGATCTCGACCACAACCTCTGGCATATCTGTCATGCGCAGCGGGGTGTAATCGGGATAGTTGAATTGATCGACCTCCCCATCAGTCATGGTGATCTCCTCGCGCAGGACACCTGACAGGCCGTAGGCCATTGCACCCTCGACTTGCGCAACGACATTGTCCGGGTTGATCGCCACGCCACAGTCGATGGCGCAGGTGACTTTTTCGACCTTGACGGTGCCATCCTCGCGCATCCGGATATCAGCGACCTCACCGACATAGGAATTAAAGGACTTGTGCACGGCCACACCGCGATGTAGCCCTTCGGGCAGATCGCCCGCTGCCGATACCGCCCGGCGCAGGGCTGCGGCAAGGCGCGGCTCGCCCTCCAGATGGGCGAGGCGGAATTCCACCGGATCGCGGCCCGCGGCCCGCGCCAGCCGGTCCATCATCACTTCCATCACGTAGGCCGTGTGCGTGTGACCGACCGACCGCCACCACAGGATCGGCACGCCAACTTCCGTGTGATGCACTTCCGTGGACATGTCGGGGATCGCGTAGGGCGTGTCGACGACCCCTTCCACCGAAGAGTGGTCGACCCCGTCCTTGACCAGATATTCCTCGAACGCGGTACCAAAGAAAATGCCCTGGCCGACGATCCGATGGTCCCAGCCGCTGAGGTTGCCATCACCATCGACCCCCGCGCGCACGCGGTGCATGTGCATCGGTCGATAGTAGCCGCCCTTGATGTCGTCCTCACGGGAGTAGATCATCTTGATCGGCTGCGGTGCCCCGGTGGCCTCAAGCCACGCCTTGCCGATCATCGCAGCCTCGGCGGCGTAATGGCCATCCGCGATCGCACGACGCCCGAAGGAGCCTCCGGCCCAGGTGGTGTGGATTTCAACAGCATCCATCGGAATTCCGAGCACCGCAGAGGCGACGCTGTGATCGACTGTCTGCATCTGGAACCCGGACCAAAGCCGCGCGCGGCTGCCGTCGAACTCGATCGTGACATTGAGCGGTTCAAGTTGCGCGTGTGCGAGGAACGGAAAGGAGAAGTCCAGCTCAACGAGCTCTGCCGCGTCCGCAAGCTTGGCCGCGCCAGTCCCCCGTGTGCCTGCTGGCAGTCCGGTTTGGTCCAGCAGCGCCCGGTATTCGGCCTGCAACGCGTCGGTCCCCCGGTTCTCCGCGTTGGAGAAATCCCATTCGATGTTGAGCGCATCACGCGCCTGCATCGCCCGCCATGTATTGTCTGCCACAACAACAACACCCTGCGGAATGGTCAGAACCTGCTGAACGCCCGGCATCGCCAACGCCTCTGCGGCATCGACGGATACAACCGTGCCGCCAAAACGCGGGGGGCGTGCGGTGACGGCAATCAGAACATCGTCGGGCTGCACATCGACGCCGAACATGCCCACCGACCCCTTCGTCTTGGCAGGCAGTTCCACGCGGTTCATGGTCTTGCCGATCAGCACCCAATCCTCGGGTGCTTTCAAGGTCACGGCTTCGGGCACCGCTTGAGATGCGGCCGGTCCGGCCATCTCGCCAAAACTGGCGGAGTTTTCGCCACTGGTCAGGCGGCCTGCGGCCACCGTGATTGCGTCAGGTGCGACGCCCCATGCGTCAGCCGCGGCCGATACCAGCATGGCACGCGCAGCAGCTCCGGCTTCGCGGTACTGTGACCAGGAGTTGCTCATGGCGGTCGATCCGCCGGTGCCCTGAATTCCGAACGCAAGGTTTGCGTAGACCTGCGGGTTCGATGGCGCAAACTCGACCGCAACCTGAGCGGGGTCGGCATCCAGTTCCTCTGCCACAAGGGTGGCAAGACCGGTCGCGGCCCCCTGCCCCTTGTCCAGATGCTTGGAGAGCACGATGATCCGGTTGTCGGGCGTGATATGGACAAAGGGCTGGATCAGACCGTCATCGCCGTTCTGCGCCATGGCCGTATTTGGCAACTTCGCGCCCAGCAACAGTCCCCCAAGGGCACCGGCAGACAGCTTCAGAAAGCTGCGGCGCGACGGTTTCGGCGCGGCGAGCGCGTGTTCAAGGTAATGCAGCATCGCTCAAGCCTCCATGATTTCGGACGCGCGGTGGATCGCCTTGCGGATCCGCGCATAGGTGGCACAGCGGCACAAGTTGCCGTCCATGGCCGCGTCGATATCGTCATCGGTGGGTTGCGGCGTGTCTGCCAGAAGTGCAGAGGCGGACATGATCTGCCCTGATTGGCAGTACCCGCATTGAGGCACCTGCAACTCGACCCAGGCTTGCTGGATCGCGGCAGCGGCCTTGCTGTCTGCGCCTTCGATTGTCGTGACCTCGGTCCCGTCCACATCGGCAGACCAGGTCTGGCACGCGCGCGCAGGCGCGCCGTCAATATGCACGGTGCAAGCCCCGCAGGAGGCCACACCGCAGCCGAACTTCGTGCCGGTCAGTTTCAATTCGTCGCGCAGAAGCCAGAGAAGCGGCATGTCCTCCTCGACTTCGACGCTGACCGGATTGCCGTTAAGCGTAAAGCTGATCATGAAATTCCTCCTGTCAAATGCACCTCGTCGCGGATGCGTTGGTTGATTGTACCACGAGATATGCAACCTCGGGTGACATTCACCCCAAAAAACCGAAAAACACGAAAAAAGTGCGGGAATGGGCTGGAAGCCGCTGAGAATCCACCGCAGTCTGCGGCCTGCGCATTCATGCCTGTGGGAGGGACAAATGACCTGCGTTTTCGTACAGATCCGCTGCCGCCCGGGCACAGCCTATCAGGTGGCCGACGCCATCACGCTACGCGAAATTCATTCGGAACTCTACTCGACCTCGGGCGAGTACGACCTGCTGCTGAAGCTCTACATCCCGGCGGATGCCGATGTGGGCAAGTACATCAACGAAAACCTGCTCGACATCGACGGGATCGAGCGCACGCTGACAACGCTGACCTTCAAAGCGTTTTGAACACAGGGAGACGGGACAATGATCCTCAGGAAACTCGCACTTGCCGCTGGGATCGCGGCACTGAGCACAACGACCGCGTTGGCCGCAGGGCATGACACATCTGTCAAGGTGGGCATGATCACCACTTTGTCTGGCGGTGGCGCCGGCCTTGGCATTGATGTGCGTGACGGATTTCAACTGGCGCTGAAAATGGCTGGTGCCGACAATGTCGAACTGGTGATCGAGGATGACCAGCGCAAACCGGAAATCGCCGTGCAGCTGGCCGACAAGATGATCCAGTCCGAGCAGGTCGATGTCCTGACCGGGATCATCTGGTCTAACCTCGCCATGGCTGTCGTCCCTGCCGCAACCGCGCAGGGCAAGTTCTATCTGTCGCCCAATGCGGGCCCCTCGGCGCTTGCGGGCAGGGGATGCCATCCGAACTATTTCAACGTGGCGTGGCAGAACGACAACCTGCACGAGGCCGCAGGCGCCTACGCCAACGAGGCCGGGTTTGCGAACTCCTTCATCCTCGCGCCGAACTACCCGGCGGGACAGGATGCCCTGACCGGCTACAAGCGTTTCTACGAAGGCGAACTGGCGGGCGAGATTTACACCAAGCTCGGGCAGACCGACTATGCGGCCGAGATTGCGCAAATTCGGGCCAGCGGTGCCGACAGCGTCTTCTTCTTTCTGCCTGGCGGCATGGGAATATCGTTTCTCAAGCAATATGCAGGATCCGGTGTCGACCTGCCGGTCGTGGGGCCCGCATTCAGCTTTGATCAGGGCATCCTGCAAGCTGTCGGAGACGCTGCCCTCGGCGTCAAGAACACCAGCCAGTGGAACAAGGATTTGGACAATGCCGCGAACGTGGCGTTTGTCGCGGCCTTTCAGGAAGAATATGGCCGCCTGCCCTCGCTTTATGCGTCGCAGGGGTTCGACACTGCAAACCTGCTTCTGAGCGCGATTGCCAAGGCGCCCGTCTCGGACGCTGATGCGTTCCGTGCAGCCCTGAAAGAGGCGGACTTCGCCTCCACCCGCGGTGAATTCAGTTTCGGGCCGAACCACCACCCGATCCAGAACATCTACGTGCGCGAGGTGATCCGGGAAGGCGATGTCTTCACCAACAAGATCATCGCGACCGGGCTTGAGGCACGCGGCGACGCCTACGCAGAATTGTGCCAGATGTAACCTGACCCGGACGGCCCGCCGGCCCGCCCACCGGACCTTTTCCCATGTCGCTGCTGCTTGTTATCGAGCAGGTCCTCAACGGCCTGCAATTCGGGGTCATGCTGTTTCTGATGGCCGCTGGCCTGACGCTGATTTTCGGCGTGATGGGCCTGATCAATCTTGCGCACGGGTCGCTCTACATGATCGGCGCATTCGCAGCAGCGGCTGTCGCGGGCGCAACGGGATCCTTCCTGCTGGGGCTCGTGGCAGCGCTCACGGCTGCGGCGGCGATGGGGGCGCTTGTGGAACTGACGGTGATACGGCGGCTTTACAAACGCGATCATCTTGATCAGGTGCTCGCGACCTTTGCCCTGATCCTGATTTTCTCCGAAGGCACGCGCTGGCTTTTCGGATCTTTCCCGCTGTACCTCGATGTGCCCTCCTGGCTGGCCGGGCCGGTCACCCTGCCGGGCGGGATCGACTACCCGGCCTACCGGTTGGCGATTATCGTCGTGGGGTTTGCGGTGGCGGCGGGGCTTTTCTGGCTGATCGGGCGGACACGGATCGGAATCCAGATCCGCGCGGGTGACGCGGACCGCGAAATGATTGCCGCCCTCGGGATCAATATCGACAGGCTCTACACGCTGGTCTTTGCGCTCGGTGCGGCACTCGCAGGTCTTGCGGGTGCGCTGGTCGGCGCGATTCAGTCGGTGCAAGTGGGCATGGGCGAGCCGGTTCTGATCCTTGCTTTCGTGGTGATCGTCATTGGCGGGATCGGCTCGATCAAGGGCGCCTTCGTCGGCGCGATCCTGCTCGGCCTCACCGACACGCTCGGGCGATCTTTCCTGCCAGTGCTGTTCGGAACGGTCATGGACCCGTCGAGTGCCACGGCGGTCGGGTCTGCACTGGCCTCCATGCTGATCTACATCCTGATGGCGGGCGTTCTGGTGTTCCGGCCGACTGGCCTGTTCGGGCGGGCTTGATGATGCAGCGCGAAAGCACCGTAAACGCCGCGATTGCCCTGGGGCTGCTGCTTGTCCCGCTTTGGGCGCTTTGGGCCGGAGAGCCATTTACGATAACGCTGGCGACGAAGGTTGCCATTCTGGCGCTCGCCGGGGTCGGCCTTAACCTTGCGCTGGGATTGGGCGGTCTGGTCAGCCTGGGGCACGCGGTGTTTTTCGGCATCGGAGGGTATGCGATGGGCATTCTGGCCCACCACGCGCAGACCTTCGATCCGATCATCGAGGCCCCCTTTCTGGTTGAAGGCACCAAGTCCATGCCGGTGATCTGGCTGGTGGCAACGGCCACGTCCGCGCTTGCCGCGCTGGCGATCGGCGCGCTCAGCCTGCGGACCTCCGGCGTGTACTTCATCATGATCACCCTCGCCTTCGGGCAGATGTTCTACTACTTCGCGATCTCGTGGCCGGCCTACGGCGGCGAGGATGGCCTGTCGATCTACGTGCGCAACGGTTTTCCGGGGCTCAACACCCTGAACCCGATAGAGTTCTTCGCGATAGTCTACGTGCTGCTTCTGGCGGCTCTTTTCCTGTCGGCCCGCATCGCAACCTCGCCTTTCGGCCTCGCGCTGGATGCCGCGCGCCAATCGCCGCAACGGGTGGAGACGGTCGGCCTGCGCCCCTTCCGCCTCCGTCTGATGGTTTTTGTCATTTCCGGAACGATCACGGGACTGGCAGGGGCCCTGTTTGCGGACCTGAACCGTTTCGTGAGCCCAACCATGTTCAGTTGGCAGATGTCGGGTGAGATCATGATCTTCGTCATCCTCGGCGGTGTGGCGCGGCTGTTCGGTCCGGTTGCAGGTGCGGCCTTGTTCATTCTTTTGGAACACTGGTTGGGCGGTGTGTCGGAATACTGGCTGATCTGGGTCGGCGCGCTTCTGCTGGCAGTCGTTCTTTTCGCGCCGGGCGGACTGATCGGTGTTCTGACACGCCGGGGCAAACCATGAGCTTGCCGCTCCTCCAGGTCGACAGCGTGACCAAACGTTTTGGGGCGCTTACGGCGTCGGACGCGGTCACTCTTGACCTGCGCGCAGGCGAGATACACGCGCTGATCGGGCCGAACGGCGCGGGTAAATCCACGCTAATTGCCCAGATCGCCGGAGGGTTGGCGCCCGATGCCGGTCGGGTCTTGCTCAACGGGACAGATGTGACAGCACTCGACACCGCGGGGCGCGCGGCAAAGGGGCTTGCGCGGACATTCCAGATTTCCGCCCTCGCGATGGAGCACACGGTGCTTCAAAACGCGGTTCTTGGGGCACTCGGCGCGAAAGGCGGGCGGCTCGGTCTGTTTCGGTCCGTGCTGGGGGACCAAACCCTCCGCAAGACCGCAGAGGCCGCGCTTGAGCGGGTTGGGTTGAGCGACGCGGCCGGGACCGTCACTGCCGCGCTCAGCCATGGACAACGACGCCAGCTGGAGGTTGCTGTCGCCCTGACCCTGCGTCCGAAGGTTTTCCTGATGGACGAGCCGATGGCTGGCCTGGGGATGGAAGGGTCTGCCGCGATGACCACCCTTCTGGATGGCTTGCGCGCGGAAGCGCCGATCCTGCTGGTGGAACATGATATGGACGCCGTGTTCCGCCTCGCCGACAGGATCAGCGTGCTCGTCGCGGGCCGCGTCATTGCAACCGGACGGCCCGACGACATTCGCCAGAACGCCGAGGTGCGCGCGGCCTACCTTGGCGATGAGGCACTGCCATGACCGCTCTGATCTCGCTTTCCGATGTGCACGCAGGGTACGGGACCAGCACCGTGCTGGAGGGTGTCTCGTTCGCACTGGCCGAGGGCGAAACACTGGCCCTGATGGGGCGGAACGGCATGGGAAAGACGACAACCGTGCGGGTGCTGTGCGGCCTGTTGCCTGCCTCCGGAGGGGTGGTGCAGGTTGGCGGCACGCCGATCGCCGGAATGGCCGCGCACGCAGTCGCGCGCCTCGGTTTGGGACTGGTGCCCGAAGGGCGACGCTGTTTTGCCAATCTGACCGTCGCGGAAAACCTGACAGCCGCAGCGCGCCCTGGCCCATGGGATATGGCGCGCGTTGCGGGCTTGTTTCCCAGACTATCCGAACGCCGGGACCAGTTGGCGGCATCCTTGTCGGGGGGCGAACAACAGATGCTGGCCATTGGCCGCGCGCTCATGACCAATCCGCGCGCACTGATCCTCGACGAGGCGACAGAGGGGCTGGCCCCCGTTGTGCGCGGTGAAATATGGGCTGCGATTGCGGCGGTCAAAGCCGAAACCGGCCTTGCGATCATCGTGATCGACAAGTCTCTGACGGAGCTGCGCCGCATCGCGGATCGGGCGGTCATCCTTGACCGGGGGCGGAGTGTCTGGACCGGCAGCCTCCATCATCTTGAACCTCAGGAAGCTGCCCGACTACTGGGCGTCTGACCTACCAGCCAATCGCATCCGGCAACCAGGTGGCGATGCCCGGAAAATTGAACAGCAGCACAAGCGCCAGCGCTTGAATGGCGATGAAGGGCAGCACCCCTCGATAGATATCACTCGTCGACACCTCGGGCGGTGCGGCCCCTTTTAGGAAGAACAGCGCCCAGCCAAAGGGTGGCGTCAGGAACGAAGTTTGCAGGTTCAGCGCGATCAGCGCCGCCAGCCACACCATATCGACACCTGACGCTACGAAGAACGGGAGCAGCAAGGGCAGCGCAATATAGCTGATCTCGATCCATTCGAGGAAGAACCCCAGAATGAACAGGAGGACCATCAGGAAGATCAGAGCGCCAAGCTCCCCGCCCGGCATCAATGCCAGCGTATCCTGCACGATGTCCTCACCCTGCAGGCCCCGGAACGCGATGGAAAAGACCTGCGCGGCGATCAGGATAAAGAAGATCATCGCCGAGATGCGCAGGGCCGATTGCGCCGCGTCCCAGATCATCTGGAGGTTCAGGCGCCGGTAAAGGGCTGCGATCATGATGGACAAGGCCGCACCGACGCCGGCGGCCTCGGTTGGGGCGGCCAGACCACCGATGATCGTGCCGAGAACACCTCCGACCAGCAACAAGGGCGGCGCGAGCGCCATCACGGCCTTTTTCGCCAGATCCCATCCCTGAATGTCGGCGCGCTCCGCCGGAGGGATTGGTGGCATCATCTCGGGCTTCAGCTGGCCCAGAACCAGAAGGAAAGTGATATAGAGCCCTGCAAGCATCAAGCCGGGGACCATGGAAGCCGCAAAGAGCGTACCGACGCTTTCGCCCATGATGTCGGCCAGCAGGATCAGAACAAGCGACGGCGGAATGATCTGCCCCAGCGTCCCCGACGCGCAAATTGCACCCGCGGCCAGACCCTTGTCATAGCCCCGTCGAAGCAAAACCGGCATGGTCAGCATGGTCAGCGTCACAACCGTCGCCCCGACGATCCCGGTGGACGCGCCCATCAAGACACCCACGATGATGAGCGCGATGCCCATCCCGCCGTTGAGGCGCCCCGACAAGCGCCCGATGATTTCCAGCATGTCCTCGGCGACGCGGGATTTTTCCAGCATGACGCCCATGTAGACAAACAGCGGAATGGCGAGAAACTCGTATTTCGTGACCACCCCGTAGATGCGCGCAGGGGCGAGGTTGAACAGGAAGTCACCAAAGCCGATCCACCCGAAGATGAACCCGGCGGTGGCGATGCCGATACCCACCGGCATTCCGATCAGCAGAAACGCCATGAAGCCGAGCAGCATGTAAATGGCCAGCATGTCATCCATGGCGCAACTCCTTCAGCGCGGCCGCATGGCGGATCGCATTGGCCGCGCATTGCAGGGCAAACAGCGCAAAGGCCACCGGGATCATGCCCTTGACGAGATATCGCGCGGGCAATCCCCCCGGGTCAGGGGAGCCTTCGCGAATGGACCAGGCATTGTCTACAAAACCCCACGAATACTTGATGAAAAGGCAGGCAATCACCACGCCGCAGATCATCGAGAACAGATCGAGAGAGGACTGCCATTTCGGGCTGAGGCGATCGTAGACCATGTCCACGCGCACATGACCGTTTTCCAGCATCAGCACCGTGATACCCAAAAGAGCGATAGGGGCCATCAGGTGCCATTCCAGTTCCTGCGCCCAGATCGGGCTGGCGCCCACGACATACCGCCCGAACACGTTGAAAAACACCAGAGCGACCAGAGCCAGCAACAACGCCGCAGCAAGGCGCGACGCGCCTCGGGTGAGCCAGTCGATCCGGTCGGCCAGCCTGAGAGCAATTTCCATGGAAGTCCCCGTCCCCACAAAACGACGGGCACCGCGAAATGCGATGCCCGCCTGATCTTGTCTTCAACCGTTCAGCGGGCGCTTATGCGTCGCGCAGCTTGTCGTGCCACACCGCCTCCGAAGCCGCCGCCCAGATGTCATGCTCTTCCTTGAAGGTGAAATAGCTGTCCATCACCTTCTTGAACATCTCGTCATCATCGGCGAGGCCCGCATAGACCGGACCCATCGCCTCTTTGAGGGCTGCGATCACGTCGTCGGGCAGAACGCGCAACTGTGTCCCGTTGGCCTCGAACTCCTTGAGCGCCGCGGCGTTATTCGCCTCTGCCCAGGAATGGGAGATTACGTTACATGCGGCCGCGGCGTTCTCGACAATCGCTTGCAACTCTGGCGACAGCCCGTCCCACGCGGCTTTGTTGATCGACAATTCGGTGACGGTTGTCGGCTCATGCCAGCCAGTGGTGTAGTAGTACTGGGCTGCGGTGTTGAGGCCGAGGATCTTGTCCTGCGCCGGACCGACCCATTCGGCAGCATCGATGACGCCACGCTCAAGCGCCGGGAAAATCTCACCGCCTGGTAGAAGTTTCACATCCACGCCAACGGCCGAATAGGCGCGCGCGGCAAGACCGGGAATACGCATGCGCAGGCCCTGCAGGTCCTCAAGCGAGTTGATCTCCTTGTTGAACCAGCCGGTCATCTGGACGCCGGTTGCGCCGATGGGCATCGCGACAAGGCCGAGCGGTTCGTAGACCTCGTTCCACAGGTCGATCCCGCCGCCATTGTAGAACCAAGCGTTCTGGCCCTGGGTGGACATCCCGAATGGGACCGCGCCGAAGAACTGTGCTGCGGGCACCTTGCCCGCGCCGAAATAGCTGACCCAGCCATTCATCTGCACGATGCCTTGACGCACCGCGTCGAAGCCTTCGAACGCGGGGACGAGCTCTCCGCCGTGGTACACGGTGATATCCAGTGCGCCGTTCGACATGGCGCGGACCCGGTCCGTGAAATCCGTCAACGAGCCGGGGCCGGAGGAGTAGAAGGGCTGGCCTGGCGGAAAGGCCGTGGTCATACGCCATTCAACCGCCTGTGCGCGTGCAACGCTCGGTGCTGCCAGGGCTGCGGCGCCTACACCAACACCAGCTGTGCCAAGAAACTTACGACGATCCATTGTGGTTTTCCCCTGTGCTTGTCGCTTATTGCTTTTTACATCCGGGCACCTAGGCGCGCGTCGCGCACGAACTACCTGAGCGGCAACAAATAAGACGGAAAAATGGAAGGGTTTTCCATTTGCTGAAAAAACACGCAGTAATATCGATAAAGGGTCGCCTGATATGCAGGTTTTAACTTCATGCAGCACGCACCGATGAGGGAGAGCGTGCTTCCAAAACACGGGCGTTATGTCTATTCCCCGTTGCCGGATCGTCCCGACTTCAGCTGGCCCGAAGGACGCCGGCTCGCAGTGTATCTGGGCATGAACCTGGAGTGCTTCTCCTTTGGCGAAGGGCTTGGCGCGGCGTTGGCGCCACCGATCCCGCAACCCGATGTGCTCAACTACAGCTGGCGCGACTATGGCAACAGGGTGGGCGCATGGCGGATGCTGGAATTATTCGATGCTCTGCACCTGCCCTGCACGGCCCTTGTGAACTCCTATCTCTACGAGGAAGCCCCGGGCCTTGCAGAGGCCTTCGCTGCGCGCGGCGATGAAATTGCCGGTCACGGACGCACCAACGCGGAACGGCAGGGCGACCTGCCGGAGGCGGACGAAGCGGTTCTGATCGCCGAAGCCACGAGCGAACTGCGCCGCCGCACCGGGGTAGACCCCAAGGGATGGCTCGGTCCCTGGATCAGCCAAAGCCGCGTGACGCCGGACCTGCTGGAAGAGGCCGGGTACGAGTACCTGCTGGATTGGTGTCAGGACGATCAGCCGGTCTGGATGGCCACGCGCAGCGGGCGCCAAATCCTGTCAGTGCCCTATCCGCAGGAACTCAACGACATTCCGCAGATCGTGGCGCGCAAACGCGAGGGGTCGGAATTTGCGGACATGATCATCGACGCGTTCGACGTGATGCTGGCGGAGTCCGCGCGCCGCCCCTTGGTGATGGGCATCGCCCTGCATGGGTACCTGATGGGACATCCGCACCGGCTCAAGCATCTGGAGCGCGCCTTGCGCCACATGCAAGACCGCGCCGGCGAGACGGTTTGGTTCACAGCTGCCGGTGCGATCAACGACCATTACCGGCAGTTGGGGCTGTAGGTCAGGCGCCGAGCACGTCGCGCTTGCTGGCCAGAAAGTCCCGGATATCCATTTCGGATTTCTCATCGATCGAGACATAGACGAGGTGCATATTGGTCCGCTCACTGACCATGGATCCGGGAAATGGCAGGTAGCTGAGTTCCCGCGACCCGAAGGAGGGCGAGGCCGTGCCGACCTGCCACTCGGTGGTCAATTTCACATCCACGAGCTTCTGCGCAGTGGGCCCGGCGGACCCGGGCCGTTCCAGCGGCACACCAGCCAGCCGAAGATAGGCCGTCTTGTCTGCGGCCTGCTGGAACCCGTCGATGAACTGCGCGGTCAGAACCTGAAGCTCTGCCGCCGCGTCGGCGCTGTCGATATGAGAATGCAGATGGTCCGCGTGGTCATGGTTGTGGCCGATATGACCGTTGACGATGTCATGTGGCATTGGACCAGCGCCTCCCTTCAAAATCGCCATGCGGGATGCTGACGGGCTTGTCGATATGGGCCTTGTGCTTGCCAAGGGTGCCCGCGCTGACCATAGAGCCGAGCACATCCACGATCACGCGGGTGCCCATCAGCGCCGTGATGTCAGAGGTATCGTAGGGCGGGCTGACCTCTACCAGTTCCATCCCACAGATGCCCTCGGCGGCGACCTTGGAGGCGAGCGCCAAAGCCTCGCGCGGCAGGAATCCCCCCGGCTCCGGCCAGCCGGTACCAGGCACGAAGCCACAATCAATGCTGTCGATGTCGAAGGACATATAGACCATATCGACGCCGTCCCACGCCATCTCCAGCGCCATTTCTGCGGTCTTGTCGATGCCCATCTGCTCCATGTCCGACATGGTGATGATGTTCGTCTCACGTTCGCGCGCGACCTTCACCGCCTCCCGCGGGACCTGCCAGCCGCCGATCCCGACCTGCACGAGGTTCCTGGCCGGCACGTTGGGCAAGTTGGTCGAATGGAACCACGGCGTCGTGTGCATCCGTTCATCAAGGTCCTTTTCCTGAATGTCGGCGTGGCGATCGAAATGCACGATGCCGATTTTCTTGGACGTACACTCGGCAATCCCGCGCACGCAGGGAAAGCCGATGGAATGGTCGCCTCCGATCATGATCGGCAGGCTGCCGGAGCTGAACACATGGCTTACGGCCCGGCTGATCTGATCAAAGCTCTTTTCCAGATTGGCCGGGATGGTGAAAACATCGCCCGCATCGCAGAGCGTCATCTGCTCGCGCAGATCGACGCCCAACTCGTAGTTGTAAGGCGTGTAGAGCGCGGAGATTTTGCGCACGCCTTGCGGCCCGAACCGTGTCCCTGGGCGATAGGTCGTCCCACCGTCAAACGGAATACCCAGGACGGTGGCATCGTAGTGCCCGACCTCCAAGACATCCTCGGTATAGGGGGCCTTCAGAAAAGTGTTGATCCCTGCATAATGCGGCAACTCCCCCCGCGCGAAGGTCGGGATCGACTTGTCCTCGATCGTGTCCGCACCGGTCAGACCCATCCGCAAGGCCCAACGGCGCTCTTCGTCCCAGCGACCTTCGGGGATTTCCCCCTCTTTCTGCATCGCCTTCCAGCCAAGAAGCTTGGTCAGGTCGGGGTGGTGATGGCGCCGGTCATCGTGCCGCTGGTCGCTCGGATGATGGGAGCGCGTACGCTCCCCGCGAAATGGATGCATGAGGGGTCCTCCGTCCTCGGATATCAGGATGTTGTCGCCGCCGGGGCGGCGTCGGATGTTGCTTGCGCGGCCCCGCTCAGTCCGGGGGCTTGCGCGATCTGTTGAAACGGGATGCCGCCATCGCGGGCATCGAAATCGTAGGTGATCGTGGCCCCATAGGCTTCGGGGTCGTGCGGGTCCCAACGGGGCTTGTCGAACACCCAGACCCGGTCGCCGAGCTTGAACCCCTCTTCAAGATCATGGGTGACCATGAACACGGTCATGTTGGTCTCGGCCCGCAATTCCATCAGGAACGCGTGCATCTGCAAACGCGTGCCGGGATCGAGCGCGCCGAATGGCTCATCCAGCAACAGAATACGCGGGCGCGCGGCCAGCGCCTGTCCGATTGCCAGACGTTGCTGCATCCCACCGGACAGCGTCGCGGGATACTGATGTCCGACATGGGACAGCCCGATCCGGTCCAACGCAGCGTCGGCCCGCTCGGCGGCAGCCCGCTTGGCGCCCGGGCTGAATATACCAAATACATTCGCACTCAGGCCTTCGGCTGCCATGATATTTTGCCGCACGGTCATATGCGGAAACACGGAGTAGCGTTGAAACACGATGCCGCGTGTCGGACACGGCTCTCCCTTGAGGGGCTCGTTATCCACGAAGATATCGCCACGCGTCGGCCGTTCCTGGTCCAGAAGGAGTCGCAGGAACGTTGACTTGCCGCAGCCCGACGCACCGACGATGGAGATGAACTCCCCTTCTCCGGCGGTAATGTTGACACGCTCCAGAATGGGCCGCTGCCCATAGCTCTGAAACAGGTTTTCCACGCGGACGAAGCTCATAGCGATGCCTCCGTCCACGGGTACAGCTTGCGCGACAGCACTTTCAGCGCATAGTCGATGGCAAAGGCTAGGAACGTGATCCAGAGAACGTAGACGAGGATCACGTCCATCGCCAGAAAACGCCGCACAAGAAAGATGCGGTAGCCCAGCCCATCCTCTGACGCGATGGCCTCTGCCGCGATCAGGAACAGCCATGCCGGCCCGAGCGACAGGCGTACGGCGTGGATCAGGCGCGGCATGATCTGCGGCAACGCAACGCGCAAACCGATGGCCAGCGACGAGGCCCCCAGCGTTTGTGCCTTGATGATCTGTTCTGACGGCAACTCCAGCGTGCGCGCCGACAGGTCCCGGATCAGAAAGGGCGTGATGCCGATGACGATCAGGGCGACCTTGCTGACCTCCCCCAGCCCGAAGACGATGAACAGGATCGGCAGGATCGCGAGCGGCGGCACCATCGATACGACCGCCACGAAACCCGCCAGAGTTGACCGCATATATGGCAGAAGCCCGATCGCAAGCCCCGCGATCAGCCCGATCAGCGCTGCAATCCCGACCCCAAGTCCGAGCCGCGTCAGGCTGGACCAGGTATCTTTCCAGAACAGGATCTCGCCCGTCCGGCGACTGCCTTCGGTCGTCAATCGCGCAGCCGTGTCTGCAAGCGTCGACAGGGCAGGCAGCAGCTTGTCCTGCGGGTTGACCGCGAGACGCGCGTCCGATCCGAGTTTGTAAGCCAGCAACACGAGGATGAACGGCACCAGAAGCAGGAAAAGAGACAGCACCCGCCCCGGCTTTCGATTGATCAGTCGCATGGCACCCCCTCAAGGCTGGGCCGCCGGATCAGGGAGGGTGACCCGGCGACCTGCCTCTCCCCTCGCTCAAAGGGCGCCGTCTGCGGCCATCTGCATGTATGTCGTGTCAAACCGGAACTGGACGTTGTTCGCGTCCCCGGTGGTGGACCCGTCCGGATACTCCACACCGACAAAATCAGCGCTGGGGGCGCCCTCGCCCAGGATGCCCTTGTCAAACAGGAACTCGGCGACATTGGTCATTGTCGTTGGCAACTCGGGGGACTGTGTGAAGGCAACCGCATCAGCGGGCGCATAGAACATTTCGGTCGACGCGAGTTGCGCCTGGTACCCCGCCAAGTCCGTTCCGGACGCTTCCGCCATCGCCGTCAACGCGGCTTCGTCACCAGATGCCATCAGGCCCATGACCTCGTACCATGCTCCAACCAGGGCCTTGCCGAAATCGGGGTTGGCCTCCAGCGTGTCGGTGTTCACGACCATGAGGTCGATGATCTCGCCGGGGATATCCGAGCTGTCGAAGAGCTTGTTGGCGCCCGGTTCCTCGAGGATTGCAGACACCAGCGGATTCCATGTCACCACCGCTTCGACATCATCTGTGGCGAACGCGGCAATCATGTCCGCGTCGGACGTGTTGATCACACCGTCGAGGTCGGCTTCGGACAATCCGACGCTGTCCAGCCCCCGGGCCAGCAGGTAATGGCTGACCGACAGTTCCACGAGGTTGACAGGCTTGCCCGCAAGGTCGGCCAAGGTGCCGTCGCCCTTCAGGATGACCGCGTCATTGCCGTTCGAGTAGTCTCCCACGATCAACGCGGTCGTGTCGACCCCACCGCCTGACGGGATCGAAAGCGTATCCATGTTGGTGGCCGAGACTCCGTCAAACGCACCAGCAGTGTACTGGTTTATCGACTCGATGTAGTCGTTGATCTGTACGATCTCGACGTCGATGCCGTACTTGTCGGCCCATTTGTCCATGATACCGCTGTCTTCGAGGTACCCCCAAGGCATCCAGCCGACATAGATGGACCAGGCAACGCGGAATTCGGTTTTCTCTTGTGCCGCGGCTGGCAGGCTCAGCGCCCCTGCCAGCACGGCTGCGGTCAGGATAGTTGGTGTTCTCAGCATCGTCACGCTCCCTCTGGTTCTGCCATGGGTACTGAAGCTGTCCGCTGGCAGAACAAGGTAAGAGCGCGGACGAACCGACGCAGTAACCTCCCGGGATTTTGGCCCGCCGTGTACCCTGAGCGGAGTTTGCCGCGCGGGCGGCACTTCTCGGACCAGACCCGCACATTGCGGCGGAACCCTAAGTGCCCTGCATGACCTGCATAGGCATTGCACCCGGCACAGACCAAGTGCGCGGCCCGATCACTGGATACGCAGGCAGAAAAGCGATGAATTTACAGGCGAAAACACTCTGAACGTCTAGGAATTAAGCGCTGAGTCAGCCTTGAGCCGATCCATCAGGTCTGCCTTCAAGACGCAGATGGTGGCAAAAGCGAGTCCACCGATCAGCGACAACACGCCAAACAGAATGAATGCGCCAAAGGCCAGCAACAGCCCCCCGCCCGCATTCAGGGCTGCAACAGCTGCGGTGAGTCCGAGATAAAGACCGATCAAAACGTAAGACATGAAAAGGCTCCGCACCGAATTGTCATGGTGCAGAGCCTAGAGAACGGGTCTTGAAGCCCCGTTAAGATTTCCGTTCAAGTTTTAGCGGATCAACCGCGCCACTCCCAGGGTCGGGTGAAACTGCCCAAGACACCCGAAACGGCCTCGTCTGTGGCATCGCCGGTCTTGACAAGACGCGCGACCAACCCGCGTTTCTTGTCTTCGGTGACTTCCGCCACGACCGCTGCGACCCCGGCCTTGTCCAGCGCCTCGTTATAGGTGCGGGTGATCGCCGATTTGCGCAGGTCAGGCTTGAAGACCTTTCCGACAGCGGTTTTCGGCAGTTCGTCGAGGATCTCCACGTGTTTCGGGATCGCGGCCTTCTCGTGGATCGAGTCCTTCGCAAACTCCATCAATGCCTCGGGTGTGGTCGACTTTCCGGCGACAAGCTCCACAAACACCGCCGGCAACTCACCTGCGTAGCTGTCGGGCTGTCCAATTGCCCCGACCATCGCAACAGCAGGGTGGCCCATCATCGCTTCTTCGATAATGGCAGGATCAATATTGTGGCCGGAGCGGATGATCAGGTCTTTCGCGCGCCCGGTGATCCACAGATACCCCTCGTCGTCGATCCGACCCAGATCGCCGGTGCGCAGATAGATATCGTCGGCAAAAAGATCGAGGTTCTTGTCACTCTCGGTGTAGGTCGAGCCGGCGAAGACACCCGGGTTGGCGATACAGATTTCGCCGACCTCATCCAGGCCGCACTCCCTGTCGATCTTGCCGGTCTCGTCGCAGTGCAGGATGCGCACTTCCGTATGCGGGAGCGGGATACCAACCGAGCCGACCTTCTGCTTTCCGTCCATCGGGTTGCACGACACCAGGCAGGTCGCTTCGGTCAGGCCATACCCCTCAGCGATGCTGACCCCGGTCGCCTCCTTGAAGCGATTGTAGAGTTCCAGCGGCAATGGGGCCGACCCGGAAATCGCGATCCGCAGACTGGAAACGTCCGCATCCACCGGGCGCTGCATCAACGCGGCCAGCGCCGTCGGCACTGTAATCATGAAGGTGACGTTCCACCGCTCGATCAGTTTCCAGAAATTGTCGAAGACACCATCGCCCCGGTACCCTTGCGGCGTGGGGAACACCACGTGGCTGCCTGCCCCAATGACAGACATAAGAACCGGGTAGCATGCGAACACGTGAAACAGTGGCAGGGGGCAGATCAGCGTATCCTCGGGGCTGAATATCAACTCGGCACCCAGCCAGCCGTTGTAGATCATGCCCGAATACTTGTGCTGCGCGACCTTGGGCATGCCGGTGGTCCCGCCAGTGTGGAAATAGCCTGCCACGCGGTCCTCGAAACTGTCGGGGAAATCGAGGCCATCGCTGCGTTGCTTCGCCACCTCGGCGTTGAAATCGAGCACGGTCGCCTTGTGCGATACAGGGTTCTTCGGCCGCAGCAGACCGGCAATCCAGCTTTTGGGAGGGCTGAGATACCGCAGCAGGTCCACCTCTAGGACATGGGTCACCCCGGGCGCCATCGCAACAGCCTCCGCCGCCTTCTGCGCCACATCGGTTTTCAGAAAGCTCTTGAGTGTCACAAGAACCTTCGCCCCGGTTTCGTTCAGGATGGATGCGATCTGCTCGGGTTCCAACAGCGGGTTGATCGGGTTGACGATCCCTGCCGTTGCACCGCCCAACAACGCCCAGACAGTCTCGGACGCATTTGGCAGCATGTAGGCCACGACATCGTTCTCACCGACGCCTAGACTGCGAAACAGGTTTGCCGCCTGCGTGGCCTTCCCGTGCAAGTCTTCCCATGTCAGGGTTTCGCCCGCGTCCCGGGGGTCGGATGTCAGCGTGAACGTGACGGCCTTGCGTGCCCCGTACTGGGATTTTGCCTTGGTCAGGTATTCATATAGTGTGACCGCAGGTTGAACCTCTGCCCAAGGATGGCTCTGTTCGATATCGCTCTTGTCCTGCAACGTTCCTATGGAAATTGACATGCACGCCCTCCCCTGGTGATGTCCGGTGCGGCTTTTCGCGTTTCATTTTTAAGACCGCCCGCAACTAAGATAGGTGTTTCCCCGAGCCGCACAAGCAGCGGCGCGTCGGGGGCTATGTCACGAGGCGTGGCATGACCAGCGAAACGCTGCGTCATTCCTGCGAACGGCCTGGGTGGGCCCGTCAGCAGGGCAGATGGACATCGCGGCAACCACAGCCCCACAACCGCGAAAAGGCCAAGGGGTTATTCGGCAGCCAGTCCAGCTGTGAATTGCAGGCGCGCCAGTCGCGCATAGAGGCCACCTTCCGCCACCAGCGCATCATGGGTGCCTTCGGCGACGATCTGACCGTCGTCGAACACAAGGATCCGATCCGCCTTCTTCACCGTCGCCAACCGGTGCGCGACTATCAGCGTTGTGCGGTCTGCCGACAGCGCTTCCACGGCTTTCTGGACAGCCTGCTCACTTTCGGCGTCCAGCGCAGAGGTCGCCTCGTCAAGGAGCAGCACAGGCGCGTCGCGCAAGATCGCCCGGGCAAGGGCAATGCGCTGCTTCTGGCCGCCTGACAGCATCACGCCGCGCTCGCCCACATAGGTGTTGTAGCCATCCGGCAGCCGGCTCAGGAAGTCGTCGGCCGCGGCTGCCTTGGCCGCCTCCACCACTTCGGCATCCGTCGCATCGGGACGACCAAACCGGATGTTGTCCATGGCAGAGGCTGCGAAGATTACCGCGTCTTGCGGGACGAATGCGATCTGGCGGCGGAAGTCATCGCGCCGGAGGTCACGCAGATCGTGCCCGTCGAAACGTATCGATCCGCTGACAGGATCGAAGAAGCGCAACAAGAGTTGCAGAATGGTGGACTTACCCGCGCCGGAAGGACCGACAAGCGCCACGGTTTCGCCCGGCTTTATATCGATCGAGACATCGCGCAGAACCGAGACCTCGGGGCGGGCTGGATAGATGAACCCGACATTGTCGAACTCGATATGCCCAACACAGTCGGGCGGCAGAGCGATGGCAGCTGCCGGATCCTCGACATCGTCTTTCTGTGTCAGCAATTCGACGAGGCGTTCGGTAGCGCCGGCCGCGCGCTGCAACTCTCCCCAGATCTCAGAAAGCGCTGCAACGGCTCCCGCGACCATGACCGCGTAGATCACGAATTGCACAAGGGCCCCGGGTGTCATCAACTCATCCCGGACATTCCACGCACCGACCCACAAAACCCCGACGATGCCGGTAAAGATCAGGAAAATGACGATCACTGTCATCAGTGCGCGCACGCGAACGCGGCGCTTGGCACTGTCGAACGATTTCTCTGTCACATCCCCGAACTCGATGCGGCTTTCGGCCTCATGGGTGAACGCCTGCACCGTCTGGACGGAGGTCAGCGCCTCGGACGCATTGCCGGAGCTTGCTGCGATCCAGTCTTGGTTTTCTCGGCTCAGAACGCGCAGTTTGCGCCCCAGCACGATAATCGGGATCAGTACTGCGGGCACCAGCAACAGAACAAGTCCGGTCAGCTTGGCCGAGGTCAGGAGCATCAAGGCCAGGCCCCCGATCAGCAACAGCGCGTTGCGGAGCGCGATGGAGACGGACGAGCCGATCACGGACAGGATCAGTGTCGTGTCCGTGGTCAGGCGGCTCAGCACCTCGCCGGTCATGATTTTTTCGAAGAAAGACGGGCTCATGCCCAGCGTCCGGTTGAAGACCGCCTTGCGGATATCCGCGACCACACGCTCTCCCAGAATGGTCACGAGATAGTACCGAAGGCCGGTTCCGATCGCGAGAAGAGCCGCAATCAGGATCGCGCCCGAGAAGTATTGGTCGAGCAGTGCCGTATCCCGCGCGTCGAACCCGTCCACGACGCGGCGTACTGCCATTGGCAGCATCAGCGACAAGCAGGCGGTTGCAACAAGGGCCACAAGGGCCGCCACGATCAGTGCCTTGTAAGGCGCAATGAACGGGAAAAGCGTCTTGAGCGCGCCGATGTTCTTGGACTTTGCGCGGTCCTGATCCGAACTGGCGGTCGCAGGCTTTCGGGCCATAGGCGGCGGGCTCTCACTCAGACATCGGAGGGATGCGCGGCCCACCCCGGTACGCGGCCCCTCAGAAAATTTTGGAGCGGGCGGCGGGAATCGAACCCGCGTCATTAGCTTGGAAGGCTAAGGTCTTACCACTACACAACGCCCGCAGTCTGACGATTCACCTATTGGATGGCCCCGCCGAGGTCAAGGCTTCGTCACTGGGACAAAAAGGGACAGTTGAGCCAGAAAAACAGGGTCATCCGAAGCCCCGACCAATGTGCATGACAGGTCCGGCAGACGACCTTGCTTTGTTTGCGCGCGATCGGACCGTGCCCGTTCGCTTTTCGGACACCCGAGCGGGCATCCGGTTTCATTTGACACGAAAGTGCCACAATTCTGTCACCCCACGCCCAAGGTTCGCGCGCTAGCTGACACGCAGGGCGGTCTGCGCCGTGCACGCGCGCTGCCCTGTGCACACCGATTTCCCAAGTGTATCTCGCCGCCTTCGGGCGGCGCTTTTTTTGCCATCCTACGCTGCCAAAGGTGCGATCAGGCCAGGGCCAGATGCGCGATTGGAGTTCACCTGCGGATCGACCCGATAGTACGTAAACCGGCTGTTCGGCGCAGGGTGCATCAGTTGCGCAGCACCCTTACCGGCCTCTCCCAGCCAAAGCGGCCAGTCTTTTGCCTCCAGACTGAGGGGCATCCGGTGGTGGATGCGAGCCATGTGCGAGTTTGCCGCCGTGGTCACGATTGCGCATGTGGTCAGCATCGTATCGGCCTGTTCCCAGTCCTGCCAGATGCCGGCAAAAACTGTCGGTGCCCCATCTGATGCCGCAATGTACCAAGGCAGCCTGCTACCATCGGCATCCTTGGTCCATTCGTAAAACCCGGTTGCGGGGATCAGGCATCGCCGCGTACGGCAGGCGGCGCGAAAGGCCGGTTTGTCTGCCAGCGTCTCTGCCCGCGCGTTGATCAGCAACGGGCCATCCGTCGGTGATTTGTACCAATGCGGCAGGAATCCCCAGCGCATCGGGCGCAGACGGCGGCCATGTCCGTCCGCAGTGACCACGGCGACTTGGGTGGTGGGGCAGATGTTGAAATTCGGTATCGGTGGCAGATCATTCGATGGCGTCGCGCCAAATAGTTGCGCCATCGCCTCGGTGGGCAAAGTCAATGCAAACCGTCCGCACATGGCCCCAGCCTAGTCTGGACATCTGCGACAAACCAGCCTGATCACCCCGAAACCACGGTGACTTGCCCCAGATCATGGCGCGCCCCGCCCCTGTAAAGGAAACTTCGGGCCGGAGAGGGGACTACAATGCGGTACGCACGCATCTTTTTGGCCAGCCGGTGGGCGGTTCCAGCAGGCGTGTTCCTGTTGCTTTTGGCAAGTCTGATCGCACAGGGCATGGGCTGAGACGGGTTCGGACAGCGCCCGTGCAAATACATCTTGCTATTTCTGACTTTTTTAGTCAGCATTAGCGCCATGTGCACGTCCGACTTGGAACTTTCCGAATGAGCCTGGAACGCTGGAGCGCGTCCGGCCTTGTTCTGCTGGACGGCTTGCCCCCTACGCAGACGCAATTCATTCGCCTTATCCGCATGTGGACCACGGGCACAGATGGCAAGAACGCTGTCTGGACACTGCTGGCCAACAGACTGGGCACGCCGCGGGCACGGGTCGCCTTGCGCGCGATGGAACAGTCCGTGTCGTTGATCGATCGCTGTGGGCCACGACCTTTGACGCTGCGCCCCTCGGATGACGATCTGGTCAATCAGGACGAGCATTTGTTTGCAACTCTCGGAGAGGAGGCGCTGAGTCCGGACAGAGAGCATGCTTTGCTGCTGGCGATGCTTCTGGTGCGCCCGGATCTCGCACCGGCGCTGGTGGATCACATGACCCAGTTGTCTTTGCATATTCGCTGCATGGAACTGCCCGCACCTGATCGACGGACCCCGCGTACCCTGCACTAGCCGCGAGGCCGCGCGACCCAAAGCGTCAGCAGAGCCAGCAATCCGACTGCGGAGCCCGCGACGCCAAGGGCACCCTGCCCCGCCAGGTTCAGCACACCACCCCCAAGTGCGGATCCGACCGCAGCGCCGACATATATGGCCGCCGCATTCAAGGACAGGACCACGGGCGCAACATCAGGCGCGCGCGAGATCAGGCGTGCCTGCTGCGGGGCCATGAACGACCAGCCGCAGACCGACCAGGCGATAATCAGACCAAGCACCACCGGAAGGGCCAGCGGCAAAAAGGAAAACACCGGCATCAAAGCGATCTGGCTGATGCACAGCATCATCAGCGTGCGTTCCGGTCCGATGCGGTCGGCCAGCGCACCGCCGACGATGTTCCCGATCACGGCCCCGCCGCCGAAGATCAGCAAGGCGAGTGAAATCATCGTACTGCCGAAGCCCATCTGCGCGGCAAGAACCGGGGCCATGAACGTGTAAACAACGTAAATGGCACCCAGAAAAACCGACGTGAAAGCCACTGCCAGCATCAACGGTCCCTGCTTCAGAACCCGCCGGAGATCGACAAGTGCAACCGGCTGGAACTGCAAGCCGCGCGGCACACGGGTCCAGACCAGCCACAGGCATGGAACGGACAACGCCAGGACAACCCAAAAAGCCGGGCGCCACCCGATTTCGTACGCGATGAAAGCGCCCACCGGGATGCCCGCAACCTGCGCCAGCGTGATACCGAAAAACACGGCCGCCAGCGCGCTGGCCCTGCGCTCAGGCGCGCTGAGGCCTGCGGCCACGGCGGCAGACACGGGCGTGAAGATACCCGCCCCCGCAGCTGCAATGATCCGTGAGAGCCACAAAGCGCCCTCTGCGGTTGAAAGCGCGCAGCCCAGCATGCCGACCGCAAAAACACCGAGCCCCAAGAACAGAATCTTGCGTCGACCGACCCGCCCCGTGGCGGCAACAAGGATCGGTGAGGAAATCGCGTAGGCCAACGCATAAACGGTCATCATCAACCCGGCGCGCGCGGGCGTGATGCCCAGATCATCGGCCAGCGGCTCCAGCAGCCCCACGACCACGAACGCGCCCATTCCGATCACGAAATTCGCCGCCGACAGGATCGGGATCATGGATTTGGGGGCGCTCAGGGGCTCGGCCATTCAAACGTGGTGCCGTTTTTGCCCCGCCACGGCAACAAAAAACGGCGCGCAAAGCCTGCGCGCCGTTCGTGCCGAAAGT
Organism: Tropicimonas sp. S265A; assembly: GCF_049800835.1. Lineage (NCBI taxonomy): Bacteria > Pseudomonadati > Pseudomonadota > Alphaproteobacteria > Rhodobacterales > Roseobacteraceae > Tropicimonas > Tropicimonas sp. S265A. The sequence goes on from NZ_JBNAFU010000001.1 coordinate 1,056,144, forward strand.
GGTCGGGGTTACTCGACCTGTTTGATCCGGCCTTCGGTAAACGGCTCATAAGCACCGCCCGCTTCGGCCAGATACTCTGCGACCACATCTGCAAGGTCTGGGCCAAAATCATAGGCGTTCTTGTCGTCGCCTGCGAACATGGCGTAACCATCGCCGCCGTTGCGCACGTAGTTGTTTGTGACCACACCATAAGTCGCTGCGGGGTCGATTGGGACGGAGGTGTCGCCATCAACCACCATAACTTCGGTGATCCGGCTGCCAGCCTCGGCGCTGGGGTCCCAGGTGAAGGTCATGCCGGCAACCTGCGGGAAGCGACCCGCCCCTTCGTCATACTTGCTGACCCCGTTTTCCAACGCGTCGATGAGCATTTGGCCAGTCGCCTGGAAGGTCGACAGCGTATTCTGGAACGGTAGCACAGTCAGCACTTCGCCCATGGTGATCTCACCCTCATCGATGGACGCACGAAGACCCCCACCGTTTTGGAACGCGATCTGAATGCCTTGGTCAGCAACGCGCGCAAGCATGGCGTCGGTGACAAGATTGCCCATCTCGCATTCCATCGCACGGCAAACAGACCGGTCCCCTTCGATTGGAGAGGCCGCATCCGAAACACGCTGCGCTTTCAATTCTTCAATCGGACCCGCCAGTTCCGAGACACGTGCGACAATCTCGGCGTCGGGTTCAATCGATGCGTCCAGTACGATGGTGTTGCCAGTAGCCGCAGTCACATTGCCTGCGTCGTCAAATGTCAGCTCAAGATGGCCGACGTATTTCGAATAGGCATAGGCCTGCACCACAGGCACATCGCCGACCATGACCGGATAAGGCGCCGAGGCGTCTTCATTGTCATTGCCAAGAAGCGTGTGCGAATGACCACCAACAACAGCGTCAAGCCCGGAAACGGCTTCCGCAATTGCCATGTCTTTTGGCAGACCGACATGGGTCAGCGCAATGATCTTGTTGACACCAGCGGCCTCAAGCTCTGACACGTCCTGCTGTAGGGCTTCGATCTCGTTCTGGAAGATCACATTCGGACCGGGCGAGGAGGTTTCGACCGTATCAACCGCCAATGCAGAGACGATACCAATCCGCTCGCCGCCGACCTCAAGAACCACATGGTCCATCACGTGGTCCTTTAGAAGCTCTTCGGCAGACAAATCCAGATTGCCTGAGATCACGGGGAAGCTGACCCGGTCGGTGAACTCGCGCAGCTTGATTGGCCCATCGTCGAACTCGTGGTTGCCGACCGCCATGGCGTCAAAGCCAATCTTCTCCATGAACTCTGCCTCGACCTCGCCTTTGTAGGTCGAGTACATCAGCGAGCCCTGAAACTGGTCGCCCGCATCCAGAACGATCACGTTCTGGCCGTCCGCGGTCAGCTGGTCGCGCAGCTCGTTGATCTTGGTGGCCACGCGCGCCACGCCGCCAAAGCACTTGCCTTCGCCCTCGTCCTCGGCCGAGCAGGTGCTGTCGAACCGGTTGATCGACTCAATCCGACTGTGCAGATCGTTGATGTGAATGATATGCAGACTGTACTCGGCGGATGCGATCCCTGAAGAGAGCGCCAAAACCGCGGCAGACGTCAGAATCCGATGCATTCGGATAACCCCCTGTTTAAAGCTTTTGTAACGAAAGCGTGGCGGCAAAAACCGGGAGTGTCAAAGGGCCTGTCGCGGTCGGCTTGACGTTGCCCAGCCGGGACCGCAAAGAAGGCCCATGCAAATCTACAAAATCTTCCGCGCCGAGGAGTTCTCGGCCTTCGAAGCGGCGGGCAAGACCGCCGGCGCCCCGGTCGATCTGGCCGATGGGTACATCCATTTCTCGACCGCCGCGCAGGTTGCCGAAACAGCGGCAAAGCACTTCGCCGGGGAGTCTGATCTGGTCCTTCTCGGGCTTGAGGCCGACGCGCTCGGCGATGCGCTGAAATGGGAGCCGTCGCGCGGCGGGGCTTTGTTCCCGCATCTTTATCGCGAGATGACATCGGCGGACGTTTTGTGGGTGCAACCCATACCGCTGGGGCCCGACGGTGTGCATGTCCTGCCTGAGGATTTGGGATGAGCCTATTGGAACAGGTCGGGCTGCGCGCCCTGCGCAGCCTTGATCCCGAAACCGCGCATGGCCTGGCGCTGAAGGCGTTGAACGCGGGGCTTGGCCCCCGGTCCGGACCGCTTACCAGCACGCGCCTGAAGACCGAGATTGCCGGTTTGGCGCTGCCGAACCCGGTAGGGCTGGCCGCCGGGTTTGACAAAAACGCCGAAGCCCTGGGGGCATTGGGCCGCGCGGGGTTCGGCTTCATCGAGGTGGGTGCCGCAACGCCGCGCCCGCAACCCGGCAACCCACGCCCACGCCTGTTTCGGCTGAGCGAGGACAAGGCTGCGATCAACCGGTTCGGGTTCAACAACGATGGGTCGGAGGCAATCGCCGCCCGCCTCGCCCGACGCCCCTCAGACGCGATTGTCGGACTGAACCTCGGTGCCAACAAGGACAGTGTCGACCGGGCGGCGGATTTCGCGGATGTCTTGCGGATATGCGGGCCCCATGTGGATTTCGCGACCGTCAACGTGTCCTCCCCAAATACCGAGCGTTTGCGCGACCTGCAGGGGGCAGACGCCCTTCGCAGTCTTCTGGAGGGCGTCGTGACCGCGCGGGACGGCCTCGACCACCCTGTCCCCGTGTTCCTGAAAATTGCTCCGGATCTGGATGAGGCGGGCTTGGAGGATATCGCTGCCATAACACGCGAAGGACAGATCGATGCGATCATCGCGACAAACACCACGCTGTCGCGGGCGGGGTTGGCATCCGCACACAAGACCGAAGGCGGCGGGCTGTCCGGCGCGCCCTTGTTCGATCGCTCGACACGTGTTCTGGCGCAGATGCGCCGCCTGACCGAAGGCACAGTTCCGCTGATCGGCGTTGGCGGCGTCGGCTCGGCAGAGCAAGCCTACGCCAAGATACGTGCCGGTGCTTCGGCGGTGCAGCTTTACACCGCGCTTGTTTATGGTGGGATGAGTCTCGTGGCCGGTATCGTCACTGGCCTCGACCGGTTGCTTGCACGGGATGGCTTCGAGACGGTGGCCGAGGCTGTCGGGACGGGAATGGAGGATTGGCTGTGACTGATGTGACGCTCTGGCATAACCCGCGATGCTCGAAATCGCGGGCGGCTCTGGCCCTTTTGGAGGATGCCGGACACACGGTTCTCGTGCGACGCTATCTTGAGGACACACCGAGCCTGCAAGACCTGCGCGACGTCCAAGTCGTGCTTGGCCTCACCGCGCTCGGCATGGCACGCACCCGTGAGGCTGCCTTCAAGGAGGCGGGGCTGACGAGGGCGTCGGATGACGCGGCAGTGCTGGCCGCAATGGTTGCCCACCCGATCCTGATCGAACGACCGGTTGCGATCACGCCAAAAGGTGCCGTGATTGGTCGCCCGCCGGAGCGTGTTCTGGAGGTGGTGTAACAGTGCGCATGTTGAGGCCGCAGGTTGCCAGTCGCCGGACGACTTAACGGCTTGAACCCATGGCGGGGGCGAGGCTTGCTTCCAACGCCGGGTAGCGCCACGCAAGGGTCAGCGCGCGGACCACGAACATCACCATCATCGCCGCCCACAGTCCGTGGTTGCCAAAGGCGGGCAGCAGAACAGCAAGCGCGACCAGATAGGTGAGAAAAGACAGCGCCATCATGTTACGCATGTCGCGCGTGCGGGTCGCGCCGATAAAGATGCCATCCAGCATCCAGGCGGCAACACCTAGAAGCGGGGCGACCACCATCCAGGGCAGGTAAGCGCGCGCGGCATCGCGCACATCCGGCGCGGTTGTCATCGTGTCGATCAACCACGGACCTGACAACGCGAAGCCAAGCGCAAGGGCAACAACACTGACCAGTGCCCAGACCGTCGCCAGTCGTGCGCCTTGCCGGAGCCGTGCAACGGAGGCAGAGCCGACCGCCTGCCCCACCAGCGCTTCGGCCGCAAAGGCGAACCCGTCGAGCGCATAGGCGGTGATGTGCAGGAATTGTAGCAGAACCTGATTGGCGGCGAGCGTCACATCGCCGAGACCTGCACCAAAGAACAGAAAAGACACGAATGCGGCTTGCAGAAGGACCGAGCGGATCAGGATATCGCCATTGACGACGCTCATCTGGATCAGCCGCGTCTTGTCGAACACCCGCGCGGCATTGCGCCAGTCAGGCTGCCGAAACGCAGCGCGACATAGCCACAGGCCCAACGCCAGACCGCTCCACTCAGCGATAAAGGTGGCGATGGCGACGCCTTCGACCCCCCAGCCAAGGCCGAGGACAAACCAAAGGTCCAGCACGATGTTCACGCCATTCATCCAGACCTGCAGAACCAGCACAGCCCGCGTGCGTTCTGCCGCGATCAACCAGCCTGTAATGCCGTAAATCGCGATCGCCGCGGGGGCGGACCAGATTCGGATGTCCATGTAGGATCGCGCGAGTGCCTCGACCTCGGGGCTAGCAGGGGCAAGCTGGAAGGCACCCCAGAAAACCGGCACGCGCAGCACGATCAGCAGAACGCCGAACACTCCGGCAATCAGCAACGCACGCGACAGAAGCGCGGCAACTTCGGGCAAGTCCCTGCGCCCGAGGGCTTGCGCCGCCAGACCAGTGGTGCCCATGCGCAGGAAGCCGAAAATCCAGTAGATCGCGGTAAGAATGATCGCCCCGATCCCGACCGCGCCAATAGGCGCAGCTTGCCCCATCTGCCCCACCACGCCCGTGTCCACCGCCCCAAGGATCGGCACTGTAGCGTTCGAAATGACAATTGGCACAGCGATGTTGAGCACCCGCCGATGGGTGAGCGGTGCCGTGTCGCGCATGATCCTAGACGTCACGCGCAGGCATCAGGAAGTGCACTGTTGCTTGCGCAAAAGGACGTTGCGCATTGTCCTGCCATGCTTCGGCAAACACCGTTGCATAGCGGCGGCCGAGCCGGGTGACGCGCGCACGCGCATACGCGTCCCGCGGCAGGCCCGAACGCAGATAATCCACGGTGAAATCGATGGTTTTGGGCAGGCGCGGCAGAGTTTCTTGCGACAGCGTCGTCGCGTCGATGCGACCCGCCTCCAGATCGTCCCACAGCATCGCCCAGCTGACCTCTATCTGGGCGGTGACTTCCAGGAAGGCGGCCGTGACGCCGCCGTGGATCGCGGGCAGAAGCGGATTGCCAATCAGCTTGTCATCAAAGGACAGGATTGCCGTCAACTCATCCCCGCGCCGGTCAACCGTCACCCCCAGAAACTGCACATAGGGCACGCCTTCGACAAGCGCGCGCAAGGCCCCGTCGCGGCGTTGCTTGACCACTTGCATCGGCTCGGGCTTCGCGCGGCTCATGATCCGTCCCCTTTGGAAGGCTCAACAGTGAAGGCCCCTGTGGCCATGGCGACCGGGCGCTCCGTATCCTCGTCCATTGCGACGGCGCGCACGAAAGCCACGTTGCGGGTGATGTGGTGACATTCCGCCCGTGCGGTGATCCGGTGATGGGGCGTGGCCGCGCGCATATAGTCGATCCGCAAGTCGATCGTGGCGGTTCCCCCGGGGGCGTCCGGGTGGCTCATGACCGCAGCCCCGCCGCAGGTATCCATCAATGCCGATACCGCGCCGCCATGGATCACTTCGGTGCGGGTGTCGCCGACCAGTTTTTGGTCATAGGGCATGGAAATCACGGCAACTCCTTCGCCGACTTCCTCGATGCGCATGTTCAGCGCCTTGGCGTGCGGAAGAAACGCGATGAACTGTGATGCGATGCGGGCTTTGTCTGTGCCTGTCATGAATCCTCGGGCAAGTTTCCCTCGTGCGGCCATTGCCCTTGCACCCTTAGCGCGTTGCGTCAAATATAAAGAACGCCGGAAGCCAAGCCTTGGGAGGGAGCATGGCGGAGGAAACGATCAGCTTCAAGGACATGTGCGCCCGTTTCGACGTGACGCCGCGTACCTTGCGTTACTACGAGTATATCGAACTTCTCTCCCCGATCCGGGAGGGACGAGCGCGGTTCTACACTGCGCGCGAGGTTGCACGCATGAAGCTGATCCTGCGCGGACGCCGGTTCGGGTTCAGCCTCGAAGAGATCCGGCAATGGCTGCTGATGTACGACCATCAGGGCACGGAAGTGCAGAACAAGGTCTGGGTCGAAAACGCGACGCTCAAGCTCGAGGAGCTTCAGAGGCAGCGCGACGAGTTGGACCGCACGATCGAAGACTTGCGAACCCTGCGCGACGAGGTGGCCTCCGCCGGAGATTGACAGTGTCGGCGGTGGTGTCGGTCCAACGCCCTGTCAAGCCCGATGCACACGGATCTGGTTGCCCAGACAGTTCGCCATGGGCCGCAATTAAACGCAGGGTGGTTCGATTGTCCGTATTTCGCAGGATGCGCCTGAAGTGACGCGACGTCCCGCTTACGTAAACGTCATCTGATCTTGTATATCGCATCCTGCGGAGGCACATGCACCCTGCTTCCGAGGAGAATGTTGTTATGACCGATACCGAGTACAAATCCATCAGGGACATGTGTGACGATTTCGATGTCACCCCTCGTACCCTGCGTTTTTACGAATCCAAAGAACTGCTCTTTCCCAAGCGCGACGGCCAGAAGCGCCTGTTCACGCGTCGCGACCGCGCACGTCTGAAACTGATCCTGCGCGGCAAACGCTTCGGGTTCAGCCTCGAGGAAATCCGGCAGTTGCTGGACCTCTATGACCGGGGCGACCGGCAACTCGCACAGTTGACAAAAACCTATGACATCGCGCGCGAGCGGCTTGCCGATATGGAACGCCAGCGTGCCGAACTGGACGAAGCCATCGACGAGCTTCGCGAACAACTCAAATGGGGGGAAGAGATGATCGTTTCCCTCAAAGCCAAAGAAAACGCCGCCGCCTGAGCGCGCACCCGACGGGAGACCACAATGCCGACCTACACCCCGCCCACCAAGGACATGCAGTATCTGTTGCACGACGTGCTGAACGTCTCGGCGCGCGATATCCCCGGCTATGACGAACTGGATCGTGATTTCACCAATGCGATCCTAGAGGAAGCCGGGAAACTGGCGACCAACGTCTTGCAGCCGCTCAATACGGTGGGGGACGCGCAGGGCTGCACCTTGGAAAACGGAGTCGTACGCACACCCGAAGGGTTCAAGGCCGCCTATGACGAGATGCGCGCAGGTGGCTGGACCGGTCTCGATATGGATCCTGAGTATGGCGGCCAAGGCATGCCGAACATCATGCTGACCTCCACCGGTGAGATGTTCAGCGCCGCCAACATGGCGTTCCAGATGTACAATGGCCTGACGCACGGGGCGATGTCGGCAATCCATGCGCACGGATCAGAGGCGCAGAAGGCCACGTATCTGCCCAAGATGATCGCTGGCGACTGGTCCGGCACCATGAATCTGACCGAGCCGCAATGCGGTACCGATCTGGGCCTGATCCGCACCAAGGCAGAACCGCAGGACGACGGCACCTACGCCATCACCGGGCAGAAGATCTGGATCTCCGCCGGTGAACACGACATGACCGATAATATCATCCACCTGGTGCTTGCGAAGATCCCGGGCGGACCAGAAGGTGTCAAAGGCATCAGCCTGTTCATCGTGCCGAAATTCATCGTCAACGAAGATGGCAGCCTGGGCGAGCGAAACGCACTTTCCTGTGGCGGTCTTGAACACAAGATGGGCATCCACGGAAACGCCACCTGCGTCATGAACTACGACGGCGCCAAGGGCTACCTGATTGGCGAGGTGAACAAAGGCATGCGCGCCATGTTCACCATGATGAACGAGGCGCGTCTGGCGGTGGGCACCCAGGGCTACGCACAAGGCGCGGTGGCCTATGAAAATGCGCTCGGCTTCGCGCTTGACCGCTTGCAGGGCCGCGATGTGACCGGCGTGAAAGCACCGGAAAAAGCGGCCGACCCGATCATCGTGCACCCTGATGTGCGCCGGAACCTCATGGACCAGAAGTCCTTCGTCGAGGGCGCGCGGGCTTTTGCGTTCTGGGGTGCGACCCTGATTGATGAGGCGCACCGCAACAACTCCAAGGAAGCCGAGGACATGATCTCGCTCCTGATCCCGGTGCTGAAGGGCTTCCTGACCGACAAGGGATTCGAGACCACGGTGCTGGCCCAGCAGACGCTTGGCGGGTCAGGTTTCACGCAGGAATGGGGTCTGGAACAATTCGTTCGCGATGCCCGGATCACGATGATCTACGAAGGCACAAATGGCATCCAGTCGCTGGACCTCGTCGGGCGCAAGCTGGGTCTGAACGGCGGCAAAACCGTCATGGATTTCTTCGCGCTGGTGAAGGGCTTCATCAAGGAAAACGAAGGCAACGCCGATCTGAAAACCGGCTTCCTCGACCCGCTCAAGACCGCGTCGAAAGACCTGCAAGCAGCCGGCATGTACTTCATGGCCGAGGGTATGAAGAACCCCAATAACGCGCTCTCCGGGTCCTATGACTTCATGCATCTCTTCGGCCATGTGTGCCTGGGTCTCATGTGGGCGAAGATGGCCAAGGCGTCGATGGCGGCACTGGACGCCGGGGACACCGATACCGAGTTCCACGAGACGAAGATCGCGACAGGTCGCTACTACATGGCGCGGCAACTGCCGATGACCGGGACGCATCTGGCGCGCATCACGTCTGGTGCGGAGCCTGTGATGGCGCTGGAGGCTGCGAACTTCTAAGGTCCGGGTCCGGCCCGATCCGGCCGGCCCCACCTAAAGGAGAGACATCAATGGCCAAACGCATCCGCCTCACCCGACGCTTCCCAGCCGCCATGACCGAGGATGGCTACCGGCGGCTTAGAAAACTGGCGGGCGAAGCGCAGATGAGCGAAGGCGATTTCCTGTCTTTCGTGTTCGAGAATTTCGACAGCGTCACGGATGACGACAACCTTACGCATCGCCTGCGACTTTGGCAGGCGGCGCTGGCCCATCAACGAGACTGACAAAACAACCGGGGGGACCATGAGCACAGATTGGATGACCGAAGAGCACGCGATGCTCGCGGAGATGACCAACAATTTCATCACGACCGAATGGGCCCCGCATTTCGAGCGGTGGCGCGACCAGGGCGAGATGGATCGTGAAATCTGGCAGCAAGCGGGAGAGTTGGGCTTGCTGTGCCCCTCGATCCCCGAAGAATACGGCGGACCGGGTGGCGATTTCGGGCACGAGGCCGCCATCCTGATCGAGATTGCGCGCACCAATCTGTCCGCATGGGGCGCAGGCCACGGCATCCATTCCGGGATCGTGGCGCATTACATCCTCGAATACGGCTCGGAAGAGCAGAAGAAGAAATGGCTGCCAAAAATGGTGTCGGGAGAAATGGTCGGTGCGCTTGCCATGACCGAACCGGGCGCAGGCTCGGACCTGCAAGGCATCAAGACCCGCGCGATCAAGGACGGCAACGCGTACAAGCTGAGCGGATCGAAGATTTTCATCACGAACGGGCAGCACGCCAACCTGATCGTGGTCGCTGCAAAGACGGACCCGTCCGAGGGCGCGAAGGGCGTGTCGCTGGTCGTGCTGGAAACCGAGGGCGCCGAAGGCTTCTCCCGCGGCAAAAACCTGCACAAGGTCGGCATGCACGCAGCCGATACGTCCGAGCTCTTCTTCGATAATGTCGAGATACCGCCGGAAAACATCCTTGGCGGGGAAGAAGGCCGCGGCTTCTACCAGATGATGACGCAGCTTCCGCAGGAACGGCTGATCATCGCGGCCGGAGCGGTTGGCGCGATGGAAGGCGCGGTCGAACGCACCATCGCCTATGCCAAGGAACGTCAGGCTTTCGGTGGCCCGATCCTGCAATTCCAGAACACGCGGTTCAAACTGGCCGAATGTCAGACCAAGGCCACCGTGGCCCGCGCGTTTCTGAACGAATGCATCTCGGAGCACATGCGTGGCGAGTTGTCAGTCGAGAAGGCCGCCATGGCCAAGTATTGGCTGACTGACACACAGGGAGAAGTGATCGACGAGTGCGTGCAACTGCACGGCGGCTATGGCTACATGGCCGAATACGACATCGCCCAGATGTGGTCGGACGCGCGCGTGCAGCGCATCTACGGCGGCACGAACGAGATCATGAAAGAACTGATCGGGAGGGCGCTGTGAGCGCGCTTCACGAAACGCTCGGCCAGAACAGACACGGTCGCCATGAGTATTTCGACAAAGAAGAAGTGAAAGGCGCGCCCCTGCCAATACGCCTCTGGTTAGACGGCCGCAGGGGCGACTTCTCCTTTGGCGGTCATCGGCTCTCCAGCCTGTACCGCATGCTGAAGGTGCACGTGTTAAGGTTAACGGCGGCTTTCTTCGCGTCTTCTTTGCAAAAATACTCGAAGTACAAACCATCCAGTGGCGCAACGAAGGGGGCGGACGCATGACCATGCAGCTTTACTGCTTCGGTGAATCCGGACACTCCTACAAAGCCGCCCTTGGCCTGACCCTTGCCGGGATTGACTGGGCGCCTGTGTATGTCGACTTCTTCAAGGGCGCGGGCCGCAGTCCGGAACACCTCGCGCGGAACGAGATGGGCGAATGCCCCGTTCTTGTCGACGGTGATCTGACGCTGACCCAATCGGGCGTCATCCTCGACTACCTGTCCGAGAAGACGGGTAAGTTCGGGTTGCAGGATACAGCCCAGCGGCGCGATGTGTGGCGCTGGGTGCTTTGGGACAATCACAAGCTGTCCTCGATGCTCGGCGTGACCCGGTTCATGATGAACTTCGTCCCCGAGGACAAACGCCCGACCGAGGTCATTGGCTGGCTTCAGGGCCGCAACAAAGGCGCGTACAGGACGCTGGAGGGCGCGCTCGAAGGGCGCGAGTGGCTGGTTGGCAACGCGATCACCGCCGCTGATATCTCGTGTTGCTCGTACCTTTATTATCCCGAGCCCTTCGGGTTCGACCGCAAAGACTTTCCCAATATCGACCGCTGGCTGGACGGCATTGCCGCCCAACCCGGCTGGAAACACCCCTATGACCTTATGCCCCGCGCCTTTCCGGCGGCGGCATGACCGGAGGACCTATGACCGAAGCTTACATCTATGACGCCGTGCGCACCCCTCGCGGCAAAGGCCGCAAGGATGGCAGCCTGCATGAAGTGACCGCAGCGCGCCTGTCCGCTTTGACGTTGAACGCCGTGAAAGACCGCAATGGCCTCGAAGGGCATGCGGTCGAGGACGTGATCTGGGGCAATGTCACGCAGGTGATGGAACAGGGCGGCTGCCTCGCCCGCACGGCCGTGTTGGCCTCTGACCTTGACGAATCCATCCCCGGCCTTGCCATCAACCGGTTTTGCGCATCCGGGCTTGAGGCGGTGAACATCGCGGCAAACCAGGTGCGCGGCGGCGGAGGCGATGCCTATATCGCCGGCGGGGTGGAGATGATGGGCCGCGTGGCCATGGGCTCGGACGGAGCGGCAATCGCCGTTGATCCCTCCATCGCGATGGACAGCTATTTCGTCCCACAAGGCATCTCGGCTGACATCATCGCGACCGAGTACGGGTTTTCACGCGATGATGCCGACGCACTTGCCATGGCCTCCCAACAGCGCGCGAAGGCAGCCTGGGATGACAAGCGGTTCGACAAATCGATCATCACCGTGCGCGACCAGAACGGCCTGCCCATTTTGGATCATGACGAATACATGCGCCCGCAAACGGACATGCAGTCGCTCGGCGGGCTGAAGCCGGCGTTCAAGGACATGGGGGAGCAGATGCCGGGCTTTGATGCCATCGCGCTGATGAAGTACCCGCATCTGGAAAAGATAGAGCATATCCACCACGCCGGGAACTCCTCCGGCATTGTGGACGGGGCGGCGGCCCTGTTGATCGGCAACAAAGCTTTCGGTGAGGCGCACGGGCTCAGGCCCCGCGCGCGCATCAAGGCGACGTGCAAGATCGGCACGGATCCCACGATCATGCTGACCGGGCCTGTTCCCGCCACTGAAAAGATTCTGGCCGATACGGGCATGAGCATCTCGGACATTGATTTATTCGAGGTTAACGAGGCTTTCTCGTCCGTCGTTCTGCGCTTCATGCAGGCGTTCGACGTGGACCATGACAAGGTCAACGTGAATGGCGGTGCGATTGCGATGGGCCACCCGCTTGGCGCGACCGGCGCCATGATCCTCGGCACGCTGCTGGACGAGTTGGAACGCTCCGGCAAAGGAACCGGCCTTGCCACCCTCTGTGTGGCCTCCGGCATGGGTGCCGCCACCATCATCGAACGCGTGTAAGGGAGACGGACAGATGAGCGATTTTTCTTACGCAGTGGACGCCGACGGCGTCGCGACAATCACATGGGATGTGCAGGGCAAGTCCATGAACGTGATGAACCAGCAGGGGTTCGTTGACCTCGATGCGCTGGTCGACAAAGCGCTTGCCGATGACGCGGTCAAAGGCATCATCATCACATCGGGCAAAGACAGTTTTGCCGGCGGCATGGACCTGAACGTCATCGCCAAGATGAAGGACGACGCGGGCGACAATCCTGCGCAAGGGCTGTTCACCGGTGTGATGGACATGCACGCCATCCTGCGCAAGATCGAACGCGCGGGCATGGACCCCAAGACCAACAAAGGCGGCAAGCCCATCGCGGCCGCCCTGCCCGGCACGGCGCTTGGTATCGGGTTGGAAATCCCGCTGGCCTGCCACCGGATCTTTGCCGCCGACAACCCGAAAGCCAAGATCGGCCTTCCGGAGATCATGGTCGGTATCTTCCCCGGCGCGGGTGGCACCATGCGGATCTCGCGCAAGCTGGGCCTGATGCAATCGGCCCCCATCCTTCTGGAAGGCAAGCTCTCAGACCCCAAGAAAGCCAAGATGGCGGGGATCGTCGACGAGGTTGTCCCCGCAGACGAGTTGCAAGCCGCGGCCAAGGCCTGGGTGCTGTCGGCGACTGATGCCGATATCGTCAAGCCCTGGGATCAGAAGGGGTACAAGTTCCCCGGCGGTGCGCCGTATCACCCCGCGGGTTTCATGACATTCGTCGGCGCCTCGGCGATGATCCACGGCAAGACCAAGGGCGCGTACCCGGCGGCCAAGGCGCTGCTGAGCGCCGTCTACGAAGGGGCGCTCGTCCCCTTCGACACCGCCCTGAAGATCGAGGCGCGCTGGTTCACCAACGTGCTGATGAACCCGTCTTCGTCGGCGATGATCCGGTCTCTCTTCATCAACAAGGAAGCGCTTGAAAAAGGCGCGGTGCGTCCCGCAGGCGTTGACGACCAGAGAGTTCAGAAGGTCGGCATTCTGGGTGCAGGCATGATGGGCGCCGGCATCGCCTACGTCTCGGCCAATGCCGGGATCGAGGTGGTGCTGATCGATGCGGCCCAGGATGCTGCGGATCGGGGCAAGGCTTATTCCGAAGGCATCCTCGACAAGGGGATCACCCGCAAGAAAGTCACGCCCGAGAAAAAGGAACAGGTCCTGTCGCGCATCACTGCGACCACGGACTATGCCGCGCTTGAGGGCTGCGACCTGGTGGTCGAGGCCGTGTTCGAAGACCCCGGCGTGAAGGCCGAGGTGACCGCGAAGGCAGAAGCCGTGATCGCGGACACCGCCATCTTCGCGACCAACACCTCCACCCTGCCGATCTCTGATCTCGCCAAGGCGTCCTCACGCCCTGAGCAGTTCATCGGCATCCACTTCTTCTCGCCAGTGGACAAGATGCTGCTGGTGGAGATCATTCGCGGCAAGCAGACCGGAGACCGCGCGGTGGCCAAAGCTCTCGATTTCGTGCGGCAGATCCGCAAGACACCGATTGTGGTCAACGACGCGCGGTTCTTCTACGCCAACCGCTGCATCATCCCCTATATCAACGAAGGCATCCGGATGGTCGCCGAAGGTGTGGAGCCGGCATTGGTTGAGAACGCAGCAAAGCTGCTCGGCATGCCGCTGGGTCCGCTGCAGCTGGTCGATGAGACCTCGATCGATCTGGGCGTCAAGATCGCCAAGGCCACCCGCGCAGCAATGGGCGATGCCTATCCCGATGGCGCGGTGGACGAGGTTCTGTTCTGGATGGCGGACGAGGGTCGCTTGGGCAAGAAATCCAACGCAGGCTTCTACAGCTATGATGACAAGGGCAAGCGCGGGCTTCTCTGGGAAGGTCTGGCCGACAAGTTCACGGTGGCTGACAACCAACCCGACCTTATCACCGTGCAGCACCGTCTGTTGATGGCACAGGTGCTTGAAGCGGTGCGCGCATTGGAAGACGGCGTCCTGATGGACATCCGAGAAGGGGATGTTGGCGCGATCCTCGGCTGGGGCTTCGCACCTTGGTCGGGCGGCCCCTTCAGCTGGCTGGACATGATCGGCGCGGAAAAGGCTGTCGAGATTTGCGATGGCCTGACCGAAGCGCATGGCGCACGGTTCACCACCCCTGAGTTACTGCGCGATCTGGCCGCCAAGGACGAAAGCTTCTACGGGCGGTTCGGGGCACCGGCAAAGGCTGCCGCTTGATCCGACACGCGGGACACCGGCAAGGCTTTTGCGGCGCTGGTGTCCCGCATCTTTCTGCTGCGGGACGCTACGGCTCCGGCTTGCGACTGCGCACCAGGATGACCACGCCAGCAACCACGATCAGGGCGATGCCGATCAGCGCCGGAGCGTCCGGCAATTCGCCGAAAACGCGCCATGCCCACAGACCGGCAAAGATCAGAAATGTATACTCGAAGATCGTCGTGAAGCTCGGGTCGGCGATCTGGTAGGCCCGCACAAGGCAGGCGACCGCCACGAGCGATCCGATCGCCTGCAAGGCGGTAAGCTGCAGGAACCGCGGGGTGATCGGCTGCCAGCCAGTCCGAAAGAAGTCTGGCCCATCCGTCGCGCCAAGAACCACAAGGCCTATGACGCCGAAAAGCCCCACCATTGCAAAGAACGCGGCGGTCAGAACGTGCGGCTCCTCCTGCGCGCAAAGTCGGCGGGTCGCAAGCGTGCCGCTCGCGTAAAATGCGCCCGCGAGGATCGCGATCAATGCGACCGGCTCGAATCCCGCGCCACCGGGGCGCAGGACCAGCAGCATCCCGCAGAACCCGATCAGAACCGCCGCAATCCGCCATGGGCCAACCGGTGCGCGCAGCACAAGGACCGAAATCAACAGCACGAAGATAGGCGAACTGAACAACCCCGCCCCCGCTGTCGCAATCGGCAGAACCGCCAGAGCGCCGAAATAAAGAAGTATCGATGTCGCAACGAGGCTGGATCGGAACAGGACCGCCCAGGGACGCACGACGCGCCAGCGCCATCCCAGAACCAGCCCGCCCCCGAAGACCAGCACCAGAACCATCACGCTTCGCACCGCGTGGAACTGCCACAAACCGGCGTCTTCGGCGATGAACCGCACGTAGTTGTCGATGACGCCGATAATGGCCATCGCCGCAACGATCAGGGCGGCGGACTCCTTTATGCGATTTTCCTCGACTGACATTGACCTACCCTTCGCGCTCGGGGGAGTTGACCACGCCCGCCCCGGGGCGTCTATTCGGAAAAAACGGTCGGGGAGGATCGATATGGGATGGCTGAGTGATGAGGGCGGGCTGAACAAGCGGGCCGCAAACCATGTGCCGCTGACGCCGCTGTCGCATTTGCAACGGGCCGCCCGGGTGTTTCCCAACCGCGAAGCGATTGTGTACGGGGGGCGCCGGTTCAGCTACGCCCAAATGCATGACCGCGTTAGCCAACTGGCCTCGGCCCTCGCGCAATCCGGGATCGCGCCCGGCGACGTCGTCGCCACCTTGCTGCCGAACGTCCCCGCCCAGATGGAGGCGCATTTCGGTGTGCCTGCCTGTGGCGCGGTGCTCAACACGATCAACATCAGGTTGGATGTCGATACAGTCGCCTACATCTTCGACCATGGCGGGGCGAAGGCTGTACTGGTTGATCCGCAGTTTCTACCCCTCGCAGCGGCCGCCTGTGACCTGATGGACGGGCCTGCACCCGCACTGATCGAGGTCGCAGATGATGCAGCGGGCGTGCACGCCACCGGCGCCTATCCAGAATACGAAACCTTTCTTCAGGGCGGCGACCCGGCATTCCCTTGGCTCATGCCGGAGGATGAGTGGGAAAGCCTCGCGCTGAATTACACATCAGGTACCACAGGCCGGCCCAAAGGCGTCGTCTACCACCATCGCGGGGCCTATCTGATGACGATGGGCACCGTGATCTCCTGGCGTATCACGCTCTACCCGCGCTTGCTCACGATTGTACCGCTCTTTCACTGCAATGGCTGGAATCATACGTGGATGATGCCGCTGCTCGGGGGCACGATCATCTGCTGCCGCGATGTCACCGCCGACGCGATTTATGCAGCGATCGAAGCCGAAGGCGTAACCCACATGGGCGGAGCGCCCATCGTGCTCAACATGATCGTAAACGCTCCCGACAGCGCGCGCCGTCCATTCGATCACACGATCGAAGTATATACGGCAGGCGCTCCGCCAGCGGCCGCCACCCTCGCCGCCATCGAAAAACTCGGGTTCAATATCACGCAGGTCTATGGGCTGACGGAAACCTACGGCCATGTCACCGAATGTGTCTGGGACCCGGCGTGGGATGCCAAGCCCGGAGAGGAGCGCGCAGCGATCAAGGCCCGACAAGGCGTCGCCTTTCCGATGATGGAAGAGATTACCGTCTTGGATGATCAGATGTCCCGGATCCCGCTGGATGGGCAAACCACCGGCGAAGTGATGATCCGCGGCAACGCGGTGATGAAGGGATACTTTAAGAACCCTGACGCCACCGAGGAGGCTTTTGCAGGTGGGTATTTTCATTCCGGAGACATCGCCCTCCAACACCCCGATGGCTACATCCAGATCGCAGACCGCGCCAAGGACATCATCATCTCCGGTGGCGAGAACATCTCGTCGGTAGAAGTCGAAGGCGCCTTGATGCACCATCCCGCAGTCATGCTGTGCGCCGTCGTTGCCAAACCGGATGACAAATGGGGGGAGGTCCCTTGCGCATTTGTCGAATTGAAAGATGGCCAGATGACCAGCGAAGAAGACCTCATCACCTTTGCGCGCGAGCGCCTTGCAGGGTTCAAGACGCCAAAGCAGGTCGTGTTTCAGGAGCTTCCCAAAACCTCCACAGGCAAGATCCAGAAATTCGAACTGCGCAAAATCGCAGCACGCCTCTGACCGGCTTCTTTTGTGCGCAAATACCTCGGGAGCGCGAGGGCAGAGCCCTCGCTCCCGGATTGAGCCAGACAGAGCAACCGGCTAAGGGTAAACGCAGCAGGCAATACAAAGGCACACAACAAGGCAGGCCGACGACGTGACCGCGCTCAAGGAGTATCTGAGGCTGGAGTCCACAGGCCTCTGGCGGCCTTCGGTGGAAGGCCAGAGGCGCGACGTCTACGTGTTCGTCGGCCAGGCGACCCTTGTCATCGCGGACAAGTCCGAAGCGCCGCTCAGCCACTGGTCGCTGGCCGCAATCGAACGCGTCAACCCAGGCGGGCGTCCTGCGATCTTCGCCCCCGGACCGGATGCCGACGAGACCCTCGAAGTGGCGGATCCCGATATGATCAATGCGATCGAGCGGGTTCAACGGGCTGTGCGTCGGGCGGACCCGAAACCGGGCCGTTTGCGGCTGCTCACGGCCAGCCTTTTCGGCTTCGCCGTGCTGGCTATCGGCGCGCTCTGGCTCCCCCGCGCCGTTGCCGATCACGCCGCGCGCGTGGTTCCGGAGGTGCAACGTGCGGCGGTGGGCGAGGCGCTCTTTGCCGAGATGCAGCGCTTGACCGGCCCGCCCTGCGGGCGCCCCGGGGATGCGGCGGTGCTGACCCGGCTGGCCACGCGTAGCCTTGGTCCGGGCGCCCCACCCGTACGGGTGCTGCGCGACGGGGTGGCCGACAGCCTGCAATTGCCGGGCGGTATGATCCTTCTGTCGCACCGCCTGGTCGAAGACTTCGAAACCGCATCACCTGCTGCCGGATTCCTGGTTGCGGCGCGCGAACGCGCGGAACGTGCGCCCCCGTTTGAAGTGCTGCTGGAGGAGGCCGGGGTGGTCGCAGTGCTGCGGCTGCTGACCACGGGGCAGATGCCGCAACAGGCCTTGCGAACCCATGCCCAGACCCTGGCCCGGTCCGCCCCTGCACCGCTGCGGGATACGGCGCTGGTGGAGGGTTTCGCCCGCGCGCGCCTGCCCACAACCCCTTACGCGCGCGCCATAGATATCACCGGCGAGACGACCAGCGATCTGATCGCAGCCGACCCGTTTGCCGATGGCGCGGCACCGATTGTTCTGGACGACAATTCGTGGGTGATCCTGCAAGGAATCTGCGGCAACTGAACCGATCAGCCAGTCCCGAATATGCGATCCCCGGCGTCCCCCAGACCCGGTACGATATAGCCGTTCTCGTTGAGCCTTTCGTCCAGTGCTGCGGTCACGATCGGAACATCGGGATGCGCGTCTTTCATCCGGGCGACGCCTTCCGGAGCAGCAAGCAGGCACATGAAACGGATTCGCTTTGCGCCTGCATCCTTGAGCAGATCAATCGCTGCGACACTCGAATTTCCCGTTGCCAGCATCGGGTCCAACGCGATCACGTCGCGTTCTCCGAGGGCATCAGGAACCTTGAAGTAGTACTGAACCGGTTCCAGCGTGTCTTCGTCGCGATACAGGCCAACAAATCCGACGCGCGCCGACGGAATAAGTGGCAGCACACCGTCGAGCAACCCGTTGCCCGCGCGCAGTATCGATATCAACGCCAGCTTCTTTCCCGCCAGTTTCGGTGCCTTCATCTCCGACATCGGGGTCTGTATGGTCACCGCGCCAACCGGCAGATCGCGCGTCACTTCATATGCCAGCAACAGCGCCACCTCCTGCAACAATCTGCGAAACTCCGGCGTCGGGGTTGCCACGTCTCGCATGATCGTAAGCTTGTGCTGCACAAGCGGATGGTCGACGACGGTCAGGTGCTGGCTCATGAAAGGTCCTTGTTTTCGCGGTCGGATGAGAGGGTTTTGCGAAGTCTCGCACGGGTCTGTTCGTCACAGAACGCAGCCTCCAGCGCGGTTTCCGCAACCGTGTTGAAATCCGAGACGTCCCAATCGAATGCAAGTGCAAGCTGTTCGAACTCAGCCGTCATCGTGGTGTGAAAGAATGGCGGATCATCGGTGGAGACTGTCACGGGCACTCCGGCCGCGCGCAACGGTTCTATCGGATGACGCGACAGGTCTGGATAAAGCCCAAGAGCAACATTGGAGCTTGGGCAAACCTCCAGAACCGTGCCGCGATCGGCAAGCTCGCGCACAAGCGCAGGATCCTCGATGGCGCGCACCCCATGCCCGATACGCTCGACCCCCAGATCCTCGATCGCCTCGCGCACAGACTGCGGCCCACCCCATTCGCCGGCATGGGTTGTCAGGCGCAAACCGGCTTCGCGGGCGCAATCGAAGCTCCACGCGAAATCGCCCTGATGGCCCTTGGTTTCATCACCGCCCATCCCGAAACCTGTCAGGAACGGTCCGGCTGTTTCGGCCGCGCAGATGGCTGTTTCCTTCGCAGCTTCGGGTCCGAAGTGGCGTATGCACGTGACAATCCCCCGCATCACGATCCCGTCCTGCGCTTCAGCATCTGACGCCGCTTCGGCAATGGCCGCCAGGTATTCCCGCCAGGCCGCCACGTCACGCTGCCCACAAAAATCGGGACTAAGAAACGCCTCGGTGTAAATCACGCCGTGCGCAGCGCTCTCTGCCAGGACCGCGCGCGTCAGGCGATAGAAATCCCTTGGGGACCGAAGAACCGTGCAGGCCGCTTCGTACACCTTAAGAAACTCCGGGAAGTCGCGATAGGCGTATCCACCCTGACGGTCGAAAATACCGCTCAGGTCGATGTTCTGTTCCGCCGCCAGACCACGAATGAAAGAGGGCGGAGCAGCCCCTTCGAGATGCATGTGAAGTTCGATCTTCAGAATACTGCGCATCACAGGAAACTCCGCCCCGAACCGCGCTCGGAAAGTCCCAGATGCGTTGCAACGGATGCCGCGACATCCTCGAACGCCACCTGACCGATGGCACGGGCGCCCACGCCGCAGCCCACGACGGGCACGCGCTCGCGTGTGTGGTCCGTGCCGTCCCATGTCGGGTCATTTCCGTGGTCGGCGGTAAAGAGAGCCAAATCGCGAGGGCGCAAACCCGAGAAGAAACGCGGTAGACACCTGTCGAACCATTCCAGTGCGCGCGCGTACCCTGCCACGTCGCGCCGGTGCCCATAGAGACTGTCAAACTCCACGAAATTGGCGAAGGTCAGGCTGCCTTCGTGGGAGGTTTCAGTGGCCGCAACCAGGTGCTCCATCAACCGCGCGTCCGGTCCTTTGACCACATCGGCGATGCCGTGCATCGAAAAGATGTCGCCGATCTTGCCAATCGCATGGACCGCGCGCCCGTCCTGCGCGGCCCAGTCGCACAAGGTCGGCTTTGGGGGCGCAACGGCATAGTCGCGCCGGTTTGCGGTGCGGGTAAATCCTGTCTCCGGGGTGCCCACGAACGGACGCGCGATCACGCGCCCCACACGCTGTGCATGAAGCGATGGCGCGAGCGCTGCGCATAGTTCAAGCAGCCGGTCGAGCCCGAACGCCTCTTCATGCGCTGCGATCTGAAAGACGCTGTCGACCGAGGTGTAGCAGATCGGCCATCCGGTGCGCAGATGCTCCGCCCCGAATGCAGCAATGACTTCGGTGCCGGAGGCATGGCAATTGGCCAGCGTTCCGGTCATCCCCGCGATCTTTTGCACACGGTCGAGCAACTCGGCCGGAAAGGCGGGGTGCGTGTCGGGAAAATAGCTCCAGTCCCAGGGAACCGGCACTCCGGCAAGCTCCCAGTGCCCGGACGGTGTGTCCTTTCCGGGCGATACTTCGGTTGCCGCCCCCCAAAGTCCGACCGGGTCTGCATCAAGCCCCGGTGGGGCGAGACCCGAAGCCAGTTCAGTGGCCGCGCCCAAGCCGAGCCGCGCAAGGTTCGGCATGGCAAGCGGCCCTGCGCGTCCTTCATCGGCCCGTCCCGCTGCGCAGGCCTCGGCGATGTGTCCAAGCGTGTTTGAGCCGCCATCACCAAACGCATCCGCATCCGGCGCACCGCCGCATCCGACGGAATCCATCACGATCAGGAAGGCGCGCGTCATGTGGAGACCTCTTGCAGGACCAGCGGCTCCGGCGCGTACCGTGACCCGGTTGAAAACGCCTTTTGAACCTGGCTCAGCGCGCGGGCCGCATCCGTCTCTCGCGCGGCATGGATGCGGGCAAGCGGCTGACCGCGGACCACGGACGTGCCGAGCGGCAGAAGATCCGATAGCCCGACAGCCGGGTCAACCCGATCTGTCTCGCGCATCCGTCCGCCACCCAGTTGCACAACGGCCCAGCCGAGGACGCGGGTATCACAAGCGGTCAGTGTGCCATCCTCTGGCGCGGGCACCTCGACCACCACGGGCGCCTCCGGCAGTCGCGCCAGCCCCGCTGTCATCACATCCGGCGCGCCGCCCAAGGCAACGATCATGCGCTCGAACCGGTCCGCAGCACGACCGTCAGCGATTGATGCTGCAACCATCGACCCCCCTTCCTCCGCCGAGGCTGCCAAGCCGCCAAGTGTCAGCAAAACGCCGCCGAGGGCGCATGTCACCTCCAGCAAGCGTGAAGCGCAAGCCTGTCCATCGAGCACGCGCAGGACCACCGCAAGTTCCAACGCGTTTCCGGCAGCGGGTGCGAGGCTCTGGTTCATATCCGTCAGCAGGCTTCTTGTCGCGCATCCGGCACCTTGCGCGGCAGCGGTCAACGCCTGCGCCAACGCCTGCGCCTGTGCAAACTTCGTCAGAAAAGCGCCCGAGCCGCATTTCACATCCAGAACAAGGCCGTCCAACCCGGCGGCAAGTTTCTTCGACAGGATCGACGCCGTGATCAGGTCGATGCTTTCAACGGTCGCGGTCACATCGCGCACCGCATAGAGCCGACGATCCGCCGGAGCGATCTCTCCCGTCGCGCCGACGATCGCGCAGCCGACCTCTGCTACGATCCGGCGCAGGCGGTCTTCAGAGACCTGAACACGCAGGCCATCACATGCCTCCAGCTTGTCGAGTGTTCCGCCGGTGTGCCCAAGCCCACGCCCCGAGATCATGGGCACGTAGGCGCCGCACGCGGCAAGCGCCGGGGCAAGCAACAGCGACACGCAATCCCCGACACCGCCGGTGGAATGCTTGTCCAAGACAGGACCGGGCAGATCCCAACTCAAGGTGTGCCCACTGTCGCGCATCGCGCGCGTCAGGGCCACGCGCCCCTCGTCGCCGAGACCGTTTAGCAAGACGGCCATCGCAAAGGCTCCGGCCTGTGCGTCGCTGACATCCCCGGAGGCCAGACCGTCTGCAAAGGCGCGCAGATCATCCTCGGACGGGCATCCCCCATCCCGAACGGTCGAAATCACGTGCCGCGCGTCCATTTTCGATCAGTCCATATGATGCGCGGAAAAGGCTCCGGGCAGCAACTCACCGACGGTTGTGACCCGCTTTTGTCCGGCTGTGGTCGCCAGGGTGACAGGGATATCCCGTGCGCCAAACTCCGCCAGTTTCTGACGGCAACCGCCGCAGGGCGGCACCGGGTCGGGGCTGCCAGCGATCACTGCAACCTCGGCAATTTCGCGTTCTCCGGCCGCAACCATCGCGGCAATCGCGCCAGCCTCCGCACAGGTACCTTCCGGGTAGGCGACATTCTCCACGTTGCAGCCGACATAAACGGTTCCGGCCGAGGTTCGGATTGCGGCCCCGACCTTGAAGTTCGAGTAAGGCGCGTGTGCATTTTCCCGCACCGCTGCCGCCTCTGCGATCAAATCCATCCCAGCCCTCTCGTATTTGCCCGTGCAGACTGCGCCCGCTTTGGAAGGCACGCAACCCCGCCGCAGCGTATTTTCGAAGCGGCTGCCTCCCGACCAGACGGGGATTTTTTGTTTCCCCCACCCCGGCGTTGGTTTAGGCGTGAACCACATGAGGATCCGGGGGGAGAGGACACCATGAGCAGCTCGAAAGACCAAACCGCACGCGAAGCGGCCCTGTACTACCATGAGCACCCGCGCCCGGGGAAACTCGAAGTGCGCGCAACCAAGCCGCTCGCCAACCAGATCGACCTGTCGCGCGCCTACAGTCCCGGCGTCGCAGAAGCCTGCCTGGAGATCAAATCAGACCCGTCTACCGCCGCGCGCTATACCGGGCGCGGAAACCTCGTGGGTGTGGTATCGAACGGGACAGCAGTGCTGGGTTTGGGAAATATCGGCGGCCTTGCCTCCAAACCGGTGATGGAAGGCAAGGCGGTGCTGTTCAAGAAGTTCGCCAACATCGATTGCTTTGACATCGAGCTTGATGAGAAAGACCCCGAAAAGCTCGCCGACCTCGTCTGCGCCATGGAGCCGACATTCGGCGCCATCAACCTCGAAGACATCAAGGCGCCCGATTGCTTTATCGTCGAAAAGATCTGCCGCGAACGGATGAACATCCCGGTGTTCCACGACGACCAGCACGGCACGGCGATCGTGGTGGGCGCGGCTGCACTCAACGCAATGCGGGTCACGGGGCGCAGGTTCGAAGATGTCAGGATCGTCTCCACCGGCGGAGGTGCGGCGGGTATCGCCTGCCTCAACATGCTGCTCAAACTCGGGGTGCGGCGAGAGAACGTGACGCTGGTGGACGTGGCGGGCTGCGTCTACAAGGGCCGGACAGAAGAGATGACCCCGCAGAAGGAGGCCTTCGCCCAGGACACCGACCTGCGGACCCTGGCAGAGGTGATCAAGGGGGCGGACATGTTCCTCGGCCTGTCGGCCCCCGGCATCCTTACACCGGACATGGTGGCCCAGATGCAGGACAAGCCGATCATTTTCGCGCTTGCCAACCCGACGCCAGAAATCATGCCGGAGCTTGTGCACGAGGTCGCCCCGGGTGCCATTATCGCCACCGGTCGGACCGACTACCCCAACCAGGTGAACAACGTCTTGTGCTTCCCGTTCATCTTTCGCGGCGCGCTGGATGTCGGCGCAACGGAAATCAACGACCAGATGCAGATCGCCTGTATCGAAGGGATCGCGGAACTGGCTCGTGCCACCACCAGTGCAGAGGCCGCCGCCGCCTATCGCGGTGAACAGATGACCTTTGGCCCGGACTACCTGATCCCGAAACCGTTCGACCCGCGGCTGATGGGCGTTGTGGCCTCTGCCGTAGCGCGCGCCGCGATGGAAACCGGGGTCGCCACGCGCCCCGTCGAGGATATCGACGCCTACAAGGCCAAGCTTGACGGGTCTGTCTTCAAATCGGCACTCTTGATGCGCCCCGTTTTCGATGCCGCGGCCAAGGCGGAACGCAAGATCGTCTTTGCCGAGGGCGAGGATGAACGCGTGTTGCGCGCCGCGACCTCGATGATCGAGCAAACCACCGACATTCCGGTCCTGATCGGGCGCCCGGACGTGATCGAGGCGCGCTGCGAGCGCGCGGGACTGCCGATCAAACACGGGCGTGATTTCGATCTGGTGAACCCGGAAAACGACCCCCGCTACCGCGAGTATTGGGAGACGTACCACCACATCATGCAACGCAAGGGCGTCACACCCGATATTGCCAAGGCGGTGATGCGTACGAACACCACAGCCATCGGCGCCATCATGGTACAGCGTGGAGAGGCCGACAGCCTGCTTTGCGGCACGTTCGGCCAGTACCTTTGGCATTTGAACTACGTGGTGGACATCCTGGGCACGCGCGAACACCGACCCGTCGGCGCCCTGAGCCTGATGATCCTTGAGGACGGACCACTCTTTATCGCTGACACCCACGTGCACGCTTCGCCCACCCCGGACCAGATCGCCCAGACCGTGATCGGCGCGGCCCGGCATGTCCGGCGCTTCGGGCTTGCGCCGAAAATCGCGCTTTGCTCGCACTCCCAGTTCGGAAATCTTGATATCGATTCCGGACACCGCATGCGCGCGGCGATGCAGCAACTGGACCTGCGCGATGTCGATTTCGAGTACGAGGGCGAGATGCACACCGACAGTGCCCTTGACGAAGACCTGCGGGCGCGCATCTTTCCCAACTCGCGTTTGACTGGCGTTGCGAATGTGCTCGTTTTTGCCAATTCAGACGCGGCCTCGGCTGTGCGCAACATCCTGAAGATGAAGGCAAACGGCCTGGAAGTCGGGCCGATCCTAATGGGCATGGGCAACAGGGCGCACGTGGTCACGCCATCGATCACGGCGCGCGGGCTGCTCAATATGTCGGCGGTAGCCGGAACACCGGTCGCCCATTACGGTTGAGCCATTGCTGCGTTGCAGCCATTGCGACGCAGCAACTCCGTATGCCCCTGCATACCGCGCGGGATGCCACAGTATACAGAAAAAGTATTTGTTGACAGACACTTAGCCGAAGCCCACCTTTTGTGCGTTGGGGCCGTCCGCTCGCGCAGACAGCCTGGATACGGGAGGGGATATCATGGCACCAGTGGAAACACGGGACACGGTCGGCATTGCGGCGCACAGCGCGGGCTTGCGTGGCGCGGAGGCCATCGGACGCACCGAAACCCGATCTGGCCGGATCAGCATCCGCGAGGCCGCCCACCTTGGCGCGATCTTGCGACACCCATCCGAGCCGCCTCTTGGGAGTGGTGATGTCCTGCCGCTTCTGTGGCATTGGGCTGCTTTCCCCGATGCGGCCCCGATGGAGGCGTTGGGCGGCGACGGGCATCCGGCCCTCGGGACTTTCCTGCCTGATCTGAGCTTGTCGCGCCGGATGTGGGCTGGAGGAACCATGCAGTTTCTGAAACCGCTGCATGTCGATGCCGACCTCACCCGCCGGAGTGAAATTCGTAACGTCGAGCACAAAGACAGCAGTGCCGGCCCGATGGCGGTCGTCACCTTGGAGCATCAGGTCAGCGACGTTCAAGGACCCGCTATCATGGAAACGCAAACCATCGTGTATCTGCGCATCCCGGACAGGTTCTCACCGCCCCAGGCGATCCCCGCGCCGAGCCATCCGGTTCTGGACGAAACGGTGCTTGTCGATCCGGTTTTGCTATTTCGGTACTCGGCGGTCACGTTTAACGGACACCGCATCCACTACGACCGCGATTACGCTACGCAGATCGAGCATTATCCGGGGCTTGTTACACATGGTCCGCTTCAGGCAACCTTGCTGGCCGATGCCGCAACCCGCCACCGGGGGAGCCCACCGGTGCGATTCAAGTATCGAGGCGTACGCCCGATGTTCGACACTCACAACCTGCGCGTGCTGGCCGAAGAAGGCCCGGCGGGCGCGCTGCAACTCTGCACAGCCGCGGCACCGGACGGCCCGCAAGGCATGCAGGCAACAGCGGAGTGGGACGCATGACCGGAATTCTGAACGGCATGCGGGTTGTCGAGGGTTCGGCCTTTGTCGCCATTCCGCTCGCAGGAATGACACTCGCCCAGATGGGGGCTGACGTGATCCGGTTCGATCGGCTCGAAGGCGGACTCGATGCGCATCGGTGGCCCGTGGCACCGAATGGCAAAAGCCTCTTCTGGGCGGGGCTGAACAAAGGCAAACGGTCGATCGCCGTAGACATGAAGTCGCCCCGCGGCAAGGAACTGGTGACCGAGATCATCACGGCCCCGGGCGAGGATGCCGGGCTGTTCCTGACCAACCTGCGGGTACGTGGCTGGATGGATCACGAGACACTCAGCAAACTGCGCAAAGACCTGATCATGGTATCGCTGCTTGGGGACCGTCATGGGCGGCCCGCAGTGGACTACACCGTGAACCCGTCCCTTGGGTTTCCCGATGCGACCGGAATACCCGGATCATCGGACCCGGTCGCACATGTCTTACCCGCTTGGGACTGTATCGCCGGCAACCTCGCGGTGTCGTCGCTTCTGGCGGCTGAACGTCACCGCTTGCGTACAGGGCAAGGGCAGGATGTGGAACTGTCGCTCAAGGATGTTGCAGCGGCCATGATGGGCCATCTGGGCATTATCGGGGAAGTTGCTGTCAATGGCGTCACGCGTGAGAAGTCCGGAACAGCGCTCTATGGCGCGTATGGACAGGATTTCATCTGCGCGGATGGACGCCGGATCATGGTGATCGGGCTGACAGACCGGCAGTGGCGCGGGCTGGTCAAAGTAACCGGAACGCAAGACGCAATCGGGCGTCTGGAATTGCTGTTGCACCTTGATCTCGGCCAGGAGGGCGCGCGCTGGGAAGCCCGCGAAGCGATCACGGAAATTCTGAAACCCTGGTTCGCCGCACGTGGGGCGGACGAGATCGGCAAGACATTCGATGCCGCTGGCCTGACATGGTCGGAGTTCAGGGATTTCGGGCGCGCGGTGCGTGAGGACCCCGATCTGTCATCGCAAAACCCGATGTTCCAGGATCTGGATCAACCCGGTCTTGGGCGTTTCCCCGTACCGCGGAGTCCGGTCAGCTTCTCGCAAACCGACCGACCGGATGCCTGCCCTGCCCCGGAACTGGGCGCCCATACCGAAGAAATCCTAGGTGACGTCGTTGGCCTGCCGGACCGCGAGATTGCATCGCTTTTTGATGACGGGATCGTGGCCGCGCCCCACAAGCACATCTATTTCGCAGCGACGCACCACCCGAAACAGGCACGGGTCAGCTAGGGTTCAATCTAACTCATCCAGGTCCAACGCCTCGTCGAGGGTGAAGTATTTCACGCATCTGTCCGCCCCGACGCCACCGCAAGATCCGCCATGCAGATGCAGGGTTATGACCGGCATCGTCTGCGCCTCATAGCCGCGAATGTTCGTCTCAAGCAGTTCCTTGTAGCCGCCGGTTTCGAGCGCCACGAACAACCCGTGTACGCAGCCGGCGGACCCGCAATAGGGTGACATTGCCCCGGTCGTGCACCCAAGTGCGCCCCAGTTCACGACGAGATCCTCCCGCCCATCGCCGTTCAGGTCGGGCTTGGAGACAAGGTCATCCGATACCTTAAGTGCCCCGCCCATCTGCTGGCAAAACCCGGCGGCCTCTGCCTGTGCCCGTGCAACCGGGTCCATGACGGCGGGCGGCGGTGGCAGGGGGCATGTCCGCACGACGTTCACAATCGGGGCCTGCGCCCCGGCAAGCGAAAAATCATATCCGGCGGTCCAGTTCGGCGCGGCCAGCGTCAAACGCGCCGAGCCTCCACCAACAAGTTGATCGGACAAAAGCGCATCGCGGTCCGCCTCCCAGTTGGCCTGCAACTCCACATAGTCGGGCCGAGGTACTTCCATGAATGTGAAATCGGCAGCACGGCGCCCGTTGATGGACAGGGTTGCCTGTACAGCCCCGCCCGGACTAGCCCCGCCCGCATAGGTGATGGTCCAGGCGCGCGGACCGTCATGGGAGCACGCAAGGGCAAAACAGAAGAAGTTTCCGGTTTGCGCATCACTGGTCGGGCACACCGCAGCACCAGCCTTGATCTGGTCATTGCTGTAGCTTTGCCATGGCGTTTGCGCGACGGCGGCGGGGGCCCATGTAACCGCGCCGTACAAACACGCCGCGGAAAAGACCCGAACAAAAGGAAACATGACACGCTCCCACACGAAACATTCTGACCCAGTGAACCGATTTCTTCTCTGCTTGTCACGGTGTTAGCGCAATAGGTCGCATTTTCGGCCCTTGCGCGGTGGGTCGCAAAAACAAGACACTGCGCGGAATCGGAGTGAGGGCATTCGTGGAGGGACACCAAATGAGTTACAAAGACACCTATGCGGCGTGGCAGGCCGATCCAGACGCCTTCTGGATGGAGGTCGCGCAAGGCATCGACTGGGTCGAACCGCCGACCAAGGCTCTTTTTGACGAGAACGCGCCGCTCTACGAATGGTTTGTGGATGCCAAGGTGAACACCTGCTGGAATGCTGTCGACCGGCATGTCGAGGCTGGGAACGGCGACCGTGTCGCGATCATTTATGACAGCCCGGTCACCCACACGAAACAGGAGATCACCTATGCCGAACTGCTGGCGCGAGTGTCGACCCTTGCCGGTGCGCTGCGCGACAAGGGTGTGGAAAAGGGCGATCGCGTCCTGATCTACATGCCCATGGTCCCCCAAGCCTTGGAAGCGATGCTGGCCTGTGCCCGCCTCGGGGCGATCCATTCGGTGGTGTTTGGCGGTTTTGCGGCCAATGAACTGGCAGTCCGGATCGACGATGCGCAACCAAAGGCGATCATTGCCGCCTCCTGCGGGATAGAACCGGGTCGCGTCGTGCACTACAAACCGCTTCTGGACGGAGCGCTTGAACTGGCCGAGCATGAACCCGCGTTCTGCCTGATCTTCCAACGCGAGCAGGAGGTCGCCACCCTCACCGAAGGTCGCGATTTTGACTGGCACGAAGCGCAGGCAGGGGTGGAACCGGCAGAATGCGAGCCGGTAGACGGCAACCACCCCGCGTATATCCTCTATACGTCCGGGACAACCGGGCAGCCCAAAGGGGTCGTGCGCCCCACGGCGGGCCATCTGGTGGCGCTGCAATGGACGATGAAGGCGATCTATGACGTGGAGCCGGGCGATGTGTTCTGGGCGGCCTCCGATGTCGGCTGGGTGGTCGGCCACAGCTACATTTGCTACGCGCCGCTGATCAACGGCAACACCACCATCGTTTTCGAAGGCAAACCCGTCGGCACACCCGATGCCGGCACGTTCTGGCGCGTCATCTCCGAACACCACGTCAAGGCGTTCTTCACAGCCCCCACCGCGTTCCGCGCGGTGAAGCGCGAAGACCCGAAGGGAGAGTTCGTCAAGAAATACGACCTGTCCTGCCTGAAGAACGTGTATCTGGCTGGCGAGCGTGCCGACCCCGACACCATTCAATGGGCGCAGGATCAGCTGGGTGTTCCTGTCATCGACCACTGGTGGCAAACCGAAACCGGATGGGCCATCGCCGCCAACCCGATGGGGATCGAGGCCCTGCCGGTCAAGATCGGGTCTCCGTCCGTGCCGATGCCCGGCTATGATGTGCAAATTCTGGACGAAGGCGGGCATGAGGTCGAACCCGGTACGCTCGGGGCGATCGCGATCAAGCTTCCCCTCGCCCCCGGCACGTTGCCCACGCTCTGGAATGCAGAAGAACGGTTCAAGAAATCCTACCTGACCGCGTTTCCCGGCTACTACGAGACCGGAGATGCCGGATACAAGGACGAGGATGGGTACCTGTATATCATGGCGCGCACCGATGACGTGATCAACGTCGCAGGGCACCGCCTGTCGACCGGTGCGATGGAGGAGGTTCTGGCAAGCCACCCCGACGTGGCTGAATGCGCGGTGATCGGTATTGCCGACACGCTGAAAGGTCAGATGGCGCTCGGCATGCTCTGCCTGAACTCAGGCGTGAACCGGCCGCATGAAGAAATCTGCGCCGAAAGCGTCAAGCTCGTACGTGAGAAAATTGGTCCAGTTGCTGCCTTCAAGCTCTGTACCGTTGTCGACCGGCTCCCTAAGACGCGCTCGGGAAAGATCCTGCGTGGCACGATGGTGAACATCGCCGACGGCACCCCGTGGAAGATGCCCGCCACGATCGATGACCCCGCGATCCTTGACGAGATCACCGAAGCGCTCAAGAGCATGGGACTGGCCAAGAACGCATAGGCGAAAAACCGATCAGTTCACTTCTGGTCGGTTTTTTCTTTGTTTGTGGGGGTCGGCTGGCGTACGCTTTGTGCAACCTCGCCGGGAACAGTGGCGGGCCCCTTGATCACACAGACTGTGTCTTTTCACTATGCCGTTGCCTGAAGGCCCGTCTTCTAAATCCATTCTGGGTACAGAGAAATCGTCGGCGCGATCCGATCAGATCGCACTGCTTTCTCACGATATTCGCGGCGCAATGTCGGATGTGATCGGGGGATTGCGCCTGATCGACATGGATGAACTTCACCCGGACGTCCGCGCGCAACTGCTGCGTGTTCAGGCATCGGGCGAGACATTGGCCCGTTTGCTGGAACAAACGATCGCGCATCTGGCGGAAGAAGTCGGCGATCTGAGCCAGCCATCGGACTACCTCAACCTCGTGCGTTTCCTTCACGATATCGAAAGCAGGTGGGCCGGGCGCGCCTCTGCAAGCGGTTTGCGGTTCGTGATAGAGACCTCAGGAACCATGCCAGCACTCGTTCGGCTGGAGCGGATTACGCTGGAACGGATAATCGGCAACATTCTGAGCAATGCGTTCAAATACACCGAGAAAGGCAAGGTACAACTGGATGTCAGCCTGAATGACGATCAGGGCCTGGTGTTCTGCATTTGTGACGACGGCCCCGGGTTTTCGGAAGAGGCGCTGGAACGACTGTTTGAAATGCGCGGTCGTCCGCGCGGCTCGGAGAAACCGGGCTCCGGGCTTGGTCTGCACATTGTCAAAGATCTGTCGGATCAACTGGGGGCCGAGCTTGAGGTGCAAAATCGCAAGTCTTGCGGGGCGCTGATCACCCTGACCGTTCCCGATTACGTCTGGCAAACCCCGCAACGCGCCGCCACCGGGGGCGTTTTGCCTGATCTGAGCGGACGGCGCATCCTCGTCGCCGAAGACAATCCGACCAACCAGATGCTGACGGTCCAGATGCTTGAGGCCCTGCACGCGGAAAGCCATGTCGCCGAAGACGGGTTGGCTGCGTTGGAAGCGCTGGAGCAGTATGAGTTCGACATGGCGCTGGTGGATATCGAAATGCCGAGGCTCAACGGGATCGCCTTCATGCGCGAAGTCAGGGCGCGGCCCGACCACCTGGCGCGCATCCCGCTTGTTGCGCTGACCGCGTATGTTCTGCGCTCAAACAGGGAGGTGATCTACGCCGCGGGTGCGGACGCGATTGTCGCCAAACCAATCATGAGCATCGACCGGTTCGCCGAAACGCTGGCACAATACCTCGATATTGACGAGACCCGCGACGCAACCACGACCACGAGCAGTCTCGAAGACCACACGCTCATGAACCGCGATAGGTTGGATCGGCTTTTGGAGATTGCCGGCCCCGACGGAGCCTCCGAATTGCTCAAACGACTGGGCTCGGATTTGCGTCGGGTGCATCAAAATCTCTTGCGCGGCGTGGCCGAAATGGACCAACCTTTACTGCGGGCTGAAACACATGTGTTGATTTCCCTCGCCGGTGCCGTGGGAGCGGAGAGTTTACACGCTCTGGCCAATCGACTAAACGGCGCTGCACATCGATTTGACGAGAGCGAGATCGTTGCGCTGGGGAGCGAGGCGGATACGCGGACAAAGGCGCTCATTGCGCTTGTGGACCGTGAGTTGGCCGAAAGGACGGCGCCGGTATGAGGCACAATGACATCCTGCTGATCGAAGACACACCATCGCTTCAGATGGTGTACGAAGCGCTGCTACGCTCCGCAGGGTTGAGCGTTTACTCCGCGGGCACGGCTCAGGAGGGCGAGGCGCTGTTTCAGGAGATCTCGCCACGCGTCATAGTTCTGGACCTGATGTTGCCGGACCGCGACGGGCTCGAGTTGATGCAGAGTTTCCTTGCAAAGGCCCCGGACACTCAAGTGATCGTCATCACCGCGAACGGCTCGATCAATCGTGCCGTGGAGGCCATGCGCGCCGGAGCACATGATTTTCTGGTCAAACCCTTCGATGAGAGCCGCTTCGTGGCAGCGGTCGAAAACGCCTTCGTCGAAGGGGCGCGCCTTGCCCGCGACATGCCCCCCGCCAAAGACGCCGGGTATCACGGCTTCATCGGTCGTTCTCCGGAGATGCAGGAAGTTTACCGGAGGATCGATTCCGTCAGCCGCTCCATGGCGACGGTGTTCATTACCGGCGAAAGCGGCACCGGCAAGGAGGTCTGCGCCCAGGCAATTCATGACAGCTCTGCCCGGTCGGACAAGCCGTTCATCCCGCTGAACTGCGGCGCCATTCCCCGCGATCTGTTGGAGTCGGAAGTTTTCGGCCACCTCCGCGGATCCTTTACGGGTGCAATTGTCGACAAGGTCGGTGCCGCGGCAGCTGCCGATGGCGGAACTCTTTTTCTGGACGAGATTTGCGAGATGGACCTGAAGTTGCAGACGAAGCTGCTGCGGTTCCTGCAAACCTCTACCATTCAGCCGGTGGGCGCGAACAAGCCGCGCAAGGTCAACGTCCGGATCATATGTGCAACGAACCGTGATCCACTGGTTGAAGTACGCGAAGGGCGTTTCCGAGAGGATCTGTACTACCGCTTGCAGGTGGTTCCGATCCACCTGCCGCCATTGCGGTCTCGCGGCAGCGACGTCATCGAGATTGCGCGCGATGCTCTCAAGCGCCTGAGCAGCGAAGAGAACGGACAGTTCACCGGGATGACGCAGGAGGTCGAGACCCTGTTCAGCGAACTGCCGTGGCCCGGCAATGTGCGGCAGCTTTTGAACGTGATACGCAATATCGTGATCCTGAACACCGGCCCGCTGGTCAGCAAGAACATGCTGCCTTTGGAAATCCTGCATCATCACGAGGAAGTCGCGCAGCGTAGCTACGACGTACAGGGCACTTATGCCGCCGACGAAGCCACGTCAAACCCGTCGGCAGGTGGGCTGGTCGGGCGCACCATGGCCGAGATAGAACGCATCGTGATAGAGGAAACCATCGCCCGGAACGGCGGATCAGTGACCAAAGCGGCGCGGGTTCTCGACCTGTCTCCGTCCACGATCTATCGCAAACGCGAAAGCTGGGTCCGGGCAGCGGCCGAATAGCAGCTCAGACGAATTGCTCGCGGATCAGGCGTTCCTCCAGCCCGTGCCCCGGATCGAACAGGATGCGATGGCGGACGCTGGGTTCAGAACGAATTTCCACCGAGATGACCCCATGGTTGGACCGGCTGTCGGCATCGGCCATGACAGGGCGTTTCGATGGCTCCAGCACGTCAAATCGAACCTTTGCCGATTTTGGTAGCAGCGCCCCGCGCCACCTGCGCGGGCGAAAGGCTGACATGGCCGTCAGCGCCAGAACGTCAGATCCAATCGGCAGTATCGGTCCATGTGAAGAATAGTTGTAGGCGGTCGATCCGGCGGGCGTCGCCACCAGTGCGCCATCGCAGACCAATTCCTCCATCCGCACTTTGCCATCGACGGAAATACGCAACTTCGCAGCTTGCGGTCCCGCGCGCAGCAGCGACACCTCGTTGATCGCCAGCGCCTCGTGGATCTTCCCATCGCTGCCAATCGCCCGCATGTGCAACGGGTTAATGATCTCTTCATTGGCCATGGCAAGGCGTTCTGACAGGCCGCTCTCGTCATATTCGTTCATCAGGAACCCGACCGTGCCGCAATTCATGCCGTATACCGGTTTGTCGAGGTCTTGCGTCCCATGCAGCGTCTGAAGCATGAACCCATCCCCGCCCAGAGCTACGATCACGTCGGCGTCCTCTGGCGGAACAGCCCCGTGAGCGTCTGCCAGAGCCTTCTGCGCTTCCTGCGCGATGGCGGCGGAACTTGCCAGAAACGCAATCTTTTCGCGCGGTTGCATGCATGGGCCTTTCGTTTCCGAAAGTGTTCGCCTGCCGCGCATCGAAACACAAGCCCCCTGTCTTTTACCCGGTTCCGCCGGCTAGCGTCGCAAAACCGTCATTCAAGTCTTTCGACACGACCCACAATAAGCTAGAGAACGCGCCAAAGCGTCAGACCCGTCTGGCCCGCACACGCCCACTGCATGCAAGGAGCTGTCCCCATGAATGCCCCCCATCGCGACAATGGTTTCTTCACCGAACCGCTCGCCACCCGCGACACCGAGCTTTTCTCGGCCATCACGCAGGAACTCGGTCGTCAGCGCGACGAGATCGAGCTGATTGCATCCGAGAACATCGTATCGGCCGCCGTGATGGAGGCGCAAGGCTCGGTGATGACCAACAAGTACGCTGAGGGGTATCCGGGTCGGCGCTACTACGGCGGCTGCCAGTACGTCGATATCGCCGAGAACCTTGCGATCGACCGGGCCAAGCAGCTGTTCGACTGCGGCTTCGCCAACGTCCAGCCAAACTCGGGCAGCCAAGCCAACCAAGGGGTTTTCACTGCCCTCTTGCAGCCGGGTGATACGATCCTGGGGATGAGCCTCGATGCGGGCGGGCACCTGACCCACGGCGCCAAGCCGAACCAGTCGGGCAAGTGGTTCAACGCAGTTCAGTACGGCGTGCGGCAGGACAATCTGGAGCTGGATTACGACCAGGTCGCATCGCTGGCGGCAGAGCATCAGCCGAAGATGATCATTGCAGGCGGCTCCGCAATCCCGCGGGTCATCGACTTTGCAAAGATGCGTGAAATTGCAGACAGCGTCGGGGCTTACCTGCTGGTCGACATGGCGCACTTCGCGGGTCTTGTGGCAGCGGGGCTCTACCCCTCCCCTTTCCCCCATGCGCATGTGGCAACAACAACCACCCACAAGACCCTGCGCGGGCCCCGTGGTGGCATGATCCTGACGAATGACGAAGCGTTGGCCAAGAAGTTCAACTCCGCAATCTTCCCCGGTATTCAGGGCGGACCGCTGATGCATGTGATCGCCGGCAAGGCCGTGGCCTTTGGCGAAGCCCTGCGTCCCGAGTTCAAGGATTACCAGACCCAGGTGATCAAGAACGCGCAGGCCTTGAGCGACCAATTGATCAAGGGTGGTCTGGACATCGTCACCGGCGGCACCGACACACACGTGCTGCTGGTCGACCTGCGCCCCAAGGGTGTGAAGGGCAACGCGACCGAGAAAGCACTCGGCCGCGCGCACATCACCTGCAACAAGAACGGCATCCCGTTCGATACCGAGAAACCGATGGTCACGAGCGGAGTGCGTCTGGGCTCGCCCGCAGGCACGACCCGCGGCTTTGGTGAGCCAGAATTCCGACAGATCGCGGACTGGATCGTCCGGGTCACGGACGGGTTGGCGGCCAATGGCGAAGACAACAACGCCGAGGTCGAAGCCGAAGTGCGCGCCGAAGTGCTGGAATTGTGCGCACGGTATCCGATCTATCCCAACCTCTGAGACAGGCGCTGAGGGTGCGCTAACCTTGAGAGCGGACCAGTAGAACCAAAAGACTAAGAAAGATCGTCATGTTGACGATGATGACGGTGGCGATCCCAAGCCACCGTCTTTCTCGTTCGCGTTTCGGATCGACGCGTTCAAGGTACTTGCGCGCGCGGGCATGGGCGAGCTGAACCCGCTCCATATCGATCTGACGCGCCAGCTTCGGCGCGCCGAGGTGCTGCTCGGCCTCCATCGCATAACGCAGTTCCTTGCGGATCTTCGCAGGCATCTTGGACCACTTGATCACCGGTCCAAGCCCATCGCCGCTGAGACGCAACTTGCGACGCGCCTCTTCCGCCAGATGCGCGTTGGCCTCCGGAATATCCTCGATATTGATCAGCCGGGTCTGTTTCATCGCACCGCAATCATCGGGCGACCAAAGGGGCAGTGCAAGCCCGCTGTGCGCCTCGATGCTCTGGCAGTTTTCGCAGCACTGCGATAGCAGGGCGTGCAACAATCCAGTCAGCGGGTAAGAGATGCTCAACACAGTTCTACACGGGGAAGGTCAGCCGGGCCGCCCATTGATCATCGCTCACGGTCTATTCGGCTCCGCGAGGAACTGGGGCGCGATCGCAAAACGCATGGCGAAGGCACGGCCCGTTGTGGCGGTGGACATGCGCAACCATGGCGATAGTCCGCACTTGGCCACGCACAGCTACGCAGATATGGCCAGCGACCTCGCCGATGTCATCACAGAGCACGGAGGCATCGCAGACGTGCTTGGCCACTCGATGGGCGGAAAGGCCGCGATGGTTCTTGCGCTCAGTCACCCGCAAACCGTGGCGCGGCTGATCGTGGCGGACATCGCACCGGTTGCCTACAGCCACACGCAGACCGGCTACATCGACGCGATGGAGGGTGTTGACGTGTCCAGCATCAAACTGCGTCGCGATGCCGACCTTGCGCTGCAAGCACAAGTGCCCGACCTGCCAACGCGCGCATTCCTGACGCAGTCACTCGACCTGAGCGGGGAACCAGCCCGCTGGCGCCTGAACCTTCCGGTCCTGCGGGCGGAGATGGACAAGATCATCGGGTTTCCCGATGTTACCGGCTCCTTTGCGGGGCCAGCACTTTTCCTTTCGGGTGGTGCGTCAGATTACGTGAAAGACTCGCACCATGCGGGCATCAAAGCACTGTTTCCAAATGCAGAATTCAGTGACATTGCGGGGGCCGGCCATTGGCTCCACGCTGAAGCCCCTGCTCCGTTCATAGCGGCCCTATCGGAGTTTCTGGAACGTACGTCAGCCTAGTCTTGTGTCCGGGTCATACGTTGCAGAAGGCCCGAGCGTAGAACCTTCTGGTGGAAGATGACGGCGCCGATATGGGCAAAGATCAGGGCAACAAGGATCAGACGCAGGATTTCGTGCACCTTCGACAGGGCGTCGGACTCCATACCCCACGCCAACCCGCCTGTAACAGGCAGCAGGATCAGCACCACGTAGAAACCCAGATGGGCCGCATGACCGGCGCGCTTGAGCACCTCTGGCTCTGCGGCCGGCGGCGGCGGAACCCCTTGTTCCTGTCGAACGGCAAAGCGCCACATCGTCAACCCGAGGATGCAACCGCCGATGACAAAGTGGACAACCACCGGCATTGACAGGGAAAAAACGCCTGTGGCCTGTGCGCGGTCCCAGGCATTTGCCATGCCGTTATGCAGCACCAGTTGCAGTGCCACGAGGCCGACACTGACCCAATGCAGCGCAATCTGCGTCTTCGAATATCCGGGTGGTTCGCTCACTTCACATCCCTCCGCACGCACAGGCTGCGGGCTTGTGGCCCCTCATGCAAGTCAGAACTGCTGGTAAGACACGCAACAGGCCGGCGGCATTGCAGGGGGCATGAGACACGTCGCAGGGCGGGCCGGGATAACTTGTGCCGCGAGCGGCACCCCCATCACTCCCATCACCGGCTGCCTTCGCGCGAATCGCGCGCGCGACGTGCCTCAGGAGGATTATAGGCCGGGTAAATTGCTAGATCGTTGATCTAAGACAAACAATTTGTAAACGCCCGAAGCAGTGACGGTGTCAGGAAGCTTTGTCAAAGCGTGACTTCGCGAAGAACCAACTGATCGGCAGCGCGGCGAGCATCGCGACAAGCATCAATGCGAGAATTGCCTCTGCAGACCGTTCCCCGAGCGACAGGGCGAACACGCCGCTGCTGAGCGCGAGGGTTGCTGCGATCGTGGCGAAGAGAACGAAAACTGTCTTACCCATGTCTTTCTCCTTTTCACTTAGGCGTCCAGAGCCCGCGCGATGCCGATGGCCACCGGGATCGCAACCAGCGCACCTAAGGCCGCTGCCGCGAGAAGGGACCAGAGCTCTGTCGCCCCAAAAACCAGCGCCACCACGGCGCCGCAGCCGGTAAGTGTTGGCCCCACAAGGGAAAATACCATCAGGCCAAGGCGGTGCATTGGGCGAACTCCTGCAATGCGCCGGACATTATGCACACGCAGCAATTCTGGCTTTGATCTGGATCAGATGCGTGGGTTGAGATGGGTCAAAGCGTCGATCCGCGCGGGCTGGCAATGTAACGGTCCGGTGACATTTCCATGAAGGAGGGGGAGGAATGATCACGCTCGAGGACATCGAAGACATCACGTGCCTGACCCGGGAGGAGATCGCGGCAGTGGCCGAGCATGAGCATACGGGCCTGCTAAATGCTTCAATTCAAAGCGAATATTTGATGCAGCAGCACCATGGTCCGCAGCAGGTGCAGCAGATGATCTGCGAGGATATTCGTGAGGCGTTGCACAAGGATGATGTTGCACATGCAAAGGAGCTGTTCGCGGTCTTGCGGCACTTCATGGCAGAGCATCCGGAAGCGGCGCGCGGGGTATCGCCCTGAGCCACGCCGTGGTAGCCTTCTGAAAAATCGGGAGGGTTATCAATGGCTTGGTCCATACATCATGTGAACTTGCAGGCGAAGGACGTCCGCAAGACAGCGGCGTTCTATACGGAGATCCTGGGGATGCAGGAAAAGCCCTGGGAATTCCCGCAATCGCGCGGCTATCTGCCGGGGGATCCGGACAAACTCGCGCTGCTGGCCGACGGGCGGGAGGGGCATACGGGCCTGCACCTGATCGCGCCTGACCCGGATTTCGCCAATAAAAACAACTTGATCCACAACCCGAGCGTGGGCGGGCACGTGGCGTTTCACGTGGATGACCTGCAAGCAGTGATCGACCGGCTGACCGCGGCGGGCATCCCGTTTTCAGTGACCGGAGAGTTCGCGATCCCCGGTTTGCGGCATGTCTATGTGGAAGACCCCGAGGGCAACTTGATTGAGATCAACGGGAGGGTCTGACCGCACGGTGGATGCAGGCGTTTTTTACGTTTTGTAGCAATCCTGAAAGGGCGTTTTTACAAAATGTAGCAAAGTCCGGAGGGCCCGATGAAGCCGCTCTACCCCCTGCCCATCGACGTCTCGACCACGGAGGCGCGCACGCAGCTGCCCCGGCTGATCCACCTTGTGCAGCACCCCGAACGCAACGTGCTGCTGACACGACACGGCAAGGTGATGGCGGCGCTGGTGTCGTTCGAGGATTACCAACGCATCAACCGACAGGTCGATATGGAGAATTTCATGCACCGGGGGTGGAAGCCCAGTTCGTTCCTTTGGGGCAGAAACTGGCGCGGACGGACCACACAGGCGCAGCAGGCCGAGAAGGTCCAGCAGATCCAGTTCGATCGGGCGATGGAACGCTCGGTGCTGAAGCACGCGGGGCTGGAACCAGTGCCCGGCGGCGAGTTGATGCTCAGCATGGCTGAGGTACGCGGGCGCACATGGCCGTGGTGGCTGCGCCCGTTTCGACGGCTGATCCGGCGCAAGGTCAGGGTCGTTCC
Source organism: Tropicimonas sp. S265A (assembly GCF_049800835.1). Lineage (NCBI taxonomy): Bacteria > Pseudomonadati > Pseudomonadota > Alphaproteobacteria > Rhodobacterales > Roseobacteraceae > Tropicimonas > Tropicimonas sp. S265A. Next base: position 1,095,953 of record NZ_JBNAFU010000001.1, read on the forward strand.
GACAGACAAAAACGGTGCGGAGGCTTAGCCCCCGCACCGGTGCGCCCGCCGGTGGGATGAGGTCCGGCGACCGCCACGTGCAAGCGGTCCCCCGCTAGGCACGATCCGTAATGGCGCGGGCCACGAGGTACGACGCCGGGATACCCGCCACGAACCCGAGGGCCGCGGCAAGAATGACCGGCTGCGTGGTGGTGTACCCCATCGTCAGGGCCGCGATCAGGAACGCGCCTGCCAGAGAGGTGCCGATCATCGCGTAAAGAATGAGTGCCAGCCGTACCATCGTGAAAACCCCCTCGGTTTAGGTGTATTGACGATGTGCATTCTACGACTTTGGTCGCGGGCCCGTCTTTGATCTGGGGCAAGCCCGGACCGGGCGCGGGGATCAGACCTCGGGTGCGGAGGGCTTGAGGGCAGCGTGTCGGTCGACCCGCGTCTCGTCCCATTCCGGATCACGGCGCTTGATCCGGCGCGACACGAGATAGGCCGACGGCCACGCCAGGACGAAGCCAACAAGGGCGGAAATCGCGATGCCCCAGGCGGAATAGTAGCCGAGCGAGAACAGCGTGATGACCAGCGCGCCGGTGATCATAGCGCCGCTCATGAGGGTCCGGAAAATGCTTAGACGGTCCATTGGAAGTCTCCTTTCAGTGGATCAACGCATCCCCTCCGGTCGAAGTTCCGAAAACCGCCTCAGCCCGCCGCGCAGGTGCGGCAGAGGGCGGCGGTGGGCACGGCGGCGAGGCGCGCGTCGGAAATATCGCCCCCGCATTTCAGGCAGATGCCGTAGGAGCCGTCCGCGATGCGTTTCAGGGCCGCGTCGATCTGGGTGAGTTCGGCCTGTTCGAGCGCCCCGTGCGCCTCAAGAACCTCATCCTCCTGCCGCTCGGACGCGCGATCCTCCCAATCCTTGGACGGGGTGTCGTCGAGCGCATCCTCGATCCGGGTCAGATCCCCGACAATCTCCGCCCGGCGGTCGCGCAGGGTCTTCTCGGCAAGGGTGGTGTCCATTGGGTGCTCCTCCTCGTGGTTGGAGGAGGAGTGTGGGGGAAAGGTGTGTTGGGGAGTATGATTTAGGTCAAAGAAACTGCAACAAGAAAATTTAAGTGAGGACAGCCGACCTCATGGTCCCCAAAAAGTGAATTCAAAAAAGCCAGGCATCATTTGAGTCTAGCAGCAGATAATTGAAAGATACAGTCGACTATTTCTGCAAATTTGGATTAAGAGCGCATCCCAAACGAGTGATAAGAATTCATAAAAATTATTGAAAAAATTCTTCACACACTTAATTTTATAGATTTCTTCGCCTTATGCGCTTCTCAAACACTTTACTACAGTAATTACTATTATCAACAATTTTCGTTTCACGAAAATTAATTGGAAGCGCATCACCTTGTGGGCTTTCTAAAAACTTTAGAAATGCATATGCATCAAATATGGCAAACCTATGGTCAGTTAATTGGTATGTTACACAAATTTCGAGAATATTTGCCCCTTCTGGCACTTGGAAATAATCAGTTTCTTTCATTTTACCAGCAAAAATATATGAACTAGTGAAATGCTCGAGCACTTGCATATCATTTCTCAACAAAACTTCAACTGAAATTGGAATTACGAGGTTGAGCCCAAAGTTAAAAAATCTTAGATTGAATTGCAGACCATTCCAATTATTGTAAAAACCGGATAAATTTGGAATAACAGCCTGAATAGTTGTTGGCAAGTTTGCTTCGCCGTCGACTAGTCTAGGCAATTCAAACCCAGCATACGACTCTCCCAAAGTTGCGTCATCTGACAAAAGCCACCTGTCAGTTGCGGCAAAATATAGGCTTACAACTCCGATGAAAAGTGAAAAGGCCCCCAGAACCAAACTTAAAAAAGCATATTTGCTTGGCAACTTCCAATTTTGGAACTGCGATCGAGTTGGGAGCAAATCTCTAAGCATCCTTTTCACAACTGTTCGCCCTTAAATTCGATAGAAAACACGAAATGATGTTATGTTTACTACAACAAGTTCTACCTTCAGCCCATATCGCCTATCTGGTACAACCGAGATCAAAATCATTCTTTAATGAGTAGGCAATATGCAACCAAAGAGTTAACTTTGCCGCTTTACGCCAGCTTCATGAGAACATAGAGCTTACGCGCGGGATATGAAAGAGCAATACCACCAATCAGTTCATGGCTATTCAAACAAACCGTTGACACCGAGTTAGACTGCCAAAGTGATTGACACAGCTAAGCTGAAACGCGTCGCTTAGGTACCGGCATGCCGTGGTTGGTGCGCCGCGAATCCTACTGCAGCCGTAAAGCGCCCGTTGCTTCGCAACCTATTTCGCCCGATCGCCCGGCAAAACGGTGGCTGCCTTTTGATGTCCGGGGCTCCGCCCGTTCGCGCCTCAATCGCTCCACTGGAGCGATTGCCGGGCACGCCCGGACCGGCGCTTACCCATCCATTTTGAGGGCGGATATAAACGCCTCTTGGGGGATATCCACCTTCCCGAACTGGCGCATCTTTTTCTTACCGGCCTTCTGCTTCTCCAGCAGTTTCTTCTTCCGCGTCGCGTCGCCGCCGTAGCATTTCGCGGTGACGTCCTTGCGCAGGGCCGAGAGGGTCTCACGCGCGATGACCTTGCCGCCGATGGCCGCCTGGATCGGGATTTTGAACATGTGGCGGGGGATGAGGTCCTTGAGCTTCTCGCACATGGCGCGGCCGCGCTGCTCGGCCCGGTCACGGTGGACCATGGTGGAGAGCGCGTCGACGGGCTCGTCATTCACGAGGATCTGCATCTTGACGAGGCTGTCCTCGCGGTAGCCGGTCATCTGGTAGTCGAAAGACGCGTAGCCCTTGGTCACTGATTTCAGGCGGTCGTAGAAGTCGAAGACCACCTCGTTCAGGGGCAGGTCGTAGACGACCATGGCGCGGGTGCCGGCATAGGTCAGGTCGATCTGGATGCCGCGGCGGTCCTGGCAGAGCTTGAGCACATCGCCGAGGTAATCATCGGGCACGAGGATGGTGGCCTTGATGCGCGGCTCCTCAAGGTGGTCGACATGGGTGAGGTCGGGCATGTCGGCGGGGTTGTGCAGTTCGATCATCGACCCGTCCTTCATGTAGATGTGGTAGATGACGGAGGGGGCGGTGGTGATCAGCTCGATATTGTATTCGCGCTCGATCCGGTCGCGGATGACCTCGAGGTGAAGAAGGCCGAGGAAGCCGCAGCGGAAGCCGAAGCCGAGGGCGGCGGAGGTTTCCATCTCGTAGCTGAAGGAGGCGTCGTTGAGGGCGAGCTTCTCAATCGCGTCGCGCAGATCCTCGAACTCGGCATTGTCGACGGGGAAGAGGCCGCAGAAGACGACAGGCTGGGAGGGTTTGAAGCCCGGCAGCGGGGTTTCGGTGCCCTTTTTCTCATGCGTGACGGTGTCGCCGACGCGGGTGTCGCGGACCTGTTTGATGGAGGCGGTGAGGAAGCCGATCTCGCCGGGGCCCAATTCGTCGATCTGTTCCATCTGGGGGCGGAAGACGCCGATGCGGTCCACGGGGTAGATCGCGTTGGTGGACATCATGCGGATGCGGTCGCCCTTTTTCAGCACGCCGTCGACGATGCGGACGAGGACGATCACGCCGAGATAGGCGTCATACCAGCTGTCCACCAGCATGGCCTTGAGGGGGGCGTCGCGATTGCCCTTGGGCGCGGGGAGGTGTGCGACGATGGCCTCCAGCACCTCGTGGATGCCCTGCCCCGTCTTGGCCGAGACCGGGATCGCGCCGGAGGCATCGATGCCGATGACATCCTCCACCTGCTCGGCGACGCGGTCGATATCGGAGGCCGGCAGGTCGATCTTGTTGAAGACGGGGACAAGTTCATGGTCGGCGTCGATGGCCTGATAGACATTGGCGAGCGTCTGCGCCTCCACCCCTTGCGTGCTGTCGACGACCAGAAGCGAGCCTTCGACCGCGCGCATGGAGCGGGACACCTCGTAGGCGAAATCCACATGGCCCGGCGTGTCGATCAGGTTCAGCACATAGGCCTCGCCATTGTCGGCGACATAGTCGATGCGGACGGTATTGGCCTTGATGGTGATCCCGCGCTCGCGCTCGATATCCATGGCGTCAAGCAACTGCTCCTTCATATCCCGATCCTGCACCGTGCCCGTCTCCTGAATGAGGCGGTCAGCGAGGGTGGACTTGCCGTGGTCGATATGCGCCACGATGGAGAAATTGCGGATATGCGCGAGGTCGGTCATGGCCGAGGATATGTAGGGGTTTTGGGGGCTTGGCAAGTGTCGAAGATGATCCGCGCCCCGAGCGGTGATCCGCGCGGGGGACGGATCGAATTTGAGACGGGCGGAGCCCTTTCGTTGGGACCAACACAAGCTAAGCTTGGGTAGATGACTTGAAAGGTCACAATGCATCCAGTGACGGCGCAGGCGTTGGACTGATAGGCTTGAGGATATCGACTGTCATTAGACGGCTGGACTTGGTCTCCTGTCTCGGCAAGGCAGTGCAAAAAAGAGCAAGCGGGCTATGCCTTCTTGAAGGTTTTGACGCCAAATCAAGAGAATGGGGGAATATTTTTCTAGTCGCGATCACCGTCACCGATACTAGAAGAATGCCTGAGCCAGCCAATAACCCACATTAAGGGATCTTCGAAGCAGCATCAGCGAAGTTGACGGAGAAGCGCGGGAAAACAGCAACCACACTGAGGAGTTTCAGTTGCACAAACCTTGGAAAGGTGCAGTTTAATTCTCAGAGCATGATGACCCATAGATGAGAGTGCAATGAATTTAAATATGACCTCAAAAAACTTTGTTTCGCTAACTGTGTTATTGTGGTTTGGGTCAGCGACAGTCAATTCTGCTGAGACAATGTCTCTTGGGCGAGCGGTTGATTGTGCGGCAGATGCTAAATATGCCGCTGACGTAATTGAGTATCTGCGCAACAGCGGACTTGAAGTGAGCTTTGACCAGGTCGAAGCGGCTCAAGCTTTCAGGGCCAGAGCTTTTGAAAATGCAGCTAGGATCGCTGTCGAAAACAGTCTCACGGAAGACGATTTCTCTAAGCAGTTAGCATCAACCAACGAAAGCAAACAGCAAGGGTTCAATACGATGGTGCAGAGCCTAGGGGCTGAACAAGCTATGAGAACTGTTGTAGATCGAGCCTTAGAGTGCAGAAGTGAATTTACGGAGCTAGGAATAGCGGTTTTCTAATTTTGCTTCTTATTGGCTTTCGAGCAATCAGGAATGACTGACTAGCAGGAGGTCGGAAGCGGAGGGGGTGGCAGAATCCACGCCCGCAGCGGACGCGGTTTCGCTCCTGATAGGTCAAGAAAACACCAGGTTTCGTGGTTTTGAGATTGCTCTTTCGAGTTTCATCGCAACATATTGACTTTTTCTGGGGCACTTGACACGGTGAGAGTTGATCCCGTGCGTCAAAGCTTCGGGACCCGGTGAACCTGATAGCCGGGGCCATTGCCGACATATGGCTGAAATGGTTGCGGTATTACGGATACACGCCGCGGATGGGACGCAGATAACCAAGAGGGACCTGCGGCCTGCAAATTGCGAAGCTATGCCTAGAGCTACGGTGCGCGGAACGCGCGACTAGGCACAACGACATTCAGATAACCCTACGTTTCCGCATAGCGGCGCGTGGGGTTTTTCGTGGCCCTGTGGGATCGGCTCACAGGGCTTTTCTGCGTTCGCGTAAGCGAACACTCCTATCCTGACAGGATGTTGGATGCTGGAAGACCTTATTATCGGGCTTCCGCTCAACCTCTTGGCGTGTGCCATATGGCACTACATCGCCAAGTGGCTTGACCGGAAATAATCCCGGACATCGACCTACTCCAAGGTAATTTACAGAGCTGAAAAAACCGCTCTTGAGCGTATGGGGACGGTGCGCCTTTGAAATATTATGTCAGCACTAATGACCTTTTTAAGCGGCGCTCGCGAAGAAGCCTTTTTCTAAAGGGAGCCTCAAGGGCAGCGCCCGGCCCGAGGGTGGGTGCGGAAGCGCCCGCCCTTGGGGGCGGGTCGGGCGCTGCCCGACGTGCCGCCGGGCGAGGGAGTTGGGTGGCGTGGTCCTCTTTTTCTTCAGTTTTCGCCGCATGAGGCGTGTGGGATGGGATTGCCTTTCTGGGCATCTGGGGCGCTGTGGTTAAGGTCTCTGGGGAGGCGGTGCGACGTTGGTTTGCGCCCAGCTTTGAAAGGGTGTGCGCCCGCAGTTGGCTTTGCCAACCGCGTATCCGCACGCGTTGACCGCGATTGCGCGGTCAACGGGGACAAAAACCCGTGTGTAAGTCATTGAAGGCTTGGGAAAACGGGCCATATCGCGGTATGGTTGTGGTGCGCCCCTCTGCGCCCGGAAAGGATGACATGCTCTCTGTGACCCGCCTTGTTGCTGCGCTGGCGCTTGTTGCGCCGACGGTTGCGCTTGCGCAGGACGCGCCGCGCGAGGGGCGGCAGGATGGATGGAGCCTCGGGCTCCTGGTCATTGGGGACACCAACCCGTACCTGGGGCAGGACGAAGATATCCTGCCGCTGCCGCTGATCAGTTTCCGGCAGGGCCCGTTCGCGGTCAGCACCGAAGGGGTGGAGTATTCGTTTCTGGAAAGCGGGCCATGGCGGCTGACGGCGGCGGCGCGGCCGCGGTTTTCGGGCCTGATCTCCACCGATGGGGACCAGCTTGACGGGATCGACCGGGAGGTGACCGGCGATCTGGCCCTGGAGGCGCAGTACGATATCGGGCGGTTTTATGCGCGCGGGGCGTTGCGGCAGGAGTTCACCGGCGAGCATGACGGGCAGGAGGCGCGGTTGCGCTTTGGCGCGCGGCAGCGGTTGGGGACGGTCGGCCTCGACTGGTCGGCAGGAGCCGCGTGGCAGAGCGGCGATCTGAGCCGGTACATCTACGGTGTGGACACGGATGAGGTGGCGCCCGGGCGTCCGACCTACGATCCGGGCAGCGTGGTGGTGCCGTTTGTCTCGCTCTCGGCGCGGTATCAGATCAACGAGAGCTGGAGCCTGCTTGGCTCGCTACGCGGCGATTTCTTCTCGGACGACATTACCGACAGCCCGATCATCGAGGATGACACGCTGGTCTCGGGCGGTGTCGGGTTCGTGTTCCGGTTCTGAGCCGGGCGTTTCGCAGCCTTGATTTCTGTCTGGGCGCAGGGTACGCCCAGCGCAGCACAACCGTGAAAGGGACGGCCATGATCGCCGTGACAGACATCCGACGAGGTTTGCGCCGCTAGGCGACCCCCTTCCCTGCCCCGCGCGCCGGGGCATTCCGTGCTGCAACTCAAATCGAAATTGACACTGGACGGGGCCCTTGGCACCAATGGGCCTTCCTGCATCCCGAGAGGACAGACCGATGATCCCTGCGATCCTGCCGACCTATAACCGTGCGCCTTTGAACTTCGTCAAGGGCGAGGGCACGTGGCTGATCGAGGCGGATGGGCGACGTTTTCTGGATCTGGGCGCGGGGATTGCGGTGAATGCGCTGGGGCATGCGCACCCGGGGCTGGTCGCGGCGCTGACGGCGCAGGCGGAGACGCTTTGGCATGTCTCGAACCTCTATCACATCGGGCCGCAGGAGAAGCTGGCGGAGATGCTGGTGGCAGCGACCTTTGCCGACACCGTGTTCTTCACGAACTCGGGCACGGAAAGCTGCGAGTTGGCGGTGAAAATGGCGCGCAAGTATTTCTTTGACGCGGGCCAGCCCGAGCGGGTGGAGATCCTGACGTTTTCGGGCTCCTTCCACGGGCGGTCGGCGGCGGGGATTGCCGCGGCGGGGTCCGAGAAGATGACGCACGGGTTCGGCCCGCTTCTGCCGGGGTTCCGGCATCTGCCGTTTGGCAACCATGAGGCGCTGCAGGGGGCGATTGATGATCGCACCGCAGCGATCCTGGTGGAACCGATCCAGGGCGAGGGTGGCATCCTGCCCCTGCCCGACGTTTGCCTGAAGGGTCTGCGGGAGCTGTGCGACGCCAATGGCATCCTGCTGATCCTGGACGAGGTGCAATGCGGGATGGGGCGGACCGGCAAGCTGTTCGCGCATGAATGGGCCGGGATCGCGCCGGATATCATGATGGTCGCGAAGGGCATTGGCGGGGGCTTCCCGCTGGGTGCGGTTCTGGCCACCGAGGATGCGGCTTCGGGCATGACGGCGGGCACGCACGGCTCGACCTATGGCGGCAACCCGCTGGCTTGCGCGGTGGGCTGCGCAGTTATGGAGGCGGTCACAGCGCCGGGCTTTCTTGAGGAGGTGACCGCGCGCGCAGGCCAGTTCCGGCAAGGGTTGGAAGGACTGGTCGCGGAGTATCCAAGCGTGTTCAGCGCAGTGCGCGGATCGGGTCTGATGCTGGGGATCGTCTGTGCAGCGCCGAACATGGACGTGGTGAACGCGGGCTACGGGGCAGAGGTTCTGATGGTGCCAGCCGCAGACAATGTCGTGCGCCTGTTGCCGCCGCTGAACATCTCCGAGGCGGAGGTGGCCGAGGCGCTCTCGCGGCTGCGGGCCACGGCGGAAACGGTGCAGGCCCATGCCGCCTGAGTACCGGTTTGAACCGGTCACGCGGGCGGATTACCCGATGCTGCGCGGATGGCTCGCCCTGCCCCATGTCCGGGCGTGGTGGGGCGATCCGGACTATGAGATCGGCCTGATCGAGGACGAGGTCGAGGGCGATCTGTGCGACATGCGCGTGGTCTGGGCCGATGCGCCCTTTGCGTTCGTGCAGGACTATCCCGCAAAGGCTTACGGGTCGCCGCAATATGGCTATCTGCCCAAGACAGCCCGCGCGATTGACACGTTTCTGGGTGATCCGGCCTATCTGGGGCGCGGGCACGCGGCGGGCTACCTGAGGGCGCGCGCGACGCAGCTTCTGGAGGGGGGCGCGCCGGTCGTGGTCGTTGACCCGGACCCGACAAACACACGCGCGATCGCGGCGTATGAGCGGGCGGGCTTTGTGGCCGGTCAGGTCGTGCCCTGCGAAGATGGCGAGGAGGTCCTGGTGATGGAAATGCAGCGCCAACACCCCACAAGCAAGACGGACGGGCCACGTGCGCCTGCAAAGGACGATTGAGATGACGCATTTTCTGGACATTCACAAAACCGACGCGGGCGAGTTGCGCCGCATGCTGGACCACGCCGCGGCGATGAAGACCGCGCGCGCCGGACGCCCCAAGGGCATGCCCGACGATGAAAGTCCGCTTGCCGGGCGTATGGTCGCGCTGATCTTCGAGAAACCCTCGACCCGCACGCGCGTCAGCTTTGACGTGGGCGTGCGCCAGATGGGCGGGCAGACGATGGTCCTGTCGGGCAACGACATGCAACTGGGGCATGGAGAGACCATCGCCGACACCGCCCGAGTTCTGAGCCGCTACGTCGACATGATCATGATCCGCACCTTCGAGGAAACCACGCTGCAGGAGATGGCCGATCACGCCACTGTGCCGGTGATCAACGGGCTGACCAACCGCACGCACCCCTGTCAGATCATGGCAGACATCCTGACCATCGAGGAGCATCGCGGGCCGGTTGCGGGCAAGAAAGTGGTCTGGTGCGGCGATGGCAACAATGTCTGCGCGTCCTTCCTGCATGCCGCCGGGCAGTTCGGCTTCGACATGGTGTTCACCGGCCCGCCGACGCTGGACCCGGAGGCCGAGTTCATCGAAGGGGCGCGCGCCAAGGGTGTCTCGGTCGAGATCGAGCGCGACCCGATCCGCGCCGTCGCGGATGCGGACGTGGTGGTGGCCGACACCTGGGTGTCGATGCATGACAGCCAGACGACGAAGGAACGCCGCCACAACCAGTTGCGCGCCTATCAGGTCAACACCGATCTGATGGCGCGGGCCAAGCCCGATGCCCTGTTCATGCACTGCCTGCCCGCGCATCGCGGGGAGGAAGTGACCTCGGAAGTGATGGATGGCCCGAACTCGGTGATCTTCGACGAGGCCGAGAACCGCCTGCACGCGCAAAAGGCGATCATGCGCTGGTGTCTGGGCGTCTAGCCGCCCTTGTGCCGAAACGGGGATTGAGGGATCGTCCCACCCTGTAAAGGTCGGAGGGTGCAGGTGGATATCGCGATTATCCTGGGCGCGTTTTGTGTTGGCGTGATCTCGGTCACGCTCGCCTACTGGCGCGGCGGGCGCAGTTGGACGATCCTCGGCGCGATCCGGGGGCCGTTGGACAAGGACGGCAAACGCGTGCGCCGTCTGAAATTCAAACCCCGCTCGGGCGTTTACGGCGAGATTCTTACCCTTTTCCTGCTGGCCGTGCTGGTATTCGGGGTCAATTTCCTGACCGACGATGTCAGCATCTGGGGCCTGGTGCAGCAGTTCCCGTCGGTCGCAGTGTCGTGTCTGACACTGATCTGCATCCTGGTGCTGCTGTTTGACAGCCAGATCATGCGGAAGGCGGCGCAAGACGGTCGAAGCCAACGCTATCGCACATGGCTCAAGGCGGGGTATGTCGCGTACTTCCCGTATGCCGTCGTGAATTTCTCGTTCATGATCCTGATCGTTGTGCTGGTTGTCGCGCAGACGTTCGCGTTCGCGCCGGATATCCGCGCCATAACATCCCTGCTGGACACGCAAGTGGCCAACCTGGGCGCGGCTGCGCTGTCGCCGGATGACAGGATGGTTGTCGTCGAAGAAATCTTCGGCACGATGGCAAAGGGCGCGGGACTGATGGTGGATCAGATCAACGCGCTCATCCTTTTGGTGCTGGCGAGTTTTTGCGTGCGCGTTCTGGTGCGCTATACACCGATTTCACAAGCCTATACCGAAACGTCTTTGCAGTGGTTCGACCGCCTGTTGTTCTTGTCCATCGCTTGCGTCGCGGCAGCGGCATGGTCTGTGCACTACTTCACGTATGACGGGTTTTTCGGCACGGCTCTGGTGGCGCTGGACCAGCAACGCGCGGCCATCGCAGCCGGCGGGTGGGAGATGTTGCAGCGGTTCAATGACATCTACCTGAGCCTCAGCAAACAACGCGGGCTGACCGGCTTCATGATCGCGCTGACCAGTGACCGGGGCGGGTTGCTTCTGGCATTGAGCCTTGCGGTCTGGCTGAGCGAGCGCCGCAAGACCCAGCTGGACGCGGACACAGACGCGCAGGATCGCGTGGTGCACGTACAGTGCCCGGCCACCGAGGCCGCCAAGACACGACAATCGGCCGATGCGTCCTAGGTTCCGGATCGGACGCGGCGCGTGAGCCTTTGGAGCGTCCTCACGGCCGGGCTGGTGGCCTACGTGGCTGCCGTGGTCTGGCTCAACCGGACAGCTGTGTCGGATGCGGGCCCGGTGGTTCTGACAGCGCAGGCTGCGTCGCGGGTTCTGGACCGGTCCGAAATCTCGGTGAGCACATGGAACCTCGGCTATGGCGGACTGGGGGCCGGTTCTGACTTCGTCGCAGATGGGGGCGCGCGGTTCTTTCCGCCTTCTCGCGCGGATGTGGCGCGCAACATAGACGGGATTGCCGCGATCGCCGCGGAGTTGGGCACGGATGTCATGCTCTTTCAGGAGGTGGCAGACCCCGGGCCGCTCACCCTCTGGCAGCCTTTGACCGCTGCGCTGCGCGACGCCGTTGCCGCGCCGGTTTTCTGGGTCAAGCCCGATGTCGCGACCCGGTTGCTGCCCTGGCCGTTCAAACTGCGGCACGGGATGGTCGTTGCGACCGACCTGACACCGACAGAGGGCCTTGTGACCCCGATTGCGGGGGAGCCGAAGCCGATGCTCGGGCTTCTGAACCGGCGCTACGGGCTGCAAACCCTGATCACCGAGGCAGAGAACGGCGCGCAGTGGGCCCTCGTCAACATCCACCTGTCCGCGTTCGACGATGGCGGGCATTTGCGTCGGCGCCAGATCGGGGCGGTGTTCGCGCATGCACAGGCGCTCCATGCGCGCGGGATGCATGTGGTGATCGGCGGGGATTGGAACATGCAGTTGACCGAGACGGATTTTCCGCACCAGACGCCGGACGACATGCTGTTCTGGCTGCACCCGTTTCCCGATGGCGCGCTGCCCGCGGGCTGGACGCTTGCGATCGACCCGACGACGCCCACGAGCCGCTCGTTGGACCGGCCATTCACGCCCGGGATCAACTACACCACCATTCTGGACGGGTTCGCGGTTTCGCCCAACGTCGAGGTCGTGTCGGTCACGACGCGCGACACGGGTTTCGAGATGTCGGACCACATGCCGGTCAGCGGGCGATTCCGGGCGCGCGTCCGCAAATAAGGCAGCGAATTGCAAACAGTAATCCGGAAATGCGCGGATTGCCGCCAGATCGGCTCCAGTTGGCCCATGACCTGTGGATTGTAGCAAGAATGCGCCACAAGCCCCGGCGAATGCAGCATTTTTTTGGCAAGGCCGTGCGAATCGCGGTATACAACGAAAAGTGTGTGTATTTGGGTGTCAAACCTGCCTGTTCATCGCGTTTTTCTGCTCATCGGCGCCTGCCGCCATTAACACAAGTTGATAATATGCTGCGTTCTACAACTCTTAAGCGAACAGCGCCCGCCTTCGTGCTTGCGACATGTCTTGCAGGCACCGTTGGCCATGCCGCCACCTGCGATACGGGCTGCACCCCGCTGACGATCGAGTTTTCTTCAGGCCCGTATGCGAGCACCATCTACAACCTGCCCGCACCGTTCGCGAAGCCGGGCGACGAGATCGGCCCCTACACCACAGGTATGGGCGCATCCGGCTCCGTGACGCTGGATGTGAGCGGCAAGACCGGGCCGGGTGCGCAACTCTTCCCGGTTCTGTCCTTTGGCGTCTCCGACGGTTTGTTTGACGTTACCGAAAAGATGCCCGATGTGTCTGCCTCTGCCGAAGCCGCAATTGACGAGGACGGCAACCTGACATTTTTCGAAGTGGTCCTTGGCTGGTTCGGCATTCTCCCGACCAGCGCCAACGGCATCGAGGTCAGCAGCGTGACCGGGACCAAGGTCGGGTATTCGACAGAGTATTTCGCGGATCAGTCCGCGGTATCGACCAATCCGGACGACGAGTGCTCGATCCTCGACGACACCTGCATCGTGTCCGCTTCCGCCAGCACGGATGCGCCCGCGAAAGTGTCGGTGAAGGACGACCCACAACTGAAACTGGCCGGTGCAGACCCGCTGACGGCAGTGCCGCTTCCGGGGGCGCTTCCGCTTCTTGTCATCGGTTTGGCAGGGTTCGCCGCCCTGCGTCGCAAGGCGTAGCGACCTTCGCAAGAGCGCAACAGGCCCCGGCATTGCCCGGGGCCTTTTTTTGCCGTTTGCATGCGACCTTCGGCAGGGCGCGGGTCATTTCCGCGGTTTCGCCCGCACGGTCGGGTCGGCGGTGGTCGGGTCCTCGGGCCAAGGGTGCTTGGGGTAGCGCCCGCGCATGTCCTTGCGCAAGTCCAGATACCCTCCCCCCCAGAACCCCGGCAAGTCAGAGGTCACGGCCACCGGCCGGTGCGCCGGGGACAGGAGGCTGAGTTTGACCGGCACGCGCGCCGGCCCCACGCACGGGTGCCGGGTCGTGCCGAAGAACTCCTGCACGCGCGCGGCGGCTTCGGGACCGGTCTCGGTATACTCGATGGGCAGTTTGCGCCCCAGAGGCGTCGTGATGTGCGGTGGGGCCAGATGGTCGATCTGCGCAAGCGTGTCATAGCCGATCCACCCGGCGAGCGCGTCATGGGGGTCGATCCCCTTGAGGTCGCTCGCCCCGCGTACCTCACCCAACAGCGGCAGAAGCCAGGCGTCGGCTGCCTCCAGAAGGCCGGTTTCGGTGACATCCGGCACATCCATGCCCCCGGCCCTGCACAAGGCGGCCCGGGCCAGCAGGCGCCGGGTGCGCCCGGACAGGCCAAGGGCTTGCAAACCCAGATCCCGCACCCCGTCCAGCGCGGCCGCGGCGCGGGCCTGCGCCGGTGCGTCGACCCAGGTCCGCGCGTCGAGCACAAGGGCACCGAAACGTTCCTCGTTCCGGGCAATGACACGGCGGTCGCGCTTGGACCAATGGCACGTGTCGTGCCAGGCGATCTGATCGGCGAAAAGCGCGCGCATGTCTGCATCGGAGATTTCAACGGCCTGGCGGATGCGCGCCTCGCGCGGGTCGCCGTCAAGATCGGTGGCCACCAGAAGGCGGGTTCCCGACAGGGCAGCACCGGGGGCCATGTACGCCCCCTTCCCGCCCGAAAGCAGCCAGCGCGGCGCGGCGCCCGCGCGCCGAAGACCAATGCGGTCGGGATAGGCCAGCGCGGCTTGCGCGCCAAGAGTCATGGGGACGGCGTCGGGCAAGCCTGCGCCAAGGCGCTTTGCCTCCGCCCGCACCCGGTCACGCGCGGTCTTGCTGGGCGCAGGGGCACGCCCGCGCAACACGTCGAGCCGCCGGTCGAGCCGCACGCCCGCGTCCCGGTCAAGATCCCGCTCCGACAGGAGGGCGGCCAGATCCGCGGCCTGCCGCCCGGCAACCCCCAGCATGTGCGCGATCCGCGGGTGGGTCGGGCGGGCCGCCACCGCGCGGCCATGCTCGGTGATCCGGCCCGCAGGGTCGAGGGCGCCGAGCATTTGCCCCAGGTGCACGGCCTCCGCCCAGGCCCCTTCCGGCGGCGGGGTCAGAAATGGCAGGTCGCCCGGCACCGCCCCCCACAAGGCGAGTTCCAGCACCAGCGCGCTCAGGTCGGTCATCTCGATCTCTGCCGGGGCGAAGGCCGCCAGCGCGCCTTCCTCCCCCTTGGTCCACATCCGGTAACACACCCCCGGCGCCACCCGGCCAGCGCGCCCGGTACGCTGCGTGGCCTCGGCCCGCGTGACCCGCTCGGTCACGAGGCGCGCCATGCCTGAGCCCGGATCGAATCGCGCACGCCGCGCGCGTCCGCCGTCCACAACGATCCGCACGTCTTCGATCGTCAGGGATGTTTCGGCGATGGACGTGGCCAGCACCAGCTTGCGCCCCGACGACACGGGCGCAATCGCGGCGCGTTGTTCGGACAGGGGCATCGCGCCAAAGAGCGGTCGGATCGCCATGTCACCGGGCACCCGCCCCGCCAAAAGCGCCGCCGTGCGACGGATCTCCCCCTCGCCCGGGCAAAAGACCAGCGCACTGCCCGGGGCTTCGGCAACCGCCTGCACGGTCAGATCTGCCAGAGCAGCCTCGAACCGCGCCTTCGGTCCCAGCGGTCTGGGCAGGTGGCGTAAGTCCACATCGAAGGCGCGCCCTTCAGACGTGATCACCGGCACATCGCCCATCAACGCCGCCACCGGGTCTGCGTCGAGCGTAGCCGACATCACCACCAGCCACAGATCGTCCCGCAGCGCGCCCCGCACCTCTAGCGCCAGCGCGAGGCCCAGATCGGCGTTCAGCGAGCGTTCATGGAACTCGTCGAAGATCACCGCCGCGATGCCGGGCAGGTCCGGGTCGGACTGGATCATCCGGGTCAGGATGCCTTCGGTCACCACCTCGATCCGGGTGGCGTTGCTGCGCTTCGACTCCCCGCGGATCCGGTAGCCGACGGTCTGTCCCACATCCTCGCCCAGGGTCGCCGCCATACGCTCCGCGGCGGTCCGGGCGGCCAGCCGTCGCGGCTCCAGCATCACGATGCGGCCAGCGATGCCGGCCTCCAGCAGTGCCAGCGGCACACGGGTGGTCTTGCCCGCGCCCGGCGGAGCCTGCAGCACCGCGCCGCCCCGCGCCCGCAGGGCCGCGACCAGCTCGGGCAGCACCCCATCCACGGGCAGGGATCCGTCAAGAACACTCATGTCCGCAGGCTTATCCCGGCGGTTACCGGCGGCGCAACTCCGCGCGGCCAAAGCTGGTCTGCGTGGTCACCCGCGTCACCTGCCAGTCGCCTTGCGGGCTTTGCGCATAGGTCATGGTGAAGGGAAACCGCGACCGCTCCGCCATTTTCTCGGGCGACCAGCCCTGAATGCGACGATACTCGCCCTGGCAGGTGATCGAGCCGTTGTCCTGCACGGCGGGGTTGCGCAACCGAACGCCGCTGCGGCGTTTTCCGTCGAACACCGTGATGTCGAGCGCACAGACACTGTCGCGCGGCTGGTCGCGCAGGCTGGCCCAGATCGCAGTCATCGGATCGACCGTTCCGCCCTGCCCCGACGGATCGACGGCAAACGGATCACTATCACGCGGCGGGGTATAGCGCTTGACGGACGGCGTCCCGCGCCGATAGCCCATCTCGGCGGTGGTGACCCCCTCCCCATCGTTGCGGGTTTCGGTGAACGAAAACGGGGTGTAGCGGCCGGGTCCGCGTTTCCGCCCGCGCGCGGTCGCCTCGTAGCTGGCGTCGGAGACGAACCGCGCCAGCCCGGTCGTGCGCAGGACACCGGTCACGGCGTATGCCGTACCTTGCGTGTTGGCGATGTATTCGACATTCGCCGCGGTCACGCCGCGCAGGCTGACATCGAACACCGCGCGCTCGGTTTCGGTGGCCGCAGCAGGCAGGCTCAGGGCAAGGCTCAGACAAAGGACGAGAGGGCGAAGAGGTCTGGTCATGGCGGGTTCAAGCCTCCGGAACGGCTGGTGCAAGGCTGGACAAGCCTGCCCTGCACAAGGCAGATAGGGCGCGTCCGTTCCCCTGACAGATGGCGCGCAGGGGGGTGCTAGTCCATAGCAGCGCCGAACTGAGAGCCTGAACGCCCCGTGACCGCCGAAACCGCCCCTGCCCGCACCCCCGACCTTGACACGCTGGCCACCCGCATCGCCGACGGAGAGCGTCGCGCGCTGGCACGGGCGATCACGCTGGTCGAAAGCACCCGGGCCGAAGACCGCGCCAAGGCGACCGCGCTGTTGCAGCGCCTGGCCGGGCTGAAGCGCGAGGCGCTGCGGATCGGCCTGTCAGGCACCCCTGGGGTTGGTAAATCGACATTCATCGAAGCGTTCGGCATGAGCCTGACCGCACAGGGGCTCAAGGTCGCCGTTCTGGCGGTGGACCCCAGTTCCACGCGCACGGGCGGCTCCATCCTGGGCGACAAGACCCGGATGGAGCGGCTGTCGCGCGAGCCGAACGCGTTCATCCGCCCCTCGCCCTCGCTATCGGAACTGGGCGGTGTGTCGCGCCGCACGCGCGAGGCCGTGGCCTTGGTGGAGGCCGCCGGATTCGATGTCGTGCTGATCGAGACGGTCGGGGTCGGTCAGTCCGAGACCATGGTCGCCGAGATGTCGGACCTGTTCATCCTGCTGCTCGCCCCGGCGGGAGGCGATGAGCTGCAGGGGGTCAAACGCGGGATCATGGAGACAGCCGACCTGATCCTCGTGAACAAGGCCGACGGCGATTTGAAACCGGCAGCCACCCGGACCTGCGCCGACTACGCTGGGGCATTGCGGCTGCTGCGCAAGCGCCCCGAGGACCCCGAGGGCTTCCCCAAGGCGCTGATGGTCTCGGCAATCGAGGAAAACGGGCTGGCGGAAGCCTGGGCGGAGATGACCGCACTGGCGGACTGGCGGCGCGAGACCGGACACTGGGCCCGGCGGCGTGCCGATCAGGCCCGAGGGTGGTTCGAGGCGGAGGTCCGTCAGGGTCTGCTGGCGCGCCTGACCGAGGATCACCGGACTCGCGCGCGCATGGACGCGCTTGGTGCACAGGTGGCCGAGGGCGCGGTGTCGGCCAGTCAGGCGGCGTCGGATATCCTCGCCGCACTTGAAAAACCGCACGAAAAGCCTTGATGAATCGCTTGACCTGCCCGGGCATCCATCGTATCCGGCACGCCTGAGATTTGAGGCGTGCCCTGCGCGCGCCCAGGACGACTGCGAGATCACCCGGATTTCAGGTCTTCCGAACCGAGACCGAAACGTAACTGAGACGAGGAGCGAGCCGATGTCGCGCCGCTGCGAATTGACTGGAAAAGGCGTCATGGTTGGCAACAACGTGAGCCACGCCAACAACAAGACCAAGCGGCGCTTTCTGCCGAACCTGAACGATGTGACCCTGCAATCCGAAGCGTTGGGTCAGGGTTTCAAGCTGCGGATCTCTGCTGCGGCGCTGCGCACGGTCGATCACCGTGGCGGTCTGGATGCCTTCCTTGCCAAGGCAAAAGACGCTGAGCTGTCCGCCAAGGCTCTGAAAATCAAGAAAGACATCGCAAAGGCGCAGGCCGCCGCCTGACGCGCTTGCACCGTTGCATGGGCATGTGCCCCGCCGGACCTCCGGCGGGGTTTTTTCATGTCATGCCGCCGGCAACGGCAACGGTTTGTTAAGCAGATTTCGCTAGCGTCCAGGGCAATCGCGGCCCGGATTCCTGTCCGGTCCGCCGTCCTCTGACCTGCGGGGTTCCCGATGCGCCTGTTCCTGATCGCTGTCCTTTGGGCTTTGATTGGTCCTGCCGTTGCGGCATCCGCTGCGACGCTGCAAGTCTATACCGACGAACAAGGCCTGCAGGCGGACCTGCGCAGCTATCAGGTTGAACGTTTCGCGCATGTGGTCGGGGATGGGGTCGAAACACCTTACAACGACTACGATATCCCCGCGGCCTTTCGCTACAATGGGTTCACGATCATCAAGACATATGCGCGTTTTGGCACGGGGTCCCTGCCGGGCACATGGCGGGGACGACCCAGCTCGGTTCAGCCCGATGTCATTGTCTTCGACGCCCCCATCACCGGCTGGGGCGCGCAGATCCTGACCCAGGATGGCGGCAACGGAACGGGTATCCTGATCTTCAATGGGTCCGACATGGTCGGCGCGGTCGGCACCGGCAAGACCATGAACAACGCCTATTTCGGCTTCGTGAGCGATACGCCGTTCACGGAAATCGTGCTGCTGTCGGGCCTGCGCAAACACGGCAAATCCGGAGCGGACACGTACCGGCTGGACAACATGACCTTCGGCAACAGCGTGAGCGTCGTTCCCTTGCCCGCGGGTGTCTGGCTGTTGCTGTCGGCTCTGGCAGGTCTGGCGATCGTGCGGCACCGACGCCCGTGACGTGCGCGGAACACGCCAGTCAGATCTTTACGCTGCGGTTGGCATCCATGACCTCTCGAAGGGCTTGAAGTTTCGGCGCGAGAGCCCGAACCGTATCTTCGGGCACGAGGGATGCAAGATGCGCGATATCCGGACCCAGCGCCGCAATGGCCTCGTCGCGAAAGCTGCGTCCCGCCGGAGTGATCCACACCTGCTTGGAGCGTTTGTCATCGGGGTTTGGACGGATTTCCACCAGCGCGGCGGTCTCCAGCCCGGACAGGGTGTGGGTCATGGTGGTCTTGGGCACCTGAAATGCCCGGGCCAGCGCAAGCGGGGTCTGCCCGTTCCGCACGCGGATCAGATGGTTGAGGACGGTGAAATGCGACACCAGGAACCCCTTGGGCAACCGCGCCTCAAGCAAGGTGCGGCTGAGTTGTTCCAGGATGCCTATTTCATTGAAAACCTTGAAATAAAGCGCATGTAAGTCGTCAGACATTCCGCAATCGCGTTTCCACTGGCCAGCGCGGGGTGCGCGGGGTCAGGGCACCGTAGCCGAGTAGGCCCAGCATTTGAACCGTCTCGCCCGGAGCGGCAAACTCGGCGTGCACCGCCTCGTGGAACGGCTGCACCTCGGCGTATTCCTGCAAGGCCTGGCTGACCGGGCGGAGGGCCAGCCCCGCAGCAGTGGTCGCGAGGTTCAATCGCAGCCAGCGGCGGCCCGTTTCGACCTGGTCCACGCGGGTGTTGCCGCGTGTCTTGAGCACCACCATGGCCGGGGCGCCTGCGATGGCGTTGGATGTGTCCTCGATCACGCCTCTGGTGCCCGGATTGTCGGGATCTGCCGCCGCCTCCCGCGAGAGGAGGCCCAGCAGTGCGAGACTTTCCATCATCGGTCCGCCGACATCGATGCCATCGGGGTGCGCGTTGATCTCGGCCTTGCCGATCCGCAGCAGGTCCACGCTCTCGTGCCACGCGGCTGGGGTGGCAGCCTCTGCCAGCCAGGCCTGCCGGGCGAGCTCGCGCAACCGGTCGCGGCGAGGGCCGCTGTCATGGATGTTGGCAAGGCGTGACAGAGAGGGCAAGAGTTCGGGGGGAACCGCTCGCGCCTCGAACCCATCCTTGTGCGACCGGCGGTTCATGACATGCGCAAAGAGCGGATCTGGCCTGGCGCGTCCGGCGCGAAACGTGCAGGCGGCAACCGGTCCCTCCTCCCCCGCCGGAAAAAGGTGTGTGTCCACAGCGAACCCCTCCTCGGCGGCGGCAATCTGCATCAGGCCCAGAAAGCACCCCATGCTGATCGTCAGTTGCCGGGCGTACGGGTCCGTGACCGGCAGATCGCGGGTCGGATCGCGCCAGATCGTGACCCTATCCGCGCCAGAGAGTTCGGCCAGCCAAGGCTGCCGGTTATGAGCGTTTGGCGCAAGCACGGCGAACGAGAGAGCCCGCAAACGCGGATCGGCGTACTGTCCTGCGGCGTCCCATGGCGCAAGGGCCCGGGTTGGCGTCCGTGTGGCCAGAAACGCTGTCGTCGGCAGAGCAGCCAGCACGACCCCTC
This sequence comes from Tropicimonas sp. S265A, assembly GCF_049800835.1. Lineage (NCBI taxonomy): Bacteria > Pseudomonadati > Pseudomonadota > Alphaproteobacteria > Rhodobacterales > Roseobacteraceae > Tropicimonas > Tropicimonas sp. S265A. The sequence goes on from NZ_JBNAFU010000001.1 coordinate 1,116,391, forward strand.
CCCCGACCAGCCCGATCATCTTTCTGCGTGACATGGTCATGATATATCTCCGTCGTAATACCGTACGATATCGCACTATATACAATTCGATATCGAACTATCAAGCGCGTGTGCGAAAAAGTCACTGGCGAAGAAGAAGTGGAGCGCATACATCGACGTCATGCGGTACACGCGGGTCTTTTTTGCTGCGCTTCTGGCGGTGATCCTGGGGATCACAAGCATGACAATGGCCGTCGCCCGGGGCGAGATGGCATCCGGAGTGATGCTGCATGAGCTGTGCATCGATGGCGAAGCGCGCTTGGTGGCGATCGGACCGGATGGCGCACCGGTCGAAGACGGACATGTTTGCCCCGATTGCGTGATGGGTACGCTCGGGGCGCCCGGCACAGGGCAGCCGGATGCTTCGGTATCCACTGCGGCGCGCGCGGCTGACCCGCTTGCCCCGCCCGTCCGGCTTGTATCGCGCCGTATCTGGCAGGCCGCCCCCGCCCGTGCACCCCCTTCGTACGTCTGAACCCTTCCATCTTTTCAGACACATTCGGAGACTGACATGTCCTTCAAATCCTTCCTTCTGGGCGGCGCGGCGGCGCTGCTGACCCTGCCTGCTTTCGCCGGCGATATCCTCGTGAAAGACGCATACGCGCGATCCGCTTCCGCAGTTGCCAAAACCGGCGCAGCCTTCATGGAAATCGAGAACACGGGCGCCGTGGCGGACCGTCTGGTTGCAGTGCGGTCCGATGCGGCGGCGCGGGTCGAGCTTCACACGCACCTGAGCGGTGGCGACGGCATCATGCGCATGGTTGAGGTCAAGGATGGTTTCGAGATACCAGCCAACGGCGCGCACATGCTGAAACGCGGCGGCGATCACGTCATGTTCATGGGGTTGACCGGACCCCTGACAGATGGCGAGACCGTTTCGGTCACGCTGGTGTTCGAGCACGCCGGCGAGGTCGCCGTGGAGATCCCCATCGACAGCAAGCGTATGCCCGAAGGTCACGGAGGCCACGGGGCTCATAAAACGCACTGAGGCTTGGCGTGAACGGGGCGAGGCTCTAGGTCTCGCCCCATGAGCGTGCTGAGCTTCACCGACCGGGGGATCTATTGCGCTGCGGGCGATTTCTTCATCGATCCGTGGCGCCCGGTCGACCGTGCGCTGATCACCCACGGGCATGCAGACCATTCGCGCCCCGGCCATATGCGGTACTTGTCGACGCAGGCCGCGGCCCCGGTGATCCGGCACCGGCTGGGAGCCATCGATCTGGACACGGTTGCTTATGGTGAAGCACGCAGGATCGGCGATGCGCAGGTCAGCTTCCACCCAGCGGGCCACGTGCCCGGCTCCGCCCAGATCCGGGTGGAGGTGGATGGCGAGGTCTGGGTCGCCTCGGGCGATTACAAGATCGAGAATGACGGGCTGTCAGAGCCGTTTGAACCCGTGCCGTGCCATGCATTCATCTCAGAATGCACCTTTGGCCTGCCGGTGTTTCGCTGGGATGCGCAGGCGGATGTAATGGCCGCTGTGAACGCGTGGTGGGCGGCTTGTGCCGCGGCGGGCAAAACCGCGGTGCTGGGCGCTTACGCGCTTGGCAAGGCGCAGCGGTTGCTGGCGCATCTGAACACCGAACAGGGGCCAATCCTGACGCACGGCGCGGTGGAGGCGACAAACGCAGTGCTACGCACGCAAGGCGTCAGGTTGCCCGACACCGTGCAAGTGACGGCAGACGTCACCGCGAAAACCCACCCTGGAGCCATCGTGCTGGCCCCACCATCGGCCATGGGAACGCCTTGGATGAAGCGGTTTGGCACCGTGGAGACGGGCTTTGCCAGCGGCTGGATGCGGCTGCGCGGGGTGCGGCGCAGGCGGGCGGCGGACCGGGGGTTCGTGATGTCGGATCATGCCGACTGGGCCGGATTGAACACGGCGATCGCGGAGACAGGCGCCGAACGCATTTTCGTCACCCATGGCTACACATCCGTCTTTCGCCGCTGGCTGGAAACACAAGGCTATGACGCGCAGATCGTAGAGACCGAGTTTGAGGGCGAAAGCGTTGATGCCGCCGAGACCAGCGAAGAGGCCGAGGCATGACCGGTCTGAGCCCGATGGATCTGGCGATCCGTGCCTCTGCGCGCTGGGTCAGCAAACCGCTGATGGCAGCGCCCTTGCCCCCAACGGTGCTGCGCAATATCGCAGAAACCTCCGCCACCCTCAGTTCGCGCCCTCCGGCGGGCACTCGGACACGATGGGTCGGCGACTGCTTGTATCTGACGCCGCCCGGTGTACCGGAGGATGCAGGTGTGGTGTTTCACATCCACGGCGGTGGGTTCGTTCTGGGCAGCCCACGCACCCATGCCGCCCTTGCGGCGTACATGGCGCAGGCCGCCGGGTTGCGCGCGGTGTTGCCGCGCTATCCGCTGGCACCCGAGGCCCCGTTTCCCGCTGCACGTGACGCCTGCATCGCGGCGTGGGAAGCCGTGTGCGAAACGGGCAAAACACCGGTTGCGATCTCAGGCGACAGCGCGGGTGGATGCCTCGCCCTGCAAGTCCTGCTGCACGTCCGCGACACGGGGCGCACGCTTCCTGCGCGGGTTGGATTGATCTCACCGCTCGCTGATCTGACCGGCACCGCACCGGAGTTGCACGAGAACAGGCACAGCGAGCATCTGATCCCGGAGCGGTGGGCGCGGTCGTCGATCGCGGGGTATCTGGCAGGCGCGGACCCGACCTCACCCGAGGTCTCACCGCTGTTCGCGGACCTTTCGGGGCTTCCGCCCGCGCGCATCCAGTATTCGGAGACCGAAGTGCTGGCGGGCGATGCAAAGCGGTTGGCCAAGGCCCTGCCACAGGCAGAGCTGTCGCCGCTCCCGGACCTGCCGCATCTCTTTCATATCTATGCGGGCTTCAGCCCGGCAGCGCAGGACGCGCTGGCTGACCTGGGCAGGTTTCTGGGGGACCGGTCCCCGTGAAACGTTTTGCCGCTCTGTTCACCGCGCTGGACCAGACCACCAAGACCAATCGTAAGGTGGCCGCCCTTACCGAGTATTTTCGCACCGCCCCGGATGACGACAAGCTCTGGACCATCGCCCTTCTGTCTGGACGGCGGCCCAAGCGGGCGGTCAACACCACGCGTCTGCGCGAATGGGGGGCGGAGGCGGCAGGCATCCCGCTGTGGCTCTTTGAGGAGGCCTATCCGATTGTCGGCGATCTGGCCGAGACGATCGCGCTGGTTCTTCCCGAAGGCTCCGGAAGCTCGGACCGCAGCCTGTCGGACTGGATCACCGAGTTGCGCGGGCTGGCCACGCAGGAGGAACCCGCGCGCAAGGCCGCGGTGCTGGCGGCGTGGAGCAGCCTCGGACCCGTTGAGCGGTTCGTCTACAACAAGCTGCTGACCGGCGGGTTCCGGATGGGCGTGTCCGCCAAGCTGATGACGCGCGCGCTGGCCCAGGCCACCGAGGTGCCGGAAACCGAACTGGCGCACCGGCTCATGGGCGACTGGACACCGGAGACGGTCAGCTTCGAAAGCCTCGTTCTGACCCGCGATCCGGAGGCGGACCTTTCGAAACCCTATCCGTTCTATCTGGCCTACCAGCTGGAGGAGGACCCGCAGGCGCTCGGCCCCCCATCCGACTGGCTGGCCGAGCACAAATGGGACGGCATTCGCGGGCAGCTAATCCTGCGCGGGGGCCAGCATTTCGTCTGGTCGCGCGGCGAAGAGTTGATGACAGACCGCTTCCCCGAACTGGCCCGCGCGCTGGACTTCGTGCCGGGCGGCACGGTGTTGGACGGCGAAATCCTCGCCTGGGCGGACGATGCCCCCCTGCCCTTCAACGCGTTACAGAAGCGGATCGGGCGCAAGACGGTGCCGAAGAAACTGCTGGCCGAGGCGCCTGTGATCCTGCGCGCCTATGATCTGCTTGAGGAGGGCGGAACCGACCTGCGCGACCGCCCCATGGCTGAGCGGCGCAGCAGGCTGGAGGCGTTGCTGGCCGATCTGCCGATTGCGGCCCCGCTGCGCCTGTCGCCGAAACTGGGTTTTGCCACTTGGGAAGCGCTGGCGGAGATACGCGAAGGCGCCCGTGATCTGGGGGCCGAGGGCGTGATGCTGAAACGTCTGTCATCGCCCTACGGCACCGGTCGCAAGAAGGGTGATTGGTGGAAGTGGAAGGTCGATCCGCTGACCATCGATGCCGTGATGATCTACGCGCAGGCCGGTCATGGGCGGCGGGCGAACCTATATACCGATTTCACCTTCGCCGTCTGGCAGGGCAACGAGTTGGTGCCGTTCACCAAGGCCTATTCAGGGCTGACGGATGCGGAGTTCCGCCAGATCACGGCGTGGGTCCGCAAGAACACGCTGGAACGCTTCGGCCCGGTACGGCGCGTGAAGCCCGAGCACGTGTTCGAGATCGCCTTTGAGGGCATACAGGAAAGCCCGCGTCATAAATCCGGCGTCGCCCTGCGGTTTCCGCGCATGAGCCGGTGGCGTCAGGACAAGCCTCTGGCCGAGGCGAACACGCTGGAGGATTTGAAAGACATGCTGGCAATGTATGGCTAGGCATTGCAAATCCGTCCCCGCGCCTTAGGCTTTGCGGCACACACACCGAAGGCCCCCGCATGCGCCCAGTGTATTCTCTGATTGTCTGCGCGCTTGCGCTGGCTGCGTGTGACCAAACCGCGCTGCAACCCGGCCCAGACCCGATCACCGCCGCGATCTCCGGCAAGACACTGGTGAATGAGGACGCCACCTTCACCCTGAACCCGGATGGCACCGCAAGCGGCACCCTTGGCACCGAAACCTACGAGGGCACATGGCGCATCGCCCGGGGCCAATTCTGCGGCGCGGCCGTGAAACCGGAGCGGTTTTCCGGGCTGGGGCTGTGCCGTGACATCATCCTGAACGACAACGGTACCGTGACATTGGTCGGCGGAGGGCGTCGATCGGTTTTCGCGATCCGGTAAATCGCACCCAGTGCCAGAAAGTGCGTGTGCGCAGCACACTCCGCTGGATCACGCCCTTTCCTTTGGCGAGCGCCGGGCTTACCTCTAGGCCAACACGACATGACCCGGAGGTTTCACGATGTTCCACCTGCCCTTCCCCCTGCGCGACGTAGCGACCGAGACCGGGGCCGAGCCCTTGGGGGACCTGCCGGACTGGGACCTGAGTGACCTCTACCCCGCCCCGGATGCCGCGGAGTTCAAGCGCGATATGGACTGGCTGGAGGCAGCGTGTCGCGATTTCGCTGCGGACTACGAGGGCAAGCTGGCGGATCTGGATGCGGCGGGCATGCTCGACTGCGTGCTGCGCTATGAGCGGATCGATGTCGTCGGCGGGCGCATCATGTCCTATGCCGGTCTGCGGTACTACCAGAACACCACCGATGCCGAACGCGCCAAGTTCATGGCGGACGCGCAGGACAAGATCACGACCTTCACCACGCCGCTCGTGTTCTACACGCTGGAGATCAACCGCATCCCGGACGCGCAGCTCGATGCGATGTTCGCCGCGAATGCCGATCTGGGCCGCTACAAGCCGGTATTCGACCGGTTGCGTGCGATGAAACCCTATCAGCTGAGCGACGAGTTGGAGAAGTTCCTCCACGACACGTCAACCGTCGGAGCGGCGGCGTGGAACAGGCTGTTCGATGAGACCATAGCCGGGTTGGAGTTCACGGTCGACGGCGAGACGTTCGGCATCGAAGGCTGCCTGAACTTCCTGTCCGAGCCGGAGCGCGCCAAGCGCGAGGCGGCGGCGAAGGAACTGGCCAATGTGTTCGGGCGGAACATCAAGCTCTTTGCGCGGGTGCACAATACACTGGCCAAGGAAAAAGAAATCACCGACCGCTGGCGTGGCCTGCCTACTCCGCAGGCCGGACGGCACCTGAGCAATCATGTCGAACCCGAGGTGGTCGAGGCATTGCGCAACGCGGTCGTCGCAGCTTACCCGAAGCTGAGCCACCGGTATTACAAGCTGAAGGCCAAGTGGCTGGGGCTGGACACGTTGGAGGTCTGGGACCGCAACGCGCCCCTGCCGATGGAGGAAAACCGGCTGGTAAACTGGGACGAGGCGCGGTCGACCGTTCTGGACGCCTATGCGGGGTTTGATCCGGAAATGGCGCGGATCGCCGAGCCGTTCTTTGACAAGGGCTGGATCGATGCCGGTGTGAAGCCGGGCAAGGCCCCGGGTGCGTTTGCGCATCCGACCGTGTCGGAAGTCCACCCTTACGTGATGCTGAATTACCTCGGCAAGCCGCGCGATGTGATGACCCTGGCACATGAACTGGGCCACGGGGTGCATCAGGTCCTGGCCGCGGGTCAGGGGGAATTGCTGTCGTCTACCCCGCTGACGCTGGCGGAAACCGCGTCGGTCTTTGGCGAGATGCTGACGTTCCGCAAGCTGCTGGACGGGGCGGCGGATGACGCCCAGCGCAAGGTGATGCTGGCCGGCAAGGTGGAGGACATGATCAACACGGTGGTCCGCCAGATCGCGTTCTATGACTTCGAATGCAAACTGCATGACGCGCGCCGCAACGGCGAGCTGACCCCCGAGGAGATCAACGCGCTTTGGATGTCGGTGCAAGCCGAAAGCCTTGGCCCGGTGTTCAACTTCATGGACGGGTACGAGACGTTCTGGGCCTATATCCCGCATTTCGTCCACTCCCCCTTCTACGTCTATGCCTATGCGTTCGGCGACGGGTTGGTGAACGCACTCTATGCTGTCTACGAGGAAGGCGACGCGGACTTCCAGGCGAAGTATTTCGACATGCTCAAGGCGGGCGGATCAAAGCACCACAAGGAGCTTTTGGCTCCGTTTGGTCTGGACGCGTCCGATCCGGCGTTCTGGGACAAGGGCCTGTCGATGATTTCCGGCTTCATCGACCAACTCGAAGCGATGGACTAAACCCGGCCGGTCCGAGGCGGGTCATTTCACCCGCCTCGGCATTCTTCAGAGAATTCTTTCCCATGGACCTTTCTTTCATGCTGATTTTCCGAAACCTTCTGCCGAGCAACGTCTGGTTGCGCCCCCTTGCGCTTGCTGTGTGTTGCGTCACCTCTGCCGCCGCGGCGCAGACCCCTGACTACAACCGTGTGGAACGGGAGGGGATCTCCTTTCAAACGGCGCTGCCGGATCAGCTTTGGTGTTCCGAGCATGTGGCGGTCAAGGCAAGCTATACGCCCGAGCGGTATCCGCCTACGACCGAGCGGGTTCATTCCAGGTTGTTGGTGCAGCAGGGACAGGCGTTTTCCTGGGTGCCGCCGGTCTCTGCCTATCTTCAGGCACTGGCCGCCCGGTGCCCGCAGATGCGCAGCGCCGACGTCCAGACAAGACCCGTCGGCCAGCAACCGATGCGGCTTCCCGTGACCCGCACCACGCGGCTAAGCAATTACACGCGCGTATATCAGGAGTTCGGCAAGATCGAAGGGTTGGTCGGGATTGTCACAGAACCCGTGACCGACTGCGACCGGGTTGGCGGTATTCGGAACGATCCCGACCTGCCGGTCGGTGTCGAAGGCGTCGCCCCCCATGGGGAAGGATGGAACCCCGAGGCCGTACTTGCCGCCTGCGGCACCGCGATTGCGCAATACGGTCAGAAACGACGGTTCCTGTCACAGGGTGGGCGTGCCTTGCTGTTCGTTGGCCGGTTCGAGGACGCCAAGCTGTATCTTGAGGCCGCTCATACTCTGGGCAGTCCGATGGCTCCGAGCATGCTGGGCACCCTCTATGCGCAGGGTTGGGGCGTACGCCCGGATCTCGGCAAGGCCAACGCGCTGTGGCGTGCGGATGATCACTACGCGGTACCGCCGATGGGCGGATTGGATGACGCCGTGAACCGGGCCAATAACCGCCAGTCCCAACAGGAAATCGAACGTCAATCCGAGCGCGATGCGCTCATGCGGCTTGCGACTGGCATCGGGCTGGCGATGGGGGATGCCAACGCATCCGTCACACTGTGCAACAAGGGCGGGTCCGACTTGCGTTACGGGTATGTCGCTGCAGTCCCGGTGAAATTTGCCCGAATGGACTCATTCGGGTTCGAGACCATTTCCTCAAACACCTGTTCGACGGTCAGTCCCCTCCACCCGAGAACCGTTCTCGGATTTGCCGTGCTCAAGCAGGACTCTCAAGGCGCATGGCGCCCCGTTGGCTACGATATTCCGCCAGACCAGCCTATCCCTCACAAGTTCGACCACCTCTGCGCCCCTGCGGATATGAGCGGTTTCGAGCGAATGTTGGGGGAGTTTCCAGATGAAATCAGTTGCGAGGACGGCGATCTGCGGTATCCGCTTTCGTTTCATGTGCGGGTGGGTACCAGTCGTCTGACTTTGGACCTGAACTGACTTGGGACGTGCCGTGGCGGCCCGGGCAGGCTATCCTGCCCACGCCATGACGAAACCGACCGATCCAGACAGACCCTCCTCGTTGCGGGCGTTCGTGACACTCGCGCGGGACCGGGTGGCGCGGGTCGTCCCACCTGGCTTTCGCTGGCTGGTCGGCGTCTTGTTGATGCTTGGTGGCGTGCTGGGGTTTCTGCCGATCCTTGGGTTTTGGATGATCCCGCTCGGGCTCGCTGTCGCGGCGCTGGACGTCATGCCGCTCTGGCGCCGCTTGCGGAAACGGAGTTAGCCTTGGGGTGGCCAGTGGGGCCTTGGGCCGAACGCGTTGTCGCCCGGATCGCTGGGGCGGGTGAAGAAGTAGAGAAGCACCAGAAAACCCACAAGTGGGATAAGACCCAGCAACAACCACCACCCGCTGCGCCCGATATCATGCAACCGGCGGGCGCCGACAGCTACGTTGGGCAGGATCAACGCGAGGCTGGCCAGGAATGACAGAGGTTGCGACGGGTTTTCACCGGTTCCGTCGATCCCGAGGAGCGGGGCCACGACAAACGCATCCAGCACCCCGAGGCCAAGCATGAGCAGAAAGATCGAGAGCGCCCACCACCAATAGGCCGGGCGTGAGTCCCTACCGGAAAAGGTCGCATAGTTCGACAGTGCGGATCGGACGGCGAGAGAGAGATTTTCCATGGCGTACCTCGTTATACCTCAGTTCGTGAGTGCGCCGAGCCCCGATGTGTCCATGCCGTCCACGGTTTCCTGTGCGATACGGTCGAAGTCCTGAGACTGCTCGATCTCGCGCTGCATTTCGGCCGCCTCCATGTCACGGACAACCTCTTCGGACAGCGCCTCGGCCTCTTCGTCGCTCAGACCACACCCGGCAAGCAACAGGGCGCCCAACACGGCGGCAAGTCGCACAGTACCAGACATCGCATCAGGTTTCATGTGGCACTCCGGGCGGTTGAAGATGTCACGATATGTAGAGCCGAACACGCGTAAAGGGTCAAGCAGCGTGGCTCAAAGCGTGTTGTGCGCGCCGTCACATAACGGGGCGGTCGCAGTGGCCTTGCAGCCGCAAAAGAACAGCCGCTTGTCCTCGGTCGCCTCGTACTTCATCGGGGCAAGCCCGGTCTCCTTGTGCGAGCCGTCGCAAAAGGGTTGCGTGTCGGAGCGCCCGCACGTGCACCAGAAATACGTCTTTCCGGCGGTCACTTCGACAGGGTACGGGCCTTTTTGCGCGATAATGGGGGCGTCTGCCATGGGAACCTCTTGCGTTGGTATCCATCACGTAGCTTTGCAGCCGCCGGCGTCGAGGGCTGGGGCCGATGGTGTGGCCACAGCCCGAAGCCGTGCGTTCCGGGACCTTCGGACCAACAGGGCGCGGGGCCTCTCAAAGGTTCGGGCATTCCTTTCGGGCGATGGCCCGGATCCGCCCCTCTTCCTGACGTCTGGGGTTCCCGTAGCCCACGTTCCGCGCAGTGGTGCGCGGTCGTGGACCCGCCGTGCGGGCGGATTTGATGGCGGTCAAAGCAGACAGGGACAGGTTTTGAATGCATTCATCCGAAACGCCTGCCCTGCGCATGGAAGACGTGAGTTGGGCGCGCAATTGCTCGGTGCCGGCATTGGTGCCGGGGGCGGTGGTGGTTTCGCACCCGGCAAGAAACATGACGGCCAGTCCTGCGGTAAGTGAGCATGCTTTCTTCAAGACGGACCTCATTTGACGACGGGGCGCTGCCCAGCCTGCGGCTTGCGGAACACTCTGGCAAGTCAACTCTTGGCGAAACAGCATGCGCAAGGAAGCGGCCGCGAGGCTAATCGAGGTCGGTCCAGGGCCACGGTTTGACCTCGGACGCGGCGGTCTGATAGCGCGCGGCCTTGGCGATCCAGATGCCCAGATCGGTGCCAAACTCTGACAATCGCGCGTTGGGCTGGCGGTTGTTGACCAGCATGATCACAAACTGAATGACCGTCAGCGCGGTGAGAACAGTCGAAGCAAGGCTGAGCATCAGCGCTATCAGCACCACGTGCACAAGGCGCATCCCCATGTTGTCCTGCGCGCCGGGATCGGGCTGTTCACCGTGAATGCGCCCTGAAACCTTGTCTTCATCGCTTGATGTCATCGTCGCGCCCCCGTGTTTGTCAGCAAGAGTTTATACCGGGGGATTGGCCACTGCATAGACCGCATCAAGCGCCGTCTGCGTCCCGGTCGCGTCTGCAAGAGACCAGGGGAAAGGCGCCTCCCCGCGCAAGGCCGCGCCGAAAGCCTCGACTTGCAGGATGTAATGATCGACACCCGGAAACCGCTCGACCCGCAGACCGTTTGCGTCGGACAAGTGGATTTGCGCCTCGGCAAAACTGCCCGGATTGAACGGGGCGGGCATGTGAATTTCCCCGTCTGTGCCATGAAACGTCATGCTCTGCCGCTTGGCCATGCGCATGGAGACGAGGATATTGAGTTGCGCCCCCGCAATCCCGGCGCGCACCTGAGCTGTCGCATCGACCCCGTCCTCCCACTTGATCTGGGCGGACGTGATCGTCGGCTCAGCCGCCAACGCATACCGCGCAGCGCCCATCGGATAGACCCCGACATCCGGCAAGCCGCCGCCACCCGTTTCGGCACGATTGCGGATGTTTCCCGGATCCGAACGGTTGTCGTAGGTGAACGTGCCGTCGATCTGGAGGATCTCGCCTATCGCACCGCTCTGGATCAACGCGCGTACACGGTGCCATTGCGGGTGATGTACGATCATGTACGCCTCTGCCGCCAACAGCCCCGTCTCTGCCTGGGCAGCAACCAGGGGGTCAATGTCGGCCGCTCTGAGGGCGAGTGGCTTTTCAATCAGCACCGGTTTGCCGGCATGCAGCGCCTTGACGCCCCAAGGCACATGGAGGGTATGCGGCAATGGGACATAGACCGCGTCGATCTGCGGATCTGCCAACAGCGCGTCGTAGCTGTCATGTACACGGATGTCCGGGCAGAAATCGAACAGCGCTGCCTTGGCCGGGGTCCGCGTGGCCACCGCATCCAGCACCGCGCCGCGTGCGCTGTGGATCGCCGGACCCATCGTGGTGCTGGCGAACCTGGATGCCCCCAGAATGCCCCACCGGATCGTCTTCATCAGAAATCCTCCCCCTGACTGTTAGCGCCAACAGTGCGGTCTGGAGCCTGATTTCGCAAGACCCGCGCAAAGAAAAGGGGCGCCGATGTCCGGCGCCCCTATGTCTCGGCTTGGGTTTACCTCAGGCGGTCATCAGGCCCTTCTCCCGGGCGAGGTCGCGCATGGCCTTTTGCAGCTTTTCAAAAGCACGCACCTCAATCTGGCGGATCCGCTCCCGGCTGACATTGTAGACCTCCGAAAGATCCTCCAGTGTCACCGGCTTGTCCTGCAAGCGCCGTTGGGTCAGGATATCCTTTTCGCGGTCGTTGAGGACATCCATCGCCTCGGCCAAGAGCTCGCGCCGGACATTCATTTCGTCTTTTTCTGCCAGATCGCTCGCCTGGTCGGCATCTTCGTCCTCAAGCCAGTCCTGCCATTCGGTGGCCCCTTCGCCGTCCGAACCGATCATCGCGTTAAGCGACGCATCCCCCCCCGACAGACGCCGGTTCATGGAGATGACCTCGGTTTCGGTGACGTTCAGATCATTGGCAATGCGCGCGACGTTTTCCGGGCGCAGGTCGCCCTCTTCCAGTGCGCCGATGCGGTTCTTGGCCTTGCGCAGGTTGAAGAACAGTTTTTTCTGCGCGCTGGTCGTGCCGAGTTTCACAAGGCTCCAGGACCGCAGGATGTATTCCTGAATGGAGGCGCGGATCCACCACATGGCGTAGGTCGCGAGGCGAAATCCTTTTTCAGGATCGAAGCGTTTGACAGCCTGCATGAGGCCCACATTGGCCTCCGAGATGACTTCTGCCTGCGGCAGGCCATATCCACGATAGCCCATGGCGATCTTGGCGGCCAAGCGCAGGTGCGACGTGACCATCTTGTGAGCGGCTTCGGTGTCTTCGTTTTCGACCCAGCTTTTGGCAAGCATGTATTCTTCTTCGGGCTCCAACATGGGGAATTGCCGGATTTCCTGAAGATAGCGGTTCAGACCCTGTTCCGGCGACGGGGCCGGGAGGTTGGTGTAATTCGCCATTAAATGCCTCCTCGTTGCAGCGCCAGTTTCGGGGCAGGCGCGTTGTTCCACCTAATATGTTAATCAGGTGTACATTGTTCAAGGGCTGGTAGCGTCTGCGCCACCTCCCTATGGGATCAGGGCCGATATAAGAGAGGACAGCGCGCAACTGCAGCCTTGTGTCAGCGCTATCACGGGCTTGTGCAGGCTGTTACAGCGGCCCCGCCAGAAGTCTGCGAAAACTCGCCAAGGACCCGGCTGACTAGACCCCAATCAGGGCTTTGACCTTTGCGGCGGCGTCTAGGATCGGCAACGCGGCTTTGCCAAGCGCTTGGGCCGTCTGAGCCAAACCGTCCAACTGGCCCTTCACCTTGGATTTACGCGGCGCATCCCGACCCACTTCACGGGCCAAACCTTCGGCATCAATGGCAAGGTCTTCGGTCGTGTCAGCGGGCAACGCCTCGCCGGTCTCCGCGATTGCCTTGATCAGATCCTGCACCGCCGCCTTCAGGTCATCATCAGCTGTGCTGGTGTTGATGTGTTTCAAGCTGTCTTTGATGGTGTCAGCGATTGCGATTGGTGCGGTGAATGTGTTGTTGTCGCCAATTTTCACTGTGATCACGGTTTGTCCCTTCACTGTCTTTTGATCCTCGATCTGCATGTTGGCCCACAGAAGCCATGACTGGGCATTTCGTATGAATGTCCGGGTAGCTTGAAGCCAGCTTGTCAGGTTGTCGACGCGAGCGGCGTGCTCTCGGTTGACCTGCCCCATGTTGCTGAACACTTCGACCGAATACTGGTTCAAATAAGATCCCTGGTGGAAACGCGTTTCCGAACGCCGTTGCGAGGTCACAAGGTCAAGCGCATGTCCCGCGAGAGAGTCAGGTGTAGCGGGGGCTTTCGGCGGATCGACCCCACGGTTGGGCTTCAGATAAGACTTGAGGAACCAGTCAGTTAGCGAGGCAGAAAGGTCACGGGGATTATCGGCATCCCTCTCAGGAACGGCCCTTCCAAGAGGATCGTCGCAATAAAGCGCCGAGGTTGCCGATGCGTGCCGCTGCGTTTGATCGAGGCGTGGCCAGAGAGCCGAAATCTCTGACTCGATTGACGCGAGAGGGCCCTGAAGCCGCGCGACGGCTTTCGCGAGTTCGATGCCTTGCGCATTGATCTGACGGTCGTAGAAGTCCGTGCTCCCGAGGATATGTCCGCCAACCTGCTTTTGCGCAAACCGCCTGAACCGGTCGATGACAACTTCGGCCTCTGCAAGGGCTTCAAATGCAGTCGTGTATCTGTCGTTCATCGGGACGCACTACAGACCTGTTCGAAATTGCTTTTCGTGCAGCCCGTCGAAAAAGGCGGCACAACACTTGAGAAAAAAGAAAATCAGCATCACAGATCGATACCGAGTTTCTGCCAATGGAATGAACGCGACGAAGCTATCACAAGTCGCAGTTTCAAAAAACCTTTTGTCTTTGAAACGGTCATTGCCCTTTGCGGGCGGGCTCCGACAACACGTTGATCAACCGGGTCAGATCCTCGGGCAACGGAGCCTCGAAGGACAATGCCTGTCCGGTAACCGGGTGCGTGAAGCCGAGCGTGCGGGCGTGGAGCGCCTGCCGCGGAAAGGTGCGGGCGGCCTCGATTGCCGTGTCAGAAAACGCTTTGCTCGACAGTCGTTTGGGCCCGCCATAGGTGGGATCACCGATCAGTGCGTGGCCGATATGGGCAAGGTGTACGCGAATCTGGTGGGTGCGCCCGGTTTCCAGACGACAGCTCAGATGTGCCGCCCCGGCAGGCGTCCCGAACGTTGCCTCGCGCGTGGCGCGGGTGACCGCGTGACGCCCCTGCCCCGGCGCGCATACGGCCATGCGCTGGCGATCAGTGCGATGACGCGCGAGCGGGGCACGCACCACCAGCACGCCGCCCGGCTCGAACGTAACCCCCTGCAACCCGCGCAGGCGCGGATCGGCCGCATCGGGAGCGCCATACACAAAGGCATCATAGACCCGTTGGGCCGAATGGGCGGCAAACTGGGCGGCAAGGCCCTGATGCGCCTGGTCGGACTTGGCCGCCACCAGAAGGCCGGAGGTGTCCTTGTCAATCCGGTGGACAATTCCGGGACGTGCCTGTCCGCCGATGCCAGACAACGCGCCCGCGCAGTGATGCATCAGTGCGTTTGCCAGCGTGCCACGCGGGCTGCCCGGCGCCGGGTGAACGACCATGCCCACCGGCTTGTTGATCACGATCAGGTCGGCATCCTCGTAGGCAATGTCGAGGGGGATGTTTTCGGGCACCAGATCGGTCGGCACCGGGGTGCCGAGGGTCAGGGTCAACGCATCCCCTTCGGACACGCGCGCCTTGGGCGAGGTCAGGATGTCAGTCCCGCGCGCAACGGCCCCATCTGCAATGAGCTTGGCCAGACGCGAGCGGCTCAGGCCCATCCCCTCTGGCACATCGCGGGCCAGCGCCTTATCAAGGCGCGGCGGGGGATCGGCGGCGATCGTGACCGTGAGCGTCTGATCAGAGGGGTCCGACATGCGCGAAGATGATCCTGACGAAGCGTTCGGGCCGGAGCCGGCCAATTTGCGGTTTCTGCGCCGCCTTGTGACGGTGCTGACACTGGTGATGATTGGCGGGCTTGTAACCGTGATCGCACTGCTTGTCATCCGCCTGCAGGCCCCGGCACCGGCGGTCCCACAATTACCGGATACAATCTCGCTGCCAGCAGGGGTTTCGGCAGAGGCGGTCACCTTCGGCGCCGGCTGGGTGGCCGTGATCGCGGGCGACCGGATCCTCGTTTTCGACGCCGGCACCGGTGACCTGCGCCAAGAGGTTGTCGTGGACGGATTGCGCTGACGCGTGAGGCCGTCGGCGAGGACATTTCGAGGCCTATGGCTCAGAGGAGCGTGCCGACCCAGTCGGGCACGGTTTGCGTGGCCGGGCCGTGGACCGCGCGGTGGAAGAGCGACGCCCCGTCGGAGGGCTCAAGGTTGATCTCCAGCGTCTCGATGCCTGCCGCGCGCGCCTCCTGGACGAACCCTGCGGCGGGGTAGACCTGGCCGGAGGTTCCGATGGCAACGAACAGACCGCAGGCGCTGAGTGCGGCATAAATCTCATCCATCCGGTACGGCATCTCACCGAACCAGACAATGTCTGGCCGCGTGTGCGGGCGGGTACAGGCCGGGCAAGGATCGGTCGGATGCATCTCGCGCGGGGCCGGCCAACGGTGCCCGCACGAGGCACAGAGCGCGCCGGTCAGCGCGCCGTGCATGTGGATGATGTCGCGCGTGCTGCCCGCGCGTTCGTGCAGATCATCTACATTCTGCGTGACGATCAGAACCTCGCCGGGGCGGGCCGCCTGAAGACGCGCCAGAGCGTGATGTGCTGCATTCGGACCGGCGTCCAATGCATTGGCGCGCCGCGCATTGTAGAAGCCGTGCACCTTGGCCGGATCAGCCGCGAAGCCTTCGGGGGTTGCGACCTCCGACAGGTCATACTTGGTCCAAAGTCCGTCCTTGTCGCGAAACGTGCCAAGACCGCTTTCGGCGGAGACGCCCGCGCCGGTGAGGATCACGATGTCATACATTGGCGTTCCGGAGGTCAGACCCTAGAATGCGGCGATCCTAACGGAGGAGCCATAGTGATGACCACCCGTATCCTGTTTGTTTGCCTTGGAAATATCTGCCGCTCGCCCACGGCGGAAGGCGTTTTCAGGGCACTGGCGGCAGAGGGCGGCGTAGATGTAGAGGTCGACAGCGCGGGGACGAGTGCCTGGCATGTGGGCAGCCCGCCGGACAGTCGCGCCATGGCCGAAGCCGCAGGGCGCGGCATTGACCTGTCCGGGCTGCGCGCGCGCCAGGCAGAGCCCGAGGATTTCGAGCGGTTCGACCTGATCGTGGGGATGGACCGCAGCAATGTCACCCGGCTCGAGGCGTTGCGCCCCGCAGGGAACACGACACCTGTCGCGCTGTTTCTCGGCTATGCCGAGGGCGGCCTGCCGACCGAGGTGCCGGACCCCTATTACGAAGACAACTTCCCGCAGGTCTTCGACATGCTCGATGCGGCAAGCCGGGGCCTTGTCGCGCGGATTGCGGCAGGTCAGGAACTGGCGCAATAGGCGCGCGCGGCGTTCCCGAATTCCTGATACCGGTCCCAGAATTTCTCGTCCGAGCGGCGGTCCGACATGCGCACATCCTGCGCGCGCTGCGGATCGACGAAGAACTTCGCTGCCTTGCGCTGATCCGACCGGCTGAGCGTGATGTCTGCCACGTTCTGGATACAGCCGCAGAGCGACCTGCTGGGCGCCCGGCCCGCCTGAATACAGGCCCGTTCGATGGTGCCGGCCTGTGCCGACCCCGTGGCCAACGGGACGACGGCACCTGCCGAGAGCCCCAGACCGACTGCCATGGATAGAATAAGTGCTCGCATCAAAGCTACCTCGCGCTGATGACCATACCTGCCTCGTACCGGTGTGCCTCTGTGATCGAAGCCTTGTGCCGATTGGTTAAGGATAGCTTTAGATCAGCCTTTTTTCAAACCCGATTACGGTTTCAGCCTGTAGCCTGTCCGAAACAACTGCCAGCAGATGAGCTTTACAACCGCTGCCGCACCCACGCAGACGGCAAAGCCCAGCATTGGCGGGCTGTCGGATACGCCGATCACCCCGTAACGCACCCCATCGATCATGTAGAACATCGGGTTGATGTGGCTGAGGGTCTGCATCAATGGCGGCATCGCCTCCAGCGAATAGAACGTGCCCGACAGGAAGCTGAGCGGCGTGATCACGAAATTGGTGATCGCGGCCATCTGGTCGAACTTGTTTGCGAAGATCGCAGCGATGATGCCAAGCCCGCCCAGAACGGTGGCCCCCGTCAGCACAAACAAAAGCAGCCAGACCGGGTGCGCGACCCCCATGCCCAGAACGAGGATCATCGCGATCAGGATAACGACCGCCACCAGAACACCTCGGATGATCCCTCCCAAAAGGTAGCCTGCCAGAAGCTCGCCTGCCGACAGCGGCGGCATCAGCGTGTCCACGATGTTGCCCTGCACCTTGGCCACCATGATCGAGGACGATGTATTCGCAAACGCGTTCTGGATCACGGTCATCATCAGGATGCCGGGGGCCACGAATTCCATGAAGGGCACGCCCATCACCTCGCCGCGGCGGGGGCCGATGGCGAGGCTGAAGATCAGGATGAAAAGCCCCGCTGTGACCAGCGGGCCGCCCACGGTCTGGGTCCAGACCGCCATGAACCGCCGCGTTTCACGCTCTGCCAGCGTGGCCACGCCAAGCCAGTTCACGCGCCCGAAGCGGCGCGTGCCCATCTGAAGTTGCTGTGACATGGGGCACTCCTGTCAACGCGCCGCTGACGGGCGCTTGTATCCTGCTTGTGGACCGGTAAAATAGCAGCAGAACAGAAAACTCCAAGGGGCGGGGTTGGGTCACGCAGACCCGACCCCGTCCTTTATCCTAGCCCGAGGTGGCCATGTCCTGGACTGACGAGCGCGTAGAAATCTTGAAGACCATGTGGGGCGAAGGCAAAAGCGCCAGCCAGATCGCCAAGGAGCTGGGCGGGGTGACCCGCAATGCCGTGATCGGCAAGGTGCACCGGCTGGGCCTGTCGAACCGCAATGGCGGTGCGAGCCCGGCCAAGGCCGCGCCGAAAGAAGCCGCCCGCGCCAAGGCCCCTGCGGCAGAGGCAAAGCCGACCACGCCCAAACCAGCACCCAAACCCGCGCGCGCACCCGAACCCGCCCCGGCAGCCGCCGCGGCCGCACCGGCGCCGACGCCGATGCGCAAGGCGATCGTGCCCGCCGGTCAGCCCCTGCCCCCCCAGCCCTCGGCGAACGAGATCAGCCCCGAGGCTCTGGCCTCCGTCCGCGAGGTGGAAAAGAAAGCCAAGAAGCTGAACCTGATGGAACTCACCGAACGGACCTGCAAGTGGCCCATCGGGGATCCGGCGACCGAAGAGTTCTGGTTCTGCGGCCTGCCCGTTCAGGCTGGCAAACCCTATTGCGAAGCGCATGTGGGCGTCGCGTTCCAGCCGATGTCGAGCCGCCGGGACCGCCGTCGCTGAAACCCGCTCCGAGCACGTCATGAAAAAAGGCGCCCGCTGGGGCGCCTTTTCTTTTCGGACTGACGTCTAAAGGGTCAGTTGGCTGCCTTGCGGCGCCGCGCTGCCCAGCCAAGACCGCCCATACCGGCCAGCAGCATGAGTGCCGGCGCGGGAAGCGGAACGGCAGACACCTGAAGGTTGTCGATCGCGCCGGACTGCTTGCCAAAGTCGAACGACACGCTGGTGATGCCCGTGAAGGCTGTCGACAGGCTGGCGAACTGGTTGTCCGCCGCCACGTTGACGGACGTGGACGACCCGTCGCTGGCCGTAACGGTCAGCGACACATCGTCAAAGGCGTCGAAGCCGGACAGTTTGACGGCCGAATCAAAGGTAAAGGTGATGATCCCGCCTTTGCCTTCGTCGTCCGGGTCGGAGCTGTCACCATCTTCGGAGATGATCAGCACATTGCCCGGAGACAGCGTGCCACCAAGACCATCGTTGAACGGCGCAGCAAGGTCGCCGTCGCCGCCTGTCGGGTTGTTGGTGTCGAAGATCATCGCGATATCGTTGTTGCCATTGCTGGAAACGCTGATTTCGAATCCGACGCCATCGACGGTGAAGCCTTGGGCCCCGGAGACAACGTCACCCGCCGAGAAGCTCTCGAAATCGATGACCGCTGCATTTGCAGCCGACGCAGCAAGAAAGATGCCGACGGCTGCGGTAGAAAGATATTTCATGATAGAGTCCACTCACAAACACTCAGAAAACACATCTGAGGTACCACATAAGTGCAGCGCGACAAGTGGTCGATTTTACTAATATCGACTTTTTTGCGATGACTTTTGGGTGACACTTGGCTTTTTGGACAGGTCATTCGCGCGGAAGTTGTTCCCACCGGAGGACGCTCCGCCCTAGGGAAGATACGCGGATGTCGCCGCAGAAGGCTCTTTTCCGACCTCGCGATTTAGGCGTATAGCGCAGGCCATGAGCACCAACCCCCCAAACCTGCGCCCCGATCTTGCCCCTGCGGCCCGGCTTGAGACCACGTCGCGGGATGGTCAGCCCAAAATCGGCATGGTCAGCCTGGGATGCCCGAAGGCGCTGGTGGACAGCGAGCGCATCCTGACGCGCCTGCGCGCAGAGGGGTATGCCATCAGCCCGGAGTACAGCGGTGCGGATGCCGTCATCGTCAACACTTGCGGGTTTCTGGACAGCGCCAAGGCCGAAAGCCTTGATGCGATCGGAGAGGCCCTGACGGAGAACGGTCGGGTGATAGTCACCGGGTGTCTGGGGGCGGAGCCCGATTACATCACAGGCGCGCACCCGTCGGTTCTGGCCGTGACGGGCCCACATCAATACGAACAGGTCCTGGATGCAGTGCATGCCGCTGTGCCGCCCAGTCCCGATCCGTATGTCGATCTGATCCCGGCGCAAAACGTGTCGCTGAGCCCGCGGCACTACAGCTACCTCAAGATTTCGGAAGGCTGTAACCACAAATGCAAGTTCTGCATCATTCCGGACATGCGCGGGCGTCTGGTCAGCCGCCCGGCTGCCGCCGTGGTGCGCGAGGCCGAAAAGCTGGTGGAGGCCGGGGTCCGCGAGTTGCTTGTGATCTCGCAGGACACCTCCGCCTATGGTGTGGACATCAAGCACGCTGAAGACCGGGGCCACCGCGCCCATATCACCGATCTGGCCCGCGATCTCGGCAGTTTGGGCGCGTGGGTGCGGTTGCACTACGTCTACCCCTACCCGCATGTGCGCGACCTGATCCCGCTGATGGCGGATGGGCTGGTCCTGCCCTATCTGGACATCCCGTTCCAGCACGCCCACCCGGAAACGCTGCGCCGCATGGCGCGACCGGCGGCAGCGGAACGCACGCTGGACCGGATCGCCGAGTGGCGGGGGATTTGCCCGGACATCACCCTGCGGTCGACCTTCATTGTCGGCTATCCCGGCGAAACCGAAGCCGAATTCCAAACCCTGCTGGACTGGCTGGACGAGGCACAACTGGACCGGGTCGGATGCTTTCAGTACGAAA
This sequence comes from Tropicimonas sp. S265A, assembly GCF_049800835.1. Lineage (NCBI taxonomy): Bacteria > Pseudomonadati > Pseudomonadota > Alphaproteobacteria > Rhodobacterales > Roseobacteraceae > Tropicimonas > Tropicimonas sp. S265A. The sequence goes on from NZ_JBNAFU010000001.1 coordinate 1,136,933, forward strand.
ATGTCGAAGGCGCCCGGGCGAATGCCCTGCCCGACCATGTGGCTGCGGAGGTCAAGCAAGACCGGTGGGAGCGGTTCATGGCAAAAGCACAGGCCATCTCTGCCGCCAAGTTGCAGGCCAAGGTCGGCGCACGCATGGACGTGATCGTCGACGAGGTGGACGCCGAGGCCGCGACCTGCCGCACGCAAGCCGACGCGCCCGAAATTGACGGGAACCTGTTCATAGACGCAGGGCACGAGGCCCTGAGTCCCGGACAGATCGTCACCGTGACCGTGGATGAAGCGTCCGAATACGACCTGTGGGGACGCCTCGACTGATCACCCGGTCGGGACCGAAAACAGGACGTAGCCTTGTGTCCGCGCGACCGCGACCGCGCCGGTCTCGGTCACGAACACGCCCAGATTCTCCATGTCTTCGGGGCACCCGACGAAATCCGCCGTGTGGTCGAGAAACTGGTTGGTATAGTCGTTCTCGCCGATGCGGCGGCACTGGTCGCCCGGCGCCCGGTAGCCATCACCAAAAAATGGCAGCGGATCGGTCGTGACGGTTTCCGGCGGCAACTCCAACCCACCCGGTGTCGGATCGGTCATCGGATCGCAGGCGGCAAGCGCGAGCAGGGCAAACAAAAGAACCGGTTTCATGGCAATGTCCTTCGGATAATGTGTCGTGAGCCTAGACCAACAATGCCCATCACCCAACACCGGAAACTGCCATGCCGCTGACCGTGTCCGTCACCTGCCCCGATCTGACCACCGCCCGCGCGCTTGCCAGAGCAGCGCTGGAGGCGCGTCTTGCGGCCTGCGCCAACATTCTGCCCGGGGTTGAAAGCCATTTCTGGTGGGACGGGGCGCTGGAACAGGACACAGAGGTTTTGCTGAGTTTCAAGACCGCCACCGCCCACCGTGACGCCCTTGTTGACGTGATCAACGCAGCGCACCCTTACGACCTGGCCGCAATAACGTGGTCAGACGACGGGGCTCCGGAAGCCGTTCATGACTGGATCGCGCAGGAGACCGCCTCAGGCGGCTGACGCTGCATCGACCATGGCGCAGGCGCGTTTCAGTGCGTCCATACGCCCCCGGTTCAGACAGCCTTCGGGTGGGATATCGGTGTCCTGGCCCGGAATCGCGAGCCAGTCCTTGCAACCCTCGGCCCAGGCGCATCCACGGCACCGTTGCACCATCCCTGCCCACTCCTCTTGCGACAGCAGTCCTTCGTCAAAGGCCCAGGCCAAGTCCACATGCGCGGTCTTGGCCATGCGCTGAACAAGCCAGTAGTGGTCGACCTCCTGCCCAAGTTGCTTGGGACAGGGCGAGGCTTGAGTTGATAAGGCACGTGTCATTGCAGGCTCCCTCTCCGCTGTTGGTTGGGTTGTGCCAAGATGCCGCGCGCGCTGCCTTGATGTGGGTCAAACCAGGCCTGCGCGGAGGGTCGAGCCTAGTCCGCCCGGGTGGCAAGCTTCGCCAGGGTGTCGCGGTTCACACAATACTCCGGCGCCTCCGCAAGACTCTGCGTGGCGCGCAACAGGCGTGCGCATGCCTCGGGGTTGGAGCACTTGGTGCAGCGCAGAACGAGGTCGGGAATGACATCGGGGGCCAGCGCGCCGCGCATCACGGATTCTTCGAGATCAACGCCCACATGGTCGGCCATCCGATCCACGAGCGAGGCATGTTTGCGCAGGGTTTCGGCGTTTTGCATTTGTGGTCTCTCCGTCAGGGGTCGCAGACAGAGTAGCCACTGGGTCATTCGCGTCCTTGCGCCAGATCAAGGCCGCATCAAAGCCCGGCAGCCACCTCGCGCACGACCCGAATACGATCGGCATTTGGGGGGTGAGAGCCTAGAAACTGATCGCCCGGGTCCGGCAGACGGTTAAAGAACGCAGCCCCGCGCACCGGATCGAAGCCCGCGCGCGCGGCGATGACCGTGCCCAGCGCGTCCGCTTCCAACTCGTTGGCCTTGGAATAGGTGCGCGCGCCCACGAACGCCCCCGCCTGCGCGGCCTGGTCGATGGCGGTCTGTCTGACCGCCTCGCTTGCGCCGCCGGTCAGGACAGACGCCAGAACGCTGCCCGCCAGCGCGCCCAGCGCAGCGTCCTGCTGCATCTGCGTCAGGTGCCCCGCGATGTGGTGCGCGGCCTCGTGCCCCAGCACGAAGGCCAGTTCGTCACGGTTGCGGGCATCGGCAATCAACGCGACGGTGAACACGATCAGCGGCTGTCCGTCTTCGGTCACGGTCTGAAACGCGTTGACCGGCTGGTCGGTGCGGGTATCGACCTGAATCAGGAAGTCGCAGTTGGTGTTTTGCGTGCGTGCGCGGCATTGTTGTTCCGCCACCGGTTCCACTTGCGCGACCACAGCGCTGAAATTGTCCACCGCCTGACGCGCGGTCACGCGGGGTTCCGCCGAAGCGACGGCCGGCCCGGGCGCCTGTGGAGGTGGCGCCGCAGTCGGCGCGACGGTACAGCCCGCAACCGCCAGAACGACGGAAATGAACGCGATGCGCGTGCAGATCATCATCTTGTGCATCCTTTCGCCCCCCTTGGCCGCCTGAGAGTGGCGGCACCATTGATTTAAGTTGCGGCGTTTGCGCCTGCCACCCCTGCGGGCCTTGGCAGAGGCGGGATGCGCCTTATTTCGCCGCGCATGACCGAGCAAACCAAAGCCGCCGCCGATATCGCCGTCCTTTACAACGCGTCCTGCCCTGTATGCAGGTCGGAGATTGCGCATTACGAGGCTTATGCCAGCACGCGCAACCTGCCCTTGCGGTTCGAGGACCTGGGAGACACAGACCTTTCGGCATGGGGTCTGACGGCAGATCAGGCCGCCCGCCGCCTGCATGTTCTGCACGACGGAGAGGTTCTGTCCGGCTTGCCGGCCTTCCGTGTTTTGTGGGCACAGATGCCGCGGTATCGCTGGCTTTCCCGCGTGACGGGGTGGCCGGTGATCCGCCCGGCGGCAGCGGCTGTCTACGATCACGTGCTTGCGCCCTTATTGTATCACTGGCATCGCAATCGTTATGCAGGTGCAGAAAAAACTGGAAAAGCGCGACGCGCACCTTAACGTTACATCATGTTTACGATTGAACACGAGTTCGATTCGACCGTGGTCACGCTGGTCGATGAGGGCGCACAAAACCTTCAGGAAGACGTTATTATCAACGCCTTCGAGGAATGTGTGACCCTTGAACAATTCGACCCGCGCACGGATCGGATGATGCGGGTGACGCTGTCTATTGCCCAACTCAACGACCTTGCGGCGGCACTCGATCTGCCCGAAGGCGTCTACCGGTTGCGGCGGGAACCCGCCAACGCGGTCGAGTAGCGCCCGGTCGGCACTGCGTCGCCAACCCGCAAGTTTCGCTTCTCAGATCATTGCCGGGTTGGGGTTGAAGCGGCGCGCAAAAAGGCCGACCTAGAGCGTGTTGACGATCGCCAAAGGTCCCATTCATGTCCGAAATCCGCCCTCTGTCTCCGCTGCCACAGGTGCTTGAATTCCTGCGCACGCGTCGGTCCCGCCCGGCAAAGACCCTGCGCGCACCCTATCCGGACCGCGCCACCGTGGCGGAGTTGCTGGAGATAGCCGCCCGTACGCCGGATCACGGCAAGCTGGAACCGTGGCGCTTCATCGTGCTGACACAGGGGGCGCTAACACGGCTTGCCGATCTGGCAGAGGCGCGTGGAACCGATCTGGGGATCGACCCCGACAAGGTCGCAAAGGCGCGCGCGAGTTTCGACACCGCGGGGTGCATCGTGGCGGTGGTCGCCAGTCCGAAACCGTCGGAGAAGATCCCCCAGTTGGAACAAACGCTGTCGGCGGGCGCCGTGTGTCTGGCCCTTGTCAACGCCGCACAGGCGGCGGGATGGGGTGCGAATTGGCTGAGCGGGTTTGCTGCGCATGATCAGGAGTTCCGAGCGCAGGGCCTTGGCCTCACGCCAGAAGAAACAGTCGCAGGGTTCATCCATCTCGGTACCGAAGGCGCGGTCCCCCCGGACCGCCCCCGCCCAGATACCGCTGCCTTGACAGACTGGGTATCGACATGATCCTCACATCGTTTTCACGCGCCTTGGCGCAGTTGCCGGACGCGGCCTTTCGCCGGGTACTTCTGATCGGGATCGGGGCCACGATCGGATTGCTGGCGGCGATTACCTGGGGCTTCGTGCTGCTGATCGGTTGGCTGGTTCCCGAGGCGTTCAGCCTGCCCTGGATCGGTGAGATCACGTGGGTCGACGATGTGGCATCGGGCCTGGGGATCGGTGCGATGCTGGTCCTTTCGGTGTTTCTGATGGTGCCGGTCGCGTCGGCCTTCACCGGCCTTTTCCTCGAAGATATCGCCGATGCGGTAGAGGCGAAATACTATCCCGCGAGTGGCCACGCGCCACGCACCCCGATGGCCGAGGGGCTGCGCGATACACTGTCGTTTCTGGGCGTTCTGATCGTCGTGAACCTGGCCGCGTTGGTACTTTACCTGATGTTCGCGCCGCTCGCGCCCGTGATCTTCTGGGCGCTGAACGGGTTTCTGCTGGGGCGGGAATACTTTCAGGTCACAGCCATGAGGCGACTGGGGCGCGAAGGAGCCGCACGGATGCGCAAGAAACACATCATCACGATATGGCTCGCGGGCACCCTGATGGCGGTGCCGCTGACGATCCCGCTGGTGAACCTGCTGGTGCCTGTGCTGGGTGCGGCAACCTTCACACATCTCTACCATGCGCTGGACAGCAGCAGGTGATCAGAGCGCGCCGTCCGGCGCCTGCCACCCTGCGGCTTCCAAAGGTGTCAGCACCTGCTCTGCCAGTGTCGGCTCCGCATACAACCGGTTGATGCCGATATCCGGGCGCGCGTCCGGCCATGTCGTGCTCAGTTCCTGCGCATAGGCCTGTGCCTGCGCGACGTTGCCTGCCTTCTGATTTGCGGAGACGAGGTAGACAAGCGTCAACGGGCTTACGGGATCACCGTTTTGAATGGCCGTTTCAATGGACGCGATGGCGGCTTCGTAATCCCCGAGATGGTACAGCGCGACTGCGCGAATGTTGCTGCGGGCAAACTTGACACTGCCAAAGTCACGCGGGATGCCCGGGTCGGTCGCCGCCAGAGCCGTTTGGAAATCGCCCGTCACCGTGGCAATTGTAGCCCGGAAATCGAGAACATTACCGTCGCTTGGCCCGAGCTTCGCAGCCAGGGCTGACAGGCGCTCAGCCTCTGCATAGTCCCGTTTGGCGTAAGCGGCCCACGCTGCCGCAGATTGGCTCCAGCCATCGGTCGGGGCCAGATCGACTGCGCGCCGCGCGGAGCGCGCTGCATGTTCGATCAGCGTTTCCCGCTGCGCTCCGGTCCCCGATAGCAGCGCCAGGGTGGCCTGCGCATGGGCAAGCCCGGCATACCCGCATGACAGACCCGGATCTGTTTCGCTGGCCCGCCGAAAGATCGCGATGGCCGTTTGCTGGCTTTCCACATCGGCAATCGGAAACAGGAACCCACGGGCCTGGTCGCACAAGTTGGCGGCCTGTACGGCGGCTGCGGATTTGGCGGCCAGCGCTTGCCGTTCAATTTCACGGGCGCTCTCGGGGGGGGCAACGGAGGCTGCGCGCTGCGCGGTCCAGAAGACCCCTGCGCCAACTGCCAGAGCGAGCGCTGCGGCAGAGCCGAGCATCACCGAAACGCGGCGCCTGTTCGGCACCGCTGGTTCGGGCGTTGGCACCGCCGGATGAACCGACGGCACGAACCGCGGGGCGTACCCCCCCGGATCCATCACGATCCTCAGCGGATCGGCCGCGCCTTCGGCTGCGTAGAACGCCTCCAGTTTGCGCCGCAACCGGCCGGCATCCACACGCACGAGGTTTTCAGCCGTTTCGGTCCGCGACGGGTCGCGGTCATAGACATCCTGCGCGATGGTCTTGCCGAGGATCGCTTCCCCGCGTCCCGCAAGCGCCTCCTCGACGATATAGGACAGAAACGCCTTGAGCCGTTCGGACCGCGCAAACGCGTCACTGCGCACAACACGGGCCAGTGCCCGCCGAATGTCATCTGGCGCCTCATCAGGATCGAGATCTGTCGGAGCCGTCACGCCGCCCCCCATAAGCCGCTGACATCAAAATGAATTCCGGACCGCCAGCTCGCCTTGTCACCCCCGTGTCACGGTAAAACACTCCGGCGTGCCTTGGTCACGGATCATAGTACCCGTAGACCAGCGCGCAAGGCACCCGATGCAATTCGAAGACCTCGATACCAGCTTTTTCCAACGGCGCGCGCTGATCGCAAGGCTGCGCAGCCAGATGCCCGTATTCGACGAGATTTGCCGCGATTACTGCGCGATGCATGACGAGCTTGTGCGCATCGAAAATCAGGTGAGCCCGGTCGACACCGTCTGGCGGGCAAGTGTGACAGAGACTCTCGCGGCCCTGCACGAGGAAATCGCCGCAACGCTGGAAGATCAGGCCGCGTGCCTTGAGCGCGTGGCGCCCCCGTACGCCCCACAAAAGAAGACGATCCAGAAACGGAGAAAGACATGAGAGAAAAACATCCAAAACGCCTTTTGGGCAGAGTGATAGGGGGGGCTGCACTCACGGCCGCCCTCACACCACTTTCCGGAGCGGCCCTCGCCCAAGACGGCGAGATCGTTCATGACGCCGAATACTACGTTCTCGAAGCCCAGAACGGCGAGGTTTGGGCGGCCGAAGACGAAGCTCTTCAGGCGCGGCTGGCGGAACTGGAAGAGCGTTTCGGCACACCGCCGAACCTGATCCACATCATGTGGGACGATACCGCCTATGGCGACCTGGGCATTCCGGCCATCCAAGCGGTGCGCGGTCTCGATACCCCGAACATCAACAAGCTGGCCGAAGACGGCATGATGTTCACCCGGATGTACACCGAGGTCGGCTGCACCCCCAGCCGCGCCGCCGCCGCGACCGGCCGCATGGCGATCCGGTCGGGCATGTACAATATCGGCATGCTGCAGGAGAGCCATGGCCTGCACGCAGACGAGGTGACGATGGCCGAGGTGCTGGGTGCGGCGGGCTATAACACCGCGTTCTACGGCAAATGGCATTTGGGCGATATCGAGCAGAGCTATCCGCACAATCAGGGTTTCGACGAGGCGCTCTTCACCGGCTACAACCAGATCCTGTCGCTCAACACACGCGAAGCCGAACAGGGCAATGGGTCCATCGGGCTTTTTGAGGATATGCTCGCCGAAAACCCGTACAAGCTCGACGACACGTTCGTCACCAAAGATTGGGTGATGGTGGCCGAGGGCACTAAGGGCGGTGAAACGCTGCAATGGCGCGACAATACCCACGATTCCTATCAAATGATCGACGATGAAGGTCTGGACCGCATGTTCGCCTTTATGGAGCGCAGTGTCGAAGCGGGCGAGCCCTTCTACGTCGCCAACTGGCCGATCATGACGAGCTTTCTGCCTACGGAGCCGAAATGCGCTGTTGCGCGCGCGATCCTGCAGGACGGGCTGCAATGCGTCGTTGATCCGATGATTGCGAACATTCGGGCCAAGCTCGAAGAGTTGGGGATCGCCGAGAACACCTTGATCGTCGCAATGGCTGATAATGGGCCGATGTCGCACAATCCACCCCCGGGTACAGGTTTTGCGGAAACGATCTTCCGCGGCGGCAAGGGTGACTTCCTTGAAGGTGGCGTGCGCGTTCCGGCCTTCGCTGTCTGGCCGGGTATGATCGAGCCGGGGTCGCTGCCCGGTGATATGATACACATCACCGACCTGTTCACGACCTTCGCAAGTCTCGGCGGGGCGCTGGAGAACGTTCCGACCGATCGCGTGATCGACGGATTGGACCAAACTTCTCTGCTGCTAAACGGCGACGGTCACAGCCGTCGCGACTACACCTTCACCTATGCCGGACCAATGCTCGGTGCGATCGTAAAGGGCAATTACAAGCGCCACTTCATCTCGCCCGACCCGGTGGGGGATGCGAGCGGCATTCCGGCGGCGTTCTACTTCCTGCCGTCCGATCCGCGGGAGGTGCAGCCGATGCTGACGAACCTCATCCATCTGAAGCGGCCCTTCAACCGGATGCGCCTGCGCCACGATCTGTGGAAGGACCGCTACCCGGATCGTCCGGAAACCCACGGAATCCCGTGGACCGGCATTGCCAACGCGTCGGAGCAATTGCAGCGCGAACAGAACCCGCAACTGGTTCTGGGTGATCTACCGTTCGATCCGCTGGAATACATCGAGCATCTGGACGAACTGCCTTTCGATCCCGCTGGCGATCCGAGCATCGGTCAGTAACCACTTCGATCAGAACACAAACCGGGCGCCTAGCGCCCGGTTTTTCGTTCAGCTTTCCTCGAATGCCATCGATTCGGGCAGGAACACCTCGTCCAGTGTCAGCACGCGGGACGCCAGACCCTGACGGTGAGAGTAATCGAACAGTTTTTCAAAGGTCGCGCGGTTTGCGTCCATGCCTAAGGGGTAGAAATTCCGCCCCATCAACCGCCGCGTGTCTTCGACTTCCGCGCCATACCAGGGCAGCATATCGGTGGCCCAGGTGATCCGGTCCTTCTCCCGATAGGCCAACGACTTGGCTTCCGAATAGGCATCAAACACGGCCCGCGCGAGCCACGGATGCGCGTCTGCGGTATCTCGTCGGATGGCGAGCACGTGCATGATCGGAAAAATACCGGTCCGCGCAAAGTAGTCCTGCTCAACACTGCGGACGTCCGGAAACAGACGCTCGATCCTTGGATCACCATCGATGAAGGCCGCCGGAGTTGCAGCGTGAAAAAGCGCATCGACGTGGCCGGTCAACAAAAGCTGGCTTTCGTCCATCCCTTCGGGTCCGACCTCCGCAACGATACCTTCCGGAACGATCCCTTCCTGTGCCGAGATATTGCCTGCGGCACTTGCGGAACTGTCCGCGTTCGAGATGACCCAGGTCATGTCAGACGGGGCGACCCCGTATTCATCCTCCATGATGCCACGGATCCAAGTCAGCGACGTGGAAGAGTACCCCGGCGTGCCGACGCGACGCCCCACGAGGTCTTCGGGGCGGGTGATGCCCGCGTCTGCATTCACGAAAACACTCTTGTGCCGGAACTGGCGCAAGAGCGGGATGGGCAGCAGGGCGTAGTCGCGGAACCCCTCGTTCGCAAAAGCCAGCATGAAGGGGTGCAAGCCAAGCTCCGTGATCTCACGCGTACCAGTTCCCGTGAAGGCGGCGGTATTCATGTCCCCGATGGCGTCTTCGTGAAACGTGGCGGTCACCCCCTCGATCCGGACCCGTCCATCGAACAGCGCCGCTGTCCGGTCAAGCCTGTAGCTTGAAACATCGATCGAGAGCGGCGTCTGTGCGTGCCCCTTGGTGCGCAACAGCGCTGGGGCCGCCAGAAAAGCCGCTCCTGCCATCACCACGGTTCTGCGATCTGTCATGCTGCCCCCCGACGAGACGGGCCTATTCGAGCGGGGCAAGTCCGCCGCCAAAGCGGTTGAACAGGTCGAAGTCATCCACCGTGATCATGCCCGAGAGGATAATCGCACAAAGCGGGACCCAGATGACGACCGCGACGATCGAAGTGATCTTGATCTTGCGCTTCATGTTGATGTGCGCGGGGGCGCCTGCGGGGGTGCCCATGGTGACCTTGCCGGTATCGCCCTGGGTCTGCATGCGGATCGGCAGGACGACAAACAGCGTCATGAACCAGATGACGGCCAGCAGTACGAGGGCGGATGTTATCCCCATCTGCGATCAGACCTGTTCCAGCTCGACAAGCGTGCCGTTGAAATCCTTGGGATGCAGGAACAGAACGGGCTTGCCGTGGGCGCCGATCTTGGGCTCGCCAGTGCCCAGAACGCGCGCGCCGTCGGCCTTCAGGCGGTCACGCGCCTCCAGGATGTCGTCAACCTCGTAGCAGATGTGATGGATGCCGCCCGCCGGGTTTTTCTCAAGGAAACCGGCAATCGGGGAGTCGTCCCCAAGCGGATACAAAAGCTCGATCTTGGTGTTCGGCAGCTCGATGAACACCACCGTCACGCCATGATCCGGCTCGTCCTGCGGTGCGTTCACCTTGGCCCCGAGGGTCCCGGAATACTGTTTGGAGGCGGCCTCCAGGTCGGGGACAGCGATAGCAACGTGGTTCAGACGACCGATCATCGAAGTGCTCCTGCAATACGTGACATTCTGGAGCCTTATGGCCCTTGAAAAGCGCGCAGGCAACTAGGCTTGAGAGCTTGTCAGCGGCGCATTTACGACCTGTTCACCAATACCGGCAAAGCTTTGGGGAGATTCGAAGGAAGGCTGCCATGGACGATGCTCCTGATCCCCTTGCCGTAACCCTACGCCCCACCGCCGCCCGCCCGTTGCTGGGTGTAACGGTGTTGCTGGTCGAAGACAGCCGATATGCCTCCGAGGCGATGCGCCTCCTGTGCCTGCGGTCCGGCGCACGGTTGCGGCGCGCGGACTGCCTGCGATCCGCGCAGCGACACCTCAAGACCTATCGCCCGACCGTTGCGATCATCGATCTGGGTCTGCCTGACGGCGAAGGGGTCGATCTGATCGAGGAACTGGCGACATCCGTACCGCGGCTGCCGGTCATCCTCGGTTTTTCCGGCGCGCTGGAGGGGGAAGACGCCGCACTGGCCGCCGGGGCGGACGGGTTTCTGGCCAAACCCCTGACACGCCTTGCGGAATTCCAGCAAACCTTGCTCGCGCACTTGCCCGAGCAGGCGCGCCCGGGCGGCCCACGGTCCTTGCCTGAAACGGTGGTGGAACCTGATGGCCTTGCCTTGCAGGACGATCTTGCCCACGTGCGCAGCCTTCTTACCGATGACGATGACCCGGTTGCGCGCGCCTACTCCGCCCAGTTCCTGCAGGCGCTGGCGGTGTCAGCCTCCGATGCGTCGCTGGCTGAGGCCGCACGAAGTCTGTCGCAGGATGGCGCGCCGGCATCGATCACACGGGTGCGGATGATCCTTGACTCGCGCATGCGACCACGACAGGCTGTCTAAACGCATAGGTTGTATTTGTATCGGCAGTTTCCCGCCTAAACGCAATTCTGCCACATTTTGGACATTCGGCAGTCACAGCTCACAACGACCATTCGGGGCACAGAAAATAAAAAAAGTTCCCGAGACCGAAACAAAAACCACGGCTCGATCATTGAGAACGCGCAGTACATAGGAGGGGTCCCCATGATCCAGAAATTTAAGACTACGATTTACAGCGTGAACAATCCGCCGATTACATCGATCGCGGCGAATGTTATCCTCGGCCTTGCAATGCTTGGCGCAGTTCTGATCGGAACGAACGATTTTTCCGTTCGGTCACTGGCCTACGATCTTGGCGAAACACTGGAAGTGCAAGGCACGCTCAGCGCGTCCCCGGCACTCGGCTCGGCGCACTAGAAACCGTGCTTGTCACTCCTGCGGGATGACGCGCAGGCCGAGTTCGCGCAGTTGTTCGCCTGTCGGATCCGACGGAGCGTTCATCATGAGGTCTTCGGCCCGCTGGTTCATCGGGAACATGATAACCTCTCGGATGTTCGCGGTGTCGGCCAGCAGCATGACGATGCGGTCGATCCCCGCCGCACAGCCGCCATGCGGAGGTGGGCCGTATTTGAACGCGTTGACCATTCCGCCAAAGCGTTTCTCGACCTCATCCGCGCCATAGCCCGCAATCTCGAATGCCTTGTACATCACGTCGAGCTTGTGGTTCCGGATCGCCCCGGACACCAGTTCGTACCCGTTGCATGCCAAGTCATACTGATAGCCCAGCACGTCTAGCGGATCGCCTGACAAGGCGTCCATCCCGCCCTGCGGCATGGAAAACGGGTTGTGCGAGAAGTCGATCTTGCCCTCGTCATCCTTCTCGTACATCGGGAAGTCGACGATCCAGGCAAAGGCGAACCGGTCCTGATCGACCAGACCCAGTTCTTCGCCGATCACGGTGCGCGCACGACCCGCGACACCCTCGAATGTCTCGGGCTTGCCGCCAAGGAAGAACGCCGCGTCTCCGCCTTTAAGGCCGAGTTGCTGGCGGATCGCCTCGGTCCGTTCGGGTCCGATATTCTTGGCAAGCGGCCCCGCTGGCTCGAAATACTCTCTGGGTACTGCATCCGCTTGAGACAACAAGCCATCAGCCTGCTGAGACATAATCGTGCTATACAAAGGGTGCTTTTCAAGTTCAGCAAACACCTCATTTGGCACAACGGCGGGTCTCCAGAAGATGTAGCCCATGCCCGGCAGGCCCTGTTCTTGCGCGAACTTGTTCATGCGGTCACAGAACTTGCGCGAGCCGCCGCCCGGCGCCGGGATGGCGCGAATCTCGGTGCCATCCTGCTCCAGCAGTTTCGCGAAAATCGCGAAACCAGAGCCGCGAAAGTGGTCGGAGACCACTTGCATCTTGATCGGGTTGCGGAGATCGGGCTTGTCGGTGCCGTACCAGAGCGCGGCATCGCGATAGCTGATCTGCGGCCAGTCCTGATCGACCTTGCGACCGCCACCAAACTCCTCGAAAAGGCCCTTGATCACCGGCTGGATCGTGTCGAACACGTCCTGCTGATTGACGAAGCTCATCTCCAGATCAAGCTGGTAGAAATCGGTCGGTGAGCGGTCGGCGCGCGGGTCCTCGTCGCGGAAACACGGGGCGATCTGGAAATATTTGTCGAACCCGCCCACCATGATGAGCTGCTTGAATTGCTGCGGGGCCTGCGGCAGCGCGTAAAACTTGCCGGGATGGAGGCGCGAGGGCACCAGAAAATCGCGCGCGCCCTCGGGGCTGGAGGCGGTGATGATCGGCGTCTGAAACTCGGTGAAGTCGATGTCCCACATCCGCTTTCGGATGGATTGCACAACCTTCGATCGCAGCATGATATTGTCGTGCAGGCTCTCACGGCGCAGGTCGAGAAAGCGGTACTTCAGACGCGTTTCCTCCGGGTACTCCTGATCGCCGAAAACAGGCAGGGGCAGTTCGTCCGCCGTGCCCAGAACCTCCATGTCGCGGATAAACACCTCGACCTCGCCGGTCGGGATCTTGGGGTTGATCAGGCTCTCGTCACGCGCCTTTACCGTGCCGTCGATGCGGATACACCATTCGGACCGGACTTTCTCAACCTCTGTAAACACCGGGCTGTCGGGATCGCAAAGCACCTGCGTCATCCCGTAATGGTCGCGCAGGTCGATGAACAGAACGCCTCCGTGGTCGCGCACGCGGTGCACCCAACCGGACAGGCGAACGGTCTGGCCGACAGCGTCTTTCGTCAGATCGGCGCAGGAATGGGTGCGATAGGCGTGCATGGAGGTCCCCGAAACTCTGGTGATAAGTCTGGGGTCATACATACGAGCCCGCCCCCCGTGTCAAGGCAAGGCGGGCGCGGGCGCGGTCACAGTGGGATACGGGTCAACTCAAACCGGCAGGCGAGTGCGCCGCAGGCACAGCAGCGGGTTTCGCGCGCAGTGTAGTCGGGCGCAACCAAACGCCGGAACAGCGTTTCGAACACGGCCATGTGCCAGAAGCAGATCGGGGCTTCGGCGTGTTCCCCCCGCACCACCGGGTTATTCTCGATCTCGAAGACCAGCGGGCGGGTCGACAGGACCCGAAAGTCGCCGGACCCCATGAACGTCCAGGCGTTTTTGCGAATGGCCTTGGTGAGCATCCGCGAGGATGGCCCGGGGGGAAGCGCGCGCAGCACAAGACGCGCAAACCGCGGAATGCGATTGGCGATGATGTAATTTGCCGTCGCCTCCCCCGCGGCCCAAGCCAGACGCGGGGCGCGGTTGGGCATGTCCCGGCGCAGGGCCTGATGGATGCGGGCGACGGGACGCTCATCGATCATGCCCGTCTCAGGCGGGAGGTCGAATATACCGGCGAGGGCCAGGATATGGGCGGCCAGTGTCGGGCCGCCCTCCTCTTCCAGAACGGTCAACAGCTGCAGGACCGCGTTAGGGCCGATCCGCGCGGTCGTGTCCGGCGGGGCCCAAACCTGATCGCTGCCGCCATCAAGGGGCATCAGACATCTTCCATCTGTTGCGTGCCACCGCCGCAGGCCTTGATCGGTTCCCGCGCTTCGCGTCCCTCGGGCATCTTGAAGGAGGTATCGAGCGCCTTGCGCCGCGCACGGGCCTGGCTGGCGCGGTCGGCGGCAGCCTCCCAATCGTCCATCTGGGCCTTCGCGATCTTGCGGGTGCGATCGAAGTTGAAGTTGACCTTGTCCTTCGACTGCGGGCCCCAGTAGTTCGCCTTGCCCAGATCATAGAACTTGCGCTCAAAACCCGCCTTGAGGAACGCCTTGAGGCATCCGAGCAGGTATTTCCGCCGGTATCCCGTGCCGCGCCACGGGTAATGGAACAGCGCTTTTTGCATGTAGAACCGGCGATAGTTCTTCATCACACCGTTCAGCAACTCGCCCCGCGTCATCGCCTCGGGCGCCATGATCGGCGTGACGAAGTTGTATTTCGAGAAATCGAAAATCTCGACCTTGTCGCCCAGCTCATGAAACAGGGGCGTGAAAGGCCAGGGCGTGTACATCGCCCAGTTGGCAAGGTCCGGCTGCCAGTCCCACGCCATGCGATAGGTTTCTTCGAGCGTTTCGGGCGTCTCGTTGTCCAGCCCAACGATGAATTGCGCCTCGACGAAAATATCGGCCTCGCGCAGCAGGCGGATCGCCTCCTTGTTCTCTTCGACCTTGGTTTCCTTGTTGAACTGGTCGAGCTTGAGTTGCGCAGCCGCCTCGGTGCCGAGGCTGACATGCACAAGACCCGCCTTGCGGTAAAGCGGCAGCAATTCCCGGTCACGGTAGATATCGGTGACGCGGGTGTTGATGCCCCATTGCACCTTCTCGGGCAGACCGCGGGCGATCAGTTCCTCGCAGAACTTGATGAACTTCTTGCGGTTGATGGTCGGTTCCTCGTCCGCGAGGATGAAAAACCCGACATCGTGGTCGTTCACCAGACGTTCAATCTCGTCCACCACCTTGATCGGATCCCGCACGCGGTAATCGCGCCAGAATTTCCACTGCGAACAGAACGAACAGGTGAACGGGCAGCCCCGTGCCATGTTCGGGATCGCGACACGGCGGTTGAGCGGGACGTAGATGTATTTTTCCCACTCCAGCAGCGACCAGTCAGGGTCGATCCCGTCGAGGTTCTTGACCGTGCTGGCGGCTTGCGTGGCGACGATCTTGTCCCCTTCGCGGAACGCGAGCCCTTTGACTTTGCGCCGGTCCTCGGGCCAGCGGCCTTCGGCGACGGTCTGGGCAAGCTCTGTCATGATCTCTTCGCCCTCGCCGCGGACAATGACGTCGACTTCCAGCGCTTCGGAGAATACCTGCTTGTACATGAAGGTCGCATGAATACCGCCCAGCACGCGCAGCGCGTCCGGGGCTTCTTCGGACGCGATCTTCAGGACCTTTTCAGCCTCGTAGATCGCGGGCGTGATCGCGGTGGTGCCGATGATATCCGGAGCAATTTCGCGAATGCGGGCGCGCAAGGCGTCCTCCGGCAGATCGTTGGTCATCGCATCGACGAAATGGATATCGTCAAAGCCGGCCGATTTCAGGCTCCCGGCGAGGTAGGCCACCCACGCAGGCGGCCAGTTGCCCGCGATTTCGGCGCCGCCGGAATGATAGTTCGGGTGGACAAAAAGAATCCGCATGTAACCCTCCGCAGTTTCGCGAAGCGTGACACGCCTTGTGTCAATTTAAATTGACACACATCAAGTCAAGGGGAGGAGACGCGCGTTTCAATCCGGCCAGACGGTTGTCGCGTCCTTGAACTCGGTCGACATGAAGTCGCTTTCGAGTTGCCCATTCAGCGACCCGGCCTGCGTTGTCATGGCAGGTTCAATCGTAAGCCGCACGGCAATACCCAGGCCGACAATCGCTGCAGTGATCACCACCCAGTCGACCGTCACGGCACCTTCATCCGCACGCCAGAACTCTCTCATCCAAACCATCATCACGCTCGTCCATTTTTTTCAGCGTCAGCAACACGACGCAGAAACAGTCTTAACGAGTGGCATTGGCGAAAATACGGCGAATTTCAGAAAGGTCGGGCCACATTGCCCGAATAAAAATAGAGACCGAGGCCCAAAGCGAAAACAATGTTGCCGGAGATCGCATGTAAGACCACGGTTTCGGGAAAATTGCGCCGCGCTTCGTAGGAATACGCGAATGCGAGCCCCCCGAAGAACGTCATCGCAAGCACGACCCAGTGCCAATACATCAGATGCGCCCAGGAGAAGAGCGCGGCGTTAAGCAAGATCTTCGGCCAAAGCCCCTCTGGAAGGATGGATTGGTACCTTCGGAAGAACAGTGGCCGAAACACCAGCTCCTGCGGGAGGGCTGAAAAGATCGGATAGAGCAGCATGATCATGAGCAACAGCGCGGGTTGCGTCCGCGCGAGGATCAGAAAGGCGTCGGGTTCAAGCGTCAGCACCACAGTTGTTGCCGTCACAATGGTCAGCAGCGTAAACAACCCGACAAAGCGCCAGTTGACCCGGCCAAACCCCGTGACCAGTCCCTGCCACCGGAAATCCGCCGTGATGTGCAGCAGAAACAGCCCGAGCACCATCGACGCAAACAGCGCCGAAAACATCCGTTCGGGTGGCAACGCCAAGGCGATCACAGCCGGCGTCAGGATGAAAAACGCTCCGAACTCCGCCCTCAGCCGCCAGAGGTGGCGGGACTGCGCAGTCTGCAAAAGGCTGGTCATCGCGGCTCCTGTCATCGCGGGCAGTGCCCCTGACATAGGCGGGTCAGCCGGCACGCCAAGGCAGGCCCATTCCCGCCCTTGCGGACAGGCGGCGGCCATGTATAACCCGGCTAATTTTGCGCCACTGGAGTCTGCCCGATGCCCAAACGTACCGATATCAAGTCCATCATGATCATCGGCGCCGGGCCCATCGTCATCGGACAGGCCTGCGAGTTCGACTACTCCGGGGCTCAGGCCTGCAAGGCCCTGCGCGAGGAAGGGTACCGCGTCATTCTGGTTAACTCCAACCCCGCCACGATCATGACCGACCCCGAACTGGCGGACGCGACCTATATCGAGCCGATCACGCCCGAGGTCGTCGCAAAGATCATCGAAAAGGAACGCCCCGACGCGCTGCTGCCTACGATGGGTGGCCAGACTGGGCTGAACACCTCCCTCGCGCTTGAAGAAATGGGCATCCTGGAGAAGTTCGGCGTCGAGATGATCGGCGCCAAGCGCGCCGCGATCGAGATGGCCGAAGATCGCAAACTGTTTCGCGAAGCGATGGATCGGCTGGGTCTCGAAAACCCCAAGGCCACCATTGTTACGGCGCCGAAAGGCAAAGATGGCAAGGCTGACCTGAATGCGGGCGTCAAAATCGCCCTCGAAGCCCTTGAAGAGATCGGCTTGCCGGCAATTATCCGGCCTGCCTTTACCCTCGGCGGGACCGGCGGTGGCGTGGCCTATAACCGCGACGACTATGAACACTTCTGCCGGTCGGGGATGGATGCCTCTCCGGTAAACCAGATCCTCGTGGACGAGAGCCTGCTGGGTTGGAAAGAGTTCGAGATGGAGGTGGTGCGCGACACCGCCGATAACGCGATCATCGTATGTTCTATCGAAAACGTTGACCCGATGGGCGTCCATACCGGTGACAGCATCACCGTGGCCCCTGCCCTGACGCTGACCGACAAGGAATACCAGATCATGCGCAACGGCTCGATCGCCGTGCTGCGCGAGATCGGCGTGGAAACCGGCGGGTCAAACGTGCAATGGGCGGTGAACCCGGCAGACGGGCGGATGGTCGTGATCGAGATGAACCCGCGCGTCTCGCGGTCCTCTGCACTGGCCTCCAAGGCGACCGGCTTCCCCATTGCCAAGATCGCGGCGAAACTGGCGGTAGGGTACACGCTGGACGAGTTGGACAATGACATCACCAAAGTCACACCCGCCTCGTTCGAGCCGACGATTGACTATGTGGTCACCAAGATCCCGAAATTCGCGTTTGAGAAATTCCCCGGCTCCGAGCCGCATCTGACCACGGCGATGAAATCCGTGGGCGAGGCGATGTCTATCGGGCGGACCTTCCACGAGAGCGTACAAAAGGCGCTCGCATCGATGGAATCCGGTCTGACAGGGTTTGACGAGGTCGAGATCGATGGCGCACCCGACAAGGCGTCGGTCGTGAAAGCCATTTCCAAGCAGACACCGGACCGGATGCGCACCATCGCGCAAGCCATGCGGCACGGGCTCACCAACGACGAAATTCAGGCCGCCACGGCGTTCGATCCGTGGTTCCTCGACAGGATACGCGAGATCATCAATGCGGAGATGGTCGTGCGCAAGGACGGTCTGCCGATGGATGAAGTCGGCCTGCGCAAGCTCAAGATGCTGGGCTTTACCGACGCGCGTCTGGCCAAGCTCACCGGACGGTCCGAAGGTCAGGTCCGCCGCGCGCGCCAGCGGTTGGGTGTTGTCGCCCAGTTCAAGCGGATCGACACGTGTGCCGCGGAGTTCGAAGCGCAGACGCCATACATGTACTCGACCTATGAGACCCCGGTCATGGGCGAACCTGAATGCGAGGCGCGCCCGTCGGATGCCAAGAAGGTCGTCATCCTCGGCGGTGGCCCGAACCGGATCGGTCAGGGCATCGAGTTTGACTATTGCTGCTGTCATGCCTGTTTCGCCCTGACCAAGGCCGGGTTCGAGACAATCATGATCAACTGCAACCCCGAAACCGTCTCGACCGACTACGACACCTCGGACCGGTTGTATTTCGAACCCCTGACTTTCGAGCACGTGATGGAGATCCTGCGGGTGGAACAAGAAAACGGCACGCTGCACGGGGTGATCGTGCAGTTCGGCGGGCAGACCCCGCTAAAGCTTGCCAACGCGCTGGAAGCCGAAGGTATTCCGATCCTCGGCACGACGCCGGACGCAATCGATCTGGCCGAGGACCGGGAGCGGTTCCAGAAGCTCGTCAACGATCTGGGCCTCAAGCAGCCCAAGAACGCGATCGCCTCGACCGAGGCAGAGGCGTTTGCCGCTGCGGGCGAGATCGGCTTCCCGCTGGTGATCCGCCCCTCCTACGTTCTGGGGGGCCGCGCGATGGAGATCGTCCGCGACATGCCCCAGCTGGAGCGCTACATCAACGAGGCCGTTGTGGTGTCGGGCGACAGCCCGGTCCTGCTGGACAGTTATCTTGCGGGCGCGATTGAACTGGACGTGGATGCGCTGAGCGATGGCAAGGATGTCCACGTATCGGGCATCATGCAGCACATCGAGGAAGCCGGGGTTCATTCAGGTGACAGCGCCTGTTCCCTGCCACCCTATTCGCTTGGTGCGGATGTGCTGGCCCGGATCGAAGAACAGACCGTCGCGCTGGCCCGCGCGCTGAACGTGGTGGGTCTGATGAACGTACAGTTCGCCATCAAGGATGACGTCATCTACCTGATCGAGGTAAACCCGCGCGCTTCTCGCACGGTGCCGTTCGTGGCGAAGGCGACAGATTCGGCCATCGCCTCCATCGCGGCGCGCGTCATGGCGGGCGCGCCGTTGGCGGATTTCCCGAAGCGACCAAAACATACCGGCGAATACGGCCAGTCCCAACCCATGGCAGACCCGATGACCCTGGCCGACCCGAACATGCCCTGGTTCTCCGTCAAGGAAGCCGTCATGCCCTTTGCGCGCTTCCCCGGCGTCGACACCATCCTTGGCCCCGAAATGCGTTCCACCGGAGAGGTCATGGGGTGGGATCGGTCCTTCCCGCGCGCCTTTCTGAAGGCGCAGATGGGCGCAGGGACGATCCTGCCGAAATCCGGCACCGCTTTTTTGTCGATCAAGGAAGCCGACAAGGGGGAGATGCTGCGCGATCTGGCGCAGACCCTGATCGATCTTGGCCTCGATATCGTCGCCACGCGGGGCACCGCGGCCTTCCTGAAGGAACACGGCATCCCGTCCGAGATCGTAAACAAGGTCTACGAAGGGAGGCCTGACGTGGTCGACATGCTGAAGGACGGGCGCATCGCCGTGGTCATGAACACCACCGAAGGCGCGCAAGCCGTCAATGACAGCCGGGAGATTCGATCCGTCGCGCTGTATGACAAGATCCCGTACTTCACGACCCTCGCGGCGTCCCACGCGGCGGCTCAGGCCATGAAGGCGCGCGAAGAAAGTGAGATCGAGGTTCGCGCGCTTCAGGAGTAGCAGCCGCGAAACGGCGCAAAAACGGACTTCTTGGGACCGCAATTCCGAGTCACTATGCAAGTGCCTCAATTTTGGGGGCGCGTCGTTGATGTACCCGGAGACCGTAACCGTTGTTCGAATTCATTTTGCTGACTCTGGTCGCGCTTGGGCTGGCTGTTTTCCTGACCCGGCCCAAAAAACGCCCGCGCAAGAAGCCTTCCCGGTCGCGGCAGCGAAAGCATGACGCAACCACCGGTGGGGCACAGGACCCATCCGGTATCCTTCAAGCGGCACAAATCGACGCGCGCCCCCTGTTTGGCAGCGATGAACGCCGTGTTCTGTGCGCGTTGCTCGATTGGGAAAGACAGCACCCTGATGCCTACATGGTTCTGCGCAAGGTCGCGCTTTCGGACATGTTTCGGCTCAGCAACACCGGAAGCCGCTCAGCCTGGGACTCCGCGCGCACCTGCTTTGACACACGGCATGTCGATTTTCTGATCGTCGATGCCGATGGCTGGCCAGTTCTGGCGATCGACTACCACGAGACCGGGCACTATGAGCGG
Organism: Tropicimonas sp. S265A; assembly: GCF_049800835.1. NCBI lineage: Bacteria > Pseudomonadati > Pseudomonadota > Alphaproteobacteria > Rhodobacterales > Roseobacteraceae > Tropicimonas > Tropicimonas sp. S265A. Next base: position 1,157,617 of record NZ_JBNAFU010000001.1, read on the forward strand.
GGGGCGGGCCGCCGGGACGAGGTCAAGGCCCTGATCTTCAAACAGGCGGGCGTGACGCTGACACAGATCGACAAGCACACCGCACTGCCCCGTTTTCTGGACGACATTGATGCGATGCTGACGACGCGCCTAGAGGGTCTTGCCTGATCCGAAGCGTCGAAATCGAACCAGAAAGCCGAGGAGTTTCCAAGGCTTTGCCACAATTTTTGCACTTTGGTTGTCGATGCTCGACGCTGTTATCCACAGGAGGCAGCCATGCTTGAGACCTCAGGCTCCACGTCTTTTTTCGATATCCTCGCGCAGATGGGCGGCTCGGCAACGCTGCTGGCGTTCCTTGCGGTCGGCGTTTTGCTAGGGGTACGCTCGGTGTTGAAACGCAAGTTTGCGCGGGCGGAACAAGTGCCCTCGGCCCTGTCGACGATCCCCGATCTGCCGGGGGACGCGCTACTGCGCGCTGTCGAGACGACGCGGTTCACCCGCAAGGCCCCGTTGTCAGAAGCAGAGATGCGCCTGATGCGGTCCCTGTCCGTTTGGGAGCGGCGTCAGGGCAAGGGGTACAGCGTGGTAACAGGTCTGACGCTGGGTACAATTCTGAGCCCTGCGAATGATGATCCCTCGCTTCTTCCGGCGCTGGAACAGCTTGCCCACGTGCGAACGGATTTCATGATCCTCGACAAATCGGGCCTGCCGGTTCTGGCCGTGGATCTGCCCGGGCGCTGCATGGGCGGACCGGACGCGGAACGGGACGCGGCCCTGCGCCAGATCGCCTTCGACGCAGCCGGCCTGCCCCTGATCGCCCCCGAGGCGGGCACCAGCGGGGCAGACATCGTCGCGCGCGTGGATCGCATGCTCGACACCGGATTGATCAAGCCCAAGGGCGCGCCGGTCTCGCCGCACAGGGTGGCCCAGGTCGCTTGACCACCGACGGGGCGGCTACGCCTCCACCGCTTCGAGGCGCAGCTTCATTTCCATCAGCACAGTCTGAAGGGCGGCTGTCTCGCGCAGCATGCGCCGGGCTTCGTTGGCCGAGATTTTTCCATCGGCGATCGACTGGTGGTATTCGCTCATCAGCATTGCGAACCTCTCGCAAAGCGCGATGACATCCTCGTTGACACCACCCGGCCCGGCGTTACGCCGCGCCGGATCGTGCGACACCAAGAGCCCGTTCACCTCTGCAAGCGCGGTGGTGACATGTGGAAACTCTGCTTCCGCCTCCAGGGCAACCACCGTATCGATTGGCATGAAACGGCCGGCATGCTCCGGCGCATCCGAGTAATAGCGCCCTAGGGTCGCCTTTGACTTTCCGCTCAATTCGGCCGCCGCCTCGATCCCGAGCGCTTTAACCAAGGCCTCTGTATGCCGGCGCAGATAGGCCGTTCTTTCAGTCATGCGCTGCGCCCCTTCGGCTATGCCGCTGGTCTGGCCGGGGAATTCCCGATCATTGTTCCCATTAAGCACAAGGCGTCAATCTGCGACAAGACCAGTCCAGAGGCCCACGAAAACGGTCGCTGGATCCGTGCGAGTGACCGGGTCTGATCCCCCAGACCCATCGTGTTGGGTTGGGGTCTGTCGCATCTGCGGCAGGCCCTTCTTGCGTGCGCGACCACCCTTGCACACGCAGTCCGTTCTGCGGCATCTGAAAGCATGGCGAAGCTCTATTTTCACTACTCAACCATGAATGCCGGCAAGTCGACTGCGCTGCTGCAAGCCTCCCATAACTATAACGAACGTGGCATGGAGACGTTGTTGCTGACGGCAGCGTTCGACACGCGCACGGGGGTGCGTCAGATCGGGTCCCGGATCGGCCTGTCCGCGCCGGCCCAGGGGTTCGGTTCGGACACCAACTTGTTTGCCGCGCTGGAAGACGCTTTGAAAACGCGGGCCCTCGCCTGCGTCTTTGTCGACGAGGCGCAGTTTCTGAGTGAAGCGCAAGTCTGGCAACTGGCGCGCGCGGTAGATGATCTGAGCGTGCCGGTCATGTGCTACGGGCTTCGGGTCGATTTTCTGGGCAAGCTGTTTCCCGGATCCGCGGCATTGCTGGCCCTTGCCGATGAAATGCGGGAAGTGCGCACCATCTGCCATTGCGGAAAGAAGGCGACCATGGTGGTGCGGCAGGACGATCATGGCCGCGTCCTGACCGAGGGCGCGCAGGTACAGATCGGCGGCAACGAGGTCTATGTCTCGCTGTGCCGCAAGCATTGGCGCGAAGCAACGGGCGATCGCCCCTCCACCTAGACTGGGTTCGGCAAGGGGCGTCCTTCGGCGAAGGCGATGAGGTTATCGACTGCCATCAACCCCATATCCGTGCGCACCTCCAGCGCAGCGGTTCCGAGGTGCGGCAGCAGTGCGACGTTTTCCATCTCCTTGAGGGCTTGGGGTACGGCTGGTTCGAACTCGTAGACATCAAGCCCCGCGCCCGCCAATTGACCCGCCTGCAACGCAGCGATCAAAGCTGCCTCGTCCACGACGTCCCCACGGGCGGTGTTCACGAAAATCGCATGGGGCTGCATGGCGTCAAAAATGGGCTTTCCGACAAGGTGACGGGTCTCGGCACCGCCGGGGACGGAGACGACCAGAACATCGGCCTGCGCCGCGACCTCCTCCATCGTGGGAAGTTGCCGCGCAGGCAACTCCAGCGTTTTGGGAGATCGGTTCTGAAACACCACATCCATACCGAACCCGTGGTGGCATCGATGGGCAATGGCCTGCCCGATCCGCCCCATGCCGATCACACCCAGCGTCTTGCCAGAGACATGCAGCCCGAGCATCTGGGTCGGATGCCAGCCGTGCCAGGTTCCGGCGCGGACCATGCGCTCGCCCTCGCCCGCGCGGCGCGCAACCATCAGCATCAGGGTTATCGCGATATCCGCCGTCGCATCCGTGACCGCACCGGGTGTGTTGGTCACAGCGACACCCGACGCATGGGCTGCTGCCACGTCGATGTGATTGTACCCCACCCCGAAATTCGCCAGCAGTTTTGCGCGTGGCGCGGGCACATCCGAAAAAACCTCAGCTGAAAAGAGATCGCCGAGCGTCGGCAGAACGACGTCGAAATCGCCCAATGCGGCGCGCAGTTCGGTGGGGCTGAGTGGCGTGGTTTCGGCCCGGATGGTCACGTCGAACCGGGCCTGCGCGGCCGCTATCGCGGGGTCCGGCAACGGGCGGGTGATCAGCAGCTTCATCAATAGAGCCTTCCGCCAAGGGGCACATCGAGGTCCGGTTTGAGCAAGACGACTTCGCCATCTTCATCGGGCACCCCCAACACCAACACTTCGGACATGAACTTGCCGATCTGGCGCGGCGGGAAGTTCACGACGGCCACAACACGTCGTCCGATCAGCGCCTCGGGGGTATAGTGCCGGGTGATCTGTGCGGACGATTTCTTCTCTCCTACCTCAGGGCCAAAATCGAGTCGCAGCTTGATGGCGGGCTTGCGGGCCTCGGGATAGGGTTCGGCATGCGTGATCTGGCCCACGCGCACATCGACTTTCAAGAAGTCGTCGAAGGTTATGTTTTCCATTGGTCTACCCTGCCAGTTCACGGCCCCGGTCGGCGGCTGCCTTGACCGCGCGTTTCAGGAGCGGAGGGAATCCGGCTTCGGGATCCATAAGGACGCCGAGCGCAGCCGCCGTTGTGCCACCCGGAGATGTCACATTTACACGCAACTGGGCCGGCGTGTCTTCGGAGGCCTCGGCCAGGGCACCGGCGCCGGCCACGGTGGCCCGCGCCAGATGCAGCGCCAGGTCGGGCGGCAATCCCTCGGCCTCACCAGCGGCGGCAAGGGTTTCGATCAGATGAAAAACATAGGCCGGCCCGGACCCGGACACGGCCGTGACAGCGTCCATCTGATGCTCCCCATCGAGGCGCACGGTTTGACCGATGGCAGACAACAGTGTTTCTGCAAGGCTCAGGTCCGCCTCCGACGCGGCGGCATTGCCGGTCAGCGCCGTGATCCCGCGCCCGATGGCGGCAGGCGTGTTGGGCATGGCGCGCACGATCGGCGTCGCCGCACCCAACATCTGTTCGAAATAGTGGATCGGGGTGCCCGCGGCGATGGACAGGATCACCGTTTGGCCGCCGCCGAGGGCAGAGACCGGCGCGAGCGCATCGCCCATCATCTGCGGTTTCACGGCCAGTAGCGCAATCGCCGGAACGTCGGGCACGCCTTCATTCAAATGCAGGCCCTGTTCCGCCAGTCCACGCACCCAATTCGACGGGGAAGGCTCAAGCACCCAAACCGCAGAGGGTGCGATCCCCTGATCGAGCCAGCCTTTCAGCATGGCCGATCCCATCTTGCCGCAGCCGAGCAAGAACAGTCCCCGGCTACGAACCGCGTCAAGTGTCATGGACGTGGTCCCCCCCTGTGTGTCGGGGGGCAGATTAGGCGCGCCCGTAGGCCTCTGCAATGGCGACCTGAATGGCCTCCTTCGCGGGCCGCTCACCCCAGACCGCCAGTTGGAAGGCCGGATAGAACCGTTCGCAATTGCTGACCGCGGTCCGCATCATCCGATTGATCTGCTCGGGGCTGGCGATCGCCCCGCCCGACAGAACCAGACCGTAGCGATAGACCATGAGCTTCTGGTCGGCCCAATGGCTGAAAGCGCCCGTCCAGCACATGTCGTTGGCTGAATTTAACACCTCGAACAGGGCGGGCTGGCGCTCTGCTGGGGGGTCCATCTCGAAGGTCACGACCAGACGCAGCGTCTCGTCATACCCGGACCACGCCAAGGTGACAGAATACGTCCGCCACTGGCCCTCGACCGCCATGGCGATCTGGTCATCCGCAATGCGGTCAAACTCCCAATCGTGATGCTCCGCCAACCCCTCGACGATGTCGATGGGATGAAGGTCTTCTGTCTCGTACTGCTCGACAAGTGACATACCCGGCCCCGTTTTACATTGGCCTGATGTGGGCTTTCACCCACAATAGGCTGGGTGTCGTTACAAGACCCGCGACTGCCTGCCTCGCGTCTTACTAAATATGGTGTGTCGGAATTGGAGACCTGTAAAGTGAATATTTTGCCTCAAAAGCTAAACATCCGCTTTATCCACAAAAAAAATCGCCCCGGCTCTCGACGGGGCGGTGTTTGTAAACAGAGAGTTAACAAGAGAGGTCAGCTTTTGCCCTCTTCCAGCGCGGCGATACGCGCCTTCAGGGATTCGTTCTCCTCGCGGGCTTTCTGCGCCATGGCGCGGACGGCGTCGAATTCCTCGCGCGTGACGAAATCGCGGTCGGCAAGCCAGCGATCCATCACCGACTTCATCGCCGTCTCGGCCTCGTCCCGCGCGCCCTGGGCCACGCCCATCGCGTTGGTCATCAATTGGCCGACATCATCAAAGAACTTGTTGCGGGTTTGCATGGGGCGCTCCATTTGCGGTTTCGACTTATATGGTCGCCAGCGGCGAAATTCTCAAGGTTGACTTCTGTCGCACGAAGCCTGACCCATCGGGCAAACCGGAGGATGCGATGCCCTTTGCCATTCCCTTTCCGCCCCTGTCGCCAGAGCTGTTCAGCATCGACGTGTTCGGGTTTACGCTGGCGCTGAGGTGGTATGCGCTGGCCTATATCATCGGGCTGATCGCTGGCTGGCGGATTGTCGTGGCGCTAGTCGCGCGCCCCGGTCTTTGGGGGCCGCGCGGTGCGCCCATGACACCCCCGCAAGTCGAGGCACTGCTGACCTGGGTGATCGTCGGGGTGATCGTCGGGGGGCGCCTGGGATACGTGCTGTTCTATCAGCCGGGCTATTACCTTGCGCACCCGGCGGAAATTCCGATTCTTTGGCGCGGTGGCATGGCATTTCATGGCGGGCTGGCGGGCGTGGTCATCGCGGTCGCGCTGTTCTGCCGGTCTGAAAAAATCCCTGCCGTGGGTGCCGCGGATGCGCTGGCCGTGGCTACCCCGTTGGGCCTTCTTCTGGGGCGGCTTGCGAATTTCATCAACGCAGAGCTGTGGGGGCGCCCAACCGATGCCCCCTGGGGCGTAATCTTTCCCGGCAACGCCGCACAGGCGTGCGGTCAGGCGATTGGCGAGCTGTGTGCGCGCCATCCCAGCCAGCTCTATGAGGCCGGGTTGGAGGGGCTGGTGCTGGGCCTTGTCCTGATCTGGCTGGTTTTGCGAGGCGCCCTGCAAAAACGCGGGCTGGTGTTTGGTGTCTTTCTGGCGGGCTACGGCGCGGCACGGTTCGTCGTGGAGTTGGTTCGGCAGCCGGATGCACAGTTTGTCAGCGCCGAGAATCCGGTGGGCTACGCGCTTCAGTTCTGGGCGAACGGACCCGGCCTGACGATGGGACAGCTGCTGAGCCTGCCCATGATCGCGCTTGGTCTGTGGCTGGTTCTGCGCGCCCGCCCCGCCCCCGCGATGGCATGACCACGCCCTTGGCCGATATCCTGATCGCGCGGATTGCGGCGACGGGACCGATCACGGTGGCCGATTACATGGCCGAATGCCTGCTGCATCCAGAGCATGGGTACTACACCACGCGTCCGCCCTTCGGAACGGAGGGAGATTTCATCACCGCCCCAGAAATCAGCCAGATGTTCGGGGAGTTGATTGGCCTTGCCCTGGGTCAGGCTTGGATGGATCAGAACGGGCCCGCTGGCGCCATCCTCGCAGAGGTCGGACCCGGACGCGGGACGCTGATGGCGGACATGCAACGCGTGCTCGGCAGGCTTCCGGGGGCCGAAGGTTTGGTCCCGCATCTGGTCGAGGCCTCGCCCCGACTCCGCGCGGAACAGGCTCGGGTCGTGCCCGGTGCGACATGGGTCGACGATATCTTTGCATTGCCGGAGGGGCCGCTGTTTCTGGTTGCCAACGAGTTTTTTGATGCCCTGCCAATACGTCAGTTCGTGCGCACGGAAACAGGCTGGTCCGAGCGCATGGTGGGGCTGGCAGAGGATGCTCTGTCCTTCGGAATGTCGCAGTCTGCGCCGCTGGCGGCCCTGGACCATCGTCTTCACGATACCAGACCCGGCGATCTGGTGGAGACCTGTGCGCCAGCCCTGCCAATCATCACCGAGATCTCGCGCCGGATCGCGGACCATGGCGGGGCTGCACTGATTATCGACTATGGCGGCTGGCACAGTCAAGGCGACACGCTGCAGGCGTTGCGCAAGCATGTCACAGACCACCCGTTGGCGCATCCCGGCCACGCCGATCTGACCGCCCATGTGGATTTCGAACCTCTGGCGCAAGCTGCCGCGGAGGCCGGCGCGCAATGCGCTGCATTAACTGCGCAAGGCGTATTTCTCGAGCGGCTCGGCATCACCACGCGAGCACAGGCGCTCGCGCGCGCGATGTCCGGGGCTCAGCTTGATGCGCATATCGCAGCACATCGACGCTTGACCCACCCGGACGAAATGGGAAACCTGTTCAAAGTGCTGGGCGTGACCCCGGTTGGCGGCCCGCGACTTGCCGGGACGGTAAACTGAACGGCCCGGACACCCTGCTGCCCTTCAGACAAGGTCTGGACATTCATGACGCTCGAAATTCTGACCGCGCCTTCCCTGTCCGTGCCGCATGGCTTTTTTACCCGTAAGGGGGGCGCTTCCTCTGGCGTGTTCGAGGGGCTGAACTGCGGACCGGGATCGTCGGACCAGCGGCAGGCCGTCGCGATGAACCGGTCCCGCGTGGCGCACGCCATGGAGGTCGCGGATGCCTCCCTGGTGACGATCCATCAGACCCATTCACCCGATGTGGTGGAAATCACGGCCGCGCTTGGTGCCAGCCCGCCACCAGAGGCCGATGGCATGGTCAGCCGCACGGAGGAGGTCGTTCTGGGCATCCTGACTGCTGACTGCATGCCGGTCCTGTTTGCCGATACGACGGCCGGAGTGATCGGCGCTGCTCACGCGGGCTGGAAAGGCGCCTTGGCAGGCGTTTTGGAGCGTACGATCGACGCCATGGAAAATCTGGGCGCAGATCGAAGGCAGATCGCGGCCGTGATCGGCCCCTCCATTTCGCAGCGCGCCTACGAGGTTGGCCCGGACTTCATGGACAGATTTCTGGACGATGACCCGGGAAACGACCGCTTCTTTGCCGGTGGCGTGGGCGACCGGGTGCAGTTCGACCTGATCAGCTACGGCCTGACGCGGCTACGCGCCGCCGGGATCGGCGCCGCGGAATGGACCGGGCACTGTACGTACAGCGACCCGAAACGATTCTTTTCCTACCGCCGCAGCGTCCATGAAAAACAAGCGGATTATGGCCGACTGATTTCTACGATAAGACTCTAAAGGCACGCATTTCCGCCACATTCTCGCCATATTGCTCAAAGGGCTTTGGCTGGAAGTGTTAATTATAAGTTAATTTCGGCGTTTTTCAGCCTTTGTTCGCTTTTTCAGTGCCAAAGTTGACGCAGCGTTCGTGCGGAGGTTGCGGTCAAACCGCTGCCGTTTTCCTGCGCGACACTGTTATGTGTAACGAGACCGCGAAGAATGAGCAGAACGGTAACAAACGCGGCGTCAACTTATTGGGGATGAACTAAGGGACGGCGTTAATGAAGAAGACTCCAAGATGGCTGCGGTCTGTGCTCAAGGCGGCCGAGGAAACCACTCCACAGATGACTTATGAACGTGAAAACCGCCCGGCACTGGTCTTGCGTCGGGATACTGAAGACACCGTGCGCCCGCGGCGCGCGAAGGCATAAGGCAGGCGGCGAGCGCGCCGGAACACGCGCTGGTCCGAATCACAGGCGCCCAGATCGGGCACTTTCACGCCGCGACAGACCCCGAACGGGCCTGCGCGGCGTGTGTCTTTTCCAACTCCCGAAACAAACGCCTCCACCGATTGGCTTTGTCCGCCACGCGATCCGCAATCGAGCGATTTCTTTGACAATTTGAACCAAAACCCGCAGGTTCGGTGGGCTGACACGGTGGGGGCCGTACAGCACCCGTGAGGTAACGAGTATGTCCTTTCACGAACGTCCGCCCCATCCGGCGGTCGGTCCCCACACTGCGGGCTTGCCCGTACCGGTCGACCCCAAATCCGTTCCTCAAGCCGATAGCCGCACCTTGCCCGTGCTCGCCAAATTTCAGGGGCGGTGCCGCGAATTCGGAACCCGTGGATACGTCTCCCGCCACATCGAAGTGACCGAGAAACTGCTGCCGGCGTTCGGCGTGTTCGCACAGGGCATCCAGCTGCGGACCTCGGGTGCGTCGATCGCGATCGAGGACGCCGAGCTGGGCGATACGATCCTCGACCATCTCGGCCGCCCGGTTGAAATCACCTGGATCGGAGAGGTGACAATCGCCCCGGGTGCCGGAGACGCTCCCTACATGCGACGGGTCCAAGCGGAACGCTTCGGCCTCGCGCGACCGCTGAGCGACGTCGTTCTGGGCGCGGGTGCAGAGGTACAGATCGACCCCTATGGAGACACCACCGTTCCGCTGTCCCGGTTGGACGGGGATGAGATGATCCTGCCCGTGCGCCCGCCTGCGGCTGTCCGCATGTTCCACATTGCGGTCGATGGACACCAGCCAGCTTTTGTCGGGGCAGACGGTATCGGCATTCGGACGCTTGATGGCCGAAACTTCATGGCCGATCAGGATCCGCTGTTTGTGCGCAACTTCTCCAAACTGCTTCCCGGTGGTCCGGACTGCGCGCGACCACAGGCATTTGTGACCGCATCGCCGTTCCGGCGCGCGCGCCTTGGCTGAAAGAAAAAACGCCCGCGCGAGCTTGCGCGGGCTTTTGCTTTCTCCGGAAAGGTCACGCGATCTCGCGCAAGCGCTCTTCCATGACCTCGAACGGCACACCGGGATCGTCTTTCGCCCCGCGAATAACGAGAGACGTCTTGACACTGGCGACGTTGTCGGCAGCCGTAAGTTCCCCTGTCAGAAAACTCTGGAAAGTCGGCAAGTCGGGCGCCACGCATTTCAGAATGAAATCGATCTCACCATTGAGCATGTGGCATTCGCGCACGAGCGGCCACCCCCGGCAGCGGTCCTCGAACGCCGACAGGTCGGCTTCGGCCTGACTGGACAGCCCGACCATCGCAAAAACCTGCACTTCGAAGCCGAGCGCACGGCTGTCAACCTCGGCATGGTAGCCGCGAATGAAGCCGGCTTCTTCCAGCGCGCGCACCCGCCGCAAGCAGGGCGGCGCGGAAATGCCGACACGTTTGGCCAGCTCCACGTTCGTCATGCGCCCGTCCGCCTGCAGCTCTGCAAGGATTTTGCGATCAATCGGATCTAGCTTGGATGCGTGCATCGTTTCCTCGTTCCCTCTTGCTTTTCTTACGCGAAGTGGCGAGGTCGCGCAATATTATTTCGCGCGTCACGGCAGCAGGCCGACTTGGGCCCCGCGGTGCGTGAGACCTTTTCCTCCTTCCCTGCGCTCTCTATATCGGGAGGGTTCGCACAGACTCAGACCGCAAGGAGCGCGCGCCATGTCCGAAGCCCCGACACGTCACAGCAAGGTTCTGATCATCGGCTCTGGGCCGGCAGGCTACACCGCCGCTGTTTACGCGAGCCGGGCCATGCTGGAGCCGATCCTGATTCAGGGCACACAGCCTGGCGGTCAATTGACCATCACAACAGAGGTGGAGAACTGGCCGGGCGACAGCATGGTGATGGGCCCCGACCTGATGGTGCGGATGGAAGCGCATGCCAACGAGGTCGGGACGGAGATCATCGCCGATCACATCAACGCGCTGGATCTGTCGCAACGGCCTTTCACGGCGCATGGCGACAGCGGCACGACGTATACCGCCGATGCGTTGATCCTGGCCACGGGCGCGCAGGCAAAATGGCTCGGCTTGCCCTCCGAAGAACACTTCAAGGGCTTCGGCGTATCGGCCTGCGCGACCTGTGACGGCTTCTTTTATCGCGGCAAGGAGGTTGTCGTGATCGGGGGTGGCAACACAGCCGTGGAAGAAGCCCTGTTCCTGACCAATTTCGCATCCAAGGTCACACTGGTGCACCGTCGCGACAGCTTGCGGGCCGAGAAGATCCTGCAGCACCGCCTGTTCAACAACCCGAAGGTCGAGATCATCTGGGACCACACGGTCGAAGAAGTGATCGGCGGAGACAACCCGCGCGGCGTCGAAGGCGTGGTGCTGCGCCACGTGTCCAGCGGCGAAAAGCGCACAGTCCCCTGTGCCGGGTTCTTTGTCGCGATCGGCCATGCCCCGGCCTCGGATCTGGTTAAGGACCAGCTTGAGACGCATATGGGCGGCTACGTCGTGACGAAACCCGACAGCACCGCCACGTCGATCCCAGGGGTCTTCGCGGCGGGCGATCTGACCGATCACGAGTACCGTCAGGCAGTAACCAGCGCCGGGATGGGGTGCATGGCCGCGCTTGAAGCCGAGCGGTTCATCGCGAGCCTTGACGCACCTGCTGCCGAGGCGGCCGAGTGATCCGGTCGTTCAAAGCGCGTTTTACAAACATTCGAAAAAGACCTGCCGGACAGTTTTGACTTGCCCGTCCGGTAACGTCCGTGTGGATGTGCCAAGGTCTTTGCGCACGCCGACCTGCCCGTTCAGCCGTTGCGTGTTCTGGCGGCGACAGAAGCCTTCGACACGGCGGGTGATTTCGAATTCCGTAACCTCGCTCGGATACCAGATCACCTCCAGCACGCGGTACAGGCCGCCGGATTCCATCGGGAAGGTCATGAACACGCCCTGTCGGTCATAGGGTTCGGGAAAAACCTTGGATGTCAGGGCCGCGCGGCGGTCGGCGGCCGCGTGGGGGTCGACCGCACACCCGGCGAGTGTTGCAGTGACGGCTAGCAGTGTGATCAGGCGACGCGGTGTCATCTCGAAAACCTCAAGTGTTCAGTAGCGCGTTCGGGATGCCGGGCGGATGCGGTCAATTGAAGGCGCGAGGATGGCGGCTACAGGGAATGCGGCGCGCGTTTGCTGCGCCGTGCGTCCCCAAGGCGGAAACAATCCCTGATCATGGCGCAACATTTGCGCAACAACGCAGCAGCAACCTGCCCTAAAGCTTTTCTGCAAGTGCGAAATGTGCGATGCGTTCAGCGTTGAACATACTTTCGAGTCGCCCGGGTACACATGCCAGAAACACCGCCCCCCCTTCTGGAAGAGGACCTCCTTTTCCGTCTTCTGCGTCAGATCGATCAGGCGCCCGAAGCGTCGCAGAGGGCCATGGCAGAGGCGTTGGGCGCATCGCTTGGTCGGCTGAACGCGTACCTGCGCACTGCGGCGGAGGCCGGCTTCGTCACGATTTCGGATCGAAACGGCCCCGACCGACGCCAACGCTTCATTTACACGCTGACGTCGCGCGGAGCTGCTGAGAAGGCCCGGCTGACCGATCGTTTCCTTGCCCGCAAGTTCGCCGAATATGACGCCCTTCACGCCGAATTAACCGGCAAATCCACAGATTTTGTCCCAACAACCTTCAGGACCAGACCCATGCAAAACAACCTTGCCCCGATCCCCGAACTCTACGTGTCGTATGAAAGCGCGCAAAAGCTCAAGAGCGAAGCTGCAGAGCTGCCATCGCTTGATCTGACGCCGCGTCAGATCTGTGACCTCGAACTCCTGATGAACGGTGGTTTCAACCCGTTGAAGGGCTTTCTGGGCAAGGAAGACTACGACAGCGTCGTCGAGAAAATGCGGCTGGCCGACGGATCGCTCTGGCCGATGCCGATCACGCTGGATGTCGGGCAGGAGTTCGCGGACAGCATCGCCGAAGGGCAGGACATCGCCCTGCGCGACCAGGAAGGGGTGATCCTCGCCATTCTGTCGGTGTCCGACATCTATACCCCGGACAAGGCGCGTGAGGCCGAAAAGGTCTTCGGTGCGGATGATCTGGCCCACCCAGCGGTGAACTACCTGCATCACGTGGCAGGTCCGGTGTATCTGGGTGGCGCGATCACCGGCATTCAGCAGCCGATCCACTATGATTTCCGCGCGCGTCGCGACACACCCAACGAATTGCGCGCCTACTTCCGCAAGCTCGGCTGGCGCAAGATCGTGGCGTTCCAGACACGCAATCCGCTGCATCGGGCGCATCAGGAGCTTACATTTCGTGCAGCCAAGGAAGCACAGGCAAACCTGCTGATCCACCCGGTCGTCGGCATGACCAAACCGGGCGATGTGGACCATTTCACCCGCGTGCGCTGCTACGAGGCGGTGCTCGACAAGTACCCGGCAGCCACCACCACCATGAGCCTACTGAATCTCGCCATGCGCATGGCCGGCCCGCGCGAGGCTGTCTGGCATGGCATCATCCGCCGCAACCACGGCTGCACGCACATGATCGTTGGCCGTGACCACGCAGGCCCCGGCAAGAACTCCGCAGGGGACGATTTTTACGGCCCCTACGATGCGCAGGAGCTCTTCCGCGCGCATGAGGAGGAAATCGGCATCGAGATGGTCGATTTCAAACACATGGTCTACGTGCAGGAGCGTGCCCAATACGAACCCGCCGACGAGATTGAAGAGGGCGTCACGGTCCTGAACATCTCGGGTACGGAACTGCGGCGCCGCCTGGCTGAGGGGCTTGAGATTCCGGAATGGTTTTCCTTCCCCGAGGTCGTGACCGAGCTGCGCAAGACCCGTCCACCGCGCGCAAAGCAGGGGTTTACAGTGTTCATGACCGGTCTTTCGGGATCAGGGAAATCGACAGTGGCGAACGCGCTGATGGTCAAATTGATGGAAATGGGCGGGCGCCCGGTTACACTGCTGGACGGCGATGTCGTGCGCAAGCATCTCAGCTCGGAGCTTGGTTTTTCGAAAGAACATCGCGACATCAACATTCGCCGCATCGGCTATGTTGCCTCCGAGATCACCAAGAACGGCGGTATCGCCATCTGCGCGCCGATCGCACCGTATACATCCACCCGCCGATCGGTGCGTGAAATGATCGAAGCTTTTGGAGCGTTTGTGGAAGTTCACGTGGCCACCTCGCTGGAGGAATGCGAGCGCCGCGATCGCAAGGGCCTCTACAAGCTTGCGCGCGAGGGCAAGATCAAAGAGTTCACGGGTATCTCAGACCCCTACGAGGAACCCGCGAACCCCGAGTTGCGGCTGGACACCGAAGGCACGGATGTCGACTTCTGCGCTCAACAGGTGCTGCTGAAGCTCGAAGGTATGGGCCTGGTCGCGGCCTGACCTGAAACTGCAACGAGGAAAGAGCCGCCCCGAGAAGCGGCTCTTTTGCTTCGTCGGAGACTCTTCCTGAGCCGAATGCCCCGCGGTTTTCTTTTGTGCACAAATACCTCGGGGGTGAATGGCAGCCTTGCTGCCAGAGGGGGCAGCGCCCCCTGCCACCGACACAGTAGCCCCCGCCCAAGCAGTGGCTCAGACGGGGGTCATTTGGTCATCGGCGCGTAGGTGTCAGGCGGCACCGGTCACTGCACGTGCGGTCATCACCTTGACCAGATGCGCGCGATACTCCGACGTGCCGTGCAGGTCCGAGATCATGCCATCGGCCGGGACACTCAGGTCTGCTAGCGCATCGGCGGAGAAGTTCCCGGAAAGTGCGGCTTCGGCCTCACTCCAGCGGAACACCCCCTCCTCGGAGGCGCCGGTCACGGCGACACGGACGCCATCTGCGAACTTGGCGACGAACACACCGACGAGGCTGAAGCGCGACGCCGGTTGCAGGAACTTCTGCCAGTCGGATTTCTCCGGCACCGGGAAGCGCACCTCGGTCACGATCTCCCCTTCTTCCAATGCGGTGGTGAACATGCCCTGGAAATAGTCATCCGCCGCAATCTCGCGGGTGTTGGTCACAACGGTCGCGCTGGAGCCCAACACGGCCGCAGGGTAGCAGGCAGCCGGGTCGTTGTTGGCAATTGAGCCACCAATGGTACCACGGTTGCGCACGGCCGGATCGCCGATCATGCCCGCAAGCTTCGACAGACCCGGATAGCTCGACGCGGTTTCGGCAGAGACCACCGCATGCGTCGTTCCGCCCCCGACGCAAACCTCGCCCGCGTCATTGGTGCAGACACCCTTGATCTCGGCAATCCCGTTGAGGCTGACGAGGGTTTCCGGCGCGGCAAGCCGCTGTTTCATGGTGGGCAAGAGGGTCTGCCCCCCGCCCAAGGCCTGTGCGTCTTCGCCCGCCAAAGCGGCTGCGGCATCAGCGACAGAGCTCGGTTTCACAAACTCGAAATTGTGCATCTTCTTCTCCCTTGAAAGGGAGCCCCGCGCATCCTCTGCGCAGGGCCCGTCGCTTACTTGTCGTGCATCGCGGCCCAGACGCGGCTTGGCGTCAGGGGCATGTTGATATGGGACACATGGGTGTGACCGCCGCGGTGCAACGCATCGATGACCGCGTTCACGACCGCAGGGGGCGAGCCAATCGCCCCGGCCTCGCCGCAGCCCTTCACACCCAACGGGTTGTGGGTGCACGGCGTGATGCAGGAATGATCGACCTCGAACATCGGGACGTCATCGGCGCGCGGCATGGTGTAGTCCATGTACGACCCTGACAGGAGCTGGCCGTTTTCGTCATACGAACAGTTCTCCAGCAACGCTTGGCCGATGCCTTGGGCGACACCACCATGGACCTGTCCCTCGACGATCATCGGATTGATGACATTGCCGAAGTCGTCCGCCGCGGCGAAGCCGAGCACGTCGACCTTGCCGGTGTCGGGGTCCACTTCAACCTCGCAGATATACGCGCCGGAGGGGTAGGTGAAATTCGACGGATCATAGAACGCCGTCTCCTCCAGCCCCGGTTCGATATCCTCAAGCGGGTAGTTGTGCGGCACGTAGGCTGCCAGCGTCACGTCCCCCCAGGCAACCGACTTGTCAGTGCCTGCGACCGAGAAGGCCCCGTCCTTGAGCTCGATATCCGCCTCCGAGGCTTCGAGCAGGTGTGCGGCGATCTTCTTGGCCTTGTTAATGATCTTTTCGGTGGCACGCACCATGGCCGACCCACCAACCGCGATGGAGCGGGATCCGTAGGTGCCCATCCCCATCGGGGTGTTGGCCGTGTCGCCATGGACCACTTCGATCATGCCTTCGTCGATGCCGAGCATCTCTGCCACAACCTGCGGGAAGGCCGTCTCGTGGCCCTGCCCGTGGCTGTGGCTGCCAGTCATCACGCTGATCGAGCCTGTGGCGTTCACCCGGACGGTCGCACTTTCGTAAAGACCGGCCCGCGCGCCAAGCTGACCCACAAGGTTCGAGGGCGCGATGCCGCATGCCTCGATGAAGTGGGCGATCCCGAGCCCGCGCAGCTTGCCGTTCTTGGCGCTCTCGGCGGCGCGGGCTTCGAACGTATCGACGCCCGCCATCTCAAGGCCCTTCTCGAGCGTCGCATGGTAGTTCCCGGTGTCATAGACAACCGCCACGGGCGTCTCGTAAGGGAACTGCTCCGGCTTGATGAAGTTGCGGCGCCGCAACTCCGCCGGGTCCATCCCGATCTCGCGGGCGGCCTTGTCGACCACGCGCTCCAACTGGAACGTCGCCTCGGGGCGACCGGCCCCGCGATAGGCATCCACCGGCGTCGTGGTCGTGAAGACGGCCTTGACGTTGGTGTAGATCAGCGGCGTGCGATAGTTGCCGGCCAGCAGCGTGCCGTGAAGCCAAGTCGGGATAGACGGTGCGAAGGTGGACAGATACGCGCCCATGTTGGCGTAGGTGTCACAGCGCAGGGCCGTGAAGTTGTAGTCCTCGTCCATGGCAAGGTCGATCTTGGTGACATGGTCACGACCATGCGCGTCCGAGACGAACGCCTCAGACCGGGTAGAGGTCCACTTGACCGGGCGGCGCACCTGCGCAGAGGCGAAGGTGACAAAGGCCTCTTCGGCGTAGTGGTAGATTTTCGACCCGAATCCACCCCCCACGTCCGGCGCAATGACGCGCAGTTTGTGCTCGGGAATACCAAGGACGAACGCGCCCATAAGCAGCCGGATCACGTGCGGGTTCTGCGAGGTGGTGTAAAGCGTGTAATCCTCGGTGCCGGGGTTGAAATCCCCCACGGCAACGCGCGGCTCCATCGGATTGGCGACCAGACGATTGTTGGTCAGCTCCAGCGTGGTGACGTGATGGGCGTTCTTGATCGCCTCGTCCACGGCGGCGCGGTTGTCTTCGACGAACCCCCACTCATAGCACAGGTTATCGTCGAGATCGTCGTGCACCCTGGGGGCACCGGCGGCCAGGGCGTCCTTCATGTCCATCACGGCAGGAAGTTCGGTGATGTCCACGTCGATCGCTTCGGCGGCATCGCGCGCCTCTTCGAGCGACTCCGCGACCACCACGGCGATCGGATCGCCCACATGACGGACCTTGCCCTCGGCGAGCACGGGGTGCTTGGGCTCTTTCATCGGGTTGCCGTGCAGGTCTGTGATCTGCCAGCCGCAGGGCACACCGCCGACGCCCTCGAAATCCTTTGCGGTGAAAACCTTGACCACACCGTCCATCGCTTCGGCGGCGGAGGTGTCGATCGAGTTGATCGTTCCGTGCGCAACTTCGGAGCGCAGGAACCACGCATAGGTCTGGTTGTTCAGGTTGATGTCGTCGGTATAGCGACCGCGTCCGGTCAGAAACCGGACGTCTTCGCGGCGCTTTGAGCTGGCGCCAATGCCACCATCTTTGGGCATGTGATCCTCCCTCGAAAAACTCGGGTCATGTCAGGCCGGGCACACCATAGTGCCGGGCGCGCTGTCTGTTGGTGTTATTCCGCAGCCATCGGCGGCGCGACGTCCTGCCCGGAGGCTGCCATGATCGCCTTGACGATGTTGTGGTAGCCCGTGCAGCGGCAGATATTGCCTTCCAGATACTCGCGAATCTCGTGCTCTGTCGGCTTCGGGTTGTCCTTGAGCAGTGCCGCAGCCGACATCACCATGCCGGGCGTGCAGAACCCGCATTGCAGGCCGTGGTGGTCCTGGAACGCCTGCTGGATCACACCGAGCGAGCCGTCGGCATTCGCCATGCCTTCGATCGTCGTGATCTCGGCTCCGTCCACATCTGCTGCCAACACCGAGCAGGCCTTGACGGCTTCGCCATCCACATGCACCACGCACGCGCCGCATTGGCTGGTGTCGCACCCGACATGGGTGCCGGTCAGTGTCAGGCTATCGCGCAAAAATGACGACAAGAGCGTGCGGCCCTCGACTTCGCCGGAACGGGTTTTGCCGTTCACGGTGACGGTAACGGATGTCATACGTATCCTCCCTTGCTACCTGTGAATGCCCAATGAACTCAGCTGACGAGTTTCTTGAGCCAACCTTTCTTCTTGGCGCCATCGTCCGGGGCACCATCCTCGCCATCCGGCGCGGGGCCTTCTATGGCTTCCTTGAAATTCGTGAAGAACTGATCCGCCATTTTCTTGGCGAACCCGTCGATGATGCGCGAGCCGAGCTGGGCGAGCTTTCCCCCGACATTGGCTTCAACATCATAGTGCAGCCGTGTTCCGTCCTCGATCGCTTCGAGGCGGACATTCGCGCCACCCTTGGCAAATCCGGCAGCACCGCCCTTGCCCTCTCCAACGATCTTGACGCTTTCGGGAGGCATCATGTCCTGCAACTCAACAGCGCCCTTGAAGGTCGCCTTCACCGGACCGACCTTCTGCACAACCGTGGCGTGAAATCCTTCCTCCGGAGAGCCGGTCATCTCCTGACAACCAGGCACGCAGGCCTTGAGAACCTCAGGATTCAGGATCGCGGCCCAGACGGTTTGCGGGTCCGCGGCGATGTCGCGACTGTCGGTTAAATGCATTGGGGCCTCCTCAAGTTTCGGTCAGAGCGTATCAGACAGTTCTGCCGCGCCTATTCGTACCAAAGTTGTAGACATCAGCGTTCCGGCGCACGGTGGGTGAGGCCGTATTCGGCGAAGATCGCCTCGATCTTGCCGGAGTTCAGCCCGTCGAAGATCGCGTCATCGACGGTGTAGGCCAAGGGCCTGTACCGAAAATTCACGCCCAGACCGATTGTCCAACTGCTCCGGGAAAACCCGGGAAGAGGAGGTTCGTGAATGCCGATCTTGTCGGTCAGACCATGTTCCAGCTGCAATCGGGGCCCCATGGCCGCCATCACTTCCCCTGCATCAAGCGCAGCCATCGCCTCGGCCATCGTCGGATAACGCTTGATGTTTCCGATAAGCTGGCCCCGCGCCGTGGAAGACAGAAAGAAATCCGCAATCGAGTCGTTTTCGACAGCAACCGTGTCATACCGGAAATAGGCCGGCACCGGCTTGTCCTCGGGATAGCTCGCCTTGTCGTAAGCGATTGCGATGCTTTCCTTATAATACTGACCGGTGAACACGACCTGCTCGTGTCTACAAGCGTATTCGCTGTCATAGGGAACACGCATCATGACGTTCGATACACGCCCCCCGACGATGGGGCCGCGCCAGACATTGTTGCGCAAGTCCGCGTCAAGCGTCTCTCCAGCGTTCACGAAGTTGAAGCGCGGCTCAACATCGATATACGCCGCAATGAGTTTGGCTATATCCACATCGACACCGCGCGGTGTCGATCCCTCCTTCCACGAATAAGGCGGGAAGTCGTCATACACCGCGAACTCGATGAAGCCGCGATCGATGATCTGGTCAAGCTCCTGCCCGACAATATCGCGGCTGGCATTTTGGGGTTTGGGTTGTGGAACCCAATCCTTGCAGCGGGCCTCAAGTGGCGCGCTCACTGACATCAACATGCAAATGGCTGCAGCAATCCAAACGGAAACGCGGACCATTCATCCTCCCACAGATTTGGTCGAGTTGTTGCGGCGCGCGCCTGGTTTTTTTTATCGCGCGCCGGAGGTCGGTATTAGTGAGCAGCCGACAGGCCTACCGTCAAGGTCTCGGCCGCGGCCTTGTAGCTTTCGGGCGTACCGGCAAGCTGCGCTGCCGCGCGCCATGCGATACTGTCGGCCAATGGTGCGCCGGATTCGGTGTAAACCTCGGCTGCGATGGCTTCGAGTTCGGCCTTCATCGCCGCCTCGTCCGCAACGGTACCGGATTCCAGCTCGTCCCGCATCGCCTTCAGGCGGTCCTGATAATCATCCAGAGCACCTTCGCCGGGCCGTGTTTCCACGTAAAGGCGGATTGCCCATGCCGCTTCCTGGCCCAGCAATTCGCCAAAGGCTGGCATCTTGGTGATGCCGTTCTGGGTGTAACCGTAGATATAGCGTTCCATGAACCACTCATCGCCGTACTCTTCGGCTTCGAGGTAGCGCAAGTCCGGCGCCAGCCCGCCCGAAACGGCGCCAAGGCCGTGGCAGCGTGCGCAGTTCTGGTTGTAGCCCGAAGACCCGATATCAATCGCCGCTTTCCACAGTTCGGGGTCAAGTTCGCGGTACGGGTTCTCGGTCAGCCACTCTTCGCCCACATCGGGCAGAGCGTCTGTGTTCACCGGTTGTGGTGCGACATCCCCATGCGCATGCGCCATGGTGGCGGCAGCGATGGCAAAGGCAGCGAGTAAATTCGTATTGGCAATAGTCATCGGGCGGCTCCCATCCATGGTCCTCGTTGCAGTCCTTGTAGCGACTTGTTTGCATCCGCAGAATTCGACTTTGGTTTGAGGGGTCGCAGGTGCCCGCGCGACGCGGTCCAAAACCCTTATCCTAAAGTCTCATTTCGACTCGCCCGTGCCCCGATAAACTGCCTGAAAAAGTGGGAGGTTTCAGATGCGTGGCCGGATCGGTCTTGTTCTTTTTTGCGTTGCGATTTCGGTGGGAACCGGACCTGCGAACGCCGCAGAGGTGCTTCTTCACTACCTCAAGAGAGACATCCCGCCGCCGCCCACACTCTCCAACCTCGATCCGATTCCCGAAGATCTCGGCCTCGCCGGCGCGCGGGTGGCGATCGATGACAACACCACGACCGGTCGGTTTCTCGGACATACCTACACCTTGGCCGAAACGGTCGTCCCGGAAGAAGGTGATCTTCTGGACGCAGCCCGCGCCGCACTTGGCACCACCCCCTTCCTGATCCTCGATGCACCTGCAGCAGACATGCTGGCCATTGCCGACCTGCCCGAAGCGCAGGACGCCATTCTGTTCAACACTTCCGAAGGGGCGCGTGATCTGCGCGACGACGAGTGCCGCGCTAACCTGCTGCATACCAAGCCCTCGGACGCCATGAGAACCGATGCGCTCGCCCAGATGTTCGTCAGCAAACGCTGGACCGATCTGGTGATGATCACGGGCAGCTACCCCGCAGACAAGGCCTACGCGGATGCCATGCGTGCCTCGCTCGCCAAATTCGGACTTAAGCTCAAGGCCGAAAAGACGTGGGAATTCGGAGCCGATATGCGGCGCAACGCGGCACAGGAGGTGCCGCTCTTCACTCAGGATTTCGGTGACTACGACGCCTTGATCGTCGCTGATGAAACCAACGATTTCGGGCGCTACATTCAATACAACACATGGCGCCCCCGCCCGGTGGCAGGCTCCGAAGGGCTGAGCCCGCAGACCTGGGCCCCGGTGGTCGAACAATGGGGTGCGGCGCAATTGCAATCGCGCTTTACCGAAACCACCGGGCGGGACATGAAACCGCGCGACTACGCGGCGTGGGCCGCCGGACGCGTAATCGGCGAGGCCGTCACGCGAACCAATACGGCAGATCCCGCGACCTTGCGCGACTACATATTGTCCGACCAGTTCGAACTGGCCGGGTTCAAGGGCCGTCCTCTGACCTTCCGTGCGTGGAACGGTCAGATGCGTCAGCCGATCCCCATCGTGCATCCGCGCGCGCTGGTCGCACAAGCGCCGCTGGAGGGGTTCCTGCACCAGACCACGGAACTTGACACACTGGGGATCGACGCCCCGGAAAGCACCTGCACCGCGTTCGACTGAACACCATTCAAGTCCAGAAAATCCTCTGCGGGGCACGGGAGGCAGACAGCCCCTGCGCCACCTTGGAACAGACCGGAGACTAGCCATGAAATGTCCACTTATCGCCCCAGCGCTGGCACTGCTGCTCAGCACACCCGCTTTCGCCTCCATGGGCGAGATCTGGGTGTCGAACGAGAAGGACGACACGGTCAGCGTGATCGACATCGAAACGCTTGAAGTCGTGCGCACGATCGAAACCGGTGAGCGGCCGCGCGGGATCACCTTCTCCAAGGATTTCACGACGCTTTACATCTGTGCCTCCGACAGCGACTCGGTTCAGGTCATGAACCCTGACACCGGCGAGATCCTGCACGACCTGCCCTCCGGCGAGGACCCCGAACAGTTCGTGCTGCACCCCAATGACCGCCACCTCTACATTGCCAACGAGGACGACGCGATCACTACCGTGGTGGATACCGAAACCCGCACCGTGATTGCCCAGATCGACGTCGGGATCGAGCCTGAGGGGATGGCCGTTTCGCCCGACGGAAAGATCGCGATCACGACCTCCGAGACGACCAACATGGCTCATTGGATTGACACGGAAACACAGGAACTGTTCGCCAACACACTGGTGGACAGCCGCCCACGCCACGCCGAGTTCCGCGCCGAGGGCACAGAACTTTGGGTTTCTGCCGAGATCGGCGGGACCATGTCCATCTTTTCGGTCGCCGACCAAAGCGAGATCGCGAAAATCGGCTTCGAGGTTGAGGGCATCCACCCGGACAGGGTGCAGCCCGTCGGGTTCGAATTCACCGCGGATGAAAAGCACGCGTTCGTTGCTCTCGGACCCTCGAACCACGTGGCCGTCGTGAACACCGAAACCTACGAGGTCGAAGACTACATCCTCGTCGGCCGCCGGGTCTGGCATATGGCCTTCAATGGCGAAAAGTCGCTGCTGTTCACCACCAACGGCGTGTCCGGCGACGTTACGGTGATCGATGTGGCCAAGCGCGAGCCGATCAAATCCATCAAGGTGGGCCGCTTCCCGTGGGGTGCCGCATACCGCCCCGCGCAAGGCTGATTTCCAGCATGCATTTCCAGTTTGAAAGACCAATGAGGACGACGATGAAAACCCTGACAACACTTGCCACGGTGGTGGCGCTTTGCCTGCCAGCCGCAGGCTTCGCAGATGGTGCACCGCGCGATGAATGGGGCCGCGCCGGAATTCTGTCTTCGGCCAACAAGGTCGAACTGCCGCCGGTGATGCTCAGCTCAGGCATGCCGTTGTCGGAGGCGCCGTGGGTTCTGAAATCAGGCACCTATTACGAGTTCGAGATCGAAGGCGATGGATCAGCGGAACTGGCCCTTGAAGGGTCCGAGTTTTTCCGTGCAATCTGGATCGATGAGATCGTGGTGAACGATCTCGAAATCCGCCCGCTCGGCGTGAATTCGATCGAGTTCGACGATGCCGGCGAAATGGAGATTGGGTTCGTTGCCATCAAACCCGGCACATATTTTCTCAGGATCCCCGGCTCGACTGGCGAGACCCAGCGCCTTGAAATCACAATCGAATAAGTCGCCATGAGTGGGCTTCAGGTCACCGACCTGAGCTTCGCCTACGGCGCGAGAAAAGCCCTCGACGCGGTCTCGTTCGATATCGCGCCAGGGGCTTTTTGCGCCTTGCTGGGCCCGAATGGTGCGGGAAAATCCACATTGTTCGGTTTGCTCACACGGCTCTTCACAGCCCCGGCAGGCGAAATTTTCGTTGCCGGGCAGTCCTTGTCCGAAACACCACGGGCCGCGCTTGCGCAGATCGGCGTCGTCTTTCAGCAAAACACGTTGGACCTGTCGCTTTCGGTGGATCGGAACCTGCGCTACTTTGCGGCACTGCATGGCCTTTCGGGCGCGGAGGCAGGCAAACGGATCGACGCAGCACTCGACCAACTGGACATCCGCGCGCGCAGGCAGGAACGGGTGCGCGATCTGAACGGCGGGCACCGGCGCAGAACTGAAATCGCGCGTGCACTGATCCATCACCCCTCTGTCCTGTTGCTGGACGAGCCGACCGTGGGGCTGGATGCGGCTGCACGCACCGGCATCACCGACCATGTCCACGCTCTTGCGGCGGAAACGGGCCTGACGGTGCTCTGGGCCACGCATCTGACCGACGAGGTCCGCGATACCGACCGGCTGCTGATCCTTCATCGTGGTCGTATTCTGGAGGATGGGATCGCAGCCGAAAAGCGCGGGGCGGCGTCCCTGACCGATCATTTCCTCGGACTGACAGGGGCTGCGGTATGATGCAAACCATCCAGACCGCGCCATGCCGAACGGGCGTCCGATGACCCCCTATCTTACCGCACTGGCCGCAATCACCTCGCGCGAAGCGTTTCGCTTCGTCCAGCAGCGAGAGCGCTTCATCGCCGCCCTGGTGCGCCCTTTGGTCTGGCTTCTGGTCTTTGCGGCCGGGTTTCGCGCTGCCCTTGGTCTATCAATCACGCCGCCATACCAGACCTATATCACATACGAGATATATATCGTTCCCGGACTTTGCGGGATGATCCTGCTGTTCAATGGCATGCAATCGTCGCTCAGCCTTGTCTATGATCGTGAAATGGGGTCCATGCGGCTGCTGCTGACCTCACCGCTGCCTCGCTGGTGGTTGCTCTTCTGCAAGCTTACGGGCGGAACGCTGATCTCCATCGCGCAGGCTTATGCGTTCCTGGGCATCGCGGCGCTGTTCGGCATCACCCTACCACTTGCCGGCTATCTTCTGGCCTTCCCGGCGTTGCTGATCGCCGGGCTGATGCTCGGGGCGCTGGGGCTGATGCTGTCGTCCTTCATCAAGCAGCTGGAGAATTTTGCAGGCGTGATGAACTTCGTGATCTTCCCGATGTTTTTCCTGTCCTCTGCGCTCTACCCGCTCTGGAAAATGGCCGAAAGCAGCGAGCTTTTGCACGATATCTGCGCGGCCAACCCCTTCACCCATGCGGTAGAGTTGATCCGTTTCGCCCTCTACGCAGAGGTGAACCTGCCGGCGCTCGGCTGGACCGCGCTGGCTTGCGTGGTGTTCATGGCGCTTGCGCTGTGGGGCTACGACCCGGCGCGCGGGATGATCAGGCGCAAGGGTTGATCCGGCACAAGTTTGCGCGACGCCAAGCCCACGCATGTCTGCGCAAGGAGGCGGCCCGCTCACGTCTGCGCGAGGGGGCTGGTCGTCTGGGTCCGGGACGGGTCCAATGGGGCAACTCTGTCGTGTTGGAGACCGCAATGGGCCCTTTTTCGCATCCGCTTGCATGCGCCTGCGCTGCTCTTGTATCCGCGATCGTGGCCCAAACGGCCTCCGCCACGGTTCTGGGCGGAGAGATCGTACAGCAAACCGGTGACGGCACATTCGTGATCCTTGAGACGGACAGCGGGTTCGACGTGGGTCTCGACAATTTCAATACCGACCACCTTTACGCCTTTGACGAGGATCAGAACATCGTGCTCGACGCGCCGATCCGCGTTGATATCGGGGGCGTGGACGGGGTCATTCCGGCGGGCGAGGTCGTGGCCAGCCACTATGTCTTTTTCGACAGCTGGCACGGCAGCCACTATGCGTTTGTCGAGTTTGACGCCCCCATTCTCGGCGTCGCCGCCCTGCCCGCAAGTATGGACGCCACTGATTTCCTGGCCAACACCAACGTCAACTATATCAGCACCGATCTGCGCGGGTTGGAAACCGGAGACTATGCGTGGATCGACGAAGACAATCCAAATCGTCTCTGGGTGCTGTGGGCCGGATCGTCGCCCGGGGACTATATCCGTGTGTTCACCGCCCTGTCCCCAGCGGCGATGATGTAGGGACGGTGCGCCTACGACCATTGCGCGGCTGACCTTTCGCCGGGGTTGTGCTAGGAACGCGGCGGAGGAGCCATCATGCTGATCAGACCTGTCATTGCCTTTCTGTGCTGCGTCTCACCGGTCCTGGCCGATGACCACGGCGAGTTGAACCCGCCGGAGATGGGCATGAACCGCGTGATGGAAAACATTCGTCAGGGCAAACCGGATATGGTCACCTGCTCAGCCGGGTACTTCATGACCAAGAAGGGCGACCATGCAATGGCGCGCGAGCTGTTCGAAGCCTGCGCCGAAGCTGGCTGGACCGGAACGATGACGTGGATGAGCCAGCTGGACAACAACGGTCTGGGCGCACCTGAAAATCCCGAAGCCGCCGCAGAATGGGACCGCCGCGCCGCCGAGGCGGGCGATCCGGTTGGCAAGTTCAATTACGGGCTGGACCTGATCCGGGGGCGCGGCGTTGCGAAGGACGAAGCCGCAGGCCGGGCCATGGTGGACGCCGCTGCGGAAGACGGGCTTGAGGTCGCCAAACGCTTGCAGGGCGCAGGTTACGATCTGGACGAGGTCACACCGGACGCCGACAACTGGAAATACGCGCCCTTGTTCTGACGCTCGGACGTGACAGTCGCGGGACGCCCGTCGAGTGTGATGATCCGCGATGACAGCATCTCTGCCTCCCGCGCGACATGGGTGACCAGAACCGTCGCCAGCCCCCGTGCAGCCCGCAAGCGCGCGAAAAGAACCATCATGTCCTCCGCCAGATCCGGGTCTAGCGACACGAATGGCTCATCCAGTACCAAGACGTCCGGCCTGGACGCAAAGGCGCGCGCCAGCGACAGGCGACGCTGTTGGCCAAGTGAAAGCTGCGCCGGGAATTGCGCTGCCTTTTCGGACAATCCGACCTCCGCCAGCGCGGACCGCGCATCGGCTGCCGACAGACCCGTGGCGAGGCGGATATTGTCGAGCGCGGTGCGCCACGGCAGAAGCGTTGGCTCCTGAAACACCATGGCGACGCGGTCGGGCGTCTTCAACTCGCCGCGAAACCGCGTCTCCAAACCTGCAAGGATACGCAAAAGTGTGGACTTGCCGATGCCGGACGGTCCGGTGATCGCCAGCGTCTCGCCCGCGCGCACATCGATCGACAGCGCCCCCAGGACGGGGACACCGTCGAACTGCATGGTGTCGAGCGACAAATGCACAAGTGGCGCGGCCTGCGCTGGCGCGCGCGCCGATGGTTCTGGCGCATCAACGCTTGCGAGCCGCAGCCCGCGTGAGTCAGCTTCCCGGTTGGACAAACACACCCGCGGGCATCTCGGTAGCCTTACCGATCAACTCCGCGCCCCCCAGTTCCGCCATCAGGGCGAGCATCCGGGCCGCAGCATCTTCATCGACGGGGCCCGGCGCGGGAATGCCGGCGCGAAAGCCGGCCTTGAGCGCGTCGAACTGCGCATCCGAGTTCACCTTCATCCGAGGGCGCAGCCTGTCCCATTCCGAGTCCGACCCGGCGAGCAGATCCTTGGCGGCGCGTGAAGCCCCGGCAAGGCCTTCGACCAATTCCGGATGTTCGCGCAGCATATCGCCATGCAGAACATAGCCCAGCAGCGGGGTTTCAGGGCTGAGCCCCAACGCGCCAGACGCGGTATCGACCGTCACGAGCGGTCGCATGCCCGAGGCATCCATCTTGGCCATGAAATGCCAGAAGTTGATCGCGCCATCCAGATCACCCTGCAGCGCGGTCTTGTAGATCAGTGGCGGCGCCCCGAAGACCTGTTCGGTTTCTGCCGCGAGATCCATTCCGTATTCCTGCTGTGCATAGGCCCGAAGGATAAGCCAGGATTTATCAAGCGGGCCACCGGCGATGCCGACCTTGGCCCCCCTCAGATCCTCCAGTGTCCGCGCCGGCGAGTCGTCTGCGACCATCACGCCGCCCACGGCCTTGGAATACGGGATAAAGACGAAGTCCTTGCCCGCGGCGCGTTGCCGTGCAACCCACAGCCAGTCCGAGACGATCACGTCCGCCTCACCGCCCTGGAACGCAATCTTCGCAGCAGAGCCCCCCGCCATTCCTTGGACTGCAAGCTCGAAGCCACGCGCTGTATCGAACCCGTGGTGCTTTATGACGTCCAGTTCCCAATTCACCGTCCCGAATTCCAGCACGGCTGCCCGCAGTTTTGGCAGCTCGGCGAAAACGGCAGTGGCCGAAACGACAATGGCCAGCGCCGCAGCACAGGCCCGTGACATGAGTTTCATGGTGTTCCTCCGAGTTTGCGACAGACTACCAAGGCGCCAAGGCGGTAAAATACGACCAAAGCGTCATTCTACCACGGGGATTTCTTGACATGGCTCAAATCCGCTTTCCGGTGCAGGGGGTAGGTTGCGCTGACGTAACCGGAGGGACACCCGATGAGAAACCTTTTGATCTGTACCGTGATGGGACTGGG
Source organism: Tropicimonas sp. S265A (assembly GCF_049800835.1). Lineage (NCBI taxonomy): Bacteria > Pseudomonadati > Pseudomonadota > Alphaproteobacteria > Rhodobacterales > Roseobacteraceae > Tropicimonas > Tropicimonas sp. S265A. Next base: position 1,185,598 of record NZ_JBNAFU010000001.1, read on the forward strand.
CCTTCTGGCACCTTCTGCGCAGGCGGAGCCCGTTTTCGAACAAGCCAAAGTGATGGCTGGCGAGATGCTGTTCAAGGCCGAATGCCGCCGCTGCCATGCCCCCGACACCACTCATGACAGCTACGGCCCCCCGCTGGAGAACATCGTCGGACGCGCCGCGGGCATCGTCGAAGACTATGACTACTCGATCGCGTTGGAAGCCTCGGGCATTGTCTGGACCGAAGCCGCCCTGCGCGCATGGATGGAAGACAATGACGGCTTCATGCCCGGCACGAAGATGCGCCATGTCGGGATCGAGGACCGCACAGTGCAGGATTTCATTCTGGCCTACCTGAATTCGATTTCCGACGCGGAAAAGAACAAGCAGATCGACAACTGAACTTGGTTGCAAGCGGCCCCGGACGCAGGGCTGCCGGTCACCGGGACGACCTCCCCCAAAAGGTCCCGGATGGCCCCTGGCGAGGGGACCGACGCGACCGCCTTCGGGCGGTCGCGCTTTTTCCGGATCAAGCGCGCTTATTCGATCACAAGGTGCGGCAACCAATGGCTGTCCGGATCTGCCTTTTCGAGATCGACAGGCCGTATCGGGCGCATCTCGCCGTCGGGCGGGGGTACGGCCAGGATATCCATGTCCATTTCGTGCATGACCCCGGTCATCGAACCATCGGCAGCGGCGTCGATCTTGTAGTACACCCCGTTCCACATATTGATCCCGTAATCCGTCGCGCTCTTCCAGATGAACAACAGGTCATATTCCAAGTCGGTAGGCCCCTGCGACAGGTCGCGCGCGTTTTCGTAAGGGTACGGCACGTGACACCATGTCTTGGTCGGCCCATCGAGGCACTTGAACGGACGCATGGACAGAAAGTGATTGGAAAACGGGTCGGCCAGCATCGACAGCGTGTAGTCGGCACCCGTCGTCTCGAGCTTTGCGATGGCGAGGCGTGCGCCCTGTCCGTCGACGAGAAAAACCGTGCGTGTCTCCGCAGCCGCCATAGCGCCGGCGGCCAGACCGGTTGCAAGTATGAATGCCCTGATAATCGTCGTCATGAATGGTCCTCCGAGGTGACACGATACGCCGGGGGGGTGCCTGCCAAGATGCGACTTTTGTCTCGGGTTGCGGCGGTTTCAGGGGCAAACGCGCATCTGGAACATGCATTACGACCATTGGCCAATAGGTCCCGTGCGGTGATCTGGGCGACAACTCCACTGGAGGAATTCCCCGATTGGTGGGGGACTCAGGGACAGTAATTACATGGAGGATAGCCGCATGAACCGGTTTATCGTCGCCGTGACAGCCGCCGTCGTCGCCTCTGGCGCGGCCTATGCTGCAGGTGTCACCGAAGAAGACCTGGCAAATGATGCCGCAAACACCGACAGCGTGCTGACCAATGGTATGGGGCGTGATCTTCAACGCTACTCGCCGCTGGACACGCTGAACAAGGACAACGTCAGCAAGCTGGTTCCGGCTTGGGCGTTCTCACTCGGCGGAGAAAAGCAGCGCGGTCAGGAGACACAGCCGCTGGTTCACGATGGCATCATGTACATCACCGGCTCCTACAGCCGCGTTTACGCGATCGACGTGATGACCGGCAAAGAGGTCTGGCAATACGACGCGCGTCTGCCCGAAGGTATTCTGCCGTGCTGTGACGTCATCAACCGCGGTGGCGCGATCTATGACGACAAATTCTATTTCGGCACGCTCGATGCCCGCATCGTCGCACTGGACCTGAAAACCGGTGATGTTGTCTGGCGGGAAAAGATCGCAGATTACAAGGCGGGCTATTCCTACACGGCGGCTCCGCTGATCGTTGACGGCCTGGTCGTGACTGGCAATTCCGGCGGTGAGTTCGGCATCGTGGGCGCCGTCGAAGCGCGCGACGCAGAGACCGGCGATCTGGTGTGGAAACGCCCGGTCATCGAAGGTCACATGGGTGAGCTGAACGGCGAGCCGTCGACCATGACCGGCACGCTGAATGCGACCTGGCCCGGCGACATGTGGAAAACCGGTGGCGGGGCGACATGGCTCGGTGGTTCTTATGACGCGCGCACCGACACGCTGATCTTCGGCACGGGGAACCCGGCACCCTGGAACAGTCACCTGCGTGGCGCAGGCGAGCCGTCCGAGGACGGTATGGGCGACAACCTCTACGCCGCATCGCGCCTTGGCATCGACCCGGCAACGGGCGAGATCAAGTGGCACTTCCAGACGACGCCGCGTGAAGGTTGGGACTTTGACGGGGTGAACGAAGTGGTCGCCTATGACGACCGCGACGGCAACCAGCGTTTGGCCACTGCGGACCGGAACGGCTTCTTCTACGTCCTGGATGCAGCAGATGGCGGCTTCGTCTCCGCCACACCGTTCGTCGAGGAAATCTCCTGGGCTTCCGGCATCGATGACAACGGCCGCCCGATCTTCATCGAGGACAACCGCCCGGGCAATCCGGCCGAGTCCGCCGATGGCGCGAAGGGCGAGACAGTCTTTGCTGTCCCGGGTTTCCTCGGTGGCAAGAACTGGATGCCGATGGCCTTCAGCCAGCGCACCGGCAACTTCTACGTCCCGTCCAACGAATGGGGCATGGATATCTGGAACGAGCCGATCACCTACAAGAAGGGCGCGGCCTATCTTGGGTCCGGCTTCACCATCAAGCCGCTCTTCGAAGATCACATCGGCAGCCTGAAGGCGATTGATCCCGATACCGGCGAAGTGAAGTGGAACTACAAGAATGACGCGCCTCTGTGGGGCGGTGTCATGACCACCGCCGGTGGCCTTGTGTTCTTCGGCACCCCCGAAGGTGAGTTCATCGCACTGGATGACGAAACCGGGGAGACGCTCTGGTCCTTCCAGACCGGCTCCGGCATCGTGGGCCAGCCCATCACCTGGGAGATGGAAGGCGAGCAGTATGTCTCCATCATCTCCGGCTGGGGTGGTGCGGTTCCGCTCTGGGGCGGTGAGGTGGCCAAGAAGGTCAACTACCTGAACCAGGGTGGCATGCTCTGGACCTTCAAACTGCCCAAGGAATACGCCGCGAAGTAATTCGCCGCGAACGAGGGACACCGTACAGACCAAGCGCGCGCCTTTCGGGGCGCGCGTTTTTTTGTGTGTGGATGATTTCGGTGCGTGGCGGCCTAGCTATTGGGTCAACCGAAACCTCACAAGGCCGCCACATGCTCCGTCATTGCCTTAGCCTCGCCCTGCTTTTATCCCTGATGCCAAGTGCCGGCCTCGCCGAAATCGAAGTCAGCTTTCGTGATGGCGCGCCCAAGGATCGCTTTACCGTGACGAATACCGGGAACTGTCCGACAGGACCCATGGTTGTCGAGATTGACATGACCAACAGCGTTGGAAAGCTGATCTTCGACGTTACCGCCCGCGGTGCGGGCGTGCAGGTGTTCCAACCACTGGAGATTACAGCAGGTGCCGAGTTCTTGCGTATCATTCCGGGTGTAGAAGACGGTCAGACAGGTTTGCAACTTGACCTTGTCGGTCTGCCCGCGGGCGGTCGGATCAGCTTTACCATCGATGTCGACGACACGATCGGACAGCGCGAGATCACGGTCAGCGGATCGGAAATGCAAGGCAGCGCCGTAATCGTTCAGGCAGGCTTTTCTGCAGAACCGGGCGTGTTTGATGACCGGGCCGTCGCGCGGGTCGAAACACCCGGTTGCGTGTCCTGAACCCGCTCCTCCGACCACTTTCTGAGCGTGTCGAGCACGCCGAGAGCGGTTCGCCCATGCTCTGTAATCTGATACTGAACCGTGACAGGTGCGGTTTGCATGACCTGCCGCGTCACGAGCCCATGCGCCTCAAGATGCCGTAGCCGGTCTGCAATCATCTTCTTGCTCGCGCCGCCGACCATGCGTGCCAGATCATTGAAGCGCACTGGCCCGTCCCGGACATGCCACAGGATCGACCCCGTCCACTTGCCTCCCAGAATCCGCATGCCCTGTTCAATGGCGCAAGGCTGATCACATGGCTCTGCCACGACCTTCCGGCCCGAATGTTCGGTGATTTTTGCTCGCATTGCCGAGACCTAGGTAACAAAAAGTATACTGGTTGCTTTTCTATCCCATCGCCTTCAACTGGCAAGAAGGTTTTTACCGAGGGATTTCCGGAGCCATCAGATGCCAAACGCCGACATCCACCTTTACACCGCCGCGACGATGAACGGGTACAAGCCTGTCATCTTTCTGGAGGAAGCCGGTGTTCCTTACGACCTAACGTTCATCGATTTCGCCAAGAAGGAGCAAAAGGCACCGGGCTACATGAAACTGAACCCGAATGGCCGCATCCCGACGATCGTGGACAGATCAAACGGAGATTTCCCGGTCTTCGAAAGCGGCGCAATCTTGTGGTACCTTGCGGAGAAGTACGGCCAGTTTCTGCCAATCGATACGAGTGGCAAGTCCGAGGTCCTTCAATGGCTGATGTTCCAGATGGGCGGGATCGGGCCGATGATGGGACAGGCCATGTATTTTCAGCGCATCGCTGCCCCGAACGGGCATGAAGAGCCTTTCTCCATCAAGCGCTACGTGGATGAAACGCGCAGGCTGCTGGAGGTGCTCGATACCCGGCTGGAGGGGCGCGCATGGCTCGCTGCCGATGCGTATTCGATCGCGGATATGGCGACCTATCCATGGGCGCGCGCCTACGTTTGGGCAAATGTCTCCATCGATGGCTTGCCGAACCTGCAAGCGTGGTTCGACCGGATCGATGCGCGGCCTGCCGTCCGCAAGGCACTGACCATTCCGAAGGCACAGCCCGCGTTCTGGGGGCACGCGGATGAGAGTGCGTTTCTCAAGGAGAACGCCGCCCGCTTCTCCTCTGACGTGAAATCCTGACGGCGCGGGTGACGGGAGGCGCGCGGAGCGCTAAGCAGGGAGGAGAACATCCCAAGCGTGCAGGCCCCTGATGAGCGATCCACACCTGAACTCGATGATGGAAAACCTCTATTGGTGGGGTGTGCCAACCCTCTTTCGCTGCCCGCATCAAGGACCCAAGGGGGCCGACATCGCCCTTGTCGGGGTGCCGCATTCGACCGGGAATGGCACGACGGAGCGCGATCAGCACCTTGGGCCACGGGCCTTGCGCAACGTCTCGGCCGTATCGCGGCGTATGCATGGCGGCTTCGGCCTCGACCCATGGACAGCGGCGCGGATTGTGGATGTCGGCGACGTGCCCCTGCCCCGCGCCAATGACAACGAAGCCTGCATCGCCGACATCACCGAGTTTTTCCACACCCTCGACGCCGCAGGCGCAAGGCCCGTGTCCGTGGGCGGCGACCACTCTGTCACCGGCGGCATCGTTCAGGCACTTGGCAATGGGCATCTGAGCAAGGGCGAAAAGATATGTTTCCTCCATCTGGACGCCCATACGGACGTCTTCACCAAGGTCGATCACTTTCTGGGCGCTGAGAAATCCGCCGCGCATTGGGGGGCATACCTTGCCGATCAGGGGCAGGTTGATCCGACCCATTCCATGCAGATCGGGCTCAGAGGGCACGCGCGCACGCTGGATTGGCTGCAACCGTCCTACGACTACGGCTATAACGTTGTGACCATGAAGGACTTCCGTGCGCGAGGGCTCGCAGATGTCGTCGCGCAAACCCGTGACATGCTGGCGGGGCGGCCGGTCTACATCACCTTCGATCTGGACTGTCTTGACCCGACCATCGCGCCCGGCGTGTCCAACATCGAACCAGGTGAAAAAGGCTTCGATATCGACGAGGCCGTGGGCCTGCTGCATGCAGTGCGCGGGCTGAACATCATTGGCGGCGACGTGGTCTGCATGATGCCCACCAAGGACAACCCCAACCAGATCACGGCCCTGACGGCTGCGGCGATCATGTTCGAAATGATTGCCATGATCGCCGAGAACACCAAATCCGCCTGATCACCCGGTTGTGGTCAGGCCTGCGATTGCAATGCATGTCAGGGTATGGGACCAAAGGGGTGGTTTCATGAACCGGACTTTACCTTATCATTGGTATACTGATGTGATGACGGGTCGCCTGACCCCAGCGCAGCATCTCGGGAGGAGGGCAAAGCGCAGATGACTTCGCCGAGCGAGTTTCAAACCGCTATGATCGTGGATGACCATCCGCTGTTTTGCGATGCGCTGTCGATGACGTTGCGCACGGTGTCCAATATTGACGAGATCACAACTGCCGACACGATGCAGGCAGCGCTTACCCAGCTGGAGGGCGAAGCACCGGACGTGATCGTGCTGGACCTGAACCTGCCGGACGTAAACGGTCTGGACGGGTTGATCCGCCTCAAGACCGCCTTGCCGAACACACCGGTCGTGGTCGTGTCTTCGATGGCGGACAACCGGATGATTTCCTCGACACTGCGGGTCGGAGCGTCTGGCTTTGTGCCGAAGCACTCCAAACGCGATGTGTTTCGCGAGGCGTTCGAGGCAATCGCCCATGGCAAGGTTTTCACACCCGAGAATTTCGTGCCGACCGGCGAAAAGGATGGCCCGCGCACAAGCGCGGAAGAGGCGTTGTCGCGGTTGGGGCTGCTGACCAAGCAACAGGCGCGCATCCTGCAACTGATCTGCGAAGGCAAACTGAACAAGCAGATTGCCTATGACCTGTCGATCGCGGAGACGACCGTCAAAGCCCATGTCACCGCCATCATGCGGAAACTGGGCGTGCAAAGCCGGACACAAGCCGTTTTGATTGCACAGGAAGCAAATTTCGCCAATATCGTGCGAAGCGACGAAACACCGGTCTGAGCAGAGGGACCTGCGCATCTGCGCAAGGGTCGGAACGGTGGCAATCAGAATTAGGGGGGAGGATGCGGCAAGACTCAGACGCCGCGCCCGTCGGTGGAGCGTTCCCACAGACGATTTTGCGCGCACACGTGCCAGTGGACCATCCGGACGCTGTTGCCCAACTCAAGACCGACCTTGGCGACGCGCCCTTTGCGCTCGTGGTGCTGTTTGTGTCCCCGGACGCGCGTTTTCGCGATGTCATCGCCGAGGCACGACGCGTCTTCTCGCCCGCGCCTGTTCTGGCCTGCACAACCGCCGGTGAGATAGCCAACCGCGGCTATACCGAGGGCGAGATCGTTGCCATCGGCCTGCCCTCGGATCGCTTCGCGGTGGAGGCCATGGTGGTCGACAACCTGCACGAAGTTGACAGTCAGGCCCTGATCGACCGCACGATCCGTCATCGCACGACGCTGTCGCGCAGCGCGCCGGACTGGGTCCACGAGTTTGCCTTTCTTCTGATCGATGGTCTTTCCCTCAAAGAGGACGAACTCGCCTTTGCGCTGGCGACCGGACTTGGCACCGTGCCGATGTTCGGCGGCTCCGCGGGCGATGGCGAGCGGTTCGAGGAAACCTTTGTCAGCTTCGCAGGCGATGTCTATCAGAATGCCGCCGTGCTGGCATTCGTGCGCACCCGGTGTCCCGTGCATGTGTTCAGTCTTGACCACCTCAAACCAACTGAAAAACGCATGGTGGTCACCCGGGCTGATCCTTCGCGCCGCATCGTGCATGAGATCAACACGGAACCGGCGGCGCGAGAGTATGCGCGGCTGTTGGGGCATAATCCCGAAGACCTTGGCTCGTTCACTTTCGCCGCTCACCCTGTCGTCGTCACTATTGGCGGGAACAGCCACGTGCGGGCGATCCAGAAGGTGACGGAGGACGGGGACCTCGTGTTTTTCTCAGCCATCGACGAAGGCCTTGTGCTGACCCTTGCGGAACCGGATGACATCGTGGTGCATCTGGAGGCGGAATTCAGCGCCCTCAGCAACCCGTTGAAACCGGATGCGATTCTCGCCTGCGACTGCATTTTGCGGCGGCTGGAGGCGGGACAGCTCCAAAAACTTGGAAAAGTGAGTCAGGTTTTAGCGGAAAACCAGGTGGTTGGCTTTTCGACCTATGGCGAACAGTTGAATGCGATGCACGTGAACCATACAATGACAGGTGTCGCATTGTATCCCCCGGACAGCGACCCGCCGCTCGTAGGGAGAGCACATGACGAATTGGCTGATCGACCCAAGCGACTCGCTTGAGCGCCAGAACGAGAAGCTCCGTCAGATCACGGAAGTTCTCATGCAGCGCGTTGAACAGGACACCGACCGCACAGGTGCGGCCTACGCCCAGTTCGAACGCGCAGCGCTTCTTGAGGACCAGGTCCGCCAACGCACTGCAGATCTCGAACACGCGCTGGACCTGCTGAACGAGTCGAACGCGCGGCTTGCAGAAGCCAACCGCGCCGCAGAGACCGCGCGCTCCGACCTGTCCAACGCAATCGAGACGGTTCAGGAAGGGTTCGCGCTGTTCAACTCGGACGATGAATTGGTGATGTGCAACTCTCGCTTCGGCATGCACATGATCGACCTGCAAGACGCATTGCGCCCCGGGCTCACCTTCGAAGCCTACGTGGAGCTTGTGAGCCAGTCGCGTTTTCTCGCCATGCCGGATGGCATGACCTCCGAGGAGTGGGCGACGCGGCGCCTGCAACGCCATGCCGACAATCACGTGATGTTCAACGTGCGCATGGTCCGCGACCGCTGGGTGCAGGTCAGCGAACACCGCACGCGCGACGGTGGCACGGTGATCCTGCAAACCGACGTCACCGACATCATGCGACTGGAACGCGAAGAACGCGACAAGCTGCTGGACGGTCAGGCGCGGATGATCCGCGCCACGCTGGACCACCTCAATCAGGGTGTCTGCATCTTCGACCGTGACGCGCGGCTTCTGGGCTGGAACAAGCGGGTCGGAACCTTGCTGGCCTTGCCGGTGTCAAATTTCCGCCTGGGCACCCGGTTCGGCACCATCTTGGAAAAGCTGGAAAACGAGATCACCTTCACCGGGGATATCAGCCGGTCCGAGCTCACGACCTGGGTCGCGCAGGCCACGGTGCGCAAACCCCTGACGATGGAGGTCCGGCGGCGCGACGGCATGATCCTCGATGTCTTCGCGCAGGACATGCCGGATCATGGCTTCGTGATCTCCTTCACCGATGTCACAGCGGAACGCGAAGCGACCCGCACCCTGTTTCAGGTCAACGAACTTCTGGAACAACGCGTGATGGAACGGACGCTGGAGCTTGAAGATGCGCTTGGTGCGGCAGAGCGGGCGAACGCATCCAAGTCGCGCTTTGTCGCGGCGGCATCGCACGACCTGCTGCAACCGCTCTCGGCGGCCAAGCTCTACGTTTCGGCTTTGGACGGGCCGGACAACACGGAACCGACACGTGAGATCGCATTCAAGGCGCAACGCGCGCTCAGTTCCGTCGAAGGCATTATCGACGCGCTTCTCGACATCTCGAAGTTGGAGGCCGGGATGGCGGCGATCGACATGCAGTCGGTCTCGCTGAACTCGATCTTCGACGCTGTTCGGGATGAATTCGCACCGATTGCCGCGCAGAAAAACCTGAGATTCAAGGTCATGCCGTGCGACGTGATGGTTGAAAGCGACCCGGCATATCTGCGTCGGATCGTGGCGAACCTCATCTCCAACGCGATCCGGTATACCGAGACCGGACAGGTTCTGGTCGGCGGGCGCCGGAATGGGGGGTCGGTCCGGATCGAGGTGTGGGACACCGGCCCCGGCATCTCAGAAGGCGATCAGGACGTGATCTTCCAGGAATTCCAACGCCTGAACGCCAAGGCAAGTGCGTCCGAAGGGTTGGGACTGGGCCTTGCCATCGTGGAGCGCGCTTGCGCGCGTTTGGGGCATCCACTGGGGCTCTGGTCCGTGCTTGGCAAGGGGTCGGGGTTCTTCGTCAACGCCGCCCTCTCCTCGCAACCCGGTCTCGCGCTTGAGGCGGGCATCCCGCACGGCACGCCCGCGCGGCTCGATGGCGGCGGCATGATCGTCTTGCTGGTCGAAAACGATCTGGACATGCGGCGTGCGCTGACGTTGCTGCTTGAAAAGTGGGATATCAGCGTGCTGGATGTGCATGGCGCGGAAGAGGCCTTGTCCCTGCTGGATGAAATCGCAATCGCACCGGATGCCATCATGGTGGATTATCAACTGGATGACAAAGACACCGGTCTTGACCTGATCGCCCAGATCCACGCGCGCCACGGCACGATGCCGACGCGTCTTATCTCCGCCAACCGGTCGCCCGAACTGCGCACGGCCTGCGCCGCCCGCGACATCACGCTGATGAACAAACCGATAGACCCGCGGACCTTGGAAACGTTCCTTGCGCAGGCCCTCGAACGCGCGCAGGGGCGCTGAGCTGCGTGTCAGCCGCCGTCGGCCTGTGCCCGCCTGACTAGGTCCTCGGCATAAGGGCCGAGCGTGTCGACGATCCTGAGAACGCCCTGCGCATTGGGATGAATGCCATCGGGTTGCATCATCCCCGTGAGGGCTCGCGTCCTGTCTACCCCGTCCACCAACCCGGCCAGAAAACTGCGAGAGTAGAGCGTGCCGTATTTCTCTGCCAGATCGGGGTACATGCTATCGAAAGCGGTTTTGTAATCCGGCCCGTAATTGCCGGGTGCCTCCAACCCGATCAACAGGACCTCCACCCCACTTTGTTCCGCGCGCGCCAGAATACCATCGAGGTTCGCACGACTTGCCTCCGGCGGGATCGCGCGAAGCAGATCGTTGCCCCCCAAGGCCACGATCATTGCGTCAACTTCCGGGGTCAGCGTCCAGTCGACACGGCTCAGCCCGCCTGCCGTGGTATCCCCGGAGACACCCGCGTTCAGGATCACCACATCATGGCCCCGCGCACGCAGCCAAGCCTCTAGCTGCGGGACAAACCCGTCTTCCTGCGGCAGACCATAGCCTTGGGTCAGACTGTCCCCGAGGGCCGCAATGGTGGTCGGCTCTGCCGCGACCGGACCAGCCAGTGCAATTGCAGCAAAAGCCGCAAGGCTCGCCTTGCGCAGTCGACCCCCTGCCCCATATCCCAAGGAAAGCAGCGGTTGCAGGAGCCCCGACATGACAGATGGCCGAACCCCGGACGCAGTTCTCAGCCTGCGCGATGTGGCGCTCTGCCTCGATGGCAACGCCGGTCCGGTGGAAATCCTGCGCGGGATCACGCTCGATGTGGCGCGGGGGCAGACAGTCGGGCTTGTAGGGCCTAGCGGGTCGGGCAAGTCGTCTCTCCTGATGCTGATGGGCGGGCTGGAGCGCGCAACCGGCGGACAGGTGATGGCGCTGAACCATGATCTGACCGCACTGGATGAGGACGCCCTTGCCCGCTTTCGCAGAAATCATATGGGGGTGGTTTTCCAGTCCTTCCACCTGATTCCGACAATGACCGCGCTGGAAAATGTCGCCACCCCGCTGGAACTGGCAGGCATGGACGACGCGTTCGACCGCGCTGAAGCCGAGTTGGAGGCGGTCGGCCTTGGCGCGCGGGCCGATCACTACCCCGCGCAAATGTCCGGGGGCGAGCAACAGCGCGTGGCCCTTGCCCGCGCCGCAGCACCACGACCGGAAATCCTGCTTGCCGACGAACCCACCGGAAATCTGGACGGATCCACCGGGGAGGCGATCATGGACCTGCTTTTCGGGTTGCGTGACCGCCATGGCGCAACACTGGTTCTGGTGACCCACGCACCAGAGCTTGCAGCGCGCTGTGATCGCGTTATCCGCCTGCGTGACGGGCAGATCGAGGCACAGGAAACCAGCACGACCGCCGAGGCCGCCGAATGAGCCTGCACGTTGCGGCCCGCATTGCGCGGCGCGAGTTGCGTGGGGGGCTCAAGGGGTTCCGCGTGTTTCTCTTGTGCCTGGCGCTCGGGGTTGCCGCCATCGCGGCGGTCGGCTCAGTACGCGTATCCATTCAGGAGGGGCTGTCGCGCGAAGGTGCCGTTATTCTGGGCGGCGATGCCCAGATGGAGTTTACCTACCGCTACGCCGACGAGGCAGAGCGCGCCTGGATGGCCGAAACAGCGGAAGCCGTGTCCGAGATCGTGGATTTCCGCTCGATGGTGGTTGTGGATCAGCCGGATGGGCCCCCGGACCGGGGCCTCACGCAGATCAAGGCGGTCGATGCGGCCTACCCCCTTAAAGGGTCGGTCGCGCTGGACCCGGACATGCCCCTTGCGCAGGCCCTCGATGGCACCGGCGATCTGCCCGGCGCGGTGATGCAGCAAGTCCTGATGGACCGGCTGGCCCTCGCCCCGGGCGACACCTTCCGCCTTGGCACGCAGGAGTTTGTCCTGATGGCCGCGCTCACGCGAGAACCCGATAGCGCGGGCGGTGGGTTCGGCCTTGGCCCCCGCACAATCGTGCGGACGGAGGATTTGGCGAACTCCAGTCTGTTGGGCTCCGGCACCCTGTTTGAAACCGAGTACCGCTTGTCCTTGCCCGAAGGCACCGATCTGGCCGCACTCGAAGTCGCCGCAGAAGCCCAATTCCAGGACAAAGGCATGCGTTGGCGTGACAGCCGTAATGGCGCGCCTGGTATTGCCCGTTTCGTCGACCGCATGGGCGCGTTTCTGGTGCTTGTCGGTCTGGCCGGTCTGGCCGTCGGCGGTGTTGGCGTGTCCGCCGCCGTGCGCGCTTACCTGGAGGCCAAGACCCCTGTGATCGCCACCCTCAAGACACTCGGCGCAGAGGGCCGCACGATCTTCGCGGCCTACATGATGCAGATCGGTGTGCTTACAGCGCTCGGCGTTGCAGCAGGGCTTATACTGGGTGCGATCATCCCGCTCGCACTCGCCCCGGTGATCGAGGCGCGACTTCCGATCCCAGCCGCATTTGGCGTCCACCCCGGCCCCTTGGCCGAAGCGGCGCTGTACGGCGTGCTGACGGCACTGGTGTTCACCCTCTGGCCCCTTGCCCGCACCGAACAGGTCCGCGCGGCTGAGCTTTTCCGCGATACGACATCGCGCACGATCCGGCTCCCGCGGCCGGCCTACCTTGGCGCGCTCGGGGCGGCAGTTGCCCTGTTGGTCGGAAGCGCCATCTGGCTGTCGGGCATTCCGATGCTGGCCAGCGGGTCGGTCGGTGGCATTGTCGGCGCATTGGCGCTTTTGATCCTTGCCGCGTGGGGCATACGCACCTTGTGTCGCCGTCTCGCCCGCGCCCGGGTCGTCCGTGGCCGCAGCGCCTTGCGTCTTGCACTCGGCGCGATTGGCGGACCGGGGACCGAGGCGACCTCCGTCGTCCTGTCGCTCGGGCTCGGATTGTCGGTCCTGGCAGCGGTCGGACAGATCGACAGCAACCTGCGTACCGCCATTGCCGAGGATCTTCCACAAGACGCCCCAAGCTATTTTTTCGTCGATATTCAGAACGACCAATTGCCCGCATTCCTTGACAGAACCCAAACTGATCCGGGCGTCAGCCGCGTGCAGAGTGCGCCGATGCTGCGCGGCGTGATCACCCGGATCAACGGAGAGCCCGCCCGCGAGGTTGCCGGAGACCACTGGGTGCTGCGTGGCGACCGCGGCGTGACGTATTCCGCTGCCCCTCCGCCGAACACCACCATCACCGAAGGAGAATGGTGGCCCGAGGACTACAGCGGCCCGAACCAGATCAGCTTTGCCGATGAAGAGGCGCGAGAGCTCGGGCTGGAGCTTGGGGACGAACTGACCATCAACATCCTCGGCCGTGACATCACCGGTACCGTGACCAGCTTCCGCGTCGTCGACTTTTCGACGGCCGGGATAGGATTCATCCTGTCGATGAACCCCGGCGCACTGGCCGGCGCTCCGCATACCCACATCGCGACGGTCTACGCGGAGGAGTCCGCAGAAGCGCCACTGCTGCGTGACGTCGCGGGCGATGCGCCCAACATCACTGCAATCCGCGTGCGCGACGCGATCGACCGTGTGACGGAAGCCTTGTCCGGCCTCGCGGCGGCCACGTCCTATGGGGCGCTGGCAACCCTGGTTACAGGGTTTGTCGTTCTGATCGGCGCTGCCGCCGCCGGGGAACGGGGCCGCGTGTTCGAAGCGGCGGTGCTGAAAACCCTCGGCGCGACGCGCGGGCGCATCCTGTCGAGCTTTGCGATGCGCTCGGCCCTGCTCGGGGCGGCAGCAGGGGCCGTTGCGATCGTCGCCGGAGGGATCGCAGGCTGGGCCGTGATGACCTTCGTGATGGAGGCCAGCTATACGTTCGAGCCTGTCTCAGCCATCGCCATCGTGCTGGGCGGCGCGCTGGCAACTCTGCTGGCCGGGCTTGCCTTTGCCCTGCGCCCCCTGGCGCTCAGACCAGCCGGAGTGCTGCGAGCCCGGGAATGATCAGCACTCGGGCAGGTTCACCGCGAGACCTCCAAGGCTCGTTTCCTTGTAGTGGTCCGACATATCCCGCCCGGTCTGGCGCATCGTCTCGATGCAGTTGTCCAGCGGCATGTAATGCGTCCCGTCCCCGCGCAGGGCGAGACTGGCCGCTGCCACAGCCTTGACCGCACCAAGCCCGTTACGCTCGATACAGGGGACCTGCACCAGCCCGCCGACCGGATCACAGGTCATCCCCAGATGATGCTCCAATGCGATCTCAGCGGCGTTTTCGACCTGCGCGTTTGTCCCGCCCAACGCGGCACACAGGCCTGCGGCGGCCATGGCGGCGGCGGACCCGACCTCCCCTTGACAGCCAACCTCCGCGCCCGAGATCGACGCATTGTGCCGGATCAACCCACCAATGGCCGCCGCGACCAGCAGGAAGTCACGGCACCCGGCCTCCGTCGCGCCGACGCAATGGTCGCGGTAGTAGCGCAGGACAGACGGCACGACGCCCGCCGCCCCGTTGGTCGGTGCCGTGACCACCTGACCACCTGCGGCATTCTCTTCGTTCACCGCCATGGCATAGACGCACAGCCAGTCGTTCACCGTGTGCGGCTGCGCGAGGTTCTGCCCGCCCTCGGCCTTCAGGGCCGCATGAAGCTCCTTCGCACGACGTTTGACTTTGAGCCCGCCGGGCAGGATGCCCCCGGTCTCAAGCCCCCGATCAACACAGGCCATCATCACACCCATCACCCGGTCGATCCGCGTGTCCGGATCGCCATGCACCGCCTCGTTCGCGCGCTTCATCTGCGCGATCGTCTTGCCGGACGCGGCTCCCATTTCCAGCATCTCGGCAGCAGAGCCAAACGGATGCGGGTACCCGGCCTGCGCTTTCTCCGTGTGCAGGTCGGTGTCAGGCGCGTCCAGCTCCGACGCGCGCAGCACGGCACCGCCGCCGACAGAGTAGAACGTCTCTTCCATGTAGAGCGCGCCAGTGTCGTCAAACGCCCGCAGGATCATCCCGTTGGCATGGCCCGGCAGACGCAGATCGTAGTCAAAAGCGATGTCTTCGTTCGGGTCGAACCGCAACTCTCCAAGCCCATCCGGCGTGACACGACCGGTCGACGCCATGGCGGTAAGAGCAGCCTCCGCGGCAGGGGCGTCCGGCGTCTCTGGAACAAAGCCCGCAAGCCCCAGTGCCACGGCCCGGTCCGTTGCATGCCCCTTGCCGGTGAAGGCCAGCGAGCCGTGCAGGGAACATCCCAGTGCCGCCAGTGTGCCGGCACCCGGTTCCTTGTCGCGCCGCCCGCGCAAATCCTCCAGAAACTCCGCCGCTGCCACCATAGGTCCCATGGTGTGAGACGACGACGGGCCAATCCCGATCTTGAAAATGTCAAACACGCTCAGAAACATCGCGCGCCCTCCCGATATAGCGAGCGTATCGATGCAGGATATCCGGCGCGCCACAGGACGCGACACCGAAGTTCGAAAACCGACCTGTGTCTGGTGGGGGACCCGGCGCCGCAGGCGACGGGCCACGCCCAACGGGAGGCGATGTGCGCACGCACATCAACGACGGGCGGGAGAGCCCCCGTTGCCCCCTATTCCGCCGGCTCCGCATAGGCATCGACAGGCGGACAGGTGCAGACAAGGTTTCTGTCGCCAAAGGCGTTATCGACCCGGTTCACGGGCGGCCAGTACTTGTCCACACGGAAGGCCCCGGGGGGATAGCAGGCCTGTTCGCGGCTGTACGGGCGGTCCCAGTCTCCGACCAGATCCTCCACCGTGTGGGGCGCGCGTTTGAGCGGGTTGTTCTCGGGGTCGAGATCGCCCGCGGCAATCGCGTCGGTTTCCTCGCGGATCGCCAGCATCGCGTCGCAGAACCGGTCGAGCTCGGCCTTGGGCTCGGATTCGGTCGGCTCCACCATCAAGGTGCCTGCCACGGGCCAGCTCATCGTCGGGGCGTGAAACCCGCAATCCATCAGGCGCTTGGCGACATCCTCCACCGTGACATGGGCGATCTTGTCCAGCAGCCGCGTGTCCAGAATGCACTCGTGTGCCACACGGCCGTTCTCGTTCGAAAACAGGATCGGGAAGCCCGCCTCAAGCCGCTTGGCCATGTAGTTCGCGTTCAGGATGGCGACCTTGGTGGCCTGGGTCAGCCCCTCCCCGCCCATGAGCAGGCAATAGGCATAGGAAATCGTCAGGATGGACGGGCTGCCGTAGGGGGCCGCTGCCACCGCGCCAACATCGCCGAAGCCTGCGCCATCGCGGTGGAAATGGCCCGGCAGATGCGGGGCCAGATGCGCCTTGACACCGATCGGCCCCATGCCCGGACCGCCGCCGCCATGGGGGATGCAAAAGGTCTTGTGCAGGTTCAGGTGGCTCACATCCCCGCCGATATCGCCGGGGCTGGAAATGCCCACCATCGCGTTCATGTTCGCGCCGTCGATATAGACCTGGCCGCCGTGGTCATGGGTGATCGCGCAGACCTCCTGCACCGTGCGTTCGAACACACCGTGGGTCGACGGATAGGTGATCATGCAACCGGCCAGGTGTTCGGAGTGCAGCTCCGCCTTGGCCCGAAAATCTTCCAAATCGATATCGCCGTTCTCGGCCGATTTGACCACGACAACCTTCCAGCCGACCATCTGGGCAGAAGCCGGATTGGTGCCATGGGCAGAGGTCGGAATCAGGCAGATGTTGCGGTGCGCGTCCCCGCGTGCCGCGTGATATCCGCGAATGGCCAGCAGCCCCGCATACTCGCCCTGTGCCCCGGAATTGGGCTGCATCGACATCGCGTCATAGCCTGTGACATCGCACAGCATGTCCGACAGCTCGTCGATCATCTCGTGATAGCCCGTCGCCTGGTCCGCGGGGACGAACGGATGCAAGTTGGCAAACTCGGGCCATGTCAGCGGCAACATCTCGACCGTTGCGTTCAGCTTCATCGTGCAGGAGCCCAGCGGAATCATCGCCCGGTCCAGCGCCAGATCGCGGTCGGCCAGACGGCGCATGTACCGCGTCATCTCAGCCTCGGCCCGGTTCATGTGGAAAATCGGATGGGTCATGTAGCTGCTTTCGCGCAGCATTTCCGTCGGCAAGTGATAAATCACCCGGGACTTGTCATAGCGCAGCCGCGCGCCACCAAAGGCCCGCCAGACCGCCTCTATCGTTTTGCCAAGGGTGAGTTCATCAAGGGTGATGCCGATGCGGTCCGACCCGATCCGGCGCAGGTTCACGCCTTCGCGCAAGGCCGCGTCGAGGATCACACCTTGCATCTCGCCAACCTTCACGGTGATCGTGTCAAAATAGTCCTTCGGGTCGACCTTGAACCCCAGTTCTATCAATCCGTCCGCCATTCGTGCGGTCTTACGGTGCACGGTCTGGGCGATGGCCTTCAGCCCGTCCGGGCCATGGAACACACCGTACATGGACGCCATCACGGCCAGCAACGCCTGCGCGGTGCAGACATTCGAATTGGCCTTTTCGCGGCGGATGTGCTGCTCGCGGGTTTGCAGGCTCAGCCGGTAGGCCTTGTTGCCGCGCGCGTCGATGGAGACCCCGATGATCCGCCCGGGCATGGACCGTTTTAGCGCATCCGTGCAGGTCATGTAGGCCGCGTGTGGCCCACCATAGCCCATCGGCACGCCAAAGCGCTGCGTGGACCCAATGGCAATATCGGCGCCCATCTCGCCGGGGGATTTCAGAAGTGTCAGCGCCAGTGGGTCCGCCGCCAGAATGCCAAGCGCCTTGGTCTCGTGCAGCGCGGCGATCTGATCGGTGTAATCGCGAACGTGCCCATAGGTGCCCGGGTACTGGAAAAGCGCGCCAAAAACCGCCGTCGGGTCCAGGTCTTCGACCGCGCCGACGATCACCCCTATCCCCAACGGCTCTGCACGCGTGCGGATCACGTCGATCGTCTGGGGGTGACAATCGCGCGCCACGAAGAACCCGGTCGCCTTGGATTTCGAGGCACGCTGCGACATGGCCATCGCCTCGGCCGCGGCGGTCGCCTCATCGAGAAGCGAGGCGTTGGCGATCGGCAAGCCGGTCAGGTCCGCCATCATGGTCTGGTAATTCAGCAGCGCTTCGAGCCGACCCTGGCTGATCTCAGGCTGATAGGGCGTGTAAGCCGTGTACCAAGCAGGGTTCTCGAGAATGTTCCGCAGGATCACCGGTGGGGTGTGCGTGCCATAATACCCCTGTCCGATCAAAGATGTCAGAACGGTGTTCTTGTCCGCCAACTCACGCATGCGGTGGATCGTGTCCCGCTCGCTCAGCGCGGGCCCGAACGCCAGGGGCTTGGCACGTCGAATATCCGAAGGAACCGCTTCGTCAATCAGGGCGTCGAGGCTCGGCACGCCGATCGTCGCGAGCATCTGGGCCATTTCCTTCGGCGAGGGGCCGATATGCCGGCGGTTGGCGAAATCGTAAGGTGCGTAATCTGTCAGGGAAAAGCCCATGGGTCGCTCCTTGGAAGGGGTGCGCTGCGCGCTGAGGTCGGTCGGTTTGCATGCCGGAGGGCGTCTCCGGCGGGGATACTATCAGACTTGAATGTTCCCGTTTCGGATCACTCGATGAGCGCCTTGTAGGCGTCTTCGTCCAGCAATTCCTCGAGTTCGGAACTTTCACCGAGCTTGATCTTGTAGAGCCAGCTTGTGCCTTCGGGGTCTTCGTTCAGCAGCGCCGGGTTGTCGACGAGTGATTCGTTGGCCTCGGTTATCTCTCCGGTCACGGGGGCATAGATGTCGGACGCGGCCTTGACGCTTTCAACAACTCCGATCTCGTCCCCCTTGGCGAAGGTTTCGCCAACGCCTTGAAGCTCGACGAAGACGACCTCGCCCAATTGTTCCGCGGCGTGGGCCGTGATGCCGATCGTCGCCATGTCATCCATGACAGTGATCCATTCGTGGTCTTCGGTGTAGTAGGTCGTCATTTCGGGGAACCTTTTCTAGCGTGCATAGCGATGCGGGACGAACGGGAGCGCCACGACCCGGGCCGGGGCGGGTTTGCCGCGCAGGATCAAGTGAAGTTCCGTACCGGGGGCCGCCAGCCCGGTCGGGACGTAGCCCATGGAGATCGGGGCCTGCAACGTCGGCGAGAATCCACCCGAGGTGACTGTCCCGACCACGGTGCCGTCCTTTGTGGAGATTTCTGTCCCCGCACGTGCAGGGGCCCGACCGTCCGGGCGCAGCCCGACAAGGGTGCGCGGTGCGCCATCGGTAGCCTCCGCGACGATCCGGGAAGCACCGGGGAAGCCCCCCTCCTCCCGTCGACGTTTCGGGATCGAAAACCCGAGGCCGCCCTCGATCGGAGAGGTGGTCTGGTCGATATCACTACCATAGAGCGGCAGTCCTGCCTCCAGTCGCAGGGTATCGCGTGCCCCGAGACCGGCGGGCTGCGCGCCGGCATTCAGAAGTGCGCGTGCCAGAGTTTCGGCATGTTCGGCAGGAACCGAAATTTCGAACCCATCCTCGCCCGTGTAGCCCAGCCGCGAGACCCGGCAGACAGCACCGTCCCAAACCTCGCGCTGCGCCTGCATGAAGCGCAGAACCTCCACCGATTGTGGAAAAAACGACGCGAGTGTGGATGCTGCCGCTGGCCCCTGCAGCGCAAGAAGCGCATGGTCAGCGAGCACGGTGACCTCGTGGTCGGGAAGCCCTGCCGTGAGCAAGGCGATATCCTGATCTGCCATAGAGGCATTGACCACAACGAACAGCTCCTTGCCGGTCTGCGTGACGATCAGGTCGTCATAGATGCCACCCTCGGACGTGGTGAGTTGCGTATAGCGCGCATGGCCGGGTCTGAGGGTGGTCAGTCCTCCGGGACACAGTCTTTCGAGGGCTGCGGCGGCGTCAGAACCAGCGATCACCAGCTGGCACATATGGCTGACGTCAAAAAGTGCGGCGGCGTCGCGGCAGGCTGCGTGTTCCGCCATGATCCCGGTGGGATATTGCACGGGCATTTCCCACCCGGCAAACGGAACGAGCTTGGCACCGAGCTCTACATGTAGGTCGTACAGGGGCGTCTTCTTCAACATCTATGGCTTTTTCCGGGCGAGTCGGAGTTTGTCAGCGTATGAGTTTCCTATCGGAAACAATCGCGAATTGGCAAGTGGAAGCGCCGCCACATGGCGAAAATAACGTCGCGGGAAAGCCCGGCGTATCGTGGCCCTTGCCGATGCCCGCAATTCACGCAAACTGCGCACCGAAGCGGGGTGAGATCAGAGGGCGGAATGGCCGGAGCGAAGATCGAAGAGTTTGGACAGATCGAAGATGGTTCCACAGTGCACAGGATCACCCTGGGCTCGAAATATCTGCGCGTATCCGTTTTGACTTTGGGTGCCGTACTTCACAATGTCAGACTGGCCGGGATTGGCCATGGACTGACGCTTGGCAGTCCGGATGTCCGCGCCTATCGCTCCAAGATGCGCAGTTTCGGCGCCTTGATGGGGCCCGTTGTGAACCGCATCCGCAACGCCAGCGCACCGATCCTTGGAACGCCGCACAGGTTCGAGGCAAATCTGGAGGGCGTGCACACCAAGCATGGCGGATCGGACGGAACGCAACACCGGGTCTGGACCATTGAAGAGGCCTCAGACGCCCACGTGGTGCTGCGGATACTGCTGGAGGATGGGCTGGCTGGCTTCCCCGGCACCCGCGATATCCGTCTGGAGTACCGTGTGACGGCGAGCGATCTGGATATGGTCATCCGGGCCGAGACAGATGCGCCAACGCTGCTGAACCTTGCGAACCATTCGTATTGGAACCTGGATGGTCCGGGACCCGTCGCCGGACACAAGTTGGAAGTGCATGCCGATCGGTATACCGAGAATGGGCCCGACCTGATGGTCACGGGGCGCGTGCTGGATGTGGCGGGAACGGATTTCGACTTTCGGGTGAAGCGCCGCTTTGCGCCGTGCGGCTCGTTGCGCTTTGACCTGAACTATTGCCTCGCCGATGGCAAACGCGCCCTCAGTCCTGCGCTGCGTCTGGAGGGACAATCGGGCGTTGCGATGGAAATGTGGACCACCGAACCGGGCCTGCAGGTTTTTGATCAGGGGACAATCGACACCGCGCCATTCAACGGCCATCACGGCACGCCCCATGCACCGTTTTCCTCAATCGCGCTGGAGGCACAGGGCTGGCCGGACGCGGCTAACCACACAGGGTTCCCGAGCATCGAGGTTCACCCGGACGCACCCTATCGGCAGCACACGCGCTGGCGGTTTTCCTGATCTAGTTGGCGCCGCGAAACCACGCGACAATCGCAGCGCGATCTTCGGGCTGCATGTAGTTGGCGGTGCCCGGTGGCATCGCGTGGCTCGCGCCCGCTTGCAGGAAGATCGCGCGGGCCTGGCTGGCCACGTCTGCCTCGGTTTCCAGCACCACGCCTTTTGGTGCCCATGCGAGGCCGGGCCAGAACACCTCCCGCGCATGGCACATCGCGCAATTGGCCTGCACAATGTCAAAGACATCCATGAACCCGTCGGCGGACGCGAACCTTTCGGCATGCGGGTCGCGTGCGGCTGTTGCGTCCTGCGCGGTGTCGGGGATGCCAAGCGTCGAGAGGTAGACGATCACGCCAAAGAGAGCCGCCGTCAGCCCCCATGTCCACCAGAGCATGCCCTTTTTCTGGTGCATGGTATTGAAGAAATGCCGGATTGTGACGCCCATCAGGAACACAAGCGCAGCGATCAGCCAGTTGTACTGGCTCGCAAACGCGAGCGGGTAATGGTTCGACAGCATCAGAAACAGCACGGGCAGGGTCAGATAGTTGTTATGGGTAGAGCGTTGCTTGGCAATCTTGCCGTATTTGGCGTCTGGCGTGCGACCGGCCTTGAGGTCGTCGACCACGATTTTCTGATTGGGGATAATGATCATGAACACGTTCGCGCTCATGATCGTTGCGGTGAACGCCCCGAGGTGCAACAAGGCCGCGCGTCCGGAAAACACCTGCGTATAGCCCCATGACATGAGAACCAGAATGCCGAACAACAGGATCATCAAACGCGTGTTGTCATCCCCGAACTTGGATTTGCAGATCCGGTCATAGGCGAGCCAGCCCAGCGTGAGAGAGGCGAGCGAGATCACGACACCGGCCCAGACAGGGATGTCGAGGACATTGGGATCGATCAGATAAAGCTCTGCGCCAAGATAATAGACGAGGATCAGAAGGGCGAAGCCCGACAGCCATGTCGCGTAGCTTTCCCATTTGAACCAGACGAGGTGTTCCGGCAGCCGCGCCGGGGCCACCATGTATTTGGTGATATGGTAAAAGCCGCCGCCGTGGACCTGCCATTCCTCGCCCGAGGCCAGATCGGGCATATCGTCGGCCTTGCGCAAACCCAGATCGAGCGCGATGAAATAGAACGAAGATCCGATCCAGGCGATCGCCGTGATGACATGCAGCCACCGAACAGCGAATTCCACCCAGGCTTCGATCACAATGGGGTCTGTCATGTTTGTCTGTCCCGGCCTTGACTTGGCATCATCTTTGCGTTGCCCACCGCAAAGGGAAAGAGGCGGCGGGCGCAAAAGGACGCCCTGCGATGCAGGGCGATTGTTTTTTAGGCAGTGGAGAGGGGCTGGCTGCCCCTCTCGGGCTCTCCCCGCAGGTATTTGTCCACAAAAGAAGTCATGAACCGCGGTAAGTTGCGTAGCTGAAGGGCGAAAGCAACAGGGGCACGTGGTAATGCGAGCCCGGATCGTTGATCCCGAAGCGGATCGGGATCTCATCGAGGAAAAGCGGGGGGTCGCCCGCCTGCCCGGTCTCGCGCAGGTAGTCTCCAGCGTGAAAGACAAGCTCGTAAACCCCGGGTTTGAACGCCTCTGCGGGCAAGATGGGACCGTCGGTGCGGCCATCCTCATTGGTGTGCTTGGCGGCAACTACCGTTCGGGTCACACCATCAATGGCATAGAGGACAATGTGCATGCCCTGGGCCGGCACACCGCGGGCGGTATCGAGCACGTGGGTGGTGAGAAAACCTGATGTGTCAGTCATGGGGCCTCTTGAGACGTTCAGGGCTTTTCAAGAGCCCGTGACAGTTATTACTCTCCGCCCGAGCAAAACAAATTCGAACGGGGATGGGAATGGAAAACGGCGGCCGTTATCCACGGGACTTGCACGGGTATGGCGCGACGCCCCCCGACCCGCACTGGCCAAACGGTGCGAAGATCGCCGTTCAGGTCGTGGTGAATTACGAAGAGGGCGGCGAGAACAACATCCTGCACGGCGATGCTGCGTCCGAGGCTTTTCTGTCGGAGATCGTGGGGGCTGCCGCATGGCCCGGTCAGCGGCACTGGAACATGGAGACGATCTACGAATACGGCGCGCGGGCCGGGTTCTGGCGGCTGCACCGGATGTTCACGGACCGCGGGATCCCGGTGACCGTCTACGGGGTGGCGACGGCCCTTGCGCGCAGTCCCGCGCAGGTCGGGGCGATGAAAGACGCCGGATGGGAGATCGCCTCGCATGGCCTGAAATGGATCGAGTACAAGGATTTCCCCGTCGAGGATGAACGCGCGCACATGAATGAGGCGATCGCCCTGCACACCGCCGTGACCGGGGCGCGCCCGCGCGGTTGGTACACCGGGCGGTGTTCCGAAAACACGCTGGCGCTGGTGGCGGAGAATGGCGGGTTCGCCTATTGCGCTGACAGCTACGCCGACGAGTTGCCGTACTGGGTGCGCGTCGGCGACCGCGACCAGTTGGTCGTGCCCTATACGCTTGACGCCAACGACATGCGCTTTGCCACTCCGCAGGGATTCAACGCGGGCGATCAGTTCTTTTCTTATCTCAAGGACAGTTTCGATTGTTTGTACGCTGAGGGCAGTGCGGGTGCGCCTAAGATGATGAGCATCGGCCTGCATTGCCGCCTGGTCGGACGACCGGGCCGCGCGCAGGCTTTGGCGAGGTTTCTGGACTACGCCGCGGCGCACGCCGACGTGTGGTTCGCCCGGCGGATCGATATTGCCGAACACTGGGCCGCACACCATCCGCCGCGGACGCGCGCGTTGATCCCGACCGCCATGCCACGCGACGCGTTCGTTGCGGCCTTTGGCGGGATCTTCGAACACTCTCCATGGATCGCGGAACAAGCCTTCGACGGCGAACTCGGCCCGGCCCATGACACAGCGGACGGGCTGCACGCTGCACTTGCCCGACGCTTCCGCGCCGCGCCCGACGACGCCCGACTTGCCGTGTTGAACGCGCACCCGGATCTGGCCGGGAAACTGGCGGCAGCCAAACGGCTGACCGCCGAAAGCACTGCCGAACAGGCAGGGGCGGGCCTTGATGCGCTGACAGACGCCGAACACGCCACATTTACGCGGCTCAACGATGCCTATAAGGACAAACACGGGTTCCCGTTCATCATTGCGGTGAAAGGGTTGAGCAAGGGTCAGATTCTCGAGGCGTTCACCGCCCGGATCGAAAATGACCGTGACACCGAGTTTGAGACCGCCTGCGCTCAGGTGGAGAAAATCGCGCTGCTGCGGCTGCGCGATATGGATCTGGGCTGAGGGCCGCGAAGGAGTTATGCAGATGAGTGCGACCGAGACAAAGCCTGATATCCCGCTGTTTGTGCGGACGGGCATCAACCTTGCCTCGGCAGGGCTCGGCGCCCGCGCTCTGTATGCGACCGACGAGTTCTTCGCCCCCCTCAACCGCATGTTGCAGGATGCGCCTGCGATTTTCGTGCCCGACAAGTTCGATGCGCATGGCAAATGGATGGACGGCTGGGAAACACGGCGCAGACGGGGGGGCGGGCATGATCACTCGGTCATCTCGCTGGCAGCACCCGGGCGTATCCTCGGGTTCGACATCGACACATCTCATTTTACCGGCAATTATGCCCCTGCGGTGATGGTGGAAGCCTGCACCTCCGACCACGACCCTGATGAAAGCACGCGCTGGGTGGAGATCCTGCCCCACAAGCCGCTCGGGCCGTCCGCGCATCACTATTTCAACTGCAAGAGTTTCGAAAGCTGGACCCATCTGCGGGTGCATATCTTCCCGGATGGCGGGATTGCACGGTTCCGCGCGTATGGCATTCCCGAACTGGATCCATCCACGGAGGGGCAAGATATCGAGCTCTCGGCGGCGTTGAATGGCGGCCGGATTCTGGCGTTCTCCGATGCCCATTACGGAGACTACATGCGCCTTCTGGCACCGGGCCGCGGCGTCAACATGGGCGATGGCTGGGAAACCCGACGCCGCCGCACGCCGGGACACGACTGGATGGTGATCGCCCTCGGGGCGCGCGGACAGGTTGGCCGGGTGGAGGTTGATACGGCGCACTTCAAGGGCAACTTTCCCGATCGCTGCTCAATCCAGGCCGCGGACCTTGCAGTATTCGGAGACGGGTTGACGGACGCAATCGTCACCGACTCGATGTTCTGGCAAACGCTTCTGCCGGAGGTGCAACTGACAGCGGACGCTGTGCATGAGTACAGCGACCAGCTCGCCGATCTGGGATCGATCACGCATATCCGGTTCAACATCTTTCCCGATGGCGGGGTCAGCCGCTTGCGGCTGTTCGGACGGCCCGAGTGGTCGCCGGGCTCGATCTGACCCATGACGGATATTCGCGCCCGCCCCTTGACCGCCGAAGCCTTTGCGCCTTTCGGAGACGTGCTGGAACTTCGGGCCACCCCGGACAAGATGATCAACGAGGGCCTTTGCGGGCGGCACCACGATCTGGCGCGGCTCGATTTCGGGCCCAACGGGCGCGCCGGTATCAGTCTGTTCGACGCAAAACCGCGAACGCTGCCCTATTGCCTCAAGATGATGGAAAGGCACCCGGAGGGCAGTCAGGCATTCCTGCCGATGTCCCTGTCGCCGTTTCTGGTGGTGGTCGCCCCGGACGCCGGTGGCTCCCCGGGACGCCCGCACGCATTCATCACGGCACCCGGCCAGGGCGTGAACTATCACCGGGGGGTCTGGCACGGGGTTCTGACGCCGTTGACGTCTCACGGGCTGTTCGCGGTGATCGACCGGATCGGCGCGACGCCGAACCTTCAGGAAAACTGGTTCGTTGAACCCTACACCATCGTCGCGGCCTGACGGGCTAGTACTTTGACATTCGCATGGCCACGTCGAGCATGCGGTTGGAAAAGCCCCACTCGTTGTCGTACCAGCCAAATACCCGCAGAAGTCCACCTTTTGAAACACGGGTTTCCGGCAAAGCCATGACGATGCTCTCGCTGCGCTGGCGCAGGTCGGAGGACACGAGCGGTTTGCGTGTGACGCCCAGAATGCCCCCCTCTGTCGCGCGGAAGAGCGCGTTGGCCGCCTCCGCGCTGGCTGGTCGTTCGGTCGTAACGCTCAGATCAACGGCGGAAACGGACGCAACCGGCACCCGCACGGCAGAGCCTTCGATCCGGCCTGCGATCTCGGGCAGGACCAGATCGGTAAGGGCCTGTGCGGACGTTGTCGTCGGCACCATCGAGAGTGCTGCCGCACGGGAGCGTGCAGGGTTCGCCATCGGCATATCCACCGTCGGCTGACTGCCGGTATAGCAGTGGATCGTGGTCATCGACCCGGTGACAACGCCGAACTCCTTGTGCAGGAGCTTGGCAAGCGGGGCCAGCGCGTTTGTCGTGCATGAGGCGTTGGACACGATCCGATGGTCCCGGGTCAGCCCGCCATCGTTTGCGCCCAGAACAAGCGTCCAGTCCGCCTCGGGCGACGGGCCAGACACCAGAACCCGCCTCGCCCCGGCAGACAAAGCCCGCTCGGCGAAGGTACGGTCCGACCCACGACCCGTACACTCCATCACCAGGTCAATGCCTGTCAGATCCGTCTCCCTCAGGTTGGCGATATTGGAAAACGCGATCCGCTTTCCATCAACGACGAGCGCGCCGTCCTCAGCAGCGACCTCGCCGGCCCAGGGGCCGAATACACTGTCGTATTCGAACAGATAGGCGCAGGTTTCCAGATCAGCGATATCATTGACACCGACGATCCTGAGTCCCGGCCAGCCGCCACCGAGCCACGCCCGCAGAACCGAACGACCGATGCGCCCGAACCCGTTGATGACAACCCTGTAGTCTCGCATGTCCTTCTCCCCGTGGCCGCGTCGCAGACATGACCCAAGGCCGCAGGGCTGGCAAGCCACAGCCCCTGTATCGATACAAAACACCGGGGCGAGACAGCAGGTCGCAGGCTGTCGGGCTGGTTCGTTTGCTGCGGAAGGCTACCTCCAAGCCTAGAGCGAAACACTACACTCAGATGCAGCTTTTCTCGGAGAGGTCCCCATGGACACGCTGATCCTGTCCCGTATCCAGTTCGGAGCCAACATCTCGTTCCATATCCTGTTCCCGACGATCACGATCGCGCTGGGATGGGTCCTGTTGTTCTTCAAGCTGCGCTTCGCCGCCACGGGGGCGGAGAAGTGGATGGATGCTTACAAGTTCTGGGTGAAGGTCTTTGCACTCAGCTTTGCGATGGGTGTCGTCTCGGGCATCACCATGTCGTTCCAGTTCGGGACGAACTGGCCCGGGTTCATGGAAACCGTGGGCAATATCGCAGGGCCTCTTCTGGCGTACGAAGTGATGACCGCGTTTTTCCTCGAGGCGGTTTTCCTCGGGATCATGCTGTTCGGGGTGTCCCGCGTTCCACCCTGGCTGCATACGCTGGCAACGTTCCTTGTGGCATTCGGGACGACCATGTCCGCCTTCTGGATCCTTGTGCTGAACAGCTGGATGCACACGCCCGCCGGGTACGAATTGCGTGACGGCGTGGTCTACGCCACCGACTGGATAGCGATCATCTTCAACCCGTCCATGCCGTACCGGCTGGCGCACATGTTGCTCGCGTCAGGTCTGACAGTCGCGTTCCTGCTGGCAGGTCTGTCCGCGTTTCGCTGGCTTAAGGGCGACCGGTCCGAGGGGGTGCGCACGACCCTCAAGGTGGGCGCTTGGATGGGCGCTCTGCTGATCCCGCTACAGATTTTCATGGGCGACATGCACGGACTGAACACGCTGGAGCATCAGCCCCAGAAAATTGCCGCGATGGAAGGGCATTGGGATGGGAGCAAGACACCAGTACCGCTGGTGCTGTTTGCCCTGCCCAACGAGGAAACGCGCGAAAACGATTTCGAGCTTGCGATTCCGTATCTCGGCTCGCTGATCCTGACGCACAGCCTCGATGGGACCGTCCCGGGACTGAACGACTTTGTCACGGAAGACGGAGAGGTTCTGCACCCGCCAGTCGCCAAGGTGTTCTGGTCGTTCCGGATCATGGTGGCCACCGGGTTTGCGATGCTCGCGCTCAGTTGGGCAGCCGTGTTCTTCATGCGCCGTGGACGCGGGGTAGAAGGCTTGCCCAGACCAATGCTCTACGGCTTCGTGGGCATGGCATTCTCTGGCTGGATCGCAACGCTGGCGGGGTGGTACACGACCGAGATCGGTCGCCAGCCCTGGCTGGTTGACGGCGTGCTGCGTACATCCGAAGCCGTGGCTGACGTGCCAGCGCCCATGGTCCTGTCCACTCTGATTGCCTACCTCGTAGTCTATGCAGCGCTGATCTTCTGCTACATGGGGGTGCTGACCTATCTGGCGGCAAAGGCTGCAAAGGGCGAACCGGTCAAGGTGTTTGACGCCCCCCGTTCCGGTGCTGCCGAAGTGCGCGCCATAACCCCGGCGCAGTAACCTGCATGACCGAGATTTTTACCGATCCCGCCCAATGGCTGCCGCTGGTTTTCGCCGCGCTCATGGGCCTGTCCATCCTCATCTATGTGGTGCTGGACGGGTTTGACCTTGGCGTTGGCGTGCTGTTTCCGTTCGCCGATGACCGGGAACGCGACACGATGGTCTCGTCGATCGGTCCGTTCTGGGATGCAAACGAAACGTGGCTCGTGCTCGCGATCGGAATCCTGCTGGTGGCGTTTCCTTCCGCGCACGGGGCTATCCTGACCGCCCTTTACCTGCCGGTGGCCATCATGCTGATCGGCCTGATCCTGCGCGGTGTAGCGTTCGAGTTTCGCGTGAAAGCGCCACCGCAATACAAGGCGTTCTGGAACAATGCATTTTTCACCGGCTCGCTCATGACCTCGTTGAGCCAGGGGTTCATGCTGGGCCTTTACATCATGGGTCTGCAATGGACCCTGTGGACGGTCGCGTTCTCGCTGCTGACAGCGGTGTTCCTGACCGTGGCCTATTCGTTCATCGGCGCGACGTGGCTGGTGCTGAAAACCGAAGGCGCATTGCAGAAAAAGGCTGTCGACTGGTCCAAGGGCGGCATCTGGGGGCTGGTGCTTGGACTGGGCGCCGTATCGCTTGCCTCGCCGCTGGTCAGCCCGCGGATCTTCGAGAAATGGTACTCCTTTCCGGAGATCGTCCTGCTGGCCCCGCTTCCGCTGATGTTCTGCCTTTTGATCGGGTTGCTGTTCTTCGGCCTCAAGCGCCTGCCGACTGCGGATGACAGCTTTGCCTGGGTTCCGTTTGCCGCGACCATCGTGCTGTTCATTCTGGCCTTCTTCGGGCTTGCGTACTCCTTCTATCCCTACGTTGTCCCGGATCAACTGACGATCTACGAAGCCGCCAGTGCGCCGGAAAGCCTGATGATCATCCTGTTCGGCACGGTCTTCGTGCTGCCCGCGATCCTCGGCTACACGATCCTCAGCTACGTGATCTTCCGCGGCAAGGCGCGCGAGCTGACCTATTACTAAACGGCGCGCGCAGCCCTAGACGTCACGCGGCAAGAGCGCGTCGGGCATGTTCTGGTAACACACCGGGCGCAGGAACCGGCGGATGGACAGGGTTCCAACGGACGTGGCGCCAAAATTGGTGGAGGCAGGATAAGGCCCACCATGCACCATGCTGTCGCACACCTCGACCCCGGTGGGGAAGCCGTTGACCAGAATGCGCCCGGCCTTGCGTTCGACGATGGGCATCAGGTTTTGTGCCTGATCGGTATCCTCCGCATCCATGTGGAGCGTGCAGGTCAGTTGACCTTGCAACGCGCTGGCGACCTCTGCCATTTCGTCCGCGTCTCTTGCGTCGACCACGATGCCGAGCGGGCCGAACACCTCTTCCTGCAAGGCGGTGTCGGCCAGCCAGTCGCGTGCCGCAACCCGATACAGATAGGGTTTCGCATTGCGCCCGGTGCACGCGGTTCCAAGCAGTTCGGCCACCCCCCGCCCGTCTGCCACGCGGGCAACCCCGCTACGATAGGCATCTGCGATCCCGTCGGTCAGCATGGTCTGGCCTGCGGCCTCGGTCAGGGCCGCCTCCGCCGCGCTGACGAACCCGTCGGCACCGGGCAAGGCCACGGCAATGCCCGGATTGGTACAGAACTGGCCCGCCCCCATGAGCAACGACCCCGCCCATCCGGCGCCGATCTCTGCCCCGCGCGCGGCGATGGCGTGCGGCAACAGGAACATCGGGTTTACCGAGCCCAGCTCACCAAAGAACGGGATGGGGTCCGGGCGCGCCGCGCACAAGTCGAAAAGCGCGCGTCCCCCGACCAGAGATCCGGTAAACCCGACTGCCCGGATCATCGGATTCTGCACCAGCGCCGAGCCAACGTCGCGCTTGCCCCCCTGGATCAGGCTGAAGACCCCCGGATGCATCCCGGTTTTCTCAATCGCCGCATGAATAGCCTCTGCCACGATTTCACCTGTTCCGGGATGTGCCGAATGCCCTTTGACCACCGCGGGGCACCCTGCCGCAAATGCGGCCGCAGTGTCGCCCCCCGCCGTGGAAAACGCGAGCGGAAAATTCGACGCGCCAAAGACCGCGACCGGTCCGATAGGTCGCTGGATCATCTTCAGGTCCGGACGCGGAAGCGGGGCTCTGTCGGGCAAGGCCGGATCGTGTCGGCGATCAAGGTAGTCCCCCTTCAGGATATGCTCCGCAAAAAGCCGCAACTGTCCGGATGTGCGCCCGCGTTCACCCTGAAGTCGCGCTTCGGGCAGGCCGCTTTCCTGGGTCCCGATCTCTGTAATCGCCTCGGCACGCGCCTCGATCTCATCCGCGATGGCATTCAGAAATGCCGCGCGGTCGACGCGGGAACTGTACCCGAAGGACCCGAATGCGTCCTCCGCTGCGCGGCATGCCTGATCGACAAGCTCGGGCGTGCCCACGCAATAGTCATGCGCCGGACCATGCGCCGGGTCGGACGTGAATTTCTGTTCGCTTAGGACCCATGTGCCGGCGATCAGGTGTTTCCCGTGGGGTTTGAAGCTCATCTTGCATATCCGTGTATTGAATTTGATCTTTACAGCCGTCGGTGCTGGGCCGGTCTCAGGATGCTTCGGGGTCAAGCATCGAGCTGACGAATTTTGCACCCTGCCCTTCGGACACTAGCCCGCCTAGTCGGTCTGCGAGCGCGGAAGCGACAAGCGCCCGCGACGGCAGCGTGTCGGACAGAAGATCTCGCGCGTAGCGCAGATCCTTTTCCGCATTTGCAATGGAAAATTGCGCCCCGCTGAAATCGCCCTCCAGCGCCGGACCGACCGCTTTCTGAAGCGTGCCGGACCGCGCGGCACCGGCCATCATCGCATCGTAGAGCGCGTGGGCATCCACCCCCATCCTTGCTGCGCATTGAAACGCATCGGCCAGCAGGATCATTGTGCCCTGCGTGACCAGATTGTTCAGCAGCTTTGCCGCGTGACCTCGCCCCGGGTCGCCGAACCGCCAAACTGCCTTGGAGTAGACACCGACCAGCGCTTTAATGGCGGGATAGTCGGCTTCGGCGCATCCAACGAGCGAGGCCAAAGACCCCTCTTGCGCCTGTGCGGGTCCCCCAGTGACCGGCGCGTCCGCAAAAACCGCGCCTTGTGCGGCAACGCGCGTTGCGATCCGTTCAGAGGTTTCGGGGCGCGACGTGGTGGTGTCGATCCAGATCTGTCCCTCGCGCAGATGCGGAAGCAGCTCCTCCGCCAAAGCTTCCACAACCTCTGCGTTCGGCACACAGGTGAGCACGACATCGCTGGCGCGCGCGAGGGCAACGGCATCTGCGGCTTCTTCGGCCCCGTCTGCCAACAGTGGCTCGATCGGCGCCCTGTTCTTGTGCACGAGCAGGCTCACCCGGTGCCCCGCCAAAAGCATGCGCCTGGCCATGCCAGCGCCCAGCAGACCGGCGCCTATGATCCCTATCGACCGGCTTGTCATGCCGCTGCCTCGGTCCTGGCGGTGCGGGCCATGCGCACCAGCAGATCGAAGGCCTGTCGCGTCGCCCCTACGTTGGCGATGCCCTTTCCGGCGATATCAAACGCCGTGCCATGCGCGGGTGTGGCCACCGGGATCGGCAGCCCCCCCGCAACGGTCACGCCCCGTTCGAACCCCATCAGCTTGATCGCGATCTGGCCCTGGTCGTGGTACATCGTGACCACCGCATCCACTTCGCCACGCTTGGCCTTGAGAAAGACGGTGTCCGAAGGCCAGGGGCCTGTCACATTCATCTGGCGTTCCTGACACGCCCTGACCACGGGTTCGATGATGTCGATTTCCTCGCGCCCGAAC
Source organism: Tropicimonas sp. S265A (assembly GCF_049800835.1). Taxonomy (NCBI): domain Bacteria; kingdom Pseudomonadati; phylum Pseudomonadota; class Alphaproteobacteria; order Rhodobacterales; family Roseobacteraceae; genus Tropicimonas; species Tropicimonas sp. S265A. Next base: position 1,218,228 of record NZ_JBNAFU010000001.1, read on the forward strand.
TTTCCGTTGTCCCCGGCATGCGGGTTCAGCGCTGCGACCGCGACATGCGGCCGGGCGCGCCCCGAACGCGCCAGCGTGTCATGGGCAAGCTCGATCGCGCTCGCAATTCCAGGGCCGTCGATGTGGCTGGCCACGTCCTTCAGACCGATATGGCTGGTCACGCGCGTGGTCATCAGATCATCCAGAACGTTTATTTCCGAATGGTAACCGGTGAACCCGAGATAGCGCGCCATGTAGCGATGCTCGTCTTCGGCGTTCAGCCCCGCCGAGGTCATCGCCGCCTTGTTGAACGGAGCAAAGAGCACGCCATCGACCTGGCCCGCCTGCGCCAGATCGAGCGCCTTGTCGAGGCAGCGCAACGATGTTGTTCCCCCCGCAACTGTCACTTCGGCAACCCGGACGTCGGCTGGGTCAATCGTCTCAAGATCAAGGTGTGCCACGCCTTCGAATGTCGGCACGTCGATCTCGGCGATGGGGTTGAGCGGCACCTCCAACTCGGCTTGCGCAGCCCCCCGCTGCCAGAGATGCGCGTCGCCGACCAACAGAATGTCAGCCGCATCGCGCACCCCGTCCTCAGCCAGAAGTCTGGCGATCAGCTCCGGACCAATTCCCGACGGGTCGCCGGGCACAATCGCTAGCCTCGGGCGCATTACGTGTCCTCCTGTGCTGCGCGTTCGGTCATGGTGGCGGCAATATTGGTTTCCGCCGTCCGCAGGTGCTGCTTCAACGCGCGGCGGGCGGCCTTGGCGTCCCGGGCCTTGAGCGCTTCGATGATTTTCAGGTGTTCCTGTCGCGTGGTATCGCGGCCCTCGTGGCGCTGCGATGACAGGAACCGAACCCGCCACAGCCGCGCATTGTAAGCCGCATGGGTTTCGGCGAGTGCCGCGTTGCCGGATGCCGCGACAATGGCTTCGTGAAAAGACATGTCCCGGCGGAACGCCTCCAACTTGCCATCCGCATCCCGTGCGTCCTTTATGGACGCGTTTATGCTTTCAATCTCGGCCAGTTGCCGATCGCTTGCCATATCGCATGCCAGTTCCCCTGCCAGCGCCTCCAACGCGCCCTGCACCCGCAACCAGTCGTTGATCTCGTCCAGCGAGGGGTCAGCGACGAAAGGACGACGGGTCGGCCCGTAATTGATCAGGCCCTCTCCCTCGAGGATGCGAAGGGCCTCTTTCAGCGGCGTGCGGCTGATCCCGAACGCCTCCGCAAGGTCGCGCTCACGCACCGGCATACCCGGCGCCAACTTGCCCAGCATGATGAATTCCCGGAGGCTTTCAGCCGCCTCCGCGGCGAGCGATTTTCGCGGCTTGATCTCGGCGAAATCGCGCAGTTCGTTGGTCCAGGTTGCGTCGCTCATGTTACATGCCCCACCGCAAAACCAAGGGATCGAGAGGCCGCAACAGGTCAATCAGGCGGGATCGGATCGCCGGGTGCAGGGGCGGGATCGGGTGGCGGCAAAACTCCGACTTGATCACCCCGCCCTCGACCATCGCGGCCTTGCAGGACTGCCAGCCGCATTGACGGTTCTCGTGATTGATCGCCATGGCCACCCGGCCATAGGCCTCGGTCGCGCCCGCGACATCGCCCGCATTGTGCTTGGTGATCACGGGCTTGATCTGATCCACGATCATGCCGCTGGTCATGGAGCCCGTCGCCCCTGCATCCAGATCCGCCAGCAGCGTGATCGCCTCCTCTCCGTCAAAGGGCGCTTCGATCGCGGAGCCCCCCGCTTCGATCAGGGAACGGATCTTGTTCGCCGCGCGCGGACACTCGATCTTGAAGAGTTTCACGGCCTCGATTTCCTGCGCCATCCGAACCAGCAGCGGCACTGGCAGGTCCACACCTGACAGCGGCGCGTCCTGCACCATGATCGGAATGCCAACCTCGCCCACCGCAGCAAACTGTTCAAAACTCTGCTCGGGCGTCCCTTTGAGCAACGCTCCATGATAGGGCGGCATCATCATGACAATATCTGCGCCCAGATCCTTGGCAAACCGCGCGCGTTCAACGGCGATCTGGGTCGCATAGTGGCTGATCGTGACGATCACCGGCACCCGCCCGGCGACATGCTCAACACTGAGCCGCGCGAGCACCTCGCGCTCCGCATCCGAGATCAGGAACTGTTCCGAGAAATTGGCAAGAACACAGATGCCATCAGCGCCCTGATCGATCAGGCAATCCAGAACGCGTTTCATGCCTTCAAGATCGACAGTCCCATCCTCGTTGAACGGGGTCGGGGCGACGGGCCAAATTCCAGTGTACTTGCTCATTCCGTGATCTCGAAGTGTTTGAAATGCGTGTCCGTGATCGAGATGCCGAGACCGGGCTTGTCGTCATCCAGTTGCAGAAAGCCATCCTGCGCTTCTGGGTCGCCTTCGAAGATGTAGTAGAACAGCTCATTGCCCACTTCGACATCAAAGACCGGGAAATACTCGCTGATCGGGCAGTTAATGTTGGCCATGGTCAGGTGATAATTGTGCATCTGGCCCGCGTGCGGGATGACGATGATCTGCGCGGCCTCGGCAATGGCGTTGATCTTCTGCGCCGCCGTGATGCCACCCACGCGGTTGGTGTCGTATTGCAGCACGCTGACGGCCTTGCGGTTGATGAGTTCGGCGCAGCCCATGATGCTGAACTCATGCTCGCCGCCCGAGATCGGCACACTGCCCATCGCGTTCAGTTCCGCATAGCCCGCCACGTCGTCGGCGATGACCGGTTCTTCGAGCCAGCGCGGTTCGAACCTCTCCAGCTTGGGCAGCATCCGCTTGGTGTAGTCGAGGTTCCAGCCCATGTAACACTCGAGCATCAGGTCCACGTCGTAGCCCAGAACCTCGCGCAGCGCCTCTACCCGGTTGAGGTTCTCGCGCATACCGGCAGGCCCGTCCTTGGGCCCGAACCCGAACCGGGTCTTGTAGCCCTGATAGCCGTGCTTCTGTGCCGCTTCAGCCTCCGCCTGCATCGCTGGGATGCTGTCGGCGTAGAGCTTCGAATAATAGACCGGAATCTTCTCTTTCGTGCGACCGCCCAGCAGTTTGAAGACCGGCTTGCCGACGAGCTTGCCCATCAAGTCCCAGATCGCGATATCAATCGCGGAAATGGCGGTCATGCCTACGCCCTTGCGCCCCCAGGCATGCGTGCGCCGGTACATCTTCTCCCACAGGTAGGCATAGTCGAACGGGTCCTCACCGATCACCAGCGGCGCATACCAATCGTCGATCGCCTGCTTGACCACAGTCGGTGCAAGGGCCGCGTTGCCGATGCCAATGGTCCCATCCTCGGTTTCCACCTCGCAGGTCAGCCACTGATGAAACCGGAAAGACGCCATGGCATCCCCCTTGATCCACAGCGCGTCCGACGCATTGGTGCAGAAGTTGCCTTGCGGCGGCACCGTGGGCCCGGTCCAGTTCCAGACGCGCGTGCGGACGGATTTGATCTTGGTCATAACTTACTCTCCGGTGGAAACCAGTGGATCACGCTGCTTGAACAGACGCCAGAAATACGGTCCGAACAATGCCAGGATGGTGAGAACAAAGAACAAAAGTGTAAGGGGGCGCGTAAACATCAACCACCACTGATCATCGAGCATGATGAGGGACTGGCCCAGGCGCTTCTCCAGCATACCGCCCAGGATCAGCCCGATGGCCAGCGGCACCACGGAGTACCCGAACCGCCGCATGAAGTAGCCGATCACACCGGAGCCGATTGCGATAAAGACATCCAGCATCGACTGGTCGAGCGCGTAGGCCCCCACAATGGAAAACGTAAACACGATGGGCCAGAGGATCTGCACGGGCACGAAGGTCACGCGGGCAAAAATCTTCGCACCAAAGAGGCCCACGAAGATGAACATGACATTTACCAGCAGCATCGCCCAGAAGATCGCGTAAGCGAACTCCGCCTGCTCGGTGAACATGGTCGGACCCGGTTGAAGTCCGTGAACCATCAACCCGGCAAGGATCACCGCTGCGGTGGGACTGCCCGGTATTCCCAGCGCGAGGGTCGGTACCATCGCCCCGCCGGTTGCGGAGTTGTTCGCGGCCTCTGACCCGGCAATGCCCTCGATCGCGCCCTTGCCGAACTCTTCTGGGGTTTTCGACCAGCGCCGCGCCTCGTTGTAGCCGATCATCGAAGCGACAGTGGCGCCTTCGGCGGGCAGGATGCCGATGAACGTCCCGATGCCCGAGCTGCGCAAAATCGTCCGCCACACCTTGCGGTAATCCTCCCGCGAGGGGAGCTTGATGGCCTTCATGAAAACCTGTTTCCGCTCGACGTTGAGCCGCTCGGCCTGCACCAGAAGTTCCGAGATACCGAAAATTCCGATCATGACCGGCACGAAACCGATGCCTTCGGACAACTCGTTGAACCCGAAAGTGAACCGCTCCACGGTCGTCAGAAGATCCTTGCCCACAGTCGCCAGAAAAACCCCCAGCGCGCCCGCGATGATGTTTTTCAGCGGTGTACCGTCGCCAATCGTTGCCAGCATCGAAATGCCGAATACCGTCAGCGCGAAATACTCGGGCGGGGCAAAGTTATACGCCATGCGCGCCATGAGCGGTGCGGCCAGCATCAGGCAGACAACGGAAATGATACCGCCAATGGTCGAAGACACGGTCGCCATGCCAAGCGCCCTGCCCGCCTCTCCCCTCTGGGCCAGCGGGAACCCGTCGAGGCAGGTCGTGGCACTCGCGGACGTACCCGGCGTGTTGATCAGGATTGCCGTGATCGCGCCTGCAAACGTCGCCGCGCAGTAGATCGTGGTGAGGATCGCGATGGCCGGAATCGGGTCCATCGTGATGGTGAACGGCAGCAGCAAGGCCGCGCCGGTGGTTGCGTTCAACCCGGGAAGTGCCCCGATGATGACGCCCCCCAGAGTCGCCGCGAACAACAAGATCAGCAGTTGCGGTTCAAGAAGCGCGGCGAGGCCTGCAAACAGCGGTTCCATGCGCGCTACCCGTACCAGAGGTTGGTCAGCAGGCCGCGGGGAAAGCGGATGCGAAACACAATATCAAACAGGAAAAAGATCAGAGCGGGACTGACGACAGCAACAAGCCCGATCCCCCAGGGTCGCCGTTCCCCCCATGACCACGCGAGCGCCCCGGCGAACACGCCGAGCCCAAGAAACAGGTCAATCTGCGCCACCAAAGCAAACACGACAAACAGGCCCAGGCTGGTCCAGACATTGATGCCGATGGGATCGTGCTCGATGGGTTTGTCGAAGATCATCACAAGGATCGATAGCGCAATGATCAGCAACAGGATCATTTGCGGAAAGTCCGATGGCTGCATCCCACGCAGCAGAATCGGTGGGACACGGTCGAATTGCGTGCTGAGCCAGTAGGCAACCAGGCAAAAGGCAATTGTCCCACATGGAACCGCGTAACGCGTCATTTCAGATGTCCTTGTGAAAGGCTTTCGAGAACCGGCCCGCGTGTGCCCGCGGGCCAGCTGTCTGGCAAGGGCTTACTGGATGAAACCCAACTCACGCAGAGCGGCATCCATGTCCGCCTGCATGGAGGTCAACTGGTTGCCCCAGACCTCGGAGCCCGCGACGGATGTCGAGTCCAGCCCGACCGATGTCAGAAAGCCCTGATACACGGTGTGATTCATCGCGTTCAGCAGCGCCTCTTCGATCTTGGCAGCAACCTCGTCCGGCGTATCGGCATGCACGACAAAACCGCGCACGGTCGAGAAGTTGGCGTCTATGCCAAGCTCCTGCGCGGTGGCGACATCCGGCAGACCGCTCATGCGCTCGGGCGCCAGAACGACGATCGGGCAGATATCACCGGCTTCGATCTGGGATCCGGCCTCTGCGAGGTTCAGAACTGCCACGTCGACCGCACCGGCAACAAGTTGCGTCGCCAGTTCGCCACCTCCTTCGAACGGAACGATCCGCGGCGTTGCCAGCTCCCCCCTGCGCGCGAACATGAAGGCCGACACGTCATCGATGCCACCAAGGTGTGTGGTGCCGTAAGTCAGCGGGTCTTCTTTTTGCGCTGCCACGAACGCCTCGGCGGAGTCGTAGACACCGCATCGGGTCATCAGGATTTGCGGATCGTCCGTGCCGCGCGCGATCGGACGCACATCGTCCAGCGTCATTTCGGTCTTACCCAGCGCAACGGTCGCCGAATGCCCGATGGTGAAGGTCAGGATGCTGTGTCCATCCGCCGCCTGGGTCAGGTAGTAATCCATGGCAGAGGCCCCACCGCCGCCGCGCTTGTTGACCACCACCATGTCGGTGCCCAGTTCCCGGCGCGCACGGATCATCATCATGCGCGTGGTCACGTCCGTTCCGCCGCCGTTGCCGGCATGGGTGATCACTTCGATCGTTTTGGACGGGAATTCTTGTGCGACGGATTCACCGCCGATAACCGCAATTGCAGCCACCAAAGCCAGTAATTTCTTCATAAGGTCCTCCCTTGCAGTCAGCGCCAACCGCGCTCGGCGACTCGCTTAACATGGCATTTGGTATTTTGGAATACCAAATATTGAGGGGGCCCGTTTCACAGGTTCGCAACATGAAAAAACCCCCAGAGGACTGGGGGTTTTGCGGGTCGAAAACGAGTTAACGGGTCAATTGCGCGGTTTGAGCCGCCTCAGGGCTCCCAGCCCCGCAAGACCGGACAGCATGAGCCAGCCGCCAGCCGGCAAGGGCACTTGTGAAAGCTGCAAGTCCCACGTGGCAACTTCGCGAGGGCTCGGCTTGTAGATACCAGCCCTCGGATCGACTTCGAACTGGATCACGCCGGTCAATCCGGACAACTTGATCGAACCGCTGTCGCCCAGATCAAAGGTAGCGGCACCAACCTTCAGAATGCCGTCGAACGGGTTCTTGCGGGTGTTTTGCCAATTGAAGGTGCCATTATAGACGTCGGTGCCAAAATCCATCGCCCAAGCATCGGTGTACTTGCTTTTCTTGCTGTGCGCGACACCCCCCCAGATCGAGACGTCACCCACAACGGTCAACAACGGATCACCTGCGGTGGCGTTGAAATCACCCAGCGTAATATCCGGGCTGGGCGCGGACGCGGCAGGGGCTATCCCGCCTTCGTGGACGACCCCGAAGACAACCGTGGATGCGGTGGTTGGTGTGGCCAATGCCACAGCCACCCCGAGGGTCGCCAAGGCAAAACGCAGATTCAACATCAAGAAACACTCCAAAACCTTGATGGGTGCCGAAGTACCGTCAAAACCCGCCGAAAACGCGGCGGTTTGAACCTAAATAAAGGCAAATTGTCGGCATTTTCGCAAAGGCTCCGTCATCTTGCGCCAAGCAGGCGTCCCGATCGCCGTACCACCGCTTCCGATTTTGCATTGCCTTGCGGCGGGCTCTGCGCTTGTCTGACCCGCAGGAGATGAAGGGAGCGATCCGATGACCTTGGAGATCTATCAATACCCCTACGGCCCAGGTGCCAATTACGGCGTTTTGCTACACGATCCGGTGGCGATGCAAACGGCATCGGTCGATGCGGGGGATGCCGCGGCACTGATGGCGGCGCTGGACAAAACCGGATGGCCCCTGACCGAGATTTGGATCACGCACCATCACCATGATCACACCGACGGGCTGGAGGAGGTGAAAGCGGCCACGCAGTGCACCGTTCGCGGACCCGCGCCCGAGTCCCAACCGATTGCCGGGCTTGACCTGCGGCACGACGATGGCGACCGGTTCGATTTTGCCGGGCACGAGGTACAGGTGCTGCACACCCCGGGCCATACCACGGACATGATCAACTTCTACCTGCCGTCGGAGAAGCTGGTTTTCACCGGAGACACGCTCTTTGTCATGGGCTGTGGGCGGCTTTTCGAAGGCGACGGACCGATGATGCATGCCAGCATGCAGAAACTTGCCGCGCTGCCTGCGGAAACGAGCGTGTATTGCAGTCATGAATACACAGAGGCCAATGCGGATTTCGCGCTGACGGTCGATCCCAACAATACCGAATTGCGCGAACGTGCCGCGACCGTGAAGGCGCTGCGCGCAGCGGGCAAACCTACCGTGCCCTCAACCCTCGCCGACGAGCTGGCAACCAACCCGTTCCTGCGGGCCGACGATCCGTCGATACGGGCACATCTCGGGATGGAGGATGCCAGCGACGCGGACGTGTTCACCGAAATCCGGCGTCGCAAGGATGCCGCCTAGGCGCGGCGTCGGCGTTTCGACACCGCAGGGATCCCAAGCGCTTGCCGGTACTTGGCAACTGTTCGGCGCGCGACCCGAAAACCGTCCGCAGCGAGCGCCTTTTCCAGCGCGCCGTCGCTCAAGGGGCGCGCCCGGTTCTCGCCCTCGACAAGTCGTGTAATCGCCGCCGCAAGGGCATCCTGACTGGGGCCCGCTGTTCCAAGCAGCGCGTCAACAGGCCGACTGAACAGCGCTTTGAGTGGCAGCGCCCCGCGCGGCCCGGCGATCAGGCAGCCCGCACATACCCGACTGACGGTAGAGACATGCAAGTCAAGCTCCCCGGCGATCATGTCCAGCGTCAGGGCGCGCAAATGGCCAGGCCCGCTATCAAGATAGGCCGATTGGTGCCGCACAAGGGCCGCCCCCACACGCAGAAGTGTCGCCTGACGTTTTTCGACAGCAGCAACCAGCGCGAGGGCTTCGGCGCGCGCCGTCTTGGCGTCTTCATCCTGCGTGGATGCCTCGACGACCTGCAGGGTCGGCAAGGTTGACCGCGTGAGGTCGACCGACCACCCCTCGTCGGTTCGCGATGCCACAAGGTCAGGGGGAAAAACGGGTGGCAGGTCATTGGCGAACTGCAATCCGGGCTTGGGATCGAAGCCGCGCAGTACCGCTGTGATCTCGGGGATATCCTCCTCCGCGCAATCGCACAGCTCGGCCAGCTCGGTCGTTCTGCCCTCTGCCAGCAAAGGCAGGTTGGCGATCAGCGTCTCAAGCTCCCAGGTCAATACCCCGCTCTCTTCGGCTTGCAAAAGCAGGCACTCCGCGAGCGAACAGGCAAACAGGCCTGTGGGCTCAAGCTGCTGAAGCTTGCGCAGCACGGCCCGGGCCGCAGCAACAGGCACGTCACAGCATAGCGCAACAGTATCGACAGAGCTTCCCAACCAGCCGGACGGCTCAAGCGCATCCAGAAAGGCATAGGCGATCTGTTTGTCGCGCGGCGCCGCGAAATCGGTCTCGATCCGATTGGAAACATACGCATACAATCCCGGACCGTGCGCCTCCAACCCGGCTGTCGCATCCCACGTGCCTCCGAACTCCGGGCGGGGGCTGGTCTCGCGCGGCAGCGGTCGGGGCAGCGTCACCCGCAGCGCGGGGTTCTTGGCGCTCGCGTTCTCAAGAAACAGGATGAGTTCGGGTGTCGACATCTGCAACAGCTGAAGCGAGTGCTGCATTTGCAGGGTCATGGCCAGACGGGTGGTCTGACGCAGGGTCTGGGTCAACTCCATGCACACAGACTAGCATGGACCCGCCACCGGGGCGCAACCACTGTTCAGGTCCTATTTCGGGCTGGGTGGTGGCGTGGGAGAGACTTGAACTCTCGACCTCACGATTATGAGTCGTGCGCTCTAACCAGCTGAGCTACCACGCCATGGTGCGGCGCTGGGTATGCCACCCACCCGAGCGCGTCAAGGGGGGTTTGGCGCATATTCGCGGGGCGAAATGCATAGGCAATACCCCGAGATGGTAGCCTTCAGATCAGGCTGTTCCGGAGCAGCCGCTTTCTTGCATGGTGTATTTTGCAGCATACCGCATGATTTTTAATCATATGGGCGAAAATTGACCGACTTGACTTGGTGTTCCGAAACCCTCGGGACGATTCCCGTTTTTGTCTCGCGCCCTGCTGCCCGACAGTCCGTCACGCCGGGGGGCAGCTGCAGACCGGCAAAAGAGGAAACGCGTGCGACGACATTGTACCTGGCAGTTCTCTGCCGCCGCACCGACGCAACATAACGCCGTGACGGGCACATAAGGGCCGCAGGACAAGGTTTCAAACCTGGCCAGCGTCCGGCTCCCGTTCGCGGCCCATGATTTGGGAAGCAAATTCATGAAAAACTTCGGGAAATCCTTCATCCTTGCCGGCGTCGCATCGGCATTGATGTCCACAACCGCCCTGTCGCAGGAAGACACCATCAAGGTCGGCATCCTGCACTCTCTCTCCGGGACCATGGCGATCTCCGAGACGACCCTCAAAGACGTGATGCTGATGCTGATCGAAGAGCAGAACAAAAAGGGCGGCATCAACGGCCAGATGCTCGAGGCGGTCGTGGTTGACCCGGCCTCCGACTGGCCGCTTTTCGCGGAAAAAGCTCGTGAACTGATCGAAGGCGAAGGCGTGGACGTGGTGTTCGGTTGCTGGACCTCCGTGTCGCGCAAATCCGTTCTGCCCGTGTTCGAAGAACTGAACTCGCTGCTCTTTTACCCGGTGCAGTACGAAGGTGAGGAAAGCCAGCGCAACGTGTTCTACACCGGTGCAGCTCCGAACCAGCAGGCGATCCCAGCGGTCGATTACCTGATGGAAAACGAAGAGGTCGAGCGCTGGGTTCTGGCCGGCACCGACTACGTCTACCCGCGCACGACAAACAAGATCCTGGAAGCATACCTGCAATCCAAGGGCGTCGCGCCCGAAGACATCATGATCAACTATACGCCGTTCGGGCACTCCGATTGGCAGACCATCGTGTCCGACATCGCCACCTTCGGCTCGGCAGGCAAGAAAACCGCCGTTGTGTCCACCATCAACGGTGATGCCAACGTGCCTTTCTACAAGGAACTCGGCAACCAGGGCATCTCCGCCGAGGATATTCCTGTTGTCGCATTCTCCGTGGGTGAAGAAGAGCTTGCAGGTCTGGACACCGGCCCGCTGGTCGGTCACCTCGCGGCATGGAACTACTTCATGTCTGTCGACACGCCTGAGAACGACGCGTTCATCGAGACATGGCAGGCGTTCATCGGCTCGGAAGAGCGTGTGACCAACGACCCGATGGAAGCCCACTACATCGGTTTCAACATGTGGGTCGAAGCAGTCGAGAAGGCAGGCACGACAGACGCCGACGCGGTCATCGATAGCATCATTGGCGTGACCGTGCCGAACCTGACCGGGGGCATTTCCACCATGCTGCCGAACCACCACATCACCAAGCCGGTTCTGGTGGGCGAGATTCAGGATGACGGTCAGTTTGATGTCGTGTGGGAGACCGAAGATCTGGTCCCAGGCGACGCATGGTCGGACCACCTTCCTGAATCGGCACCTTTGATGGCTGACTGGACGCCGCCGATCAATTGCGGGAACTACAACACCGTCACGGAAACCTGCGGCGGCGGCTCCTGAGCCAGCCTTCCTTCGGCGTGGCCACCTGGCCGCGCCTGTTCCGCATACGGTGCGGCCCCTGACGCGGGGCCGCATCCAACGACAAGCATCCGAGACAATAATGACCCTGATCCGATTGTGCCTCGCAGCACTCCTGTGCTGCTTTGCGACGCTCTCCTCTGCCCAGAGCTTCGAGGACTTGGTCGCCCAGCTGCCAGAGGGCAAGTTTCCCGAGCGCGCTGCCGTTGTGGCCCAACTTGCCGCAACGGGTGAGCCGCGCGCCGTTGGAGTTCTGGAACTGTTGCTGGAAGGAAACCTGCACGTTCTGAAGTCCAACGAAAAGGTTGTCGAGATCCGCGAAGTCGGCTCCGAGGACGTCGCGTTCGACGCGTTGACAGCCGAAGAATACGGAATTGTGCCGCGACGCGGCTCTACGAAAATCCGCGTCAACAACGGGCTGCGGCGCGACATCCGTGCCGCGATTGGCACGCTGACCCTGCGTTCTCCAGACCCCACCCTGCGCCTTGCCGCCGCCGAAGCCGCGTTCTCGGCACCTGATCCGGGGCAGCTTGACCTTTTACGCGCCGCGCGAACCGACGAAAGCGTCGATGATGTCGCCGAGGCATTGGACTATGCGATCGCCGCCACGGTATTGGAAGCCGATGACGCCCCCGAGGCAGACCAGGTCACAGCAATCGCCACCCTGCGCGAGATGGGCAATCAGGACGCACTGTCGGTCCTGACACCGCTTCTTCAAGCCACCAATCCCGTTCTCGCCACAGCCGCCGCCGAAGCTGTCGAGGCGATCGAGGCAAACCAGCGCCTCTGGAACATGGCGCAGAACGTCTGGTTCGGCCTGTCGCTCGGTTCGGTGCTGCTGCTCGCCGCCATCGGGCTGGCCATCACATTCGGAGTGATGGGCGTGATCAACATGGCGCACGGCGAACTCGTGATGATCGGCGCATACACCACCTTCTTCGTGCAGGAGATCATTCGCGCCTCCTTCCCCGGTCTCTTTGACTGGTCGCTTCTGATTGCCGCCCCGCTCGCCTTCCTGATCGCGGGTCTGGTGGGCATCGCGATCGAGCGCGGCTGCGTGCGGTTTCTCTATGGCCGTCCGCTGGAAACCCTCTTGGCCACGTGGGGTATCAGCCTGATCCTGCAACAGACCGTGCGCTCGATCTTCGGCCCCAACAATCGAGAGGTGGGCAACCCGAGCTGGATGTCCGGCGCGTTCGAGGTGGGGCAGATGACGATCACCTACAATCGCCTCTGGATCCTGCTGTTTTCCCTCGCGGTGTTCGCAATCCTGTTGTTCGTGATGAAGAAAACCTCCGCCGGACTACGCATGCGGGCCGTGACCCAGAACCGCGCGATGGCCGCGAATATGGGCATCCGCACAGGCTGGGTCGACGCCATGACATTCGGCCTCGGCGCAGGGATCGCCGGGCTGGCTGGCGTTGCGCTAAGCCAAATCGATAACGTGTCCCCCAACCTTGGGCAAAGCTACATCGTGGACAGTTTCATGGTCGTGGTTTTCGGCGGCGCAGGGAACCTCTGGGGCACGCTGGCAGGTGCCTTCACGCTCGGGATCGCCAACAAGTTCCTCGAACCCTATGCGGGCGCCGTTCTCGCCAAGATCCTCGTGCTCGTGTTCATCATCCTCTTCATCCAGAAGCGGCCCCGCGGCCTCTTCGCGGTGAAGGGTCGCGCGGTGGAGAACTGACATGGGCCTGATCGACCGCCGTATGGGTATCTTCCTCGTGGGGCTTTTCATCCTCACCGTCGCGGTTCCCGCCGGAAACCTGTGGATGGAGGGCAAACCTGTCCCCTCCTACATCGTCAGCCTTCTGGGCAAATACCTGTGCTACGCCCTGCTGGCCGTCGCATTGGACCTTGTCTGGGGCTACACCGGCATCCTGTCGCTCGGCCATGGCGCATTTTTCGCCCTTGGCGGCTACGCGATGGGCATGCACCTGATGCGCGAGATCGGGGATCGCGGCGTCTATGCCAACCCCGACCTCCCGGATTTCATGGTGTTTCTGAATTATCAGGAGTTGCCCTGGTTCTGGTACGGGTTTGACCAGTTCTGGTTTGCCTGCCTCATGGTCCTGCTGGTTCCGGGCGCGCTGGCTTTCGTGTTCGGCTGGTTCGCGTTTCGGTCGCGCGTGACGGGCGTGTACCTGTCCATCATCACGCAAGCGATGACCTACGCCCTGATGCTTGCATTTTTCCGCAACGAAATGGGCTTTGGCGGGAACAATGGCCTTACGGATTTCAAGGACGTGCTGGGCTTTGATCTGCAATCTGACAGCACGCGCGCCGGTCTGTTTGTTCTCTCTGCCCTCGCGCTCGCAGCCGGGTTGCTGATCGCGCGCGCGATCACCATCTCAAAACTGGGCAAGATCCTCGTCTGCATCCGCGACAGCGAGGACCGCACCCGGTTCCTCGGCTACCGTGTTGAAGGATACAAACTCTTTGTCTGGGTCGTCTCCGCGATGATGGCCGGGGTCGCTGGCGCGCTCTACACTCCGCAGGTGGGCATCATCAACCCGGGCGAGTTCAGCCCCGCAAACTCGATCGGAATTGTCATCTGGGTGGCCCTTGGCGGGCGCGGCACCCTCGTGGGCGCGGCCATTGGCGCAATCATTGTCGGAACCGCGCAAACGCTGCTTACGGGCTGGTTCCCTGAGCTGTGGATCTTCGTTCTCGGGGCGCTGTTTGTCTTCGTGACGATCTTCATGCCGAAAGGCGTTCTCGGCGTGATTGAAGACGTCATCGCCAAACGCGCCAAGCCCGCGCCCAAACAACAGGAGCTAGAGGCATGAGCATCCAGATCTCCCTGAACGGGGTCTCGCGCAGCTTCGACGGTTTCAAGGCGATCAATGACCTCAGTCTGACGGTCGAGAAGGGCGAGTTGCGCGCGATCATCGGACCGAACGGTGCGGGCAAGACCACGATGATGGATATCATCACGGGCAAGACCCGCCCGGACGAGGGCGAGGTGCTGTGGAACCAGACCGAAGACCTGACCAAGACCGACGAGGCGGGCTCGGCGCGCCTTGGTATCGGGCGCAAGTTCCAGAAACCCACCGTGTTCGAAACCCATTCGGTCGAAGACAATATCGCGCTGAGCCTCAAGGCCGACCGCTCGGTCTGGGCCACGCTGATCAATCGCCGCACCGGGGCCGAAGAGGCAAAGATCACCGAGCTGCTGGATCTTGTGAAGCTGACCGCGGATCGCAAGCGCCTCGCCGCGGATCTGAGCCACGGCCAGAAGCAATGGTTGGAGATCGGAATGCTGCTGGCACAAGACCCCGAATTGCTGCTGGTCGATGAACCGGCCGCCGGCATGACCGATGCGGAAACGATGCGCACCGCTGATCTTTTGCGCGACATCGCAGGCCAGCACACCGTGATCGTCGTGGAGCACGACATGGACTTCGTCCGCGCGCTCGATTGCCGGGTGACGGTGCTGCACCAAGGTCACGTTCTGGCCGAAGGCTCACTGGATCACGTCTCGGCCAACCCCGAGGTTATCGAAGTTTATCTGGGTCGCTGACATGCTGGACATCCGAAATATCGACCTCCATTACGGCGCCGCCCAAGCGTTGCGCGGCGTGTCCATCACCGCAGAACCGGGCCGCGTGACGACCGTCCTCGGCCGCAACGGTGTGGGCAAAACGACCCTGCTGCGCGCCATCACCGGGCGTCAGCCGATTTCCGGCGGGCAAATGCTGTGGGAGGATCAGGACCTTGCGAAAATGCGTGCGGATGTCCGTGCTCGCGCCGGAATTGCCTCCGTCCCGCAGGGACGCGAGGTGTTCCCCCTGCTGACCGTGCAGGAGAACCTGGAGACCGGCTTTGCCGCCCTTCCCCGCGCGATGCGTCACGTGCCGGATGATGTTTTCGAATTGTTTCCGGTCCTCAAGGACATGTTGCACCGGCGCGGCGGAGACTTGTCGGGCGGGCAGCAGCAGCAACTTGCGATTGGCCGCGCGATGGTGATGCGGCCGCGGCTGCTGGTGCTGGATGAGCCGACCGAGGGCATCCAACCCTCCATCATCCAGGATATCGGGCGGGCGATTACCTACCTGCGCAACCGGGGCGACATGGCCATCCTGCTGGTGGAGCAGTACTTCGATTTCGCGCGAGACCTGTGTGACAGCTTCGCCGTCATGGACCGGGGCCAGATCATAAAATCGGGCACCAAGGCCGAGATGAACGACGATGAGTTGCGCGGCATGCTGACGGTCTAGGACATCGGAGGCGCTTTCGCCCTTGAACGCAGCGCCTGCGCGCGGAACACTACGGGCACGCTGCGAAAGACTGCCCCATGACCATGATCACAACCTGCATATTCGACGCCTATGGCACGCTGTTCGATGTCAGCGCTGCAGCCCGTGAGGCTGCGTCTGAACCCGGGCGCGAAGCGTTTGCCGCAAAATGGCCGGACATCGCGCGCGACTGGCGGCTCAAGCAGTTGCAATACACATGGTTACGCGCGGTGATGGGCGAACACTGCGATTTCTGGAAAGTGACGCAAGACGGCCTCGACTGGGCTCTGGAGGCATCGGAGCTTGGCGATGATCCGGATCTGCGCGCACGGCTCTTGCAACTGTACTGGGAACTCTCCGCCTACCCGGAAGTGCCGAGAATGCTCGGCGCTTTGAAAGCAATGGCGATGAACACGGCCATTCTGTCGAACGGCTCACCGGACATGTTGAACGGTGCCGTGCAAAGCGCGGGAATCGGCGCGCATCTGGACGATGTGCTGAGTGTTGAATCGGTCTCGATCTTCAAACCGGCCCGGATCGTCTACGATCTCGTCGGCGCGCGCTTCGGTTGCACGCCCGAGCAGGTGTTGTTCGTCTCATCGAACGGATGGGACGCGGCGGCGGCTTCGGCGTACGGGTTCCGAACCGCGTGGGTCAACCGCATGGGCGAGCCGGTCGACCGCCTGCCCGCGGTGCCTGACAAGATCCTGTCCGACCTGACGGGTATCCCCAACTTTGCGGAGGCCCCCTGATGCCCCACATCACAGCCCCGGACGGTGCGCGGCTCTTCTACGCCGACGAAGGTACCGGGACACCGGTTCTGTGCCTGTCCGGCCTCACACGTACAACCCGTGACTTCGACTATGCCATGCCCGCACTGGCTGGCTGCCGCGTCATCCGCATGGACTACCGCGGACGCGGGCAATCGGACTGGGCCGACTACAAGAGCTACACCCTCATGCAGGAGGGCACGGACGCGCTGCAACTTCTCGATCACCTCGGGTTGGCGCAAGCGGCAATCCTTGGCACTTCGCGCGGCGGGCTGATTGCCATGGGGCTGGCATTGGCGGCACGGGACCGCCTACTCGGGGTGTGTCTGAACGACATCGGGCCGGTTTTGCATCCGGACGGGCTGGAGGTCATCATGGGCTATATCGGTCGCAACCCGGTTTACAAGACCCACGCGGATATGGCCGCAGACATGCCATCACTGATGTCCGGTTTCGCGAACGTGCCTGAAAGCCGTTGGCTTGAAGAGGTCCAGAAACACTACACCGAGACGCCGCGCGGCTTGCAGATCACCTATGACCCGAAATTGCGCGACGCCGTGATCGAGGCAGGCGCGATCCCGGGCGCAGACCTTTGGCAGTTCTTCGATGCTCTGACGGGCCTTCCCACTGCCGTGATCCGGGGGGCGAACTCCGACCTGCTGAGCGCTGAAACACTGGCCGAGATGCGCGCGCGCCGTCCCGACCTCATCTGGGCCGAGGTGCCGGACCGGGCGCATATCCCCTATCTCGATGAGCCCGAGGCGGTGGATGTCCTGAAGCGGTGGATTGCCGCGCTTTGACCGACATCGCACTGATCGACGCTGCCGCAGCCCGCCTTTCCGGGCATGCCCGCTGCACGCCGTTGCTGTCATCGCCCTTTCTCGACGCCATCGCGGGCCGGCAGGTGCTGGTCAAGGCGGAATGCCTGCAACACACCGGGTCCTTCAAATTCCGTGGCGCTTGGTCCGCTCTGTCAGCCCTGCCCCAGCCTGCTCTCAAATCCGGGGTGATTGCGTATTCGTCCGGCAATCACGCCCAGGGTGTTGCCATGGCCGCCCGGGCTTTTGGCGCTCCTGCGGTGATTGTGATGCCAGCGGATGCACCGGATGTAAAAATCGAGACAACGCGTGCGCTTGGGGCAGAGGTCGTGCTTTACGATCGCGCAACTCAGGACCGGGACGCTATCGGAACGGAACTTGCTCAGACACGGGGACTGACGCTTGTAAAGCCGTTTGATGATCCGCAGGTGATCGCCGGTCAGGCAAGTGTCGGACTGGAGCTCGCCGAACAAGCCGCGCGTTCAGGCGTCACGTCCGGCGAGGTGCTGGTATGTTGCGGCGGCGGTGGCCTGACATCCGGCATCGCGCTGGCGCTGGAGGCGCGCGCGCCTAGCTTTCGTGTTCGCCCCGTAGAACCCGAAGGCTTCGACGACGTGGCCCGGTCCCTGCGGTCCGGGCGGATCGAGCGAAACGCGCGGACTTCCGGCTCGATCTGTGACGCGATCATCACCCCTCAACCCGGCGACCTGACCTTTCCCATCCTTCACCGCTTGTGCGGGCCGGGTCTGGTTGTCACCGAAGAAGACTGCCTTCGCGCCATGGCACTCGCATTCCAAAGACTGCGCATCGTGCTGGAACCCGGCGGCGCCGTGGCTCTTGCGGCGGCTCTGTTTCAGCCGGACCAGTCAGACGCGGATACGCTGATCGTCACCGCCTCCGGTGGCAACGTGACCCCGGAGGTTTTTGCGCAGGCGCTTGCGACCGGTCAGGCTGCTTCGAGCCGTTCTGCAAGGCCGTTGACCAGATAAGCCAAGGAGGCCCGCTTGCCCCTCTGGACCCGGCTGGAAATCAGGAACGCCACACTCGCTGTGTCACATTCCAGCGACCGTTCGACCAGCCGCAGCAACCAGCGTTCGTCAAAGCTCAGCTCCGTGGCACCTGGCTCGCGCCAATCGGGGGTTTGACCAAGGGCCTGTTCCAGCGTGCGGGCCACGGCGTCGGCGAAATCGTGGGCCGACGGATGCTCCCGCATCGACAAAACTGCGCAGGCCTTGAACAGATCCAACCGAGCTGCCGTTTGCGCGGCATCAACACGTTGGCGGATCAGGGCAAGCACCGCTTCGGGCTGTGCAGGGTGATCCGGGGATTCGATGTCTTCAATAAAAGTCATTCGCGCGCCTCTGTGGCCATGGAAGGTCCAGCTGCGATCGAGTGTGCAAAAGCTGATCCGGAGCCGAAAGAGACGCGGTGCCGCAGCGCAGCAATCCGCCGCATGAGCGCGGCGGAAATGTCTCACCTCGTGTCAGGCTGGCACGTCCAGCCACGAAAAGAAGTCCTTCGGCGCGCGCGATCTCAACCTCGCGGCGACCTCAGTGCCCATTTTCGCGGCATCTTCGATCGGCGCGCTTTCTGCGTCGGTCAGAACTTCGGATCCATCGGGGCGCAGGATCTCCCCACGCAGGCGAATCGTGCCACCCTCCAGCTCGGCAAGCCCCGCAATCGGCGTCTCGCAAGAGCCATCCAGCGCCGCCAGATACGCCCGCTCGCAGGCCAGTCTGTGGCCGGATGCGGTGTCGTGTATCGCCTCCAGCATCTCCGCGGCGCGGCTATCATCCGCCCGCCGCTCGATCCCGATGCAACCTTGGGCAACGGCGGGCAGCATGTCGTCAGCCTCAATCGCGGTGCGCGGCACCTCATCCATCTTGAGCCGGTTCAGGCCCGCCATCGCAAGAAAGGTTGCCGCCGCGACGCCGTCGCCGAGCTTCTTCATCCGCGTCTGCACATTGCCGCGAAACTCCACCAGGTTCAGATCAGGGCGCCTGTGGGCCAGTTGCGCGCGCCGCCGCAAGGACGAGGACCCGACCACGGACCCCTCCGGTAAGTCGGCCAACGTGCCGCCATCCAGAGTGACGAACGCGTCACGCACATCCTCGCGTGGCAGATACGTGTCCAGCAACAACCCCTCGGGCTGTTCCACGGGCATGTCCTTCATCGAGTGCACGGCAATGTCGATCTTGCCGGCCAGCATGTCGTCTTCGATCTCGCGGGTGAACAGACCCTTGCCACCGATCTCTTTCAGCGGTCGGTCCAGAACGCGGTCACCGGTGGTCTTGATCACCACGATTTCAAACGCGTCCTCGGGCAGGTCGAACGCCGCCATCAGCCGCGCACGCGTCTCATAGGCCTGTGCAAGTGCCAGAGGCGAACCACGTGTGCCAATTTTGAGCGGTGAAACGGGCGTGGGAAGTATGGTATTCATGGTCGTATCTCTATATGTGTCAACTTACGTTGACAAGTAAATCTGCCTTGACACTTTGACAGCACGGGCGGAACCTAGAGTCCAGACACTAAGAAAGACCGGCCATGACTGACAGGAAAAAACTTCTCCGCGCCCTCGATGGAGAGGTGCAAAAGGTCCCACCCATCTGGATGATGCGGCAAGCGGGGCGGTATTTGCCCGAATACCGCGCCACACGGGCGGAGGCCGGGGATTTCCTTTCGCTGTGTTACAATTCAGATCTGGCGGCGGAAGTGACCCTGCAACCCATCCGCCGCTACGGGTTCGACGCGGCCATCCTGTTTGCCGACATCCTGCTGGTGCCGCAGGCGCTTGGTGCGGATCTTTGGTTTGTGGCCGGCGAAGGGCCCCGGCTGAGCACGATCACATCGATGGATGATTTCAACAAGCTGGTCCCGGCAGATGCGATCCACGATCATCTGGCCCCGGTCTACGAAACCGTGCGCATCCTGTCCCGCGAACTGCCGCGCGAAACGGCGCTGATCGGTTTCGCAGGGGCACCGTGGACCGTGGCGACGTACATGATCGCCGGTCGCGGAACGCCGGATCAGGGCCCTGCGCATTCCCTGATGGCTGAAAACCCGGAGGTTTTCGATGCGCTGATGGAGCGGTTGACCGACGCCACCATCACCTACTTGTCGATGCAGATCGACGCGGGGGCCGAAACGGTGAAGCTGTTCGACAGCTGGGCAGGATCTTTGAAGGGGGAGGCGTTCCAGAAATACGCGCTGGCGCCCGCCAAACGCATCATCTCGGAACTCAAGGCGCGCCACCCCGGCATTCCGATCATCGCTTTCCCGCGTGAAGCGGGCGACGGCTATATCGGGTTTGCCAAGAAAACCGGCGCAGACTGTGTCGCACTCGACAATTCGGTGACGCCGGAATGGGCCGCAATGAATGTGCAGGTCGACGGCTGCGTACAGGGAAATCTCGCCTCGCGGCACATGGTCACCGGAGGCCAGGCGCTCATCGACGACACACGGCGCATTGTCGATGCGTTCTCGGCCGGGCCGCACATCTTCAATCTCGGCCACGGCATCACTCCCGATGCAGACCCCGCGAACGTGCAACTCATGATCGACACGGTGCGCGAAGGGGCCTACGCCGAAAGCTGATCCGTTAATCGGGCATTAACCAAACCTCGCGAAGGGTTAACGGGTTGCGTTTTCCCGCGGGGGTCAGATGTCGGTGCGTGCCCATACAGTTGCGTTCGAAGGGGTGGAGGCCCGCCCGGTGGAGGTGCAATGCGCCTTGTCGCCCGGCATGCCGTCCTTCTCAATCGTGGGTCTGCCAGACAAGGCCGTCTCTGAGGCGCGGGAGCGTGTGCGCGCCGCCATCGGCGCCTTGGGACTGGCGCTGCCTTCCAAGCGGATCACGGTGAACCTTTCGCCTGCGGATCTGCCCAAGGAAGGTTCGCATTTCGATCTGCCGATTGCGCTAGCACTGCTGGCTGCCCTGTCGGTGGTCCCTCCGGAACTGGTCGCACAGACCGTGGCTTTGGGCGAGCTGTCCCTTGATGGCACGCTTGTACCCGTGATCGGCGCCCTGCCCGCTGCGCTCGCCGCAGCAGGGGCGCAGAAGTCGCTGCTCTGCCCCGAGCGCTGCGGGGCGGAGGCGGCCTGGGTCGGCGCGACAGATGTGATCGGGGCCAACAGCTTGCGCGCGGTCATCCAGCATTATTCCGGCGAACACCCGATCGCGCCCGCGTCTCCGGGCGAGGCGCAGCGCGCAGCCAGCACGCGCGACATGGCCGATGTGAAGGGGCAGGAACGCGCCAAACGGGCGCTGGAGATCGCCGCCGCCGGGCGGCACCACCTGTTAATGGTCGGAGCCCCTGGCGCGGGCAAATCGATGCTGGCCAAACGCCTGCCCGGAATCCTGCCGCCCCTGTCCGCGGTCGAGGCGCTTGAGACCTCGATGATCCATTCACTTGCCGGGCTGATCGACGCTGGCGGCATCTCCCGCGACCGCCCCTTTCAGGAACCGCATCACACCGCATCCATGGCGGCGATTGTGGGCGGCGGCAAGGGCGCGAAACCGGGCCAGATCTCTCTGGCGCATAACGGGGTGCTCTTCATGGACGAGTTCCCGGAGTTTCCACGCACGGTTCTGGAAACCCTGCGTCAACCGATTGAGACCGGCGACGTGGTCGTGGCCCGTGCGAATGCACATATGCGCTACCCCTGTCGCTTCTTGTTGGTTGCCGCCGCAAATCCCTGCAAATGCGGAATGATGTTCGACGCGGCGCAAGCCTGTTCGCGCGCGCCCAACTGCGGGGAGGACTATATGGGGCGCATTTCCGGACCTCTACTGGACCGGTTCGACTTGCGCATCGACGTGCCCGCCGTCAGCTTCACCGATCTGGACCTGCCCGCAACCGGAGAAACCTCTACGGTCATCGGTGCACGGGTCGCCGCCGCGCGCGCCCGACAGGACGAAAGATACGCGCAGGCGCCGGATGTGCATGTGAATGCCGATGTCGAAGGCGCACTGCTGGAGGAGGTCGCGGCCCCTGACAACGAGGGGCGCGCGTTGATCCAGCAGGCCGCAGAGCGGTTCAGCCTGTCTGCGCGCGGATATCACCGGGTGCTGAAAGTGGCACGTACGATTGCGGACCTTGCCGGAGAGCAGCACGTGCTGCGCAGCCACCTCGCCGAGGCGCTCAGCTACCGACTGCCCGCATCCGGAAGCTAGGCTTCAGACAGGCGCCGCTCAATAGCGTCCCAGATCAAGCCGGTCGCGTTGGTGCCGTCGAACCGTTCGAGCTCCTGCAGACCGGTTGGGGAGGTCACGTTGATCTCCGTCAGCCAACCACCGATGACGTCTATGCCGACAAACACCTGCCCCTTTTCCCGCAGGTACGGGCCAATCGCGGCGCAAATCTCCAGATCGCGATCATCCAGTGCGATCTTTTCGGCCCGCCCGCCGACATGCATGTTCGATCGGGTCTCGCCTGCAGCAGGCACTCGGTTGATCGCGCCCACCGGGTCCCCGTCCACAAGGATCACGCGTTTGTCTCCGCGTGCCACGTCGGGCAGAAACTTCTGCATGATCAGCGGTTCGCGGTTTATGCCGGTAAATAGCTCATGCAGAGAGTTGAGATTGCGATCCTCCGGCGTCAGACGAAAGACCCCAGCGCCGCCATTGCCGTAAAGCGGCTTGAGGATCACGTCCTCATGGCGCGCGCGAAATGCCTTCAACGTGTCCAGATCACGCGCGATCATGGTCGGTGGCGTCAGGTCAGGAAATTGCAACACCAGCAGTTTTTCGGGTGAATTGCGCACCCAGAACGGATCGTTGACCACGAGGACCTTGCCCGCAAGATGGTCCAGCAGATGGGTTGTGGTGATGTAGCCCATGTCGAACGGAGGGTCCTGACGCAGCCAGACGACATCGAACGTGGACAGATCGACCGTTTCAGGAGCCTCAAGCTGCGCCGGTGCGCCTGCCACCCGCTGCACCGTGCCGAACTGGCCCCGCGCGGTGATGCGCCCTTCGTCGTACGAAATGGCGTCGGGCCCGTAGAAGAACAGCGTTGCCCCGCGCGCCTGAGCCTCCTCGGCGAGGCGAAAGCTGCTGTCGGCGTCGATATTGACCCCTGCGATCGGGTCCATCTGAAAGGCAATCTTCAAGGTCATCGGCGGCTCCGCAGTGGACTTGCCGCCCCGTCTTGCCTTGTCGGACGGTCAGGTGCAATGGCTCCGGCCGCCGGGCAAGCTCACAATGTGATGTTCGGCACCACCTGAATTCGGCCGGTGCCATCAACGAGCGCCAGATCAATGCGCATATCCAGCAATTCCAATTCGGGATGTGCACCCTGAAAGCACTGCGCGGATGCCGCCAACCGTGCCAGTTGTGCCTGCGTTAGACTTTCCAGAGCACGGTCATGACTGATCCGCGCCTTGACCTCGACAAAAACCAGAAGATCCCCGCGCCGGAAGACAAGGTCGATCTCGCCGGGGCCGATCCGCACCCGCTCGCCCAACATGGTGCAGCCGCGTCGGAGATACGCCCGCGCGACCGCCTGTTCGGCGGACGCCCCGCTCAGGTAGGCGCGTTTGCCACGGGCACTGCGGCGCGCGGCTTCCGGGGTGAGCGGCGCGCACGGCACCGCGGTGTCAGGCAACTGCGTTTGCATATGCGATTGGTAGTTCGGCGGTCTTACCGATCCTTTAAGATTTCCAACGCGCGTTGATAGATCTGCCGCCGCGGCAGACCGGTGGCTTCCGTCACAACGGCGACCGCGTCCTTCACGGACTGATCGCGGAGCGCCGTCTCAAGCGCCTCGTCGACATCAAGCGCGTCTGGTTCGACGGCGCCTTCGGCACCAACCAGCACGACGATCTCGCCTTTCCAGGTGGCTGTTGCGGATCGGGTGACAAGGTCTGCCAGCGTGCCGGTCACCACTTCTTCGAACTTCTTGGTCAGTTCCCGGCAAAGCGCTGCCGCCCGGTTCGGGCCCAGCGTATTGGCCATGTCCTGCAAGGCCTTGCCGATCCGGTTCGGGCTTTCGTAGAACACCAGCGTGCCGGGAACCGGGCGCAGGCCCTCCAGCGCCTTGCAGCGCGCGCCTTTGGACGACGGCAGGAACCCATAGAAATGGAACTGATCCGTGGGCAGCCCGGACAGGCTCAGCGCCGTTATGGCAGCCGAAACCCCCGGTGTCGCGGTGATCGTCGCACTGACTTCGCGCGCTGCCGCGATCAGGCCATAACCCGGATCCGCGATCAGGGGCGTTCCGGCCTCGGACGCGTAGGCCACCATCAGCCCCTGCTCCAGCGCGCCGCGCACACGCGCCCTGTCCCGGTCGCCAGAGTGATCGTGGTAGGCATAAAGCGGTCGTCCTGACAGCGGCACCCCGTGGATTTCCAGCAACCGCCGCAGCGTTCGCGTGTCTTCCGCAACCAGAACATCCGCCGCGCGGAGCACGTCGAGCGCCCGCAAGGTGATATCGCGCGCGTTGCCGATTGGTGTGGTAACAAACACAAGCTGGCCGGCCGGTGACTCTGCCATGTTCTGCCATCCCTTTGCTGATGCGCGCGCAGCCGTTTACTTATCGCCCGAGGTTATCTAGGTTCACCGGCGTAGTCCGACCTTTTTCCGATTGTGCTCCGGAGGCCCGAATGCTCCCCGCTTTTTCGAAGACGCGCAAGGCTTTACGCATATCGGCCTTGTCAATGGGCGCTGCTTTGGTGCTGGCGGCCTGCGACGTGCCAGCGACGGGCGGGGGGCCGTCGATCAACGCCAGCGCACCCGTGCCGGTCGCCCTGCTGGTGCCCTACGGGTCGGAGAACGCCGCTGAAACCGGTCTCGCCCAGTCGTTGGAGAATGCCGCACGGCTTGCAATGGCTGATCTGAACGGGGTCGAGGTTGACTTGAAGGTGTATGCCACCGCAGGCAACCCGGACCAGGCAGCCACCGTCGCCCGCGAAGCGGTGCGCGATGGCGCCAAGATCATCCTCGGACCGGTCTATGGCGCGTCCGCGAATGCCGCCGGGGTGGCAGTTTCGAGCGCGCGCGTGAATGTCCTGAGCTTTTCGAACAACACGGAGATCGCAGGCGGCAACGTCTTTGTGCTTGGCAACACGTTCGACAACACCGCGCGGCGCGTGGTGTCCTACGCGAATTCGCAAGGCCGCAGTTCGATGGTCGTCACCTACCCGGAGACGGCTGTCGGCGTGATCGGCCGCGATGCGGTAACGAACGCGATTGCAAGCTCTGGCGCAGGCAATGCCGGCACAATCGGCTACGAGGCCTCGCAGAACGGTGTGATCAATGCAGTGCGCGAAATTGCCGATCTGGTCCGCGACAACGGCGCTCAGGCGCTGGTGATTGCGGACGACACCTCGGGCGGCGTCCCGCTCTTGTCGCAGCTTCTGCTGGAGAACGGCGTGGACCCGACGGTCACTCAGCTTGTCGGGCTCACACGCTGGGATATTCCGCCGAGCACCCTCGATCTACCGGGCGTTCAGGGCGGCTTGTTCGCGCTGCCGGATCCAGGCCCGACCAGCCAGTTCCAGAGCCGCTATCAGTCGGCCTACGGCGCGCCGCCGCATCCGATTGCGGGCCTCGCCTATGACGGCATGGCCGCCATAGGTGCGCTGGTCGCGTCCGATGGTTCCAGCGCGCTGACAACCTCCGCCCTGACACAAGGGGCTGGCTTCGCCGGTGTCAGCGGGGTGTTCCGCTTCCGCGCCGATGGCACGAATGAACGGGCCCTGGCCGTGGCCCAGATCGTCGATCGGCAGGTCACAATCGTCTCACCAGCACCAAAGAGTTTCTCTGGTGCTGGTTTCTGATGCCACGCGCCCTCACGCGCCGCCCCTGACCGGCGGAACGCTGATCTGCGCGCCCCACACGATCTTCGATTTCGACGCCGTTACAGAGGCACTGGACACCGCCTGCACCACGGGCGAGGCCGGATCCCAGCGCGCGGCCGCAACCAAGATCCTGAAGATCGCTCGCAAGAATGGCCTGCAAGCGATCGCGACTGCCTTCGCCGAACAACCGTTCCGCGCACGCGAGACGGTGCGCGCCTACGCATGGCTGACAGATTGCATTGTGACCAGCGCCGTATCCATCGCGACCCGGTATGCCCACCCCACCCCGACACCCACCGATGGCGAGCGGTTGAGCGTCCTGTGTGTTGGCGGATACGGGCGGGGCGAGATGGCCCTGCATTCGGATGTCGATCTGCTGTTCCTGACGCCGTACAAGATCACCGCATGGGCCGAAAGCGTGATCGAGACGACGCTTTACATCCTGTGGGACCTTAAGCTGAAAGTCGGTCATGCATCGCGCACGGTCAAGGACTGCCTCCGATTGGGGCGGGAGGACTACACGATCCGCACCGCCCTCCTGGAAAACCGCTTTCTGACGGGCGATGCAGCCCTTGCCGACGAGTTGCGCACACGCCTCAAGACGGAGTTGTTTCACAACACCACGCAGGACTACATCGAGGCAAAGCTCGACGAGCGGGAGAAACGTCACAAACGCCAGGGTGGCCAGCGCTACATGCTTGAGCCGAACGTGAAGGAAGGCAAAGGCGGCCTGCGCGATCTGCAATCGCTGTACTGGATCGCGAAGTATGTGCATGGCGTCGAAACGGTCGAAGAACTGGTGCGCCTGGGTGTGTTCACCCCCGAAGAACAGGTGTTGTTCGATACAGCCGATACGTTTCTGTGGGCGGTTCGCTGCCATCTGCACCTGATTGCCGGACGCGCGACCGATCAGCTGACGTTCGACATGCAGGTCGAAGTGGCCGACCGCATGGGCTTTACCGACCGCGACGGGCGGCGTGCGGTTGAACACTTCATGCAACTCTATTTTCGCCACGCCACCAGCGTCGGCGACCTCACCCGCATTTTTCTCACGGCGTTGGAAGCCAGTCACGCCAAGCGCGAACCGGGCCTGTTCAAGCTGCTGCGCCGGGGCCGCAAGGTCGAAGTGAAGGACTTGTACGAGGTGCGCCAGAACCGTCTGGCCATCAAGGATCCCGACAGCTTTTTCGCCGAACCCGTCAACATCTTGCGCATCTTCGAAGAGGCGCTGCGCACGGGCTACCTGCTGCACCCGGACGCAATGCGGCTGATCAAGGGCAAGCTGCACCTGTTGGACCGCACCGTTCGATCGGACAAGGAAGCCAACCGCATCTTTTTCGACATGCTCCTGAAGCACGGCAACCCCGAACGCGCACTGCGGCGGATGAACGAACTGGGCGTGTTGGGCGCGCTGATCCCGGAGTTTCAGAAGATCGTCGCGATGATGCAGTTCAACGTCTACCACCAGTACACGGTGGACGAGCACACGTTGCAATGCATCTCGACCCTGGCGCAGATCGAGCGCGGCGAGCTGATCGAGGAACTGCCGGTCGCCAGCCGCATCCTGAAACGCGGCGTGAACCGCAAGGTGCTTTACGCCGCGCTGTTGCTCCACGACATCGGCAAGGGGCGCAAGGAAGATCATTCGGTCGTGGGGGCGCAAATTGCCCGCCGCATTGCCCCACACATGGGGTTCAACAAGGCCGATTGCGAGACGGTCGAATGGCTGGTGCGGTATCATCTGCTGATGTCGGACATGGCGCAGAAGCGCGACCTGTCGGACCCTCGCACGATCCGCGACTTCGCCAAGGCGGTGCGCAGCAAGGAACGGCTGGAACTGCTGACAGTGCTGACGGTGTGCGATATCCGCGGCGTCGGGCCCGGCACATGGAACAATTGGAAAGCGCAGCTTTTGCGCTCGCTCTATCGCGAGACCGCGAACGCGCTTGAGAACGGGCTGGAAGACATCAATCGCGAAAACCGGGAGGCAGAGGCCAAGCGCGCCCTCCGTGCGGCCCTGTCGGACTGGCCCACCAAGGATCTGCGACGCGAGACCGGACGCCACTACGGCCCCTACTGGCAGGGGTTGCCGATGGATGCCCATGTCACCATCGCGCGGCTTCTCAGGGACATTCCGGACGATCAGGTGCGCGTCGATTTCTCGTTGGACACGGACCGCGACGTGACCCGCGTGGCCTTTGCGATGGCCGATCATCCCGGCATCTTCGCGCGTCTGGCCGGTGCGCTTGCGCTGGTCGGTGCCAATGTCGTGGACGCACGCACCTATACCACCAAGGACGGCTACGTCACCGCGTGCTTCTGGGTGCAGGACGGCGACGGCGCGCCTTTTGCGGAAAGCCGTCACAAACGTCTGGAAAAAATGATCGACAAGACGCTGTCGGGCGAGGTCGTCGCGGGCGAGGCGCTCGAGTCTCGCGACAAGGTCAAGAAACGCGAAGCCCAGTTCCGTTTCCCGACCTCCATCAGTTTCGACAACGAAGGGTCGGAGATCTACACCCTGATCGAAGTCGACACCCGCGACCGTCCGGGGCTGCTGTTCGATCTGGCCCGCACCATGGCAAGCGCCAATATCTACATCGCCTCCGCCCAAATCGCGACCTACGGGGCTCAGGTCGTGGATACCTTCTACGTCAAGGACATGTTCGGGCTGAAACTGCACGGCGCTGCCAAGCAGGCCACAATAGAGAAACGGCTGCGCGAGGCGATTGAACACGGGGCGGAGCGAGCGCAAGAGGCGCCGTGAGCCGATGAAGCCGATCCGTCTGGTTGCGGGCTTTCTGACCGTTGGCCTCTGGACGATGCTCAGCCGTGTTCTGGGTTTTGTCCGCGATATCCTGATCGCTGGAACACTTGGCGCGGGCCCGGTGGCTGACGCGTTTTTCGTCGCGTTTGCGCTGCCCAACATGTTCCGCCGGTTCTTTGCCGAAGGCGCGTTCAACATGGCGTTTGTGCCCATGTTTTCCAAACGGGTAGAAGCGGGCGAGGATGCAGAAGGGTTCGCCCGTGATGCCCTGTCGGGACTGGCGACGGTTCTTGTGGTCTTCACGCTTGTGGCGCTTGCCGCGATGCCGTGGCTGGTGCTGGCAATGGCGTCGGGCTTCCGGGGGGACGTGCGTTTCGATCTGGCGGTGGATTTCGGCCGGATCGTTTTCGTCTACATTCTTTTCATCTCTCTCGCGGCCCTGCTGTCCGGAGTGTTGAACGCGACGGGCCGGTTCGCCGCCGCCGCGGCAGCACCTGTCCTGCTGAATATCATTCTGATCGTGCTGCTGTTCACCGCTGAGAGCGGTGTTCTGGCCGAAACGATTGTCATCGGCACCGCGGCCGCCGCTGGGATAGAGGGGTTGCATCACGGCACGATGCTGGCGATTGGCGTGGTTCTCGCCGGACTGGCGCAGCTTTGGTTGCTCTGGCGCGCGGCCGCGACAGCCGGATTTGACCTGCGCCCGCGCTGGCCCAGCATGACCCCGGAACTCAAACGTCTGGCAATCGTCGCCGCTCCGGCCGCGCTGGCGGGCGGGGTCATCCAGATCAACCTGCTGGTCGGACGGCAGGTTGCGTCATTCTTCGAGGGCGCCATCGCGTGGCTCAACTTCGCCGACCGGCTCTACCAATTGCCCCTCGGTGTGGTGGGCATCGCGATTGGCGTGGTGTTGCTGCCGGACCTGTCGCGCCGGCTTGGCGCGGGAGATGACGCAGGGGGCAAGAACGCGTTCAACCGCGCTGCCGAAATCTGCCTGGCCCTGACCATTCCGGCTGCGGTCGCCTTGTGCGTGATTGCCACGCCGCTGGTATCGGTCCTGTTCGAGCGGGGGCGGTTCACCGCCGAGGACACAGCGGCAACGGCACTGGCGGTCGCGGTCTACGGCCTCGGCCTGCCGGCCTTTGTTCTGCAAAAGGTCTATCAACCGCTGTTTTTCGCCCGTGAGGACACACGCACGCCGCTGCGATATGCGTTCTGGGCGATGCTGGTCAACGCCGTGGTTGCCATCGGCCTTGCCCCGCTGATCGGCTACATCGCCGCGGCCATTGGCACGACCATGGCCGGCTGGGCGATGGTCTGGCTTCTGGCGCGCGGGGCAAAAGGCCTCGGGGATGCGGCGCAGTTCGACGACCGGTTCGCGCGTCGGATCTGGCGCATCGTTCTGGCCGCCCTCGGGATGGGGGTTGTGATCTGGGGCCTGTCCGTTGCGATGGAAGATGCGCTGACAACGGCAGGGCTTCGCTACGCGGCCCTGACGCTGGTTGTGGCCGCCGGGATCGGCAGCTACTTCGCGCTCGGCCAGGTCCTGGGCGCATTCCGAATTTCGGAGTTTCGCGCCGCCCTGAAACGCCGCTAGCGCTGGCGCAGTTTGGCCATCAGCCGGGCCCAGCCACCGGGGCTGACCACGAAAGACATCAAGAACCCTGCGACGAACCCCGACAGGTCGGCGATCCAGTCCATGCCAGTGTCGAAGAAAACCGCAAAAAACAATTGAATGCCCAAGAGCACCCCGATCAGGCCAAAGGCGCGCGCCTGCGGACCGCCCGTGTTGATCAACGCGACCCAGAGCAGGAACGTGTACGCGCCGATCAACCCGTAGACCCCCGGATACCCGCCCACCAGTGGCAGGTCCGTCTGCAACACCAGCCCGTACACGAGCGCCCCCATCACGGACGACACCCAGAAGACGGACAGGAACGCGAGACCGCCAAACACCTCCGACACCATCTTGCCGATGGCCAGCACGAAAATCGCAACGAACACCGCATGGGTAAAATTCATGTGGATCAGCGGATAGGTCACAAAACGGGCAAGCTGCTCCGGCGGGAACCGCCCGTTGGCAAGCATCCAGTCAAAAACCCGGTCAATGAAAGCCCAGTCCTCGATCGCAGCCAATCGCCAACCCACCGCGTCCGGACCACCGATGATCCCGCGCGCACCAAGGTTGAACAGAACCTCTATCCCGAGGATGACCACAACCAGAGCCACGACGGACCGCGGCAACGGGTTGAACGGACTTTCGGGGGTTGGGGTCATCGCAGGCCCTTCAGTTGACGCCAAGACGCCCCACGGTTAAGCGAAGCGCGCAATAACGTCCACACCGGAGCCCGCCTGCATGACCGACGCCGCAACCGCCAACGCCGCCTTTACCCCGCGGGTTTTTTCCGGAATCCAGCCCTCCGGTGGGCTCACGCTCGGTAACTACCTCGGCGCGATGAAACGCTTTGTCGAGATGCAGGAAACCGGTATCGAAACGCTTTATTGCATGGTGGACCTGCACGCGATCACAGTCTGGCAGGACCCGGCGGCCCTGACCCGCAACACCCGCGAACTGGCGGCAGGCTTCATTGCTGCTGGGCTCGATCCGGCCAAATCCATGCTTTTCAACCAAAGCCAGGTGCCTGAGCACGCGCAGCTGGGCTGGATTTTCAACTGCGTGGCGCGCATGGGGTGGATGGGCCGCATGACCCAGTGGAAGGACAAGGCGGGCAAGCATTCGGAAAACGCCTCGCTCGGCCTGTTCGGCTACCCCGCGCTGATGGCGGCGGACATTCTCGTCTATCACACCACGCAGGTTCCGGTGGGCGAGGACCAGAAGCAGCACCTGGAGTTGACGCGCGATATCGCGGCGAAGTTCAACCACGATTACGGTGTTGAGTTCTTTCCCATCACTGAACCGGTGATCGAAGGTGCTGCAACGCGCGTGATGAGCTTGCGCGACGGGTCGAAAAAGATGTCGAAATCAGACCCGTCCGACATGAGCCGCATCAACATGACCGATGATGCAGACGCCATCGCCAAGAAGATCCGCAAGGCCCGCACTGACCCCGATCCCTTGCCGGAGGCGCTCAAGGACCTCGACGACCGTCCGGAGGCGCGCAATCTGGTCAATATCTACGCCGCGCTGGCAGAGATCACACCGCAGGCAGTTCTGGACGAACATGGCGGTGCGCAATTCGGGGCGTTCAAGCCTGCGCTCGCCGAACTTGCGGTCGATAAACTCGGCCCGATCTCGGCAGAGATGTCGCGCCTGATGGACGATCCGGCAGAAATCGACCGCATGCTGGCCGACGGCGCGGCGCGCGCGCGGACGATTGCTGCCCCGATTCTCAAGAAAACCTACGAAATCGTTGGAATGGTCGGCGCCTGATACCGATTTTTCGGTCTTCAGCGACCAGATGCGGACCCCCTTGTTTCCGCTAACAATTTTCGACGTGCTGCCTAATTTTTACAACCTGTGACATAAAACCTTTGCAGAAAATGCATAGCTTCCATGCACACGAGGCTTGGCAAGCGGGCGTGCATCGCCTATGTGTCGGCCTCCCACTCTAAGGAGGTGTTTATGGCGTACCTGAACGCGGTTC
Organism: Tropicimonas sp. S265A; assembly: GCF_049800835.1. Taxonomy (NCBI): domain Bacteria; kingdom Pseudomonadati; phylum Pseudomonadota; class Alphaproteobacteria; order Rhodobacterales; family Roseobacteraceae; genus Tropicimonas; species Tropicimonas sp. S265A. The sequence goes on from NZ_JBNAFU010000001.1 coordinate 1,250,534, forward strand.
CGCAATCCGTGCGGAAAGAGAATACCTCGACGGCAGGCCCCGAGAAATTGCCAGCCGGCGATACGACAAAAAAACAAGAGGCATCCGTGTCGATGTCCTACCAACTGGGCTTCGCCCCGGCTGCCTAGCAGAACAGTGGGCGAGGCGCGAAACCGCCTCGCCACCCCGCTCTTCCCCGACATCGCCCATCCGCTTGTCCGCATGCACCGTGGTTGCCTGTGCAGCGTGGTTGCGCCATCATCGCGGGCGGAGGAATGGATATGCGCAAATTTCTTGTCATTCTGGATGACAGCCGAGAGTGCCTGAACGCGATGCGGTTCGCGGCCATGCGCGCGGCCAAGACCGGCGGCAGCGTCCAGATCCTTTCGGTGATCCCTCCGGATGAGTTTCAGCACTGGATCGGTGTTGGCGAGGTCATGCGCGAGGAATCCCGCGAGCGGATCGAAGCCCATTTCGAGGTGTTCGCCAAGTGGATGCGCGACAAGCAAGGCGTCGATCCCGAACTGGTTATCCGGGAGGGTGAACCGGTCGATGAGGTGCTCGGACAGATCAAGGACGACCCCGAGATCGGAATCCTCGTTCTTGGCGCCGGGTCCGGACGCAAGGGGCCCGGTCCGCTTGTTACCGCGATGACGAAACTTGCAGGCGCGTCCCCGATCCCGTTCACCATCGTTCCCGGCGAGCTGAGCAAGGATCAGTTGGAAAGTGTCTGCTGAGCGAACTTAGAACCATTCCAATTCTTGACCTTTGCGGTCGGAAACCGCATATACAGGGTCACGCCAATGGAGCTGACTCATGTTTATCCAGACCGAATCCACGCCCAACCCGGCCACGTTGAAATTCCTGCCCGGACAAGCAGTTCTTGAGACCGGCACAGCCGATTTCCCGACGCCCGAGGCGTCTTCCAGTTCGCCCTTGGCGCAACGCCTTTTTGCTGTTTCCGGTGTGAAGGCCGTGTTCTTCGGGAATGATTTCGTCACCGTGACCAAGTCTGACGAAGTGGCGTGGGACCATATCAAACCCGCACTTCTGGGGGCGATCATGGAGCATTTCCAGTCTGGCGACGCCGTCATGACCGGAGAGGCAGAGGCGCCCGCAGGTCACGCTGCTCATGAGGGGCCGGACGGCGAGATCGTGAACCAGATCAAGGAGTTGCTCGACACGCGTGTACGCCCGGCAGTGGCGCAGGACGGTGGTGACATCACGTTTCACGGGTTCGAACGCGGTGTCGTCTACCTCCACATGCAGGGCGCTTGCGCGGGATGCCCCTCCTCGACCCTGACGCTGAAGATGGGGATCGAGAACCTTCTGCGCCACTACATCCCCGAAGTGCTTGAGGTGCGCCCGGTTGCCGCCTGACCCGACCATTCTGGCGTTTGATACATCGGCCGCGCACTGCGCGGCCGCTTTGTTATGTGATGATGCAATCATCGCTGAAGAAATACGCCCGATGCAGCGCGGACAGGCCGAAGCGCTGATACCTCTCCTGGAGGAGATGCTGGCAAGCACCGGCAAAGCATGGGCCGATCTGGACGCGATCGCTGTCGGAGTCGGCCCGGGCAATTTTACCGGCATTCGCATCTCCGTCGCAGCCGCGAGGGGGCTTGCCATGGGTCTGGGCATTCCCGCCATAGGGGTATCAATGTTCGAGGTTATGGCCCATGGGAACATGGCCGACAGCCTGCTGGTATCCCTGCCCGCCCCACGGGAACAGGCCTACGTCCAACCGTTCCGTCGCGGACGGCCTAACGGGACCGCGCAGCTGATTGATCCAACTGGCCCGCCCGGCGACCTGCAGATGTCTTTTGGCGTGGTCGTTCAGGGCTTTGCAGCGAACCAGGTTGGCAGCGCCTTTGAATGCAGCACCATCCAGGCGGAGATCGAGGACCTGCCCCGTCGCCTCGTCCGCATCGCGGAACGGCGGCTCTGTGTGGACCGCGAAACACCACAGAGCCCAAAGCCGCTTTACGTGCGCCCCGCCGATGCGGCGCCCGGAAAGCCTGCGCCGGTGCTCTTGCAAGGATGACACCTGCGGACCTCGCGGCGCTGCACCGCGCGTGTTTCATCACCCCGCGTCCCTGGACGGAGCCCGAGTTTGCGGACCTTCTGGCCAACACGGGCGCGTTCCTTGAAACGTCGAAAACCGGCTTTGCCTTGGGCCGGGTCGCAGGTCCGGAAGTCGAGTTGCTGACCCTGGCCGTGGCACCGACCGCGCGCCGCATGGGCACCGGACGTGCGCTGATGACCGCGTTTGAGCATACAGCCCTGAAAAAGGGGGCACAGGAGGCATTCCTCGAAGTGGCTGCCGACAATGCACCGGCGCTGGAGCTCTATCGCCGCGCGGGATACCAGCAAGCCGGGGAACGCAGCGGCTACTACCAGCATTCGGACGGCGAACGGGTCTCTGCCCTGATCCTGCGCAAACGCCTTGCGCATGGATGACTTCGGGTCATCGCTGGTGTTCGCCCGCAAAACACAAGGCCCCTGCGCAAATCCCACTTGACCCTGACCGGGCCTGCCGCCTTACTCGCTGCAGTGCAAAATTGCTCGACACCCACAAGCAGCCCCCCGAGAGGCTGCACGGGCCAACCAACTGGGAGTATCTAGGATGTCCATGATGAAAACCTTGGCGGGCGCCGTTGCCGCGACAGTGTTGTCGGCCGGCGCCGTCCTTGCGGAACCTGCCGTTATCTTCGACCTCGGCGGGAAGTTCGACAAATCGTTCAACGAAGCGGCATTCCGCGGCGCCGAGCGTTGGGCCGAAGAAACCGGCGGCAAGTACCTCGAGATCGAGTTGAGCTCGGAAGCGCAGCGCGAACAGGCCCTGCGCCGGTTTGCCGAACGCGGGGCCAACCCGATCATCACGACCGGTTTCGCGATGGCCGACCCCGTCACACAGGTTTCGCCAGATTACCCCGATATCACCTTCGTGAATATTGACGGGTTCTTTCCGAACCTCGATGAACTTCCCAACGTGCTCGCCATCAGTTTCGCGGAACACGAAGGCTCCTACCTCGTTGGCATGATGGCCGCCAAGAAATCCCAGACCGGCACGATCGGATTTGTCGGCGGTATGGACGTCCCGCTGATCCGTCACTTCGCTTGCGGGTATGCGCAAGGCGCCAAGGCCGTGAACCCTGATATCAACATCATCCCGAACATGACCGGCACAACGCCGGCGGCATGGAACGACCCGGTGCGCGGCGGCGAACTGGCCCGCGCGCAGGTGAGCCAGGGCGCGGACGTGATCTATGCTGCGGCAGGTGGCACCGGCGTCGGCGTGCTGCAAGCCGCAGCGGACGAGGGCATTCTGTCCATCGGCGTGGACAGCAACCAGAACCACCTGCACCCAGGCTCTGTCCTGACCTCGATGCTCAAGCGGGTGGACGTGGCCGTCTACAACGCCCTGATCGCGGGCGACGCGATTGAGACCGGCCAGCTTGCCCTGTCCCTTGCGGACGAAGGCGTGGGCTACGCTGTAGATGAGAACAACGAAAGCCTGCTGACCGAAGACATGATCGGCGCGGTGGAAAAGGCCAAAGCAGCCATCGTTGCCGGTGATCTGGAAGTTACCAGCTACTACGCCAATGACAGCTGCCCTGTCCTGACCTTCTGATCTGCGGATCAGCACCAAGAACACACCGCGCGGACCTGTTCGCGCGGTGATCCGGTTGAAGCGGGGGCTTCCATGGCAGACAGCGCTGCGCCAGCGATTGAGCTGAAGGGCATATCCAAAGCCTTCGGGCCCGTGCAGGCCAACAAGGACATCTCGATCCGCGTGATGCCGGGCACGATCCACGGTATTATCGGCGAGAACGGCGCCGGAAAGTCCACGCTGATGTCGATCCTGTTCGGCTTTTACAAGGCCGACGCAGGGGAGATCTGGATCCACGGAAAACAAACCGAAATCCCAGACAGTCAGGCCGCGATCCGCGCCGGCATCGGCATGGTGTTCCAGCATTTCAAACTGGTGGAAAACTTCACGGTTCTCGAGAACATCATCCTCGGGGCCGAAGATGGCGCGTTTTTGCGTCCGTCGCTCGCCAAGGCCAGGAAACTCCTGCAAGAACTGTCCGATGAATACGGGCTCAACGTCGATCCGGATGCCAAGATCGAAGACCTGAGCGTTGGCTACCAGCAGCGCGTGGAAATCCTCAAGGCGCTCTACCGCAAGGCCGACATCCTGATCCTGGATGAGCCCACGGGCGTGCTGACCCCGACGGAGGCGGACCACCTGTTCCGTATCCTCGAAGGGCTCAAGGCCGAGGGTAAAACCATCATCCTGATCACCCACAAGCTGCGGGAGATCATGGACACGACCGACACGGTCAGCGTCATGCGGCGCGGGCAGATGACGGCAACGGTCAAGACATCGGAAACCAGCCCTGAACAGCTGGCCGAGCTGATGGTAGGCCGCAAGGTTCTGCTCCGGGTGGACAAGGCCCCTGCAAAACCAGGCGAAGTCATCTGCAACGTCGAAAAGCTAAAGGTCGTCGACGGTCTCGGGGTGGAACGTGTCAAATCCATCGCATTCCAGATCCGCGCCGGAGAGGTACTGGGCATCGCAGGGGTGGCGGGCAACGGCCAGTCCGAATTGCTGGAAGTGCTAGGCGGCATGCGGGAGGCCACGGGCCGGATCGAGATCAACGGTCAGGAGATTGATCTGACCGGACGCGCATCCGACGGTCGTACGCGGCGCAAGACGGGCGTGTCCCATGTCCCCGAAGACCGCCAGCGCGAAGGCCTGATCATGGATTATCACGCGTGGGAAAACGTTGCGTTCGGGTATCATGACGACCCGGCCTACAAGCGGGGTCTCTTGATGAACAATGCGGCCCTGCGCGCGGATACGAATGCCAAGATCGAGAAGTTCGATATCCGACCGCCGGACTGCTGGCAGGCGGCCAAGAACTTTTCAGGCGGCAACCAGCAAAAGATCGTCGTCGCCCGCGAGATCGAACGGAACCCGGATCTCTTGCTGGTCGGACAGCCGACACGCGGCGTCGATATCGGCGCGATCGAATTCATCCATCAGCAGATCATCGCCCTGCGGGATGCTGGAAAAGCCGTACTGCTTGTTTCGGTGGAACTCGACGAGATCATGGCGCTTAGCGACCGGATCGCGGTCATGTTCGACGGCCGTATCATGGGTGAACGCCTGCCTGCGGAAACCAACGAGGCAGAGCTTGGCCTGCTCATGGCCGGGATTGCCGAAACCGCCAGCACCGCCTCGCAGTTGCAGGAGGCCCTGTGATGGACACGATGCCCAAATGGGTCGATGCGCTTCTCGTCCCGCTGATCTCGGTTCTGATTGCGTTCCTCATCTCGGGCCTTGTGATCATCGCCATCGGCGAAGACCCGGTCGAAGCGGTCAAGCTTATGGTGACAGGCGCACTCGGGTCGACCTATGGCTGGGGCTATACCCTTTACTATGCGACCAACTTCATCTTCACCGGTCTGGCGGTCGCGATCGCGTTTCATGCGCGGCTGTTCAATATCGGGGGCGAAGGGCAAGCGACCCTGGGCGGGCTGGGCGTTGCCCTTGCCTGCCTTTTCATTCCGTGGCCGCACTGGTCGCTTGCGCTGGTCGGCGCAATGGTGGCCGGGGCGCTGTTCGGTGCGGCTTGGGCGGCCATTCCCGCCTATCTACAGGCCAAGCGCGGAAGCCATATCGTGATCACGACGATCATGTTCAACTTCATAGGGGCCGCAGTGCTCAACTATGTGCTGGTGAACCAATTGCGCCCTGCGGGCTCGATGGACCCGGCCTCTGCCCGCTTTCCCGAGACCACAAACCTGCCCACCCTGCACGAAATCCTGGCCCCACTTGGCATAGAGTTTTCACGCGCTGCCCCCGCGAATGTCACGCTTCTGGTCGCATTACTCGCCTGCTTTCTGCTCTGGTTGCTGATCTGGCGCACCAAGCTCGGGTACGAGATCCGCGCCTTTGGACATTCCGAAACAGCCGCGATCTATGCCGGGATTTCACCTATCCGCATCACCATGATCGCCATGCTCATTTCGGGCGCGCTGGCCGGATTGATGGCCATCAACAATGTCATGGGGGAGGCCGAGCGCCTGGTTCTGAATTCCGTCGAAGGGGCCGGCTTCATCGGCATCGCGGTTGCCCTGATGGGCCGCTCGCACCCGGTCGGCGTCTTGCTCGCAGCGATCCTGTTCGGGTTTCTCTACCAAGGTGGCGCGGAACTGGCGCTCTGGACGGACATTCCGCGCGAATTGATCACCGTCATCCAGGCCCTGGTGATCCTGTTCACCGGAGCGCTTGACAACATGGTGCGCAGCCCGATCGAGAAGGTTTTTCTCGCCCGCCGCCGCGCGCGCCAGCAATCCGCGCAAGGCGCGGAGCCTGCGGAATAGGAGGGGAGAGCACCGATGGATTTTCTGACCCTCCTGCAAGTCCTCGACAGTACGATCCGGTTGGCGACCCCGCTCCTTCTGGCTTGCCTTGCCGGGCTTTTTTCCGAACGCGCGGGCGTGTTTGATATCGGGCTGGAGGGCAAGATGCTGGCCGCGGCGTTCTTTTCTGCCGCCGTCGCCTTTGTCACCGGATCGGTCTGGCTTGGCCTCATTGCCGGGGTCGCGGCCTCGATGCTTTTCTCCGCGCTGCATGGCCTCGCCTCCATCACTTTCCGGGGCAACCAGTTGATCTCGGGGGTCGCATTGAACTTCCTTGCAGCAGGACTCACGGTCCTGATCGCGCAGACGTGGTTCAATCAGGGCGGCCGGACCCCATCACTGATCGGCGACGCCAGGTTCGAACCGATTACCCTGCCGTTCGCGGACGCATTGCAAAACGTCCCCATACTTGGTCCGATCTATTTCGAACTGATCTCGGGCCACTCGATCCTTGTCTACATCGCAGCCCTCGCAGTGCCCGCAACATGGTATGTCCTGTTCCGCACGCGGTTCGGCTTGCGCCTGCGGGCCGTGGGCGAGAACCCGGCGGCGGTCGATACCGCGGGCGTATCCGTCGTGGGGCTGCGCTACGCGGCGGTGATGATCTGCGGTCTTCTTTGCGGGCTTGCCGGTGCCTATCTGGCCACCGGACTGGCAGCCGGCTTCGTCAAGGACATGACCGCAGGGCGCGGCTATATTGCGCTGGCCGCGCTGATCTTTGCAAAATGGCGTCCATGGTATGCCCTGATCGCCTGCCTTCTCTTCGGGTTTCTCGAGGCGATCGCCAACCGCTTCCAGAACATCGAGGTCATGGATTTCGTGATCCCCGTCCAGTTCATGCAGGCCCTGCCCTACATCCTCACTGTCGTCATTCTTGCCGGATTTGTCGGCAAGGCGATCCCCCCGCGCGCCGGGGGGGAACCCTATGTCAAAGAGCGCTGATACGTTACAGGGCGGCAACTGCGCCCATTGCGCGCCCCGACCGGCGGCTTAGACTGACGCCATGCTCATCTACCTCCCCATTGCCGAGGTTTCGGTCAACGCGTTCCTGCTGCTGGGGCTTGGTGGGGTCGTTGGCGTGCTGTCGGGAATGTTTGGCGTGGGTGGCGGTTTTCTCATGACACCGCTGCTGTTCTTCATCGGAATTCCACCTGCGGTGGCCGTCGCGACCGAAGCGAACCAGATTGTCGCCTCGTCCTTCTCCGGGGTGCTCGCACATCTCAGGCGCCGCACGGTGGACCTCCGCATGGGCTGCGTGCTTCTGGCTGGCGGCTTGGTCGGCGCTGGATTGGGCGTTTTGGTCTTCAACTACCTCAAATCGCTCGGGCAGGTCGATCTGCTGGTCAAACTTTGTTACGTCGTGTTCCTCGGCGTGATCGGCGCACTGATGTTCGTGGAAAGCCTGCGCGCCCTGCGACGGTCGCGAAAGACCGGCGCGCCCCCGGCAAAAAGACGCCAGCGCACCTGGGTGCACACCCTGCCCTTCAAGATGAAGTTTCGCACCTCGGGCCTCTACATCTCGGTGATCCCACCGCTGATCGTTGGGCTCATCGTCGGCATTCTGGCCGCCATCATGGGGGTTGGGGGTGGCTTCATCATGGTGCCTGCCATGATCTATATCCTCGGCATGCCGACCAAGGTGGTTGTTGGTACATCGCTGTTCCAGATCATTTTCGTAACCGCCTTCACGACGCTTCTGCACGCGACAACGAACTTCACCGTCGACATGGTGCTTGCGGTTTTGCTGCTGGTCGGCGGCGTGATCGGGGCGCAAATCGGCACGGTGATCGGAACGCGGCTCAAGGCCGAGCAGTTGCGCATCCTGCTGGCGATCATGGTCCTCGCGGTTTGCGGCAAGCTGGCGCTGGACCTGCTTCTGGAACCGTCGGAGCTCTACTCCCTCGGCGCGGGGGGGCACTGATGATCCGGCTCCTGTGCATCTTGCTGGCCCTCGCACTGCCCGCCCGGGCGGAGGAGGTCGTTGCCGAACTGTCGCAAACCAACGTCTCCATCACTACCAATTTCGCCGGCTCCGAGATCCTCGTCTTCGGCGCGGTCAAGCGCACGGCGCCCGCCCCCGATGACAGCGACCTTCATGTGATCATCACGATCGCCGGGCCGTCCGAGCCAATCACGATCCGCCGCAAATCCCGCGTCGCCGGGATATGGATCAACACGGCCGCCGCAGAAATCGACGCCGCCCCCAGTTTCTATGCGGTCGCCAGCACCGCGCCGTTGGCGGATGTTCTCAGCGAGACCAGCGACCTGCGGCACAGGATTTCGGCCACTCGACTCATCCGCGCAATCGACGTGGGTGAGGCGGTGACCGAGCTCGACAATTTCACCGATGCCTTGCTGCGCATCCGCGCCGGGGACGGGCTCTATCAGTTGATCGAAGGCGGTGTACGCCTGACCGACGCCACCCTGTTCTCGACGGAGATTTCGCTGCCTGCCAACCTGACTGAGGGCGACTACGCAACGCGGGTCTTTCTCACGCGGGAGGGCATGGTGGTCGACAGCTTCGAGACCGTGATCGATGTGCGAAAGGTCGGGCTGGAACGGTTCCTGTATAACCTCGCCCACGATCAGCCCCTGATTTACGGCCTCCTGTCTCTCGCCATCGCGATCGCTGCGGGTTGGGGTGCTGCAGCGTTCTTCCGCTACGTCCGCGGCTGAGCATCTTTTGTGTCGCAATACCTCGGGGGTTCCGGGGGCAGCGCCCCCGACCGCACGAAGTGCCAGATACTGCGCGGACCGTCAGGTCCGCTCCGCTGGCTTACCCACGCCCGATATGGGGCATCTTCGTCGCCATCACCATCATGCTCTGTACGTTGGCCTCCGCAGGAAGCCGCGCCATCGACAGGACAGCCTCCGCGACATCCTCGACCGCCATGCTCGGCAAAGGGGCCAATCCTTGCGCTGCGCGGGTTTTCTCCAGACCCAGAACCAGGTCCGTGCGCGCATTTCCGATGTCGATCTGGCCGCACGCGATATCAAATGCGCGCCCGTCCAGGCTCAGGGTCTTGGTCAAACCGGAAACGCCATGCTTGGCGGTCGTATAGCAGGTCGACCCCTCGCGCGGCGAATGCGCAGAAATAGACCCGTTGTTGATGATCCGGCCGCCCATGGGGTCCTGACGGCGCATGATCCGAAAGGCCGCGCGGGCGCACAGGAACATGCCGGTCAGGTTCACATCGATCACCTGTTTCCAACCCTCCAGCGGGATCTCGTCGATCGGACCTTGTGGCCCGAACATACCCGCGTTGTTGAACAGGACATCCAAGCGCGCGCCCTCGGCAAACATGTCGAACGCCGCATCGACTGCTGCAGCGTCCGTCACGTCCGCCGGCAGGATTACCGCCTGCGCATGGCCTTCGGCGACCTCGTGCAGTGCCGCTGCGCGACGTGCAAGCAACCCTACGCGCCACCCCTCCTGCAGGAACCGACGCGCTACCGCGGCCCCGATCCCACTGGATGCTCCCGTCACCAGAATGGACTTCATCCCTCGCCCTCCTCTTGCCGAACCAATTCCAACGGCGCGGGCGCAACGCTCAGATCATCCGTTCCCAGCGGCACGTCGGGGCGCGCCAACCGGTTGCGCGTGACCCAGATCAGCCGCTCGGACGCCCGCGTGATCGCCACATACGCCAACCGCTTCCACAGCGGCTGCCCGGCCTCTGAACGGCCAGCCCAGGCCGCCGCAGACAGGTCCGGCGCAAACACCTGCACGGTGTCCCATTGCGATCCCTGTGCCTTGTGGATCGTTACCGCCGCACCATGCAGGAACGTCGCTCCCATTCGTGCAGCAAAGGGAATGAAGGGTTCCTCCTCGTCGGGCAGCTCGATCTTCACAATGGATGCGGCTGACACTTCAGGGGCCTCGGCGCCGACCACATGCAACCTCGAGAATCCCGGCTTCCGCCCTGCTCCAAGATAGATGACCTGCGCCCCCTTGATCAGGCCGCGCGCCTCAAGATCGATCCGCTTCTTTCGGTGCTTGAGCGGCAGTTCGATCCCATCGCAGACGAGCGGCTCTCCGGGCAGCAAGGCGTCGAGCGGTGCACCATAGGCCGTTCTAAAAGCCGTAATGAGTTTGATCCGCGTCTTGTTGCGCCACACCAAGGCAGGCGAGCGTGCCATCAGCGCCGCCTGCATGCGCGGCAGCATCTGCACTCGGTCGTCCCTCGCGGCGGCGTCTTCCACAAGGGTTTCGAACCGCTCGAACGTGACCTCCGGCTCGAACAGCGCATGTGCAAGATCGAGGATCGGACTGTCGGCGTCCTGCCGATGAACACGGCTCAGTTCCAGTTTCGCTGGCGCCGGGAGGCCGTCAAACGCCATCTCGCCGGATTGCCCTACCGGCGCCAGTTGCGCAGGATCGCCGAACAGAACGAGGGTCGGGAAAATTTCTTTCAGATCATCAAGTTGTCGGTCATCGAGCATCGAGCTCTCATCCACGAACCCAATATCCAGCGGATCCTCCCGCCGCTTCCATCCGGTGATGAAATCGGACCCGCGCAACCCTGCCGCCGCCAGCGCCCCCGGAATGGAGTTGTGCGCCTGATAGAACACGAAAGCCCGCTCCAGCGCCTCGGTCGAGAGCCCTTCGATGTCCGGCTTGTCGCCGGTGCCGGCCAGCCAGTCCGCGATATGTTCGTATTCCGGGTCGTAGACCGGAGTATAAAGGATCCGGTGGATCGTCGTCGCAGGAACCCCACGCGTGCGCAAAACGCTGGCCGCCTTGTTCGTCGGGGCAAGGATCGCGAGCGTGCGCCGGTCCTTGCGTCGCTTGCCTTCCCAGTCGCCGGAAACAACTTCGACGCCGGCAGCTGTCAGATCCTCCGCCAACCTGGCCAGCAAAAGGGTCTTGCCCGATCCCGCACGTCCCAGCACCGCCAGAACGCTGCACGCCGCCCCTTCGCGCGGGGGCAGCAGGGCCTCGTTTTCAAGATCAACGCCCGACTGGGCAAGCAAGTCCGAAACCTGATCGTAGGCTTCGGCCTGGTCGTCAGAGAAGACGGGTGCGGGCACGGTCATGCCGCGACCCTAGCCCGCCCTCCCGTAGGCTGCCAGAGCCAAAGATCTTACGCGACGAGCGAAGGACCGAAGGCGCGTTCGTACCATTCGGTGCTGACCTCGCGGCTGATGCCGGTGCGTGCGGACAGACGGTCGCGCAGATCGTGGTCCATGGACCAGAGCCCGACGGAAATCGCGGTCCGCCCCTCGCCCTGGCTCCCCAGCACCTCGGGGATCCAGCCAAGACGCCGGTAGACGAGGATCATCCGAGCATCGAACACGCCCACCGAATGGGACAGACCGGAGGCGCAGCCAAACTCGGCCCCGGCCAGCATCAAAGCGCCCGCGACCTTGCTGTCTGCATCCGGCGACAGGCAAAACCGCGTGCATTCCCAAATGAACGGCGATTGGATTGCGACCCCATCTGTCAGGTGGAGGAAGTGATCATTGATCATGGTGGACCCGGTCGTGGGAAGAACACGCATCGACCCTGCATGGGTGCCCGCCTCTGTCTCGGCGATGATGTAGAGCGGGTTGATAGTGTCGTACTCATCCCGTTCGAAACCATCGGCATCAACGGTCACATCCCAGTTCAAACGCTCTTTGAACTGACGGGCGCGATCCCGAAACATCGTATCGCGCAGTGTCGGGAACTGGTTCAATTCGTCGGCGTAAACAAAACGGATCATGCGGCTGCCCTCCTGCTGCAAAGCGCGAGCAAGAGAAACGCGTGACCGTCGTTAAGGATTTCCTAGCGCACGCAACCATAAAAATCCCGCAAATACGGGATTTTACGGCTGCGTTAACGCTTGTTAGACCACGATCAGACCGCGGACCATGGCCCGGGCAACCGCATGCGTGGCGTTCGCGGCCCCCAGTTTGAACCGCGCGCTTTCGATGTAAACTCTGAGCGTATGCTCAGAGATTCCAAGCTTTTCCGACGCCTGGGACCGGTTCATGCCATTGGCCAACAAGGTCAAAGCATCAGACTCGCGCGGGGACAGCGGCTTGGTCGGAGGATGCAGTTGTGATTCGAGTTCCAGGGCACGTTGGTTAATGAAGTGGGCAGCAAGAATAAGTGTCTTGAGTTTCTCCTTTCGGTAATTGGCCCACCCGTCATCCGACTCGGTGCTGTTCACCGAGAAAAGCGCAAACTGCCCGTTCGGGCCGCGGATCGGCACCGAAACCCCCTGATTGCCGACACCTGTTGCCAGCGCTTCGCCCAGAAACGCCCGCTGGGACTTTCCGGACCAGTCGAGCTGTTTCCAATCTACAGGATGGAAGCGTTGATAGGTGCCCTGAACCACAGGATCGATGCGCGCATAGTCTTCCTCGATGTAGCGCCGGATCCACGGCGCGTCATAGGTCATCGCGCCGTACTTGTTCCCCGAGGCATCCAGACAGTGATAGACAAGGTGTTCTACATCCAGAAAGTCGCGCAGGCCGAACAAATGCGCCTGGACGTCGTCAAGCGATCTGGCCGCTTGCAAATCTTCTAGGAAATCTTCCAGTTCCTGATACATGGTCCCCCGTCTCGTCGGGAACGTCAGGTGCCGTCTGGGCAATCTCGGTCGCAGCGACAAGGATGGTGTCATCCAACTGCTCAGCCAAGGCACCCATGTTGTTCTGCAGCGCGAAGCTGCGGAGGTCGGCAAGTACGTCCACGATCCAGTCCTGTGCCATTCGAGTTTCCATTTCTAAAAGTTAACGAAACATTAACACAACTATAGCACGAGCGAAATCCGTGCGATATTCACGCATTTTTACTCCCCAAAAATAGCGAGTGCGCGGTCGGGCAACCTATTGATACTGTGTTGCCGCTCGAAAAAGCGGCGCATCACATACTCCCGGATCGGATGATCGGGCACTGTAGGTACGATTCGTTAATGGAAGATGAGCGCCGCAACTCGCCTATAGCGGGTGGTCGTTAATAGCCGGGCCCAAGAAAACACGAAAAAGAAGAAGCCCGCCGCCGATCCGTCAGGTCGGGGCGGGCTTGCATGTCTTGCAGGGGAACCGGCTTACGACAGCGGACCGGCTTCCAGCACATCCTCGAGGGTGCGCAACCCGGTGCGCGGTGCCTGCACCAGCACGGACATGTTGCCCGGCTTGTGCTCGTTGCGCAGCATCTTCATGTGGGCTTCAGGCAGTTCAGCCCAGGGGAAAACCTCGGACATGCAGGGGTCGAGACGACGCTCCATCATCAGTTTGTTCGCCGATGCCGCCTGCTTGAGGTGCGCGAAGTGCGACCCCTGCAAGCGCTTCTGGTGCATCCACATGTAGCGGACGTCAAAGGTGCAGTTGAACCCGGTGGTACCCGCGCAGATCACGACCATCCCGCCCTTCTTGCACACCAGTGTGGATACGGGGAAGGTTGCCTCGCCAGGGTGCTCGAAGACCATGTCGACGTTCACGCCCTTGCCGGTGATATCCCAAATCGCCTTTCCGAACTTGCGCGCCTCGGTGAACCACTCCTTGTATTCGGGGGTGTTCACGGTGGGCAGCTGTCCCCAGCATTTGTAATCGTTCCGGTTGATGACGCCCTTGGCGCCAAGACCCATCACGAAGTCGCGCTTGCTCTCATCCGAGATCACGCCGATCGCGTTGGCACCAGCGGTGTTGATCAACTGGATCGCGTAGGACCCCAGACCGCCCGACGCGCCCCAGACCAGAACGTTCTGCCCGGGCTTGAGATCGTGCGGCTCGTGGCCAAACAGCATCCGGTAGGCCGTGGCGAGCGTCAGTGTATAGCACGCGCTTTCTTCCCAGGTCAGGTGCTTGGGACGCGGCATCAACTGCTGCGACTGCACACGGGTGAACTGGCTGAACGACCCGTCGGGTGTCTCATAGCCCCAGATGCGCTGTGTCGGGGAATACATCGGGTCGCCGCCATTGCATTCTTCGTCGTCGCCGTCGTCCTGATTGCAATGCACAACCACCTCGTCGCCGATCTTCCAGCGCTTGACCTTGTCACCCACGGCCCAGACGATCCCGGCAGCGTCGGATCCAGCGATGTGATAGGGCATCTTGTGGCCATCGAACGGGCTGATCGGCTGACCCAACGCGGCCCAGACGCCGTTATAGTTCACACCGGCGGCCATCACCAGGACCAGCACCTCGTTGCTGTCCAGCGTCGGAACATCGACGACCTCTTTCAGCATTGCGGTGTCGGGCTCTCCATGACGTTCGCGACGGATTGCCCACGCGTGCATTTGCTTGGGCACATAGCCAAGCGGGGGCATCTCTCCCATGTCATAGAGGTCTTTTTCCGGTGCCTCGTAAGACACGAGGGCCTGATCGGTATCGAGCGCCATGAGGGCCTCCAGTGAGTCTGTTAACTTTCCGCAGCGCAGAATCGTTTTGCTGCGGTGCCTGCATGCGATTTAAGGGGGCGCGGGTAACATTGCAAACGAAAAAGCCCGCTTTGCGAAACTTTATGTCGCACGCTCTACAATCGCATCGAAATTACCCGCTTTGGCAAGGCATGACGTTTCCGGAAGGCTGTTGGCATAGTAACGCAGTACGTCGCGAGCCTCTGGTGCAACGTGTACGACATCCGCGCGCACCTGAACCAGTCCGCGGCGCCTCAGAACCTTGATCCCGTCCGCCGCACTGGCAGAGGCAAGCGCGCTCTTGCTCCCGCGCGCCGTGCGCGCCGTGGCAAAGGCCTCCTCCAGATCGGCCAGGGGCATTGTCCCTCCGGCGTTGAGCAGAATATCCGCCACAAGTGGTACGGGCAAAACCGGCACGATGCGCCGGACGTCCGCCATCAACGCCTCCCCCAACCCGGCCACGTCGCCCCCCGCCCGTAGGTGCGCCCGCAGGGAGACTGGTGCTCCGAACCGGACGGCCGCCTGCCCAAAGCGCTGCCTGCGTGTCAGGATTGGCCACAACTCCGGCAGAACCGCCCAGATCACCCGCGCCCATGTGCGCCGAAAGCGGCCTTGGGTCTGCATCGCGACCAGATTTCGGTCTTCGAACACGCGGTCATAATTCAAGCCGACCGGAACAAAGACCACATCTCGTTGACCATCTGCTTCGACGCCATCTACCAGATAGCTGAGCAATCCCAGCTTCGGCGGGCCGACCTTCCCATCCCGCGACAACCCGCCTTCGGGGAAGATCGCCTGGGTAACGCCGCCGTCGCGCGCCATCTGGACATACCGCGCCAGAACCCCGCGATAGAGCGGATTGAGGTTCCGCCGCCGGATGAAATACGCGCCCGTCGCCCGGATCAGCCAGCGCAGCGGACGGACTCTTGCCCACTCGCCCACCGCGTAGGACAGGGTCGTGTCCTTGGACACCAGCCACGTTACCAGCACGTAGTCCATGTTGGAGCGGTGGTTTATCACGAACACCACCGTGGCCTCCGGGTCGACGTTTTCAAGCGCGGGGTGAGAGGGCGCAATCTCCACCCGGTAAAGCGCCTGCGTGAGCCACCGCGCGGCGCGCATGGCAAACCCGTAATAGGTCGCGGTGGAAAACCCAGGCACGATCTCGCGCGCGTAGCGTCGTGCCTTTTCGAAGGCGACATCTTCGCGCACACCTTCCTTGGCAGCATGCTCCACCACCGCCTCCATCACCTGCGGGGAATAGAGCAACCGGTTTATGTTGTCGGACCGCCGCATCAGTTTGAACGGCTCGATCGGGCGCACGAGGCGCGTGTTCAATCGATCGACCGCACGCTCGAACCGTTTGCGGAAAAACCAGCGTACGGATGGAAACAGGAAATGCGAGGCAAAGGTGACCGCGGCAAAGGCAATCAGAAGCCAGAACTGCCAATAGGCGATATCCACCGTCTGTGTCATTTTCCTACTTTGCACCGCTTTTGTGGCGGAACAACGTCCCTACCGTCGCAGACAGAGCATCCGATGACGACGGTGTGCTGATGGCACTGCGGCACTTCTTCGGCTTATGCGTATTGGCCCCGATACCCTATGCTGTGACGCAGAACGCTGTTTCTCCGCAATGCAGCGAATTGACATGGACATAAAATTGCCTATCAATGCCGCGAAACGAAAGATCGTTACCGTAGGTGATTCACGAGGACCCCGATGACCGAGACGAAAAAAGATCGCCCCTGGCTCTTCCGCACCTATGCAGGCCATTCCACTGCTGAAGCCTCGAACAAGCTCTATCGCAACAACCTCGCGAAGGGTCAGACGGGCCTGTCCGTGGCCTTCGATCTGCCGACCCAAACCGGCTATGACAGCGACCATGTCCTGTCGCGCGGCGAGGTTGGCAAGGTCGGCGTGCCGGTCGCGCATCTGGGCGACATGCGCACATTGTTCCAGGACATCCCGCTGGAACAGATGAACACCTCGATGACGATCAATGCGACCGCCCCGTGGTTGCTTGCGCTTTATATCGCGGTGGCCGAAGAACAGGGCGCGGATGTCTCCAAGCTGCAAGGCACGGTCCAGAACGACATCATCAAGGAATACCTCAGCCGCGGCACGTATATCTGTCCTCCGAAACCGTCCTTGCGGATGATCACGGATGTCGCGGCCTACACGCGCGAGCATCTGCCGAAGTGGAACCCGATGAACGTGTGTTCCTACCACCTGCAAGAGGCCGGCGCGACACCGGAGCAGGAATTGGCCTTTGCGCTCGCCACGGCCACAGCTGTTCTCGATGACCTGAAAGGCAAAGTCCCCGAAGAACACTTCCCGGCCATGGTCGGGCGCATTTCGTTCTTTGTGAACGCGGGCATCCGGTTCGTGACCGAGATGTGCAAGATGCGCGCTTTCGTGGAGCTGTGGGACGAGATTTGCCGTGACCGGTATGGCGTGGAGGACCCGAAATTCCGCCGCTTCCGCTATGGAGTTCAGGTCAACTCGCTTGGTCTGACCGAACAGCAGCCGGAAAACAATGTCTACCGCATCCTGATCGAGATGCTGGCCGTGACTCTGTCGAAGAACGCCCGTGCCCGTGCGGTCCAACTGCCTGCGTGGAACGAAGCACTTGGCCTGCCCCGGCCATGGGATCAGCAATGGTCGCTGCGGATGCAGCAGATCATGGCGCTGGAAACCGATCTTCTGGAGTATGATGACCTGTTCGACGGCAACCCGGCTGTGTACCGCAAGGTCGCGGAGTTGAAAGAAGGTGCCCGGGCCGAGCTTGCGACGATTGACGGCATGGGCGGCGCCGTGGCGTCGATCGAGTACATGAAATCCCGTCTGGTGGAGGCCAATTCCGACCGCCTTGGTCGTATTGAAGTTGGTGAAACCACGGTCGTGGGTGTGAACAAGTACCAGCAGGGCGAGCCATCGCCGCTGGTCGACGAGGAAGGCGGCATCATGGTGGTCGACCCGGCGGTCGAGGCCGAACAGATCGGGCGACTGGACGCGTGGCGCGCCGCACGGGATGAAGATGCGGCGCAAAAGGCACTGTCGGACCTGCGCGAAGCTGCGATGTCCGGCGCCAACGTCATGCCCGCCTCCATCGCGGCCGCCAAAGCGGGTGTCACCACCGGCGAATGGGGACTGGAAATCCGCAAGAGCTTTGGCGAGTACCGCGCGCCCACGGGCGTGTCATCTAACCCGTCGAACCGTACCGAAGGTCTGGACGAAATCCGCGATGCGGTCAGCGCCGTATCCACCAAACTCGGGCGCAAGCTGAAATTCCTCGTCGGCAAGCCCGGTCTGGATGGTCACTCCAACGGGGCCGAACAGATCGCCGCCCGGGCCCGCGACTGCGGCATGGACATCACATACGAAGGCATTCGCCTGACGCCCGAGGAAATCGTGAAAGCCGCCCGTGAGCAGGACGTTCACGTTGTTGGCCTGTCGATCCTGTCCGGGTCCCACATCCCGCTGATCGAAGAGATGATGGGCCGCATGCGCGATGAGAACCTGATGCACATTCCGGTCGTTGTGGGCGGGATCATCCCGGACGATGATGCGGAACGGCTCCGCGCCATGGGTGTTGCGAAGGTCTATACGCCAAAGGATTTCGAGCTGAACCGGATCATGTTCGACATCGTTGGGCTGGTCGACGCCGAACCTGTCGCCGCGGAATAAGCGATGGACAGGTTCAGTGCCCGTCCTCTTCGAACACATCGATCAACGCGTCGTAGCTATAGGATTGCAGGATGACGATGTCAGTTTCCGGCAGGAACGCGGGATCCTGAGACAGGCACCCGACCCCGCAGATCTGGCTGGCGATCATATCCGTACTGTCGATGTACCAAAGCCGTCCGCCCGGAGTTGCGACATAGCCGTCCACCCCTTCGGCCTCGTCACTTTCCATATCCGACCCGCTGGGAATTTCTGACCACGCCTCCGGATCATAAGCCGCATGCGTGTGGAAAGACGCGACAGGATCGAACCGCCATGGCCAGCGCGGTTCGCAGTGATCCGCGCCGCCGCGCCGCGCACGGGTCGCAACCAGCCTTCCGCGCCGGTCGTAGCCGATATACCCGCAATACTCCCGGTTCGACCGAAAAGACTTGGGTTGCAGCTCCGCAAAGAGCGACTTGACGAACGCAATCTCTGCCGCGGCGTCCTGCGCGGATACGGGCACTGCCCCAAGGGCCAGATAAAGCAGGGTCGCAGGCGTCAGAAACCGTCGCACAATCGTTTCCTCGTTGGTACGCTCGCGGCAAGATAATGCCCCCGTTTTCCGCGAGAAAGGATAAATCCATGCACCGGAGCCCCATATTGGTAGCCTTGGTCGGCCTTCTTCATCTGACCACGGCTCATGCGCAAGACACATGGCCTGCGCCGATCACCGCCAAGCTGGACGAAGCGCGGGGCGAGTGCGCGGCCTTTGAAAACGGCGAACTCACGGTAGCATGGGACGCGGTGCGGCGTACCGATCTGACGGGCGACGGTCAGTTGGACCACGTGCTCGATCTGCAGAAACTCACCTGCTCCTCTGCGGCGAGCCTGTATTGCGGCACAGGAGGGTGCTCGGTTCTGTTCGTGGTCGGTGATACCGTGACAGAGCGCCTGTCGAAGGGATGGAGCGTCGAGAGGTTCGATTTCCTGACCGTCCTGCTGAACCAGATGCACGGGTCGGCCTGCGGCGGCACGAACCTGAACCCCTGCGTGGAAGCACTGGTCTGGGACCACGACGAAAACCGCTTCTTCTCGCTGGCAGACTGAGACCAGAACCGCGGTGTTCCCCCGCCACCGGCGCGCTATAGTCCGACAAAACGAGGGAGCCTTTGATGACAGTCCATATCGGTGCCGAGCCTGGCCAGATTGCCGAAACCGTTCTGATGCCCGGCGATCCGCTGCGTGCCAAATGGGCCGCCGAAACGTTTCTGGACGCGCCGGTCCTGGTCAACGAAGTCCGCGGGATGCTTGGGTTTACCGGTACATGGCGCGGAAACCGGGTCACGATCCACGGCTCGGGCATGGGGATGCCCAGTTTATCGATCTATGCCAATGAGCTGATCAGGGACTACGGCGCGCAAACGCTTATCCGCATCGGGTCGACCGGGGCGATGCAGGACCACGTGGCTCTGCGCGATGTGATCCTTGCGATGACAGCCTCATCGATATCCACCCCGTCACGCGGGGTGTTCCGAGAGCTGAACTATGCCCCCTGCGCCGATTACGGGTTGCTGCGCGCAGCCGAAGACGCCGCGCGCGCCAAGGCCTCCACGGTGCATGTGGGCGGCATCTATTCGTCGGATGTGTTCTATGACGAACGTCCTGATCTGAACGAACAAATGACGCGACATGGCATTCTCGCCGTGGAGATGGAGGCTGCGGAGCTCTACACGCTCGCGGCCCGCCATGGCCGTCGCGCGCTGGCGGTCCTGACGGTGTCCGACCACCTTCTGACCGGCGAGGCGTTGCCCTCAGCAGATCGGCAGTCGAGCTTCGGCGACATGGTGGAAATCGCGCTCGAAGCAGCTTTCGCATAAGGACGACTCATATGAAACGCACGCTGAACGGCCGCTCTGTCGGCGCTATCGGCCTAGGCTGCATGAGCTTTGGCGGAATCTACGGCGATACGACCGAGGCCGAAAGCCATGCCTGCCTCGACGCCGCGCTCAAGTTGGGTGTCGATCACTGGGATGTTGCCGAAATCTACGGAGAGGGCCGCTCCGAGGAGGTGATCGGCAGCTATTTGCGGGCAACCGGGGCAGAAGTCACCCTCGCCACCAAAGCCGGTATTTATACCTCGCCGACCCGACACTACAGCAACGCCGAAGGCGATCTGCGCGCTTCCCTCGAAGGTTCGTTGAAGCGGTTGGGGCGTGACAAGGTGGAGTTGTTCTACCTGCACCGCCGCGACCCCGAAACGGAAATCGAGCCGGTTATCGAGGGGCTTGCGCGGATAATGGAGGACGGGTTATGCGACGCGATCGGCCTGTCTGAAGTGACCCCTGCCACCCTGCGTCGCGCGCAGAAGGTACATCCGATTGCCGCCGTTCAGATGGAGTATTCGCTCTGGTCGCGCCCGGTGGAGCTGGGGATGGTACGAGCCTGTGCCGAGGCGGGTGCTACACTTGTCGCCTTTTCTCCGCTGGCGCGGGGGATGCTTGCGGAGCGATCTCCGGATCCGGATGCGTTCCACGCGGATGATTTCCGCAAGTCGATGCCACGCTTCATCGGGTCGGCCTTTGCCTATAACCGGGCAGCAATCGACGGGTTCCGGGCGTTTTGCGCGGATCGGGGATGGGCCGTCCCGGCGGCGGCTCTGGCTTGGCTTCTGTCCCGCGGAGATCACGTGCTGCCCATCCCCGGAACCCGGTCGGCAGCGCACTTGGCCGAGTTCGTGCAGGCGACAGACATTACCTTCACCAAAGATGATCTGCTTGAAATTGAAAGACTTCTGCCCTGCGGTTTTGCCGATGGTGACCGTTATGCGGGCGCGGGCAAGAACGGAGTGGAAAGTTACTGTTGATCGCGCAGGCATAGCCGGGGCTGCTTGCCATCGCCGGTGACAGCCTCTGCCCCGCAGGCCGCGCAGCGCCAGTCGTGCCCTGTGCGTTTGCGCCACCTGCACATGCGGGTGCGTTTGGTACGCAGCAGGTACATCGCCAGAAACACCAGAAGGATCGCAATCGGGAAAAACGCCATCGCGCCCTCTTTTGTAAAAAAGGCCCCAACTCTCGCGGGGCCTTTTTACATTTTGCTACACAACGCGGGCGCTACATCAGACGTGGCGTTCGACCATCATCTGCTTGATCGCACCGATGGCCTTGGCCGGGTTCAACCCCTTGGGGCAGGTCTTGGCGCAGTTCATGATCGTGTGGCAGCGATAGAGCTTGAACGGATCTTCCAAATCGTCCAGTCGCTCACCGGTCGCCTCGTCGCGGCTGTCGATAATCCAGCGATACGCGTGCAACAGAGCCGCCGGTCCGAGGTACCGATCCCCGTTCCACCAATAGCTCGGGCAGGAGGTGGAGCACGACGCGCACATCACGCATTCATAAAGGCCATCAAGCTTCTTGCGATCCTCGATCGACTGGCGCCATTCGGTTGCCGGACGGTTTGTCTTGGTCTCCAGCCACGGCATGATCGACGCGTGCTGCGCATAGAAATGCGTCAGGTCCGGGATCAGGTCCTTGACCACCGGCATGTGCGGCAGCGGATAGATCTTGACCGTTTCGTTCTTGATCTCGTCCATGCCGAAGATACAGGCCAGCGTATTGCCGCCATCGATGTTCATCGCGCAGGACCCGCAAATCCCCTCGCGGCAGGACCTGCGGAAGGTCAGCGTCGGATCAATCTCGTTCTTGATCTTGATCAGCGCGTCCAGAACCATTGGACCGCAGGTGTCCATATCGACGAAATACGTATCCACGCGCGGATTCTCTCCGGCGTCGGGATCATACCGATAGATCTGGAACTTGCGCAGGTTCGTGGCGCCGTCAGGCTTGGGCCACGTCTTGCCAGTGCGGATGGTGGAGTTCTTGGGGAGGGTAAGTTGAACCATCTGCGTTGCTCCTCAATACACGCGCGCCTTGGGCGCGATTTTCTTCAGGTCGATGCCACCTTCGTTGTGGCCCAGAAGCGGGTTGAGATGCACGGGGCGCTGACCCAGCTCCACCTTGCCGTTCACATAGGACAACGAGTGCACGCGCCAGTTTTCATCATCCCGGTCGGGATAATCCTCGTGCGCGTGGGCGCCACGGCTTTCCTTGCGCGCCTCGGCGCTGACGATGGTCGCCAGCGCGTTGGGCATCAGGTTGGTCAGCTCCAGCGTTTCCATAAGGTCGGAGTTCCACACGAGCGACCGGTCGGTCACGGCGATGTCGTCCATCTTGCCCGCGACGCCGTACATCTTCTCGACGCCTTCGGCGAGGGTCTGGTCGGTGCGGAACACGGCCGCGTCGGCCTGCATCGTCTTTTGCATCTCAAGCCGCAACTCGGCGGTGCTGACGGTGCCCTTGGCGTGGCGCAGCCCGTCGAACCGGCCTAGGGCCTTGTCGAGCGAGGCCTGGTTCAGCGTCGGGTTCGGACTGTTGGGATCGACGATCTGGCCGGCCTTGATTGCAGCGGCGCGCCCGAAGACCACGAGGTCGATTAGCGAATTGGAACCCAACCGGTTCGCCCCGTGCACGGAGGCACACCCGGCTTCGCCCACGGCCATCAGGCCCGGCGCGATGGCGTCGGGGTCGTCCTTTGTCGGGTTCAGAACCTCGCCCCAGTAATTCGTCGGAATACCACCCATGTTATAGTGCACCGTGGGCAGAACCGGGATCGGTTCCTTGTTGACGTCGACGCCTGCGAAGATGCGTGCCGACTCCGAGATGCCCGGCAGGCGTTCAGCCAGCGTGTCCGGCGGCAGGTGGTTGAGGTGCAGGTGGATATGATCGCCATCCGCACCAACCCCGCGGCCCTCGCGGATCTCCAGCGTCATGCAGCGAGACACCACGTCGCGCGAAGCGAGGTCCTTGTAGGTCGGCGCATAGCGTTCCATGAAACGCTCGCCTTCGGAGTTGGTCAGGTATCCGCCTTCGCCGCGCGCGCCTTCGGTGATCAGGCAGCCGGAGCCGTAGATACCGGTCGGGTGGAATTGCACGAACTCCATATCCTGAAGCGGCAGGCCCGCACGCGCCACCATCCCGCCACCATCACCGGTGCAGGTATGGGCAGATGTCGCCGAGAAATAGGCCCGGCCATAGCCGCCCGTGGCAAGCACGGTCATCTTCGCGTTGAAAACATGGATCGTTCCATCGTCGAGTTTCCAGCACACCACGCCCTGGCACTGCCCGTCTTCGGACATGATCAGGTCGATCGCGAAATATTCGATGAAGAACTCGGCATTGTTCTTGAGCGACTGACCGTAAAGCGTGTGCAGGATCGCGTGGCCCGTCCGGTCGGCGGCGGCACAGGTGCGTTGCACCGGGGGGCCTTCGCCAAATTCAGTCGTGTGGCCACCAAAGGGCCGCTGATAGATCTTGCCCTCTTCGGTCCGCGAAAATGGCACGCCGTAATGTTCCAGCTCGTAGACCGCCTTGGGGGCCTCACGCGCAAGGTATTCCATCGCATCCGTGTCACCCAGCCAGTCGGAGCCCTTGACGGTGTCATACATGTGCCACTGCCAGTTGTCGGGGCCCATGTTGCTGAGCGACGCGGCGATGCCACCCTGCGCGGCCACCGTGTGGGAGCGTGTCGGGAACACCTTGGAGATGCACGCCGTGCGCAGCCCCTGTTCGGCCATGCCAAGCGTCGCGCGCAGACCGGCACCGCCGGCCCCGACGACCACAACATCGTAAGTGTGGGTTTCGTATTCGTATTCGGACATCAGTGGCTCCCTGTGATCACAATGCGAGGCGGGCGAGCGCGAACAGGCCGACGGCCATGGCGCCATAGCTCACACAGATCATGGCTATGATTAGGGCTTTGCGGGTCAGCCCGTCGGAATAGTCTTCGATGGCGGTTTGCACGCCATGGCGAAAATGGTCGAACCCCACGATCAGCATCAGACCGGTTATGATCGCCGGGAAGGGACGGCTGAGATGGGCGATGACAGCCTCGTAAGGCTCGCCCACGACGGAGCCGAAGCTGAACAGAAACAGCGGAACGAGAACCAGCAGCGCGACAGAGCTGATCTGCATGTGCCAGTGATGCTCGGTCCCGGTTTTCGCGGACCCAAGGCCGGTGGCGCGTTTGCGGTCGGTCAGATAAGCCATGTGTCCCTCCGTTACAGCGCGATGACAGTGATGAGTGTCAGAACGACGGATCCACCGATAACCATGTATCCCATGGCGTAGGCGTCCTTGAGCTCGAACCCGCGGCCCGTGTCCCAGACAAGGTGCCGGACGCCGGCCAGCGTGTGATACCAGAGCGCCCAGATGGAGCCGAAAAAGACCAGCTTGCCGAACCACGACGTCACGAGCCCATCGACAAAGGCGAAATACTCGGGGCCGGCGGACGCTGCGAGCAACCACCACACGATCAGAAGCGCCCCGACCAGAAGTGCATTGCCGGTGATCCGTGTCAGGATCGAAGTGATCGACGTCAGTTCCGGGCGATAAATCTGGATATGCGGCGAAAGGGGGCGGTCCCCCCGGTTCACATCGGCCATTGCGGCACCTCTTTTACTGTCCAAAGACGGGGTCGTTGCGCATATCAATAGCCGAAATAACCCACATGTCACGGGCAGCTATGTGTGAATCGGCGCGGTTATTTGGCGCAACCGGGCAGGTTTTCGGTCAACGTGATCACACTTGGCGCACGCGTGATCACAAACGGACACCGCATGTTTTTCGCCGGTTCGCGTACCGAGGCCGAAATTCCACTCGCGAGACGCCTGGCATGGTCTATCTTGTAATTTCATCACCTGACAAAAAAGGGAGTATGTCATGATGGCCAGACGATTTTCCGTTCTCGCAATCGCCGTTTCCACCGCTGTTGCGGCCAGCGCCGGTGCCGCATTTGCGGACGAGGCACTGGAAAACGCACTGAAGGCCCGCAAGGGCCAGTTCCAGCTTCTGGCGTTCAATGTCGGCGTTCTGGGGGGCATGGCGCGGGGCAATGCGGAGTATGACGCAGCGCAGGCGCAGGTCGCGGCAGAGAACATTCAGGCGATCGCGGCGCTGAACCAGGCCGCCTTCTGGCCCGAGGGGTCTGATAGCATGAGCATCGACGGCACGCGGGCGATGCCGGTCATCTGGGACAACTTCGATGACTTCGCATCCAAGTGGCAGGCGGTGGCTGCGGCGGCTGAAGGACTGCCGGCCGCGGTTGGCGCAGGTGTCGCAGGCATCGGCCCGGCGCTTGGCCCCATCGGGGGAACATGCAAAGACTGTCACGATACCTACCGCGCGCCCCGGAATTAACGCGCGGCAGAGCATTGTGTGCGCGTTATTATCGAGAAGGTCGTGAATGCCCGCCGGAAACAAGCTTGCTGTCGCTGCAGTGATTGTGGGGGCGGCCTCTCTGTTCGCCCTCCAACTGATGCGACCGGCACCGGCAATACCCGGTCGTTTCAATGACATCGGCGGCGACCCGGTTCCAGGCGAGGCGGTGTTTTGGGCAGCCGGATGCGCCTCTTGCCACAAGGCCCCTGACGCCAAGGGCGACGACGCGCTTGTCCTGTCGGGCGGGCAGCGCCTTGTGACCGAGTTCGGGACATTCGTTGTCCCGAACATTTCCAGCCATCCCACCGCGGGGATCGGCAACTGGACCCTCGACACCTTTGCCCGCGCGATGACACAGGGCGTCTCGCCCGAGGGGAACCACTATTACCCGGCCTTCCCGTACACCGCCTATGCCCTGATGACGGACACGGATGTGGCGAACCTGTTTGCCTACATGACAACCCTGCCCGCATCCGACGCCGTGCACCCCGATCACGACCTGTCGCTGCCCTACAACATCCGGGCAGGGCTTGGCCTTTGGAAACGGCTCAACGGGGATCCTGGTTTTGTCGGGCCAACTGGCACGGATACGCTAGAGCGCGGGCGCTATCTGGTCGAAGCGCTGGCCCATTGTGCCGAATGCCATACCCCCCGCGACAGCTTCGGGCGGCTGGAAAAGAGCGCGTGGATGGCGGGCGCCCCCAACCCGAGCGGTCAGGGACGCATTCCCAACATCACGCCCGGCACCCTGCGATGGAGTGCGGGGGACATCGCCTATTACCTGGAAACAGGATTCACGCCCGATTTCGACAGTGCCGGCGGGCACATGGCCTCTGTCATCACCAACATGCAGCAGTTGACCGCTGAGGATCGCGAGGCAATCGCGGCCTACATGCTGCTGCTGCCGTCGATACCATGACCTACACCGGCATGAGCGCCCAGTAATCCAGGTCGAGCAACACGCCCGGCAGGTACTTGCCGTCATCGCCCTTCAGCTCACCAACTGACCCGTCTTTGGTTGCGACCAGACGCAGGCGCACGGCCCCAACGCCCGGGGCGGCCGTTTCGGCCTTGTCCAACACCTCCGTCCAGGCCTTCACCGTGTCGCCCGAAAAACACGGGTTCGCATGGGCGCCCGCATTCAGACCGACGATCATCTGGGCGTTGGCAAGCCCGTTGAACGACAATGTCCGCGCCATCGAAATCACGTGCCCACCATAGATCAGCCGCTGCCCGTCCGGCCGGAAGGTGGCGTCGAAATGCACCTTGGCGGTGTTCTGCCACAGGCGCGTGGCCTGCATGTGTTCGGATTCTTCGATCGTGACGCCGTCGACATGGTCGATCACCTCGCCCACTTCGTAATCGCCCCAACGGTGCGGCTCCCCGGCCAGATCGAAGTCGTAGCCGGTGAAATCGAGGCCCTCGGGGATCAACAGATCGGAGGCCGCAACGGTCTTGGCGAGCTCCGGAATCACCGTTTCCGCCGCCGGGGCCTCCAGATCGCGTTTGCGCACCATGACCCAGCGCACGTATTCCAGAACTGCCTCGTCGCGCTGGTTCAGGCCGGTTGTTCGCACATAAACCACGCCCGATTTGCCGTTGGAATTCTGCTTCAGCCCGATCACCTCGGACACCGAGCGCAGCGTGTCGCCCGGATAGACCGGCTTCAGGAACCGCCCCTCGCCATAACCCAGGTTGGCCACCGCGTTCAGGGACACATCCGGAACCGTCTTGCCGAACACGACATGGAACGCAGCCAGATCGTCCAGCGGAGAGGCTGGTAAACCACAGCCGCGCGCGAACTCATCGGAGGAATAAAGTGCGTGCCGCGCCGGATAGAGCATGTGATAGAGCGCGCGCTCCCCGCCGGACACGGTCCGCGGCACCGCATGGGTCAACACCTGTCCGACCGCGTAATCCTCAAAGAAACGACCTGAATTGGTCTTGGCCATCACTGCTCTCCTAGTTTCAGGTCGGGGGAATAGGTGCCGGGCACCTCTTTGGTCACGGCCTGCCCGCAGCGCATCACACCGCGCGCGGCGTCAAACGCGTAGGTCGGGGTGCCCTCCAGCGTCCACCCCTTCGACAGGGCTTCGGACACCTTGTGGCAGAAGGCCGAGGTGTCATCCTCGGTCAGGAACCGGTACAGTTTCATAGGCGTGCCTCAGGCCGGGAACGGCCAGACGCCCAGCCAGTTGTGAATGAAGGTGATCACGAAGAAGACCACCACCGTGATGATCGCGGTCGTGACCAGTTTCTTGGTCGGCGGCGCCGCGGGGGGCGTCCAGTCCGGTTCTGCCTTGTTGATCAGTATAACAGAGACCACCGACCACGCCAGCAACCCGCCAAACAGCAGGATGGAGGCCAGATCGCCGTTCACCAGCAGGTGCGCCAAGGCGAAAGTCTTGATCGATGCGAGTTGCGGGTGACGGATTTTCGTCGCGGGCCACACGCCGGACTTGGCGGCCCCGAACATCCAAAGTGCGAACACCATCAGCGTGTTGTTCACGTGGGTGAGAAACGGGGGCGGTGACCAGACGGGGATGAAATCCGCACCCCGATACCCGATGACCATCAGCACGATCGCGGCCACTATGGCGACGGCGACCACGCCCTTGCCCTTGTCTCCCATCGCCGCGCGTTTTTCCGGTGCGAGCCGTTTGAAGAAATGCGCGCCGGACCACAGGGCCAGTCCAAGGGCGAGGATGGTGAAATACATGGGTTACTCCGCAGCGATGGCTTCGATTGCCTCGGCTTTTGCCAGAACTTGCCGGGCGGTCGCAACATGCAGGTTCTCGACGATCTTGCCGTCCACCACCGCGATGCCCAGACCCTTGGCCTCTGCCTCCTCGAACGCGGCGATCTGGCGACGGGACAGATCCAGCTCGGCCTCCGATGGGGCGAAGGCCGCGTTTGCAATGGCGACCTGCGCCGGGTGGATCAACGTCTTGCCGTCAAAGCCCATGTCGCGGCCCTGCGTGCACTCGGCCTGAAGCCCCTCGTCATCCTTGAACGCGTTGTAGACACCATCGACGGCCACCAGACCGTGCGCGCGCGCCGCCAGCAGGCAGAGGCTCAGGCCCGTCAGCATCGGCAACCGGTCCGGGCGATAGCGGCAATCAAGTTCCTTGGCCAGATCGTTGGTACCCATGATGAAGCCCGCCATACGGGGCGCCGCTGCGATGTCTTGCGCGTTCAGCATCCCCAGCGGGGTCTCCATCATCGTCCAGATGGTCGTGTCGGCGGTTTCGGGCCGCGCATCGAGCTTGCGGGCCAAGGCCTCCACATCCGCGGCGGTGTTGACCTTGGGGATCAGGATCGCCTCGGGCCTCGCGGCGGAGATAACCTCCAGATCGGCATCGCCCCAGTCGGTATCGAACCCGTTGATGCGCACGATCTTGGCCCGTGCCCCGTAATCCGCCGTGGCCAGCGTTTCGGCCAGCAGGTGTCGCGCATTGGCCTTTTCATCCACGGCGACAGCATCTTCGAGGTCAAAAATGATCGCATCGACCGCCAGCGTCTGCGCCTTTTGCAACGCACGGTCCTTTGATCCGGGAATATAAAGGACGGAACGGTAGGGGCGGGCGCGGTGGTCGACAGGGCGGTCCATGATTCTCTCCAGCTCAAAACTTGCCGGAAAAGACCGCAGCGTCCGAAAATTTGCAAGAAAGTTTCTTCTGCGCCGCAGAATGCGGCAGGAAGGGCCAATAGGTCAGCACTTTGGCCCAAAATGCTGCAGGTGCGAAAACGCCGCACGGTCTGTTAACCAGTTTTGGGGTATGGTGGGCGCAGGCTACTTCACACGCCGGGCTTGTGAGGGATGTCGGGCGGGCCGCAGCCCGCTGGCGAGAGGGATGTCCGGCATGGCGAAACCATGACAACGGCGCGGATCAACACCCGTGCCGAACGAAAGGGACAGACCATGAAAACCCGTATCGTGCAGACATGTGCTTGTGTGATCACCAGTTGCGTGCTTGGCAGCGCCGCTCTTGCGCAGGCCCAACCCTGTGCCGACCGTGAAAAGGTCGTGGACCGCCTGACCAATACCTATGGCGAAACCGTACAGAGCATGGGGCTTGGGGCAAACAACGGCATGATGGAGGTATTTGCCTCAGAGGAAACCGGATCTTGGACAATCACGGTGACCATGCCCGACGGGCAGACCTGCCTGATCGCCTCTGGCCAGGCATTCGAAGGGCTTGACGGAAGCCCCACGACCCTCCCCGGCGACGACGTCTGACACCGCAGTCTGCGGTACGCACCGCAGCTTGATCTGCCGCCCGCAAGAATCGCCGGGATTCGCCGTGGGCAGCGGTGCCCGCCGCGCTGCGGGCGACGGCGGCCCCGCCGGGGCGCGTTGCGACGATACTGCACGCCCCGGCAATCTCGGTTAACTAACAACAGATTAGATGATCCGCGTGCGCGCCGAATGCGGCATTGGGGCGTTCCGCCGCGCTGGCGCGGCCTTGTCAGGCACAGGGGCACAAGCTAGGCAACCGGCCAAGTTCAACGCAAGCCGGAGACAACTTCCATGGCACGACCCAAAATCGCCCTCATCGGGGCAGGCCAGATCGGCGGCACGCTCGCACATCTCGTCGCCCTCAAGGAACTCGGAGATGTCGTCCTGTTCGACATCGCCGACGGGACCCCGCAGGGAAAGTCTCTGGACATCGCCGAAAGCGGCCCGGTCGAGCGGTTCGACGCCACGCTCAAAGGCACAACCGACTATGCCGATATCGCAGGCGCGGACGTGTGCATCGTGACCGCCGGCGTGCCGCGCAAACCCGGCATGAGCCGCGATGACCTTTTGGGCATCAACCTGAAGGTCATGAAATCCGTGGGCGAAGGCATCGCGGCCAACGCGCCCGACGCATTCGTCATCTGCATCACCAACCCGCTCGACGCGATGGTCTGGGCGCTGCAGCAGTTCTCGGGCCTGCCCAAGGAAAAGGTCGTCGGAATGGCCGGCGTTCTGGACAGCGCGCGCTTCCGGCACTTCCTGTCGGTGGAGTTCAACGTCTCGATGAAGGACGTGACTGCGTTCGTTCTGGGCGGCCACGGTGACACGATGGTGCCGCTGACGCGCTATTCGACCGTTGCCGGCATCCCACTGCCTGACCTGGTGAGCATGGGCTGGACCACGCAGGAAAAACTGGACGCGATCGTGCAGCGCACCCGTGACGGCGGCGCCGAAATCGTCGGCCTTTTGAAGACCGGCTCGGCCTTCTACGCCCCGGCCGCCTCGGCGATCGAGATGGCAGAGGCCTACCTGAAGGATCAGAAACGCCTGCTGCCCTGCGCAGCCTATTGCGATGGTGAATTTGGCCTGAAGGGCATGTATGTCGGCGTGCCCACCATCATCGGTGCAGGCGGCATCGAAAAGGTCGTGGACATCAAACTGGCCAAGGATGAGCAGGCGATGTTCGACAACTCCGTCAATGCCGTCAAAGGGCTTGTCGAGGCGTGCAAGGGCATCGACGACTCGCTCGTGTGATCCGGCTTTCGCCCTCAACTTGCTGAGATCGGGCGCCTCGTGCGCCCGTTTTCGTTTCGGGTCCAGCGTCTGCCGGATCGCGCCCGTGTCGGGCAACCCCTTCGTAACGCGTCGGAAAACCCAAGCCTGCTTTCGATCTTCGTGCAAACCGATTCGCGGACCCCGGGAAATCGGCTAGGGTCGGAATTAATTTTGTGATCACACTTTTTAAACGTGTGATCACAAATGTTGAAAAACCACCGGAAATTCCCACATGCGGCGAATTGGCGGGTTGTCTGCACACCTCTGTATGCAAGACCGGGCAAAACAACAGCAGCACGGGACAGTTTCATGAACATTCATGAGTACCAGGCGAAAGCCCTCCTCCGCAGCTACGGCGCACCGGTTTCTGATGGCCGCGTCGTTCTGAAGGCCGAAGACGCCAAAACCGCCGCGGGCGAGATGGACGGGCCGCTCTGGGTGGTCAAGGCCCAGATCCACGCCGGTGGGCGCGGCAAGGGCTCTTTCAAGGAGGCCGACGCAGGCGAGAAAGGCGGCGTGCGCCTGGCGAAGTCGGTCGCCGAGGCGGCCGAGGAGGCAAAGATGATGCTGGGCCGCACGCTGGTCACGCACCAGACCGGCCCCGCGGGCAAGACGGTGAACCGCATCTATATCGAAGATGGCTCCGGCATCGAGACGGAGATGTACCTGGCGCTTCTGGTGGACCGCCAGACCAGCCGCATCTCGTTCGTCTGCTCCACCGAAGGCGGGATGGACATCGAAGAGGTGGCCGCCGCCACCCCTGAGAAAATCCTCTCCTTCAGCGTGGATCCTGCCTCGGGCTACCAGCCGTTTCACGGTCGTCGTGTGGCCTTCGCACTTGGACTTTCCGGCAAGCAGGTCAAGGAATGCGTGGCCCTGATGGGTCTGCTCTACAAGGCCTTCGTCGAGAAGGACATGGAGATGCTGGAAATCAACCCGCTGATCATCACCGACAGCGGCAGCCTCAAGGTGCTCGACGCCAAGATCGGTTTTGACGGCAACGCGGTCTACCGCCATCCCGATATCGCTGAACTGCGCGACGAGACCGAGGAAGACCCCAAAGAACTCGAAGCGTCGAAATACGACCTGAACTACATCGCGCTGGATGGCGAGATCGGCTGCATGGTCAACGGCGCGGGCCTTGCCATGGCCACGATGGACATCATCAAGCTTTACGGGTCCGAGCCTGCCAACTTCCTCGACGTGGGCGGCGGCGCGACCAAGGAAAAGGTCACCGAGGCGTTCAAGATCATCACCTCCGACCCGCAGGTCAAAGGCATCCTCGTGAACATCTTCGGCGGCATCATGCGCTGCGATGTGATCGCCGAGGGCGTGGTGGCCGCGGTCAAGGAAGTGGGATTGCAGGTCCCGCTGGTGGTCCGGCTTGAGGGCACGAATGTCGAGCAGGGCAAGGAGATCATCAACTCTTCCGGCCTGAACGTCATCGCGGCTGAAAACCTCAAGGACGGCGCGCAGAAGATCGTGGCTGCGGTCAAGGGCTGAGGACGGCTCCGGACGACCACGGATGCAGGTGTATTGCGAAATGATCAACCTCGAGACCGATCAGGATCGCCGCGCCCATATGGCGGTTGAACTGGCTCAGGCCGGGGTTGAGGCACGGGTGTACCCGGGCTTTGACTATCGCAAGGAGGGGACGGAGGCGCTGCACGCGCAATGCCGTCCCTTCGGGCCATGGGGTGTGTTCCATACCCAGGACATGGCCTGCACCATCAGCCACGCCATG
The DNA here is from genome assembly GCF_049800835.1 of Tropicimonas sp. S265A. NCBI lineage: Bacteria > Pseudomonadati > Pseudomonadota > Alphaproteobacteria > Rhodobacterales > Roseobacteraceae > Tropicimonas > Tropicimonas sp. S265A. The sequence continues at coordinate 1,283,498 of NZ_JBNAFU010000001.1, forward strand.
GCGTGGGAGCGGTTCCTCGAAACCGATCTGCCCTATGCGCTGATCCTGGAGGATGACGTGTTCATCTCTCCCGAACTGGGGCAATGGCTGTCGGACATGTCGTGGTGGCCCGAGGACGCGGATCTGGTCAAGATCGAGCGCTGGCGCAGCGAAAGCCTGTTCGTCATGCTCGGCGTTCCGGGGGCGACCCACCTGAACCGGCATCTGGCGCGGCTTCTCAGTCGCCATGTCGGCGCGGCCGGATACATCCTGACCCGGAAAGCAGCTGAAACGCTGCTCGCGCAGCGGCCCTTCGACATCACCGTCGACAATCTGCTGTTCAACATCAACGCGTCCCGCGTGGCGCGGCGGATGAAGATGTACCAGGTGGAACCGGCACTGGTGCAGCAGGGCAACGAACCACCGCAGAACGGCGCGCGCCCGTTCACGCGCCACCGCCCCACAGGCCTGACCTTGTGGCGGCAGAAACTGCTGCGTGGGTACTACGAACTGGCGGTGCCGATCTCTACCATGCGCAAGGCGCTTACAGGCAAGGCGCGCAAGGCGCGCATTCGCTTTGTGCCCATCGTCATGGGGGCCGCTGACTGACATGCGCCGTCCGATCGCCCTTTCCCGTTCCTGCCTTACGATCTTGAGCGTTCTGAGCGCTCTGGCGGGGGCCGTGCCTGCTCCGGCCCAGGTACCGCAGGCGGCTGCGATAAACGCGGCCCAGGGGCTCGCACTGTTCGAGGACCGGTGCCAGATAGCTTTGTTCGATCCAAACGCCTATATCGCCAGCGTCCCCCCTACCCTGCCCGTCGGGGGCAGTGCCTTTGCCCAGAGCCCCGATCAGCAGATCCTGTCAGCGCACGAGTTTCACAATCCGTGGTTCGTGGAGTTCTATATCTCCTCCACCGGAACACACCGGATGCTCCGCTGCACAGCGCACGGCTGGTCAGACGGGACTCATGGCGGAGGGCTGGCAGACCCCGACGCGCTTGCACAGCAACTGAAAGCAGCGCTGGCGGGCCGCGCGGATGGCGCACTGGTCGGTGGACTGATGCCGCAGAATTTCGCGGATGTTTTTAATGGACAGGCTGTTGGTGTGCCTAGCTATCAACAGCACTACTACGCTGGAAGTTTTGACTGGGGCGGACAGGATGTGCCGGTCTGGGTTGAAATTCATATCGGTGGTCTCAGCCTCACCACCGTCCGGATCGAGGAGAGCGCGCAATGACACCTCTTCGCCTGCTCGCCCCGGTAATCGCCGCAATCGCATGCGCCCTGCCCGCCGCCGCGCAGTCGCCCGTGGCGCAGGCCGGCGCGCATGTGCAGTTCGCGCTGACCGAATGCCTGCGGAACTACCGCACGCCCGAACAACTGCATGATATCTTCACGCAGGCGGGTATGGGCCATTCGATCGAGGATTTCGGCGGCGGCGAGATCATCCACTGGTACGACGCCCCGGACCAGACCGCCTTTGTGGCAGTCGTTGGCCTTGGCGGCGCAAATGGTCCGGAGTGCCGGATCACCACCAATCATATCTCGGTCACGGCCATGCTGCCGTTCGCCCGCTCGGTCGCAGCGCGTGTGATGAGCGGAGTGACCATTGCCGACACCAGCCCGGAAGGACAGGTCATCTTGCCCGATGGACCGGGGTCTGATGGCGAGTTTTGTACCGGATTTCACATGCTGGTGCCTCGCTCCATGATCTGGGTGCAGGTCGGAAACCCGGGCAACGAAGCATACTGCCGCAGTTCGCTGGAGGGCGCGATTATTCGCGTTCTGCTCTGAGGTGGCCGGACGAGAAACAACCAATCAAGAGTCGCAAACGGCTCAAGACACGAAAAGCTGAACGAAGGGACAACCATGTCTGTACTGATCGACGAAAACACCAAGGTCATCTGTCAGGGCTTCACCGGCTCTCAGGGCACGTTCCACTCCGAGCAGGCCATCGCCTACGGCACCAAGATGGTCGGCGGTGTCACGCCGGGCAAAGGCGGGATGGAGCATCTGGGCCTGCCGGTCTTCAACTCCGTGCACGAGGCCAAGCACGTGACGGACGCCAACGCGTCGGTGATCTATGTCCCGCCCCCCTTCGCCGCAGACTCGATCCTTGAGGCGATCGACGCCGAAATGGAAGTGATCGTCTGCATCACCGAAGGCATCCCGGTGCTCGACATGATGAAGGTCCAGCGCGCGCTTGAAGGCACCTCCAGCCGCCTGATCGGACCGAACTGCCCCGGCGTGATCACACCTGACGCCTGCAAGATCGGTATCATGCCCGGCCACATCCACAAGCGCGGCACCGTCGGTGTTGTCTCTCGCTCGGGCACGCTGACCTACGAGGCGGTCAAGCAGACCACCGATGTGGGCCTTGGCCAGTCGACCTGCGTCGGCATCGGCGGTGACCCGATCAAGGGAACCGAGCATATCGACGTGCTGGAATGGTTCCTGGCCGATGACGAAACGGAGTCGATCATCATGATCGGCGAGATCGGCGGATCCGCAGAAGAAGAAGCCGCGCAGTTCCTCGCCGATGAGAAGAAGAAAGGCCGCTGGAAGCCCACCGCAGGCTTCATCGCGGGCCGCACCGCCCCTCCGGGCCGCCGCATGGGCCACGCAGGCGCCATTGTCGCCGGTGGCAAGGGCGGCGCTGAGGACAAGATCGAAGCGATGAAAGCCGCTGGCATCGTCGTCGCCGAAAGCCCCGCCGGGCTGGGCGAGGCCGTGCTGGAGGCCATCGGCTGAGCGTGAGCTTCACGCAATCCATACGGACGTGTTTTCGCAAATACGTCACCTTCTCGGGGCGGGCCTCTCGCCCCGAATACTGGTTCTTTTTCCTGTTCGTGTTCCTCGGCGGCATGATCGCGACCGCGCTGGACATGGCTGTCTTTCCCGACAGCGTCGAGGTGAACGAAGAGGTGTCAGACACCGAAGTCGCGTTCGAAGTGAATGCCACTGGACCCATCCAGACCGTGTTTTCACTCGGCACTTTCCTGCCGCTCCTGGCCGCAGGCTGGCGGCGCATGCATGACAGCGGCCGCTCGGGGCTGCATCTGGTCTATCCGCTGATGGTGATGATCGGCACGGCCACTTTTGCCGCCTTCGGCATGGGCATCGCCGAAGGGGTCGGCGGTGCGGGCGAAGGTGTTGCGACGGTCACAGCGATCATTCTGATGATCGCGCTGGCGGTCTTGCTGATCTCGCCGCTGCTGGTGCTTTGGTGGCTGGCCCGTCCCACCCAGGAGGGCGCGAACCGCTACGGCCCGCAACCGCACATGGTGGAGGCATGATCATCCTCATGGGCCTCAAGACCGGCATACTGCTTGGTGCAGCACTCGCCAGTATGGCGGCGTTGTTTCTGGCGATGAAGCACCTGCCCGCGCTGATTGACCCCTCGCTGGCAAAGCGGCCTGTGGCGGCTGACGGCTCCCATTGCCTGAGCCGGACTCCTGCTGAACATGTCGGGTTCATGGACGCGCTCAACGCGCGGATCGACCCAACCGACCGGGTTGTGGTCACAGAGACGCGTCTCGGCCCGCTGACCGAAGACGGCACCCACAGGGTTACGGTCGACTACCGGTTTCGCAAGTTTTCCGGCGTCTACACAGACGGGCGTGCCACAGGAACGGTGCGCAATGACGACTGCTCTTTCGAAATACAGACACTCGAACGCTAATGGCGAGGAGATAGCAAGTGACTGATCAATCCCCCAATGACGTGTTCCACGCCTCCTCTTTCATGCAGGGGCAGAACGCCGAATACCTCGAACAGCTCTACGCGCAGTATGCCAACGACCCCAACGCGGTCGATGCGGCCTGGGCGGAGTTCTTTGCCGCCCTGGGCGATGCCGAACTGGATGTGAAGGCAGAGGCCGCTGGCCCCTCCTGGGGTCGGATGGACTGGCCACCGCAGCCGAGTGACGATCTGACCGGGGCACTGACCGGCGAATGGCCCGAAGTGCCGGTCGCCGAGGCGAAGGCCGCCGGCAAGAAAATCAAGGAAAAGGCCGCCGAGAAGGGCGTCGAGGTCTCTGACGATCAGATCAAGCGGGCCGTTCTGGACAGTATCCGCGCGCTGATGATCATTCGCGCCTACCGGATCCGGGGCCACCTGGTTGCCGATATCGATCCGCTGGGGATGCGGGATCACACGCCGCACCCCGAGCTGGATCCGAAGACCTACGGGTTCGACGAAAGCGATATGGACCGCCCGATCTTCATCGATCAGGTGCTGGGGCTGCAAATGGCCTCCATGCGTCAGATCATGGAGATCGTGAAGCGCACCTATGCGGGCACGTTCGCGTTGCAATACATGCACATCTCCGATCCCGAGCAGGCCGGGTGGCTGAAGGAACGGATCGAAGGGTTCGGCAAGGAAATCGCCTTCACCCGCGAAGGCCGGAAAGCAATCCTGAACAAGCTGGTCGAGGCCGAAGGGTTCGAGAAGTTCCTGCACGTGAAATACATGGGCACCAAGCGCTTCGGCCTTGACGGGGGCGAGGCATTGATCCCCGCCATGGAACAGATCATCAAGCGCGGCGGCAATCTGGGCCTGAAGGAGGTCGTGATCGGCATGCCGCACCGCGGGCGCCTGTCGGTGCTGGCCAACGTGATGTCCAAGCCCTACCGCGCGATTTTCAACGAGTTTCAGGGTGGGTCGTTCAAACCCGAGGACGTCGATGGCTCGGGCGACGTGAAATACCACCTCGGCGCGTCCTCGGACCGCGAGTTCGACGGCAATTCGGTCCACCTGTCACTGACTGCCAACCCCTCGCACCTGGAGGCCGTGAACCCGGTGGTTCTGGGCAAGGCCCGCGCCAAGCAGGACCAGTATGGCGATACCGACCGCACCAGCGTGCTGCCGATCCTGCTGCACGGCGATGCAGCCTTTGCCGGTCAGGGCGTCGTGGCCGAGTGTTTCGCCCTGTCGGGCCTGCGCGGCCATCGGACCGGCGGCACGATCCATATCGTGGTGAACAACCAGATCGGCTTCACGACCGCGCCGCATTTCAGCCGGTCCTCGCCCTATCCCACCGACAACGCGCTGGTGGTGGAAGCCCCGATCTTCCACGTGAATGGCGACGATCCGGAGGCGGTGGTGCATGCCGCGAAGGTTGCGACCGAATTCCGCCAGAAGTTCCGCAAGGACGTCGTGATCGACATCTTCTGCTACCGCAGGTTCGGGCACAACGAGGGCGACGAGCCCATGTTCACAAACCCGATCATGTACAAGCGGATCAAGGGCCACAAAACCACGTTGCAGCTTTACACCGAGCGGCTTGTGAAGGACGGCCTGATCCCCGAGGGCGAGATCGAGGACATGAAGGCCGCATTCCAGGCCCATCTGAACGAAGAGTTCGAGATCGGCAAGGATTACAAGCCCAACAAGGCCGACTGGCTCGACGGGCGCTGGTCGCACCTGGAGCGCGACAAGGAAGACTACCAGCGCGGCCAGACGGCCATCGCACCCCAGACGCTGGACCAGGTCGGCACCGCCCTGACCCGCGTGCCGGAGGGTTTTCCGTTGCACAAGACCGTCGGGCGTCTGCTGGAAACCCGCAAGAAGATGTTCGAGAGCGGACAGGGCTTTGACTGGGCGACCGGGGAGGCGCTGGCCTTCGGCTCGCTTCTGACCGAAGGGTACCCGGTGCGGCTTGCCGGACAGGACAGCACACGCGGCACCTTCAGCCAGCGCCATTCGGGTCTGGTGAACCAGGAAACCGAAGAACGCTACTATCCGCTCAACCACATCCGCGAGGGCCAGTCCCGGTACGAGGTGATCGACTCCGCCCTCAGCGAGTACGCCGTGCTGGGTTTCGAGTATGGCTACTCGCTGGCCGAACCCAACGCCCTGACCATGTGGGAGGCCCAGTTCGGCGATTTCGCCAACGGCGCGCAGATCATGTTCGACCAGTTCATCAGCTCGGGTGAGCGGAAATGGCTGCGGATGAGCGGCCTCGTGATGCTTTTGCCCCACGGGTTCGAAGGCCAGGGCCCAGAGCATTCGTCCGCGCGACTGGAGCGGTTCCTGCAAATGTCGGCCGAAGACAACTGGATCGTCGCGAACTGCACCACGCCTGCGAACTACTTCCACATCCTGCGCCGCCAGCTGCACCGGTCTTTCCGCAAGCCGCTGGTGCTGATGACGCCGAAATCGCTGCTGCGGCACAAGATGGCGATCTCAGCGGCGGAGGATTTCACCACCGGGTCATCCTTCCACCGCGTGCTCTGGGACGATGCGCAAAAGGGCAATTCCAACACGGTTCTGAAAGCCGACGACAAGATTAAGCGCGTCGTGATCTGTTCGGGCAAGGTGTACTACGATCTTCTGGAGGAACGCGACAGCCGCGGCATCGACGATGTCTACCTGCTGCGGCTCGAACAGTTCTATCCGTTCCCCGCGCTGGCGCTGATGAAGGAGCTGGAGCGGTTCAAGAACGCCGAGGTTATCTGGTGCCAGGAAGAGCCCAAGAACCAGGGCGGCTGGACCTTTGTCGAGCCGAACATCGAATGGGTGCTGACCCGCATCGGGGCCAAGCACACCCGCCCGGTCTATGCCGGTCGCGCGGCCTCGGCCTCCCCGGCGACGGGTCTGGCCAGCCAGCACAAAGCACAACAAGCCGCGCTCGTGAACGAAGCGCTTACTATCGAGGGATAAGAAAATGTCGATTGAAGTCCGAGTCCCCACGCTGGGTGAAAGCGTGACCGAGGCCACGGTGGCCACATGGTTCAAGAAGCCCGGCGATACTGTTGCGGTCGATGAGATGCTCTGCGAGCTGGAAACCGACAAGGTGACGGTTGAGGTTCCCTCCCCCGCTGCCGGAACACTGGCGGAGATCGTCGCCGCCGAAGGCACGACCGTTGGGGTGGACGCCCTTCTGGCCTCCATCGGCGAAGGCGAAGGGGCCGCGCCTGCCCCGGCGGCAGCTGCCCCTGCCGAAGACGCTGCCCCGGCGGCCGCGGACGGCGGAGAGAGCGTTGACGTGATGGTGCCCACGCTTGGCGAGTCGGTCACCGAGGCGACCGTATCCACATGGTTCAAGAAGGTTGGCGATGCCGTAGCGCAGGATGAAATGCTGTGTGAGTTGGAAACCGACAAGGTTTCCGTCGAGGTACCTGCCCCTGCGGCGGGAACGCTGACCGAGATTACCGCGCCGGAAGGCACCACCGTCGATGCATCTGCCAAACTGGCGGTCATCGGGGGAGCCGGCGCCGTCGCGGCCCCTGCGGAACCGGCTCCGGCCCCGGCGGCCGCCCCGGCGGCAGGCGCCAAGGATGTGGAGGATGCGCCCTCGGCCAAGAAGCTGATGGCCGAGAACAACCTGTCGTCGGCAGACGTTCAGGGCTCCGGTCGCGATGGCCGCGTGATGAAAGGCGACGTGCTGGCCGCCATGGCGGCCCCCAAAGCCGCCGCTCCGGCCCCGGCAGCCGCCCCGCGCGCACCGGTTGCCGCCGATGACGTGGCGCGCGAGGAACGGGTCAAGATGACCCGCTTGCGCCAGACCATCGCCAAGCGCCTGAAGGACAGCCAGAACACCGCCGCCATGCTCACCACCTACAACGAGGTGGACATGACCGAGACGATGGCCCTGCGGAAGGAATACAAGGACCTCTTCGAGAAGAAGCACGGCGTCCGCCTTGGCTTCATGTCCTTCTTCACCAAGGCCTGCTGCCACGCGCTGAAGGAAGTGCCCGAGGTCAACGCCGAGATCGACGGCACCGACATCGTCTACAAGAACTTCGTCCATATGGGCATCGCAGCCGGCACACCCACCGGCCTTGTCGTGCCGGTGATCCGCGACGCAGACGCGATGAGCTTTGCCGAGATCGAAAAGGCGATCTCCGAGAAGGGCAAGCGCGCCCGCGACGGCAAGCTTTCGATGGCCGAGATGCAGGGCGGCACCTTCACCATCTCCAACGGGGGTGTCTACGGCTCGCTCATGTCCTCCCCGATCCTGAACCCGCCGCAATCGGGCATCCTAGGCATGCACAAGATCCAGGACCGCCCGATGGTCATCAACGGCGAGATCAAGATCCGCCCGATGATGTATCTGGCGCTGTCCTATGACCACCGGATCGTCGACGGCAAAGGCGCCGTGACCTTCCTCGTGCGCGTCAAGGAAGCGCTGGAAGATCCGCGCCGTCTGCTTATGGACCTCTGAAGGAGTTGGGCCGGGTGCACGCTCGGCCCTGCCGTCCAGACTGATGACACCTGAACTCACAGCTCTCGCCACTTTGGTTGCTTTCCAGATCGTTCTTGGCATCGCCACGACCGCGGTCGTGAGCACGCGAACCGGAACGCAATACCTATATAGCTCGCGTGAAGCCACTGACGTGGACCTGACCACCGGTCTTGTCGGGCGGATGCACCGGGCGCGCATCAATACTTTCGAGGCCCTGATCTATTTCACGCCAACCGTCGCCATCATTGCCTTGGCCGACGCCAGCAGCGCAACCACAGTGGCGGCAGCTTGGACGTTTGTTGCCGCCCGCGCGCTCTACGTTTTTTGCTATGCGTTCGATCTGGTGCCGTGGCGAACATATATCTGGACTGTTGGCATATTGGCCGTGGCCGTAATGCTGGGGAGCGCTGTGCTATGACCCCCGAACTCACCGTCCTCGCCCTCGCGGCCCTGCTGCAAGTCGTGCAGTTCGTGCTCTACTCGATCACGGCGAACCTGCAGGTCGGGCCGAAGCGGGCGATGTCGCCGCGGGATGAGCCGATCCACCTGACCGGGGCTGCAGGCCGCCTGCAACGCGCGCTGAACAACCATTTCGAGGGGCTGATCCTCTTCACCATCGCCGTGGTGCTGGTAACCCTGTCAGACCAGTCGAGCCCGGTCACGCAGCTTTGCGCCCATGCCTATCTGATCGCCCGCATCCTCTATGTCCCGGCTTACGTGCAGGGGCTCGCCCCGTGGCGGTCCGTGATCTGGATGGTCGGCTTCCTCGCCACCGTGATCATGATCCTGGCGACGCTCCTATGACTTCTTCTTTGCAAAAATACTCCGGGGGGCGGTGCGCAGCACCGCGGGGGCAGCGCCCCCTCCCCGCCCCAACGAAAGGAACAACGACCCATGGCAAGCTATGACGTCATCATCATCGGCTCCGGCCCCGGTGGCTATGTCTGCGCAATCCGCTGCGCGCAACTGGGGCTGAAAACGGCCTGCGTCGAGGGGCGCGAAACACTTGGGGGCACCTGCCTGAACGTCGGCTGCATCCCCTCCAAGGCGCTGCTGCATGCCTCCCACCAGGTGCATGAGGCCGAGCACAACTTCGCCAAGATGGGCGTCAAGGTGCCCGCGCCCAAGATCGACTGGAAACAGATGCTCGCCTACAAGGACGACGTGATCGGCCAGAACACCAAGGGCATCGAGTTCCTGTTCAAGAAGAACAAGGTCGACTGGATCAAGGGCTGGGGCTCCATTCCCGAGGCGGGCAAGGTCAAGGTCGGCGACGAGGTGCATGAGGCCAAGCACATCATCATCGCGTCCGGATCCGAGGCGTCCTCCATCCCCGGGGCCGAGGTCACGATTGACGAGAAGGTCGTCGTCACCTCCACCGGCGCGCTGGAACTGGGCAAGATCCCCAAGAAGATGGTCGTTGTCGGCGGCGGTGTGATCGGGCTGGAACTGGGTTCGGTTTACGCGCGCCTCGGCACCGAAGTCAGCGTCATCGAATTCATGGACGGGATCACCCCCGGCCAGGACGTGGAGGTTGCCCGCCAGTTCCAGAAGATCCTCAAGAAACAGGGCCTCGACTTCATCCTCGGCGCCGCCGTGCAGAAGGTCGAGGCGACCAAGACCAAGGCCAAGGTCACCTACAAGCTGCGCAAGGATGACAGCGAACACACTGTGGATGCAGATGTCGTTCTGGTCTCCACCGGGCGCAAACCCTTCACCGACGGGCTGGGGCTCGACGCGCTCGGTGTGAAGATGACCGAGCGCGGCCAGATCGCCACCGATGGCAGCTACCGCACGAATGTCGCCGGGGTCTATGCGATCGGTGACGCGATCGAGGGGCCGATGCTCGCCCACAAGGCCGAGGATGAGGGCATGGCCGTGGCGGAGATGATCGCCGGTCAGCACCCGCATGTGAACTACGACGTGATCCCGGGCGTGATCTACACCCACCCCGAGGTCGCGAGCGTCGGCAAGACCGAAGAACAGCTCAAGGCCGACGGTGTGGCCTACAAGGCGGGCAAGTTCTCGTTCATGGGCAATGGCCGCGCGAAGGCCAACTTCTCCGCCGACGGGTTCGTCAAGATCCTGGCCGACGCGAAGACCGACCGCATCCTCGGCGCACACGTCATCGGCCCGATGGCCGGCGACCTGATCCACGAGGTCTGCGTGGCGATGGAATTCGGCGCGGCCGCCGAAGACCTCGCCCGCACCTGCCACGCCCACCCGACCTATTCGGAGGCCATGCGCGAGGCTGCTCTTGCCTGCGGTGACGGTGCGATCCACGCCTGACGCAAACGTGCCTCGATCCATTCTCGACAAAAGGCCCTGCGCGTTGCGGGGCCTTTTTTGTTGGGGCTACTCCTTGGGTCCGATCGACGATGCCGCAAAACCGAACACTGCCCGACGACAAGGCCTTCGGATCTGTCGCAGCGCGAGGGCTGCGCTTTTCCCAGGTCAGACCTCTGCCGTATCAATTCGCCTGCTTGCCTGCCGTGCTGACAGAAGGAGCCTCAAGCTCGCTGAGCTTCCGGACAAGGCAGGTCTCTACCCTTGGATTCTTGCGAGGCTCCCATCCCAAGGCTGTTGCGGGATCTTGGGCTCGGGTGGGTCGGCTTCGTACGACGGTGTCATGATCTGAACGCCGTTCTCGTTGAACACGTCCACGATGTTTCGATGCAGGTCCGACAGAATGCGCGGCAAACTCGACCCGCGCGTCGTGAAGGCATTGACCTGATAATTGATCGCGTAGTCGGCCAGTTGCGCCCAGAGGACGAAAGGTTCCGGTGACTTCTTGAGATCTCTGGTGCGCCGCGCCGCTTCAATCAGCATGGCTTCGACCTTGTCTTGCGGTTCCTCGTATCCAATGCCGACGGTTGTGTGGACGAGCAGTCCGCGCCCATCGATCTTGCGCGAGTAGTTGACCACCTCTGAGTTCAACAACTGTGCGTTCGGAATGCTCACCATTTCATTCTTCACGGACTTGATGAGCGTTTCCATCATCTTGATTTCCACCACATCGCCGACTTGCTCTCCGACCTTGATACGGTCGCCGATATTGGTGCTGCGGCGATAGATAACGAATAGTCCCGCCATCATGTTGCTGACGACGGCGTTTGACCCAAGCGAGACCATGATACCGGCGAGGATCGTCAGGCCCTGAAATGCCCGACTGTCAGATCCCGGAATAAGTGGATAGATGAACACAATGGCAATGGCGATGATGATTGCCCGGGCGATGTTGAACGTAGGCCTTACCCAATGCGGCTCGAAATCCTTCCATTCAAAGGTTCCCGCCTCCACGTTCTCCATAAACAGGCGCAGGCCTTTTATGGAGTATCGTGTAATGAGCAGGATAATCCCCATTGTTATGAGGTTCGGCAAGAAACCGGCGATACCCCAGGTCACGTCTATCAAGGGCTGCGAAACATAGGTCAGCAAAAGCTGCGCGAACGGCCTCGTTTGCGCAAAAGACAACAAGACGAACGTCACGTAGTAATACAGAACGAACAGGTAAAAGACCCACAAAACGATGTTTGCGGCAAAGCCGAGCAATTTGGCGACTGCTTTACCCTTCACCAGGGCGTTGGTAACTTCTTCCACCCGTGTGAAACGTCGTATCGTCAAGCGTTCCAGAAACCCGATCACGCGCTTTCGGAGCTTCAGGAAGAGGAAGGTCAAAACGAAAAAAGCCACCGTCCACGCCATGGCAACCTGCGCGCTCTGTATCAGCGCCTCGTCGCTTCGACCTGATCTGTATCGCTCGATCGCGCCCTTTATCGCCGTCAGGTGAGTTTCGGCAAGTACCTCGAGGTCAACCTGTTCGAACTCCGCGTCCGCAGGCGTTGCCACGGACAAAAACCGCCCATTGGCCACAATAGCCAAGCCAAACTCGTTTTGCTCAACGTCGAACTCCAGCTCAATGAGTTCAGGCAATTCGGCAAGGTCCACGAGCCGGCGTTCGACATTCGACGCGCGCTCGGATGCCGGAAAAGCAGAAAGCCCCCGAAGCAGAAACAGGGTTTCACCGTCGAAAACGACCGGTGCCGTAAAAACGCCCTCCTGAGCCTGGGGTGCAGACGGCGGTTGCTCCGCAGGTGGTGTGCCTTCTTGCGCGACGGCGATCGGTGAAAGGAACAGTGCTGTGACAAGAGCAAGAAGTTTCAACGATTTCATGTCGATGTCCTGTGTCGTGATGTCTGAATTCGCGTCGCAATTTCAGGATCAATGGTCATGTCGTCCACCTTCGGGCATACCCTAAGATATTAGATGCGCATCGCATTACGGAAATGGGATCGAAATGCCCAATTCATCGAAACGCGCTTTCGCCTGTCCTCTAAGATTGCAGCAAACCACCCAATAATCTTGCGACATACACCAAAGGCGACAAAGGCTGTTCATCGGGCTTGCGCCTGGTTGACCGACGAACACCTGCGGTTCCGGCGTTTTGATGCCAGTCGGGTGCGCTGCGACGAGGTCTTTCTGGACGGAAATTGCCTCGTCCGCGCTGTCTGCGTAAGCCATGCCACAGATGCAACCGACGCGCCGCACAGGGGGAATTGCGCATCTGTCTCCTGTACGGCCTCCATGGAGTCCTCATACAGCAGAACAGCCTCAACTCGACGGTTCAGCGCGCGCTCTTCGCCGGGTGGGTTGAACACGACAGGAGTAGTTGATCCGGCCCCCAACGCGGCCTCGATATGGGCCGCGACTTGAAGGGGTTCGATCAGTTGACCTTCACCACGTCCGGCAATTGCCAACCGCTTTCAATCCACCCATCGGCAGGACCGTAAAGACGGAACAGCAAGAAGAAGTCTTCGCCCGTCGGGATCCAGTTGCTTTCCAGTCCTTCGGGGGCTGTTGGCGCGAAATACACGTTCGCAGACCCGTCTTCATTGACCTGCATATCGGGCAGATTCGGCGTGGCGAGCCCGACACGTTCATTGCCTTCGACAAACCCCTTGGTCTTCATGCTGTAGACGATGACAGACCAGAAATCGTCGGCAGGTGTGTCAGCCGGAACAGTCAACTTGTACGTATCCTCGCCGTTCAGCATCTCCCCAACATTGTCCGTCAGTCCGGTCAGGTAGAATGTGCCTCCGCCGAGCTTCTTGGGAAGGTATGTGATCCACGCATAGGAACCACCCGCGCGGTCATCGATCAGCACCATGTCTTCGGTCACGTAGGGGAAACCGGCTTGCGGTTGTCCGTCTGCAAAGGCCCAGACACCCCATTGCCTGTCTTCCCAAAGCGGAACGACAGAACGCGTGATGAAATGCTCCTGCATGGTATCATAGGCGCATTGCAGGCCCTCCAGCAGAGCGGCTTGCGTCTCTTCGTCAGGGTCGAAGGGGTCCCCTCGCACCATTCCCAGCGACGCCAGCATCGCCATCATGACCTTGTCCTGCTCCAGCACGGGTTCACGCTGAATGACCGTGTTCAGATCCGTAAAGAAGGTCATATCGTAGACAGGCAACGTGTTGATCGGGTTCTCTTTCACGTCGACAAACCGGGTCGCCGGAGGGTTTTCCGCGTCCTTCAGCGCGTAAACCTTCAGCGTTTGTGCGTAGGCGGCCTGATCCGCGCTTGTCCCCCCGTCTTTGGCGATGGGGCGAAACGCGAAGTGGACACCGTAGGTATTGGATTGAAAAACGAAGTAGCCGTCGCTCGGCACCTCGCCTTCGTATCCGGGGGGCAGGATCAGGTACTTTCCACCCTCTCCCGCGTCTTCACCGGTCGTCCCGACATCTGCCAGCGGAACCTGCCAGGCGTTCACAATCGTGCCAAAGAAAGCCGCCTTATCACCGGCCGGAGGCACATCGATGACGACCGGTTCGTCGGCCGTCATGCCACCGCCAAAAACATAAGGCGTCACATCGTTGGCGGTCAGAAAGCCATGCCGGCTGTCCATCGGTTCCGTCATGTAGGCGATTACGCCCGGCTCTGCGCCTGCATCGCGCTGGATCGCGAGCTCTATGTCATACACGCCGACAGCCGGCATGCCCCAGATCGCGGCCTCGCAAGCTCGGCGTTCGATGAGATCCCTTTGTACTTTCGATAACTCCGCTGTTGCCTGGAACGGAGCGACCGCGCAAACCGCTAACAAAGAAGCAGCACAAGCGCGCAGAAAATGTTTGCCCTTGGACATACGTGTAGTCTCCCGTGAGTGTGCAACTTGATTGCACACATCACAAACGAATGCGTATCATTTCACGACAGGTGTGTTTCCGGAGAATGATATGGCGCACCCGCCAATGATCACCGCGAAGGCACTCGGCGCGATGCCGCAGTTCGTTCGCGATGTCGCCGGAGAAAGACGTCTGGCAAAGGCCATGGCGGTTGCGGAGCTTCCGCAACACCTCATCGAAGAGCAAGCGGGATACATTTCCGAACATTCACTCGCAACATTCGTCGAGCAAGCGGCCCGGTCAACTGGCCAGCAGAACATCGGGATGCTTTGGTCGCCATACCTGAGCGTCACGGACTACGGGGCTTGGGGCGCGTACATTCTGTCCGCGCAGAAGCTTGGCAATGCGCTGCGCCGCGCAACTTCGGTCATGCGGTACCATTCGACAACCGACCGTGCGTGGCTCCAAGCCGCTGGCCTCCGGTCACAGTATTGCTACGAATTCGCAATTCCCGGGCACCCTGCCTACGCCGACGTGGCATTTTCCGCGATCGGCGTGATCCTCAGTATTTTCCGGGCCTATCTTGGACAGGCATGGAAGCCGACAGCAGTCCTCCTCGACTTTGAAAAAGTACCAAACTCGAAAGAGGTTGAGGATACTTTTGGCTGCCCCGTGGTCTGGAGCGCACCAAGGTTGGCTGTGGAATTCAAAAGCGCTTTGCTCTTGGCCGAGAGGAAATGCGGGGATGTGGCCGACGGTCTCGTGACAATTGAGGATATTGCGCGGGAACGCCTCGGCGGCCCGCCGGAAACAACAGTCGGGCAGGTCGTCGCGATTGCCCGGCATCAACTCCATCACAAAGTGATCTCGATCGACGCAACCGCCCGCGCCCTTGGGATTGGGTGTCGTACCCTTCAAAGGAAACTTGAGGATGAAGGCGCGCAATTCCGCCGCATCATTACTGATGTCAAGGTAAGCCGGGCGAAGGAGTTGCTTTCGTCACAGTCCATTCCAATCGCTGAAATCGCCTCTGCATTGGGATACGAGACGGCCAACAACTTCAGCCGGGCATTCAAGAACGCAACTGGTGTCTCGCCATCCGAGCATCGCGGATCGCGACACAAGAGGCTCTGAACTGCCGTAACGCCCTGCATTTCACCCACTGCGACAACTCGCGTTTCTGGCATGGGGGCCGGATAACGCGCGGCGCAGGGAACCGACGACCTTGTTTCGCCACGCACGCGGCAGACGCCTTTGTTGTTGGCCTTGCGCCTGCGGGCCTCGGGCCGCGGCTCGCAGACCCGTGATCCCCCAGAACGAGAAATTTCCACCTGAGCGCGAATAAACTCCGCCGCTATCGCGTAACGCCACCACAAGGCCGGACACGGACGTCATGGCCAAGCCAAACACATAGCGAAATGGAGTTGAAAGATGTCTATTGTTACCAAACCAATTGGTGGAGATGGTGGAAAATCCTTTGAGATTCAGGCTGTTCGGACCATCGGATTCCGCTCGGGCAACCGGGTCGATGCGCTTATCCTGAACGGGCAGCGTCACGGTGGCGGCGGCGGCCGCGAAAGCAATGTCCTGGAGCTTCAGGGCGATGAATACATCGAGCACATGGAAATCTGGGCCAACAAGCACAAGAACAAATCCCGCCGCATTCACAAGGTCTTCTTGCGGACAAGCCGTGGCCGGACGCTGTCGGTGGGCAAGGCCTCCGGCACCAAGACAACCCTGTCGGGGGTGCGCATCCTTGGGCTGGGTGGCAAAAGCGGCTCGGAACTCGACAAGCTGCGCGTGCGCTACATCAAGGAGTATACGCCGTCGGACGTGATCGAACAGGGCGCCTTGGCCGTGATCGGTGTGATCCCCCAAGGGCAGACCACGGAAACATTCGTGTCCAGCCGCGTGTCCAAGCTGTCTGCCACCAGCCTCTTTCTTGAGATCGTCTCGACCGTTGAGACCACGTCAGAGACCGGCGGCGCGGTCGGTGAGTTCACCGCCAAGGCCAGCACGACCTTCGGCCTGTCGGTCACAACCTCAACCGAGTTCCGCGAAGAGATCGAGACCGAAACCTTCGAGAGCGAGCGGATTACCTATGCGCCGCCCGCAGGCCATGTCGGGCTGGAGGTCATCCAGATCGACGTCTTCAAGGCAAGTGATGGCACTATCTGGCAGTTCCCTGTGTCGGAACCGTCGATCGTCTCCACGCCGGTGGCCAGCTCCCCGGCGCTGTTTGCCAATGTCTATGACATGACCGGAACGCTCAGCCTGAATTTCCCGGCGCTGGCCCAGGACCGCGTCGAGAAGAACGGCCAGGACTATTACGCGCTCCGGACCGTGAAGGCGGCAGCCTGAGCCTTGGCACCGTGGCTGAGGGGTCAAAGCGCCCCTCAGCCAGTGACAATGGGGCAGCGTTTGCCGAAAAATCCGCGCAGCCCGGGCGCGGTCGGCGGACGCCAGCTCCGAAACCCCGGTTTAGCCATGCCAAGCCTGATCCCGCATTGGCACAGCCCCACCGCTTCCCTTTTTTTGCATCGAACGGGAATTTCCTGTTCAAAGACGGGGCAAGGCACGGGCAAAGGCAGATCGTTCATGCATATCGGGTTAATCGGCGGCATCGGACCTGCCGCCACGGTCGCGTACTATTCAGCGTTGGTCACGGCATTCAGAGACGCCGACACGCCGCTGTCGCTGACAATATCCCATGCGGACATCTCGGTTCTTTCGCAGAATGCAGCACAGGACAGGCGTGACGCGCAGGCAGAGGTTTTCGCGGATCATCTGACACGCCTTGCCGCTGCCGGCTGCGAAATCGGCGTGATCACGGCTCTGACCGGGCATTTTTGCCTTGAGGAAACACGCGCACGCGCGCCGATACCCGTGCTGGACGGCACCGACGTGATCGACCGCCACTGCCAGGAAACCGGCGTAAAGGTGCTCGGCCTTCTCGGCAGCCCGACTGTTCTGAAGTCGCGGCTCTTCGGTCGGTTGACCGGGTGCAGGGTCGTGGTCCCGCAAACAGACCTCGATACCTTGGGCGCGGCCTACATGGAGGTTGCTCGCACCGGAACCTGTCTGCCGCCGCAACGCTAGATGTTCTTTCAGGCCGGGGCTTCGATGGTCGAAAACCAGAACGCCGATGCCATTTTGCTGGCAGGCACGGACCTTGGCCTCGCGTTTGACGGGCATGACCCGGGGTACCGGGTGATTGACGCGCTCGCATTGCATGTTGCGGCGCTGACCGATCTGGCCACATCCGGTCGGGGCTGACCCGCGGCTGTGCGCAGTGTAGGCCGGGCTTGCCCTCAGGCGCGACGCGCGGCACCATCTGCCCAACGGGGAGGGATACCATGCGATTAGAGGGCAAGACCGCCATCGTCACCGGCGGCGGATCGGGGTTCGGCGCGGGCATCGTGCGCAAGTTCGCGACCGAGGGCGCGCAGGTCTGGGTGGCCGATATCAATCTGGACGCTGCCGAAGCCGTCGCCGCCGAATTTGGCGGAACGCCGGTTGCCGTCGATGTGGGTGACGGCACGAGCGTTTCGGACATGGCGGCGCAGACCGGCATTCCCGATATCCTCGTGAACAACGCAGGAATCACCCATCTGCCCAAACCGATGGAGGACGTCACCGAGGAGGAGTTCGACCGCGTCCTGACCGTCAACGCCAAGTCGGTCTACCTGAGCGCGCGCGCCTTTGTCCCGGGTATGAAGGCGCGCGGGTCCGGGGCGATCCTGAACGTCGCCTCCACCGCCGGGCTCAGCCCGCGCCCCCGGCTCAACTGGTACAATGCCTCCAAGGGCTGGATGATCACCGCGACCAAGGCGATGGCGGTCGAACTCGCCCCTGCGGGCGTTCGGGTCAACGCGCTGGCCCCTGTGGCGGGCGACACGCCGCTGCTCGGGTCGTTCCTCGGCGAGGACACGCCCGAGATGCGCGCGAAGTTCCTCTCCACCATCCCGCTCGGGCGCTTCTCCACCCCCGAGGATATGGGCAACGCCGCCTGTTACCTCTGTTCGGACGAGGCCAGCATGATCACCGGCGTGGTGATGGAGGTGGACGGGGGCCGCTGCATATGACCGCCACCCGGCAGCCAGCACGGATTGCCGTGTTCGCAGGCCAGTTCGCCTCCCAACCGCTTGTCTACGCGCATTTGCTGGATGAGGCCCCCGCGCTGGAGCTTGAGCATGTGGAGGTTTGTCAGGGCACCGGCCTGCGCGCGCGGCTTGGGGCGTATTTCACGGCCGACCAAGTCACCGACATACTGGTCGGCCTGGGGGAGGTGGACACCTGCGTGCTGATCCTGCCCGGCGCTGGCACGTTCGAGGGCAGCGCGAAACTCACTGCCCTCGGCATCCACGACGGCACCCTGCTCAGGGCCGCGCCATGACCCCCGGCCCCAACAATCTGATCACGGATGTCGCCGGTCTGAAGGTCGGCAATGCGCAGGACGAACGCCTGAAATCCGGCGTCACGGTCCTGACCGCCGGTGCACCCTTCACCGCCGGCGTGCATGTGATGGGGGGCGCGCCCGGCACGCGGGAAACCGACCTGCTCGCGCCTGACAAGCTCGTGCAACAGGTCGATGCGCTGGTGCTGTCGGGCGGGTCTGCGCTCGGCCTGTCGGCAGCCTCCGGTGTGGCCGATGCGCTGCGCGCCGCCAGGCGCGGGTTCGATGTGGGCGGGCAGCGCGTGCCGATCGTGCCTGCCGCGATCCTCTTTGATCTGCTCAACGGTGGCGGCAAGGACTGGGCGGACAACCCTTATCCCGCGCTTGGGGCTGAGGCGCTCGCGGCAGCGAGCGACGTGTTTGATCTGGGCACCGCGGGCGCAGGCGCAGGCGCGACCACCGCGGATCTGAAAGGCGGGCTCGGCTCCGCCTCCACAATTCTGCCGGACGGGACCACTGTCGGCGCACTGGTCGCGGTCAACGCGGTCGGGTCCGTCTGCGTGCAAGCCAGCCGGTGTTTCTGGGCCGCCCCGTTCGAACAGGACGGCGAGTTTGGCGACCTTGGCCACACCACCCCCGACCCGCACGCGATCCCGCCCCTGAAAACCCATCAGCCGGGGCAGGCGACAACCCTCGCCATCGTCGCCACCGACGCCAAGCTCGACAAAGCCGGATGCACCCGGCTGGCCACGACCGCCCATGACGGGCTCGCCCGCGCGATTGTGCCCGCGCACACGCCCTTTGACGGGGATCTGGTTTTCGGCGTCTCGTCCGGGGACCGCAACCCTGACCCGGTGCTCCTCAGCCATGCCGCCGCGACCTGCCTCAGCCGCGCGGTTGCCCGGGGCGTCTACCACGCGACACCAGCACCCAACGACACGCACCCCTGCTGGAGCGCGCGCGCCTAACCCAGCAGCGCGTTGGTCAGTGGGCTGTCAGGATCCCGCAGACCGTCGATCACATCAAAATGGTGCCGCCCGGGAGCAACCCGGTGCCCAGCCTCCCACGCCTCCGCCAGCCAGCGCGCCTGATCGAGGAAGACCGGGCGCTCCTCCGCCCCGACCCAGATCGTGACGGGAAGATCGGGGCGCGGATGCAGTACGGGGCTTTCGGCGGCACAGACCGCGTCATCCAGATGCAGCGTCTCGCGCATGGCCGTCTGCATCAGCGGGCGCAGGTCCGACACCGGCGAGATCGGTACGACCCTCGCCAGCCGTGCGCACAGATCGGGCGGCAGAACCGACGCCATGCGCGCCACCAGATGCCCGCCTGCCGAATGGCCCGCCAACCGGAGCGGCCCTGCAACCCGCGTTGCCGCCGCCTCCACCGCGCGCGTCACGGACGCCGTGATCTGCGGCAGACCAACTTCCGGACAGAGCGGATAAGACGGCAGCGCAACCGCCCAGCCCCGCAGCAACGGCCCTTTGGCGAAATGCGACCAGAACGACCGATCAAACCGCAGCCAGTAGCCCCCATGTACGAATACCACGAGCCCTTGCGCCGCCCCCTCCGGCAGGAACAGGTCAAACGCCTCGCGCGGGTGATCGCCATAAGCGACGTTCAACTCGGCCCTTGGCCACGCCGCGCGAAAGGCCTCCGCCTCGCGGGTCCAGCGCGCGATATAGTCCTGCGCGCCGGGGATGAAGTCGGCGTTGTTATAGGCGGCGTCCCAGTCCATCGCGTTCGGCTCCTGCTTGTCCCGCCCGGACGGGCGCTATACTCAGGCACTTAAGACAAGACCAAGGGGAGGGTCCAGAATGCTCGATACCGATACCGATTTGCGTGGCCAACTGGCCGACCCGGATCTGTTGGCGACCAAGGCGTATGTCGCGGGCGAATGGGTCGACGCCGACAGCGGCAAGACCTTTGCCGTGCGCAACCCGGCCCGCGGCGACGTGATCGCCCATGTCCCTGATCTGGGGCGTGCGGACGTGGCCCGCGCCATCGCCGCCGCCGAGCCCGCGCAGAAGGAATGGGCCGCGCGCACTGCCAAGGACCGCGCAGGCGTGCTGCGCCGCTGGTTCGAACTGATGATGGAAAACCAGGACGATCTGGCCACGATCCTGACCGCCGAAATGGGCAAGCCGCTGGCCGAAGCCAAGGGCGAGATCGCCTATGGTGCGTCCTTCGTCGAGTGGTTCGCGGAAGAGGCCAAGCGCATCTATGGCGAGACGATCCCCGGCCACATGCCCGACAAGCGCATACAGGTGATCCGCCAGCCCATCGGCGTGGTGGGCGCAATCACCCCGTGGAACTTTCCCAACGCGATGATCACCCGCAAGGCCGCGCCCGCCTTTGCCGCAGGCTGCGCATTCCTGTCAAAACCGGCTGAGGACACCCCGCTCAGCGCGCTGGCACTTGGCGTTCTGGCCGACCGTGCGGGCCTACCCAAAGGGCTATTCTCCGTCCTGCCCGCCTCGGACGGGGCCGAGATCGGCAAGGAGCTGTGCGAAAACCCCATCGTGCGCAAGATCACCTTCACCGGCAGCACCGAGGTCGGGCGCATCCTGCTGCGACAGGCCGCCGATCAGGTCAAGAAATGCTCGATGGAACTGGGCGGCAACGCGCCCTTCATCGTCTTCGACGACGCCGATCTCGATGCGGCGGTCGAGGGCGCGATGGCCTGCAAGTTCCGCAACGCGGGCCAGACCTGCGTCTGCGCGAACCGCATCTACGTCCAGTCCGGCGTCTATGACACCTTCGCCGAGAAGCTCGCGAAAGCCGTCGAGGACCTGCGCGTCGGCGATGGGTTCGAGGAGGGCATCACCATCGGCCCCCTCATCAATGACCAGGCGGTCGCCAAAGTGCAGGACCATCTTGGCGACATCACCGCCAAGGGCGGCCAAATCCTGACCGGTGGTACAGAGCATCCGCTTGGCGGGACGTTCTTCACCCCGACGGTTGCCACAGGCATCACGCAAGACATGAAGGTCGCCACCGAAGAAACCTTCGGACCCGTCGCGCCGCTTTTCAAGTTCGAGACAGAGGAAGAGGCAATCGCCCACGCCAATGACACGATCTTCGGGCTGGCTGGCTATTTCTACGCCCGCGATCTGGGCCGCGTCACGCGCGTCTCCGAGGCGTTGGAATACGGCATCGTCGGCGTGAACACCGGCATCATCTCGACCGAGGTCGCCCCCTTCGGCGGGGTGAAGCAATCGGGCCTTGGGCGCGAGGGCTCCCGCCACGGGATCGAGGAATACCTCGAAATGAAATACATCTGCCTGTCGGTGTGAGCGCGCCTGCCGTTACCAAGCTGGAGGCTGAGGCGGCGCTTGCGCGCGAGTTGGAACTGCTAAACCACGTCCGCCTGTCGCCGGAGGATCGGTTCCTCTGGCTCTGGCAAAGCCCGCAAAGCCTTGTGGCGCCGCGCAAACTGTCAAAACTCCCGGGCTATGAGGCGGTGTGCGCTGATCTGGCCCGCGCGGGTTGGCCCGTGTCGCTGCGCGCAACGGGGGGTGACGTGACCCCGCAAGGCCCCGGCATCATCAATGTCAGCCATGTCTACGCGACCCGGCCCGGACAGGGCTTTGGCATTGAAGAGGGCTACAATGCGCTCTGCACGCCTATCGAGGCGGCGCTGGGGGCCGGGGCCAGCCGGGGCTGGCAACCCGGGGCATTCTGCGATGGTGCGCACAATGTGCAGTGGAATGGGCTGAAGTTCGCAGGCACCGCCATGCGCTTCAAACGCTGCGCGGTGGACAAGGGCCGTCAGGCGATCCTCGCCCATGCGCTCATGCTGATCGCGCCGCCGCCGCCAGAGGCCATTGAGGCGCTCAACCGCTTTCTCAGCACTTTGAGCGAGCCGCGCGTGATAAACCTTGCGGCCCATACCGGCCTGCCACCAAACCTAGACCAAGGCACGTTCCTGACCCGTCTGGTTGCGGCGTTCGAGGACCTTCCCGATCCGACACCGGTACAGGTTCTGGGCTAGGCGCATGAAAAAGGCGCGCCGAAACGACGCGCCTGTCGGGTCCCTCGGGGGCAGGGTCAGGCCGCTTTGGAGCCTTCGACGACCGGGGTGCCGGTCGGCCCGGCAATCTCGATCCGGCGTGGCTTCAGGGCCTCGGGCACCTCGCGCACGAGGTCGATATCGAGCATGCCGTTCACAAGGCTCGCGCCCGTCACACGCACATGGTCGGCCAGATGGAACCGGCGCTCGAACGCGCGGGTGGCGATGCCACGGTGCAGATAGGTCCGCTCCGTCTCATCCTCAGGCTTGGTTGCGGTCACGATCAGCGCGTTCTCACGCACCTCGATATTCAGGTCCTCTTCGCGGAACCCGGCTGCCGCAATAGAGATACGATAAGCATCATCCGCGGTCTTTTCGATGTTGAACGGGGGGTAGCTGGGCTGGTTTCCGGCTTCGGCGCGCAGAACCGTGTCGACAAGGTCTGCGAAGCGGTCAAAACCAACGGTTGCACGGTAGAGCGGTGCAAGATCAAAGTTTCGCATGAGTCATCCTCCAAGAAGCGATAACGATATGGAATGACCTGATTTTCAGCCCCCTATCGGGCGACCGATATCTGGTCAGCCGGACCCGTACTGGCATCCGGCACAGCTTAGGTATGAAGGCGTTTTTGGCTTTTCAAGAGGGGCGGAGCCCGTGAAATCATGGCTCAGGGGCGGACGAATTTCGCTCCGGCACCGCCCGTCATGACGCGGCCTTCGCCGAGCGTCCGGATGCGCGGGGCCCCCAGCGGGCGCGCGCCCGTGTCATCCTCAAGCCGGGGGCGCAACGCCTCCACCGCGCTTTCGACCTTGACCGCCAGCGCCACCTTTTCATCCCGCCACAGCGACTTGGCCGAGATCACCGAGACCACGCGCGGTTGCCCCGCCACCATCGAGATGACCGGGGCGCCGGAGGCCCCGAAATCCACGTCACAGGACAGAACCTGCACCACATCCTCACGGTCCAGAACCCGGCACCGCGATTGCAGCGACGGGCTTTCTTCGCGATCGCGGGCGTAGGACACAAGGGCCACCTCCTGCAGCCAGCGCGGCTGCGGATCGACACGCAACGGAGTGATGTCGGATTGCACGATGGGGCGCGCCAATTCCAGCAGCGCGATGTCCGTCGCAACCCGGCTGATCGTGTCAGGATCGCCGTACGTGTAGTCGGCGTGCACCGCTGACCGGCGCACCGACCGGAACGCTGCCGCGCGCCCGTTGCGCAGACCGGGCTTGAAGGTGATGTCCGAGGTGCGCACCCGTTCCCCGGTGCGCTTGTTGTAGAGGCAATGCGCCGCCGTCAGCACCAGATCGGAGGTGATCAGCGTCCCGGTGCAGAAGCCACGCCCGCCGATATCGATCCGGCCGACCGCCTGCCACCCGCGCACCGCATCCAGCGTATCAAGCTCCTGCAACGGCTGGTCCTGCGCCTCCACCCGGTCGTTGACCGAGGCAACCGACAGCGCAATCGTTGCAACGAAGATAGCCAGAAAAAGGCGCATACCTTGTACTCCATACCCAGTGCGCTTTTCCGTTTATACACGGGAAAAGGCTGCATTAGGGCACAAATCAGGCGGCTTTTATCTTCTGTAGCGCGCGCGGCACAGGTCCGCCCGTGGCCCAGTCGATCAACTCCACCGTGTGGACGATGGGCACGCCGGTGCCGGAGCCGATCTGCATCATGCACCCGATGTTCCCCGCCGCGATCAGATCGGGCTTGGTGGCCTCCAGCGTCTCGACCTTGCGGGCCTTGAGTTCCTTGGAAATATCAGGCTGCATCAGGTTGTAGGTGCCCGCCGACCCGCAACACAGATGCGCGTCCTGCGGCTCCACGACCTTGAACCCGACCTGTCGCAGCAGGTCCTTGGGAAAGGTCTTGATCTGCTGGCCATGCTGCAATGAACAGGCCGCGTGATAGGCCACGGTCAACCCCTGGCTGAATTTCTCGTGTTCCGGAACATCGAGCTCGATCAGCACCTCCGAGATATCCTTGGCAATGGCGGAAACAGCGGCAGCCTCCTCGGCCAGCGCCTCATTGCGGAACATGTGCCCGTAGTCTTTCACGGTGGTCCCGCAGCCCGAGGTGTTGATGACGATGGCATCCAGCCCCTCGCCCTGCATCTCGCCCCACCACGCACGGATGTTCTTGGCCGCCGTGCCGTGGGATTCCTGCGTCTTGCCCATGTGATGGGTCAGCGCCCCGCAACAGCCCTGCCCGTCCGCGATCACCACCTCGCAGCCCAGTCGCCGGAGCACCCGGATCGTCGCATCGTTGATATCAGTGTTCAGCGCGCGCTGCGCACAGCCCGTCATCAGGGCGACGCGCTTCCTGCGCTCCCCGATGGCCGGAAAAACCTGCGGGTCGTCATTGCGGCTGACGGGTGGGATGGTCTTGGGTGCCATCTCCAGCATCGCGCGCAAACGCTTGTCGGGCATGAGGCCCGCAAACGGCTTGGCAATCTTCGCGCCCAGCATCGCCACCCGAAACCGCATCGGATAGGGCAGGATCCGCGCCAGCGTCCAGCGCAGCACCCGCTCGAACAACGGGCGTTTGTAAGTGTTCTCGATATACTCGCGCGCGTGGTCGACCAGATGCATGTAGTGCACCCCCGACGGGCAGGTGGTCATGCAGGCCAGACAGGACAGGCAACGGTCGATATGCTTGACGGTCTTCTCGTCCGCCTGGCGCTCATTCTCCAGCATGTCCTTGATCAGGTAAATCCGGCCCCGCGGGCTGTCGAGCTCATCGCCCAGCACCTGATACGTCGGGCAGGTGGCGGTGCAGAACCCGCAATGGACGCAACTGCGCAGGATCTCATTGGACCGCGCGATGCCCGGATCGGTCAGCTGCTCGGGGGTGAAGGTCGTTTGCATATGTGTCGCTCCGTCGCGTCGCGTCAGGCCATGAGGCCGGGGTTCAGGATGCCCCTGGGGTCGAACCGGGCGCGCAGGCCCGCGCTGATCGCCGCCAGGGGGGCCGGTTCGGGATGAAACACCGCCTGGGCGGCGCGCGTGTCCTCGCTGGCGCGCACGAGGGTCGCGTGCCCGCCGAACGCGCCCAGCCGCGCACGCATGTCGGTGCCCTCGGGCACCAGCGCCCAGATCAGGCCCCCGCCCCAGTCCAGCATCACCTGCCCGCCCGTGCGCGCCGCGGTCCCGGGCCCGTCCGAGGGTTTGACCGAAATCCGCCAGACATCTCCCGGCACCCCGGCGAACGGGGCCACATCGCGGATCTGCATCCATGTCCTCGCGACCTGTGCTGGATCGGTCTCGACACTGATCGGCCCGTAGGAACGCAGCAGATCGGTCAGTTTTCCGGTCCGATAGCTCACCTGCGCCTCCAGCCCCTCGACCCGCACAAGGGTGCGCGCTTCACCGTCCGTCGCCGGCAGATGCGCAGCCCCCGACACCTCGAAGGGCGAGCCCAGCGACGCGGACAGCGCCCGGACCGCCTGCGCGGTGTCCAGCCCGGCAATCGTCAGCGTGGCCGCCGCGTCCGGAGCGGGCAGCACCTTGAAGCTGACCTCGCTGAGCACGCCCAGCGTGCCGTAGCTGCCCGCCATCAACTTGACCAGATCGTAGCCGGTGACGTTCTTCATCACCCGGCCCCCGTTCTTGACGATCTCGCCCTCGCCGGTGACGAACCGCACCCCGATCAGGCTGTCGCGGCAGGCCCCGGCCTGGATGCGCCGCGGGCCGGAGGCATTGGCCGCCACCACGCCGCCAATCGTCGGCGCCCCGTCCGATCCCAGCAGACCCCGATGGTCCATCGGCTCAAACGGCAAGCGCTGGCCCTCTGCGGCCAATGCCTGCTCGACCTCCGCCAGCGGCGTTCCGGCCTTGACCACAATCGTCAACGCACCGGGCTCATACAGGTCGATGCCCGACAGCCCAGCCACCGACAACGCCTCGCCTGTCACCGGTTTGCCAACCGGCCGCGTGCCACCGCCGCGCACCCGCAGCGGCCCCTTGGTCCCGCGAATGACTTCCGCCAAATCGCTCTCACTCCCAGGCTGCAGCATGACGCGCGCCCCCTCTTCTTCTTTGAAAAAATACTCTGGGGTCCGGGGCAACGCCCCGGCTCTCTGGCTGACTTCAGGCGGCGCGCGTGTGGCCTTCGCGGCGCGGCGCAGTCACGTGCAGCGGGAACACCTTGGCAGGGTTCAAGAGCCACGCCGGGTCAAACACGTCCTTGACCCGCAACTGCATTTCCATATCAGCATCGGTGAACTGCTCCGTCATCAGATCCCGCTTTTCGATGCCGACCCCGTGCTCTCCGGTCAGGCAGCCGCCCGCATCGACACAGAGTTTCAGCACTTCCGCACCCATCTCCTCGCACAGTTCCAGATCGCCGGGTTTATTCGCATCAAACAGGATCAGCGGGTGCATGTTCCCGTCACCTGCATGGAACACGTTGGCCACGTCCAGACCGTATCTCTCCGACAACTCGGCAATGCCCCGCAACACGCGCGGCAGTTCCGAGACCGGGATGGTGCCGTCCAGACACATGTAATCGTTGATCTGCCCCATCGCGCCAAAGGCCGACTTGCGGCCCTTCCAGATCGCGGCACTCTCGGCGGCGGAGGCACTCTCGCGCAACTCCACCGGGTTGTGGCGTCTGGCGATCTGCTTGATCAGACCCAGCTGCGCATCGATCTCAGCGTCGCTGCCCTCCACCTCCACGATCAAAAGCGCCTCGCACATCGGGTAGCCCGCTTTGGCGAAGTTCTCACACGCCTCGATGCAGGGGCGGTCCATGAACTCGATCGCCACTGGCAGGACACCCGCCTTGATGATGTCGGACACGCATTCGCCCGCGACCTCGTTGCTGTCGAACCCCATCAGCACGGGCCGCGCGCCCTCGGGCTTGCGCAGGATGCGCAGCGTCGCCTCGGTCACAACACCCAACTGCCCTTCGGAGCCGCAGATCACCCCGAGCAGGTCCAGTCCCCCGGCATCCAGATGCGCACCGCCTATCTCGACGACCTCGCCCTCCATCGTCACCATGGTGACGCCCAGCAGGTTGTTGGTGGTCACCCCGTATTTCAGGCAATGCGCCCCACCCGAGTTCATCGCGATGTTCCCGGCAATGGCGCAGGCCAGCTGGCTCGACGGGTCCGGCGCGTAAAAGAAATCCTCCGCCTCGACCGCGCCGGTAACACTCAGGTTCGTCCGCCCGGTCTGCACCCGGATGAAGCGGTTGTCATAATCGGTCTCCAGCACCTGGTTGAGCTTTGCGACGCCGAGGATCACGCTATCGGCGGTCGGCAATGCCCCACCGGCCAGAGACGTGCCCGACCCGCGCGGTACCACCGGCACGCCCTCGGCATGGCAGATCTTCAGTACGGCGGCCACTTCCTCGGTCGAGGCCGGCAGTACCGCCGCCAACGGCGGACACTTATAGGCTGTCAGCGCATCGCACTCGTAAGCGCGGGTTTCCTCAGGCTCGTGAATCACCGCGTCCTCAGGCAGAACCTCCTGCAACAGCGCGACAAGTCGGCTTTTCTTGGCCAGAATACCCGCGTCCGGTGTCGGCATTTCCATGGCACATCCTCCCAAAGTCGCGCATGATGCAACAATTGGTCAGAATTTATAACCAATTTTGATAATATGGCAAGCCCTTTCGCGCCACGTCCCAAAAAACAGGGGCCGCTGCCCCTCGGCAACGTCCCCTGCACGCATCTCTCAAGGGGTGTCAGGGCGCAATCACCGCCTCCGCCAGAGCCGACAACATCCCGGTCATCCCCGCCTGCGCCTCGGGCGGCATGTTCAAACCATGGCGCGCCATCACAGCCTCGCCCAGCCACTCCCCCGGATTGTAGGCGACAAAGACCGCGCCCTCGGCATCCTCATAGACCAGCACGCGGAGCGGCAGATCGATCGCCAGCGTCGGAACTTTCCGGAACATGGGCGTCCCTGCCTTGGGCATCCCGAAAAACACCACCGTCGCGGCGGGCATCTCAAGGTCCACATCCGCGGCAGCGGCCTGATGGTCGATCTTGGCCAGCAGTGTCAGGTTGCGCGCGGCAATCTCCGCCTCGACCCGCGCGAGCGTGTCCGCCGCCGAATGCGGGCTCGGCACGCTCACCGGGGGCATGTCGCTGGCCAGCGCGGGCCCCGCCAGCCACGTGACACAAACAAAAATCAGGGCTCGAAATGTCATCACCAATGTCTCCTCTGTCAGGTCCCTGTACTATGCCCCAGTCCGCGCGCGCTGGCTGCACACCTTCTCGTGCGTCGGCGTGAGCACGCCCAATGAAAAAGGGGCCCACGATGCCGCGAGCCCCCGTTACTTGAAAAGTGCTTTGGTTTAATTCGCAGCCCCGGGCGACCCGATGGAGAAGAACATCGTCTCGCCCGAATGATCATCGACCCCGTCATTGTCGGTGGAGACGAAAATCTCTCCCTGTTCGGTGATCGCCAGACCCTCGACCTTGTCCAGAACGTACCCGCCGGTGGAGGTCAGATCCGGGATCAGATCGCGCACGAGGTCCTTGCTGACCACCGGCGCCTCCTCACCCAGCGCGACCGGCATCATCTCGGCAGCGGGGATGCGGTAGACCTTCTTGGTCTCGGCTTCCAGCCCGTGCTGGTTGTCGCGCTCGACCACGTAGACCCAGTCGCCATGCGCGGTGATCTCAGACAGGCCGACCCAGCCCTTCTCGGGCGCGGCCTTCTGATAGCGGACGTAGCCCCACTCTTCCGTCTCGATGTTGTAGGAAACCAGCTTCACGTGGTTTTCCGGATCGTCCTTCCACTCGCGCTGGACAGGCATCCACAACGTATCACCGACGCGCGTAATCCCTTCGAAACCAAAGCGCCGCTCGACCGCCATCAACTCCGGCGGCAACCCGATTTCCGCCTCGATCGATCCGTCGGCGGCGATGTGATAGAGCGCGTGCGGCACAACCCGGTCCGTCCGCCCCTCCGAGGCGACCCAGAACCCGCCTTCGCCATCCAGCGTGATCCCTTCCATATCGATCTTCTGCGCCGGGCGTCCCGCACGGGTGACTGGCGTGGCATCGACAATGCGGGCCGGGGTGGTTGACGCATCGATGGTGAAGATCGTCGGCTGGTAGCCATAGAAGCTGTCATTGACCGCGTAGATGGTGGAGCCCGTGCCCGCGACCATGCCCGAGATCGCCCCCCAACCCGTCAGCTCTGCCATCCCTTCGGAGGTCAGATGCGGATAGGATGCGGGAGCCTCGGAATACTGGTAAAGCATCACATGCGCGCGTGCGGCACCATCCTCCAGGCCGTCGTACTCGTTGGCCGTGGCCAGAAGCCCGCGTGACGGGATCGCAACCGCACCTTCGGGCGAGATACCCGACGGCAAAAGCTGGGCCAACACGGGGTTGGCCGGCTCGGTCACGTCATAGACGCCAACGACCGAGGCCCGCTCGGCCATCACGAACACATACGGTGTACCGTTGAAGGTGCCGAACTCCATGCCTTCGGGCTCCACGCCCTTCGCGTCGGAGCGTTTGTCCGGATAGTGCCCGATCTGCACGATGGCATGCTCGAACGCCGGGCCGGTCTCGTGGATCAGTGTACCGTCCTTGGCAAAGATCGTCATGCCGCGCGACCCGCCATCCATGTCGCCCTCGTTGGCGATGGCAAAATGCGTGTCGTCGATCCACTGGATTCCATCCGGCTCACGCACCCGGCCCGGCTGGCTTTCGGTAAAGATCATCGCCGCGCGCTCGTCGGTGGCGTCAATCCCCTCCAGGTCCACCGCACCGGCCGAGAAATGCGACACGATCGATCCGTCGCGCGCCACAACCGCGATATGGTTGTTCTCCTGCAAGGTGACGACCGTCTCGCCAAGGCTGTTGATATCGACGAACTCGGGCTCCGGATCCTCGCCCGCGACCTCGGCCAGCCCGGTCAGGCTCGCACGGATCAGGCTGTCGCAGTTCAGCGACCCGTCCACGACATCGATCATCACCAGATCGCCCGCGGGCATCTGCGGGACCCGGCCCTCGCCCAGATCCTCGTCGCGCTCGTTCTCGATAGCGATTGCAATGAACGACCCGTCCGGCGCCTTGGCGGTGCTGTCGGGCTGACCGCCCAGATCGCAGCGCGCAAGTTCCGTCATCGTGGTCACGTCGATCGCTTTCACCATGCCCGACGGCGCCGTGTAGCTTTCAGAGGTGTTGATGCCCACAAACGCGGTCGTCCCGATGATCGACACCGCGGTCGGCTCCCCATCCATCGCCATCGTGCCCAGCGGTTGCGGGTTGGCCGGGTCCGTGATGTCAATCGCGCCGATCACACCTGCTGGGCTATCGGTATAGACCAGCGTCATGCCATCATCGGTCGCGTCGATGATCTCGGCGGACGTTTCCTCGGGCACCTCGCCCGAGAAGTTCGTCGTCACCGGAAACGACGCGATGCGGTTGAAATTCATCTCGGCCAGTGCAGGCACGGCAAGGGCAGCAAGCGCAACGCTGCCCCACAAGAGCGATTTTGTCATGGAGACCCCCTGAGTATTCTCGTCCGGAGGTCTGCCCAAGCGCCGTAACAGGAACGTATCACCGAGATGTCAGTTTTGTGAAACACCGCGCCGGCGCAACTTGCGCTATCCTCGCGGCGACAAAGGAGCCTCGACATGATCCACACACCCTTGCGCGCGCTGCTGGCGTGCGGTCTCGCCCTCCCCGCCCTTGCCGATCCGGCAGAGATCGTCGCGACCGACCTGACCCGCACCGGCGAAACGTGGCGCGCGGAGGTGACGATCCGCCACGCGGACACCGGATGGGATGACTACGCCGATGGCTGGCGCGTTGAGGACGCGAGCGGAAGTATCCTCGGCACCCGCACGCTCTTGCACCCGCATGTGGAGGAACAGCCCTTCACGCGCGCGCTCGGCAACATCGCGATTCCGGACGGGCTGACGCAGGTGCAGATCCGGGCCAGTACCAACACCACCGGCTGGGCGGACACCACGGTCACGGTCCCGCTCCCCTGATTTCTTTTGTGCTCAAGTACCTCGGGGGCGGTGGCCCGCAGGGGCCACCGGGGGCAGAGCCCCCAGTCCGACCCGCTCACAAAGGGCAGACCGCCGAAAAACGCGCTCTAGCCGGGCACGCTCCGCCGTCCCTCGCGCAACCATGCGGCAATCGTCAGGGCAGCGACCAGCGCCAGGAACAACCAGGCCGCAATCAACGGCGAGATGCGCAAATCGGTCGTCAGCGCCGCCTCGCGCGGGGTCAGGCCGATCCAGCCGCGGCCGGCGGCGTTGCGCCCCTCGCCCACATCGCGCAGGCGTGGGGACCCGGCCTCCAGCGGCACAACACCCCCGCGTGTCCCGTCGATCAGCGGCGCCAGCTTGTCGCCGCTTGCAATGGTTTCCTCGAACTCGCGCGGGGCCGCGGGCCCAAGCGCCACGACCGTCTCCAACAGGCCATCGGTCAGGCGATACAGCCCCGGTTCGGGCGCCTCGAACTCCGCCCGCCAGCGCCCGGGCGTGACCTCTTCCAGCGGCAGGACGATCTCGGTGCCATCGGGGCCGACGACCGTGACCTCACGCCCCTCGGCCTCTTCCAGCGCGCGGCGGGTGATGGTCATGGTCTGCCCCTCGGCGGTGGCGACAAGCGCCTCCTCCTCCAGTTCGGGCTCCTTCATCATCCAATGCGCCAGACGGCGCAGCAGTTCGAGTTGCGGCCCACCGCCCTCATAGCCGCGTGACCACAGCCAGGCGTGGTCCGAGGCCAGCAGCGCGACGCGCCCCTCGCCGACCCGGTCGAGGATCAGCAAGGGCCGATCCCCCGGTCCGGTCATCACCACGTCGCCCGCCACTGGCTCAACCTCGATCAGACGGAACCAGCGGCCCCAGGGCGTCTCGTCCTCCTGCAGATCGGGGGGGGCGAGCCCCTCGGTCACCGGGTGGCGTTCGCCCAGATCGGAAATGGCCGGCGTGAAACCTTCCTCCAGCACCTGCGCCGTGGGCGCACCGGGCAGGATATCGGCCAGCGGCGAGCGATAGATGGAGTTGGCGGACGCAAAATCCGGACCCGCCGCGACTAGCACCGCGCCGCCCGAGTCGACGTAGCGCGAGATGTTGTCGAGGTAGATCTGCGGCAGGATGCCCCGCCGCCGGTAGCGGTCGAAGATGATCAGATCGAAGTCTTCGATCTTCTCCAGGAACAGTTCCCGCGTCGGGAACGCGATCAGCGACAATTCCGAGACCGGCACGCCATCCTGTTTCTCGGGCGGGCGCAGGATGGTGAAATGCACCAGATCAACCGCCGAGTCCGATTTAAGAAGGTTGCGCCACGTGCGCTCCCCGGCATGGGGCTCGCCCGAGACCAGCAACACCCGCAGCCGGTCACGCACCCCGTTGATCTGAACCACCGCGGCGTTGTTGCGATCTGTCAACTCGCCCTCGGCCTCCGGCACGGACAGTTGCACCACGTTCGTGCCGCCATGTTCCAGCTCCAGCGGGATGGTAATCTCGCGGCCCGTGGGCACCTGCACCTGCACCGCCGTCCCGCCATCGATGGCGATGGACAGCGGCACCGGGCCGCGCGCGCCGGCAGGCACGTCGCCCGCGTCCTCGATCCGCAGGGTCAGTTGCAATTCCTCGCCCAGAATGCCGAAGGCGGGGGCGGTCACAAGCTCCAAGCGGCGGTCCCAGTCGCTCTCCCGTCCGGTCAGGAGCAGGTGCACGGGCGCGGGCAACGCGGGGGCGGGCCCAAGGTCATGGATCTGACCGTCGCTGATTACCACCACCCCGGCCAATCGCGCTTGCGGGATCTCCGCCAGCGCCTCCGTCATGCGCCCCAGAACCAGCGAGCCTGCATTATCGTCGCCATCCGACACCCGCACGACCCGCAACTCGGTGTTGCCGCGCGCCTCGACCTCCGCAGTCAGGTCGGCCAACGCCGTCTCGGTCTGTTCGGCCCGGTCGGAAATGCGCTGGCTCGCGGTGTCATCGACGACGACAAGCACGATGTCCGACAACGGGCTCAGGTCTTCCTCCTGCAGGGACGGGTTCGCCAGGGCCAGCAACAATGCGGCCGTGGCCAGCGCGCGCACCCATGCCCCGAGTAGCCCGCGCGCCCCGGCAAAGGCCAGCAACACCGCCATGATCAGCGCCAGCGCGGCCAGCGCCGCCCAGGGCAGATAGGGGTCGAAGATTACGGTGCCTTGCGTCATTGGCCCAGCCTTTCGAGCAACGCAGGCACGTGGACCTGATCGGATTTGTAGTTGCCGGTCAGCACGTGCATGATCAGGTTCACGCCGAACCGATACGCCAGCTCGCGCTGCTGACGGCCCGAGAACCCCCGTCCGATCGGGGTCATCGCGCGCCCATCCTCGGACACGGCCCAGGCCGCCGCCCAGTCATTGCCGCCGATGACCACCGGCGTCACCCCGTCATTCAGGTTGCGAAACGGCATCCCCTCCACCTGTTCGGCATCAGGCGGCGCGGCCTCCACCCACAACGTCCGCGACGTGAAGCGGCCCGGGAAATCCTGCAAGAGGTAGAAGGTCCGCGTCAGAACATGGTCCGCCGGCAGCGGCTCCAGCGGCGGCACGTCCAGCGGCGCGGCCAGCCGGCGCAAGGTGCGCATGCCCGGCGTGTCCGAGTTGAACTGCCCCACATCCGCATCACGCGTATCGAACAGGATCATCCCGCCCCCACGCAAGTAACGGTTCAGCTTGGCGTACGCCTCTGCGGTGGGCAATTGCTGCCGGTCCGTCACCGGCCAGTAGAGAAACGGGAAAAATGCCAGCTCGTCCGTCTCGATATTGACCGAGATCGGGTCCGACGGCTCGATCGAGGTGCGGTTCATCAAGACCTGGCTCAGGCCGCGCAGGCCCGCAAAGGCAAGCTCGTCCACCCGCGTGTCGCCGGTGATGACATGGGCCAGCACGACATCCGTCGTGGCCAGCAGCGCCAGTGCGTCATCCTCGCCCGGCGTCTCCTGCGCCATGCCCGGGGTGGCGGTCGCGCTGCCCAGCGCAACCCCGATCACCAGCGCTGCCGCCGCGGCCCCCTTGGCAGCGCCCGACCGCAAGCGCCCCGACAACCACAGGGCGGCCAGAATATCGACAGCCAGCAACAGCAAGGCGGCCGTCAGAAGCCAGCCGGCAAGCGGTTGATCCCGCGTCGCCTCAAGCCCCTCCACCTCGATCCGCGCGGGCCAGCTTGAGGCCGCAAGCTCCGTCTCGGCGGTCATGACGTTGCGTGCAATCACCCTGTCGCTCCCTGAATAAAGGCCCGGCGGCACGTCCGCGCCCAGCGGCGCTTCGGCCAGCACCTCGCCCGCAATGCCCGCCAGCTGGCCCGCATCTTCGAGCGTGCCGAACGGCCCAAGCCGCTGCTCGGGAATCCATGTCGTGCCCGCCAGGGCCTCGGCCGTCAACGCCGCCGGGCGCGAGGACACCGCCATCCGCTCCAGCATCTGCACGAACAGCCCCGACAACGGCAGCGTCGACCACTCGGCATTGGCGGTCACATGCATCAACACGACCTGCCCCTGCCCCAGCGCCTTGCGCGTGACCAGTGGCGTGCCATCGGTCAGCGAGGCGATGACCCGCTGCGGCAGGTCCGGATCTGGCTGCGCCATCACCTGCGCCGACACCACCACGTCAGACGGGATCGGCAGGCCATAAAACGGCGAGGTTTCAGCAAAAGCGCGCAGCGTCTTGGGCTCGCCCCAGCTCATCGCGCCACCGACGGACCGCCCGCCCGCGCGCAGGCGCACCGGCAAAAGCGGGTCTTCCTCAGCCCGCGACACTTCCGATGCGGCCAGTCTCGGCCCGGCAAACCGCAGCAGCAATCCGCCCTGCTCCACCCAGTCTGTCAGACCGCGTGCCTCGGCTTCGGCCAGTTGCGCGACATCCGCAAGGATCACCACATCCGGGTTGGCCAGCAGGGCATCCGCAAACGGCACCTCCAGCAGGTCAGCGGTCGGGGCCAAGGCCCGGCGCAAGTAGTGCAACGGCGTCAGCAGCTCCAGCCCCTCGCGGTCATCGCGACCGGTAAACAGCGCGATCTCGCGGCGCCGCAACCCGTCATCAGCCAAGGCCACGGCCCCTGCGGTCGGCTGGCCCGGAATTTCAAACTGCGTGATCCGATTGCGCAACTCCGGCGGCAGGTCGAACACCGCCGCCACCTCGCCAGCACC
This sequence comes from Tropicimonas sp. S265A, assembly GCF_049800835.1. Taxonomy (NCBI): domain Bacteria; kingdom Pseudomonadati; phylum Pseudomonadota; class Alphaproteobacteria; order Rhodobacterales; family Roseobacteraceae; genus Tropicimonas; species Tropicimonas sp. S265A. Next base: position 1,319,333 of record NZ_JBNAFU010000001.1, read on the forward strand.
CTCGTCGAACGCCACCTCGGCGCGGCCCAGTTCGCGGCTTATTCCGTTCGGCCCCGGACCGCGTGCTATTACCGTTATCTCCGCGCTTGTGCTGCCGGTGTTGCGCAGCACATCGACGGTCACGCCTTCGGTCTCGATCACCGGCGGTCGCAACGCATAGGCAACACGCGGGCTTTCGAACACCCGGACCGTGCCGCGCGCTTCGAACGCTGCCAACAGGGAGTCCCGCCCTGCATAAGCCAGCCCGTCCGACATCCAGAAGGTGTCGAAGCTCCCTTCCACCTGCTCCAGCCAGTCGGAGACCTCCTCGGCGTTGACCGGCCAGGGCCGCGGGTCCACACCCGCGAGACGCGCGCGTAACTCCTCGGGCGCGCCAAAGGCGATCTCGGGCGCGGGCAGATCGGTCAGTTGCACCAGGGCCACGGGCCGTCCATCCCGCGCGGCCTCCGACAGGATCGCATCGATCCGCTCGCGGCGCGCGCCCCAATCCCGGGCCGAGGCCCAGCTGGCATCCGCGACCACCAGCAGCGGCCCTGATCCGGGCGTGCGCTCATCCGGGTTCAGGATCGGCCCGGCAAACCCGATGATCATCGCCGCCACGGCCAACGCCCGCAGCAGAAGCAGCCACCAGGGCGTCTTGTCGGTTTCGCTTTCGGGATCTTCCAGCCCTAACAACAACGCCACCCCGGGGAACCGGCGCGTGATCGGCGCGGGCGGGACCGCACGCAGGATCAGCCACAGGATCGGCAAAGCCACCAGCAGGGCCAGAAGCCACGGCGTGGCAAAGGCGATGGGCCCGATTGCAAACATCAGCGCACCCTCTCCAGCGCATGGTACAGCCAGAGGAGCGCCTCTTCGGGCGCATGGTCGGTATGGTGAATGTCCAGCCGCCAGCCCGTGCGGCGGCACAAGGTTTCAAGCGCATCCTTCCGCGCGGCCAGCCGTTCGATATACGCCTCGCGCAGCCCCTTGGCCTTCAGCGTCTCGAACCGGATCGCGCCGGACATCGACTCGAACACCGTCCGCCCATCGTAGGGGAACGCCTCTTCATCCGGATCGAGGATCATCACCAGCGCGCCCTTCACGCCGCGATCCGCAGCCGTGGTCAGCGCTTTTTCCACACCCGCCGTATCGCCCAGAAAATCCGACAGGAACACCGCGCGCGCGCCCGATGGCATTTCCGAGAAAACCGGGCTGCCGTAGTCATCAGGCTCCGCCGGGTCCATCAGGGCCTGCGACAGACGCAAAAGCTGCACATTGCCAGCCTTGGGCGGCTCAAACAACGTGGTCAGCCCCACGCGCTCCCCCGACCGTATCGCCAGGATCGCCAGCGCCATTGACAGGGTCTGCGCGCGGCGCAGCTTCGACGGACGGTCGCGCCCGCCGGTAAACGCCATCGAGGCGGAATCGTCGACCCACAGCATCAGCGACTGTGCCGCCTGCCATTCCTTCTCGCGCACGAACGGCGTGTCGGCCCGCGCCGACCGGCGCCAGTCAATCGCCCGTACGCCGTCACCGACCTCTGCCGGGCGGTACTGCCAGAACTCGTCACCCATCCCTGACCGCCTGCGCCCGTGATGGCCCAGCATGATCGTCGCGGCCAGATGCTCGGCCTCCAGCATCAGCGGAGGCAGCGTGCCCGAAACCGTCTCGGACCTGTGGCGCAGGCTGTCAGGGGTGTGAAGCGCCTCGGAGACTCTTGTCCGGCTCACGCGGCCTGCTCGATCCGGGTCACGGACCGGGTCACCGCGTCGATGACCTCCTCCAGGACGACACCCTCGGCGCGTGCCGCGAAACTCAACGCCATCCGGTGCGACAGGATCGGACGCGCCAGGGCGGCGACATCCTCGGCTGACGGGGCCAGGCGCCCGTCCAGAAGGGCGCGCGCCCGTGCGCACAGCATGAGCGACTGCGCCGCGCGCGGCCCGGGGCCCCACGCCACGGATTTCGACACCACGTCCAGCGCCTCGGACTCGTTCGGGCGGCAGGAGCGGACCAGGTCCAGGATCATCTCGACCACCGTGTCGCCAACAGGCATCCGGCGCACGACGTCCTGCGCGCGGATCAGTTCTTCGCCGGTGAACACCGCATGGGCCTTGCCCGCCTCGATCCCCGTGGTGGCCATCAGGATGCCCTTCTCGGTCTCGCGGTCGGGGTATTCCACATCGATCCGCAGCAGGAACCGGTCCAGCTGTGCCTCGGGCAGCGGATAGGTGCCCTCCTGTTCGATCGGGTTCTGCGTGGCCAGCACATGGAAGGGCGCAGGCAGCGGGCGGTGGTCGCCCGCGACGGTCACTTCCTTTTCCTGCATCGCCTGCAGCAAGGCCGATTGCGTCCGGGGCGAGGCGCGGTTGATCTCGTCGGCCATCAGAAGCTGGCAGAAAATCGGGCCCTCCAGAAACCGGAACGACCGGGCACCGTCGGCGGCGGTTTCCAGCACCTCTGATCCCAGAATATCCGCCGGCATCAGGTCCGGCGTGAACTGCACGCGATTCGCGCTCAGGCCCATGACCGTGCTCAGCGTGTCGACGAGCAGGGTCTTGCCCAGCCCCGGCAACCCCATCAACAGGGCATGTCCACCCGAGAGCATCGCGTTGAGCGAAAGGTCCACAACCGTCGGTTGCCCAATGATTTGTGTCCCGATGGAGGCCTTGGCATCCGCCAGCTTGGCGCCCAGGGTTTCGATCTCCGCGACCAGATTCTCGTCAGACATTCAGCCCTCCTTGTGACGCCATTGGTGACTTCCATCTAAAAGACATATTATCCGGGTGACAAATGACAAAAATAATAGGGATGAAATACGCGTGACCCCAACCGCCGATGGCTTGGCCAATGCCGCCCGTGCCGCCTCGAAAAAAGGCCCTCCGCCCGTGCACCTCTGGAACCCGCCATTTTGTGGCGATCTGGACATGCGGATCGCGCGTGACGGAACCTGGTTTTACAACGGCACGCCAATCGGGCGCGCGCCTCTGGTGCGGCTGTTTTCTTCGATCCTGAAACTGGAGGACGGCAAGTATTTCCTCGTCACCCCGGTCGAAAAGGTTGGCATCACGGTCGAGGACGCGCCGTTCGTTGCGCTGGATTTCGAGGTCGACACGCCCGGCCCCGATCAGGTGATCCGCTTCACCACCCATGTCGGAGACGAAACCGCCGCCGGGCCGGACAACCCGATCCGTGTCAGCCGCGACCCCGAGACCGGCGAGCCGTCTCCTTACGTTCATGTGCGCCGCGGGTTGGAGGCGCTGATCGACCGGAAGAGCTTCTACCGGCTTGTCGAAATTGGAACGGTCCAAATGCACGAAGGGGCCAATTGGTTCGGCGTGCGCTCTGCCGGCGTGTTTTTCCCGATCCAGCTGGCGGCGGAGCTCGCCTGATCGAGGGTTTGACCCGTGACTTTGTCACCGACAGGTATGCTACAAAATGTAAAAAGCAGGTTCCGAGAGTGCTGCAAAATGTACAAACCCGCCTGCGCATTACCAAAAGGTTTCCGATGATCCCCGCTCGCTTTGCCCCGTCTCTTTTCGCCCTGATCCTGTCCGGCGTGATGTCCTGCGTTGTCTCGGGCGTCGTCAGCCTCAAGGCGCTCGGCCCCGTCGACGGCTTTCTCGGCATCTGGATTGAGGCATGGCTTTTCGCCTGGGCGGTGGCGTTTCCGTCCGCGTTGCTCGTCGCCCCCGTGGCCCGAAAGCTGGTCGCGCGGCTGACCATCAGCCCCGAAAAACCCTAGTTTTTCCGATTATTTTCAGGCATTTGACGCCACTCTCCAGGCGCAAGTCCTTCAAGGCTCCAGCTGCCGATCCGCCACCGCACGAGACGCAAGCACGGACATCCAACAGTCGCACACATGCGTCGGACCTGTCGGTTCTTGCCCTCGGTGATGGTCAACTCAATCCAACTATCGGGCACCGTCTTTCGCACACGTACCGGAGGGGTTCGCGGCCACAGATCGGGCGCGGGCACCGCGCGCACCTTGGCCGGGCGGGTTCGCCCGTCCTTCAGCATAACCCCTTGTTTTAAAGCAGATAACGCAGCCTCATCCGGGGCACCTTCAACCTGTACCAGATAGGTTTTCGGCAGCTTGGCCTTGGGTGAGGCGATCCGCGCCTGCAGCTTGCCATTGTCGGTCAACAGCAGCAGCCCCTCACTGTCCCGGTCCAGCCGACCCGCTGCATAAACCTTTGGAATATCAATGTAATCCGCCAAGCCCGGCCACCCCCCTTCGGACGTGAACTGGCTCAACACGTTCATCGGCTTGTTGAACGCAATCAGCATCCCATCAGTGCGCTTCGGCCCAGCTTGCCCCCTGCCCCGCATCGACAATCAGCGGCACGTCAAGCTTCACCGCAGGCTCTGCCGCGCCCTCCATCACCTCGCGCACACGGCTAACCACTTGATCTACAGCGTTTTCTTCGACCTCAAAGATCAGTTCATCGTGCACCTGCAACAACATCTTGCACGGCATCCCGTCGATCGCATCCGGCATTCGGATCATGGCGCGTCGGATGATATCCGCCGCCGTCCCCTGAATCGGCGCATTGATTGCCGCGCGTTTGGCAAACCCGGCGCCGGGCCCCTTGGCATTGATCTCGGGCGTATGGATCTTGCGCCCGAACAGAGTCTCTACGTATTTGTTTTCCTTGGCAAAAGTGGTCGTGTCATCCATGTATTGCCGAATGCCGGGGAAGCGTTCGAAATAGGTGTCGATAAAGGTCTTTGCCTGATCGCGTGGGATGCGCAGGTTCCGCGCCAGACCGAAGGCAGAGATGCCATAGATCACGCCGAAATTGATGGCTTTCGCCTTTCGGCGGACATCGGACGTCATCTCCTCCAGCGGGACGTCGAACATTTCGGACGCCGTCATCGCGTGAATATCCAGCCCCTCGCGAAACGCGGTTTTCAGCGCATCAATCCCCGCGATATGCGCAAGGATCCGCAATTCGATCTGCGAATAGTCCAGCGAAATCAGCACATTGCCTGGCTCCGCAACGAATGCCTCGCGAATGCGGCGGCCTTCCTCGGTGCGGATCGGAATGTTTTGCAGGTTCGGATCGGTGGAAGCCAAACGCCCTGTGTTCGCCCCAGCAATCGAGTAGGACGTGTGCACGCGCCCGGTCTCGGGGTTGATGTGATCCTGCAGCGCATCGGTGTAGGTCGATTTCAGCTTGGAAAGCTGCCGCCAGTCCAGAACCCGGCCGGGTAGATCATGCTCGGTCGCCAGATCCTCCAGCACATCCGCAGGCGTTGACCATTTGCCGGATTTGCCCTTCTTGCCCCCTTCGAAGCCCATCTTTTCAAACAGAATTTCGCCAAGCTGGGCCGGGCTGCCCACGTTGAAGCTTTGCCCGGCAAGCTCATGAATTTCCGCCTCAAGCCCCGCCATTTTCTGGGCGAAGGCGTTCGACATGCGGCTCAGCGTGTCGCGGTCCACCTTGATCCCCGACATTTCCATGCCCGCCAGAACCGGCACCATGGGCCGCTCCAGCCGCTCGTAGACACGGGTCACCTGCGCGCTGTGCAGCCGGGGTTTCAGCAGTTGCCACAGCCGCAAGGTGATATCGGCATCCTCCGCTGCATAGGGCGCGGCCTTGTCGATCGGGACGCGATCAAAGGTGATCGCGGATTTTCCAGTGCCTAGCAAGTCCTTGATCGGAATGGGAATATGATCGAGATATCGCTCACTCAGCGCATCCATCCCGTGCCCGTGCAGTCCCGCATTCAGTGCGTAGGAGATCAACATCGTGTCATCGGTCGGCGCAACCGTGATGCCGTTGCGCGCGAAGATCTTGAAGTCGTATTTCATGTTCTGACCGATCTTCAGAACACTTGGATCCTCCAGCATCGGCTTCAGCAGGTTCAGCGCTTCGTCAAAATCCATCTGTTCCTCGGCCAGCGCATCCCCACCGAACAACCCTTCGCCCGCCTCAGCCGTGTGGGTCAGGGGCAGATAGGCCGCCTCCCCCGGTTCGACACACAGGCAAACCCCCACAAGATCGGCGCGCATTTCGTTCAAGGCGGTCGTCTCGGTGTCCACCGCCACGTACCCGCGCGCGAACGCCTTTGCGATCCACTGCTGCAAGGTGCCTGCGTCACGGATGATGGAGTAGCCGGCTGGATCAATGGGGGGCATCTCGGGAGCAACGGGGGTGTCCGGGGCATTTGGCGCGACCTCAGGGATGGCGGGTGCTTCCACCTCCAGCGCCGCAGCAATCCGTTTGGACAGCGTGCGAAACTCCATTTCCGCAAGGAATTCCAAAAGCTTGTCCGGATCGGGCTCGCGCACCTCCAGATCATCCAGCGTGAAGTCGAGGGTCATCTCGCAATCCAGTTGCACGAGGCGCTTGGAGAGCTCAATCTGCGCGCGGTGGTCGATCAGGGTCTGTTTGCGCTTGGGCTGCTTGATCTCATCCGCGCGGTCCAGAAGCTCCTCCAGCGAGCCGAATTCGTTGATCAATAGCGCTGCCGTTTTTACCCCAATCCCCGGCGCACCCGGCACGTTGTCCACACTGTCACCCGCCAGCGCCTGAACATCGACAACCCGCTCCGGCCCAACGCCGAATTTCTCAAACACCCCATCGCGGTCGATGCGCCGGTTCTTCATCGCGTCGAGCATTTCAACCCCGTCGCCAACCAACTGCATCAGGTCCTTGTCCGAACTGATGATCGTGACCTGCCCGCCCGCATCACGCGCCTGACAGGCGAGGGTGGCGATGATGTCATCGGCCTCAAAACCCTCCATCTCCTGGCAGGCGATGTTGAAGGCATGGGTGGCCGTACGGGTCAGTGGGATCTGGGGGCGCAGGTCTTCGGGCATGGCCTCGCGATTGGCCTTGTACTGGTCGTACATCTCGTTGCGGAACGTGTGGCTGCCCTTGTCGAAAATCACTGCCACATGGGTCGGCGCGTCGGGCCCGGTGTTCCCCTCCACATAGCGCTGGAGCATGTTGCAAAACCCCGAAACCGCGCCGATCGGCAGTCCGTCAGACTTCCGCGTCAGCGGTGGCAATGCATGATAGGCCCTGAAAATAAAGGCCGACCCATCGATCAGATGCAGATGATGCCCTTTGCCGAATGCCATGCCAGCCCCCTTGCTTCGCCGCGCCTCTCGCAGGGATATAAGCTTCGTACCGGATTGGCGAGGGGGTCAGAGCGGGCGGGGCGCGGCTTGCGCGAGATGGATGAAGATCGCAACGAAGAACACGAGGCTCGCGACCATCACGAACGCGTGCCAGATGGTGTTGTGATATCGCATCCGGCATGCCAGCAGAAACGGGACGCCCGCTGAATAGAGGACACCGCCAAGCACCATAAGGACAACAACCGGCGTGGAAAGATCGGCGATAAGGTCACGTCCGCCGAACACGACGGCCCAGCCCATGCCCAGACACAACACGACCCCAGGCAGGATGGAGTCGTGCTTTTTCAGAAGCATGATGCCGATGCCAAGGGCGGCGCCTGCCCAGATCGTCGCCAACATCGACAACCCGGATCCCGATAGCAGTGCAAAGGGCGTGTAGGTTGCTGCGATCTTGACGTAGATCGCCCCATGATCGAGCGCGCGCAGTGTCGGCGTCCAGTCAGGCACCCGCAGGTGATTGTAGAGAAACGAACAGGAGATCATCGCAATCAGGCTGCTGCCATAGAGCGCGATCCCGGCCTGTGCTGCGTCTCCTGCGCCCCAGACCGCGGCCATCGTCATGAGTACGGGAACCGCAGCAAGGGCAGCCACGAGGGCAACGAGGTGGACCAAGGCATCGCTGCGCCGTTCACCAACCGAGCACAACAAACAAACACGAGGGGCACACGCCATACTCAACCGTACGGGCGGGCGCAACGCGGGCAAACTCAGGGAAGTGACGCAGCGCTGATCTGCCGCGCGTATCAGCTGTCCGCGACTTTGTCCTCGTGGCCCTTCAGAATGAACCGTTTGTCGCAATAGCCGCATTCAACGTAGCCGATCTCAGGCGCAATGCTGAGCCAGACACGCGGATGCCCAAGCGCCCCCTCTCCGCCATCGCAAGCGACGCGTTTGGTCTCGACAATCTCGGTTTCGGGAACGGGGATGCTCATCGGTGGCGCCTATCTGCTTGCCGCGGGGTCGCCCCCGCCATAGATCGGGGGCAACCTGACAAAAACGGGCCGCCCCGGCAAGGGCTTGTGGAAGGACGCCATGTCACAGGACGCAATACGGATCGAAGGGTTGCGCAAGACCTATCGGGGAAGCGGCACTCAACCCCCGAAAGAGGCCCTCAAGGGTATTGACCTGAAAATCCGGGCCGGGTCGATCTTTGGGTTGCTGGGCCCCAACGGCGCCGGAAAATCAACCCTGATCAACATCCTCGCTGGCCTCGTGACGAAATCCTCCGGGCGGGTCGAAATCTGGGGCTTTGATCAGGATGTGAACCCGCGCCAGAGCCGCGCCGCCATCGGCGTGATGCCCCAGGAATTGAACCTCGACCCGTTTTTCACCCCGCGCGGCGCGCTCGACGTGCAGGCGGGACTGTACGGCGTACCAAGGTCGGAGCGACGCACGGATGACATCCTCGAACTGATCGGGCTGACCGACAAGGCCGATGCCTATGCACGGTCGCTGTCAGGGGGGATGCGACGACGGCTTTTGCTGGGCAAGGCCCTCGTTCACTCCCCACATGTGCTGGTGCTGGACGAGCCGACCGCCGGCGTGGACATCGAGTTGAGGCAAATGCTGTGGCGGAATGTGCGCAAGCTCAATGAACAGGGCATGACGATCATTCTGACCACGCATTACCTCGAAGAGGCGGAGGAGATGTGCGATGAGATCGCGATCATAAATCACGGAGACAAGATCGCGCAGGACGCGACCTCGCACCTGCTGTCCCGGCTCGATGCCAAAACGCTTGTCATAACCCCGGAGGAACACACCGCGGTTGCCGTACCGGCGATCGCGGGGGTGGAGATGAAACAACGGGCGGACGGGGCGCTTCTGTTTTCCTACCGGCGCGGACAGGTTTCCGTGAACACGATCCTTGATGCCGTACGCGATGCGGGCATTCGGATACGCGAACTGGCGAGCGAAGAGCCCGATCTGGAGGACGTATTCGTTGCCCTCACGTCCGGCGCCCATGCGCTCTGACGCTGCGCCGTTCGGCACCCGTCCGCGGCAGCGCGCGGGGCTGAGCGACTGCCGCAGGCGGTCCGAAGCCCCGCGCCGCCCCTAGCCGGCAGGTTGCAGCATCCTTCCAAGTGGGCGGCCGGCCAGAATGTGAACATGCAGGTGCGGCACTTCCTGAATAGCGGCTTCGCCCGCGTTCGAGATCAGCCTGAAGCCCCCATCGGCCACGTCCATCATCTCGCAGACCTGCGCGATGGTCCGTGTGTAGTCGAGGATCTCGGCGTCCGAGGCCTCGGCGGCGAAATGATCATAGGTGACATACGGTCCCTTGGGGATGACCAGAACATGCGTCGGCGCTTGTGGATAGAGGTCGTGAAACGCCAGCGAATGATCCGTCTCCAGCACGGTTTTGTTCGGTATCTCGCCGCGCAGTATCTTGGCGAATACATTCTCGGGATCGTAGGAATAGGGCATCGGGTCCTCAGTCAGAAAACAGGGTATTGGTATCAGCAATAGTGGCAAGGCGCGCTTCAGGCACGCCAAAAAACGCCGCCAGCGCGCGCGTGTTTTCCTCCGGTCCTGCCGTCTCTGAGACCCGAAACGCAGAACCCGGCACAGCTGTCGCAAGGCGCTCGTGCTCCGTAGACAGTTCGCTGCGCAGCGCGGGCAGCAATCTGAAAATCGTCTCAGGCTTCGTCTGATCGCTGATCAGGCCCAAGCGACGCGCGTGGCCCGTCAGATAGGCATCACTATAGAGGCACTCCATCTCGAGAAGCCGCACCCGCATCGCTGACGCGGCAAGGTCATCCACCATCGAACTGGCTGACAGATCAAGGCACAGCACCATGCGGTCTGTCTGAAGCGCCGAAAACAACAGACCTGTCAGGGCACGTCGATGGCGGTTGCGTTTCTTCAGCTGCGTCTCCAATCCACCCAGGTCGGGCAGGTCGCAGCTTTCCTCGTGGAAGACAAAAGCCACCCCGGGTATGCCAAGCGTTTCCCGGGCCCGTCCGAGCAGACGCTTTGCCAGATGCCATTTCTTGGTGGAAATCAAGAGCAATTCCCGGGCGCGATCAGGCTTGCTCTCCTGCCAGAACCGCGGCGCATACCGGCGTCCTTCGCGTCCGCGCCCGGTCAGAAACCGGTGTAGGCGTACGGCTTCATCCGAGACGACGAATGCCGCCTCTGTGTCCTCCCAGACAGCATTCAGCCTTGCCCGCAAGTCGTGTGCTTGTGTTGAGATCTTGCGTGCAAAGAACGCGTCTTGCTGGATAAGAAAATCGTAGTGATCGTTGTAGAAGGTCACCGGCATCCCATAGTCGGTGAACATCAGGCAGGTCGGCGCGCGCCCCGACAACTCCGAGGACGGAACAAGGTGGCGCACGATCGTCTGGAAGAACGTCTCGTCCGGGATCCAAGTCGTCGAAAAAAACTTGGGGATGTCCGGCCGGCTGGCCAGAAACGCAAGAACCTTCTCGATAGTCTCGCGCCGCAGGCACCACCACTGCGACCCGATCATGATCCGCAGGCCTTCGGGCGTCTCGCGTGACAGCTTGAGGCGCCGCTGTGCTTCGAGGCTGGCGTAGAACAACTTCTTTTGACGGCGTTCGTTGAACACATGGCGAAAACGCAGCCGGTCTTCTTTCATTCCGGTGCGGATCCAACCGGAGGTAAAGAAATCCACAGCCTCGATATAATCCCGGTCGGCCGGATCCAAGCGCATCTTTACGAAGGCCGCCGATTTTATCGGCTGGCAATCGCCGGAGATCAGGTAGAAATGGGTCGCATCGCCGAATGTTGCCAGAGCTGTTTGCAGCGTCTCGAGCGTTGCCTTTACGAGGGACCACTCCCCCCATCCACACTTGATACGACGCGGCGCAAAACAGACGTTCGGATGGCCAGCCAACCTGTCTTGCAGGCGCACGAAGTCCGAGTTCGCTCCACGCCCGTCGAAATGGATCGCCACACAATCGCCTTGAGAAACGAGGCGCAACGCCTGGTCAACAATCCGTTCAGGATCCTTGTGGCATAACAGAATGAAGGCAACTTTTGCCACGCAGAGGTCCAGTTCCTGCCGTTTCTGGCGTGTAGAGGTCAGGTGTATACAGATGCAAAGAATTTGATAAATCAATGCATCTTTGGTTAATCAGGCGCGTAGCATGACGGAGAAGAGCAGGTATGGGGTTTCCGGGCACATGGATGACGACAAGCGGCAGCATGATCTACCGCGTGGTGCCCAAATGCGCATGCTCGACCATCGGCCAGATCATGTTCTACAGCGACAATGGCAGCTTTTTCGATGGCGATATCCATGACGCACAGCACGGCCTGCACAAATGGGGCATGGAGGAAAGCCGCCCCGCGATTGAACATGCCGTCAAAGGTGGCGAGACCTTCACCTTCACCTGTGTCCGCAACCCCTACACCCGCATCCTGTCGGCCTTTTTCGACAAGATCTGCGGCATTCAACGCAACGGAAACAGGTATCGCGGAAATCTCGTGCCGATGCTCACCCAGCAATACGGCATCCAGGTCGATGGCGAATTCGATCAGATCGCGAGTTTTCGACGGTTTCTGCTTTTTGCGCGCGACACCATCGCATTTCGCAAACCCATGGACCCGGACATTCACTGGTCTTCGGTTGCAGGCCACGTCAGCACCCTGATCGCGGGCGGCGGACGCTACGACCATGTCTTCTTTACCGAAAAATTCAACGAAGGGATGCAAGCGGTTCTGGATAGCTGCCCGCCGGCGCATGCGGTCGATCCTGCAAACATCCCCAGGTTCAACGAAAGCGAAGGCCACGGTCCGAAGCGTGCGCACCCTGTCGCTGACTACTTCGATGACCTGTCGATGCATCTGATGTACGAGATGTACAAACAGGATTTCGACCTCTTCCAGTACGACTTCGAAGACCCGGGCAACAAGATGCCGAAAGGGCCGGTCGACCTCGAAGAGGTGCACTACAAGCTGGGACCGCGCGCGGCCGCCTGACCCGGGTAAGGGCGCTTACTCGCCAAGGGCGATGCCCTCGCGGCGCGGATCGGCCCCCCCCTGTAGCTGTTCCCCCAGCGCGATCGCGTGCAGGCCGGACGTAAGGGCACGTATGTTGACCTCATACCCCAGATCGACAAGCGGCTCTTCGAGGGCGGCAGCCGCAGTGCCTACTTCGAGATCATAGGTGCCGAACCTGTTGACGAGATGCGGCAGCGCAACGGCCGCCTGCGGGTCCAGCCCCCAGTCAAGATGCGCGACGATTGTCTTTGCCACATACGGGATGATCCGGCTGCCCCCCGGACTGCCGACAACAAGAACCGGCGCACCGTCCCGCAGAACAATCGTCGGCGCCATCGAAGAGCGCGGCCGTTTTCCCGGCGCTACGCGGTTTGCAATGGGCGCGCCGTCCGCATGGGTTCTGAAGGAAAAGTCCGTCAACTCATTGTTCAGAAGAAACCCGCGCACCATCAGTCGCGACCCAAAAGCATTCTCGATCGTCGTCGTCATGGACAGAGCGTTGCCATAGGTATCCACAATCGAAACATGAGAGGTCGAGGGGAGCTCAAGGCTCTCGTCATCCGCCCAGTTCAACGCGTGGTCAAACTCCGGCGCGCCCGGAGTGACCGCCTCAAGAGCCGTGTTGCTGTCCAGCAAGGCGCTGCGGGCCTGCAGGTAGGCAGGCGCCACCAAACCCTGCGTCGGAACGGGTACGAAGTCGCTGTCGGCGATAAAGCGCCCGCGGTCGGCAAAGGCCAGGCGTGAGGCATCGCCGAACAGACGCCACGCCTCTGGCGCATCGGGTCCGAGACCGGCAAGGTCATACGGTTCAAGCATGCCCAGGATCTGCCCGACACTCAAAGCCCCGGACGACGGCGGGCCCATGCCACACACATCCGCACCGCGGTAGGGCACGCAAACAGGCGCGCGCTCCTTCACCTCGTAGATGGCCAGATCGATCAGATCGAGAACCCCCGGATTCCCCGCCGCCGTTCGAACCGCGGAGACGATGTCATGCGCGATCTCGCCAGTATAAAAGGTCGCCGGACCGTGGGCGGCCAGGCTGCGCAACGTCTGTCCGTAAGCGGGATTCCTCAGCAGATCGCCAGCTTCGAGCGGCACACCACCGGGCAGGAAGTACGCAGCTGTGGGCCCGAAACGGGACAGCCGCTCGGCATCCCCGGCGACAAGAGACGCCAGTCGCGGGGAAACCGTGAACCCCTCTTCCGCAAGCGCGATTGCGTCACCGAACAAAAGCGGCCAATCGGCCCGTCCCCATCTCGCGTGTGCCTCGGCCATCAAGGCCGGGGTACCCGGGGTCCCAACCGATAAACCGCCGACCACCGCGTCAAAGAATTGCAGCGGCGCGCCATCCTTGTCCTGAAACAGCGTCGGGCGTGCCGCGAGCGGAGCCGTTTCGCGACCGTCCAGCGTCGTGACCTCCTTTGTCGCGGCATCATACCATACAAGGAACGCGCCGCCGCCCAGACCGGAGCTTTGCGGCTCGACCAGTCCCAGCACGGCCTGGACAGCGACCATCGCATCCGCCGCCGTGCCGCCCGCACGCAGCACGTCAGCGCCTGCTTCGGCGGCCAGAGGATTGGCGGCCGCAACCATCCAGTTCTCAGAAAAAACAGGATCGCCCGCCGCCTTCGAGGCCAACGCGGCATCGGCGGCCGGACTCAGCGATCCGAAGACAACCCCGGCACCGGCAGCTTCAGGGGCTTGGGCGTCAGCGACGTCCTGCGCACCGACGGGAAAGGCGGTTGCTGCGGCACAAAGCACCGCGACTACAAACCGAAATCCATGTGCCATGGGGCCTCCGCTTCGTTGATACATATCACTGTATCACGCTTCGCGCGCTGCCCCACGCAGAACCGAGCGACGTTAACCAAAAATCAGCGTTCCCGGCCTACGGTTCCTTCAACGCGGTATAAGCGAGCAGTGCATGAGGCAGGTTTCATCGGCAGGGGAAGGCGCTCAGGGCCACTTGGCCTCCGGTGGCAGGCTCATGAGGACGGCCGTGGCGTCATGACCCGTTTCCAACCCGAACTTCGTACCCCGGTCATAGACAAGATTGTATTCGGCATAGAGGCCGCGGTGAACGAGCTGAGCTTCCTTGTCGTCCCGTGTCCACGAAAGGTCTCGGTTGCGCTCGGTCACGGGAACGAACGCCGGCAGGAACGCACGTCCGACATCTTGTGTGAAGGCAAAGTCTGCCTCCCAGTCGCCGGTATTGTGGTCGTCATAGAAGATCCCACCAACCCCACGCGCGCGTCCGCGATGGGGCACGAAGAAATACTCATCCGCCCATTCCTTGTAGCGCGGATAGTAAGCTGCATCATGCTTGTCGCAGTACTGCTTGAGCACATCATGAAAAAACCCGGTATCCTCGGTCTTTTCAAGACAGGGATTGAGGTCGGAGCCACCGCCAAACCACCACGCATGCGGGGTCCAGAACATTCGTGTGTTCATGTGCACTGCGGGTGTATGCGGGTTTTGCATATGGGCAACCAGGCTGATGCCGGACGCCCAGAAGCGTGGATCTTCGGCCATGCCGGGAATGCCCTTGCGCGCCGCCATGGCAGCCTGCGCCCGGTCGCCAAGTTCCCCGTACACGGTCGAGATGTTGACGCCGACCTTCTCAAAAACGCGCCCGCCGCGCATGACACTCATCAATCCGCCGCCGGCATCCCCGCCATCGGGCGCATCGCGGCGCGTTTGCGTGACCTCGAACCGACCCGCCGGACGCTCCGCAAAAGGACCCGTGGATTGCGCATCCTCAAGCGCCTCGAAAGACGCGACAATGTCATCACGCAACTGTCGAAACCAGGCGGAGGCACGGGCCTTCTTGTCGGAAAATTCGTCGGTCATCTTCGTCTCCTTCACTTGCGCCCAGAGCTAGCATCTTCCATCGGGGGTGTCAGGTGAAAATGACACATCGGATTGCCCTGACCGCGCTCCTCGGACTGGTTGCATGCTCGGAGCCGGAAGATGTTTGCTTTGAACAATCCACACGCGAATACGTCGCGGCGAAACAGCTGATTGCCGAGGCGCGGTCAGCGGCGGAAACGGGATTTACCGTCACCCCCGAACGGGTCGATTTTCTGGACGTCTCGGAATGCGGCCCGACCCTCGAAGATCGCGAGATTTGCACCACACAGTCGTCGAAGACACTGCCGGGTTTTGCACTCGCCGACACAGAAACAGCAGCGAAACTCGCTGAAACCCTGACGGAACAGCTTCCGGAACTGGAGGCGCGCGCGCGGCGCGCGTATCAGGTTTGCCTGCTCAATGGGCCGGTAGGGTGACCGGGTCGAGCAACGTACGCCCGCCATCGATCGTGATGATCTGCCCTGTCACGAAGCCGGCCCCAGGGGAGGCAAGGTATTGAACAGCGTCCGCGACTTCGGTGGATTTTGCGATCCGGGACATCGGCGTGCAGTCGAGGATCTGGCCCCGCAACTCACGGTTGTCTTTCAAAACGTCCTTCAGACTCGCGCTCATCACGCTGCCAAACGCCACCGAGTTGACCCTTATGCGATGCGGCGCCAAGGCGACCGCCATTGATCGCGTGAGCTGATCGAGTGCGGCAGAGGCGATAGAGTAGCCCAACAGCTTGGGATGGGTTTGCCGTGGTGCGATCGACGAGAGATTGACGATCGAACCGGTTTCCTCCTCGTCGTTGCCCTCGGTCTCTGCTTGCTTGATCATCCGTTTGGCAACCAGTTGCGTCATGCGCAAGGACGTCAGCATGTTTTGCTGCATCATCGCTTCGACCTGATCCGCATCCGGCTCAAGCGGGTCTGACACTTCGATCTGGCGGCTGGCGTTGACCAGGATATCAACGCGATCGAACGCGTCGATCGTTGCGGACAGCAGATTTGCCTGCGTCAGGCGTTCACGCAAATCGCCGGCGAAGTAGCGGGCTGTGCCTGCATCTTCTTCGGCTTTGCCGACCTCGCTCTTGAGGTGCTCTTCATCGCGGTCGGCATACATGACGTTCGCGCCGTGATCCACGAACTGCTTGGCGATCGCAAGGCCGACGCCGTTTGCGGCACCAGTTACAATCGCCGTTTTTCCGGTGATCGAAAAGGACATCGTCGTACTCCTTTAAGCGTCACTGCAGTGAGGGCGCAGGACGCGGCTTGCGCGCATGGAGGATCTTGAAACCATCTCTGGTGGCGCGCGTCGACAATTCGGCAAAGCAGTCCGAAAGCACCGCCTCGTACGGCAAATGCTGGTTGGCGACAAGGGTCAGGCTTGCGTCGCGCTTCAGCCGACGGGCGGCCGCACGTACGAACGCTTGACCGAGTCCGGGATCGGCCTTGCGAGAGGGATGAAAGGGCGGGTTCATGAGAATGGCGTCGTAGTCGCCACCCTCGAAGTTCAAAGCATCGGCCCAAAAAAAATGCGCACGCGGATCGGTGACATTGGCGCGCGCGGCGTCCAGTGCGGCCCATTCGGCCTCGATCAGGTCGATCCGGTCGATGGCGGGCATGCGCTGCAGAGCCTCTGCCGAAAGGTACCCCCACCCGGCACCCAGGTCTGCAACGCGACCGGACAAGGGGGGCAGCGTATTGATCAAAAGGGCCGATCCGCGATCGACTGCATCAGCAGAGAAAACACCGGGAGCGGTATGCCATCCCGTGGGGCCTGTGGCGGGCGTCATCCACGCGGCGGCGGCGTCGGGGATGATGGCCGGGCGTGTGAACCAGAACAGCTTTCCATGTGCCTTGGACAGGGTGTCCAATGGGCTGAAAATCTTCTTGCAATCCTTCAGGAGGCTTTCGACCCCGTCAGTCTTGGCCCCATCCACGACGATCATGCCTCCGGGGTCGACCAATGCGACAGCGCGCGCGACGAGAAGCCTTGCGTGATCCCGACTTCGCGGGACACGGACGTACGAAGCCGCATATCTGCCGCTGGCTTCGGCTGAGACTTCAGCAGCGCGAGAAATCCATGCGTCGTGCGCCGGACGAAACCCATGCGCCACGGTCGTGCGCTCCAGCGGCAACCCTGTCACCCTAGGATCGGGTCGCATGGCAAGCACGGGGCCGGGAGGCCAACACAAGGCCCCCTGATCGAGGGCCATTTCAAGTCTGGGAGAGGTCATTGCAGAGCAGTCGAAGACGGACTGCTATTCCTTTTCCATGGTACACTGCAGCGGGTGCTGATGGCGGCGCGCGAAGTCCATGACCTGCGCCACTTTCGTTTCAGCGATCTCGTAGGAGAACACACCGACCACCGCCACGCCCTTCTTGTGCACTGTCAGCATCAATTCCACCGCCTGACCGTGGGTCATGCCGAAGAAACGCTCCAGAACGTGCACGACAAACTCCATCGGCGTGTAGTCATCATTCAGGATCAACACCTTGTAAAGCGGCGGCTTTTCGGTCTTGGTCTGGGTCTTGGTGATGACGGAGGTGTCGTCACCCGGCGTCTCGGGGGTGTCTGCCATGCGTATCGGGGCTTTTTCGATCATGCGCATCCACTCTGGTCCTGCGGTTCAGCTTGGCAATATAAGGCCATACAGAGGGGAGAAAAGAGGGTCGCCCGGAACTCTGCCATCAAATCCCTCGCCAAACACGAAAAGAACTGTCGAAACGCCCCAATGCCCAATTCGTTAACGACAATCGCCTTCGACGCAGACGATACCCTGTGGCAAAACGAGCAGTTTTTCCGCCTCACCCAAGCCCGATTCGCAGAATTGCTGCGCAACTACACCGAGGAAGACCATTTGATGGATCGCCTGCTGGAGGCAGAACATCGCAACCTCGGGCACTACGGTTTCGGCATCAAGGGTTTCGTCCTGTCGATGATCGAAACTGCATTGGAAGTCACTGATCACAAGGTTTCGGGCGAGGTGATCGCCGAGCTTCTGGCAGCCGGGCAAGACATGCTTCGCCATCCAATCCACCTGCTGCCGCACGTGGAAGAGACCGTGGGCACCCTCGCCGAAAACTACCGCATAGTGTTGATCACCAAAGGCGACTTGCTGGATCAGGAACGCAAGCTCGCGCAATCGGGGCTGGGCGACAGGTTCGACGCCGTCGAAATCGTTTCGCACAAGACGCGGGCCACGTACGATCAGGTGTTCGCTGCAGACCCGCTTGGACCAAGCGGCGCGATGATGGTGGGAAACTCTCTCAAGTCCGATGTCATTCCGGCACTGGAGGCCGGGGCATGGGCCGTTTACGTGCCCCATGACCTGACGTGGGAACTTGAGCACGCACCCAAGCCCGCAGGCTCCGCACGGTTCCGAGAGATTCCGGACCTCGGCCACTTGCCGGCCTTGATCGACCAAATCAGCACCTGACCAAAGAGGGCCGCTTGTGTCGGCTCTCATCGCAGGCTCAAGATATGCCCTGTACCACCTGAAAATACAGCGCTTTTTAATAAAAGCAGGCGTTCCCCGTGCAGTCGTTTCGTGCTACGGTGGTGGCAATAAAAAGCGTCCAACGAGGCGCAGAGGCAGTTACAGGATCGAGCGCACATGTCAGCCCATCGCACAGGTGGGGTCTGCAGGCTCCTTGGAGTCGCGACCACAATCGCAATTCTTTTTCTTTCAGGCGCGGTGAGCGCAGCCCCATATGCGGCCATGGTCATGGATGCGCGATCGGGCAAGGTACTGCACGCGGAAAATGCAGACACGCGGCTCCACCCGGCCTCTCTGACGAAGATGATGACCCTTTACATCGCCTTCGAAGCAGTGCGGCTGGGGGAAATTACACTTGATACCAAGGTGCGCGTGTCCAAGAAAGCGGCGGCCGAAGTTCCATCGAAACTGGGCTTGAAACCCGGCCAGCGTATCGCGCTGAGATACCTTATCCGCGCATCGGCAGTGAAATCCGCGAATGATGCAGCCACAGCAATCGGCGAGGCGATCTCGGGGTCGGAGGCGGCCTTCGCTCGCCGCATGAACCGCACGGCCAAGGCACTCGGGATGACCCGCACGACCTTCAAGAATGCCCATGGATTGACCGAGGCTGGCCACCTGTCCACGGCGCGCGACATGACCGTTCTGGGGCGCCGGCTGTTTTATGATTATCCGCAGTACTACAACCTCTTCTCTCGCCAGGCGACGAACACCACGATGGGAACGGTGCGCAACACCAACCGACGGCTGCTGAATGCCTATCGCGGCGCGGACGGGATCAAGACCGGGTACACGCGTGCGGCTGGCTTCAACCTGGTCGCCTCGGCGGAACGCGGGCAGGAGCGGATCATCGCAACCGTGTTCGGCGGTCGCTCCACCGCGACGCGCAACGCCCGGGTGGCGGAATTGCTGAACCTCGGCTTCCGCAAGGCCCCGACGCGGGTCGCGGTACGCAAACCCGCATTGCCGAACTATGCCAATGTACCGGCTGCACGTACCGTGCGCACGCAACTTGCAGTGACCCGGAGCCCGCGCCCGGTGCCGCGTCCGGGAGGGCAGCAACCCGCTGCAACTCTGCTGGCGTCGATCGCACCATCGGTCGAAACCGCAATCGCGCAAACCGCAGCGGAGCTTCAGTTGGCTCAACAGGAAGCTGCCAAGTATGATATCGCAAACGTCCTCGTGCGCGAGGCAGAGGAGTCACCCGGGCGCCCGGCCCCGAGACCGAACCGCACTGTGGAACCGGTGGCAGAGCCTGATACGGTGGAAGTGGCCCAAGCCGATACGACCGAACAAACCGAGCTTCCGAACATCGTGAACAGCGACGTTGCCGCCGATTCAAGCGGGACACTGCAACGCGGACCAGCCCCGGACGCGCAAACCGAAGACCGCCGCAATGCCGCGGCAGTTGCGACGGGGGCGGTGGCGTCCCCTCGCCCGGCTGACGCACCGGCGCCACGTCGGTTTGCGACCGTCACCGACGCCGTCACCGAGATAGTCTCACGCGCGTCAACATCCGGCGGTCGCCACTGGGGGATCAACGTTGGCGCGTACCCAACGCAGTATCAGGCCGAGCGCGCCTTGCTAAAGATTGCCCTCAAGGAAATCGGAACGCTGGACGAGGCCTTGCGCAAGGTCTCAAGAAGCGGAGGACAGTTTCAAGCCAATTTCGTCGGCCTGAACCAGGACACTGCGACGTTGGCCTGCCGCCGACTGACCGCGCAAAACATCCCCTGCGAGCCGCTTAGCCCGCCGTCGTAATCGACCAGACCTGCGGTTACTGCTTGGGCTTGTCGTCGAATTCGTCTGACAGGATACGCTGGCTATCACCTTCGGGGTCGTCGAACTGGCGCGTCTTGACCATCCAGAAGAACCCCGCAAGCCCGACTGTGCCAAGAAACAGCGAGATTGGGATCAGATAGGACAGGACTTCCATCAGCGCCTCACTTCAAACGCAGCGAATTCAGCGTCACTGTAATGGAAGAGAGCGACATCGCCAACGCAGCCATCAGAGGCGTGGCAAGACCGGCAATTGCCAACGGCACCGCAACGATGTTGTAGATCGTCGAAATGGTGAAATTCTCATGGATGCGTTTGGTGGACTGTCGGGCGGTTTCGAGGACGTGTGCAATCGGGGACATATCCTGGCCGAGCAGGACCATATCTGACGCAACACGTGCTGCATCAAGTGCCGTCGCAGGAGAAATAGACACGTGCGCCGCAGCCAGCGCCGCGGTGTCGTTCAGACCATCCCCGACCATCAGGACCCGAGCGCCTTCGGCGGTGCGGGCTTCGATATGCGCAACCTTGTCCTCGGGCAGACATTCGGCCTGCCATGTCGAAATGCCAAGAGCATCCGCAACCCGCGAGACGGCTTGGGGTGTGTCGCCGGACAAAAGGGTGACCTTCGTCCCCTGAGCGCGCAGGGCCGCCACGGCCTCCGCGGCACCTTCGCGCAAGGCGTCGCTGAAGCGGAACGCCAGCGGCGACTGGGTGCCGATCTGCAGCCATGTCGCTGTGTCCCCGCCTGTCGGCGCGCCGACCCAGTCCGCCCGACCCAGGCGAACCCTTTGACCTTGCCACATCGCCTGCACACCGTGGCCGGGAACCTCGCGCAGGTCTTCAACGGTCGCCACGTCACCGTCTGCATCGCGCAACAAGGCTTCCGCCAGAGGATGCGTCGAGCCTTGGGCCAGGGCCCGCGCCACGGACAGTGCCACCGTGTCGGCGTCATGACCCAGCAACTGCGGTGTCCCCTTGGTCAGCGTGCCTGTCTTGTCGAAAACGACTTCGTCCACTTCAGCCAGACGCTCCAACGCGGTTCCGTCCTTGATCAGCAAGCCCCGCTTGAAAAGCTTGCCGGATGCGGCAGTTGTCACCGCAGGAACGGCGAGGCCTAGGGCGCACGGACAGGTGATGATCAAGACCGCCGACGCGATGTTCAGCGAAAGCCGAAGATCACCGGAATAGAGGTACCACCCTACCCCTGTCAGCACCGCCAGAATGTGGACCCCAGGCGCATAAAGCGCCGCAGCGCGATCCGCAAGCGACGTGTATCTGGACCGCGCGCTTTCGGCGACCGCAACAAGGTCCGCAATGCGGTGCAGCGAGCTGTCTTCACCGGCGGCCGTGACCCTGATTGTCAAGACACCGGTCAGGTTCATCTCCCCAGCGGCCACCTGATCGCCCGGCTGCGCGCGCACAGGCAGACTCTCTCCGGTGAGCAAGCCGCGGTCTCGCTCTGACATGCCGGCCTCGACAACACCGTCTACGGGAATGCGCCCGCCGGGTTTGACGATCACGACATCCCCGACGGCGAGTTCTGCGATCGGGGTCAGCACCTCTGTTCCGCCAACAAGTTTGGTCGCACGCGGCACCTCAAGTGCCGCAAGTTCCTGTGCGGCGGACCGCGCGGATGCGCGCATTCGGAAATCGAGGTATCTGCCTGCGAGCAGGAAAAACGTCAACGAAACGGCTGCGTCGAAATAGGCATGTTTGCCGGACTGTGACGTTTCATAGAGCGACATTCCGACCGCCAACAGAATCGCGAGCGAAATCGGTACATCCATGTTCAGGCGACCGTTTTTCAACGCGGCCCATGCATTCCGGAAGAAGGGCTGCGCGCAGAACCCGACGGTCGGAATGGCAATTGCCGCAGAAATCCAGTGGAACATGTCGCGGGTCGCGTCTTCGGCACCGGACCAGACCGCAACCGACAAAAGCATGATATTCATCATTGCAAAGCCGGACACGGCAAGGCGCATAAGCAACTCCCGCGCAGGTCGATCCGCCTCGGCATTGCCGAGCTGCGCGGGATCGAGTTCGTAGGCTTCAAACCCCTTGCCGGTCAGCATCTCCGCCAGATCATGCGCGCTCACACCATCTTCGGCATCCACAAGAGCGCGCTTCAGTGTCAGGTTCACGCGCGCAGCAGACACGCCGGGGACCGCATGCAGCAATCGCTCCACCCCGGAGATACAGGCAGCGCAATGAATCTTGGGCAGTGACAGCACAAGCCGCCCCTCGGGCTTGCGGCCCCGGGCAACACTTTCCGCCATCGCACCGGCCGCGCAAGCGGGGCAGGCCGAGGGCGTTTGGGCTGTCACATCGCTCATATCAATCGCGCACGTGCAGGATCATACGCTGCTGAAACACGGTACCATCTGGTGCCTTTGCCTGAAGGCGCAGGTTCCAGTTCCCGCCGTCCAGGTCAACGGGCGCGGCAAAATCCATGCCTGTCCAGAACAGAGCCGGGGAAAAGTCATCCCGCACGTGGGTCGCGCGCCCTAGCGTTGCCGAGACGAGTTCAGCCTCTACCGGCTGTCCTGCCTCATCAAGGATGATCAGGTGAAGCATCCCCTCCTCCACCTTTGCCGATACGTCCCAGCCGAGCGCCAGTTGCGCATCGCGGTTTTCATCGAACTTCTGGCTCGCGACGTAAGAATTCTTGACCTCGAGCCCGGGAAAGGTGGACACCGCGTTGTAAGCCATCGTCAGGTTCACCGCGATGATCGTCCCGAAAGCGCCCACCATGATCATCAACATATGCCGACCGGTGAACTCGCGCTCTTTCACATTGCTCATCTGCTGCCCTTTCCATTGAAAACAGTGTCTTTGAACGCCCGCTCCTGCGAGGTTGCATCTTCAACCCAGATCCTGACGTCCGTCCGGTCGCCCTCTGCCGCTGCACTTCCCGCATCCCCGATAATGTAGACACGTTGGAGGAAGGTGCTGTCAGCAGGCACATTGACCCATGTCGTGTCGGTGCCTTCGAGGTCGAGACGCAGGGGCGCGCTGCTGACGACCGACAGGTCGAACCGGCGCTCCTCTCCGTGCTTGTTGAGTAGGCGCACTTCGTAGGTATTCCGAATGGCGCCGTCCGAGAGTGTCACGAAAATCGGATTGCGCACCGGCGCGACCGTCATTTCGATTTCGGAGCGCAGGAATAAAGCCACGGTCAGGCCTATCCCGACGCCCGCCCACAGCGTGGTGTACAAGATCGTCCGCGGGCGGAGGATATGCTGCCACGGTCGGCGACCCGCCTTTCCCTGCCGCTCCAGCGTTTCATCCGAAAGCGCCATATAGTCCACAAGTCCGCGGGGTTTGCCCATCTTGGCCATGATGTCATCGCAGGCATCGATACACAGCGCACAAGTGATACATTCGAGCTGCTGACCATTTCGGATATCGATACCCACCGGGCACACATTCACGCAGGCCATGCAATCGATACAATCACCCATCGGTTCCCCGGCTTTCACAGCGTCGGAATGCTTGCGCGGCTCCCCGCGCCATTCGCGATAGCCAACGGTCAGGGTATCCTCATCCATCATCGCAGCCTGAATACGTGGCCACGGGCAGGCATAGATACAGATCTGCTCGCGCGCGAAGCCGCCAAACAGAAAGGTCGTCGCGGTCAGTACGGCGATCGTGGTGTAGGCAATCGGATGTGCGTCGAAGGTCAGAAGATCGCGCAGCAAGGTCGGGGCGTCGGTAAAATAAAACACCCAAGCCCCCCCGGTCGCGACGGCGATCAGCAGCCAGATCGCCCATTTCGTGGCGCGCAGTCGCACTTTCTTTGCGCTGAGCGGCGCGCGATGCAAGCGCAGGCGGTTGTTGCGATCCCCTTCGACCCAGCGCTCGACAAGGATAAACAGGTCGGTCCAAACGGTCTGAGGGCACGCGTACCCACACCACACCCGCCCCATGGCCGATGTGAACAGGAACAAGCCGAGGCCCGCCATAATCAGGAGACCCGCAACGAAATAGAATTCGTGGGGCCAGATCTCGATCATGAAGAAGTAAAACCGCCGGTTCGCCAGATCGACCAGAACCGCCTGATCCGGCAAGTTGGGCCCTCTGTCCCAACGGATCCATGGCGTCAGATAGTAGATCCCCAGCGTTACCGCCATGATCCACCATTTCATTGTTCGAAAGCTGCCCGAAACACGTTTCGGAAAAATGGGTTCCCGCGCTGCGTAAAGGCTTTGCGGTTCTTCAGCTGATGACACGTCGCGACTCCAAGTCCTAAAGCTTAGTATGTCATTTGGCTTTTTTGATGCGACTCCACATTGACCTGAGTCAAAAAACGACTGCGGCGGCCTGTCTCGACCTGGTTTTTTTTGACAGGCCAGACAGCAAGAAACCCGCAATCGAGATTGCGGGTTTCGATGGCGTTCTGTGGGCAAAGGTCAACTCGGACGGCGATGCCTGACCCAGAGCAGCAAGCCAGCGCCGCCAAGCAACAAGGGTAGCCCACCTGGCAAGGGCGTTACCGCAAGCGGCGTCGCAGCGGCGGAAGGCAAAGGTGGCAGTGGTGCATCATCAAGATTGAAGAAACTGGCGCCGTTCGAGCGGGTAAATACGCCGACACGCCCCGCCACGCCGGAGAAATCACCACCAACCGAAAACCCGGTAAGAGAAGCCCCCGCCTCGCGTAGTTCGAAGCTGATCCGGTCAGTGGCCACGCTAAGAGAAAAGTCGTATTCGACCCGCGCCGACCACAAAAGCGACTCGTCGCGCCAAAGGACGTCTGTGACGCCTTCATCCTCGGAAACAAGCATCAAACCACCGAAGCGACGTCCGGCTTCCCAATCGTGATCCTCACCCCCGGTCCAGGTTATGCGATAGTTGTTGAAGCCGTTTTCATAGCCAAACACCAGACCTAGAATATCGTCATCCTCGGGTGCGTATATGGTCCCCGAAAAATCAAACGGCGACGAGACGATCTCGTTTGTAACGACCGCCAGATCGCCATTGCCGTAGATATTCACGAAACCATCACCGGTCGCGCTTGTCCCGGATTGGTTTTCCTTGATCGGATCATCTGCGTTGATCCAATCCGTAGCGTCAAGGGTGACCGCAGACGCGCCGCCAGCCGTGCACAGCATGAGGACAGCGGCAGCGATGTTTTTCACGAGGGGTGACATGCCCGTTTACCTTCAAGTCAAAATCGTTCGATTGTTGGTTAATGAGGCAATAGGGCGTGATTACGGCCAATAGTGGGGAAGGGTTTGGCATTTCGACCGCAGCGAGGTCGCGCCGGAAAAACATGGCACCGACCCCCAGGAAATGCGCGAACAGGAAGGGGATCGGTGCCGAAACCGGGCAGGCGCCCGATGTCTTGGGTGGGGAGGGCTTACTCGCCCCCTCCAAGCTGATGAACATAGGTGGCGACGGCCGCGATTTGAGCCTCGGTCAGACGCTCACTCCACGGTGGCATCACCCCATAGCGGGAGTAGGTCACGGTCTCACGAAGCGTGTCCGCATCACCACCATAGAGCCAGATGGCATCGGACAGGTTCGGTGCACCCTGATAGATGTCCCCGCTGCCGTCATCCATATGGCAGGCGGCACAGTTGTCGAGATAGACGGTTTCACCCGCTGCCACGAGGCTTGCGTCTTCAGGCTCACCTGACAGGCTCATCACATAGTTGACCACTTGCTCGATCTCTTCTTCGGCGAGGATGTCGCCAAAGGCCGGCATCTCGGAATAGCGCGCGTCGAGGTCATCCTCGTTGCGGATTCCGTGTGCAATGGTCAACTGGATGTCTTCGATCGTGCCACCCCAGAGCCAGTCATTGTCGAGCAGGTTGGGATACCCGCCCGCCTGGACACCGGCAGCGCCGGAACCGTGGCATTGCGCACACCAGGTGCGGAAGACTGCCGCACCGCCCGAAACCGCATAGCGATAAAGCTCTTCGTTTTCAGAAAGCGTGGTCAGGTCTGCCGCCGCCAGTTGCGTATCCAGACCGGAGTTCTTCTCCTGGAATTCGGCAATGTCCTTGGCCACTTCGGCGCGGGTCGAGAAGCCGAGCACCCCAGGGGTCGCACCATTGATCAGAGGCCAGGCCGGATAGGCAATCGTGTAGAGCAGACCCCACGCGATACAGGCGTAGAAGGTCCACAGCCACCAGCGCGGGAGGGGATTGTTATACTCTTCGATCCCATCCCAAGAGTGGCCGGTGGTTTCGACCTCTTTTTTGTCGTCAGGCTTCTTACTCATAGCCGCGCCTCCTTGAACTGGGCGATACGCTCGTTGACGTCCGGAATACCGGCACCTCGCGCAGCGGCGGGTTTATCTTCGTGGCGAAACGGGATGCCCGCGACGTCCTTGTGCGTGTCCTTCGTCCCCGGACGGAGGGCCCAAAGGCACACTCCGACAAAGAAGACGAACAGGAACAGAAGCATCCAGCTGTCCGCGAATTCCCGCATGAGAGAATAGGTGTCCATGTCCTGTCCTCCTTACCGGCTTGCGTCGGGGGTAAAGGTCTCGAAGTCGACCAGTGTCCCGAGCATCTGAAGATAAGCGATGATTGCGTCCATCTCGGTCAGTTGTGGCTGACCATCGAAGTTCCGCGTTTGCGCCTTGGGGTACCGAGCGACGACCGCATCCCAATCCCCATCGGGGTCGGCCTGCGCCAGGAAGTCGGATCGCGCGTTCTCGATCTGCTCATCGGTGTAAGGCACGCCAACGAAGCGGTGTGTGCTCATCAGGTCCCCGATGCGCTCGCCATCCAGTTCGCGATCCATCAGGAAAGCGTATTTCGGCATCACGGATTCGGGCACCACAGACTGCGGGTCCATCATGTGATCGACATGCCAGTCATCCGAGTAGCGTCCACCGACACGGGCCAGATCAGGTCCGGTCCGCTTGGAGCCCCACTGGAACGGATGGTCGTACATCGACTCCGCAGCCAGCGAGTAGTGGCCGTAACGCTCCACCTCGTCGCGCATCGGGCGGATCATCTGGGAGTGGCAGACATAGCACCCCTCCCGGATGTAGATCTCCCGCCCCTGCAGCTCCAGCGGGGAGTAGGGGCGCATGCCCTCCACTTCCTCGATGGTGTTCTCCAGGTAGAAGAGCGGTGCGATCTGCACGATACCGCCGATGGTGACGACCAGGAAGCTGAACACCAGCAACAGGGTCGCGTTCTTTTCGAGGACCTTGTGTTTATCAAGAATAGCCATTCTCTGGTCCCTCCTTATTCAGCCGGTGCTGCAATCGGAGCAGAAGACTTCTTCTCTTCGCCGCGGGTCACAGTCCATAGCAGGTTAAGACACATGATGATTGCGCCAGCGAGGTAGAGCACACCGCCCAGACCGCGCACCACGTACATCGGGAACTTGGCGGACACCGTGTCGGCGAAGGAGTTCACGAGGAAGCCCTGCGCATCCACTTCACGCCACATCAGACCCTCCATGATGCCCGTGACCCACATGGCCGAGGCGTAGAGGACGATACCGATGGTGGCGAGCCAGAAATGCCAGCTGACCATCGACAGGCTGTAGAGCTTTTCACGGTTCCACAGGCGCGGCACCAGGAAGTACAGCGCACCGAACGTGATCATGCCATTCCAGCCAAGCGCGCCGGAGTGCACATGTCCGATCGTCCAGTCCGTGTAGTGGCTCAACGAGTTCACGGCACGGATCGACATCATCGGACCTTCGAAGGTCGACATGCCGTAGAAGCCGATCGAGATCACCATCATCCGGATCACAGGGTCGGTCCGCAGCTTGTCCCATGCGCCCGAGAGCGTCATCAGACCGTTGATCATGCCACCCCAGCTCGGCATCCACAGGATGATCGAAAAGACCATACCGAGGGTCGATGCCCAGTCAGGCAGTGCCGTGTAGTGCAGGTGGTGGGGACCGGCCCAGATATACAGGAAGATCAGGGCCCAGAAGTGGATGATCGACAGCTTGTAGCTGAACACCGGGCGCTCGGCCTGTTTCGGGACGAAGTAGTACATCATGCCGAGGAAGCCCGCCGTCAGGAAGAAGCCCACGGCGTTGTGGCCGTACCACCATTGGGTCATCGCGTCCTGCACACCAGCAAACAACTGCACTGACCGGGAGCCAAAGATCGACACCGGAATGGACAGGTTATTGACGATATGCAGCATCGCTACCGTCACGATGAAGCTCAGAAGGAACCAGTTCGCAACGTAGATGTGCTTTTCCTTGCGGGTCATGATCGTCCCGAGGAACACCATCAGATAGGCGACCCAGACAATGGTCAGCCACAGGTCAACGTACCACTCGGGCTCTGCGTATTCCTTGGACTGGGTTGCCCCAAGCAAATAACCGGTCGCCGCAAGGACGATGAACAGGTTGTAGCCCCAGAACACGAACCACGCGAGGTTTCCGCCCCAAAGCCGCGCAGCGGAGGTCCGCTGGACAATGTAGAAGGACGTGCACAGCAGCGCGTTGCCGCCAAAGGCGAAAATCACTGCGGACGTGTGCAGCGGACGCAATCGGCCAAAGTTCGCGTAGCCTTCGGCCCACGCGAAGTTCAATTCCGGGAAAGCCAACTGGAACGCAATAAACGTACCCGCCAGAAACCCGACAACGCCCCAGAGGGCGGTTGCGATGACGCCGTAGCGTACAACGCCGTCCATGTATTCACTTGTGTCGATGACCTTGGGCTCGTCCACTCGGCGAACTTGCCAGAGGAACATCCCTCCGGCGATGACCATGATCAAGACAGCGTGGATCTGATAGGCCAGGTCATGTGCATAGTTGGCGGCGATTGCCGCGCCCAGTGCGACCAGACCAAGCAGTACGATTTTAACGTAGTCCCACATTGATCGTCCCTTCTTTTGACCGAAGCGACCGACTCAAAACACGGACTCCGGCGTTAATTATGGGGTTTACATGCGGGTTTCGGATTGGGGCCTCCTTGATCCATGTCAAAACTTTCAGTGGACCGCTTCAGAAGCCCCGAGATTTGAGACCAAAGTCGTAACCAATACGCACCTTTGGCCGAGGCAATCCGGCTTTCTTAAAGAAAATCAAGTGGTTCGAATAAGCCGTGTGTCAATCAAACTGGACACTTCGCGCGATTTGCGACAATCGCGCGCAGATGCTCACAAACATGGGGAACCGCAGAGTGCGAGATCAGACGAGGAAACCGCCGTCGCTGTCGTCGCCTGTTTCATCGAGCAAAACAGAGAAATCCGGGATCGTGACTTCGCGCTTGCCCTGCAACTTGATCACACCATCGCGCTTGAGCGCGGAGACCTGTCGCGACACGGTTTCGAGCGTAAGGCCGAGGTAGTCAGCCATGGCCTCGCGGGTCATCGGCAGATCAAAGGTGAAATCGGTCTCGTGATCATGCTGGGCGATCGCTGCCTTGCGGCGGGCGATGATCGCCAGAAGGCTCGCGATCTTCTCGCGCGCGGTCTTACGCCCCAGCAGCAACAGCCATTCCCGCGCCGCATCCAACTCGTCCAGCGTCATCTCAAGCAGGCGCTGTGCAACGTGCGGCGTGGTGTTCATCAACTCTTCGAACGGGCCGCGACGGAAACAGCACAGCGTAACCTTGGTCGATGCCGTGACGTCGTAGGGCGCCACGAGTCGACCGGGCCGGCCAAGGAAATCAGACGGCAAAAGCAAGCCGACCATCTGGCGCCGGCCATCTTCCATCGTCTGGCTGAGCGAGGCGATTCCGTCCACAACGGACGCAACGAAATTCAGTTCGTCACCAGACCAGACGATGGTCTGTCCAGCCTCGAAATCGCGGTAGTATTTCATCGACTCCAGCAATTCCAATTCCTCGGCATCGCAGCGTGCGCACACTGCCCGATGACGGATTGGGCATTCAGAGCAATCTTTATTGAATTGAAGCGTTTGGGTGGCCGTTTGCATGGATTGATCTGGGTCAAGGACATAGGAGATGAGTTGTTCGATGGTAGCCGTATGGATACCAAAACGCAACTTGCACGGCTTGGCCTATTTGACGCGCGTGTGCCCCGCTACACGAGCTATCCGACAGCGACGCATTTCGCTGACGGCATTGGGCCAAGGAACTTTGTGGACTGGATCGGTCAGATCGCTCCGGAAACGGAGATCTCACTGTACGTGCATGTGCCGTTCTGCCGCCGGCTGTGCTGGTTTTGCGCATGTCGGACGCAAGGAACGCAATCGACGGAACCGGTCCGCGCCTATGTGGAAACGCTGAAGACCGAGATAGAAATCCTCCGTCAGGCGCTGCCCGAAGGGGTGAAGCTTTCGCGCCTGCACTGGGGCGGCGGCACACCGACCTTGCTTGCCCCTGACATGATGGCAGACCTGGCCACGGCACTGTTTTCTGTGGCGCCCAAGACAGACAGGACCGAATTCTCGGTCGAGATCGATCCGAACGAGATTGACGACGCGCGGCTTGATGCGCTGGCGTCGGCCGGCATGAACCGTGCCTCGATCGGTGTCCAGGACTTCGACCCTGATATCCAAAAAGCCATTGGCCGGGATCAGAGCTTCGAGATCACGCAAGCCGCTGTGGATGGGCTGCGCGCGCGCGGGATCACCTCGCTCAACGCGGATATCCTGTATGGTCTGCCCTATCAGAACGATCAGAAGATCACGGACTCCGTGCAGAAACTTCTGTCACTCAACCCGGACAGGGTCGCGCTTTACGGATATGCGCACGTGCCCTGGATGGCGCGGCGCCAGAACCTGATCCCGACCGAGGCCTTACCAACGCCGGAACAACGCTTGGCACTCTTCGACATCGCGCGCAGGCTGTTCCGTTGGGACAATTACGCCGAGATCGGGATCGACCATTTCGCCCGGTTCGACGATGGGCTGGCACAGGCTGCTCAGGCCGGCACGCTGCGCAGAAATTTCCAAGGTTACACGGATGACACTGCGCCTGTGCTGATCGGGCTTGGTGCGTCTGCAATCTCGCGCTTCCCTCAGGGATATGCGCAAAACGCCCCGGGCACGGCTCAATATCAAAAGGCCATTCGGGCGGGCCAGTTCTCGGTCGCCAAGGGACACGCGTTCCGCGACGAAGACACTCTGCGGTCACGCATGATCGAGATGATCATGTGCGAGTTCGCAATCAACGGCACAGCACTTCAAACCGAATTCGGCGTGCCCGCAACACGCCTGAAAGAGATGTACCGGGTCGCAGAAGCCGCTTTTCCCGGCATGCTGGAGCTAGTTGATGGTGGGCTGTCGCTGCGCATCAAGCCCGATGGGCGCCCCCTGACACGCATGATCGCGCGCGCATTCGACGGCTACGAAGCGCCTGCGGGAAGCCACTCTATCGCGACGTGATCAAGCCGCTCCGCGGTCCATGAAGGCCGCGGCAAGCAGTTCACGCGTGTAGTCAGAGCTCGGGTTTTCGAAGATCTGCGTCCCTTCGCCCACCTCCACGACATCACCAGCGCGCATGACAATCACCTTGTGGCTCAAAGCGCGCACAACCTTCAGGTCGTGCGATATGAAGATATAGGCGAGGTTGTGCTTGCGTTGCAGGTCACGCAACAGATCCACGATCTGAACCTGCACAGTCATATCGAGCGCGGACGTCGGTTCATCCAGAACGACAAGTTTAGGACGCAGGATCATCGCGCGCGCGATGGCAATACGTTGCCTTTGACCTCCGGAGAATTCATGCGGATAGCGATCCATCATGGACGGATCCAATCCGACCTCGGTCAGGATTTCGGCCACCATCTCGCGCGGGTTGCGCCCGTCTTCGACGCCGTGCACCCCCAGACCCTCGGCGATGATCTGTGCAATGGTCATGCGCGGGCTCAGCGAACCATAGGGGTCCTGAAACACCACCTGCATGTCCTTGCGCAGGCTGCGCAGTTTCTTGGAGGACCAGCCCTGAATATTCTCACTCGCGTACACGATCCGGCCTTCGGACGAAATCAGGCGCAGGATTGCCAGCGCCAGCGTGGTCTTGCCTGATCCGGACTCGCCCACCACCCCCAGTGTCTCGCCCGCGCGGACCGAAATCGACGCCTCATTCACGGCCTTCACGTGACCGACAGTCTTTTTCAGGATCCCGCGCTGGATCGGAAACCAGACCTTGAGGCGATCGGTCGAAACGATTTCTTCCGCGGTTTCCGGCACGGGACCGGGTGTACCGGATGGCTCGGCTGCCAGCAGTTTCTGTGTGTAGGGGTGTTGGGGGTTCGCAAAAATTTCGGCCGTCGGGCCACTCTCCACAATCTCGCCGCCTTGCATGACGCAGACCCGATCTGCGATCCGCCGCACGATGGCGAGGTCATGCGTAATGAACAGAAGGCTCATGCCTTCGGACGCCTTGAGATCGGCAAGCAGGTCAAGGATCTGCGCCTGAATCGTGACATCCAGCGCGGTTGTCGGTTCATCCGCGATCAACAGGTTGGGACCGTTCGCCAGCGCCATCGCGATCATGACCCGCTGGCGTTGCCCGCCCGACAGCTGGTGAGGATAGGATCCCAACCGGCTTTCGGCGTCACGAATGCCCACCTTCTCCAACAGTTCGATGATGCGGGCGCGCGCTGCGTCACCTTGTAGGTTCTGGTGCAGCGCGAGGCTTTCGGCGATCTGCTTTTCTAGAGTGTGAAGCGGGTTGAGGGACGTCATCGGTTCCTGGAAAATGAAGCTGACATCGTTGCCACGGACCCGGCGCAGTTCCGGCTCCGGCGCCCCGATCATCTCGGCCCCCTCGTAGGTCACCGACCCTGCCACCTGTGCTGACTCCGGCAACAGGGACACCGTGGAAAGGGCCGTGACCGACTTGCCTGACCCGGACTCGCCCACAAGTGCGACCGTCTCTCCGCGGTCGACCACGAAGCTCACGCCGCGCACCGCCTGCGAGGTCTTCCCATCCTGCGTGAAACTCACGCGCAGGTCAGTCACCTGAAGGACCGGATCGCTCATGAAAAGGTCTTTCTGGGGTCAAAGGCATCGCGGACCCCTTCGAAGATGAACACCAGCAGCGACAGCATGATCGCGAAGGTGAAGAAAGCGGTAAAGGCCAGCCACGGGGCCTGCAGGTTCTGTTTGGCCTGCAACGTCAACTCCCCCAGGGAGGGGGCCGAGGACGGCAAACCGAACCCGAGGAAATCGAGTGCAGCGAGAGACCCGATCGTTCCGGTGATGATGAAGGGCAGCATCGTCACCGTGGCAACCATGGCATTCGGCAGCACGTGGCGAAACATGATCGTGCCGTTTGAAACACCAAGCGCGCGGGCCGCGCGCACATACTCGAAGTTGCGCGCTCGCAGGAATTCCGCCCGCACCACGCCGACCAGCGCGGTCCAGCCAAACAGCACCATCAAGAACACAAGGAGCCAGAAATCCATCTGAAAGATCGCAGCGACGATGATGATGATGTAAAGGCTGGGTGTGGCCCCCCACAACTCGATGATCCGCTGAAAGATCAGGTCCGTCAGCCCCCCGAAGTAGCCTTGGATTGCGCCTGCCGCGATGCCGATCACGGATGTGATTACCGTAACGACCAGCGCGAAGGCCACCGATAGTCGGAACCCGTAGATGACACGTGCCAACACATCGCGCGCCGTATCGTCCGTGCCCAGAAGGTGGTTGCCGTCGGGGGCGGACGGGGCGGTGCCCTGGATGTCGTTCACAGTGTCGAAGCTGTAGGGAATTGGCGGCCAGAGCACCCAGCCCTTGTTAATCTCCTCTCCATCGACAATGCCGTCCTCGGCGTCCTCGATCACCCCCTCCGGATCATCCCAACACGCCTCGAGACCGCCGGACACGATAAGGCATTCAACTTCCACATCGCGGTAGACAGCCTCCGTCCGGAAATCCCCGCCGAATGCCGTTTCGGGATAAAAGGTCGTAACGGGTGTAAAGTAGTCATCCTGATATTTGACCAGCAGCGGACGATCGTTGGCGATCAGTTCCGCGAACAGCGAAAGTCCGAACAGGATCGAGAATATGATCAGAGACCAGTAAGCCCGCCGGTTCGCCTTGAAGTTCCGCCACCGACGCTGACCCAGCGGTGAAAGCGCGAAGAACCATTTTTTCTCGGGCGGCACAACAACTTCGGGTACGGGATCCGGGTGATGATCTTCGGCAACGGCCATTTCAGGTCTCCCGCGTCTCGAAATCGATCCGGGGGTCAATCCAGACATACATCAGGTCAGACAAGAGCCCGACCACAAGGCCGATGAGACCGAACACGAAGAGGGTCCCGAAAATCACCGGATAGTCGCGCGCAACCGCGGCCTCGAATCCCATCCGCCCCAAGCCATCAAGGCTGAAGATCGTCTCGATGATCAGTGAGCCGCCGAAAAACACGCTGACGAACACGGCCGGAAACCCGGCGATGATGATCAGCATCGCGTTCCTGAAGACATGCCCATACAGGACCTTGTTTTCGGCCAGTCCCTTGGCCTTGGCTGTCATGACGTACTGTTTCTTGATCTCATCGAGGAAAGAGTTCTTGGTCAGCAGCGTCAGGGTGGCAAACGCAGAGATCGTGGATGCCAGAACCGGCAAGGTGATGTGCCAGACATAGTCGATGATCTTACCGAACAGTGTCAGTTGGTCGAAATTGTCGGAGGTCAGGCCGCGCAATGGGAACCACTGGAAGTAAGACCCGCCGGCGAAAAGTACCAGCAGCAGGATCGCGAACAGGAACCCCGGGATCGCATAGGCCACGATTATCAGACCGGATGTCCAGGTATCGAAACTGGTGCCGTCGCGTACCGCCTTTCGGATGCCAAGCGGGATTGACACGAGATAGGCGATCAACGTGGACCAAAGCCCCAGCGTGATGGAGACAGGCAATTTCTCGATCACCAGATCGACGACCGAAATCGACCTGAAGTAGCTTTCCCCGAAATCGAACCGCGCATAGTCCCAGAGCATGTTCAGGAACCGGATATGGGCGGGTTTGTCGAACCCGAACTGGGCCTCCAGTTCTGCGATGAACTCCGGTGGCAAACCGCGCGCGCCCAGGTATCGGTCATCACCACCGCCTGCCCCGACATCGCCGCCACCGCCGCTGTCTCCTCCGCCGGCGATGTTTTCGAACACGTCTCCGCCACCTTCGAGTTGGGCCAGAACCTGCTCGACCGGGCCACCGGGAACGAACTGCGTGAGCGAGAAGTTGATCAGCATGATGCCGATCAGGGTCGGGATGATCAGCGCCAGACGACGCAGGATATACGCGCCCATCTTGGCTTACAAAGCGCCTTTGGCGCGCAAGTTCTCGGCTTTCTCGGCGTTGAACCACCAGAAATCGAGGTTGCCGAGGCTATAGGGCGGCAGTGTTTCCGGGAACTCGTACATATCGTAATAGGCGACCGTGTGCGTGTTCTTGTTCCACTGCGGGATCCAGAACTTCTCAGCCCGCAGAACGCGATCCAATGCGTGAACGGATGTTTTCAACTCTTCCGCACTCTTGGCTGCCAAGACAACCTCGATCAGGCGATCGACCGCTTCGGATTTCAGGCCCATCTTGTTAAAGGTCGACGTATCTGCTGTCTCAGACCCGAAATACTGCCGCAGGGAACTGCCAGGGATGTATTCGGTCGACATGAAGGTTGTGACCAGATCGAAATCGTATTGCGGGGGGCGCTCTCGCGCAGTCGCCTGGGCATTGTCGATCCGTGTATGGCGAGCATCGACCCCAAGCCGTTTGAGATTTTCGACAAACGGGTTGATCACGCGATCAAATGTCTGACTGTCATTCAGGAACTCCACCCTCAAGGTCTGCCCATCCTTGCGGCGCAAACCGTCATCTCCCACGATCCAGCCAGCCTCATCCAGCAGCGCCGAGGCACGACGGAGGTTTCCGCGATCTAACTGGCGGGGCCCGCTTTCGGGGTAGCTGAACGGCTCGGACGTGAGAATGGAGGCATCCAGCAACCCGTCATCCACAAGCGGCTGCAACAGGGCAACTTCCTCCGGGCCGGGCACGCCGGTGGCCTCAAGCTCGGAATTGTCCCAAAGGCTGTCGACCTGGTCATAAATGCCGTAGAACAGCGTCTCGTTCGACCAAGTGAAGTTGAACATGGTGCCAATGGCCTCGCGGACCAACGGGTCCTGTAACTGCGGTCGGCGCAGGTTGAATACCCATGCCTGACCGGTTGCTTTGGCGCCGTTCGGCAGTTCTTTCTTGACGATGGTTCCTTCCTGAATAGCCGGGAAATCGTAGCCGGTTGCCCAGATCTTGGAAGAAGCCTCGTTTCGGAAAGTGTAGGTGCCTCCCTTGAACCCTTCGAAGGCGGCGTTGTAGTCGGCGTAATACTCGATGCGGATCGCATCGAAATTACCGCGCCCGATGTTGATTGGCAGGTCTTTGCCCCAGTAGTCGGGGTTTCGTTCATAGACGACCGTCTGACCGACATCCATGCGCCCAAGAACGTATTCACCGGACCCCAGCAAGGGCTCGAGCGACGTCTCCTCAAAATCGCGGTCATTGGCCTCGTAATGTACCTTCGAAAACACCGGCAAGGCCCCAACATCGGAGATCAGGTCGCGTGTCGGGATATCGGGCTTGAACACGAACCGCACCGTGCGCGGGTCAATCGCCTCGACGGTCTCGACTTTCTGCGCAAGCTGGGCCCTGAAACTCGGCAATCCCTTCTCAAGCAGGATGTTATAGGAGAAGACGATGTCTTCCGTGGTCAGCGGTGAACCGTCGGAAAACTCGATACCCTCGCGCAGGGTAAAGGTGACCTCAGAGCGGTCCTCCGGGTAGGTCAGGCTTTCACACAGCAGACAGTATGACGCGCCGATCTCGTCGGCCGTGCCGGTCATCAGGGATTCGAAAAAGGCGTTCGACAGGCCGGCGGCACGACCTTTGAGCGTATAGGGGTTCATCGAGTCAAACGATCCGAATGCCCAAACCGAAATCTCGCCCCCTGTTGGAGCGTCCGGATTGACATAGTCGAGATGGGCAAAATCCGTTGGGTACTTCAGATCGCCAAAGGTCGATATCCCGTGTGACGTGATCGGCTCAGCCCTGACTTGTGCGGCAGCGAGGCCGGACAGGGCCACCAACACGAAGCCCGCGCATAAGCGCCAGTCAGCGTAGTGGTCTTTCGGGCTGAGTGCTACGGCCTTGGTCGATCGCATTGAAGTCCTCCTGTCCTGAAGCACGCTGTCGCCATCAAGCTAAAGACGGGGGCAGCGGAGTTTCAAGCCTTCACGGCGGCATTTCACGAGGAAGTATGTCAGCGCGAGCAAAAAACGAGGGGGGCGCGCCCGGCCGCATTGGAAACGCACAAAAAAAAGGGCCGCCCGAGGCAGCCCTTATTTTTCGTACAACGCTCGCCTACTGGAACGTGGCGAGATAGGCGATCAGGTTGGCGCGGTCTTCGGCGTCGCCCATACCGCGGTAGGCCATCTTGGTGCCGGGCGCGTATTCTTTGGGGTTCTCGAGGAACCCGCTCAGGTTTTCGGGGGTCCAGGCGCCGGTCGTCGCCAGCAGACCGTCTGAATAGTCATAGCCGTCCGCAGCGTGCTTTTCGCGCCCGACAACACCGTGGAGGTGCGGCCCAACCCCGTTCGCACCCGGATCCAGCTTGTGACATGCTTGACACTGGCGCCACAAACGCTCGCCCGCGCCGGCATCTGCCACGGCATAAAGCTCTTCGAAGGGAACTTCCTCAACCACTTCTTCTACGGCATCTTCGGAGCCGGTATCGATGGTGTATGCCTGCGCATGGTCATCTTTGTGTCCATAGTCGCCATACAGAACCTGGGCTCCCCAAGCGCCCAACAGGAAGATCAGTAATGCGCCGCACAAGCCGCCCACGATCTTCGTCATTGTCATGGTGTCAAACATGTATCTTCCACTCTCTGCGTGATTTGACCGCTAACTATGGCTTCCCCTCTCCGGAGGCAAGGTGTAGGTACCGCGACCAAACGCCCGCAGGGCGGATAATTGGTCACAGTTACCGGTAACGCGCGCAATTGAGACCTGTCGCAGACAGGCAAGGACGAGACATGACCGCGAAAATCGCTTTCCAGGGAGAACCCGGCGCGTACTCCCACCAGGCCTGCCGCACAGCGCGCCCGAACCACGAAGCGGTTCCCTGCCGCACGTTCGAAGACGTGTTTGCAGCCGTCCATGACGGGGTTTGCGAACTTGGGATGCTGCCGGTTGAAAACTCGACCTATGGGCGGGTGGCCGACATTCACCGGTTATTGCCCGAAAGTGGTTTGCACATCATCGACGAAGCTTTCGTACGCGTGCACATCAACCTGCTCGCGTTGCCCGGAACGCACCTAAACCAGATCAAGAGCGCGATGAGCCATACCGTGCTTTTGGGTCAGTGTCGCGATTTCCTGCGAACCCACAACATCCACGCTGTGACCGGTGCAGACACCGCCGGATCTGCGCTGCATGTTGCGCAGGAACGTGACGCGAGCCTTGGTGCGCTCGCCTCCGAACTGGCCGGAGAAATTTACGGCCTCGACGTGTTGGCGCGCCATATCGAGGACCATGACAAGAACACCACACGATTTCTGATCATGGCGCGCGACGAAGACCTGACCCGCCGCGCAGAACGCATGATGACCTCCTTCGTTTTCGAAGTGCGCAACATTCCCGCTGCCTTGTACAAGGGCATGGGCGGGTTTGCGACAAACGGCGTGAACATGACCAAACTCGAAAGCTACATGCTCGACGGCTCGTTCACAGCCACACAGTTCTACGCGGATATCGAAGGACACCCCGACGACCGGGCAGTGCGCCTCGCGCTCGAAGAACTGGACTATTTCACGTCGCACCTGAAAATACTGGGCGTGTATCCTGCCGACCCGCAACGCCCATGATGCCGGATCAACCCGTGGACGTTGTACCGCGGCTTTCCACTTGGTGCAGGAGACGCCTGACCCCCTTGCGGTAGCGTTGCACAACGCGGCCGCGTGCCAATTTCATCGATTGCAGTAGAACTTTGGCCGACATCGACCGCGCGCGGAGTTTGGTTGAAACGGTAACCTCCGTCGAGTTGCTGTCTAGGACGCGACAGGCAACACTTGTTTCAAACAGCAATCCGCCAACATGGCCTTCGTACCGCATGCCAGTGGGACGGGTGTATTTGACAAGCTCGAACTCCGCTTCGCGATCGCGACCGCGCGCAAAAAACGCTACTTTCCACTGCATCCCCTCGCCAGGCGTTCCGAGGGCGTCCCGCCTCTGCACGTCCAACCCCCGCTCCATCGCGGCAGCCTCTGCCGCTGCGAAATCAGACAGGGCCGCGAAAACATCTTCGATGTGACCATGCAGTATTTCGGTGGACCTGAGCTGCATCAGCGTGTCTCCGTTGCGCCATTGACCCAAGCCTCCAGCAGGGAATGCGCGATCGCGCCGCGTCGCGGTTCGCGCATACGGGGATGGGTTCCGGCGAACACATCCTCCATCTCCGAGCGCGAAATCCAGAACCCGTCTTCGACCTCTGCCGGATCCAGCGTAATCCGGGTTGTTTCCGCCTGCCCCCAGCAGCCGAACATGAGAGACGCCGGGTAGGGCCAGGGCTGCGAGGCCAGATAGCCGACCTCGCCAACACGCACGCCGGCCTCCTCGAAGACCTCACGGCGGACAGCGGCTTCCATGGTCTCGCCCGGTTCAATGAACCCGGCCAGCAACGAGTACATCCCTTCGGGCCAGCCGGGCGAGCGGCCCACCAGAACCTCGTCCCCATGGGTGATCAGCATGATCACGACCGGGTCGGTGCGCGGAAAGTGGTGCCGTCCGCAAGCCGCACAATCGCGCTGCCAGCCCGCTTGCGCCGGTGTGCTTTGCGCACCGCAATTGGCGCAGAACCCGTGAATGCGATGCCATTCGATCAGCGCGCGCGCCGTGGCCGCGAGTTCAGCATCGCGCCGCGACAGACGGGTCATTTCTGCCCGCAACTCCGCGAAAACCTGTCCTGCGGGCAAACCGGGATGCTGTTGCTCTGTTCGATCGCGAAAACCATCAAGATCGACGGGCGTACCGGGGTCCCACGCAGAGACATCGCGCGCGAACCGGGGACCGGCCTCGTCAAGGCCCAGAAAGATCGGGTCCGCCACCGCGTCAGCGAACACCCGATGATCCGCGGCCAGTCCGACAAGCCCGTCCGCGTCTACCAGAGGCTTGCCACGCCACACTGGCACAACGCGGGCGTTGGGGTCGTTCAACAGGGCCAAGGCGTCGCCACGCCGATGTGCGGCGCGGTCCAGCCCGGACGTCGCGAAAGTGATCTTGTCCTCAAACGGCATTCCCGCTCCCGTTCCCCGTGTGTGCAGGTGTTCTTGTGTAGGAGTTCTGATGCCACGCCGACCGGAGGCGCGCAACGTCACAAGCCCCCCTTGCGAGTCCCAGAGCCGCGATTTATATGGTCCACGAGAGGTTGGCGCGGGCGAGCGCCTCGCCAACCCGGTCAGATCCGGAAGGAAGCAGCCGTAACGAGCCCCGCTTGGGTCGTTGTCCAGCCTCTCACCTGACCCCCGCAATCCTGTAACGACCCGCGTGGCGCGGTTACGCGATGTGCTTGTGGGTTTTTGGGGCAGGTCGACCCGGCGGCGCTGGACGTCGCTTGCACACGGGCCTACCCTTTGGCCTCGACGAGTCACGTGGGGGCCCATGAGCGACACCGACACCAGCGGCTATCAGGTGCTTGCAAGAAAGTACCGGCCTGCGAATTTCGCCGACCTGATCGGCCAGGATGCCATGGTGCGAACGCTGAAGAACGCCTTCTCGGCAGACCGCATCGCACAGGCTTTCATGATGACCGGCATCCGTGGCACGGGAAAGACGACCACTGCGCGGATCATCGCAAAGGGCATGAATTGCATCGGGCCCGATGGCGAGGGCGGACCGACTACGGATCCATGTGGCATGTGCGAGCATTGCACCGGCATCATGGCAGGGACCCATGTCGACGTGATCGAAATGGATGGCGCCAGTCAGACCAAGATCGACGACATACGGTCGAACATTCTGGACAGCGTGCATTACGCACCCGCCTCCGCCCGTTACAAGATTTACATCATTGACGAGGTTCACATGCTCTCGACCAGTGCGTTCAATGCGCTGCTCAAGACGCTTGAGGAGCCGCCTGCGCATGTGAAGTTCATCTTCGCGACAACTGAAATTCGCAAGGTTCCCGTGACGGTACTGAGCCGCTGCCAGCGGTTCGATCTGCGCCGGATCGAACCGGAGGACATGATTGCCCATTTGGCGAAAGTCGCCGCGCAGGAGAACGCCGAGATCGCAGAGGATGCGCTCGCGCTGATCACGAGGGCCGCCGAAGGGTCCGTGCGCGATGCAATGAGCCTGCTCGATCAGGCGATCAGCCATGGCGCGGGCGAAACCACTGCGGACCAGGTCCGCGCAATGCTGGGGCTTGCCGACCGCGGTCGGGTCATGGATCTGTTTGATCTGGTGATGAAGGGCGATGCCGCCGCGGCCCTGACAGAATTGTCCGCACAATATGCCGATGGCGCGGACCCGATGGCGGTCCTGCGCGATCTGGCCGAAGTTACGCACTGGGTATCGGTCATCAAGATCACCCCGGATGCCGCCGAAGACCCCACCGTCAGCCCGGATGAACGCGCACGCGGGCTCGCTGCCGCCGAGGCGTTGCCGATGCGGGCGCTGACACGGATGTGGCAGATGCTGCTGAAAGCGTTGGAAGATGTCGCCAATGCGCCCAACGCGATGATGGCCGCGGAGATGGCCGTGATCCGGCTGACACATGTCGCCGACCTGCCCAGCCCGGAAGAACTGGTCCGCAAGTTGCAGGACATGCCTGCGCCAGGACCAACGGGCGGTGGCGCCCCGACGAGCGGCCCCGCATCCGGGGGCAGTGTGACGGCGCGCGGCGCCCCTGCGCCAGGCAGTGCCCCTTCGGTCACGCATGCCCCGCGCGCTGCGGGCGGTTCTGCGGCTGTTGCCGTTGCCCCCTCGTCGGAGATTGCCCTTGCGCGGTACGCGCGCTTTGATCAGGTCGTCGATTTGATCCGCAAGCAGCGTGACATGCGGCTTCTGGTCGAGGTTGAAACCGCTCTGCGTCTCGTCAGTTACAGCCCCGGACGGATCGCATTTACGCCAACCGACACAGCACCGCGCGATCTGGCGGCTCGACTGGGCCAGCGCCTGCAAGGCTGGACCGGTGCGCGGTGGGCGGTCAGCGTGGAAAACGGCGGCGAGGCGCCGACGATCGCGGAACTGCGCGATGCCGACCGGCTGGCCGCCGAGGCAAAAGCGAAGGATCACCCCCTGGTTGCCGCCGTTTTCGCCGCCTTCCCGCAGGCTGAGATCAAGGATATCCGAAGCCACGCGGCGCTTGCGCAGGAGGCCGCAATCGAGGCTTTGCCGGAAGTTGAAGACGAATGGGATCCGTTCGAGGACGACTGATCGTATCTCGGGTTCACCCGCACACCCCTCACCGTAAAGGATTGAAAACAATGCTCAAAGGACTTGGACAACTTGGCGACATGGCCAAGGTCATGAAACAGGCACAGGAAATGCAGGCTAAAATGGCCGAGATGCAGGAGAACCTGAAGACCGTTATCGTGGTGGGTGAATCCGGGGCCGGTCTGGTCAAGGCGACTGCAACGGCCAAGGGCGAGTTGACCGGGCTGGAGATCGACCCATCCATCTTCAACCCCGAGGAAAAGGAAGTCGCGGAGGATCTGATCCTCGCGGCAATCAAGGACGCGCAGCAAAAGGCGCTGGCCAAGGGGCAGGAAGAGATGGCCAAAGTGACCGAAGGGCTGAACCTGCCCGAGGGGATGAAACTGCCGTTCTGACGTGAGCCAGACCCCCAAAGACATCGAAGCCTTGATCGGGCTGCTTGCTCGCTTGCCGGGGCTCGGGCCAAGGTCCGCACGCCGCGCCGTCTTGCATTTAATCAATAAACGCAAAGGCTTACTGCAACCGCTGGGGGAGGCGATGCTGGCGGTTGCGGCGAGTGCGCGGGAGTGTGTGCGATGCGGAAACATCGGCACCACCGACATTTGCGAGCTGTGCGCTTCGGAGAAACGCGGGATCGGAGAGATCTGCGTGGTGGAGGATGTCGCCGACCTGTGGGCGATGGAACG
This sequence comes from Tropicimonas sp. S265A, assembly GCF_049800835.1. Classification (NCBI taxonomy): domain Bacteria; kingdom Pseudomonadati; phylum Pseudomonadota; class Alphaproteobacteria; order Rhodobacterales; family Roseobacteraceae; genus Tropicimonas; species Tropicimonas sp. S265A. The sequence continues at coordinate 1,362,592 of NZ_JBNAFU010000001.1, forward strand.
CGCCGGTGTGTTCAAGGGGCGCTATCATGTGCTGGGCGGCACCCTGTCCGCACTGGATGCCGTTGGACCGGAAGACCTTGGAATCCCGAAACTTCTCGCCCGACTTGCGCCGGAGAACGTGACGGAAGTGATCCTTGCCGTGGGGGCGACGGTGGATGGCCAGACCACTGCGCATTACATCGCAGACGAATTGGAAAGCATCGCGGGTGTGCGCGTCACGACGCTGGCTCAGGGCGTGCCGATCGGCGGCGAACTGGACTACCTGGATGACGGTACGATCTCTGCCGCGTTAAAGGCGCGTAAAGACTTCTGAGTGAGTTTGTACATTTTGTAGCATCCTCCAGAAGCCGTTTTTACATTTTGCAGCAATCCGCCTGAGACCTTCGTTGGCGAGGGAATCGGGCCCGCAATGGTACGAAAACAGCTTTGGGTTCGCGGGATGCTTGATCGGAAACCCGATCGACTGCACCATCCGCGCGGAGGCGCGCCACTCGGGCATGTCGAGCAAGATAGGACACTGAAAATATGGTTAAAAAAGTCTTTCTGAGTGGTCACGGCGGTTGGAAGCCCGAGAGCGGATACACCCGCCTGCCAAAGGGCTGCAAGATTCACTTCTACACGGATTTCGCGAAAAACCTGATCACGGGGATGGAGTACCAGATCCTGCGCGGTGACTACACCGACATCCAGCACAGCGTCGACGAATACATGCAGTGCCCCGATCTGCGACTGTCGAGCCAGGACGAGAAGTGGACCAAGAGGTCGGAGACGGAGCTTGCCAAACGGAACGATCCCGACTGTTCGATCATGATCGCCCCGGCGGGAGGCGCGACCTTGTCGGAACTTTTCCAAAGCTGGACAAAGGGTAATTCCGGCGAGGTCGAATTTCACTGGATGGCCTGCCAGACCCTTGGGTTGAAACAGGTCGGCGGCAGAAGTCATGGCCTGAATGCGGGCGATTTTTCCCACAGCGACAAGGCCAAGGCGCGCTACCGGATCAAGTCGAACGGCAAGGGCAAGTACATGTGGATGACAGACGACGGAAAAATCGTCGCTTAGAGAACGAGGCAACTGGAACACAGCCACGTCCATTTACAAAACGGCTGCCCGCGCGCGCGGGCAGCGCCTAGGTTACTTGATGCTGACCAGTACCAGGCATTCGATCTCACCAAAGGTTGAGCCCTCTGCCCGCACGAGCGAATTGTCCTGCTTTTGCAAGAAAGGCAGGTAGCTGCCCATCATGAAATCATCTGAGTCCATCAGACCGATCCCCGCCGCCGGATCGAGAATGAGGTACTTTTCACCACCACCGCACTTATTGGTCACAAGCACCGCATGATGGCCCCCATCGCGTTTGACGAACAGTACACCGACAACCAGCCCGTTTATCTTTTCGATGTGCTTGAAGACTTCATTTTCGTCGATCACTTCGTATTTGAAGTATCGCGTCAGACACAAAACGAAGTCGGCGGAGTCGACGCCACCGTCGTCCCAATTGATTTTCCCTTGCGCAGTTGTTTCGATGGTTGCCCGCGCAACCGACTCTTCGTATTTCGGGCGACCAGCGAGTGGCCACATCATCCTGAGACATGCTGCAGCGCAGGACCAATCCTTCTCCTGTTTGAAAAACAGATAGATCTTGCCATCCCCACCTTGTGCGATCGGAATATGTGCCATGTGAAATTCCCCTTTTGAAACACGTGAGACCCGACGCAGCTGGGTCTGGATCACCTTCAAAAATACCTTGCGACCAAATCCTCGCGGTCACACCAAGCCTAGAATGCCGGGAACGGGAAAGGTAGCCTTTTGCAGTCCGAGGGGCTGTTGCATTGCGGGGCGACCCGGTTGGACGGCAGCTTCTGTCACCCTGAAATATATATTTCAATGTCAGCTTTTATTGACACGGCGGGGATAACGCCGCAGGTTGGCCTGACCGCGCGGGGAGATGCGTGCACCTGACACGGGGTTCGCAATGGGGAGTACGGCACTTGGCTTTGAACCTCGATCGCTACCGGGATGCGCAGGCCAGACTTCTTGAGCTGAAATCCCGCCTTCCCGAAGATGCCGTGACAGCCCTGGCGCGCGAGGTCCTTGACCGCGTGGCAGCGCGGGCGGCGGCCGAACGCCTTGCCGCGCCACCCGATGCCGAGATCGCGGCGTTGTGCGCGGCCCTGCTGTCGGAGGACCCGCAGGCCGGCGCGCAGTATATTCGCGCCGTGCGCGCACGGGGCATTTCAGTCGACCGGGTGTACCTGGGCTTTCTGGCCGGTGCGGCCCGCAGATTGGGTGCGCAGTGGGACGAGGACCTGCTGACCTTTGCCGAGGTGACGCTCGGGACCAGTCGGATTTTCGGCATCGTGAATGCGCTGCAAACCGACGACATGACACCGGTTTCCTCCCCCCGTCGAGCCGCCGTTTTTGCCGCGGTTCCGGAAGAGACCCATACGCTCGGTGTGCGCATGGCGGCTGATCTGTTGCGCAAGGACGGGTGGGAGATCGACCTGCTCGTGGACTTGTCGCATGACGACCTTGTGGCAGCGATTGGCGCGAGAGAACCGCCTGTCGTCGGCCTGTCAGCGGCAGGCACGCGTGCGATCAAGGCGCTGTCTAGACTCGTGGTCGCGCTGAAACTGAACGATCCGGCCATTCGGATCGTTGTCAGCGGGGCGGTGGTGGACAGGGATGCAGAGACGCTCAAGCTGCTGGCCCTGGACGGCATGGCGGCGGATTTCGCAGCCGCCAAAGACCTGCTTGAAGACCTGTGCCAGCCCCATGCGCGCGCGGGTCAGCCCCGCGCGTTGAAAAAGTCGTAGATGGTTTGCGCCATCGCTTCGGAGATACCGTCCACCGCCTTTAGGTCCGCAAGGTTGGCGCGGCTGACCGCCTTGGCGGAGCCGAAATGCGCCAGCAGCGCGCGCTTGCGCGTGGCGCCGACGCCCGAGATTTCATCGAGCGGCGTGCGCGAGACGGATTTGGAGCGTTTCGCCCGGTGGGTGCCGATGGCAAAACGGTGTGCCTCATCCCGCAGTCGCTGGACGAAGTAGAGCACCGGGTCGTTGTGTTTGAGGGCAGTGGGCCGGGCGCCGGGGCGATAGAACTCCTCCTTGCCGGCGTCGCGGTCCACGCCCTTGGCGACGCCGATGAAGGGGACATCCTCAACCCCCAGATCGCCAAGGATATCGGCCACGGCAGACACCTGCCCCGCCCCGCCATCGATCAGCAGAAGGTCAGGCCATGTGCCGCCCTCTCGGTCCGGGTCTTCTTTGAGCAAACGCTTGAAACGGCGGCTGAGCACCTCTTTCATCATGCCGAAGTCATCGCCCGGGGTCAGGTCATCGCCGCGGATGTTGAACTTGCGGTATTGCGATTTCACGAAGCCCTCCGGCCCGGCCACGATCATCGCGCCCACGGCGTCGGTGCCCTGGATATGAGAGTTGTCGTATACCTCGATCCGGGCGGGTGGCCCGTCAAGGTCGAAGGTATCAGCAAGGCCCCGCAGCAATTTGGTCTGTGCCGCGGATTCCGACATGCGCCGGGCAAGACTTTCCCGGGCATTGCGTGCAGCACCAGCGATCAATTCCGCCTTCTCGCCGCGCTGGGGAACGAGGATGTCCACCTTGCGCCCGCGTTTCTCGCATAGCGCCTCGGCCATCAGGTCGGCGTTTTCGATCCCGTGGCTGAGCAGGATCTGGCGCGGTGGATCCTTGTCGTCGTAGAACTGCCCCAGGAAGGCTTCGAGGATCTCGGCCTCCGCCGCGCCAGACCCGGTGCGCGGATAGAAGTCGCGGTTGCCCCAGTTCTGGTTGGCGCGGATGAAAAAGACCTGCACGCAAGCCTGCCCGGCCTCCAGGTGCAGGGCGATCACATCGGCCTCCGACACGGTGCGCGGGTTGATGCCCTGGGCCGTCTGCACCTGCGTCATGGCGCGGATACGGTCGCGCAGGGCGGCGGCGCGTTCGAACTCCATCGCCTCGGACGCGGCGGCCATGTCCTTGGCCAGTTTTTCCTGCACATCGGTCGATTTGCCTGACAGGAACCGTTCGGCATCGCGGACCGAGGCGGCATAGTCGGCTTCGGAGATGTACCCGGTGCAGGGGGCCGAGCAGCGCTTGATCTGATACAGCAGGCACGGGCGCGTGCGGCTTTCGAACATCGCGTCCGAGCAGTTGCGCAGCAGAAACGCCTTTTGCAGCTGGTTCAGCGTGCGGTTTACCGCCCCCGCAGACGCGAAGGGGCCGTAATACGCCCCCTTGGACGCCTTGCGCCCACGGTGCTTGCGGATCTGAGGATAGGCGTGGTCCTTGGCGACGAGGATGTTGGGGAAGCTCTTGTCGTCGCGCAGCAGCACGTTGTAGCGCGGCTTGAGTTGCTTGATGAGGTTCTGTTCTAGCAACAGGGCTTCGGTTTCGGTGCGCGTTGTAAGGAACATCATCGACGCGGTTTCCGAAATCATCCGCGCAATGCGACCCGAATGCCCCGAAGGCCGCGCGTAATTGGACACACGCGCCTTGAGGTTGCGTGCCTTGCCCACATAGAGCACGCGCGACTGGTCATCGAGCATCCGGTACACCCCCGGCGACGCATCCAGCGTTCGCAGGTAGGACTGGATCACATCGTGTCCCTTGGGTGGTGCTGCGGTTTCGGTCATGGGTTCGACAATAAAGGCTGGAGCGGCAGAGAAAAGACGCCAAACCGGGGCTGTGGATAAGTCTGTGCAGAACTTGGCGGCAAGTGGAATTTCCCTTTGTAGGCCGGGGACTTCTTAAATTTGCCTAAAAAACAGTCAACTCCTTAAGTCATTGAAATCGCATGCATTCCTAAATCCAAGCGCGCTTAACAGTCTCAACGTCACAGAATCATTACACATTTGTGACCCCTAGCAAAGCGGTGGACAAGTCAACCGCAAAGCGACTGATTTCTACAGAAACCGCGGGTTATTCCACACCGACGACATCCGGTGTTTCCCACGCAAGATGCTGGCCGCCATCGACACACAAAAGCTGTCCGGTGATCGCAGGTGCGTCGAGGAAATAGCCCAGTGCGGCGCAGATGCCGTCTGGATCGGCCCCACGCTGCAGGAGGGTGGCAGCGCGCTGCTTGGCGAAGTGTTCCTCGGACTGGCGGCCGCCACGCAAGGTCGGTCCGGGACCGATCGCGTTGACGCGGATCTGCGGCGCCAGCGCCTGTGCGGCGGTCTGGGTAAAGGCCCAGAGCCCCATCTTGGCGATGGTGTAGGTCATGAACTCGGGCGTCAATTTGCGGACCCGCTGGTCCACCATGTTGATCACCAGCCCCGAGGCCAGCGGCTCGTCATTCGCATCCGTCCTTGTTGCAGGTGCCTGCGCGGCAAAAGCCTGGGTCAGCAGAAACGGCGCGCGCAGGTTGGACTGCATGTGCCGGTCCCAGCTGTCGCGGGTGGCGGTGGCGAGCGTGTCATACTCGAAGATCGACGCGTTGTTGACCAGCACCGCCAGCGGGCCCAGCGCGCCCGCGGCGCGTTCCACCAGCGTCTCTGTCTGCGCGTCATCCAGAAGATCGGCCTGCACGGCAACTGCGTTGCGGCCCATCGCGCGCACCTGTGCGGCAACATCTTCGGCGTCCTGCGCAGAGCTGGCGTAATGCACGGCCACATCATGGCCCCGCCCGGCCAGATACAGCGCCATGGCGGCCCCCAGCCGTTTGCCGGCACCGGTGACGAGTGCGGCCCCTTCGATCTTCAAAGCTGTCATGAACGCCCCTCTAGTTCAGGAGCATCACGAGATAGACCCCGTAGAGCGCGGTCAAGACCACACCGACCATGCGGGTGATATTCGCCTTCTGAAAGGCGAAGGGCAGCAACAGGACCGACGCGCCCAGCATGACCCACAGGTCGAAATGCAGGAACTCATCCGCAACGGGGATCGGGCCGACGAAACTGGCAATGCCAATGATGGCCAGCAGGTTGAACATGTTGGAGCCGATCACGTTTCCAAGCGCCACATCCGCCTGATTGCGCAACGAGGCCATGACCACGGTCGCCAGTTCCGGAAGGGACGTTCCGAACGCGACGAGGGTCAGGCCGATCACCTCTTCGGAGATGCCGAAGGCCCGGGCGATATTCACCGCGCTGTCGACCAGCAGGTCGGCCCCGAGCGGCAGGCCCACGAGACCCAACACCAGAAACAGGATGATCTTCCACCACGGCATGTCCGGGTCTGCGCCTTCGAGGTCCTCTTCCTCCTCGATCATCGCCCCGTTGGCGGCTGCGCGATGGGCCTTAGCCTCCCGAAAGGCATCAAAGAGCATGAAGGCGAGCGCGCCGAGCAGCACGAGACCATGCATCCACGTGATCGGGCCGAAGAAGCACAGCGCGATGAAAAGCGCCGTGGCGGCCATCATTTGCAAGTAACTTCGGCGCGTATCGCAATTGTTGGTGTGGATGGTGGCGATCAGGACCGGCACGCCGATCACCAACAGGATATTGGCGATGTTCGAACCGACCACGTTGCCGAGTGCGAGACCCGGCGCGCCATCCTCGATCGCCGCGATCGAAACCAGCAGTTCCGGCGCAGAGGTGCCAAAGGCCACCACTGTCAGCGACACGATGAGGGCGGGAATGCCGATCCGCAAGGCAAGGTTGACTGCACCTTTGACAAGGCTGTCCCCGGCCAGCACCAGAATGACGAGGCCGAGGGCCGCAAAGACGAAATCCATCAGTTACCCTTTGCGGCTCTTGCAACTGCAGGGATCGTTCGAAAACAGATACCGCCCACAGGACTTGCACTTCGTGGGCTTTTTCAACGCCACTTTTCCGACCCCCGGTACACGCAGTTTCCCGAACATGGCCAGAACGGCCATGAACACCAGAAACAGCATCACGATCTTGAGGATCATTCAGAGGCCGTAGCGGGCCCAGAGGCTCCGCTCCTCAAGCGTGGATATCGCATCTTCGAAGAGGCGCAGGCCAAACCGGCTGAGCATGCTGCGGCGCGCGCCGTAGGTGCGGAATTTCACCTTGTCGCCGAACTTGTCCTTCATGACCGGCACGACATGGCCAATCCCGTCGGCCAGTCCGACGTCGATGGCGGTTTGCCCGATCCAGACTTCGCCTGTGAAAAGATCCTGGTCGGCGGGCAGTTTGGCCCCGCGCCGCGACGTGATCTGGGTCTTGAAGGTTTCATGCAGCTGAGCTTGCAGCGCTTTCAGCCGCTCCACATCCTCGGCGCGTTCGGGACGGAACGGGTCAAGCATGCTCTTGTCCTTGCCGGCGGTGTAGACGCGCCGTTCGATACCCTGTCTTGCCATCAGTTCGTGGAAGCCGAAGCTGGCAGAGATGACGCCGATGGACCCGACGATGGATGTGGCATCCACCCAGATCTCATCCGCAGCCGAGGCGATCCAGTACCCGCCCGAGGCTGCGACGTCTTCGACGAAGGCGTAGACGGGCACCTCTTTTTCCTCGGCCAGACGGCGGATGCGGGCCCCGATCAACGAGGATTGCGCCGGGCTGCCCCCCGGGGAGTTGATGACAAGGGCCACGGCCTGCGGTTTGCCCCTGCGAAAGGCGCGTTCCAGCAGCGGTGCGGCCGTCTGGTCATTCAGCGTGCCGCGCGTGCCGCTGGCGATCGCGCCGGTCAGGCGGACAACGGCGACAGACGGGTCGTTTTTGACGAAGGGGAGCCAGCGTTTCATGGTGCGCCATGTAAGCCCCGCCATAGGGGGCGACAAGGCGCGTCTGACCCGCGCGGAAAATAAGTGTTGCGGGCCTGCCGCGCCCGGCGGATCACGACCGGATGCGGTAGCCGGAGCGGAAAATCCACCAGATCGCGCCAAAGGCGAGTGCCGTGAAGGCGGCTATCGCCAACAGGCTGGTCAACACCGGCACATCCGCCGTCCCGAAGAACGACCACCGAAAGCCGGAAACCAGGTAAACCACGGGGTTGAACAGGCTGATGGTTTGCCAGACCGGCGGCAACATGGTGATCGAATAGAAGCTGCCGCCAAGAAACACGAGCGGCGTGATGACCAGCAGCGGGACGAGTTGCAACTGTTCGAAGCTTTTGGCGAGAATACCGATGATGAACCCCAGCATCGAGAACGACACACAGGTCAGCACCAGAAAGGCCAGCATCCACACCGGATGGGCGATGGTCAGCGGCACGAACAGGAACGAGGTCGCGAGGATAATCAGCCCGATCATCAGCGCCTTGGTGGCCGCCGCCCCGACATAGCCGATCACGATCTCGGCCGAAGAGACCGGGGCCGACAGGATTTCGTAGATCGTGCCGATGAACTTCGGGAAATAGATGCCGAAAGACGCGTTGGACACGGCCTGCGTCAGCACCGTCAGCATGATCAGACCGGGCACGATAAACGCGCCATATGCGGTGCCGTCGATGCTCTCCATCCGGGACCCGATGGCCGCGCCGAACACCACGAAATACAGCGAGGTCGAGATGATCGGCGAGATCAGGGATTGCAGGATCGTGCGAAAGAACCGTTTCATCTCGTAGCGGAAGATGACCCGGATGGCGATGAGGTTCATGGCGCGTCCCCCTCGTGGACCAGTTGGACGAACACCTCTTCCAACGAACTCTGCCGGGTCGACAGGTCGCGCATGGCGATGCCTGCGGCGTCCAGATCATTCAGCAGTCGGCGGATACCCGTGCGCTCGGCGCTCGTGTCATAGGCGTAGATCAACTGGCAGCCATCCGCGTTGAGGCTCAGGTCGTAGGGCTTCAGCGCATCGGGAATGGCGCTGAGCGGGGCGGCAAGGTCGATCAGCGCCTCCTTCCGGCCCATGCGCGCCATCAGGCTGGCGGTGTCTTCAACCAGCATGATCTGACCCTTGTTGATCACGGCAATGCGGTCGGCGATGGCTTCGGCCTCTTCGATGTAGTGGGTGGTCAGGATGATGGTTGTGCCGCCGTCTTTCAGCTTCTCGACGACCCGCCACATGTCGCGGCGCAATTCCACATCCACCCCGGCGGTGGGTTCATCCAGAAACAGGACCTGTGGCGCGTGGCTGAGCGCCTTGGCGATCAGGACGCGGCGCTTCATGCCCCCCGACAGCTCGATGATCTTGCTGTCGCGTTTGTCCCACAGCGACAGGTCGCGCAGGATGGTCTCGATATAGGCGTCGTCGCGCGGCTGTCCGAACAGCCCACGGGAAAACCGTACCGTGTCGCCCACCGTCTCGAACGGCTCCAGCGTCAGTTCCTGCGGGACGAGGCCGATCATCCGCCGCGCGGCGCGAAACCCGTCGACCACGTCATGGCCGCCCACCCGGATCGTGCCGGAGGTCGGGATGGCGATGCCACAAACGGTGGAGATCAACGTGGTCTTGCCCGCCCCGTTGGGACCGAGCAGCGCGAGGATTTCCCCGCGTCTGATCGACAGGTCGACACCGTTGAGGGCGACGAAGCCGTCCGGATAGGACTTTGCGAGATTTGATATCTCGACAATCGGGTCAGTCATGATGCGGCCTTTATGGGGTGTGTGCGGCGCAACCTAAGGTGCATTGAGAGCGCGCAACAGAGAGTTTTCCGCGCGAAGCACCCTGCGTTTTTGCACAGAAACAGCGCGGCGTCACGGAATTGTGTGAATTCTCGAAGGGTTTAAATAGCGGGGCAACGGCAGGACCCCCCTGCCCTTCAAACCCAGGAGGATGAGATGTCCAAGACGCATATTCCCGGCCTTCACCACGTCACCGCCATATCCGGCCCGCCCCAGCCCAATGTCGACTTCTATACCGGCGTGCTGCAACAACGGCTGGTCAAGAAAACGGTGAACTTTGACGACCCGGGCACCTATCACCTGTATTACGGCGACTATGCCGGCACGCCGGGCACGATCCTGACCTTCTTTCCCTTCGCGGATGCCGGGCCGGGTCGCGCAGGGCCGGGTATGGCCAGCGCCTATGCCTATGCTGTTCCCGCAGGCGAGTTTGACGGCTGGATGGAGCGGCTGGCCGAGCAGGCGATCGACTTTGACGGCCCGACCGAGCGCTTCGGCCACCGCGTGATTACCGTGCGCGACCCCGATGGCGCACCGGTGGAACTGGTCGAGACCGACCGCGTCACAGACGATCCGCTGGACGGGTTCCATTCGGTCACCCTGTGGCTGCGCGATCTGGCGCCCACGGCCAAGCTGTTGACAGATGTCATGGGGTACGAGGACCGTGGCTCGGAAACCGTCGACGGGGTCGAGCGGCTGCGGTTGGCCGCCCCCGGTGACGCGAAAGGTACGGTCGTTGACCTGATGCGGTCGGACGCGCCATCCATAGGCCGGCCCGGGGCCGGTACGATCCACCACGTGGCGTTTCGCGCGGAGGACAACGACACGCAGCTTGCGTGGCAGGAGGCCGTTCAGACCGCAGGTCACTCGGTTACGCCGGTGATCGACAGGCAGTATTTCAACGCGATCTACTTCCGCGAGCCCGGAGGCGTGTTGTTCGAGATTGCCACCGATCCGCCAGGCTTCGCCACCGATGAGCCGGTGGAAACCATGGGGCAGTCTCTGATGCTGCCGGCCAAGTACGAAGGCATGCGCGACCGGATCGAGCGGGTTCTGCCACCGCTCAAGGGTGCGGCATGACCCATGCTACCGGCGCGTCCCTGATCCGCGGGGGCGCGCCCGCGGCGCGTGCGACAACCGGGCTCGTGTTGATACACGGGCGCGGCGCATCTGCCGCGGATATACTGGGCCTGGGCGAGGCACTCGCCCTGCCCGACCTCGCCCTGATTGCGCCCGAAGCGCCGGGCCGGTCGTGGTGGCCGACCTCCTTTCTGGCGCCGATGGCCCAGATGGGTCCGCCGCTTGCAGCGGGTCTTGCCGCGGTCGAGGCCGCCGTATCGACGCTGGAGGCTGACGGCCTGCCACGCAACAGGATTGCGGTCGCCGGGTTCAGCCAGGGTGCCTGCCTTGCGCTGGAATACGCCGCGCGGTTCGGGGCCGGATTGCACGCGGTGTTCGGATTGTCCGGCGCGCTGGTGGGCACTGGCGACAGCGGTGCACCGCAAGACGCGCTATACGGATTTGGGGACAAGGCCTTTGCCTATGACACGACGCTGGAGGGACTGCCGGTTTATGTCAGCGTGCACGAGCATGACCCGCATATCCCGTTGAAACGCGCGCGCGACAGTGTGGCGGTGTTCGACAGGCTTGGGGCGGCGACGCGGCTGGAAACGGCGCCCGGGTCCGGACATGGGCTCCTGGCTCCGGATGTCGCGGCCTTGCGAGCGCGGCTCAACACCTGACCAAGGGCGCGGCCCCCCTCCGGAGCCGTGCCCGTCACCCCGACGATCGCCTGACAAGGATCACCGCGATCAGGGCTCCGGCCGCGTTAAAACACAGGTCAAGGGCGGTGTTGTAATAGCCACCCACATTCGTGTCCGGAACGGACAGCACGGCAATGAACTCGATAATCTCGTTGGTGGCGCCCAAGCCGCAGGCCCCGAAAAACGGCAGATAGAAAGCCGTCCATGTGCCGCGCGTGTCCGGGAAGTGGTGGGTCAGCAGGTGCCACAGCACCCAGGCCGAGATGCCGAACCCGTAGGCATGCACGACCTGATCGTATTTCAGGATCTGGATCAGTTCGGTTTGAAATACCGGCACCACCATCCAGTTATACAGGACACTGCCATCAACCGGCACGCCGCCCCCGGCCATGTGCGCGACCCCCCAAAACGACAGCGCCCAGAGCATGGAGATAGGATAGGAGGCGAAACGCAGACTGGCGCCGACCAGCCCAATTAACACCACCATGGTGATCACATAAACGACGAACTCGTAATTGCCGTTGACCAGAAACCAAACGGTCGCCGCGACGACATATCCGACGGTGAAAACCGCGACAGCCCGTTCGCCGTCCGTCATGCTCGCCCACATGTTTTGCCCCTGTCCGACTGATATTCGCGAAAAACTAAGCTGGATCAGACACTCACGCAACGTCTGCGAACTGGCGCTTACTCGAAAACCATCGGCGCGATAGCGCAAACGCGAACGGCTGAGATCACCGATATCAGTCAAGCCACCACTCATGGTGGTCCGGACGCTCTGGCGGACGGACCGGCGCGAAGACCGGAGAGGACCAGTTATTCAAAGGTCTTCGCGCCACCTGCATATGTGCGAAATGCAAACACTGCGTAAACTCGGGCGCTCCTTTCTGCGGGGGCGCCCCTTTTTCTGGTTTGAGCGCCGGTCAGGCCAGCGCAGGCTCTGTTTCGTAGTGGTGATAGCCGTCGCGCAAACGGTGTGCCTTGGCCATGTCCGGAAAAAAGCGTTGGAGCGACCCGGTCAGATCGAAAAGATTTTCCTGCAACGCCGCCCGGCCACCGGCCGGAACCGATACGATGGACGGTCTGGTCACCGGAAAGAACCACAGCGGCCCCTCTGCAGTGTGCGCCTTGAATACATCGACCGCGACAACCTGAAGCCCGAGCATTCCGGGCGGCGGGACATAGAGTTCGCACAGGCCTTGTGCAACCTCCGGTGCCGTCTGTTCGTCAAAGGCAATCTGGCTGGTGACGGACAGCCCGAAGGTGGCGTTGGTCCTGGCCATGAACTCCGCCTTCGCGCCGGACAGGAGCGGCCCGGTTTTATCGCCGGGCGGCGTATCGAAGACTGTTCGGGACAGATGCCGCACTGCCGCGAGATGCGCGATCCGGTTCGACATCGGTGCCTCGAACTTCCGACCCTGCGGGATCACGGCGAGCACGGCGAGCCGCCCTCGGTCCACAAGGCGGGAACCGGTATGCGCCTTGACATACCGGATGCGGATCTTGTCGAGCGCGGAACCGCAGTTCCCACCCAACCCGATGACGCGGATCGCGGTCAGCTTTTTCTCATGCCCGGTGAACGTCCCCGCGCTGAGACCTCTGCCGTGGTTCGTCATCAGTCGGATGCCGTTGACCCGGTCCTCGCTGTAGATGGCCATGTTGGCGATGTACTCATCGGTCTGAAGAACGAGCGTGCTACCCGGGTCTGCGCCTTTCGCACCGTAGAGCATGCCGTTGAGATCCATTGCGGCGATACCGGCACGGGTGCGGAACCCGATGGAGGCGACTGGTTGAATGTCAAAAGGGGCGCCGCCTTCGCCGCCAAAAGCAAGTGTTTCAATTGTCATTTCAAGTCCTCTGTTTCTGCATTTTCAAATCTGAATGAATTCGCAAGGCGGTTCTAAAATTTAGGATTTAAACGCTGCATTATTCCGAATGAATATCGTTATTTCTTCCTCGCGCGGGCCGCAGTGAAAACAAAACGGGCGATCATGTCCAATTTCATGATCGCCCAAAACTCGTTACGCACACGTCCCGGAGACAGCGGGATCAATAATCCGGCGCTCCGTAGACAGAAGAGGTCGAAACTGAATACGGCGCGCTCGGCTCACAGGCGGCAACGGCCAAAATGACACATAAAGCAATGAATTTGCGGGACATTACTGCACCTCCGGCGCGGTAATCTTGCGCAGTTTCGTGCACTTCCCGTGGCGACGCTCAACGCATTCGAGGCCCCTGTAGGCGGTGGCCCGGATGTCGAGCAGAGCATCCCCGAAAGAGGCATGACGCGCACTGCCACGGCGGTGGGCGGTCTCTGTTTGATACCCGGCTGCGATAGCCTTCGTTTCAATGGACTCGCTGGACACCGATTGCGCCCACACGGCTGTTCCCAATACGCCGAAGATGGCAATAGACAAGATAAACTGACGGTTCATTGTATTCGTCCTTTTCAATGTGCGTTACGTGGAGAAATGTCCCTCACTGCCAGTCTCTACGCCCCAGCCCGGCGGGTTATTCACGCAGTGCGAAAAAAAGTTGAAATTTTTTTGCCCCCCGGGGCGTAACCCTTGTGACGTGAGAGTTTGGAGTGCGTAGTGATGAGCGGTTTTCCGTCGGTCCGGGTCGACCAACGACATTGCATGATGGAGCATGGCGGTGCACAAAAGTGGCACGGCGTTCCGATATTCATCCTGACTTTGCGAGAGCTTGCCTTGTCGACCGATCTCAAGCGCGACATGATTGCGCTGCTTCCACGGCTCAGACGTTTTGCGCGCGCGCTGACACGCTCGGTGGCGGAGGCTGACGATCTGGTTCAGGAAGCCTGCCTGCGCGCACTGTCCCGGGCAGATCAGTGGGACCGCAGCCAACCGTTGGACCGCTGGATGTTCCGGATCACGCGCAACCTGTGGATCAGCGAAATGCGCAAGCGCGGCGTACGGTTGGGGCAGGGTCATGTGCCCGCAGAGGAAACCACCGAGTTGGTCAGCCAGGAAACCGGCGAACACGCGCTGGCGGCAACGGAGTTGCGCGGGCGGATCGACGCCTTACCTGAAGACTTGGCCTCGATCCTTCTGACCGTGTCAGTCGAAGGCTACAGTTATGCCGAGGCTGCGGAGTTGTTCGAGATACCGGTCGGGACGGTCATGAGCCGGATCCACCGGGCGCGAAAAGCGCTGGCGCGCGAGATCGCCCTGGCCGCAGGAGAGGACCAGTGACCCAGTACGACGAAAAACTGAGCGCGTTTCTGGACGGAGAGCTGTCCAGGTCCGAGGCGCAGGATATCGAGGACCAACTGGCTCGCGATCCGCAGTTGCAGGCGGATCTGGAGGCGTTGATGGCGGCGGATGCGGAAGCCGAAAAGGCGTTTGGCGAGATGCTGGACGACCCCGTGCCCTTCGATCTGGCCGCAGCCATCCACAGTGCACCGGTCGCAGGCGCGGCGAACGAGGCTGCGGCCCCGGCCCCACACGGCTGGCTGGCGATTGCGGCGACGGTTGCAGCCCTCGCAATCGGTGGTACGGGAGGGTATTTTGCAGGGTCGAGCCAAGTCCCGCAGGTTGCTGCGGCGCCGGGCTGGCTGGACGCGGTGGCCGATTACCACCGGGTGTATGCGGCCCAGACCCGCCACCTGGTAGAGGTTGGCGCGGACGAGGCCACCCATATCGAGACATGGCTTTCCAATACGGTGGGCGCACAGGTGCGCATCCCCGATCTGACGGCGCAGGGTCTTACATTTCGGGGGGCACGCCTGTTGGTGGCAGCGGGCAAGCCGGTCTCGCAACTTGTGTTCACGGACGCCCAGGGCGGTGTTGTGGCGCTGTGTCTGATCCAGTCTGACACCCCGAACGAGGGCTTCGCGAACCGCACGATTGACGGCTTCGACATGGTGACCTGGGGCGGGGCCGATGGAAATTTCGTCCTCGTTGGGGATGAAGGTCGCGGGGACCTGCGCGCGATCGCAGATGTTGCGTCCACCCAGACCTGATAGCGCCCCGGTCTTGCGATGCACGCGGCCCAGACACAAGGTCGCGTGACCCGATGCGGCCTCAACTCTCAAGTGCCGCGCTGGTCAGCGCATCGGGCGTGAAGGGCAACCGCCTGAGGCGAAGGCCGGTTGCATCATGCACCGCGTTGGCGATAGCTGCCAGTGTCGGGCCCGGTGCGGCCTCCCCTGCCCCCACCGATTTTTCGTCCTGCCGATCCAAGACGACCACATCGATCTTCGGCACGTCGGGAAAGCGCAAGACAGGGTAACTGTCCCAGTCGCGCGAGGTGATACCGTCGCGATCCCATGTCACTTCCTCGTAGAGGGCCCAACTTGCGGCCTGAAGAAACCCGCCTTCAAGTTGTGCCACCAGCCCGTCACGGTCCACGACGCGCCCGGCATCGGCGACGATGATCACGTCGCTGAGCCGGATTTGAGCAGTGTCGGTCACCGTCAGGTCCACCGCGACAGCGACTCGCGTCATGGCATTCTTGTATTGCGCATAGGCAATGCCGCGCCCGCCGGCAGCAGGTTTGGGGCGGCTTTCAAGGTCCTTTTCCAGCGCGTCGATCACCGCGATGGCGCGCGCGTCCGACAGGTTGCGTTTGCGATAGTCGAAAGGATCGAGGCCCTTGTCCTGCACGATCTCGTCCACGAAGCTTTCAATGGCAAAAACGTTCAGAGCGGCGCCAAGGCAGCGAAGCGCCGAACTGCGCAGCGGAGCCTCGGGGATCAAGTTTTTGACAAGGCGCATCTGCGGGATGTCGTAGATCGGGGTCAGGTTCCGGTGCAGTCCGCCGTGCCGGTTCATGTTCGGCACAGCTCGGTGCGGCCCGATGGGCGCGGCCTTGAAATGGTTCCCGAGCAGCTTGGCAGGCCCCGCCCGGTCCGGGCCGCTGCGCGGACGCCCGCGAAAGGTGCCGCCGATGGCGTCGGCCGAGAAGGCCTCCGGATCGCCATTCTCCGCAAGTCGGGCCGCCATATCCACGGCACTCGCCGGGCCAAACGGCTCCCACGCATGTTCATCGTCCCGCGTCCATTTCAGAAGGATCGGCTTGCCCGGCAAGGCCCGGGCGATCAGTGCTGCATCGTAGGCCGCATCGTCCGCCCCGTTGTGGCCGTAGCATCCCGAACCGGGCATGTAGGTCAACTCGACCGCCTCGGGTGCCAGATCAAGGCTCTCCGCAATACTGTCCCGCAAGACGTAGACCCCTTGGCTATGCGTGGTGATCCTGAGGAACTTGCCGTCGCACAGGGCCATGGCTGCGGAAGGCGCGAGCGACCCGTGCATGGTGAAGGGGCGCGTGTAGCGTGCGGAGTAATCTGGGTTCGCCAGCGGGTCCGGGATCACACCGCCCATCTGCGGCACCCCGTCTTCGACGTTCAGGCGGATCGCGTTCCCAGGGCGCAACACCTCATCGACATCGCCCGGGTCGAGCCCTTCGCCCATGTCCCAATCGGTGGTGGTGAACAGCCGCGCCGCGGCCCGGATCACCGACCATTCTTCGGGTCCGGCGACCGCAAGGAAGCTGCCGTCGCGGATCACGCGGAGGCCACGGGCTTCGAGCCCGGATACAGCCGCATCGTCCAGGGTCTTAAGCCGCGCCTTGGCATGGGGCGGGCGCACGACGCGGGCGTGCAGCATATCCGGCACGTCGAGGTCCTGAAGAAACCTGTACGCGCCGGTTACAAGGTCGCGCAGACCGCGCATGGGCAGGGCTTCGGCAGCGCCGGGACGCGCGACTTTCGCGTCTTTCCGGATCGGAATATCCAAGTCGACATCCGCTGCCAGATCCAGCAGGGGCAGAGGTCGGTTGGTGCCGGGCCCGGACACCCCCGTTTCGTCAACCTGCCAGTCTTCCGGCGCACCGCCCACGCGTTCGACCACGCGCGCGATGATGGCTTCGCGCAGCGTGGCACAGGCCAATCGCACGGCGCGGCCTGATTGTTCGATCGAGTTGCTGCCAGAGGTCATGCCCTCGTCCGGGCTGGCCCCCGTGCGCACCGGTTCGACATCGATAAGGTCAAGCGGAAGCGCCAGTTCCGACTGCGCGACCCCCACAAGCGCGGTCGATACACGCTGACCGATGTCGACCTTGCCGGTGCGCAGCCACAACTTGCCTGCATCGATGGCGAGCCAGTCGGAAAGTCTGGGGTGCTCTTCGATGCTCATGTCTGATCGCGCGCGATCTCGATGGCTTGCAGAACGCGGGGATGGGAGCCGCATCGGCACAAATGGGGCGCGAGCGCCGCTTTCACCGCCTGCGGGTCTTCGGGCACACCTTTGGCCACCAGCGCGGTGACCGCGACGACAAGTCCGGCTGTGCAATACCCGCACTGTGCCGCGTTCACTTGCACGAACGCGTCCTGCACGCGGCGTCCAACCCTCGTGTCCGAGAGCCCCTCGACGGTGACGATCTCCTGCCCCTCGAAGCTGGCGGTTGGCGCGTTGCACGTCATTTGCGAAACACCGTCGACCAACACGGCGCAGGCCCCGCACTGCTCCAGACCGCAGCCGAGCTTTGACCCCTTGAGCTTCAACTCGTTCCTGAGCACGAACAGGAGCGGTGTGTCCGGGTCCGAGGCAATCTCGTGCTCCGCGCCATTGATGCGAAGCGTCAGGGTCACGGAGCGACCTTCTCCCACGTGACATCAAGTGCGACATCTGCCGACCGGAACAGGTTCATGACCGGGCAGCGATACTCGACATTGCGCGCAAGACGGTCAAAGCGATCCTGCGTTTCCTCGGTATGGACCCGGATGCGCAGCCGGACCGAGTTGAAGTAGGGCCTGACCCCTTGCACACCGCGACTGCCGCGCTGGTCCACCTCGCCATCGGCATCGATATCGACCGCCGAATACTCGAACTTCATCGCCTCCGCACAGCGGTTGATGATGACGCCCTCGCATCCCAGCAAGGATGACAGGCACATCTCAAGCGGGGTCGGCCCGGTGTTGGTGCCTTTCTCGTCGGTGACAAGAACATGGTCACGCACCATCATCACCGTGCGCGTCGAGGCTTCGTTCCGGGCGCTGACGCGCCGGATGCCGATTGCCGATTTGTTGGGGTCCACGCTGGGGGGAAGCAGGTCGTCTTTCATGAGGACATCTCCAGAATGTCAAAACCGCGCACGCGGTCGAGTAAGTAGATCAAGCCGTTTTCGTCCACGTCCACATCGTTTGATTGCGGCGCGCGGCCTTCGGGAAACTCCGGCATGTAGTGGGCCACTTCGACCGGCAATAGCGGGTCTGTCAGGTCCAGAACGCGCAGTCCGCCTGCGAACCAGGTGGCATAAACCAGTGTCCCATCGAGTTTCTCGCGATACTGATGTGCGCCGAACCGCACCCCGGGCTCACCCACCCAGGGGCACGCGCGCTCAGACAGATCCCATGCGGCAACAGGCTCCATGGCCTTCAGGTCGGTAACGTCCATGACCCAGAGAAAGCCATGCAAGCGTCCCGGCTGGTGCGCGTGTTCTTCGTCAATGGCGAGCGCGTAGCGCCGCCCATCCACCCGCCTTTCCATGGGCATAATGGTGTGCGTCGGTTCCGGGATCGCCTTGGGGAAAACGTAGCTGCCAACAGTCTTGAGTTTCGTGATGTCACTTGCGTCCAGCACACGGATCCCGGCATGCCAGACAGCGGCCCAGAACTCATCGCCCACCCGCATCGCGTGGTGGAGCCGGTTGCCATAGCCTGTCCAGGTCGGTGTCTCGCCCCCCGCCAGATGCTGGCCCGGCATGTGCCACCTTGAGACCTCGACCGGGTTGGTGGGGTCCGCGAGATCATAGACCACAAGGATATTGCCCACGTAGCCGTCCATCTCGGTGGAGATGTACGCGTAGTTCTCGTCCATATCGAACCGGTGGACCCCGAACCCGTGCGTTCTGACATAGGACAGAAGCTTCGGCGCGCTCTTGTCGGAAATATCCCAAACCCGGAAGCCGCCGGAATGATACCCGCGCTCCAGAGCGTCTTCGAGAACCGCGATGTCAGACAGCTCTACGCCAAGGGCCTCGGCAATCGCCGCGTCGTCATGGCCTTCGTTGCGAAGACCGGCGATGCGCTGGCCCTTCCTGAGGAAGTGGCGGCGGTCCTGCTCGACATTGGTGATCATGAGATTGCCGGCCACGCGAACCTTGTGGGTGTGCGACCACTCGTCCGGTGGCGCCACATGCGCGACGACTGTGGGGTTGGACGGGTCGCGCACATCGATGATTGATGTGCCCATCGGTGGTTTCATGTGGCCAACAAACGCGTATCCGTCCTGCACGACGACCTGGCCGCCCCCTTCTATTTCGAGCCCCCCGAGGCGCCGCACGTTCCGTGCCAACTGATATTCGATTTCACGCTTCATTCTGTTGCGACCTCCCGGTTCTGACGGTTTCTGCGCCATTGCATTAGGACCGGGAGTGCAAGCGAGGCGACGAGTCCGACCCAGAGGATGTTTCCGATCGTTGACGAAAAGAGCACGGTGACATCCCCGCCCGACTTTCTGAGCGCCAGCAGGAAGTAGCGTTCCAGTAGCGGGCCGAGGATAACCCCGATCAGGATTGCGGCCACGTGGTACCCGGTTCGCCGCGCGATGTAACCGATCACGCCGAAGGCCAGTGCAAGGTAGAGATCGAACATGTATTCGCGCGGCACGAATGCACCCACCAGCGTGAACGAGATGATCAGCGGCGCGAGGTAGATCGTGGGCACGGTCGTCACGTGGCTCATGTAGCGCGACAGCGGCAGGATCGTCAGGAACATGATCAGGTAGCTGATCGCCATGGCCATGAACATGCCGTAGCCGACCTCGGGGTTCCGCTCGAACAGGGTCGGGCCGAAGCTGACGCCGTGGAACTGCATCACCACAAGCATGATCGCCGCCGTGGCACCGCCGGGGATGCCCAGCACGAGCAGCGGCACAAGCGTGCCCGAGGTGACGCCATTGTTGGCGCTTTCGGGCGCGATGAGTCCCTCGGGATGGCCGGTGCCGTAGCGCTCGGGCGTCTTGGAGAATGTGCGCGACTGCTGATAGGCGACGAAACTTGCGATGGACGCCCCCGCCCCCGGCACAACGCCAATGACCAGACCGATGAGCGACGTCCAGATGATGTGCCACCAGCGTTTCAATGCCGTCAGCGCGCCTTCGACGGTATCGTGCCAGTTGGGATGTTTTGGTTCGGCATCCTCGCTGATGATCATCCGCTTTTCGATGATGATGAACGCCTCGCTCACCGCGAAAAGCCCGACCAGCGCGGGGATCAGCGGCACGCCATCATACAATTCCAGAAAGCCCATCGTGCCGCGGGGTGTGGCGTAGACCACATCCGTGCCGATTGACCCGATCATCAATCCGAAGAACCCGGCAATCAGGCCCTTCAGCATGTCGCGCGCTGCGATCGCCGCGATGAGCGAGATGCCAAACAGCATGACCACGATCATCTCGACCGAATGCATGTAGAACCCGACCCGCGCCAGAAGCGGCATGGTTGCAAGGGCGATCAGCGTTGTCAGAAGCCCGCCGATGCAGGAAGCCACGAACGAGATCGACAGTGCCTGCTGGCCTTTGCCCGCCTTGGCCATCGGGTAGCCATCAAGCGGGGTTGCCGCGGCCCCGGCCGTGCCCGGGATATTGACCAGGATCGCGGGGATCCCGGCACCCATGCGCGCCGCACAATAGAGCGAGACCATGAATACGATGCCGGTTTGCAGGTCCATCGCGAGCGTCAGGGGCATGAGGATGATGATCGTGTTGGCGGCCGAGAACCCCGGGATGCCGCCCACGATAAGACCGAGGAAGATGGTGGGTACGATCACCCACCAGTAACCGATGGTCTGAAAGAAGACCTCTGTCAGAAGTGTCGCCGTTTCACCCATTGGACAGCATCGCCTGCATGAAGGTCTCAAAAACGCCACGGGGGAACCGCGTGTCGAAGGCAAGTATGAACACCGCCCACCCGATCAGCGAGATGACCGCGGACAGAAGCACGACAAGCCCCATGCGCCGCGCCTTGCCGAGTACAGTCATGCTGACCAGCAGAAAAAGGAATGTCGTCAGCGTGAACCCGAGCGGTTCAATCAGCAGGCAGAAGCCGATGGTGGTCGCAAAAAGCCCGAGCCTGCCGGTGCGGATATCTTCCTTGTTCACGAGGTTCGCAAACCCCAGCGTGCCTTCACCGCGCGCGAGCCAGAGGACGCAGCGGATCACGAAGATGCCGCAGGTCAGCAACAGTACGCCTCCGACCAGAAACGCGCTGACCTGGGCAGTCCAGGGCGAATTCCAGATCGTCGTGAAGTAGTAGATCGTGAACACGACCGCCAGAACGGGGATCACGAGCTCACCACCGAGTTGCCGGGGGCTTGCGCTTTTTTCGGGTTTCATGGCCAGACCAGTCATTGAAAGGGAACGGACGGCGGCACGATTTGGCCGCCGCCCCGTGTCGGCAGGTTTATGCGCCGGTCAGCAGCGGCCGATAACGCGCACCGAGCTCGAGCATGGCCTGCTTGAACGCTGCACATTCCTCGACACCGCCGAAGTTCAGGTATTCGGGCGTGCCGCGGGCTTCGACATAGGCATCCAGCAACGCCGGATCGTCGAAGGTTTCACGGAATGTCCGCTGCAGGATCTCAAGACGATCTGGATGATCGTCGGCAGCTTTCCTGTGGATGCCGAAGGCACGGGCCGACAGCATCTCAGGCAGGTCCATGCCATAGGCGTCGTTGATGTTGGGCGCGTTGTTGAGCCGCTCGCCCACGCGGTTTTCTCCGAAGATCAGGAGCGTCTTGACCGCGTCGCCAGCCGCGATGACCGATCCGGACGTCAGGACCGAGAAGTCCACCTCGCCGGTGACGGCACCGGCCACGGTGTTTCGGCCACCCGAGAGCGGGATCAGGTTGAACTGTGCGCCGGTCTCGTCACCAAGAGCCAGCAGACCGATAGATGCGGGATGCGCCATCCGGCTCGTCCCGACGTTGAGCACGCGTTTCTTTCCCTCGGCGATGATGTCATCCATCGTCTGGAGCGGGCTTTCGGCACCGACAAACAGACAGCACGGGTCTGTGTCGACGCGACCGAAATAGAAGTAATCATCTATGTCGAAGGTCGGTGGCTGCATTGCCCAGTTCAGAACTTCGGGTCCCATGTTGCCGAAGATCAGGCTGTAGGCATCGGGCTCGTTCTTGCCCATGTAAACCTCGTAGCCCACGCGCCCGGACGCTCCGGGAAAAAAGCCCGGTTCGAAATCGGTGCCCAGCTTTTGCTTCCAGATGCTGGTAAAGGCGCGGTAGTTACGATCCGCCCCGCCGCCTTCGCGCGTCGGAATGATCACGTTGATGTTGCGGTCCGGATAGGCCGACGCCCGGGCAATACCCGGCGCTGCGAGTGCCAACGTGCCGGCAGCGGCGCTGGTTCTCAGGAACCCCCTGCGGTCAAGTCTTTTCATGTTGTCTTCCTCCTCCTAGAGACAAAACTGGTGTCTTTTCCACCCTTTATTTCAATGCGTTGCTCGACTTCCTCTCAGTTCAGGTGATTAAGAAATCCGCTGTTCCCGCGTAAATCAGGCGCGCGGCGAGCAGCGTAAGAATGACGTTCAGGATGAGCCGGAAGCGATGCTCGTCGACCCTGACGAGGACACGCCGACCGACAATGGTGCCGAGAAACCCCGATGCGATCAGCAGACCGATCAGTCCGGCCCAAAGCGAGAACGCAAACCCCAGAAAGCCGAATGCCACGGTCTTCAACGTATGCTGGATGGTCATCAGCGTTGCATGGGTTGCGGTATGGCTCATCTTGCCAAGTCGCAAGGACGTGACGAATGCGGCCACGAACGGGCCGGTGGCTCCGAAAAACATCGTCAGAAAACTGGAGATCGCCCCGGCAATTCCCGCGGATCGGCGCATGAAGGCTGGCGGCTTGAAGAGGATCGACCACAGGATGAAGAGGCCGACGCCGATCTGTATGGCCGCCGGGTTCAACTGCACGAAGAACAGCGTCCCGAGGCCCACGCCAATCAGCGCGCCCACGGCGAAGAGCGATGCGACACCGGTTTTCAGGTGACGATATGTCAGTGCGGTGCGCCCCGCGTTTGACCCGAGTTGGACGAGACCATGGACGGGAATGATGGCGGCTGCCGGAAGAAGCGTCGCGAAGACCGCGAGCATGACCTGGCCGCCACCGATGCCGAAGGCGACGGTGATGAACGAGCCGAGAAAGCTGGCCGCGATCAGGGTCAGTGCGATCGGCCAGCCGAGCCCTGCATGAAACAACTCCGCGGTCATCTCAGGTCTCCAGCACGGATGGGTGGAACAGATCCTCGGGTGTCACCCGTCTCGCCGCCAGATGTTGCTCCACCGAGTAGCGGCAGATCGCGTCGAGTTCGACACGGTTTGCCGAGAATCCGTAGCTCCAGTAGTCGTGGCCAAGTGTTGCAAGGGTGCGTTCCATGCTCGCATTCAGCCACGGCAGCGTCAGGCGGTTCGCGTTGCCCAGCCAGACCTGTCGCAACCTTTCGATGGCGAGGGTCTTTGCATCGACGAACGCATCGTAAAGCTTGCGCGGCAGATCGGGATACTGATCGGCAAGGGTCTTGCGCAGGCCGATCACGTGCATGATCGGAAAGAACCCGGTCCGTGCATGGTAGTCGCGTTCCGCGGCCTCGAAATCAGGGAAGAGCCGGACGAAACGGTCGTCACCCTCAAGGAATGCCCTGGGCGGCTTCGGTGCCAGAAGCCCGTCAATCTTGCCCGCCTGCAGGAGGTCTTGCAGTGTTTCGCCCCCGGCGATCGGCTCGACGATCATGCCATCCGGCAAGGCCAGGTCCAGCCGCTCCCGGCGCACGCCGTGATCGAGCGCGCCCGTGCGCCAATGCACCTTCGCAGGATCGACCCCGTAGTCGTCAGACAGCAACCCGCGCATCCACAGCGCGGCGGTCATCTGGTATTCGGGGACGCCGATGCGCCTGCCGGCGAAATCCGCCGGGCTCCGTATCCCAGCCCCCTTGCGCGCGAAGAACCCGGAATGCCGGAAGGCCCGGCTGACGAAGGCGGGGATGGCAATATACTCCCCAACCCCGCGGGACACCTGCATCACAAAGCTGGAAATCGACATTTCGGTTATGTCGTGCGGGGCCGGGCCAACGGCGGCGGGGAAAAGCCTCGACGTGGGCTCAACAACACTTCGGAACGTCACCTCCGGGAGGGTCACGCGTCCGTCATGAAGCGCCATCACACGGTCATGGTCCCACGTGGCCAGCGTCAGTTCGAGCGCCCCTGCCGCCTGCGACGTTGCCTTTTCTGAGATAACCGCGCCCGGCATCGCGGTTCAGACAACTTTGACCGACATTGCGCCAAGGCCTTCGACGGCGATTTCCATCACGTCGCCCGGCACGACCGGCCCCACGCCCGACGGTGTGCCGGACAGGATAACATCCCCTGGTGCCAGTTCGTAATACTCCGACAGATAGGCGATCTGTTCCTGCACTTTCCAGATCATCTGGTTCAGGTCGCCATCCTGGCGCAATTCACCGTTCACCTTCAGCGTGATCCGCCCTTCGGACAGGTGCCCGACCTCGGCAACGCGGTGGATCGGACCGACCGGGGCCGATGCCTCAAACGCTTTGCCGATTTCCCATGGCCGCCCCATCTTTTTTTGCGCGCCTTGCAGATCACGGCGGGTCATGTCGAGTGACAGCGCGTAACCGAAGACATGTTCAAGTGCATGCGCGACCGGAATATCGCGCCCACCCGATGCGAGCATGACAGCAACCTCGACCTCGTGGTGCACATCGTTGGTCTTGGGCGGGTACGGAAACTCCGCGCTGGGGCTGAGGTTGTCGGGATTCTTCTGAAAGAAGAACGGCGGCTCGCGGTCGGGGTCATGCCCCATTTCGATCGCGTGCGCGGCATAGTTCCGGCCGATGCAGTAGACGCGGCGCACGGGAAAGAGTTGATCCGATCCTGCGATCGGCAACGCCACCACGGGTGGACGCTCGATAGCGAATTGTCTGGCGGTCCCGTCCATAAGTCTCTCCCCTGACTGCGCAACCGACGATTGGGTTCGAACCAATCTGACCAATTTGGCTTATTGTCGCAATTTATGTTGCATTTTGTCGCAGCTTACCGTTATTTTTGACCAATTCAACCAAAATGATCGACCAATGCAAAACATAGCCCTGTCGAAACACGAAACGGCTGACCGCGTCGAGGCGCGGAGTATCCTTGTAGATTTCATTGAAACGCAGGGGTTCAATCCCGGCGACCGCCTGCCCCCGGAACGCGAGTTGATGGTCAGGCTGGGCATGTCGCGGTCCATGCTGCGCAAGGCACTGGATGCCCTGGAACATGACGGACGCATCTGGCGCCATGTCGGCAAGGGGACCTTCATCGCCGCACCGTCCGGCGTTGCGCGCCCCGGTCGGCTGGCGGACCTGGCGTCCAAAGTCACGCCCCATCAGGTGATGCGGGCCCGCCTGTCGCTGGAGCCGGCCATCGCACGGGAGGCCGCGATCAATGCCTCGGAAGCGGATGTTAGAAGGCTCTTCGACGCGCGCGATGGTGCGCGAGAGGCCGTGGATTGGGACGCCTACGAAGCCGCGGACGATCTTCTGCACCGCGCCGTTGCGGAGGCCACGGGCAACGTCCTGCTGCTGGAGCTGTTCGAACAACTCAATCAGGTCCGCCGGGCCGTGGCCTGGAGCGCCGTTGTGCGCACCACCGCAAGACCGCCCCGCGATCATTCCAGTTTTGCCGAGCATGATCGCCTTGCTGCCGCAATCTCCGCGCGCAATCCGGTGGACGCGCACAGCGCGATGAAAGAGCATCTTGGATCGGTCGCCGCGCGGCTCTTCGGCGAGGTGTAGGGATGCGCGCCTTGAGCGCAACCCTTCGCGTGCATGCCGCCACTGACCGCTTCGCATGACACCATGCCCCGGCGACATTCATGTCCTGAGCGCAGGAGCCCTCAGAACCGGTCTTCGCCTTTGTGTCGCGGCATATGCGCAAAGCACCGGTGATGCGTGTCATATTGAGTTCGCCACGGCCCCCGGGATTGAAAAGTGCCTCGGGGACGGCGGGTCTGCCTACGACATTGTGGTCGCGCCCCAGTGCGCATTTGCAAAAGGCCCTGTGGCAGCGGCTTGCATGCGGGAGACGTCGATCCCGCTCGGCTCTATCGCGGTGGGTGTGGCGGTCAGGCACGGATCGGACGCGCCAAACCTGTGTTCGCCGGATACTGTGCGCGCGGCGCTGCGAAGGGCTGACCCGGTCATCTACAATCGCGCGTCCAGCGGAACCTACATCGAGACAATGATCGAGACCCTTGGCCTGAGCAACGAACTCGCGGAGCGTACGGTCAGGCCGGAGACCGGTCGGGCCGTTATGGAAGAGCTCGTCTCCGCCGTTTCAAGTCGCGCGCTCGCCTTCGGACAGGTTACAGAGATAAAGCGTCTTGAGCATCTTGGCCTGCGCCTTGTCGGCCCGCTGCCCGATGGGCTGGCGAACAAGACCGCGTATGGCGCAGCGCGCACGCGCACATCCAGACCGCCTGCCGGAGCGAAACGCCTTATGCAGTTTCTTCAATCAGCTGAGGCGCGGAGCCTCCTGAAGCAAAGCGGCCTGGAGTAAGGGGGCATGCGCGCGAGAGTGGTGGCGCAGAGGCCCCTTGGGTCGGCAGCCGTCAGAGCCGGTTGACCGGCACCTTGAGCATGGGGTTCCCATCCTTGTCAGTCGGGACCTCGCCCGCGCGCATGTTCACCTGCAGCGACGGGATGATAAGCCGCGGCATGTCGAGTTGCGCATCGCGCTCGGTCCGGAACCTCACGAAGTCTTCCTTCGTCTTGCCGCCGCCCACATGGATGTTGTGCGCCTTTTCATCGCCCACCGTGGTTTCCCACTGGATATCGCGCCCGTTCGGGCCGTAGTCATGGCACATGAAGAGCCGCATATCATCCGGAAGGGCCAGAAGCTTCTGGATGCTGTCGTAAAGCGTGCCTGCATCCCCGCCCGGGAAGTCGGCACGGGCAGAGCCGCCATCGGGCATGAACAACGTGTCCCCGACAAAGGCCGCATTGCCCACGACATGAACCATGCAGGCGGGCGTGTGGCCCGGGGTGTAGATGGCGAAAGCCTGCATGTTCCCAATCGAGTAGGTGTCCCCATCCTCGAACAGGCGATCGAACTGCGACCCGTCCCGCTGGAATTCGGTGCCTTCGTTGAACACCTTTCCGAACGTGTCCTGCACAACCATGATCTTCGAACCGATGCCGATCTTGCCGCCCAGTTTCTGCTGAATATACGGAGCAGCACTCAGATGATCGGCATGGACATGGGTCTCGATGATCCATTCGAGCTCAAGGCCCTCGGTCTCGACGTGGCGGATCAGTTCGTCGGCGTGGTCATGGGTGATGCGCCCAGCGGCGTAGTCGATATCCATCACGCTGTCGATAATGGCGCAGGCCTTCGACGATGGATCTTTCACGATGTAGCTGATCGTGTTTGTGGCTTCATCGAAGAAGGCCTGTACGATCGGTTTGACATCCATGTTGACGGGATAATCGGTCATAAGGTGTGCCTCCGCAGGATTCAGGGTCAGCGGGTCGCCTGCGCTGCCCGCGCGGCGGTTGATTGAAGCGCTTTTGCCAGAAGGATGCCTCCGATGAGGGCTCCGGTGAATACAAAAACCTCCCATCGGCCGGTTCCGAGTGCGGGCAACGCCCCGCCCGGACAGAACCCCGCGATGCCCCAGCCTATGCCAAACACGGCCGATCCGCCCACGAGCCTTGCGTCGATGGCCCGGGATGTCGGCAGGCTGAAGCGGGGTTCGAACACTGGTGCGCTCCGTCCGAACACAAGCTTGTAGCCAATGAACGTCGTCACCAATGCACCGCCCATCACGAAGATCAAAGAGGGGTCCCATGTGCCGGCGACATCGAAGAAGTTGAGCACTTTCGATGGGTTGGCCATGCCCGAGACCGCGATGCCGGTACCGAAGATCAGGCCGATGAGATATGTCGCGATGAGTTTCATGTTTCAGCCTCCGATGACGTGGCGGACAACAAACACGGTGGCGAACGTTGTGGCCATGAAGGTCAGAGTTGCCACGATTGACCGCGGACTGAGCCGGGCCATACCGCAGACCCCGTGCCCCGAGGTGCACCCGGACCCATAAGTCACGCCCAGTCCGACGATGAGACCGCCGATGATCAGGGCTGGCACAGAAACGGGTACCTCAACCGCGGGCATTTGCCCCGTCAGGCCCCAAACCAGCAGAGGGCCGGTGACCATGCCCGCCAGCAACGCGGCACGCCAGGCAAACTCGGCCCGCGAAGCTGGCTGCACCAGCCCAGACAGAACACCGGTGGCGCCCATGATGCGCCCGAGCGTGAGCATAAGGAGTGTCGCGGCAAGTCCGATCAGGACGCCGCCCGAAAGCGACGCCCATGGGGTAAAGACGGTCTCTATCATCAGCAATCCCGGCAGGTCTTGAGCCCGATGATGCTATAGAGCGGGCAGTTGCCGACGAAGGATGTCAGCGTGAAGACACCTGCAACGACAAGCGCAAGCCAGAACAACAGGCCGCTGCCAAGCACCCCGGTGCCAAGTGCCAGAAAAAGCAGGACGGCTGCTATCGCAAGACGCCCGCCGCGGTCGAATTTTCCCATATTGGTGATCATGTCTTACTCCTTTGAGATTCCGTAACCCTAACCTCGCACGACGCCGGGGCTTTTCTTGGTGACTTGGTCACCAAACCTTGCCCCTGCCGCAAGGAAACCGCCCTCACCCGTGCGCGCCGGAGGATTTGGCCAAGCGCGCCAGCCCTTCGCGGCCCGTCAGGCGCACCTCTCCGCGGGCCTGTTCAACCCAGCCCCTGCGATGAAATTCCGCAAGCGTCCTCGAGACAACCTCGCGGGCGGTGCCAAGCTCGGTCCCCAGCATAGCGTGCGTGGCGTGAACGATGTTATCCGCATCCGCAAGTTCGAGCAGGCGGGCGGCCAGCCGCACATCCATGCGCTGAAAAACGATGTCGTCGATCAACGTGAACAGGTCGGTAATGCGCCGCGAGTACGCGGTAAAAACGAACTCTCGGAACACCGGCGACTTCGCAACAAGATCGTCAAAGGTCTTGCGCGGGATGGCAACGGCGGTGACATCCGTCTCGGCGGTGCCTTCGGCGGAATAATCCTCGAAGGCCAGCATACAGGCGGTGGTCAGAACGCAGCTTTCCCCCGCATGCACCCGGTAGAGGAACACGTCGCGCCCGGTCTCTGACGTCTGGTGCACGCGCACTGTGCCTGCCAGCAACAATAACAGGCTGTCGGCGGTCTGCCCCGGGGCAAAGACCTGCGTGCCCGCGGGTACGGAAACGATTTGGCTGCCCGCCGCCAGGGCCGCGCGCAAATCGTCCGGCAATCGGCTCAGACCTTTGAAATTGTCGATCCATGTTGCGTCCATGGTGCGCCTCCCACTTCTGTCGCATCGCTCTGATTTTAACGCTGTTCCCGGGGATCAAAACAGTCTGATCCGGTCGCCTCCTAGCTGTCATGCACGACCGATCGGCGGAACAGCAGAAGGCTTGTCGCCAACAAAGCAAGCCCGAGCAACGCCATCCACAGGAATTCGGGCCAGACAGTCTCGACGCCGGCCCCCTTGAAGACGATGGCCTGGCTGGCAGACATGTAATGGCGCGATGGCAGGATCAGCGTCGCGGTCTGAAGCCAGGGCGGTTGCCCTTCGATCGGGGTTTCACCGCCCGACAACATCAGCATCGGCAAGACGATGAGCATGACCAGCAGCGCGAACTGCGCCATGGACCGGGCGATTGTGGCAAGGAACACGCCGAGCGCGGTCGCCGTAAACAGAAACAATGCCGTCCCGAACAGAAAGAGCGCAGTTGATCCCGCAATGACAATGCCCAGGGTGCCCTGCATGACGAAGACAAGCGAAAGCCCCGCCGCGACCAGAACCACGGCGGCGTTCGCCCAGATCTTGGCCATCGCGATGTCGAGGGGGGTCAACGGCATGGCCAGCAGGTGCTCGATCGTGCCGTGTTCACGTTCTCGGATCATGGCCGCCCCGGTCAGGATGGTGGTGAGCCACATGATCTGACCGATCAAGGCCACGATCCCCGCAAAACGCACCGGCTCGCGGTTGGGGTTGAAGGCGCTGCGCAGGATCAGATCAACCTGTGGTGGGTCAACAAGGTCAACCCCAACCGCGAAGCGGTAGATCTCGGCGCTCAGGATGTTGGAAATATAGCTGACACCGATACCTGCCTGTTCCATTGCCGTGGCATCGATCAGCACCTGAATTTCCGGAGCGCGGGCAGCGCGAATATCCTTTTCGAACCCTGGCGGGATCGCGACGACAAACAGATACCGGCCGGCATCCATCTCGGCGGGGCCTGTGCCGGGTACAATCTGCTGCACCGGCTGAAACTCGGGCGGAAAGAAAGCGTTGGCGAGCGCACGTGACAGGGGCGAGTTGTCTTCATCCTCGAACGCGATGGACGCGTTGTTGACCGAACTCGAAACCCCGGTCGCCTCCATCACGGGTGCCAGAGTGAACGACCATGCCAGCAACGCCATCATGACCCAGTCGCGGCGCAGGCTCATCACCTCCTTGAGACCCAGCCAGAAGATACAACGCAACCGTCGCATTCACTTCTCCTGCGCGCGCAGAGACAGCGCCGCGAGCGCGGTCAGCACCGGCCCGAAACATGCCAGCGCCAGGATGTCGGGACCAAGCGCTTCCCAACTGAGCCCCTTGGTGAACGCCCCCACGTTGAGATGCAGGAAATAAGAGGACGGCCAGAGCGATCCGATCATCTGCGCGCCGCCTTCGAGGGTGGAGACGGGCTGCAATAGGCCAGAGAACTGGATTGTCGGGACAACCGACGCAATGGCCGTGGCGAAGGTTGCGGCCACCTGGCTTGAGGTCATCGTCGCGATCAGCAGCCCATAGGACGTGGTCGCCCAGACATAGAGCAGCCCGCCAATGGCCAGTGGCAGCGGATCGCCCTTGAGCGGGACACCAAAGAGGAACACCGTCATTCCGGCCAGCAGCAGGAAATTGGCGAAAGCTATGGCGATATAGGGCAACTGCTTGCCAATCAGGAACTCCAGCCGGGTTGTTGGTGTGACATAGAAATTGGTGACGGAGCCAAGCTCCCGCTCCCGCGCGACGCTGACAGCCGCGAGAACCGCAGGCAGCATGATTAGCAGGATCGCAGGCATTGCCGGGGCCATCGCGGCGATGCTTTCAAAGCTCTGATTGTACCTGAAACGCGGCTCGATGCGGGCGATTTCAGGTTGCGGGATGCCGTTCTGCCGTGCCTGAACCCCGAGAAATGTCTGGTGCAGCCCGGCCATGTAGCCCTCGACCGTTTCTCCCTTGAACGGAATGGCACCGTCCACGGTCGCCAACACTTCGGTCGGCTCGCCGGCGCGCAGCTTTCGCCCGAAATCCGGCGGCAGTTCCACCACCAGCGAAACGTCACCGGCCGTAAGCCGGGCCCGCCCCTCGGCCGCATCGGCAAGGGGGGGCGTGGCCTCGAAATAGCGCGAGCCTGCAACTTCGGAGATATAGGCGCGACTTTCGGGGCCCTGTGACAGATCCAGCACGGCAAATTCGAGGTCTTCGATGTCGAGCGAGATGCCGTAACAGAAAACCAACATCAAAATTGCAGACCCCAGGAATGCAAAGGCCAGCCGCACCCGGTCGCGCAGCACCTCGACCGTTTCGCGCTGCGCATACGCGAGCACGCGCCCCAGCCCGCCGCCAGCGCCCGCGCGCGCGATGTCCGCGGCCCCTTCTGGTGCGGTCACCTGCGGCGGAGTATCAGCGGCCTCAAGGATCGAAATGAACGCCGCTTCTAGGGTTGCCGCCCCTTCCGCCGCCTTCAGCGCATCGGGGGTGCCTTCGGCAAGCACACGCCCGGCATGCATGAACGAGACGCGGTCACAGCGTTCCGCCTCGGCCATGAAATGGGTAGAAACAAAGATCGTCACGCCATCCTTGCGTGACAGTTCGATCAGCAGCTCCCAAAAGGCATCTCGCGCGCCCGGATCAACCCCGGAGGTCGGCTCGTCCAGGATCAAAACGCGCGGGCGATGGATGACCGCGACCGCCAGCGACAGACGTTGCTTGATGCCCAACGGCAGAGCGGTGGCCAGCGTGTTGGAATGGGCCGTCAGCCCGAACCGGTCCATCAGGGTCGCGATACGCTCTTCCGCTGCGTCGATCGCAAAGATGCGGGCATGCAATTGGAGGTTCTGCCGCACCGTCAACTCGCCATAGAGCGAGAATGCCTGGCTCATGTACCCGATGTCACGCCGCATCTTGGGATCGTGCGCGTCCACCTGCGCCCCAAACAGCGATGCATCACCCGAGCTTGCGGGCAGCAGTCCGGTGAGCATTTTCATCGTCGTCGATTTGCCGCAGCCATTGGAACCGAGGAACCCGAAGATCTCGCCACGGTTGATCGAGAAATCGACGTTGTCCACGGCGGTGAAATCACCAAAGCGTCGTGTCAGACCCCGCGCCGTTATGACCGGGTCTGCCGCCACGGTCCGGCGCGCGGATTGCGCGAACAGACCTCGCTCAGCCCCCTGCGCCTGCAAGGTGCGATAGGCCGTTTCAAGCGTGTCGGCTGTGCCCTTGAGCGCGTCGGGCGTTCCTTCGAAAAGGACGCGCCCGGCATCCATCGCGACGATCCAGTCGAACTCTGCGGCCTCTTCCATGTAAGCCGTCGACACGAGCACGGACAGCTTCGGGTTGTCCGCCCGTATTGCTGCAATCAGCGCCCAGAACTGCCGCCGCGACAACGGGTCCACACCTGTTGTCGGCTCGTCCAGAACCAGAAGTTCCGGATCGTGGATCAGGGCGCAACACAGCCCCAGTTTCTGTTTCATGCCCCCGGACAGTTTGCCCATGAGCCGATCCGCGAACGGGGCGAGGCCCGTAGCCCCGAGAAGGGCCGTGATACGGGCTTCCCGCTCTGAATGGCCCTGCCCGAAGAGCCGCGAGAAGAATTCAAGGTTTTCGCGCACCGACAATTCCGCATACAGGTTACGACCGAGGCCTTGCGGCATGAAGGCGATCGCAGGGCACACTGCGCGCCGGTGCGCCGGGTCATCGATTGGTCCGCCCAGCACATCGATCGCGCCGGACTGGAGTTTCTTTGCCCCGGTAATCAACCCCAGAAGGGTGGATTTTCCGACCCCGTCCGGGCCGATGAACCCGACCATCCGGCCTGCAGGCAGGTCCAGAGTCAGCGCATCAAGGGCGCTCTGCCTGCGGTAGAGATGCGTGACCTGCGCGATACGGATCACGGGTGGCGCGGTGTCGGAGATCATTCGAACAACTCTGGCGGGATGCGTTGCTGCAACGCGTCGGGCCAGGGCGTTTCTTCGGCGAGCCTGATGATCGCAACACCACGGAGCCCGGTCTTGACGTGTTCTATCCTTCCTTCAACCAGGTCAGTTGGAATTCGGACGCGCACGCGAAAGACCAACTGCTCGCGCTCGCTGAGCGTCTCGACCTGTTTTGGCGTGAACTGTGCCTCCGGCGAGACGAAACTGACCTTGGCCGGGATCGCGTAATCAGGCAGCGCATCCAGAACGATGCGCGCGTCCGCCCCGATGGGGAGGAGACCGGCATCAAGAGCGGGGAGAAACACCTCCATGTAAACGTCTTCGAGACTGAGCAGAGTGAGGATGGGAGCGCCCGCCGCAACCACCTCGCCCGGTTCTGCCAAACGGTAGAGCACCCGGCCACCCATCGGGGCAAACAACGTACTGTCCTCGATCAGCGACGCGATCCGGCGTGCCTCCGCCTCTGCGGCGGCAATCTGGCTCTCGGCCGTGGCGACCCGCGCCCGCGCGGCACCAAGCACCGCTTCGGCTACCTGAAAGGCGGTTTCCCGGTCCTCGAACATGGTCTCCGAAATGTTCTGTCCGGCGAGCAGGACCCGCGCCCGGTCCAGTTCGTGTTGCGCCCTGCGTGCCTGACTTTCGCGCTGCAGGACAATGGCTTCTGCCTCCGCCCTCGTCTGTCGTGCCAGGGCAACCTCCGCCGTGGCCCGGTCCAGCGAGGCAGCAAGCTCGTCCGTGTCCATCTCCACCAGCATATCGCCTGGCGCGACGAGGCTGCCCTCTGCGGCCAGTACACGGGCAACGCGTCCGGAAATTGTTGGCGCGATATCGACCTGTTCGGCTTCAATCCGCCCGTTTCCCTGAACAAATCCGGCCGGCAGCCCCTCCTCCCCGTCGGAGACGAGAGCGAGCATCACAGCGCCCGCAAGCGCGACAGCCAAAGCCGCGAACAATCCGTTTCTAGATGTCATGTAAAATGCTCCCCCCTCCGCTCGTCCAAGCGTAAAGCCGGAGGCGAAAAACCGCTTTGCGCTGGGTCAAGAGCGCAGGCGTTTTGATCACTCTGGCAGGAAAACGCCCCCGAGGAGCCGACGGCAACCAAGCGTTCCAGAGCGCAGAGAGAAGAGCGTGCCCATAGCAGGTGATAGTTGGCCTGCGGTCAAATCTGGCCGGAAACCGGTACGACCCGGGCCATGACCAGCCGTGACGCAGCCCTTTAGGGAGGCCGCTGTCTCAGATAGCGCTGTTCCCACGGCTGATTAAGCGTCTGAAACAGGCTTCACCATGACCGATGGCTTCAAGCAGTTGCCAAGAGATTGAATGGCATGGATGGGATGGCTGAAATGATGGTGGCGGGGGCGGAGTCGTGTTTTCCAACCAACCCACTCCTTTCAAGCAATTTTTTCCTAATCAACTGAATTTTGATACCCCTGTATGTACCCGCGCGGGGGTATGCTTCTACTCTCAAGTATTTGAAATATTTGTATGATTCCGTGTTTGGGAATCGAATTGAGTTTCCACTGATAGCCAAGATCATCCATTGTTGTCCAGCGTAGTTCGCGTTCTGGGCGCTGTCTACGAGGGCTATCTAAGGCTCCCCAAATCCCTGTCGATTTTGACCACTACTCTGTTGCGAGCTGTGCGCGACCGGCTCTGCGCTTAAGGACTGTCGCCGCAATTTGGAACGAACTAACCGTAGGGAATTACTCGAGACACGCCAAGGCTAAGCCCAGCTTGCTTTCGAGGTCTGTCTCGATACCGCCACGGGAACCAGCTTAGTATTCTCGTCCACTAGACTCACCTTCTCGAGGTCCGCCATACTAGGGTCAAAATAACCTGTATTCTTCGGGGCTTAAGGCAGAACCTGTTGTGCGCTGACAATGAACAAAGTTACGGATATCGCCCGTTCGGAGATCTTGTCTCGATCAGTCTCAATTGATCTCGAGGTAAATCCAGATAAGGCTCAGATCTTTGCGCTTGCAGCGGTCTCGTTAGACGTGAGCGGCCCAAAGGTTGTGGCAAGTGAAAACGTGTCCGAAGCACTTGCAAGCCTCGATACGTTCTGCAGGAACTTTGATCATATCATTGGACACAATATCCTTCGCCACGATCTACCCCATCTCGCCGCTGCATCGCCAAAATTCGCGGCTCTAGCTATGGCACCTATAGATACGCTTTGGCTGAACCCCCTCGCATTTCCGCGCAATCCTTACCATCACCTTGTAAAGCACTATCAGGATGGCCGGCTTCAAACAGGTCAAGTCAATGATCCCGAATTTGATGCGCGGCTCGTCTTCGATGTTCTGCGAAATCAGATTGATGCGTTTGCGGAGCTAAATCAGAAGTCTCCAGATGCGATAGTGGCGTACCACTATCTATGTTGCCAATTGCCAGGAAGCGACGGTTTCGACCACCTCTTTTCTACTGTCAGAGGCAAGAGTATGCCGAGGGCAGAGGACGCAAGAAGCTCGATCGAGCGCCTGCTAGACGGCGCCGCTTGCCTTCCAGCACTAGAAGCAACCCTAGATCGCTTGAGTGATGCAGGTCTTGGCTGGCCTATGGCCTATGCGCTGTCTTGGATCTCGGTTGCGGGTGGAGATTCAGTCATGCCACCTTGGGTGCGCGCACAGTTTCACGAGGCCGCTCGTATCGTTCGCAGTCTAAGAGACACCGATTGTGGTGACTCATCCTGCAAATATTGCCGCGTCAACAACGATCCAAAGCGCGCGCTCAAACGCTGGTTTGACTTCGATGCGTTTCGCCCAGAGCCAACAGATGAGGCAGGTCGCCCACTGCAAGAGGTCATCGTCGCGAGCGCAATGAGGAGAGAGAGCCTGCTTGGCATCTTGCCTACGGGTACCGGAAAGTCAGTCTGCTACCAGATTCCCGCACTCTCTCGGTTTGATAAAACCGGCGCTTTGACCGTGGTGATCTCGCCTTTGGTGGCCCTCATGGCCGACCAAGTGCAAGGTATGGCCCGCGCGGGTATTGCCTCGGCAGTCACCGTAAACGGAATGCTGTCGCTCCCTGAGCGTAGCGATGCCCTCGACAAAGTACGAATGGGCGACGCGGCAATTCTGATTATATCGCCTGAGCAGCTGCGGAGCGTCTCGGTGCGTTCCGTCCTGGCGCAACGTGAGATCGGGCTCTGGGTGCTCGACGAGGCTCACTGTGTCTCGAAGTGGGGTCATGATTTCCGACCAGACTATCGCTACATCGGCCGCTTCATAAAGGAGACCTCAGGCGATGAGATTGCACCTGTTCTCTGCCTCACTGCTACTGCTAAGCCTGACGTAGTTGAAGACATCTGCAATCATTTCAACGCGCGCTTGGGGCTTGAGCTCAAACGGATTGATGGTGGCGCCAGCAGATCGAACCTTAGCTTCGAAGTGTCTTCTACCCAACGCGCAACCAAACACGCGGATATTCTGGAGGCAATCGAAGCGCATCTGCCCGAGGGTGGAGCATCAGGCGCCGTCGTCTACTGCGCAACCCGTAGCAATGCGGAAAGAGTGGCCGAGTTCCTGCAAGCTCAAGGCCTGGCTGCTGACTATTATCACGCAAAACGTACAGCCGAAGAGAAAACGGAGATCCAAGAGGCATTTCGAGTTGGAGAGCTTCGCGTCATCGCAGCGACAAATGCCTTTGGAATGGGCATCGACAAGCCTGATGTACGACTAGTTGTGCACGGCGACGTGCCTGGATCACTCGAGAACTATCTTCAAGAGGCAGGACGAGCAGGCCGTGATCGGGCGCCTGCACGCTGTCTCCTATTATTCAGTGAGGAAGACGTAGACAGGCAATTCAGCCTTAGTGCGCGGTCGAGGCTGGCACGTCACGAAATTAGCGCAATCCTAAAAGCCGTGCGCCGGTTGGATAGTCGCACACGCAAAAACGGCGAAGTCGTCGCAACTTCCGGCGAGATCGTCAAAGAGGAGCGTGACTACGAGTTCCAACGAGACGATGCGACCGATGACACGCGCATCAAGACAGCGGTAGCCTGGTTGGAAGAAGCGAAATTGCTTCGACGCGAAGAAAACCGAGTACAGGTTTTTCCAGCCTCTCTCGCAGTTCGAGGTCTAGAAGAGGCAAAGGTAATACTTGAGAGCGCTGAAATATCTGATGCAAGGCGAGGAGAACTACTTAGGGTCGTTCGGCATATCATTAATGCCCCGAAGGAAGAGGGCATTTCGACCGATGAGTTGAGCGGAGCGAGCGGGTTGTCGGCGCCGGCGCTGCGTAAAGTTCTAACTGATCTTGAGACGCTGGGCATATCAACCGACGACACAAACATCACGATCTTCGTTCACGTTGGCGTGGAAGACCGGTCGAGTGTGCGCTTAGAAGCTTCATCCCATCTAGAGAAAGATTTGATAACGCTGCTCCGGGAGGAGGCACCTGACGCCGAAAATGGTGAACCTTCACCGTTTAACTTAGCGGCGATCTGCCAAGTTCTACGCGAGAATAGTCACGCTGCCGTACGTCCCGACATCGTCGCAGGTTTGCTCTACGGCATTGCGCAGGACGGTCGTGATATGGACGGCGGGCGCGGAAACATCCATGTTCGCCGAGCCTCACATGGGAGCCTCTTTGTCCGCCTGCAACGTTCCTGGAGCGTCGTCGAAAAAACCGCTGAGCTAAGACGACAAGCGGCTGCAAGACTTCTGGCGCATCTGGCCGAGAAGGTTCCGAAAGGCGTTCGCGGCAAGGATATTGCGGTGGAAACCACCTTGGGTGATCTCCTAGCTGGTATTAACGGCGATGCAATATTGCGCGCGTCTGTAAATGACACCAACAAACTTATGGACCGGGCACTTCTCTGGCTGCATGAGCAACATGTTGTGACTCTCGGCAAAGGTTTGTCGGTTTTCCGGCCCGCTATCACGCTGCACTTAAATCCAAAGGGCGGCCAGTTCACTGTCGATGACTTCACACCGCTAGATGAACACTACACCGAGCAAACAATCCAAACCCATGTGATGGCCACTTATGCGCAAAAGGGTTTGGAAAGCATGCAAGATGCGGAAAGGTTGGCACTCGACTACTTTGATCTCGATCGAGACCGCTTCATGCAACGCTGGATGCCAGGTCGCGGAACTGAATTCCGACGGCAAGCGACAGGCGAAACCTGGTCCCGCATCGTCGATGCGTTGGGCAATACCACGCAGGAGCAGATTGTTCGGGACAACCGCGAACAGACAAACGTTCTCGTTTTGGCAGGACCAGGCTCTGGCAAGACGCGCGTGCTCGTCCATCGCATCGCATACCTCGTAAAGATCAAGAGGGAAGATCCGAGGGGCATATTGGTTCTTGCCTACAATCGGCATGCAGTTGCGGAGATCCGGGAAAGGCTTCGTCAGCTCATTGGAGATGAGGCACGCTTTGTAGCCATTTCAACGATCCACTCTCTGGCAATGCGACTTGTCGGGGCCAGCTTCGCCGGTCGCGATAGTGCAGACCGTCATGACTTCGACACGCTCCTTCTCGATGCCGTAAATCTCGTTCGTGGCTATGGATTGGACAAGAATGCGGCAGAAGCTCTGCGCGAGACGTTGGTGCAGGGTTACCGCTGGCTGTTGGTCGATGAATATCAGGATGTAGGCCCAGAGGAGTATGCGCTCATTGCCGCCGTTGCTGGACGCAGTCTAGACGATCCGGACCTTAGAATAAGCCTATTTGCCGTAGGCGACGATGATCAGAACATATACTCGTTCTCCGGTGCATCGGTCCGTCACATTCGGCAATTCGAGGAAGACTACTCCGCGAGACCGGTCTACCTCACAGATAACTATCGTTCCTCGCAACATATCATCACGGCGGCAAATGCTGTGATCGAAGAATCCGGCGACCGAATGAAAGTGGATCATCCAATAATTATCGATGAAGCTCGCCGAAATAGCCCGGCTGGCGGTGTAATGTCTGACCTCGATCCAGTAGCTCAAGGCCGGGTGCAGATCCTGGAATGCCCGACCGGCAATGATGCGCAAGCCATGGCCGCGCTTGACGAATTGCAGCGGCTGTCTCGACTGGTTCCTGACTGGAATTGGTCGCGGACGGCGATTATCTCGCGGGATTGGCAAAAACTAGCACCAGTGCGTGATTATGCTGAGGCTTTGGGTATTCCAGTAGAAGTCGCCAATGAGCGGCTGCCTGGTATTTGGCGAATGCGCGAAATGCAGGACTTCGTCGCGGGGCTGCGCGACGTGCGAGGCGATCTCCTGAGGATTACTGACCTCACTGGACATCTTAACCGGATCCCGTCTTCGAGGTGGACAAACCGGATCGGTGAAGGTCTCGGGCTTCTCGCACGGGAAATCGACAACCGCGCACTTCCCGCGGAGGATATTATCGAATGGCTGGCAGAGTGGGCGGGCGAGGCGTGGGGTGAGCAGCGTGGCCTCAAGCTCGTGACCGCGCATAGTGCAAAGGGCCTAGAGTTCGATGATGTGGTTATTCTTGATGGAGGCTGGGAACGGCCGGGTAAGAATGAGGATCAAGACGCCCCCCGTCGCCTCTTTTACGTTGCAATGACACGTGCGAAACGAAATCTGATCGTAATGAGCAACGACAACCACGAGTATCTGCCAACGAGGTCTCCATCGATTATTAGCCGGATTGTCAAACCAAACACTGATGCATCTCCAAAGCCACGACGTTTCTTTCAGTCAGCCGAAGCGCGTATGGTCGACTTGTCGTTTGCTGGGCGACTTCAGGAGAACAACCCATCTCTAAAGGCGATTTCCGAAGCGCGTACAGGCGATCCGGTCACATTGAAGTTGCAGGAAAACTGTGTCTGGGCGC
Source organism: Tropicimonas sp. S265A (assembly GCF_049800835.1). Lineage (NCBI taxonomy): Bacteria > Pseudomonadati > Pseudomonadota > Alphaproteobacteria > Rhodobacterales > Roseobacteraceae > Tropicimonas > Tropicimonas sp. S265A. The sequence continues at coordinate 1,402,992 of NZ_JBNAFU010000001.1, forward strand.
TCACCGATGCCGCAGGTCGCCTACTGGGGCGTATGGCAAAAAAGAACTACTCAGCTCCTGATGGCGCAACATTCGCCCATGGAGAAGTCGCGGCCATCATCCGGAGATATCGGGAAGACAACGAAGAGGTTTTCCAGCACCTCCTGAGGCGAGATGTCTGGGAAGTCGTCGTCCCCGAGCTGGTGTTTGAAGGAAAGCCGTGAGTTTCGGCGTCTAGCTCTCATGCGCCGTCCCCCTATACCGGTACTTCATGCGCCAGAGTTTCGACCCCGAACGGGTCACCAGAACATGCAGACCGTTGCCGTCGAACATCTTGTAGTCACGATCGCGAGGCTTTGCATTGCGGAGGGCGGTGTCTGTCAGGGGCATCGAGGTGGGAATCGAATTGGAGTTTGCGCCAATGTGATTTTCATTTTATCCCCTGTGATACCCCCAGTTTCGTCGGCTGCCCCCGGATTCCGCTGTTCAACCTTGGACTGTAATTGCAGCAAAATCACGGCGTTACCGGCCATATCGGACACCACTGGAATTCTCTGGAAGAGGTGATGGTGCCCGGGGGCGGAATCGAACCACCGACACGAGGATTTTCAATCCACTGCTCTACCCCTGAGCTACCCGGGCACGGGGCGGCGGACCGCCTCAGGGTGGATGCGTTCTAGTAGGTCGCCGAACTGGTGTCCAGAGGCGCAAATGCAAAAAATCGCGTTTGGTTTCGAACCCTAGTGTGGGCGTTCGCGGGATGGCGTGTCGTGCGGACTGTCTTCGCTGAATGCGTCCTCGTCGGTCACCGGAATTGCGTAACTTCCGGTCATCCATCGACCAAGATCCACGTCTGCACATCGCTTCGAGCAAAATGGCCGGTAGCGCGCCACAGGGGCTTTCTTGCAGATCGGGCAGGTCATGGCAGATCCTGTGCGCTGAGGGGGAGGCGATCGCGTTTGCGCTGCAACTCGAAATGGCCCATCGGGGTCCACCCGACAAGGCTCGTTTCGACAGAATCGGCCCGCAACGCAGCGCGCAGCACCTGTTCGAGTTGCTTACGGTCTTTCTTGGGCATCGGCGCAAAGTCGATGACGATCTGTCCGCCAAGTCCCTTGAGCCGCAGCAACCGGGGCAAGGCGCGGGCCGCCGAAATGTTGGCTTTCAGACCGGCGGCCGGAGAGGTATCGGCGCCGGTATTGACATCGACCGCGACCAGCGCCCGGGTCGGTTCGACAAAGAGCCGTGCCCCGCTGGCGAGAGGCGACCCCGCCCCGCGCAACCCGTCCAGCGCCTCCAGAATACCGTGATCGGCGAAACCGCCGGCCTCCGTGATGATCTGGTCCGGCGTGGGGTCGCCCCAGTCACGCCAGGCAAGATGATGCGGGTCAGGCGCGTCCAGGAGCAGTGCGGGGGCGCCGTGGGAGCCATCCTGCACGACAGCATCGGCAAGGGCGATCTGATCACGCAGATCTTCGCCAACCTCGTCCACATCGGCTTCGGCCGCAGCAGACCGAACGATCACACCATATCCCAACCCGCCAAGCATTTCTTCGGCGAGCGTTTTCAGATCGTGGCGCACCGCCTCGTCCGTCAGTGACTTCGCGACGTTCACACCGGGCGCGCCGGGTGTGATGATGCAATAGCGGCTCTTGAAGAGAACGCGCGCCGTCACGGGAATGGCCTTGCCGGGTTCTGCCACCCCTGTCACCTGCACCAGCAGCGGTTTGCCTGGAACCGGGGGTTTGCCGCCCCCCCGCAGAAAACCATTGAACCCATCGAGCTTCACGATCCCGCCGCCCTGGCCTTTCATTGGCCGGTCTGCGACCGCACGAAAAATCGCCCCCGGCAGCGGTGGCGCGGACTCGGGAGGCTCAATCGCCACATCCTGAAGCACGCCATCCACCAGCAACGCCGCGGCCGGTCGCTCCCCCAGATGGTCGAGGACAATCACGCGGCCTTTCATCGGGCAGGCTCCAATATACCATAGCTGCGCAACAGGGCGCTTGTCTCGGCCAGCGGGAGCCCGACGACGCCGGTGAACGAGCCGCTGAGCCACGGAATGAACGCTCCGGCTGCGCCTTGGATGGCATAACCGCCTGCTTTGCCTTCCCATTCACCACTGGCGACGTAAGTGGCAATCTGATCGGCACTCAGATGGGTCATGCGCAAGGCGGTCGTAACCTGTCGTTCTGACATGCGGTCCGCACTGCGCACCGCGAGGGCTGTGATGACCTTGTGACGGCGCCCGGACATCAGGCGCAGGAAGCCGGCCGCCTCCTCCGCGCCAGCCGGTTTGCCAAGAATACGCAGACCAACGCAAACGGTTGTGTCAGCAGTCAACAGCACCTCACCATCCGCCAGCGACAGCGCTTCGGATTTCTCGCGGGCCAACCGTGTCACGTAGGACAAAGGCCGTTCGCCCGGGCGTGGGTCTTCGTCGATATCCGCCGCGCGAATGTCATCGGGGATTACACCGATCTGCGCCAGCAGGTCACGCCTGCGGGGTGAGCCCGAGCCGAGGATCAGCCGGGGTCGGTCCGCCATCGGAAACGGCGCTTACTTGAAGCGGTAGTTGATCCGACCCTTGGTCAGATCATAGGGGGTCATCTCGACCTGTACCTTGTCGCCGGCCAGAACCCGGATGCGGTTCTTGCGCATCTTGCCTGCCGTATGTGCGATGATCTCATGGCCGTTTTCCAGCTCGACCCGAAACGTCGCATTCGGCAGGAGTTCCTTCACGACGCCTGGAAATTCGAGCAGTTCTTCCTTGGCCATGGTGTCTCCATCATTGTTTCGCTTGCCAAACTGCAAGCGCGCCTTCATATGCGCGCAGTTCGCCCGGTTTTCAAGGTTAAGTTTTAAGCGCGCCCCCCAAACGACAGGTCCGTTTACCTGCCCGGACCCGGTGGGCCGAAGCGGGACATGATCTCGCTGTAGATCTGATCGCGGGTCTGGCGATAGGCGATCAGCTTGGCATCACGAGCCTTGCCAATGCCGACAGGGTTCATGATCGGCCAGTACTCCACCTCCAGATGGAAGACGCGCGTAAGTTCCAATGCCTGCCGCTGGGAGGCTGGCGAAAGGGCAACGATCAGGTCGAAGGAGCTCAGATCATCCCCCCATTCCTGCATCTCTTCGAAGGTGCGCGACCGGTGGCGTTCAAGTTCCACGCCGATCTCGGCGCAGACCGCTACGGCAAACCCGTCAATGTCCAGATCACTTTTGACCCCGGCGGACTGGACGTAAGCGCGTTGCCCGTAGAACCGTTTCATCATCCCTTCGGCCATGGGCGAGCGGATCGCGTTATGATCGCAGCAGAACAGAACCGAAGAGGGAAAGGGCAACGCCTCAGCCCCCGTGATGCAGGACACAGATCAGGGTGAAGAGACGTCGCGCAGTGTCGATGTCGACCTCTGCCTTGCCGTCGAGCCGCTCTTCCAACACCCGGGCACCTTCATTGTGGATGCCGCGTCGGGCCATGTCGATGGCCTCGATCTGAGCGGGGGGCAAGCGTTTGACCGCCTCGAAGTAGTTCTCGCAAATCTGCCAATAGTCCTTGACGATTTGCCTGAACGGGCTGAGCGACAGGTGAAACTCCCCCAACGGGTCGCCATTTTCGGACCCTATATCGAAGACCAGCCGGCGGTCTCGGATTGCCAGTTGCAGCCGATACGGCCCCGGCGGCACCTCTCGGCCTTCGCGGGTCGGAAGACGAAAGGTGTTGTCCTCGAGCAGGTCGAAGATCGCAACCTTGCGCTCCTGCTCGATGGCAGGGGTCGGCGGCGGCAGCGCGCTGTCATCAATGGAAATGTCGATAAGGCTGCTCATGCGGCACCCTCCTGGTTCAGTTTGTCCAGCCGGGCGCGCACGGACAGGCCGTGCGCCTCAAGGCTTTCTGAAATCGCAAGTTGCTCGGCCGCCGGACCTATTGCGGCAAGGCTCTCAGGCGTCATCCGCGCCAGCGTCGTGCGCTTGACGAAATCCATCACCGACAGCCCCGACGAGAACCGCGCCGAACGCGCCGTGGGAAGAACGTGGTTCGGACCACCGACGTAGTCGCCAATGGCCTCCGGTGTCCAGGCACCGAGAAAGATCGCCCCCGCATGGGTGATCTGATCCGACAAGGCTTCGGGATCGGCCACACATAACTCCAGGTGTTCCGGCGCGATGCGGTTCGACAGTTCAGCGGCCTTATCCAGGTCGGCCACAGTGATCACCGCTCCGAAATCGCGCCAGCTCGGACCCGCGATCGCGCGTCGTTCCAGCGTTTCCAGCCGCGCCTCCACGGCGGACGCCACCGCGCGCCCGAAGGCGGCGTCATCCGTGATCAGGATGGATTGCGCGCTTTCATCGTGCTCTGCCTGGCTCAGCAGGTCTATGGCAATCCAGTCCGGGTCGTTATCGGCGTCCGCAATGACCAGGATTTCCGACGGACCCGCGATCATGTCGATACCGACCTTGCCGAACACCCGGCGCTTCGCGGCGGCGACGAACGCGTTGCCCGGCCCGGTGATCTTGTCCACCGGGGCAATGGTTTCGGTACCGTAAGCCATGGCCGCCACTGCTTGTGCGCCGCCAATCCGGTAGACGGTATCCACGCCGGACAGGCGCGCCGCCAACAGGACCAACGGGTTGACGATACCGTCTGGGGTGGGTGCGCAGATCACCAGCCGCTCGACCCCTGCCACCTGCGCCGGAATCGCGTTCATGAGCACCGATGAAGGATAGCTTGCCAACCCGCCGGGCACGTACAACCCGGCCGCCGACACCGGCGTCCAGCGCCAGCCCAGTTCCGCTCCGGTCGGGTCGGTCCAGCGGGCATCCTCGGGCAACTGATGTGCGTGATAGGCGCGGATCCGATCCGCAGCCAGTTCCAGCGCCGCGCGGTCCGCTGCGGGAACCTTCGCGATTTCCGCCGCCATCTCCGCGGGAGTAAAGGCAAGGGTTTCGGGGGTCAGATCGAGCCGGTCGAACTTCGCCGTCAGGTCAAGCACAGCCGCGTCGCCGCGGGCGCGCACATCGGCGATGATACCTGCCACAACGGCATCCACGTCGGGGCTGTCCTCGCGCTTCATCGACAACAGGCGCGTGAACTCGGCCTCGAAGTTGGCCTCGCTGGCATTGAGATACATGGGCATGGGCCAGTGCTCCTTCTTGAGGATGCTACATAGCGGCGCCGCCCAACACCCTCAAGCGCGTGTCACTCGTGGGTGGGCACTTTGCGCGACGGGGCCAGATAGGGGCGGGTCACATCCTGCAGGGTGACGTTCAGACACTCGACATCCAGTCCGATCGCCCCGTCGCCTGCCAATGTTATCTCGACGCGGCCCGTGCCGTCCTCAACCGGGTCGAACGTGATCGCCAGCACCGACAGAACCGTGTCTGCATCGCGGCTGATCCCGGCGGTCTGCACCTTCGAAACGTCGTCGATGGCCAGAACCGATTGCACCCGTTCCAGCGGGCGGCCGCGCTGCGTGGCGCGGTCCTTGTCTTCCCAGCGAAACCGGTTCAGCAGCATGCCAAAGCGCCGCTGACTGGCTTTCCATGTCATCTCGGATCCCGGCAGCACCGCGTCCTGCAGCAACGCCGAGATGACTTGCAAGTCGTCTGTATCTTCGGCCTTCAACCGCAGCGGGCGTTCAGCGCCATCCTCGAAACTGGCATCTTCGCTCATGACGCTTTCACCCGTTCGATCTGAGCTCCGCAGGCGCCCAGCTTTTCTTCGACCCGCTCGTACCCGCGGTCGAGGTGATAGACGCGGCTGACCACTGTCTCGCCCTCTGCCGCAAGCCCGGCAAGGATCAGCGATACGGAGGCCCGCAGATCGGTCGCCATGACCGGCGCGCCTTTCAGTCGGTCCACGCCGGTGACGGTTGCGGTGCCGCCATGCACATCAATCGCAGCCCCCATGCGCATCAGTTCCGGGGCGTGCATGAAGCGGTTTTCAAAGATTTTCTCTTCCAGCACACTTTTGCCCTCCGCCGTGCAGAGCAGCGCCATCATCTGCGCCTGCAGGTCGGTGGGAAAGCCGGGGAAGGGTTCTGTCACCACATCCACGGCGCGCACCCGTCCGTTCTTGCGTGCGACCCGCAAGCCGCCAGGTTCCTCGGTCACCGAAATCCCGGCCTGATCGAGCTTTTCGGCAAAGGCGCCGACCAGATCCATCCGCCCGCCTTCCAGCAATACCTCTCCGCCCGTGATCGCCGGAGCCAGCATATAGGTCCCAAGCTCGATCCGGTCGGTCACCACAGGGTGCGTTGCGCCATGCAAGCGGTCCACGCCCTGAACGGTGATTTCGGAGGTGCCTTCCCCCTCGATCTGTGCGCCCATCGCCCGCAGACACCGTGCCAGATCGACGATCTCGGGCTCGCGCGCGGCGTTCTTGATCACGCTGGTACCCTTGGCCAGCGTCGCCGCCATCAAAACGTTCTCCGTGGCCCCGACCGACACGAACGGAAACTCGACCACTGCGCCCTTCAGCCCGCCGGGGGCCTTGGCATGCACGTATCCTTCGCGCAGATCCAACTCCGCCCCCAGCGCCTCCAGCGCTTTGAGATGCAGGTCAACCGGCCGCGCCCCGATCGCGCAACCGCCTGGCAACGAGACGACCGCATGCCCGTCGCGCGCCAGCATCGGCCCCAGCACAAGGATCGAGGCGCGCATCTTGCGCACGATGTCATACTCGGCGGTGTGGTTGTTGAGATCGTGGCTCGACATGGCCAGGACCTTGCCGTCCTGAAGGCTGCTCACCTCCGCCCCGAGAGATGCCAGGAGCTCCGTCATCGTCGCGATGTCGCTCAGACGCGGCGCATTGGTCAGGGTCAGCGGCTCTTCGCTCAGCAAGGTTGCCGGCATCAGGGCGAGGCACGCGTTCTTCGCCCCGGCAATCGGGATCGCCCCCGACAAGGGTGCGCCGCCCCGTACGATTATCTGATCCATCTGCCCTTGCCCCTAGTCTGTCGCGGTGCTGGTTTTGTCCTGCGCGCCGCCTGCATCCGCCTTGCGTGCCCGTGCCTGAGCCTTGCGACGGCCCATATTCGCCTTGAGCGCCGCCTTCAACCGCGCCTCGCGCGCGGCTTTGGGTGTAAGCTCGGCTGTCCCGTCGCTGCCCTTTGGATTTCTTGCCATGCGGTTGTCTTACCCCAGCGCGGAAAAAGCGTCCAGATTGCGCTTGCGTCACGCCGCGATTGCGTCTAATCAGCCGCCCACATTGGCGCGCGAACCTGCGCCCCGGATGCTGTGGTAGCTCAGTGGTAGAGCACACCCTTGGTAAGGGTGAGGTCGAGAGTTCAATCCTCTCTCACAGCACCACCTCCCCCATCGACCTTTCATTTTGCGAGCGATGAACTGCTGCCGACCCCGTATCGGATGATCCCTCGCCGACGGGATGCCTGTCGCTGTAACGCGGCACAATATGGTTAACATAACTTGAAAAAGGCGGCAGAAACTGCCAAACCACGTTGGGTGGATAGGTATTGATTATGGTCGCTTTTCAGAGACTGAAGACAACATTGGCATATGCGCGGCTTGGCTTGATTTCGCTGACCGCAACGATCGCGCCGATTACCGGCACTGCGCAAGAGCTTTGCGGGACCGACCTTTTTGAAGGCGAGCCGGACGCAGACATCCTGATGAACCTGACGGTGGAGTTTCTCGATGTCCTTGAAAGCAACGGGGTTGTCGCGTTTCAGGGTAGCGATGGGCGCGTGTCGATCGATGCCGCGCGTCAGGCACTTCAGGACGGCGTCGGAAGTGCGAACCTGTTGGCCTGCGTGGTGAACTCTGACGCGATCGAATTTGCGGGAGGCGCGCAAAACCAGGTCATCGGGTGCGGGACCGGCGGGCAACCATCCTTGTTGCAGGCGGGCAGCCCAAGGATCGGAACCGCCACAGGGCAGCTTTTCTGCACGCAGGAGGTTGTGGCCAGATCGCAGTTTTTCGGGTCGGAGTCCTGACGTCCGCCCCGAGTTGGAAAACACTTCATGATCTCGGCAATCGTCCCATTCCGTAACTGGTCACTGGAAAGGCTTGAGGTGTGCATCGGCTCGCTGCGCGACCTGCCTGCGATTTCTGAAATCATTCTCGTGGATTTCGGATCCTCCGAACCGCTGGCTCCGGTACCCGGGTGCCGCGTTGTGCGGGTTGAAGCCGACAGATGGTGCCTGTCTGAGGCCAACAATATCGGCATCGCGGAAGCGACAAACGACGTCATCCTCAAAATCGACGCCGATGTGCGATTGCTGGTCCCAGACGACACACTCCGGCAACTCGCCCAAACCGTCGCTGACGGCGATGTGGCCTTCTACGTCCTTCAGGCGACCGACTTTCAGTTCCAAAACGGACGTCCAAGCCGCAAACGGCTGCGTGCGAATTGGGGCGAAGGATGTTGCAACCTGTTCAGCCGTGCCGACGTGATTGAAATCGGTGGGTTCGATACCCGATTTTTCGACTATGGCGGCGAGGACAACGACCTGTGCCAGCGCTTGCGACGCTATGGCAAGCGGGTAGAGATCTATCTGTCCGACAAGGTGATGCACGAACGCCATCCACCTTCCGAACCGCAAGCCTCGGGCCGGTTCACTGACAGCCACAAGAAGACGCTTCTGGCAGACTGTTCAATCTTTCGTCCGCAACCGTTTCGCTACTCCGATTATCTGGACGAGGGCGTTTTTGGACCTGCGATCACCGTAGCCATCGCGACCATCGATCGCCCCAACAGGGCGGAACACCTGGCCTATTGCCTGAACGGGCTGGCACAGCAGACCTTCAAGAGTTTTGAGGTGCTGATCTGCGAGAACGGGTCGCCCAAGGCAGCGCGCCTGAAGGAAGCGGCGCTGCGCAAATCCTTTCCCACACTCGATATCCATCTGCACGAGCTCGATGATCCGTCGATCCCCAAAGCGCGTAACCTGATCACCGACCGCGCACGCGGCTTCTACATCGCGATCCATGATGACGACGATTTCTCCGTACCGACCCGCTTTGAGGAGCAGATGGCCTGCATGGCGGCAGAGGACGGCGCGCATGGTTGCCACTCCAGCTGGGTCGAGTTCGACGAGGAGTCCGGGCGCCTGACCTCCTTTCTCGGGCAGGCGCGCGACATAAACCAACTGCTGCGCCGCCGTGGGAAAGTGACCTTGCACAGCTCCGGCTTTTACCGCCTAGATGTGCTCGGACGCGTACGCTACGACGAAACGATGACACTCGGTTCTGATTACGACCTCAACATCCGGATGCTTTTGGCAGGGTACGAAATCCCGCATACCGGAAAGTTTCACTGTTTGCGCCGCTGTCACGATTCCAGTGTTTCCAAGCATGGGGTCATTACGCAAAGGGAAGTCTCGGACCGCACCAACGGGGCCTACAAGTACTTTCTCGGGGAACCGTTTTTGGCAGCGGTTCGGGCCGAAGCCGAGGAAGGGTTGTGGGTCACGGGCTTTCCGACAATGCGGGAAATGCTGGCCTTCCTACCCACCGGGTTCGGCGCGTTTCATATCGACCTCGACCTGGAGGCCGCCTTGATCCTTGGTTGCGATCCGATTTTTGGCGCCACGGGGGAAGGCAGACACTGCACGGTGGAAGGGCTCGATTTCCTGCCCGCTTCACAGGGGTATGGCAACAACACCAGGCTCGTCATGCGGGCGCGCCAGGCTTTGACCGCTGGAGAAACGCTGGAAAAACTGCCCGCGTTTTCCGGCCTGCCGGGTGTCAGCGTGGTGTCTGCATCCGAGTTGGAGGCCCATTCAAGTCTGCAAAGCCTCGACGGGCTTCGGGTGGAACGGGGCCAACGGCGTGTGATCTCGCGCTGCTACGCGGATATGACAGAAGCCTTGAGCGCGCTGCCCGCCTCCGTGCTGTCCTTCGGACTGGAGGAGATCGAGTTTTTTGCCGTGAACCATCCCGAGCCTGGGGTTCATGTCCTGCTGGGCGCATTCGAAACCGTGGCAGACCTTAACTATGCTCTGGGCGTGGCGAACGCTGGCACGGTCGGAGATTTCTTTGCCGTAACCAACAAGGGCAAGCGCGGAGGGTTCAATGGAACTTAGCTTCGACTATGCGCCCGACCGGCAATTCTACGTTGTCCGCTTCACGGCGGGCAGCTACGAAAGCGTTCCGATCATTCGCGAGATGCGGTTCTGGGGGGTTGACCGCGCGCCATGCCCACGCCTGAGCACCATGGCCGCGCTTCTGGCGCTGAAACACCACCCGATGGCGACGGTGACTTTAAAAGACGCGGCGGTGAACCCGCCCGTGTGCACGGCGCTCTCCCAATACTTCGACGTTGAAATCCATCCGGACCGATATGACGTCAACCGCAGGGATCTGGCCGGCGGGGAAAAGATCGTCGCCCCCGCGCGCTTCAGTCAGGCGGGAAAACAGAACTTCGTCGAGGGGTCCGAGGCCCTGACATGGATAAGTCTGGAAGACCTGCGTGGACCATTCGGTGGACATGTCAGAACCAACTTGGATGCTTTCGATCTGACCGAAGACGAAAAGAACCTGATCATCGCCCTGTGCTGTGCCGGCAGGGATGTCGGTCATATCGTGATGGACAAGGCGCGGCCCGAGCTTGCCGAGGTTCTTCACCGGATCGGACTGGAACTGGTCGATCTCTCGGACGCGGCCTGACGCGGCAGACGGCTTCCCGCGGCCCGAGCTACCTTTCCAATCGACCGCGCAACTTTGCAATGACGCTGTTCCGCAACCGATCTTCAGCGCTGGGTTGCGGCGCTCGCGCAGGTCGCGATGCCGCGGTGGAACTGCCTGCGAGATAGATTTCCAGCGTCCCGGGTTCAGGGTTCACCCCGGAGCGCGTGAAGTCCCGCGCAATTCCTCCGATCTTGGTGGCGAGCAGACTAGCGGCCGCCGCCGTCGAGGCATCGTAGTACCGAACGTGGTTCTGGGAGATCCGGTAGCCAACCCGCCGGATCGCCACAACCGGAAGCCCGTAGCTTTCCACCACGGTCTGGGTGGTCTCGATCGCGTCGTCTACAACCGTGCCCGCTGCGAAGATAGCCATCGCCATGCTGGTTGCGCCAGGAATGGCCGGAGCCGGTGGGCTCAGGCCAGCCGCAGGCAAGGCCCCGGCAGCGGGTGCCACGCCAAGCGCATCGGGCTGTACGAACGTGGTGAACGCATCATCCAGTGCCGCCACGGCAACATCCGGGCCCGTCTCTCGAGGGCCCGCAAATGTCCCGATAGACAGCGACGCCAGAAGCTCGGGCCTGGTCGGAGTGGCGGTGAAAAGCCCCGCAACACCTGCACGCGGGGCAAAGACGGGCAACGGGCTTGGATCGGCCCGCAACCGCTCAAGACTTGGACGCGTCGCGACCGAAGTACGACCGCTGAGTGCGGCATCGGCACCCGCAGGGGCAAACGAGGTCAAGATCGGAGCGGTATCCTGCAAGCGCGGCGTTGCCGCTATGCCGATCGGCGGCGTCTGTAGCACCGCCCTCGTTGCAGGCTCTCCGACATCCGGCAGGGTATCGGCCTGTGGCGCGTTCGGGAACGGGATGTTCAGAGCTGCAAGCGCAATCCCCGCTTCCTCTACCGCTCGGGGGATAGACGGCGCGGTCGGCTGAGAGAAGGACGCCAAGGGCACAATCTCCGCCGTGAGGTTGTCCAGCACCGAAGGCCCCCTTTCAGGCACCTGCACGGGGTCCGCAGTCGCTACAGCACGGGTAAATTCTGCCGGTGGCGCGGCAGCGGTATCGCGCACCTGTGTCAAAGGCATAGTCTGAGTGCTGGCCACGTCGTCGCGCAAGGACAACTGATCCGGCACCAACATCACACCGACGCCAACGCCGATCCCGGCGCAGAACCCGAGGCTGATTTGAACCAAGCGTTTCCACGGCGCGCGGGTTTCGTTGGCAGCTCGGACCTTGGGGCTGACCGATGCGCTGGTGGCCCCGAACCGCATCTTCTCTGCCATCTCGACGCTTCGAATGCTGGGTTCTCCGAATGGCTTCGTCTTGATCGGCGTGCCTTCCTCCGCACGCGCGCGCAAAACCGCCTCTCGCTGAGCGCGCGCTTTCTCAAGGCGCTCTTCCCAGTTCGTTTCAGCACGAATTCTCTGTTCTTCGGACGAAATGCTTTCCACTCGTCAAACCTCCAACACTGGAGCTTCCTAATTTTCGGTGAGTCTCGAGTCGACCCTAAAAACCAAAGCATTGCATGGGCAGGCACGGCAACGCAATCACAGGTCTGCGATATGAACCGGTCCAGCCGTTCATGGCGAGGCTTCCTTGCGCGGCGCACGCTACAACGTGCTTTCCGCTGTCAAACCGGACCTGCGGGTCAAAAGATGCAACTCCACTATTGTGGGATGCGTGTTGCGGCGGCAGTGTGCGAGGCAGGTTCGCCTCGCTCACGAACGGAGAAGATCTGAATGGTTACCCTACTGACGCGTCACATCGCCGTGTGGGCCTGCTTGGCCACCCTCGGCTCCACGGCACTCGCGCAGGACCCTCCGGCCCCCAAGGTGACCGTCGCGGCGGCGTATACCGAAGAGTTGATCGACGAGGTGCTGTTCATCGGTCGCGGAGAGGCTGTCGACAAGGCCGACCTTGTCGCGCGGGTCAGCGGGTTCGTCGACGAAGTCCTGGTCAAGGACGGCCAATTTGTTCAGCGCGGCGATGTGCTGTTCCGGATCGAGCCGGACATTTACGAAGCAACCCTTGCCGCCCGCGAAGCTGACCTCGGACAGGCAAACGCGAACCTCGATCTCGCAGAACTCGAGCTTGTTCGCAAGGAAGAGTTGCTGGAACGGGATGTGGGCACCGAAGCGGAACGGGATATCGCGTTTGCCAACAACCAGGTCGCGCAAGCACAGGTCAAAATAGCGGAATCCGCAGTACGCATGGCTCAGCTCGATGTCGATTATACCGAAGTTCTGGCCCCCTTTACCGGGCGTATTGGCCGCGTCGGTGTCAGCGTCGGGGAACTCGTGGGCCCCACAACGGAACCGCTGGTCAACATTGTGCGCGTGTCGCCGATCTATGTAGAGTTTTCTCTGACGGAGCGTCAATTCGTGAACGTCCTCGAACAGACCGGCGCAACGCAGAACGAACTTGTCGGCAGCGCAACGACCCCGGATGTCTACGTGATCCTGCCCAACGGAGACGAACTGCCTGAAAAAGGCCGCGTGGTGTTCGTCGACAACCGTGTGGACCCAACGACGGCGACAATCACTGTGCGTGCCGAGTTTCCGAACGAACGCGAACTGATCATCGACGGATCATTTGTCACTGTTCGCATCGAAGAGACAGAACCGACCGAAGCGCTCTTGATCCCGCAGGCAGCTGTGCAGCGGGACCAGCGTGGGGATTTCGTGCTGGTCGTGGGCCAACAGCAAACGGTTGAACAACGTTACATCACCAGCGGACGGCAGGTTGAAACCGCAGTGGTGGTCGAAGATGGCCTGCGCGAAGGGGAAACCGTGATTGTGGAGGGTCTGCAACGCGTCCGCCCGGGCGTACCGGTCGATTCCGTACTCGCCGGCACCCCGGTCGAGGAGTAGGGTCGCGTGTTTTCCTCGATCTTCATCGCCCGCCCGAAAACATCATTCGTCATCTCGATCGTCCTGACGATCATGGGTCTTATAGGTTTCACCGTTCTGCCGGTGGAACAGTTCCCGGATATCACACCGCCTGTCGTCAACGTCAGCGCGACCTACACCGGCGCAAACTCGGAGACGGTTGAAAACACGGTCGCGGCCCCGATCGAGACGCAGGTGAACGGCGTCGACGACATGATCTACATGTCCTCTGACAGCACCGACACCGGGTCCTACAGCCTGTCTGTGACCTTCGAGATCGGAACCGATCCCGACATCGCGTCGGTCAACGTGCAAAACAGGGTTGCACAGGCCACAGCGTCCTTGCCTACGGAGGTGACATCGTCGGGCGTCGTCACGCAGAAATCGTCCACCAACATGCTGATGATCATCACGCTGTCATCGCCAAACGGGACCTATGACGAGGTTTTCCTGTCCAACTACGCATCGATCAACCTCAAGGATGCCCTCGCCCGCGTGCAGGGAGTTGGTCAGGCTGATGTGATGACCAACTTCGAATATTCCATGCGGATGTGGATGGACCCGGATCGCATGGCTGGTCTGGGCTTGACCCCCGCTGACCTGATCGACGCGATCCGCGAACAGAACCTTGAGGTTTCGGCGGGTCAGATCGGCACGCCCCCCATTCCGACCGGGCAGCAGTTCCAGTATACGATCAAGTCGCAAGGTCGCCTGACCACCGTCAACGAGTTCGAGAACATCGTTCTTCGCACCGGGGACGCGGGCAGCATTGTGCGGATCAGGGACGTTGCGCGGGTCGAGCTGGGGTCCAGCAACTACAGCGCTTCGGGCAGGTTTTCCGGCAACGCCGCCACGGTTCTGGCGATCTATCAGGCGCCTGGCGCGAACGCACTGGCGGTGGCCGAGCGCGTAAACGCCGAGCTCGAACGACTCTCGCGCGCGTTTCCAGATGACGTGACATACGACATCCCGTTCGACTCCACGCTGTTTGTCGAACAATCGCTTCGAGATGTGATCACGACACTGGCACAGACGTTCGTGCTGGTTATCGGGGTCGTGTTCATTTTCCTCGGAAGCGTCCGGGCAACGGTGATCCCGGCGATCGCAATCCCCGTTTCATTGATCGGGACATTCGCGTTTCTTCTGCTCTTTGGGATGTCGCTCAACACGATTTCTCTGTTTGCGCTGGTTCTGGCGATCGGGATCGTGGTGGATGATGCAATCGTTGTCGTCGAAAACGTGGAACGGATCATCGCCGAAGAAGGGCTCAGTCCCGCCGAAGCGACGCGCAAGGCCATGGGGCAGATCACGGGACCGGTGATTGCAACGACGCTGGTCCTTCTGGCGGTTTTCGTACCCGTGACCTTCATGCCCGGCATCAGCGGGCGACTTTACTCGCAATTCGCTGTCACGATTTCCACGGCTGTGGTGATTTCATCCATCAACGCACTGACCCTGTCTCCAGCGCTATGCTCGCTGATCCTCAAGCCGCGCTCCGGGCCGCCAAAGGGTATTCTTGCGGGGTTCGAAAAGGGCATCGACGGTGTTCGATCTGGGTATGTCGGGATCGTGCGGCAACTCGTTCGGGTTCCTCTGATCGCGGTTGCCATCCTCGGCGCCGTGATCATGGGGTCCGGTACGTTGCTGAGCACGACCCCGGCGGGGTTCATTCCGCTTGAGGATAACGGCTATCTCTTTGCAGATGTCCAACTGCCCGATGCAGCGTCTCTGGAGCGGACGGAGGCCGTGACCGACCGGGTCAATGCGCAGATCCTCGCCATACCCGGCGTTGCCTCCACCGTCGTGGTCAACGGCTTCAGCCTGCTCAACGGCAGCGGGTCCAATGGCGCGATGATCGTTGCGAACCTGACACCCTGGGACGAGCGCACGACCGAAGACTTGAGCGCCAACGGCGTGCTGCGCAACATCTTGATGATCGGCAATCAGGAAGCCGCAGCGAGTGTGATCGCGTTCAACCCGCCTCCGATCTCAGGCCTGGGAATGAGCGCCGGGGTCGAAATGAAGGTTCAGCAAAGCGGTGGAGGAAACGCCCAGGATCTTGCAGCAGCGGTCGGATCTCTGGTGTACGCAGCCAATCAACGGCCGGAGATGGCGCAGGTCTATTCAACCTTCCGCGCAAATGTGCCCAAGGTCTTTGTCGACTTGGACCGGGAGAAGGCAAAGTCGCTGGATGTCCCGATCTCGGACGTGTTCCTGACCCTGCAATCGTACATGGGGTCGTACTACGTGAATGACTTCAACCTGTTTGGCCGTGTGTACCGCGTCATGATTCAGGCGGATGGCGAGTTCCGCGACACGGTCGATGATCTAAACGCGCTTTACGTGCGATCCCGGCAGGGCGAGATGGTGCCACTCGGCACTTTGATCAGTGTACGCAATGAACTCGGCCCGGTGGCGCTGAACCGCTACAACATGTTCCGCTCCGCCACCGTAACCGCCGTTCCGGCCGAGGGGTTGTCCACCGGTGATGCCATCCGGGTTCTGGAGGAAGAGGCGGCAAACGCCCTCCCCCCGGGATATGCTTATGAATGGACCGGCACTGCCCAACAGCAACAGGCCGCTGGCGGGCTGGTGTTCGTGATCCTCGCGATGGCGGTGATCTTTGGCTACCTCTTCCTTGTCGCGCAATACGAGAGTTGGACAATGCCGTTCGGCATCCTGCTATCAGTCACAGTCGCCTTGTTCGGCGCGATTGCGGCCGTGGCCGTGACCGGTGGGGACGTGAACCTTTACACCCAGATCGGGATGATCATGCTGATCGGGCTGGCCTCAAAGAACGCCATCCTCATTGTCGAATTCGCGATGGAACGGCGTGCGAGCGGGCTCAGCATCCGGGAGGCCGCTATGGAGGCGGCAAGCCAACGCTTCCGCGCGGTGATGATGACAGCGTTGTCGTTCCTTCTGGGGGTTATTCCGCTGGTCTTGGCCAGCGGTGCAGGTGCCGCCAGCCAGCAAGCCATCGGCATCGCAGTCTTTGGCGGGATGCTCGCCGCGACGGTGCTCGGGGTGATCATCGTCCCGGTGCTCTATGTCCTGCTGCAACAGGCACGCGAATGGATGAAAGGCAAGCCCAAGACCGAGACCCCACAAGTCTGATCGAGACGCACGCGTTTGGCGAGGGCCTTGCCCCCTCGCCCGCTGCTTGGTCGGCAGATGCGCCCTATTCGGGCTGCCACTCCGCTCGGGTCATTGCGATGAAGCTGTCACCCACGCCATCCACAAGATTGCGGTCGAGCACATCGCGCAGGGTTTGAGTGCGCGCAATCGCACGCCATCCCGGGGCCGAAAATGTCGAGGGCTTGAACACGTGCTTGGACAACAACGGGTTGGTCAGCGCCTGACTGAACGCATCGAGGGCGACAAAGGACAGAACGAGCGCGGGGAGCGGACTGTTCGGCACACGGTCCTGACAAAACAGGCCGACGAAAAAGTCGACGTCGCGCGGACTATCGTAGAATTCGGACAGCTTCTGCGCCACATCCGGGTCGGACGAGATCGCGGAAAATGACACCGGACGCCGCTGCCCCAAGTAGTCACAATAATCCGAGAAACTCGCGAGTTGACAGAAGTGATCCTGGAGAATCGACGCAACCTCGATATGCAACAAGTCGGGATGCGTGTTGCGCGGACCGATTTCTGCCGCCTGTGTCGCGCTGATATCGACAAAGCTTTGCAGCATCCCGGCGTCCAGAAGCAGTTGATTGTTCATGAAAGTCGTTGGCACCGGACGCGCCGTCCCGCCCCATTTGATCGCATCCGGGATCAGCGCGTGCCAACGGTAGAGAAGACTGAATTCCGTCGTGATCCAGTTGGGCTTGTTCCAAGGCGCCGTCCAGGCCCCCGACGGGTCGGCGCGCAAGTTGAAGGGCATCGGCGAGATGTGGTTGATGTATTCCTCGACCACGATCTTGATGAACATGACGATCACGCAGTTGCGGGCCGTCTCGAACACGCGATCATCATCCCAGTCGGGATTGTCGGCCTCGATCTCTGCTGCCAGACGGTTGTGTTCCCGTAGAAACAGCGTGTTCAGCATCGCGACCTGTGGCACGGAATTCGCCCTGTCTCCGCCGAACGCAAAAAGCTTGGCGCGGCGCGCGTCGTCCAGGTCGCTGCTGCCCAGCGGCGGGTCCAGTATCTCGAATTGCGGGTCGACAATGCCATCCTTGTAGAGGAACGGGGCATAGTCCCCGTCCTTCCCCGGTTGGGTCTTGAGGCGCCCCTTTTTGCCCGCAGTGTCTGACCGCAACCGAAGTGCGTTGGTCTGCGCCTCCGTACGGCCGTAAAGCGGGCAGAGGTCGATCTCATGGTTAGACGTGTTGCGGCGCAAGCGAGTGCTCTGGCTTTCGCCCTCAAGCGTCAGGTCCTCTGTCTCCGTACGAATGAACCCGTCCGTCAGGTATTGCGCAAAAGCCGGGAAAAGACAGGTCGATTTCGGGCACATGCGCTGCGTGCCGGCACGCCTTTCGAACAGGACCTTCAGCTTGTCCGGATCGGGACGTTTCTCAGGGGTCCGCGGTGGCAGGTGACGACCGCTCCAACGGCGGTCGGTCAGGCCCGGCCAACACACATAGTCGCGTTCCGTACTGAGTGGATGCGGGCGGCTTCTCGCGCGCCGGACAATGCGATCGATGGCAAAACGGTTCACCCACGCGGCCAGCGGTTCGATCGCGGAAATGACAGAAAACAGCACTTTCTGAACAGAGTAAGGCAAACTGAACATGACAAAGAACTCCCCAAGGCATCAATGAATGCGCCAGTCTTCCTCATCCCGGTGTTAGTTTCCAGTTATTCGAGCGTTTGCGGCCTGCGTTAAAAGTAAGAACGCCGCGCCCCGGCTTTGGGACGCGGCATCGTGAACTCACGCAAAACACGCGCGAGGTTTACCAGCTGTTATAGGCCAAGTACTTGCCGGACATCTCGATCTTGACCCGGTCACCCTTGGGGTTCGGGACCTTGGTGATCTGCATATCGAAGTCGATGGCCGACATGATGCCGGTGCCGAATTTCTCTTCGATCAGGGCCTTGATGGTGGGGCCGTAGACGCCAACGATTTCATAGAGGCGGTAGATACACGGGTCCGTTGGCACGGCCTGTTCCCAAACCTTTGTCGGACTTTCCTCCAACACGCTCGCCGCTTCTTGCGGCAGTCCGAGAACCGTGCAGAGCGTCTTGGCGTTTTCCAAAGGCAGGGCGTTCATGCCCATCGCGGCGGAATGCGTGTAAACAGGGGACATATCGATCTTTTCAGCGATCTCTTCCCAGCTCATGCCGGAAGTCTTCTTGGCCGAAAGGATCATCATTGTGACGTCCTCTTTTGTCATCATGGCGGGTACCTCGAACGTGTCCTTCATGGGGTCCTCCTCAGTCATTGAATTAGAGGCCGAGCGCGCTCAGACCTGGGTGATCGTCGGGCCGCGGACCGTGCGGCCAGTGAAACAAACGCTGGTCTTCTGAAATCGCGACATCGTTGATCGACGCATGGCGCACGGCCATGTAGCCGTGCGCGTCGAACTCCCAGTTTTCGTTGCCATGGGCCCGAAACCAGTTGCCGTCCGTATCGTGGTACTCGTAGCAGAACCGCACAGCGATGCGGTTCTCCGCATGGGCCCAGATTTCCTTGATCAAACGGTAGCCATTCTCGGTTGCCCACTTGCGGGTGAGAAAGGCCTCGACCTCTGCCCGGCCATTCAGGAACTCGGAGCGATTGCGCCATTTTGTGTCGGGCGTGTAGGCCAACGCGACCTTTTTCGGGTCGCGTGTGTTCCAGGCATTTTCCGCCATACGCACCTTCTGTACGGCCTCGTCATAGGAAAAAGGTGGCACCGGAGGACGTGGTGCGATTGCGGCCTCCGGCGCCAGAGTTGCCTCAGAGGTCATTGGTTCACCGCCCGCAATGTCGGAGCGTCGGGCTTGATCCGCGCAGGCTCGGGGTCCGGAACAGACGCTGCGGCCGGACGAGATGCTTTCTGGCCGGGACGCACGGTTTCAGGCTTGTTGTCGTCAGCACCTGTCGGCGCACCGGACAGCTCCTTGGATCTTTCACCAAGGAAGTGCACGAGATGGTTGCGGATGGCATAATAATTCGGGTCATCGATGACTTCTGTCCGTGACCGCGGACGTGGAAGATTGATCTCGACCGACTCCGCGACCCGTGCATAGGGGCCGTTGGACATCAGCAGAATTCGATCCGCGAGGAAAATAGCCTCGTCGATATCATGGGTGATCATGAAAACGGTCTGCTCGGTCCCGCTCCAGATCTTGACCAGTTCGTCCTGAATGGTGCCGCGCGTCAGCGCGTCCAACGCACCGAAAGGCTCGTCCAACAGCAACAACTTGGGGTGATTGGCAAACGCCCGCGCAATGGATACCCGCTGCCGCATCCCGCCCGAAAGCTGCGCAGGCTTTCGATGGATTGCTTCTCCCTCCAGCCCCACCATCGCAAGGTAGTCTCGGGCGTGTGCCTCGACTTTGTCTTTCGACCAGTCAGGGTAGCGCGCCTTCACACCGAAAATGACGTTCTTGAGGGCGCTGAGCCATGGCAGAAGGGAATAGTTCTGAAACACGACGCCCCGGTCCAAAGACGGACCGGACACCGCAAACCCGTCCATCTTGACGACCCCGGAGCTTGGCTCCGCAAGCCCTGCGAGGATGTTCATGATCGTGGATTTGCCGCACCCAGAGTGGCCCAGGATACAGACAAACTCCCCCTTTTCGATCCCGAAGGTGGCATTCTCGAACACGGTCAATGTGCCGCCACTTCCATCGGGAAACTGTTGGGTCAGGCGTTCGACGCTGACATAGGGTTTAGACATGCGTTTTCCTTATTCGGCATAGGCCACAGCACGGCTGAGGGCGCCGAAACAGGCGTCCAGCAGCATGCCGACAATGCCGATCATGAGGATGGAGAAGATGACAGACGTCAGGTCGAGGTTGTTCCACTCGTTCCAGACATAATATCCGATCCCGGTGCCACCGACGAGCATCTCGGCCGCGACTATCACAAGCCACGCGATCCCGATGGAAATGCGCATCCCTGTGATGATTGTCGGCGCTGCCGCCGGCAGGATCACCGTGAAGGCCGTCTTGAATGGACCCAGCTCATGCGTGCGCGCAACGTTGACCCAGTCTTGTCGGACGCCGGCGACACCAAAGGCAGTGTTGATCAGCATGGGCCAAATGGAACAGATGAAGATCACGAAGATCGCGCTCGCCTCGCTGTCCTGAATGATGAAGAGAGCCAGAGGCATCCACGCCAGCGGAGAGATCGGGCGCAGCACCTGAATGAACGGATTCAGCGCCTTGTAGGCCACCGGTGACATGCCGATCAGGAAGCCCAGCGGAATGGCCACCATCGCCGCCAGCGCGTACCCCGCCAAGACACGGTAGATCGAGTATCCGATCTGTATGCCGATGCCCTTGTCATTGGGGCCAGCGTCATAAAACGGATTGCTCAGCTCTTCCCATGCTTTGGCCAACACCTCGGATGGCGGGGGCACGCCCGCCTTGGGCGCACCACCACCGGTCAGAAGCTCGTACTCGGTCAGCTCGCCCGCTGCCTGCTGCGCTGGAATGGAGAGCTCCCACACAAGGAGCCCTCCGACCAGCAGCAGGACCGACAGCAAGGCAGCCCGTTGGTTGAGCGAGAGCATCCCCATGGGTCAGCCCTGACCAATCGCGAAGCTGGACACGTAACCTTCCGGGTCGGCCGGATCGAAGGTCTTGCCCATGATCGTGTGAGTCTTGTAGGTGACGTCCGGCGCGTCGTAGCCAAGGTCTTCCATGACCTTCTTGGCGTCGGCTGCAAGATAGACCTGTTCTGCCACGCCACGATAGTCGACATCGCCCTCGATGTAGCCCCAGCGCTTCATCTGTGTCAGGATCCAGACGCCCATCGAATGCCACGGGAAAGGATCGAAATCGATCCGGTCCGGCACGCGCTGCACCTCGCCCAGACCATCTGCAAACGTGCCGGTCAGGACCTGCTCGATCACGGGGACCGGCTGGTTGAGATAGTTTGTGGGAGCAATGGCCGCCGAGATTTCCTTGCGGTTGTCCGGGTTGGAGGCGAACTGTGTGGCGTCGATAATCGACTTCAGCAGAGCGCCGTAGGTGTTCGGCAGTTCCTGCGCAAAGCTCAGCGGTGCTGCGAACGCACAGCACGGATGCCCTTCCCAGATGTCCTTGGTCAGCAGGTGGATGTAGCCAATCCCCTCCCAAACCGCGCGCTGGTTGAAAGGATCCGGGCTGAGGTAGCCATCGAGGTTGCCAGCGCGCAAGTTTGCGACCATTTCTGGCGGCGGGACCACGCGGATCTGGATGTCGACATCCGGGTCGAGCCCAAATTCAGCCACGTAGTAGCGCAACAGGAAGTTGTGCATCGAATACTCGAACGGCACGCCGAAGGTGAACCCCTTCCACTGTGTCGGATCGCGCTTGTCGAGGTGTTCGTTGGACAGAACGATTGCCTGACCGTTGATGTTTTCCACCGCAGGCATGATGTACGGCTCGGCCACGGACCCGGCCCCCAAGGTCATGGCCAAGGGCATTGGTGTCAGCATGTGCGACGCGTCGTATTCACCAGACAGCGATTTGTCCCGCGCCACTGCCCAGCCCGCGGTCTTGATGACCTGTGCATTCAGGCCGTAGCGTTCATAAAATCCCATGGGTTGGGCCATGATGATCGGCGTCGCGCAGGTGATCGGCACGAACCCGATGTTCAGGTCGGTTTTCTCTGGCGGTCCGAGGTTATCGAGGATCGCGGCCTTGGCCTTGTCCATCGGAAAGACGGACGCGAGCGCCGCGGCCACCGTGCTACCGCCCAGCATTCCCATGAAGGACCGACGCCCAATGTCATTCTGGCCAAAGACAGAGCGGACAATCGCGCTTTCGACCGCGCGCTCCATCATGTCTTCGGAAGACATCTGGGCGGGTTCGCGATGACCCTCATCATGGCCGTGGCCAGACAGGCATCCGTCGCAGCCGCAGTCGGCACCATGGCGCAGATCAGTCTTTTCGGAGAATGGATTTCCAAGGCTCTTGATGGTCATGCGGACCCCCTGTTGGATGCATTTGCTCCAATGTTCCGCACGGACTGCGCCTTGCACAGCACCCGCCCAACATTTGTGCAGGACAGGAATCCCTCAATTTTTCAGATATTTAAACACACTGTGGCACTAGGTTGAGTTACGAAATCTCGTAACTTACGAAATTTCGTATTGCCGGACACGGCGGCAGCCGCACCATTGTCAATATGCTTGATGAAACGCTTGCGCATGATTCCCTGCTGGACGCGCTGCCGGAACCCGCGCTCGTCTTGGACACGCGGTCGGACCGGATTGTCGCTGCAAACCGACTGGCTACAAAACTGCTTGACCTGCCGAGACACCCGCCGGGCTTTTCAAGCTTCCTGCGCGAAGGTCCGGGCAAGTTCATCGTGTTTCTGGAGGAGGTCGATCATCGCGGCCGCGCTTGGTCGAGAGATGTCGCGCTGGAACGATTTGATGGCGCGCCCTTGACGTGTGAACTGCGCGGCAGTGTCATCGAAGCCGAAGGCGCACCGCGGGTTCTTCTGACATTTCTCGACCTCGACGAATTGGAGCGGCATGCGCAAATCGCTGAGGCTGCGGAGCTGCACCGGGGCGGGCTTGCGGCGTGGGATCGGGCCAAGGCGTTCTTTTCGGAGCTCGAACGCCAAAACCAGTTGATCCTGAACGCTGCCGGCGAAGGCATCTACGGCGTAAACGCCGAAGGAAAGACCACCTTTGTCAATCGCGCAGCTCAGGAGATGCTTGGCTGGACAGCAGAGGATCTGTTGGGCCGCGACATTCATTCGAAAATCCACCATCACCACCTAGACGGAGAGGTCTACCATTCGCACGACTGCCCGATCTATCGTTCCTTCCGGTTCGAGCAGGTGCACCGGATCGAGGATGAGGTGTTCTGGCGCAAGGATGGCAAGCCGATCCGGGTCGAGTACGTATCGACTCCGATTTACGATCAGCAGGTTCTGGCGGGGGCGGTCGTGATCTTCCGCGACATTACCGAACGCAAGGAAAACGAGCGCAAACTGCGAGAAGCATTGGAACAGGTGGCCGCCCTGAGTGATCGTCTGGAGCATGAGAACGCCTATTTGCAGGCTGCCATCACCAGCGAGCGGGCCCATCATGACATTATTGGCGAAAGCCCGGCAATAAAGCAGGTTCTGGCCAAGATCGATGCCGTCGCACAGACCGACGCGACGGTTTTCCTGACCGGGGAAACAGGCACAGGCAAGGCACTGGTCGCTTCCGCGATTCACAAGGACAGCCGCAGAAAGGGCCGCGCGCTGATCCATTTCAAGTGTGGCTCTGTTGCCCCGGAAGCGCTTGAGGCGGAACTGTTCGGTCAGATCAAGGGCGCTCTGCCCGGGGCCGTACGAGACAAGCCCGGCCAGTTGGAACTTGCGCATGGCGGGACACTCTTTCTGGATGATGTGGAGGAATTGCCGATCGAGCAGCAGGGCAAACTGTTGCAGGCGCTGCGCACCGGAACGGTCACGCGCGCGGGCGACACACGTTCCAAATCCGTCGACCTGCGCGTTATCGCAGCTACCACGCAACCGCCCGAGCAGTTGCTGTCCTCCGGAAGGCTGCGCGAGGACCTTCTCTTGTATCTGAACCTTTTCCCGATCTCGTGCGCCCCGCTTCGCGACCGGACCGAAGACATCCCCGCCCTTGCCACGCACCTGTTGCAGATCGCCTGCCGCCGCTTGAACCGCAAGGCCCCGATGATCACCCAAGGCACAATGCACCGCATGGTCAACTATGGCTGGCCCGGCAACGTGCGCGAATTGCGCAACGTGATCGAGCGGGCGGCGATTGTGTCCAAAGGTCCGAAGCTGGAGGTCGAAGTCGGTCAAGCCGACGCATCAATTCCAAAACATGCCAGTGCAGTGAAAACCGACGCGCAAATGCAGCAAATGGTCCGCGCCAACATCCTGGCCTGCCTGCGCGAAACCGAAGGTCGCGTCGCTGGTCCGGACGGGGCTGCGGCGCTTCTGGGGCTTAAACCGACAACTCTCTACTCCCGACTCAAGACGTACGGAATTTCCGAAATGGAATGGCGATCCGGTACCTAACCGCCAACACAGGACAGCCGGGCGCATCTCTGCGCCCGGCTGTCAACTCTGAGCCGTCGGATCAGGCGATATCGAAACGATCCGCGTCCATCACCTTTACCCATGCCGCCACGAAGTCTGTAGCGAATTTGTCCTTCGCATCGTCCTGCGCATAGACCTCGGATACCGCGCGCAGTTGCGAGTTGGAACCAAAGACAAGGTCCGCTCGCGTCGCGGTCCATTTGACGTCGCCAGTGGCCACATCGCGCCCCTCAAACGCATTCGCGCTTTCGGAGACGGGCGTCCACTTGATCCCCATATCGACAATCGTGGTGAAGAAATCGTTGGACAACGTGCCGGGTTTGTCGGTGAACACACCATGAGCGGACCCACCATGGTTGGCCCCTAGCACCCGCAATCCGCCGACCAGCGCGGTCATCTCGGGTGCGCTGAGGGTCAGAAGCTGCGCACGATCTACAAGAAGTTCTTCAGCCGAATAGGTGAAGTCCTTCTTCTGATAGTTGCGGAACCCGTCCGCCTGCGGCTCGAGCACGGCAAAGGAATCGATATCCGTGTCTTCTTCCGTCGCGTCCATGCGCCCTGGCGTAAAGGGCACTTCTATATCTGTTCCACCCGCTTTGGCTGCCGCTTCGACCGCCGCGGAGCCTGCCAGCACGATCAGGTCAGCGAGCGAGATTTTCTTGCCACCGGATTGTGCCGCGTTGAATTCCGACTGGATGCCTTCGAGAACGCCCAGAACCTTGGACAGTTGCGCAGGCTCGTTCACCTCCCAGTCCTTCTGCGGTGCGAGGCGAATGCGCGCCCCGTTTGCACCGCCGCGCAGGTCAGACCCGCGGAAGGTCGAGGCGGACGCCCATGCGGTGGACACCAGTTCAGAGGTGGACAGGCCGCTGTCGAGGATCTTGGCTTTCAGGGCGTCGATGTCGCCTGCGTTGACCAACTCGTGGTCCACAGCCGGGATCGGGTCTTGCCAGATCAGATCCTCGTCCGGCACCTCGCTGCCGACATACCGGACCTTCGGCCCCATGTCGCGGTGGGTCAACTTGAACCACGCCCGCGCGAACGCGTCGGCGAACTCCTCAGGATTGGCGTGGAAATGGCGCGAGATCTTCTCGTAGGCCGGGTCCATCCGCATGGCCATGTCGGCGGTTGTCATCATGATCGACCGGTTCCGCTCCCCGGTGGCGGGGTCTGGTGCGTGGTCTTCGGGCTTCAGATCCTTGGGTTGCCACTGCCACGCGCCAGCCGGGCTTTTCGTCAGTTCCCAGTCGTATCCGAACAGCACATCGAAATAGCCCATGTCCCAAGTTGTCGGGTTCGGCGTCCATGCGCCTTCGATACCACTGGTGATGGTGTCGGCACCCTTGCCGCTGGCATGGGTGGAGAGCCAGCCAAAGCCCATCGCTTCGATCTCGCCGCCCTCGGGGTCTGCTCCGACATGGGCGGCATCGCCTGCACCATGAGCCTTGCCAAAGGTGTGACCACCCGCCGTCAGCGCGACGGTCTCGTAGTCATTCATGGCCATGCGCGCGAAGGTTTCGCGGATGTCGCGACCGGAGGCAACCGGGTCGGGCTTGCCATTGGGGCCTTCGGGATTGACGTAAATCAGGCCCATCTGCACGGCTGCCAGCGGGCTTTCAAGCTCGCGGTCCCCGGTGTAGCGGTTGTCGCCCAGCCATTCCTCTTCCTTGCCCCAGTAAATGTCTTCCTCGGGCTCGAACACATCTTCGCGACCGCCCGCAAACCCGAACGTCTTGAAGCCCATCGACTCCATCGCGACGTTCCCTGCAAGGATCATCAGGTCGGCCCAGGAAATGGCATTCCCGTACTTCTGCTTGATCGGCCAGAGCAGACGGCGCGCCTTGTCTAGGTTGCCGTTGTCGGGCCAACTATTCAGCGGCGCGAACCGCTGCGTACCACTGCGTGCGCCCCCGCGGCCATCTGACGTCCGATAGGTGCCGGCACTGTGCCAAGCCATGCGCACGAAGAGCCCGCCATAGTGGCCATAATCCGCAGGCCACCAGTCCTGACTGTCCGTCATCAACGCGGTGAGGTCTTTCTTCAGGGCAGAGAGATCGAGCACCTTGAACGCCTCGGCATAGTTGAAATCCGATGGCAAGGGGCTTGAGGCGGGTGTATTCTGGTGCAGGATCTTGAGGTTAAGCTGGTTAGGCCACCAGTCTCCGTTCGATCTGACGCTGAAGACCGTGTTGCGCACCGCGCCATGCATCACTGGGCACTTGCCTACGTCGTTACCGTCCATCCTGTCTCTCCATTCTTGAAAAAGAGGGTCAAATTCTGTGCTCGGGTCGCTTTTCCACGCGCGTGGCAACGCCAACCTCAGCGCAGTCTCTGCGCGTTTCGTGTCACGTTTGCGAAAGCCTCCCCAGCCCGCTGACCATGTATCTACACGAGTCGGCCCATCGGTTTAAGTTGCATAAAAATATCGTAGTGATAATTTTTTCCTATGATGAATCTAACTCTCAAGCAACTTCGGTACTTCGAGGCCGTTGCGAAACAAGGTCATTTCGGACGCGCTGCGGCTGTCTGCTCCATATCGCAGCCTGCACTGTCGGTTCAGATCAGGGATATGGAGGAAAGTCTGGGCGTTACGCTGTTTGAACGTGGTCCAAGGGGTGTGACCCTGACAGGGTTCGCGGAAACGCTGGCTCCGCGGGTTCGCGCGATACTGCGCGAGGTGGATGAACTCGGCGAACTTGCCCGTGCAGCCCGCGGCGACCTATCGGGTCGGCTCAGGCTCGGCGTTATTCCAACCATAGCGCCTTATCTGTTACCGCGCTTGATCACGGCCATCACACGTCGATTTGCAGATGTGGACCTGCACGTCCGCGAAAGCCAGACACAGCGCCTCGTAGAGGAGTTGGTAGAAGGGCAGATCGACGCCGCGCTCGTCGCCCTTCCGGTGGAGCATCCGGCTTTGACATCCCTCGAACTGTTCAGCGAAACGCTGGTTTTCGTTCGCCCTGGGAGCGAGGCAGCAAAACCGGCCCCGGCACGATCGGAACTACAAAACATGCGGCTGCTGCTGCTGGAAGAAGGCCACTGTTTTCGGGATCAGGCGCTGTCGTTCTGCGGCCTGCCGAAGACGCAGCCGCGCGACGGGCTGGACGGAAGCTCGCTATCTACGCTGGTGCAGATGGTCGGCAGCGGCATAGGCGTGACCATGATCCCGGAAATGGCGATCGATGTGGAGACAAAGTCCGCGCCGGTCGCTGTCGCCCGGTTTTCCGATACAGAACCCGTGCGACGCATCGGTATGCTGTGGCGACGCACAAGCCCGCTGCATGATCACCTGTCTGAGCTTGCGGAGATGACCAAGGACCTCGCATTGGCGCAGCAAGATGACCTGCGCGAGGCCGCAACCACACTACATGAGCCGCCTCAGCGATCCAAAGGCATCTGAAAAGAAAACAATCGGTTCAGTAACGCGATCAGAAACGCAGTGCTGATCCCGAACGCCAGAAGCCCTGTAATCGCTCCGAATGTCGCGAAAATCCGAAGCGCCGGGCCGAGGACAAGGTCACCGTAGCCAAGCGTCGTGTAGGTTACGGTCGCGAAGTAGAAGCTTGTCGGAAAGTCCTCGAACGCCCCAACACGGTCATACACTCCGGCCCAGAACCAGATTTGAACCGTATGAGCGAAGACAAGGGCGACAAGACCGAAAGAGATAAGGGCGACGTTCCGGAGCACAGAACGCTGCCTTGCAAACGCCTCCGACAAACGGTGAAAGACGGGGATACTGGCCGCGACCACGGCGACATGAAACAGTGTCGACAGCGACAGGTAAAGCGTCCCGAGCACAATTTGCATCGTCATCGTCATGGTGTCGTGGGTTCCCTTCGGACAAGCTCGAACAACTCAACTGACCCTAAGGTCAGGGTGAGAATTAAGGAAGACGGTTGTCTTGCGCCCGCCCTACCGGTCAGCACCAGCCTACAAGCCCACGAAAAACCGGATCACGAAGGCGTTCGCAAGATCGACGAAAAAAGCCGATACCAGTGGCAACACGATGAATGCGAGGGGGGCAGCACCGTATCGCTTCGTCACGGACGTCATGTTTGCAATAGCCGTTGGCGTCGCCCCAAGCGCAAACCCTGCAAAACCGGCGCTGAGAACTGCGGCCGTGTAGGTGCGTCCGATAACCGGGAAAACGATCAACATGATAAACGCCACTGTCATTACCACCTGCAGGGCAAGCACACCGATCAACGGACCGCCCAATTCGTTCAGGCTCCAAAGCTGCATGCTCATCAAGGACATCGCTAGGAAGACAGACAGCGCATAGTCCGACAGAACCGCAAGTGCGCGACTGCCGGAAGGCCATGTGATTCCCCGCAAGACATGAGGTACGGTGTTCGACATCACGATCCCCACCAACAGACAGGGCACGAACAGCGGGAGCTGGAGCCCGAACTCCGCGATGTAAACATTGGCGATGTAGCCGAAGAAAATCGCGACATGCGCGGCCAGCATCGAGCGCATCAGACTGATATGATTGACAACATCTGCGGGCTCGCCTTCGACTTCGTATTCGAGGCCAACAATGGGGGGCGCATCGTGGGGGCCTTCGAGGCCGTAGCGGTCGATAAGGGTCTTGGCAATCGGGCCACCAATCAGAGCGGCCATCACGAGCCCAAGTGTTGCAGTTGCAATCCCGACCTCCGTCGCTCCGGCGAATTCGGTCATGGACGCGATCTGGGGACCCCAGGCAATCGCCGTGCCATGCCCGCCGATCAGAGCGGCCGATCCAAGCAGAACGGACATAGGCCTTGGCAGATCAAACAACAGCGTACCAAGGTAGCCCACCGTGTTTTGCAGGATCATGAAACCTATGGTCAGGCCCAATAGAATGCCCAACAAAGGCCCCCCCTTTATCAAGCTTGAGAGCCTCGCATTCAGGCCGATTGTTGCGAAGAACAGGACCAGCATGTAATCGCGCACCTGCAGATCGAAGACGATCTGGCGCCCGGTC
Source organism: Tropicimonas sp. S265A (assembly GCF_049800835.1). Lineage (NCBI taxonomy): Bacteria > Pseudomonadati > Pseudomonadota > Alphaproteobacteria > Rhodobacterales > Roseobacteraceae > Tropicimonas > Tropicimonas sp. S265A. The sequence goes on from NZ_JBNAFU010000001.1 coordinate 1,432,644, forward strand.
AACGCAAAGAACGCCCATGTCAAAAGCGCGACGGCCAATCCACCCGAGACCGGCTCCGGAATGTTGTAGTTCCTGAGGAATGCGACGCTCCTTGTCAGGAAGGCCCCGACAAAGAAGACAACGAATCCGATGGTCACGGACAGGAACGCGGGGACAAAAAGGTCTTGCATGATCGGCTCTGTACTGGGGCAACTCGATCTTTGTCATGAACCAAGGCAGGTCAGCAACCTGCCGCGCCAGGAAAATCGGACCGTCAACGAGACGCCGGGGTAGCAGGCCCGAAAATCCGCGATACCTCAGACGATCTCGGGCTATCCCTCCTGCTGATCAGCCGAAATCCGTGGGGCCGCTCTGCGCGCTTGCGAGATGTAAACAGAAACAGTGACCAAATCCGCTGTCGGAATATGCGCCTCCCCTTGCAGCAGAGCTTCGAGTGCCTGCGCCTGAGACCAGTCCGCAACTTGCGTGAATTCCCGAGCAATCGTTCCGGCAAGCTCGGAGCGCATGTCGAGGGTTCGCGCCAGAGCCGCATCAATGGCCGCGACCGTGTCCGGCGCAGCATGGCCCCTTTGAAGGGCAAGGGCAGTGATCACCCCACGCACCTTCTCCGGCGGCTGTGTCGGGTCCAGCAGGAAATCGTGCTCCAGGAACCGTACGCCGACCGCGCCCTCCAATTCCACAAGCGCCGCAGCGAAGGCTCCAATATTATTCGCCCAATCCCACCCATGCACGCGCTCAAAATAGTCATACATTTCGGCCCGCGCGCGATCATCATTGCTCAGGCCAAGCAACAGAACCCGAATTGGTTGATAAGGGTATCCCGCACGGGTCCACAGATCGGACAACAACTCTTCAACAGGAATCTTCAGTTCGATCGACCGCAGCAAGCCGTAGGGCGCCTTGTCCAACTCCCGTATGGCCAGCTCGCGCAGCCGTGCGTCCGAACTGTCGAGGAGTGCCTCGAAAACGGCCAGCCTGGATGCGGGGTACTGCCCTGCCCAGACCTCCCGATGCGCGAGGGCCGTGTCCAGCACCGCCCTGTATTCCGAGTCTACATAGGCGACCTGTGACCAGCCGCTCTCCTCTGTCCATCGGAAAAGGACAGCATCCTCGATCCGGCGGGCCATGCTCTGGCGTGCTCGAGCGTTCACAAGGAAGGGTATGCGGGTTGGTCCGGTCTGCCCCCGCAGAACTTCACTCACCTTGTAGGAAAACTCTTTGTCTGGATCGGGACGCGCCAGCACGAGGGTCTCGGCACTCAGCACCCAGTCGATGACGGTCCGCTTCGGCTTTGTCATGTCGAACGCGCATGCATGCAATGCGCCCGCAAACGGAGCGGACGCAATGGCGGCTGAAAGCGCCAAACCACCCAGCACGCGTCTCAATTGCGTCTTAGGTCGTTCAAGCCCTGTCATTTCCACAAAGAAGAGCACCACACGCCTTCACTCCAACACGTCCGGGGAGGAAAAGGTCTCACGGTGCACTTGATTTGTCTAGGCGACGCCGCAGTCCAAACTCGCCGAAAAACAACCGCGGGGCCTTTCCGAGGCCAAACGATGGCTTGCGGCTCTCATCGGTATCCCGGGTTTTCTGCGCGTTATTTTTGGTTGCGGGAGTAGGATTTGAACCTACGACCTTCAGGTTATGAGCCTGACGAGCTACCGGGCTGCTCCATCCCGCGCCATTTTTTGCGGATTTTTGTCCGCATTGGTGCGTTTGTTTCGAGATCGTATCGAGAGGTAAACGAGACTATTTTTATTGGCTTTTTTCTAGGTTTGGCGGTGACCTACTCTCCCACGCCTTAAGACGCAGTACCATTGGCGCTACGGCACTTAACGACCGAGTTCGGGATGGGATCGGGTGTTTTGCTCGCGCTATGACCACCAAACCGAGGAAAAAGCCGTTTCCGGTCGATTTTGCGATGCAGTCGCCGGTTTTGTGTCAATCAGAGGATGTTCCAAGCCAAGGGGGGCTTTGCAGCAGGGGTCGCGTTTTGCGCCTTCTACTGGATCAAATCAAGCCTATCGAACCATTAGTACCGGTCAACTGAATGCATTACTGCACTTACATCTCCGGCCTATCGACGTCGTGGTCTACGACGGTTCTCAGGGATACCTTGTTTTGAGGGGGGCTTCCCGCTTAGATGCCTTCAGCGGTTATCCTTTCCGATCATAGCTACCCAGCACTGCCATTGGCATGACAACTGGTCCACCAGTGGATCGTTCACCCCGGTCCTCTCGTACTAGGGGCAACTCCTCTCAAGTATCCTACACCCACGGCAGATAGGGACCGAACTGTCTCACGACGTTCTAAACCCAGCTCACGTACCTCTTTAAACGGCGAACAGCCGTACCCTTGGGACCTGCTCCAGCCCCAGGATGAGATGAGCCGACATCGAGGTGCCAAACGGTGCCGTCGATATGGACTCTTGGGCACCATCAGCCTGTTATCCCCGGCGTACCTTTTATCCGTTGAGCGATGGCCCTTCCACTCGGGACCACCGGATCACTATGGCCGTCTTTCGACTCTGCTCGACTTGTCAGTCTCGCAGTCAGGCTGGCTTCTGCCATTGCACTCAACGAGCGATTTCCGACCGCTCTGAGCCAACCTTCGCGCGCCTCCGTTACGCTTTAGGAGGCGACCGCCCCAGTCAAACTACCCGCCACACAGGGTCCCGGATCCGGATAACGGACCGCGGTTAGACATCAAGCGATGCAAGGGTGGTATCTCAAGGGAGGCTCCACCAAGACTGGCGTCCTGGTTTCAAAGCCCACCACCTATCCTGCACATGCATGGCCTGATGCCAGTGTGAAGCTGTAGTAAAGGTGCACGGGGTCTTTCCGTCTAACCGCGGGAAGCCTGCATCTTGACAGGCAATTCAATTTCGCTGAGTCGATGTTGGAGACAGCGGGGAAGTCGTTACGCCATTCGTGCAGGTCGGAACTTACCCGACAAGGAATTTCGCTACCTTAGGACCGTTATAGTTACGGCCGCCGTTTACCTGGGCTTCAATTCGGAGCTTGCACTCCTCCTTTTAACCTTCAGGCACCGGGCAGGCGTCAGACCCTATACGTCGTCTTGCGACTTCGCAGAGCCCTGTGTTTTTAGTAAACAGTCGCCACCCCCTGGTTTGTGCCCCCAGCCCTCAGTTGCCTAAGAACCGGGCCTCCTTCTCGCGAACTTACGGAGGTATTTTGCCGAGTTCCTTCAACATCGTTCTCTCAAGCGCCTTGGTATGCTCTACCAGTCCACCTGTGTCGGTTTCGGGTACGATCTCACGGAAGAGCTATTTCCAGGAACCGCTCAGCAGCCCAACCAATCCGATAAGGTTGAACTACACCTGCGATCCGTCACTTCTTCCTGGCTCCGGAATATTAACCGGATTCCCATCGACTACGCCTTTCGGCCTCGCCTTAGGGGTCGGCTTACCCTGCTCAGATTAACTTTAAGCAGGAACCCTTGGACTTTCGGCGACAGGGTCTCTCACCCTGTTTGTCGCTACTCATGTCATCATTCTCACTGGTGATCTCTCCACCGGATGGCTCACGCCCCGGCTTCATCGATAACTCCTTGTTTGCGCTACCGCTTCGCTACTTGAGCGCGGTTGCCCGCACCGCTCGTAGACCGGCGATATAACAAACTAGGAGTTTTTTCACACCACGCTCTGCTACCATGCCTTACGGCATCCTAAGCTTCGGCTCATGGCTTGAGCCCCGTTACATCTTCGCCGCAGGACAACTTGTTTAGACCAGTGAGCTGTTACGCTATCTTTAAAGGATGGCTGCTTCTAAGCCAACCTCCTGGTTGTTTTGGTCGTCCCACCTGCTTTCCCACTTAGCCATGAATTAGGGGCCTTAGCTGTAGGTCAGGGTTGTTTCCCTCTCCACTACGGACGTTAGCATCCGCAGTGTGTCTGCCATCTAGTACTCCCGGGTATTCGGAGTTTGGTTAGGATCAGTAAGCCTGTGGGGCCCCATTACCCATCCAGTGCTCTACCCCCCGGGGTATTCGGATGACGCTCTACCTAAATAGATTTCGCAGAGAACCAGCTATCTCCGAGTTTGATTGGCCTTTCACCCCTAGGCACACCTCATCCCGACCTTTTTCAACAGGTGTGGGTTCGGACCTCCAGTTGGTGTTACCCAACCTTCATCCTGGACATGCCTAGATCACTCGGTTTCGGGTCTGATCCCACGAACTCATGCGCCCTATTAAGACTCGCTTTCGCTGCGCCTACACCTAACGGCTTAAGCTTGCTCGTGAGACCAAGTCGATGACCCATTATACAAAAGGTACGCCGTCACCTCTCAAGGAGGCTCCGACTGCTTGTAAGCGTTCGGTTTCAGGAACTGTTTCACTCCCCTCGTCGGGGTGCTTTTCACCTTTCCCTCACGGTACTGGTTCACTATCGGTCAGCAAGGAGTACTTAGCCTTGGAGGGTGGTCCCCCCATGTTCAGACAGGATTTCACGTGTCCCGCCCTACTTAATACGTCCCTCAAAGCTTCCCATACGGGGCTATCACCCACTATGGCTATGTTTCCCAACATATTCTGGTCACTTATCAGGCTCGGCTGGTCCCCGTTCGCTCGCCGCTACTAGGGGAGTATCTGTTGATGTCCTTTCCTCCGGGTACTTAGATGTTTCAGTTCCCCGGGTTTGCTCTTTGTAACCTATGTATTCAGTCACAAAGTACCTGGTTCAGCCCGTTATTAACCGCACCGAAGTGCAATAATAACAAACTGTCAGGTGGGTTGCCCCATTCGGAGATCCGGGGATCAAAGCCTATTCTCGGCTCCCCCCAGCTTATCGCAGAGTATCACGTCCTTCATCGCCTCTTGCTGCCAAGGCATTCACCAAACGCCCTTTTCGCGCTTGATTTGATCCAGAAGAAGACGCACAGCGCCAACTCCCGGAACAAAGCTTTACTATCCCACCCCCCGCTGGTTCACAGGGGGCTTGGTCCGCAATCCTGTCGGATCGCGGTGGTTAGTGTACTTGACTTGGAACAAAAATTGCCGCGCTGCTCAGCCCCGAAAGACTGTCAGCAGATCAACCCGCACTTGGGAAGATCAGCAATCTCTGATGTTTAACTCTCTATACGATTTCAAAGCAGTCGCGACGCGACTGCGTTGGGCGTGATGTAGCGGGTTCCAGAGGAACCTGCGGGTCACGCACCGTTGTCTGCCGGGCAATGCTTACGCATCCCCCGAGAACAAACATTTCAGAAGTTCCGAAGAACTGCTCAAAAGTGTATTCTTATTTATTCGATCTCTGGCGCCCTACATCGCTAGAACCTGCCCTCTCATCGCTTCTGCGACGCGACTGCCGGGCAACGCCTTTTGCTGCACAAAAGGCTTGGTGGAGCCTAGCGGGATCGAACCGCTGACCTCCTGAATGCAAATCAGGCGCTCTCCCAGCTGAGCTAAGGCCCCATTTGCTCCGCAAATGGGGCCTGGTGTGGGTAAGCGGTTCTTCGAAGAAGAACTGCGGCCACACACCGTCTCCATTCCGGGAGCTGTTCACGCAACCCAAACGGGTCGCACGCAATTGGCAGAGCCAATCGCTTCCGCGACACGTCCAATTTGCGCGGCAAATTGAACGGTGGTGGGTCGAGGAGGACTTGAACCTCCGACCTCACGCTTATCAGGCGTGCGCTCTAACCACCTGAGCTACCGACCCGTAAGCCGGTCCCGGATCGTATCCGGGATGAGATCGTCCGGCGGACGATCACAAGGCGCAGCGCCGAGGAGCGCAAGCTCCGAGGATGACCACTATGGAGACCTTCGGGATCGGCTAGTGAATGCGGCGGTTAACCCGCATTCCGTGTTCTGAAGAGATATGAGGACGGCCTGATCAAGGACGCCTTGAGCAGCGCCCTTTTATGCCCAGCCGTTCCGAAGAACGGGTTACGGGCTGCTAAGTGTTCCACGTTTCCGAGCGAACTCAAAAAGCCAGGAACATCCTTAGAAAGGAGGTGATCCAGCCGCAGGTTCCCCTACGGCTACCTTGTTACGACTTCACCCCAGTCGCTGATCCTACCGTGGTCCGCTGCCTCCCGAAGGTTAGCGCACGGCCGTCAGGTAGAACCAACTCCCATGGTGTGACGGGCGGTGTGTACAAGGCCCGGGAACGTATTCACCGCGTCATGCTGTTACGCGATTACTAGCGATTCCGACTTCATGCCGTCGAGTTGCAGACGACAATCCGAACTGAGACAGTTTTTGGGGATTAACCCATTGTCACTGCCATTGTAGCACGTGTGTAGCCCAACCCGTAAGGGCCATGAGGACTTGACGTCATCCACACCTTCCTCCCGCTTATCACGGGCAGTTTCCCTAGAGTGCCCAGCCGAACTGCTGGCAACTAAGGATGTGGGTTGCGCTCGTTGCCGGACTTAACCGAACATCTCACGACACGAGCTGACGACAGCCATGCAGCACCTGTGTTGAATCCAGCCGAACTGAAGGAAACCGTCTCCGGTAACCGCGATCCACATGTCAAGGGTTGGTAAGGTTCTGCGCGTTGCTTCGAATTAAACCACATGCTCCACCGCTTGTGCGGGCCCCCGTCAATTCCTTTGAGTTTTAATCTTGCGACCGTACTCCCCAGGCGGAATGCTTAATCCGTTAGGTGTGACACCGACAAGCATGCTTGCCGACGTCTGGCATTCATCGTTTACGGTGTGGACTACCAGGGTATCTAATCCTGTTTGCTCCCCACACTTTCGCACCTCAGCGTCAGTATCGAGCCAGTGAGCCGCCTTCGCCACTGGTGTTCCTCCGAATATCTACGAATTTCACCTCTACACTCGGAATTCCACTCACCTCTCTCGAACTCAAGACTAGCAGTATCAAAGGCAGTTCCGGGGTTGAGCCCCGGGATTTCACCTCTGACTGACTAATCCGCCTACGCGCGCTTTACGCCCAGTAATTCCGAACAACGCTAACCCCCTCCGTATTACCGCGGCTGCTGGCACGGAGTTAGCCGGGGTTTCTTTACCTGCTACTGTCATTATCATCACAGGCGAAAGTGCTTTACGACCCTAGGGCCTTCATCACACACGCGGCATGGCTAGATCAGGGTTGCCCCCATTGTCTAAGATTCCCCACTGCTGCCTCCCGTAGGAGTCTGGGCCGTGTCTCAGTCCCAGTGTGGCTGATCATCCTCTCAAACCAGCTATGGATCGTCGGCTTGGTAGGCCGTTACCCCACCAACTACCTAATCCAACGCGGGCCAATCTCTCACCGATAAATCTTTCCCCAAAAGGGCGTATACGGTATTACTCCCAGTTTCCCGGGGCTATTCCGTAGTGAAAGGTATGTTCCCACGCGTTACTCACCCGTCCGCCGCTAACCCGAAGGTTCGCTCGACTTGCATGTGTTAAGCCTGCCGCCAGCGTTCGTTCTGAGCCAGGATCAAACTCTCAAGTTGAAACGCCGCAATCGCGACGTTCTTGACAGAAAGAACCTCTGCACATCATCCCTCGAAGGCTAACCCGAGGGATATCTCTGTTTGCAGTTCATCCTCCAAAGAGAACAAGAACCGACAAACAGTGAAGCTGACACCTTATCATCAGATCGCCGAAGCAACCCTAAAGGCGTAGAGATATACAAAAGTCAGTCAGTCGACATTTTCAACCAAACCGCCCGCATATCCCTTCAGAATATATCACAATGTCAAAGAGCGTGAGGGTCACAAGCACTGGTTGCGCCGTAGAGCGGCGCGCCCGCTTGCTTCCCTCGGAAGTCCCGGTCGGCGTGTCCGCCGCTCGGTGAAGGGGTATTTACGGATCGACTCAGATCTCTGCAAGAGGTTTTTTCACAAAAAGCCCTTTTTTTTAGCCTGCTCTAATTTCATAAATTTTTTCAGATAGTTATCTGCACCTAGATAGCCGAAACAGGCTCTGCCGCAGGTTTTGCCCGGATTGACGAAGCGTCGGCTGGGTGCTGAGAGGCCAGACAGGGATCTTGTACGTTTTGTAGCAGTCTCCAACGACCCTTATTACATTTTGTAACACCCCGGGGACCGCGGACAGGCCGGACTTGCTGCCCCACTTGCGGCGCCCAGAACAGACGTTTGGTCGGCCCCGGGATCGGGGGAGGCGCGACCGGTATGGGCGCGGGAACACCTCGGCGCCCGGGGCCTGATCTCGGCAACCTGCACGCGGGCGCGCACCGCAGAAATACGCCATCGGCTCAACCGCGCTGCGGACGGGTCAGACCATGGATGTGCTTCGCAGGCGGGCAGCATTGGCGAAGTTCACGTCAGGTGCCTCCGGTCTGTGAAGCGGCAACGGCCCGCGCGTGCCGTCAGGCGCGCGTGGCCCCCGGGGCGGGTGCGCGTCTGGGCAGTTTGAGCCGGGCGGCCAGCAAGCCGAGCGTGATCGCAAGGTAGCTCAGCGCCTCGACCTCCCACACCTTCTGGACCATGACGAAATGGACGGCCCCGAGCAGGATCGCCGGATAGACCAGCTTGTGCAGTTTCTGCCAGGCCGCCGCCCCCATCCTGCGCAATGACCGGTTGTTGGAGGTGATCGCCAAGGGCACGAGCAGTACGAAGCCGACCATGCCGATGGTGATGTAGGGGCGCTTGTAGATATCCTTGAGCATCTGGTCCCAATAGAGCTGCATATCCAGAAGCACCCAGGTCGCCAGATGCAGGATGACGTAGACAAACGCCAGAAGGCCGATCGGGCGCCGCCACTTGATCAGGTTGATCCCGGCAAAACGACGCAGCGGTGTGATCGCAAGGCCCGCGATCAGAAGTTGCAGCGCAATGAGGCCGAGTTCATGCTCGATGACCTTCACCGGATCCACGCCGAGGCTGCCGCGCGCGGCCTGAAAGAACAGCCACGCCACCGGCAGGGGCGCCAGCGCATAGAAAGCCCAGTTGGGCACGCGCCGGGCGAAGGAATTGATCGCGTTGCGCATCAGATGAATTTTGTCAGGTCCATACCCGCGTAAAGGCTTGCGACCTCTTCCTCGTAGCCATTGAACATCAGGGTCGGACGGCGTTTGGCGAACAGGCCATCGCCGATGCGGCGTTCGGTGGCTTGCGACCAGCGCGGATGATCCACCGTGGGGTTCACGTTGGAGTAGAAGCCATACTCACGTGGCTGGAGCATGTTCCAAGTTGCAGGCGGCTGCGTATCGGTGAAGCTGATCCGCACGATGGATTTGATCGACTTGAACCCGTATTTCCAGGGCACGACCAGGCGGATCGGTGCGCCGTTCTGCTTCGGCATGGGCTCGCCGTAGATCCCGGTGCCCATCAGGGTCAGGGGGTGCATCGCCTCGTCCATGCGCAGCCCTTCGCGATAGGGCCAGTCGATGTTGCTGCGCGCCAGGCCCGGCATCTCGGACGGACGCTCCAACGTTTCGAAGGCCACATATTTTGCGCCCGGCTGCGGGCTGAACTTGTTCAGTATCTTGCTCAGTTCGATCCCGTTCCACGGGATGACCATCGACCACGCCTCGACGCAGCGGAAGCGGTAGATGCGTTCTTCGACCTCCGCCTCGTCGATCAGATCCGCCAGATCATATGTCCCGGGGCGATCGACAAGGCCGTCGACCTTCACCGACCACGGATCGATCGTCATCTGGCCTGCATACTTCGCAGGATCGTCCTTGCCCGTGCCGAACTCGTAGAAGTTGTTGTACGCCTTGATGTCCTCAAGCGTGTTCGGCGTTTCGCCCCCGGCAAAATCCCGGGCCGCAGCGGGCAGCGGCAGGATCGTGGCTGCACCCATGGCAGCCGCCCCACGCAGCAGGGCGCGGCGGTTCAGGAACACCTCCTTCGGGGTAACATCGGCATAGGTCAGGTCGGTGCGAAAGCGGCGCATGAAACTCTCCGTCTTGGGTCTGGGCAACAGGTAGCGATAAGTGGTCCGGTTTCCAAAGCAAGTTGCCTCACGTTTGAGAGGGTGATTGCAACAATTGGCCGGGCCCGCGACGGACGGACTTGGGCCCGCTTGGGTCGCAGCCACTCACCGGGGTGTGATAATTGCTTCAAATCGCGGCAAAATATCCAGCTCCGCCGCAGCAAATCATCACATCAAATCACCCATAAGTGACTAGAAGCCGAAAATCCGCATGGCTTAGTCAGGTTCTTTTTCCCGTCAAGGTCCGCAGAACAGCTTCGGCGGAAAGCCCCGGTCGAAAACGCGCCTAAATACCGCTCACCAACACTCAAGGGGAGGCATGGTGCCGCCCCGGACATCAGGAGATTGACACATGATCCGCAGAACTTTCCTTGCCGCATCCGCAGCCGTCATGATGGCAGGTTCCGCCTTTGCCATGGATAAGGACGATCCGGCAAAGGACATCGTGGACATCGCGATCGAGGCAGGCAGCTTCACCACGCTGGTCGCCGCCGTGGAAGCCGCAGGTCTGGTCGACACGTTGAAGGGCGAGGGCCCGTTCACGGTGTTCGCGCCGACCGACGAGGCATTCGCCGCCCTGCCCGAGGGCACGGTTGAAGATTTGCTGAAGCCGGAGAACAAGGACCAGTTGACGGCGATCCTGACCTACCACGTGATCCCAGCCAAGGTGATGTCGGGCGATCTGTCCAACAACATGACAGCAGGCACCGTCCAGGGCAGCGATGTGACCATCATGACCGAAGGCGGCGTGACCGTTGAGGGCGCAAGCGTTGTTTCCGCCGACATCGAAGCGTCCAACGGCGTGATCCACGTTATCGACGCCGTGATCTTGCCCTCGAGCTGATCCGGCCCACGTTAGCGATTGGGGACAGCCCGCCATGGGCTGTCCCTTTTTACTTGAACTGCAAAAAAGGAGCGGGAGGACACTCATGATGAACCGACGCACCACACTCAAATCACTTGTTGCCGTAGGGGCGCTGACGGCCCTGACAGCATGCGGAACCAACACCGGCGAAGGGACAGCGTCAATCGCGCGCCTCGTCACGACGAGCCCCGATTTCTCGACGCTACTGGCGGCGGCTTCCGCGGCAGACCTGACTGATGTGCTGGCCAGCGAAGGCCCGCTGACGGTCTTTGCGCCGACCAATGAGGCGTTCGCCGCGCTGCCCGAAGGCACGCTGGAAACGCTGCTGCTGCCCGAGAACAAGGAAACGCTCGCGCAGATCATCTCCTATCACGTGGTTCCCGGCTCCTATCCGGCAGGCTCGCTGGTGGGCAACACCGGCTCGCTGACCACGGCCGAAGGCGGGACCGTGGCCATTGACGGCACCGGCACCAGCGTGAAGGTCAACGACGCGTTCGTGACCCAGGCGAACATCGCCGCATCGAACGGCGTGATCCACGCCATCGATTCTGTCATGCTTCCCTGACGATGCCCCGCCCGGCCGCGTCGCTCACGCGTGGCCGGGCTTGCCGCCCCTGCCCGCCTGCGCCACTGTGCCCGCAACTTGGGGAGGGTTGAATGCAACAGAATTCCGAAAAGAAGACGGCCATTGTCACGGGCGCAGCGCGCGGTATCGGGCTGGCGACGACTCAGTTGTTTCTGGAGAATGGCTACAGGGTCGCGATGGTGGACCGCGACGTCCCGGCCCTGTCCGAGGCGGCGGCTGGTTTGGACGAGGTTCTGACCATCGACTGCGACGTGTCGAACCCGCAGGCCGTCCCCCGCATGATTTCCGACACGCTGGACCGGTTCGGACGGATCGACGCGTTGGTCAACAATGCAGGCGTCGCCGATTTCGGGCCCATCGAGGAGACCGGGTTCGACCGTTGGAGAACGGTGATGGCCACCAATCTGGACGGGGTGTTTTTGTGCACGCATCACGCCACGCCCGCGCTGAAGGAGACACGCGGTGCGATCGTGAACATCGGGTCGATCTCCGGCCTGCGCGCGTCCACCCTGCGCGTGGCCTACGGGACGTCGAAGGGCGCGGTCATCCACCTGACCAAGCAACATGCGGCGGAACTTGGGGAGTACGGGATTCGGGCGAACTGCGTCTGCCCGGGGCCAGTGCGCACGAAGCTGGCGATGGCCGTTCATTCACAGGACATCATCGATGCCTATCACGACGCGATCCCACTGAACCGCTACGGGTCGGAGCGCGAAATCGCGGAAGTGATCGTGTTCCTGTGTTCAGACAAGGCCAGCTACGTTACCGGCCAGGTCATCGCCGCAGACGGCGGCTTTGACTCAACGGGCATCGGCTTGCCCGCCTTGCGCGCCTGACGCGCGCGGGCAGCCTCAGACAAACAGGGCAGCAGCCACCGACAGGCCGGAGATGGTGACAAACAGCATATAGGCAATCTTTGCCGTGTCGTGGTCCGGCTTTGCAACGGTCTGATTTGCGGTCTCAATCTGCATTTCGGGTACTCCCTTCACACACTCTACTGCGTTGGTTACGACGCGGATACGCGCGCCGCAGACCGGTCTAATGTCGGCCCGTGACCGCCATTGGTCCGCAAGAAGACCATTCCAAGACTTATTGCGGCACCCCTGTGGCGAGGTCTTCGATCTGGCAGGTCGCGCTGGCCTTCAGGTGCGCGCGGGCTTCGGGCGCTTCGTAGCGGCGGTACCGTCCGTCGGAGTTTGCCGGACAATCGAGCGCCAGTCCGGCAGAGACCAGCGCCTGTCCGATATCCTCCCCATCGGCAAAGCAGGTGCCCGACCAATAGCTGAGCAGACCGCTGCCCTGCATCCGGCACGTCACCATCTTTCCGGCCACGAAATCCTCGACCAGACGCTTGGCCTGCGCGCCCTGGTCCGAGTTCGCGTGCGGCAGGTCGATACCGTCGAGCCGTACAGCCGTTCCGGACATAACAAGCGTTCCGGCATCCGCAACATAGACGTCGCCCTGGGGGGCCGCGAGCAACAATACAAATGCAACCAGTGGGATCATAAGACCCTCCTTGCTTCGTCATGAAAACGTTACAATGATAGCACGTTGTACCTTGCGTATCAAAAATAAACTTTTTGTTTCTTTTTTTGAGATTTCGGGTTTAGAAATGTCGACGTGAAAATCGGAACGATCATATCGCGTGCGCGCCGAGCCACTGGCCTGAAGCAAAAGGAGCTTGCCGAAGCGGCGGGTGTGCATGTTCAGACGCTGAAACGTCTGGAGGGGGGATCAGGTGCCGGGTATGAAACGGTCAAAGCTCTTGAGAAAGCGTTAAGAAAGAACGGCGCCCGCTGGGAAGAGACAGACAAGGGCGTGCGGCTGACCGTGGAACTTGGGGATTAGCACCACGCGCCGACGGCGGCGCGTGGCTGGCGTTGGGGCGCGTTAGCCGCCCTGGGCCGCGGTGCATTCCCGCGCGGCTTCGATGGCCTTCATGGTACCATCCAGACTGATCGCAAAGGAAAATTCCGAATTCGGCAGGACCACGGCCGTGTATTGCTGCATGATGTCCGTAACGAATTGCGGATCATCCGTGACCACGTAACCGCCGGTGTACCCGTCCCGCAGGCTGGTGGTCAGCGTGCGCGCCGTGCCCACGTACAGGTTCTCGCCAATCAGCACCGCAACCGGGTCCTCCCCGGACGTCAGGCCAATGTCCGCCTTGGTGAACACGCCCAGATAGCCGACACCGCGATCTGCTGTCAGGCCCATCTGCACGACGTTCTCATTGGCATCAACGCTTTCGATCATGCAGGTCTTGCGGTCTTCGTTGACGAAGATGCTCCAGCCTTCGACGCTGCCGTACGGTGTGAAGGTCGTGCTCTCGGATGGCAGGACATCAGTGTTTGCGGAAGCCACAGATGCCGTGCCTGTGATGAAAAGGGCGGCCAAGAGGGTCTTGAAGGTCATGTATCGTCTCCTGAGTGTGGATCGTCAGCTTGAAAATGCCCTTCGAGTTAGCCGCGTGCCCTTACGACATGCAATGCAAAAAGGGCCCCATCGGGGGCCCTTTTGATGAGATTTAATGCACGACCGCGTCGCTTGGCGGCTCCCGCCGCGAGCTTGAGATACGGTCGCCGACGATCAGGCCGTCGGCCCCCGCACTGACGGGCACCGTGTCGCCATCAGCCACGTCACCGGCGAGGATCATCTCTGCCAGCTGATCCTGCAACGCGCGCTGGATCACCCGCTTGAGAGGACGCGCCCCGAAGACCGGGTCGTAGCCCTCGTCCGCCAGCCATGTCCGCGCTCCCGCGTCCAGATCGAGCGCGATCTCGCGCCCGGCGAGGCGTTTTTCGAGACGGGCCAGCTGGATATCTACGATCCCGTCCATATCCGCGCGGCTGAGGCGGTCGAAGATGATCGTCTCGTCCAGGCGGTTCAGGAACTCGGGCCGGAAATGCGCGCGCACCGCATCCATGACATCGCGCTTGGCATCCGAGGCATCGGCGTCCTCGGGGAGTTGGCTAAGTGCCTGCGCGCCGAGGTTCGAGGTCAGGATGATCAGCGTCTGCTTGAAGTCGACCGTACGGCCCTGGCCATCGGTCAGCACCCCGTCATCGAGCACCTGCAAGAGCACGTTGAAGACATCCGGATGCGCCTTTTCGACCTCGTCGAACAGCACGACCTGATACGGCCGCCGACGGACAGCTTCGGTCAGAACGCCGCCTTCATCATAGCCGACATACCCCGGAGGCGCGCCGATCAGACGGGCCACCGCATGCTTTTCCATGAACTCCGACATGTCGATGCGCACCATTGCGCTGTCATCGTCGAACAGGAACTCGGCCACGGCCTTCGTGAGTTCGGTCTTGCCCACACCTGTCGGGCCAAGAAACAGGAACGATCCCAACGGTCGGTTCTCGTCATTGAGCCCGGCGCGCGCACGACGTACGGCGTTGGACAGGGCGTGCACGGCAGATTTCTGGCCGATGACACGCGCACCCAGCGCCTCTTCCATGCGCAAGAGCTTCTCGCGGTCGCCTTCGAGCATCTTGGAGGTCGGAATACCCGTCCAGCGTTCCACCACGGACGCGATCTGCTCGGGGCGCACGGCCTCTTCTACCATGACGTCGTCTTCGGTGTTCTCGGCCTCGGCCAGTTCCTTCTCCAGCTTGGGGATGACGCCATAGGACAACTCTCCGGCGGCAGCCAGATCGCCCTGCCGCTTGGCCGCGTCCAGATCGGCGCGCGCGCGGTCGAGCTTTTCCTTGATGTCGCGCGCGGAGGCGAGCTTGTCCCGCTCCGACTGCCACTTGGCGGTCATCTCGGAGGATTTCTCCTGCAACTCCGCTAACTCTTTCTCCAGCTTTTCGAGCCGCGAGACAGAAGCATCGTCATCCTCTTTCTTGAGCGCTTCGGCCTCGATCTGCTTTTGCAGGATCTCACGATCCAGCGCGTCGAGTTCCTCGGGTTTGCTGTCCACTTCCATGCGCAGGCGCGAGGCGGCCTCGTCCACAAGGTCGATGGCCTTGTCGGGCAGAAACCGGTCGGTGATGTAGCGATGCGACAGGGTCGCCGCTGCCACAAGGGCGCTGTCGGAGATGCGCACGCCGTGGTGCACCTCGTACTTTTCCTTGATGCCACGCAGGATGGAAACGGTGTCTTCCACCGTCGGTTCCTCGATGATCACGGGCTGGAAGCGGCGCGCGAGGGCTGCGTCTTTTTCGACATACTTGCGGTATTCGTCGAGTGTGGTCGCGCCCACGCAATGCAACTCCCCGCGCGCAAGAGCAGGCTTGATCAGGTTGGCGGCATCCATCGCGCCATCGGTTTTGCCCGCGCCGACAAGCGTGTGCATTTCGTCGATGAACAGGATGATTTCACCTGCCGCGGCTGTAATCTCCGAAAGAATGGCTTTCAGTCGTTCTTCGAACTCGCCGCGATACTTCGCGCCCGCAATCAGCGCGCCCATATCAAGGGCCATCAGGGTCTTGTTCTTGAGGCTTTCGGGCACATCGCCATTGATGATCCGCAACGCGAGACCTTCGGCAATCGCGGTTTTACCCACGCCCGGTTCCCCGATCAGCACCGGGTTGTTCTTGGTCCGGCGGCTGAGAACCTGCATCGTACGGCGGATTTCCTCGTCCCGTCCGATGATCGGGTCGATCTTGCCGTCGCGGGCCGCTGCGGTCAGGTCGCGCGCGTATTTCTTCAGCGCGTCATACCCTTCCTCGGCAGATGCGGTATCGGCCGTGCGGCCCTTGCGAATGTCGTTGATCGCGGAGTTCAGACCCATCGCAGTCACGGCCCCCGCCTCCAGCGCCTTTTTCGCGCCCGAGTTCACCACCGCCAACGCGGTCAGGATGCGTTCGACCGGTACGAAGCTGTCGCCGGCCTTGGTTGCGATCTTGTCGGCTTCGTCCAGCACCTTGGCGGTCTGCTGATCCATGTAGGTTTGCGCGCCATCGCCCGATACCTTGGGCAATTTGGACAGGGCCAGATCATTGGCCTCCACCACGCGGGCCGGATCGCCGCCCGCACTCTTGATCAGGTTGGCGGCAAGCCCCTGATCATCATCCATCAATGCTTTCAGCAAATGCTCGGGCACCATGCGCTGGTGATTGTCCCGCATCGCGATGGTCTGGGCGGCCTGAAGGAAGCCGCGCGACCGTTCCGTGAACTTCTCTAGGTTCATCGGTCTCTCCTTTTTTCCAAGCGCTTGCCCGGTTCGACGCCCGCCCGGCGGCACGTCGTATCGCAAGCCTCCCATCTCAAATGGGCGTGAAGAAAGCGTTGCGCAAGGGCAACAGAGTGGGAATGGGAGCAGTTTTTTCCACACCTGAACGAAGGCCACAGACCTGTTACAGTGGTGGCGCAGTCTTTGGCTCATTTTTCAGACGGAGGAATTTTCAGATGTTCCGATTGGCAACCTATAATCTTGAGAACCTTGAGGAGGATCAGGACGGCGGGAGCGATCCAACCTTTGCCGCCCGTGCCGCCGTGATCCGCCCTGCGCTAGAGCGGCTGCGTGCGGATATCATCTGCTTTCAGGAGATCAACGGACAGGAACGCCCAGGTGCGAAGCGCGATATCCTAGCCCTGCGAGAGTTGCTGACCACGACCCGGTACGCGGATCATCAGTTGATAACCACCAAGACCGAAAGCGGAAACGAGGCCTATAACGAGCGCAACCTCGTCACCGCGCTGCCGCCGGGTTGGGAGGTTCTGGACACCCAGCAGATCAACCAGGACCGGATGGAGGCGCCAGTATTCAAGCGCACCGTCCTGCCGGGAGAGGAAGCCAAGCCCCAACGCTGGGAACGTCCGCTTCTGTATGTGCAGGCGCGCCCGCCGGGGGGAACGGTCCTGCATATCCTGAACGTGCATTTCAAGTCGAAGCTGGCCACGCGGTTTGCCCCGCTGATGGAGGACCGGTTCACCTGGAACAGCGCGTCCGGGTGGGCGGAGGGGTTTTTCCTGTCATCGGTCAAGCGCGTGGGGGCGGCCCTGGAGGCGCGGCTGGTCATCGACGACATCTTCGACACTGACCCAGACGCCCGTATCGTGATCGCGGGTGACTTCAATGCGCTGTCGGACGAGGTGCCGGTGATGGCCGTGCGCGGCCGTGTGGAGGAGACCGGCAATGGCGCGCTGGCCGGCCGCGTGATGATCCCGCTGGAGGACAACGTGCCGGAATCGTCGCGGTTCACCCTCTATCACCATGGGCACGGCGAGATGATCGACCACATTCTGGCGTCACGTAACATGCTGGCAGCCTTCAGCCATACCGAGATCCACAACGAAATCCTGCCCGACGAATCCATCGCGTTTCGCGGCGATGCGGATTTCCCGGAGCCCGACCACGCCCCGGTCGTGGCCGCGTTCCATGACGATCTATGGCAGGCAGTGAGCTAAAAACGCGAGCCTTTGCCGCCTGCGCCGCAGAAATGCCTACAAGCAAAGCTCATAATCGGAGGCTTCGACACTCACTACGTTCCCGTCCTCCGCGTGCCACCTGACTGAATAGCCATACCCACATAGTGGAACGGGGAAAAACCTGTCCTGCGCTACCCTCGGGCGTTCAAGATAGGTTTCCGGAAGGGAAGCTTGAAACCTAGCATGGGCTTCAACAAATTCCGTGTAGTCGGCGTACTGCTTGCTGGAGTCGTAGTAAGTGATCGCTGCGATCCTGCCATCCTCAGTGTATCTCACGCCATTGTCTTTCGGGATCAACACCTTGAAGCCTTTGTTTTGCAAGATTTCGATAAATTCTTCTTCTGAGCCTACCTTCTCAGCCAAGCGCTCGACGTTATTTTGAAAGTCCAAGCGCCAGGTGAACGGGTGATCTCTCGCCAAATGCGGAGGACCCCAGAAAAGAAACAAAGCGAGAGGAATACCACCCCAAATAAGGATGTTCCAAACCAGTAGTTTATCGGGCCGCCTGACTCTCATTCACTGGACGTAAAACCCCTCCAACGCTGTTTCAAGAAATCGACTCACAATCGATAAACCGGCAACTACATCATGGCATGCTGAGCTTTCCTCGCGGAAAGACGATCTGCTTGCCTCTATTGCCGAAAAGTCTCTGATCAGGCATCACGCGCCGAACTGCGCAAAGGAACGCTTAATGACCAAAGCAGATGACCGCCTGATCGTGGCCCTGGACGTGCCGAACGCACTGGCCGGGTTGGAGCTTGCAGGCAGACTTGGGGGTACGGTCGGGTTCTACAAGATCGGGTTGGGCATGCTGACAGGCGGTGGGCTGGCGCTGGCCAACGAGTTGAAGCTCGATCACGGCAAGCGGATCTTCCTCGACATAAAACTCTTTGACATCGGCAACACGGTGGAGGCTGCTGTGCGCGGACTGGCGCAGTTCGATCTGGATTTCCTGACCGTGCACGGCGACCCGCATGTGGTGGCGGCCGCCAAGCAAGGGGCCGCGGGGTCGAACATGAAGATCCTTGCAGTGACGATTCTGACCTCGCTCAACCGCGATGATCTGGACGCGAGCCTGATCAAGCCGGGTGCGATTTCCGATCTGGTGCCGGAGCGCGCGGGCCGGGCATTCGACGCGGGCGCCGACGGGGTCATCGCCTCGCCGCAGGAAGCCGCCGTGATCCGCGCCTTGCCGGAGGCAGCGGGGCGGTTGATCGTGACGCCCGGGGTACGCCCGACGGGGGCGGCACTGGGCGATCAGAAACGCGTGGCCACGCCGGCGGCGGCTATCGCAGACGGGGCCGATCACATCGTGGTCGGGCGTCCGATCTATCAGGCGGCGGACCCGCGCGGTGCGGCGGAGGCCGTTCTGGCCGAATTGGCGGGCGTCTGACGGGAGGAGCGATCATGCAGCAAGGCGCACCGGAATTCGCGCAGCTTTGGCCAACGACCCTGATGCGCCATGCCTTGCCCGGCGCGGCGCAGGCCAACCCGGTTCTGGCGGATGTGATCGGCCAGATGGATGCTGCAAAGTCAGACATGACGACCGATTACCTGTCGGGAGATTTCCTGTCCCATCCGCACCCTGCCATTGCCTGGCTGAAGGCCTGTCTGGATCGCGCGATCCTCGATTACGCGCGGGGGACGGGGGTAACCTATGATCTGGACTGGCACGTTCAGGCGTGGCCGAACGTCAACGGGTTCGGGGATGATCACAACCTGCACAATCACCCCCACAGCTGGCTGTCGGGGACGTATTACGTGCAGGTGCCCGAAGGGGATGAGGCGCCGAAGGGCCGGTCGGATCGCACGCCCAACGCGATCAGCTTCTTCGATCCGCGCCCGCAGGCCAACATGCTGGCCATCAAGGGCGACCCGCAGGTGGATCCCGAACACCGGATGCAGCCGAGGGGCGGAGATGTGCTGATCTGGCCGGGGTTCCTGCACCATCTGGTGCATGTGAACCTGAGCCGGACCGCACGGATCAGCGTGTCTTTCAACGTGATCCTGCGGATGAAACCGGACTACGTGCCCGACTAATCCTCGTTGATGTCCCGGTCGAACGTCTTGACCTGTCCGGCGCGGATGCCCAGCACTCGACGCAAGCCCAGCCAGGCAAAAAGCGACAGGATCGCGAAGGACAGGATCAGCAGCGGCAGCGACTGCGCGAACCCGGCTTCCGCCCCGCCGACGATCAGCGCCAGCCCGACAAGACCCGCGCCGATCCCGAAGCCGAGAAAAATGTAGCCCGGCACGACGACCTCGAGAATGGCGAGGATCAGCCCGGCGGCCAGCCAGACCCAGGGTTCCTGCCACAGCATCAGCCGCGCCCCTTGAGCATCTTGAAGGCATTGCCGAACGCCTCTACCGCGTCGGCGGGCAGAATAACTGTCTGGGTGCCCTGCCCGTTCGCCACGCCGGTGATCGCCTCGACCTGCTTGAGCGCGACCTGATATTGCGCGGCCTCCATCCCGTTGGCCTGAATGGCCGCGGCGACGACCGAAGTGGCGTAAGCTTCGGCGTCCGCCTCCACCCGGCGGGCCTTGGCGGCCTGTTCGGCGGCATAAAGCTCGGCATCTGCGGCCAGTTCCACGGCGCGTTTTTCGCCCTCCGCAGACGTTACCGCCGCTCGGCGGGCCCGCTCGGCATTGAGCTGCTGAAGCATGGCATCGCGCGTGGCCTGATCGAGATTGACATCGAGGATCTCGGCTCGTGTCACCTCGATCCCCCAGCTGTCCACCGCGTCTGCCACGGATTCCTTGATGCGCTCGATCAGGACGTTGCGATTGGCCTGCACCTCGTCGAGTTCCATCTTGCCGATCTCGGCCCGGACGATGCCGGCGACCGTGGTCTGAATGGCGGCGTCCACGTCGCGGATGCGGTAAACCGTGCGCTCGGGTTCCAGAATGCGGTAGAAAACGGAGGTGTCGATCTGCACGAGCACGTTGTCAGAAGTAATCGCATCCTGCGAATTGTTCGGCAGCTGCCGCTCGAGGATGGAGACCTGATGCGCAACCCGGTCCAGAAACGGCACGATGAAGTTGATGCCCGGTCCGAGAACGGAGCGCAGGCGCCCGAAGCGTTCCACCACGTGTTTTTCCGACTGAGGCACGATCCGAATGCCCAGAAACAGGCTGAGCAGCACCAGACCCGCCAACAGCAGGATCACGATGTTGTCGCCGACAAGACCGATCAGAATGTCTTCCATGGAAATGCTCCGAACCTCTTTTTTTGGAATCAGAATGGGCGTCAGCCCCCATGTGTGCAAGGGCGCAGACCGGTCTGTCACCTACAGGGCAAGATTGGGGCGGCGACGTGGTTTCTGTGCACGTCGCCACCCCGGCTGTGCGGCAATGTTCCCGCGATTGCAGTGGATTTGTAGCATCCGACCGCTACCTGCGCGTAAGGGGAGAAACACGGAGGGATTCCCATGTCCACACTCACACGCCGCCAAGCGCTTGCCGCAGGGGCCGCCATGCCGCTCGTGGCCGCCACCGGTGCGCCCGGCTTTGCCATGACCGAAAAGAAGGGCGCATCGAACGCGATCCACCGCCGGATCACATTGGGCGACTTCGAGATCACCACGCTTCTGGCCGGTACCGCCGTCCGTGACGAAATCCAGACGATTTTCGGCATGAATGTCAGCCCCGAGGAGTTCCAGCAGGTCAGCGACGCGAACTTCATTCCCGCTGACAAGGCGCAATTCTTCTTCACCCCGACGCTTGTGAATACCGGGTCGGAAGTTATCCTGTTCGACACCGGCCTGAACCAGGCCGGCATCACCGCCGCTCTGGCAGAGGCGGGCTACGCGCCCTCCGACATCGACACGGTCGTGATCACCCACATGCATGGCGACCATATCGGTGGCCTGATGGACGGTGATGACGAGACATTCGCCGGTGCCAGCTACGTCACAGGCGCGATTGAGCACAACCACTGGGCGGCTGCCGGAAACGAGCGGTTCGACCAGAAGGTTGCACCGCTGAACGACAAGTTCACGTTCCTCGACGATGGCGGCTCAGTCGCCTCGGGTGTCACCGCAACAGCGGCCTTCGGGCATACGCCGGGGCACATGACTTACCGCATCGAAAGCGGTGGGCAATCCATGATGCTGATCGCTGACCTGGCCAACCATCCGGTCTGGTCGCTGGCGCGTCCCGACTGGGAAGTGCGCTTTGACATGGACAAGGCCGGCGCCGCCGCAAGCCGCCGCAACATTCTGGCGACCATCGCTGATGAACGGATGCCGATGATCGGCTATCACATGCCCTTCCCGGCGATAGGGTATGTCGCGACACGCGGAGACGGCTTCGAGTTCGTGCCCCATTCCTACCAACTGGCGTTGTAACACCGTCGCCCCCTCTCTGCTGTACGCGCAGCGGAGAGGGGGCGTCCGGGACCCGTGAGTGGGCGATAGAGTGTCCCGCGCGGCGCACGTCTTCCGCATGCCGGTCCGCGCGGGTCCGTGCCGAGCGTTCAGAGCATCAGCACGTCTGGGCGGCGCCGCGCGAAGGAGGAGGGAGCGCGCGACTGTGTTCCCGCTAATGGCGCATAAATGAACTCCGTCGTTCAGTTTCGCCATACCGTAGTTACGTGACAGGGACGATCGGCAGAAATCCGCTCTTTCAAGGTGTATTTGTTTCAGGTTACTCGCCTAAAAGATGTTTTTTCTGTCTTTCCCGGAATGCACCAGATGACCGATCAAAGCCTCGACGCCTTTCTTTCCACGGCCCACGAGACAGTCGCCACCTTTCCCGAACCATTCCGAGAGATGGCCGCAGAGGTCGCAGTGGTGGTCAAAGACTGGCCTGCAGAGTGGATGTTGCAGGACCTCGACATCGGCGATGCCCGCGATCTGACCGGACTGTATGACGGCATCCCGTTGACCGAGAAATCCACCTTCGATCAACCGACACAGCCCGACACCGTATGGCTGTTCCGCGAACCGATCCTGCTGGAATGGCGCGAGCGCGGGGATGTGGCGCTGCGCGACCTGATCGCCCACGTCACGGTGCACGAGTTTGCCCACCACTTCGGCTGGTCAGATGACGACATCGCTGAAATCGACCGCTGGTGGGAATAGCCCGCCTAGTGGTTGAGCGTGCCTGACGGGTCGCGCCAGCGGTTCACGATCGGATAGCGCCGGTCCAGCCAGAAGGCACGCTTGGTCAGGCGCGCCCCGGGGGCGGACTGATAGCGTTTGTATTCGCTGATGTAGATCAGGTGTTCCACCTTCTTGACCGTGTCCAGGTCGAACCCATCCGAGACCAGATCGGCCACCGACATCTCGTTGTCGATCAACCCTTCGAGAATGGCGTCCAGCACCTCGTAAGGCGGGAGGCTGTCTTCGTCCTTCTGATCCTCGCGCAGTTCGGCCGAGGGCGGCTTGTCGATCACGCGCGGCGGGATCACCTCGCCGGCCGGACCCATCATCCAATCGCGATGGTTGGCGTTGCGCCAGCGGCAGGTCTCGAAAACGCGGGTCTTGTAGAGGTCCTTGATCGGATTGTAGCCGCCGGCCATATCGCCATAGATCGTCGCGTACCCGACCGCGACCTCGGACTTGTTGCCGGTGGTCAGCAGCATTTCTCCGAACTTGTTGCTGAGCGCCATCAGAAGCAGCCCGCGCAACCGCGATTGCACGTTTTCCTCGGCAATTCCGGGATCGGTGCCGTTGAAGAATGGTGAAAGCGCCTCTGACACGGCAGCGCGTGGCCCCGAGATCGGCAGCGTATCCAGCTGACATCCCAGGTTGCGCGCGACGGCGGCGGCATCCTCCAGCGAGTGGTCGGAGGTGTATTCCGAGGGCAGCATCACGCAGCGCACGTTCTCGGGACCGATCGCATCGGCGGCGATAGCTGCCACGATCGCACTGTCGATCCCGCCCGACAGCCCCAACAGCACCTTGCCGAAACCCGATTTCCCCAGATAGTCGCGCAGAGACTGGACCATCACGCGGTAATCGGCTTCCCATTCGCCGGGCAAGCCTGCTTTGTCGGTCTCCGCAATTTCCCAACCCTGTGCGCCTTCGGTCAGGGTCAGGTGGGCAATCGCCTCCTCCATCGCGGGCATTTGCAAAGCCAGCCTGCCATGGCGATTGAGCGCGAAGGATGCGCCATCAAAAACCTGATCATCCTGCGCGCCCACCATGTTCAGATAGATCAACGGCAAGTCGGTCTCGACCACGCGCGCGACCATCAGGTTCAGCCGGGTTTCGTGCTTGTTGCGGTGATAGGGCGACCCGTTCGGCACCAGCAGGATCTCTGCGGCGCTTTCGGCCAGTGTCTCTGTCACATCATCGAACCACGCATCCTCGCAGATCGGTGAGCCGATGCGCAGCGGCCCGATCCGGTAAGGGCCCGACACGGCACCCGAAGAGAACACCCGTTTCTCGTCGAACACCTCGGCATTGGGCAGGTGGTGCTTGTAAGGGCGCGCCACAACCTTGCCGTCCTTAAGGATCGCGTAGGTGTTGTAGAGCGCGTCCCCGTCGATATGCGGGCACCCGATGGCGAGCGCGGGACCATCGGCACAATCGGTCGCCAGCTGGTCGAGGACCCGCTCCGCATCCGCGACGAAGGCAGGCTTCATGACCAGATCCTGTGTCTGGTATCCAGTCAGAAACATCTCCGGCAGGGCCACAAGGTCAGCCCCCGCCGCCTTGCCGGACGCCCAGGCGGCACGCGCTTTCTCGGCGTTTTGCCGCAACGCGCCCAGGGTCGGGTTCAGCTGTGCCAGGGTCAGACGAAAAATATCGCTCATAAACGGTGCCTCATCGTTCTGTTGGCTATGTAACTCCCACATGGGCAGGAGGAAAGCGTGATCGGTCGGCGTCTGCCCGTGGGACCATCCGCGCGCCTTGCCCATTGCCCCCTTTGCCACCGTGATTTAGCTTGCGACCAAAGCCGGGTGGGCAAATGGGCTAGAAACAAGGAGATCGTGGTGCATCGCAAGTCACGGGCAATCAGGATCGGCGCGGCAACCCTGCTGGCCGCAGCGCTGGCGACGGGCGCGCTTGCGCAGGAAGGCAACCGGATCGTCAAGCAGTTTGACGGCGGAGGCATCTACGAGGGCACCTTCCGCGATGGCAAGCAGCATGGCACGGGCACCTACACGCTGCCAAACGGCTATACCTATACCGGCGACTGGGTCGATGGCGAAATCCTCGGCCAGGGCGAGGCGCGCTTTCCAAACGGCTCGGTCTATGTGGGGGCGTTCGTCGCGGGCAAGCCCGAAGGACAGGGCCGGATCACCTTTGCCGACGGCGCGACCTATGAGGGCCAGTGGGCCGATGGCAAGATGAGCGGCGCGGGCGTGGCCAGCTATGCGGACGGGTCCCTGTATGATGGCAGCTTCGCCAATTCGCGCCACAATGGCAAAGGCGTGCTCGAAACGCCGGATGGCTACACCTATGACGGCGATTGGGTGGACGGTGCCAAGACCGGAACCGCGCGCATCACCTATGCAGACGGTTCGATCTACGAGGGCTCGGTCATCGACGGTGTGCGCGAAGGCGAAGGCACCCTGATCATGCCCGATGGCCTGGAGTATTCAGGACAGTGGGCTGCGGGCCAGTTCACCGGTGCGGGGCGACTGGTCCAGCCCAACGGCGATGTCTACGAAGGTGAGCTGGTCGATGGCCGCCGGCAGGGTACGGGCGTGATGACCTACGCCAACGGTTGGACCTATACCGGCAGCTTCGACGACGACCTCCGCCACGGGCTCGGCACGTTCGAAGGACCGGACGGATACCGTTACGAGGGCACCTGGATCAAGGGCAAGATCGAGGGCGACGGCACGGTCAGCTACCCTGACGGGTCGGTCTACACCGGCAGCTTTGTCGACGGCACCCCCGAGGGACAGGGCAAGATCACCTATCCGGATGGCTCCACCTACGAAGGCGGCTGGGTCGCGGGCGTGATTGAGGGCGAAGGCACCGCCACCTATGCCAACGGCATCGTTTACCAGGGCAGCTTTCAGGACGCGCAGACCCACGGGCAAGGCACGATCACCTACCCCGGCGGCTATACCTACACCGGCACATGGGAGTTGGGAGAAAAGCAGGGGCAAGGCACTGCCACCTACGCCGATGGGTCAACCTATAGCGGCGGCTTCGTCGCGGGCCTGCGCGAGGGCGAAGGCACGCTCGTGCGCTCGGACGGCTTCCGCTACGAGGGTACCTGGACCGCTGGGGAGATGAATGGCATGGGCCGCGCGGTCTACACCAATGGCGATGTCTACGAGGGTATGTTCGAGAACGGACGCCGCTCTGGCCAGGGCACCCTCAGCTATATCGGGGGGCAGGTCGAAACCGGCCAGTGGGAAAACGGAGTGCTCGTCACACCGCCCGCAGCGGAGCCCGGCACACAGACCCAGTAACGCCGATCAAGTGAGGTGCCCCGCCGCAGGCCGCGGCACCCCTCTGGCGTCGTCAGGGATCAGAGCGCGCGCGTCAGCGCGTGCCGCTTGTCTAGACCCGCGCGCCAGAGCGCAGCCGCGCAAGAAACTGCTCTGCCTCGGCCAGAACGATTTCGCGGCGATCCCCGTCCATGCGGTCGAAGGTTCGGTACATCTGCGCCATGCGTGGATTTTTATCGAACCGGTCCCGGTGCCGGATCAGGAAATGCCAGTAAAGCAGGTTGAACGGGCACGCCCCCTCCCCGGTCTTCTGCTTGACCTTGTAGGCACAGGTTTTGCAGTGGTTCGACATGCGGTCGATGTATGCGCCCGAAGACACATAGGGCTTTGACCCAAGCACCCCGCCATCGGCGAACTGGCTCATCCCGATCACGTTCGGAGCCTCCACCCACTCATATGCATCTGCATAGACCGCGAGGTACCACTCGTGCACCTGATGCGGATCGACCCCGGCCAGCAAGGCAAAGTTGCCGGTGACCATCAGGCGCTGGATGTGGTGGGCATAGGCCTCGTCGCGCGTCTGCCCGATGGCCTTGGACAGACACAGCATGTCCGTATCGGCATCCCAATAGAACGACGGCAGGTCTGCGTCATGGTCCAGAAAGTTCCGCTGCGTGTATTCGGGCCCTTCGTGGAAATAGATGCCGCGCATGTATTCGCGCCACCCGATGATCTGACGAATAAACCCCTCCACCGCGTTCAGTGGCGCATCGCCCGCGCGGTAGGCGGCTTCTGCGGCGTCGCAGGCCTCGCGCCAGTCCAGAAGTCCGGCATTGACGTACATTGAGATCACCGCGTGATAGAGAAACCGGTTCTCCGACAGCATCGCATCCTGATAATCGCCAAACTTCGGCAGGGCGTTCTGGATGAAATGCGTGAGCGCCCGGCGCGCCTGCGCAGGCTCGGTGGCAAACCAGAACGGGCGCAGCGTGCCGAAATTGCCTCCAAACCGCTCCTCGACAAGGTTCAGGACCTCTTCGACCGTTTCATCCGGCGTGAACTGCATCGGCCCGCCGAAAGCGATGTCATCGGGGGCCGGTTTGCGGTTGTCATGGTCGTAGTTCCATTTCCCGCCCTCGGGCTTGTCGCCATCCATCAGGTAGCCAGTCTTGCGCCGCATCTCGCGGTAGAAATACTCCATCCGCAATTGTTTGCGCCCTTCGGCCCAGGTTTCGAATTCGGCGTGGCTTGCCAGGAACCGCGTGTCCGGCATCTGGTGAACGGGCACGGGGCAGTCCTCCAGCGCCGCGATAAGACGCCATTCTCCGGGCTCGGTCGCGATGACTTCCTCGGCGCCGGTGTCTTCCGCGCGGCGCAGCAACTCCCCCACGATCGAGCCGGTGTTCTGGGGATCGTCGAGGGTCGTATAGGCCACGGTCCAGCCCGCATCCCGCAGCCGTGCCGCGAATTTGCGCATGGCCGCGAACAAGAACGCGATCTTCTTGGGGTGATGCGGAACATAGGACGCCTCGTCCGCAACCTCGGCCATGACCACCGTATCTCTGCCCTTGTCGGCATGGGCAAGCGCAGCGATCTGGTCGGACAGCTGGTCCCCCAACACCAGTACGAGGCGCGGTGCCGCACTCACCACGGAACCTCCGCGCCGGACCAGTCAAAGAATTTGCCGGTATCCTCGGGGGTCAGGCCCTCGATCACATGGACAAGGTGCCCTGCTGCTTTCGCCGGAGGCACTGCCGGGTGACGGCCCAGATACTTCTCGGTGAATTTCGTCGCAACGGTTCCGGGATGCAGCGAAACGATGATCGAATCCTTGTGCGTGCGTGTCATCTCGATCGAGGCGGTGTGCACGATCTGGTTCACTGCCGCCTTGGCCGCGCGGTAGGAGTACCAGCCGCCCAGGCGGTTGTCGCCGATGGACCCGACGCGGGCCGAGAGAACGGCAAAGACACTCCGGCGATCCTTGGGAAGCAGACGCGGCGCATGACGAAGGACCAGTGCGGGGCCCATGGCATTGAGTAAAAACTGTGCAGTCAGCCCTTCTGCGCGCACCTGTCGCAGGGATTTTTCCGGCTCCAGACCGTCGATTTCCAGAGCACCGGTCGCCACGATAACCAGATCGAAAGGTGCTTGCAGCGGCGCAAGCGTGGCTTCGACACTGTCCGGCGACGTGATGTCAAAACCGTCCTTTGATCTGGAAATCTGCGTAATATCAAAGTTTTGTGACAGCTTGGCCACCAAGGCCGCACCAATCCCACCGCTACTGCCCAGCACGAGTGCCCGTTGCATGCCTGCTCCGTCGT
This sequence comes from Tropicimonas sp. S265A, assembly GCF_049800835.1. Lineage (NCBI taxonomy): Bacteria > Pseudomonadati > Pseudomonadota > Alphaproteobacteria > Rhodobacterales > Roseobacteraceae > Tropicimonas > Tropicimonas sp. S265A. The sequence continues at coordinate 1,461,039 of NZ_JBNAFU010000001.1, forward strand.
TGTCCCTGTGTGGCACTTAGGTCGCAGCGGCAATCTGCCGAGGCAGAAAATTAACCATCTGCGGTTAGCGTGAAGTCAGTCGAGGGAGGACAAAAAAGAAAGAGACGGACGTATGACCAAGATCTTTTCTGCCCTCTGCGCGACCCTGCTGCTTTGCGGACCGGCGGCCGCCCTTGAACTGAACCTCATTCGTACATTTGAAGCCGAGGGTCCTTCCGGACTGACCTACGACCGCACCTATTGCGGGCTCTGGATCGCGAACGAGACCCGGACCGTGCGCATGACCGACCCCTGGGGCAACGAGGTGCGCAGCTTCGAGGCGCCGCTGCATCGCGTTGATGCCATCGCGGTGACCACGGACGGGCTGTTGCTGTCGGACGGGTCCGGCCTTTACCAGAACGTGGACCGGGACGGTCGTCCGCTCGGCGAACCCTTCCGCCTGTCCGCCGCGCTGCGGGACACGGACGGTCTGTATTATGACGGGCAGACGCGGGATTACTGGGTTGCCGATGACACGGCGGCGGAAATCGTCCAGATCGGTGAGGACGGCGTGACGCGCCGTCGGCTGATCGGGTACATGCAGCAACCCCAGTTGATGGAACCGCAGGGCGTCACCGTTGATCCGGTGCATGGCACGGTCCTGGTGGTGGACGATGCAGATGCCTCCGACAGCCTGTTCGAGTTTTCGCCCGAAGGCACGCTTTTGTCGGTCACCAGCCTTGAGTTCGCAGGTTACGATGCCGAGGGCATCACCGTGAACGCCGAAGGCAGTCAGGTCTACGTGGCCTTCGACGATGGCCACACTGTTGCGGTATTCGATTACAAACCCTCCGCCATGGCCCGTCTTGGGGAGCCCCTGCCCTCGGCCTGCGTGATTTCGGCCTTGGAATTCGAGCGTTCGCCCGTATAAAGGGCGCATGACGTTCACGGTTTCACATAAAACCCCGCTGCAGCGCGCCGCCTTCGGTGCGCTTTCGGCTGCGCGTCTCCTTCTTCTTAGCCGCCTCTGAGCGTGCCGTCCGGCGCGACCGCTCAGAGGTATCTTCCGCGCCTTCATCGCGACTGAGACAACGGCTAACCACAGAGACACCAAAATGACCCAGACATCCGACCAAGACCGCGTGTTGATCTTCGACACGACGTTGCGCGACGGCGAGCAATCCCCCGGCGCGACCATGACCCATGACGAGAAGCTGGAAATTGCCGGCATGCTCGACGAGATGGGTGTGGACATCATCGAGGCGGGCTTCCCCATCGCCTCGGACGGCGACTTCGAAGCCGTCAGCGAAATCGCGCGCCGGGCGCAGACATCCGTGATCTGCGGGCTTGCACGCGCCAATTTCAAGGATATCGACCGGTGTTGGGAGGCCGTGCGCCACGCCAAGCGCCCGCGCATTCACACGTTTATCGGCACCTCGCCGCTGCACCGGGCGATCCCGAACCTGACCATGGACGAGATGGCCGACCGCATCCACGACACCGTCACTCATGCGCGCAACCTGTGTGACAACGTGCAATGGTCGCCGATGGACGCCACGCGGACGGAATACGACTACCTCTGTCGTGTGATCGAAATTGCGATCAAGGCTGGTGCGATGACAATCAACATCCCCGACACGGTGGGCTACACCGCCCCGCGTGAAAGTGCCGACCTGATCGCGCGCTTGATCGCGGACGTGCCCGGCGCGGACGAGGTGACTTTCGCGACCCACTGCCACAATGATCTGGGCATGGCGACCGCCAACGCGCTGGCCGCGGTGGATGCCGGCGCGCGCCAGATCGAATGCACCATCAACGGTCTGGGCGAGCGCGCGGGCAACACCGCACTGGAGGAGGTCGTGATGGCGCTGCGTGTGCGCAATGACATCATGCCGTTCCAGACCGGGATCGACACCACCAAGATCATCAACATCTCGCGCCGGGTCGCTTCCGTGTCGGGCTTTCCGGTGCAGTTCAACAAGGCCATCGTGGGCAAGAACGCCTTTGCGCACGAGTCGGGTATCCACCAGGACGGGATGCTCAAGAACGCCGAGACGTTCGAGATCATGCGCCCGTCGGATATCGGGCTGAGCGACACCAATCTGGTGATGGGCAAGCATTCGGGCCGCGCGGCCCTGCGTGCCAAGCTGAAGGACCTGGGCCACGATCTGGCCGACAACCAGCTCAATGACGTGTTCGTCCGGTTCAAGGCGCTCGCAGACCGCAAGAAAGAGGTCTATGACGAGGACCTGATCGCGCTGATGCAGGACAGTGCGGACACAGCACCGGACCATATCCAGGTGAAGTTCCTGCGTGTGATCTGCGGAACGGAAGCACCGCAATCAGCGGACCTGACCCTGACCATCGATGGCCTGGACCATCAGGTCACCGCGCAAGGCGACGGCCCGGTCGATGCAACCTTCAACGCGGTGAAGGCATTGTTTCCACATGAGGCACGATTGCAGCTCTACCAGGTGCACGCGGTGACCGAAGGGACCGATGCGCAGGCAACCGTTACCGTCCGGATGGAGGAAGATGGCAAGATCGTCACAGGCCAGTCCGCCGATACAGACACGGTCGTGGCCTCTGCCAAAGCCTATGTCGGCGCGCTGAACCGACTGATCGTGCGGCGTACGAAAGCGGGCAAAGACGGTAAGGAAATCAGCTACAAAGACGTCAGCTGAACCAAGGCGCCGGGCAGGCAACTGCGCCTGTCCGGACGCAGTCGGGCGATGTTCTGCCGAATTGGGCCGTGAATCGCCTTTACCAAGTTTTGTGTAGGGTTCATTAAGTTGGAAACAATCCGTGGGGGCTAAACCCGCGCAAAGACGATTCTTGGCTGAGGTAGACGGGCATGTTTGGTGGCTTCTCGCTGTTTTCTTCTGATATGGCGATTGATCTGGGGACGGCGAACACGCTGGTCTACGTAAAGGGCAAGGGCATCGTTCTGAACGAGCCTTCGGTGGTCGCCTATCACGTCAAGGACGGCAAGAAACAGGTATTGGCTGTGGGCGAGGATGCCAAGCTGATGCTGGGACGAACCCCCGGCTCCATCGAAGCGATCCGCCCGATGCGCGAAGGCGTGATAGCCGATTTCGACGTCGCCGAGGAGATGATCAAGCATTTCATCCGCAAGGTCGCCAAGCGCTCGACGTTTTCAAAGCCAAAGATCATCGTCTGCGTGCCCCATGGCGCGACCCCGGTTGAAAAACGCGCCATTCGCCAATCGGTCATGGGGGCGGGTGCCCGGCGTGCCGGGCTGATCGCCGAACCGATTGCCGCCGCAATCGGAGCGGGCATGCCGATCACCGATCCGACCGGGTCCATGGTCGTCGATATCGGCGGTGGGACGACCGAGGTGGCTGTGCTGTCTTTGGGCGATATCGTCTACGCCCGCTCCATCCGGGTCGGGGGCGACCGCATGGACGAGGCGATCATCAGTTACCTGCGCCGCCAGCAAAACCTGCTGATCGGGGAATCGACGGCCGAACGGATCAAGACCTCCATCGGCACGTCCCGCATGCCCGATGACGGGCGTGGGGCCGTGATGCACATTCGCGGGCGTGACCTGCTGAACGGCGTGCCGAAGGAAACCGAACTCAATCAGGCGCAGGTGGCCGAGGCGTTGGCCGAACCTGTCCAGCAGATTTGCGAGGCTGTGATGACCGCGCTCGAGGCGACCCCGCCCGATCTGGCCGCGGACATCGTGGACCGCGGCGTCATGCTCACAGGCGGCGGTGCGCTTCTGGGCGAGCTGGATCTGGCGCTGCGCGAGCAAACCGGTTTGCCCATTTCTATTGCCGACGAGTCGCTCAATTGTGTAGCCTTGGGCACCGGCAAGGCGCTGGAATACGAAAAACAACTGCGCCATACAATCGACTACGACAGCTAAGAGCAGACGCAAATCTCTCGCTGAGGAGCAGCCTTGGCAAGACATCGATACGACGAGGAAGACCATTTCAAGCCGATCCGCCGCGTGCTGATCGGGACACTTGTGGTGTGTCTGCTGGGTATTTTCCTGCTGTGGCGGATCGATAGCCCCCGGGTGGAACGCTTGCGCGCCCAGATCGTCGAGCAGATCGTGCCGGGGTTCGACTGGATCATGGCCCCTGTCACGTCGCTGGTCCGGATGGGCGAAGGGTTCGAATCCTACGCGCGGCTGTATGAACAGAACGAAGAGTTGCGACGCGAGTTGCAGCAGATGAAGGCGTGGCGCGAGGCGGCGTTGCAGCTGGAGCTGGAAAACGCGCGCCTGCTGGACCTGAACAACGTGCAGATCGACCCGGAACTGACCTTCATCACCGGTGTCGTAACCGCCGACAGTGCCTCGCCCTTCCGACGCTCGATCCTGCTGAATGTCGGCTCCGAGGACGGCGTGCGCGATGGATGGGCGACGATGGATGGCCTGGGTCTTGTGGGCCGGATCGCGGGTACAAGCCGTCGCACCGCGCGGGTGTTGTTGCTGACCGATCCGTCGAGCCGCGTGCCCGTGACGATCCAGCCTTCGGGGCAGAACGCGATGCTGGTGGGTGATAACTCCGCGGCGCCGCGCATCGATTTTATCGAGGCCACTGAACAAGTGCGGCCGGGTGACCGGGTCGTGACCTCGGGCGACGGGGGGGTGTTCCCCGCCGACCTGCTTGTGGGGTCGGTCGCCCTGGGCACCGACCGACGGTTCAGGCTGCGGCTGGCGGCGGATTACGAGCGGCTGGAGTTCCTGCGCGTGCTGCGCAGCGCGCCGGCCCGCCCGGTGGAGGACGCCCGCCCCATCGACGGGCGGGTTGATCCGGAAACCGATGACGACCCGATTGCCGCTCTGGACGCGGAGGCCGCCGATGGCTGAACGCGCCAATTTCCAGACGTGGGTGCTGCGTGCGCTCTTTCTTGGGCTGGTGCTGGCCATATTGCTGCACGGGCTCTTGCCGCTGGATGTCGGCGCACCACGCATTCCCGGCCCGGACCTGATCCTGTGTCTGGTTCTGGCGTGGGTGCAGCGGCGACCGGATGTCCTGACCGCGCCGCTGATCGCCGGCACGATCCTGCTGGCCGATTTCCTGCTGATGCGGCCGCCCGGGCTCTGGGCCGTGCTGGTCCTGATCGGGTCCGAGGTTCTGCGCCGCCGGGCCTACCGCGCGGAAGCGACGCCCATCGTTCTGGAGATGGGGATCGTGACCGTGGCCATCGCGGGCATGATGATCGCGCAGCGCCTGATCCTGACCATTCTCTTCGTCGATCAGCCGCCCGTCACCGCAGAAATGCTGCATTTTCTGACGACGGTCGCGGCCTATCCTGTTGTTGCCGTCGCGAGCGTCTATGTGTTCGGCATCAGAGCCCATACCGGAGATGACGGAGGGCTGCGCACATGAAGCGTCCTGACAAAGATCAGGCCGCATCCAGCCGGATGCTCACCCGCCGCGGCCTCGTGGTGGGCGGGTTGATGGGCAGCGTGCTGGGCGTTCTGGCCTTGCGGATGCGCACGCTTCAGGTCGAACAGGCAGAACAGTTCCGGTTCCTTGCCGAAGAAAACCGCATCAACATTCGGCTAATCCCCCCGGCGCGCGGACTGATCTACGATCGCAATGGCGTTCTGCTGGCAGGCAACGCCCCGAACTACAAGGTCGTCATCACGCGCGAAGAAGCAGGCGATGTGGACGCGGTTCTGGAAACGCTGACCTCCATCGTGCCGCTGCCCGAAGATGATCTTGAGCGCGCGCGGCGGGAGATTTCGCGCCGCTCGGCCTTTGTGCCGGTGACCGTGGCGGACCGCCTGACATGGGAGCAGTTTTCCGAGATCGCGGTGAACGCCCCGGCCCTGCCGGGCATCACGACCGAGGTCGGCCTGTCGCGCTTCTACCCTCTGGAGGGTGATTTCGCCCATTCCATCGGCTATGTCGGTCCGGTGTCCGACTTCGACCTGGAACGGTTGAACGACGATGACCCGCTACTGCAAATCCCGCGCTTTCAGATCGGCAAGACCGGGATTGAGGCCAAGTACGAACTGGACTTGCGCGGCAGCGCCGGGACCAGCCGGATCGAGGTCAACGCCGCTGGACGGGTCATGCGGGAACTGGACCGGCAGGACGGGCAAACCGGCGACAGCCTGCAATTGACGCTGGATCACGCACTCCAGAACTACACCGAGGCCCGGCTGGAGGGTGAAAGCGCCGCCGTGGTCGTGATGGATGTCGAACAGGGCGATATCCGAGCGATTGCCTCCGCCCCGTCCTTCGATCCGAACAAGTTCGTTCGGGGCATCTCTGGCCCGGATTACCGCGCGCTTCTGAACGACGAATACCGCCCGCTTGCCGACAAGACCGTGCAGGGCACCTATCCGCCCGGGTCCACCTTCAAGATGCTGACCGCGCTTGCCGCGCTGGAAGAAGGCGTCATCGGTCCGGAGGAACGCGTCTGGTGCCCAGGCTTCCAGCGGCTCGGCAGGCGGCGCTTTCACTGCTGGAAACGCGGCGGGCACGGCTGGATGAACCTTGTCGACAGCCTGCGGCAGAGCTGCGACGTCTACTACTACGAGATCAGCCAGCGCGTCGGCATCGACAAGATCGCCGCGATGGCGAACCGGTTCGGCCTCGGCGTGAAGTTCGACCTGCCCATGTCTGCCGTCTCCGAAGGCTTGATCCCCACCCGCGCGTGGAAGGAGGCCAATCGGGGCGAGGGCTGGCAGGTTGGCGACACGCTCAACTCTTCCATCGGGCAGGGGTTTGTGCTGGCTTCGCCTTTGCAGCTTGCGGTGATGACGGCCCGACTGGCCACCGGGCGCGCAGTGGAGCCGCGGCTGGTGCGCGCCGTGAACGACGTGCCGCGACCGGTCGAACAGGCCCCGATGCTGGGCGTGCGCCGCCTGCACATGGACCTGGTGCAGCGCGCGATGTACGAGACATCAAACCTGCGCAGTGGCACGGCCTACCGGTCGCGCATCGCGGAGGACGAGTTCAAGCTGGCGGGCAAGACCGGAACCAGTCAGGTGCGCAACATCACCGCCGAAGAGCGCGCACGGGGCGTGTTCCGGAACGAGGATCTGCCCTGGAACCGGCGCGATCACGCGCTTTTCGTGGGCTACGCGCCCTATGACAATCCGAAATACGCGATCTCGGTCGTGGTCGAACATGGCGGCGGCGGGTCAAAGGCCGCAGCCCCGATTGCGCGCGATGTCCTTTTGCAAGCACTCTACGGGGAGTTGCCCCCGCTCAGCGCCTATCCGAGCCACCAGCGCAACATGATCGAAGAGCAGCGGAAGAAACTGAAGCTGCGCCCACGGCAGGAACCCGAACAAGGCCGGAGCCGCGCGTGAGTTATCTTGAATACAACGTCAAGCGGGTGCCATCGGGTCTGTCGAAGGTCCTGCACCTGAACTGGCCGTTGATCCTGCTGATCTGTGCGGTCGCCTCATTCGGGTTCCTGATGCTTTATTCGGTGGCGGGCGGCTCGATGACCCCCTGGGTGGAGCCGCAGATGAAGCGGTTTGCGCTGGGGATGGTCGCGATGTTCATCGTGGCCTTTGTGCCGATCTGGTTCTGGCGCAACGTCGCGACGCTTGGATACCTGGTGGCGATGGCCTTGCTGGTTGCGGTGGAATTCGTGGGCGTTGTCGGCATGGGGGCGCAGCGCTGGATCGATCTGGGCTTCATGCGGCTGCAACCGTCAGAGTTGATGAAGATCACGCTGATCATGCTGCTGGCGGCCTATTACGACGTGCTTGACATTAAGAAGGTGTCGCGGCCCCTCTGGGTGGCGATCCCGGTCGGTCTGATCCTGCTACCGGTGTTTCTGGTCCTCAAACAGCCTGATCTCGGCACCTCGATCCTGCTGACGGCGGGCGGTGGCGTCGTGATGTTCGCGGCGGGCGTGCATTGGCTGTATTTCGCGGTCGTGATTGCCGCCGGGGTGGCCCTTGTGGCGGCGGTCTTCTACTCCCGCGGGACGGATTGGCAGCTGCTGAAAGACTACCAGTTCCGCCGGATCGACACGTTTCTGAACCCCGAGAACGATCCGCTCGGGGCGGGTTATCACATCACCCAGTCGAAGATCGCGCTGGGGTCCGGTGGGTGGACCGGGCGCGGGTTCATGGAGGGTACGCAAAGCCGCCTGAACTTCCTGCCCGAGAAACACACCGATTTCATCTTCACCACGCTGGCGGAGGAGTTCGGGTTTCTGGGCGGCGTGTCGTTGCTCATCCTGTACGGATTGATCATCGCGTTTTGCCTGATCTCCGCGATGCGGGCCAAGGACCGGTTCTCCGGGCTGCTGATCGTCGGTATCGCGGCCACGTTCTTCTTCTTCTTTGCGGTCAACATGGCGATGGTCATGGGGCTCGCACCGGTCGTGGGTGTGCCGCTGCCGCTGGTCAGTTATGGCGGGTCTGCGATGCTGGTCCTGATGGTCGGGTTCGGCCTTGTGCAATCCGCGCATATTCACCGACCGAGGTAAGCCATGCCACGCATCCTGTTCGCCGCCGCCGAGGCCCGGTGGGCGCAGTACGAAGCCCCCCTGCGCACCGCACTGGCCGAAGCAGGAATAGAAGCCCGGCTGGACTGCGACGCCTCCGCTCCCGAAACCGTCGATTACATGATCTTTGCTCCGAACGGCGCGATTGAGGATTTTCGTCCCTTTTGCAGCTTGAAGGCGGTGCTGAACCTCTGGGCCGGTGTGGAAGATGTGGTGGGCAACCCGACGCTGACCGTGCCACTGGCCCGGATGGTCGATACAGGGCTGACCGAGGGCATGGTGGAATGGTGCGTGGGCCAGACCCTCCGTCACCACTTGGGCCTTGATCGCCAGATCACCACGCAAGACGGGGTGTGGCGGCATTTCGACTGGATTCCCCCGCTGGCGCGCAATCGCAAGGTCTGTGTTCTGGGGCTCGGTGCACTCGGCAGTGCCGTTGCGCGGACGCTGGTCTCGCTCAACTTTCAGGTCAGCGGCTACAGTCGCAGCCCCAAGCAGATCGACGGGGTCACCTGTTTCAGCGGGGCTGACATGACAGAAGCCCTGCGCGATGCCGAGATCGCGATTGCGCTTTTCCCGTATACCCCGGCAACTGACAGTATCCTTGACGCAGATGCGTTCGCGGCCATGGCGCATGGCGGGGTAATCCTGAACCCGGGGCGCGGCGGATTGATCGATGACGCGGCGTTGCTTGCGGCACTGGACTCAGGCCAGATCGGGCAGGCGACGCTGGATGTGTTCCGTACCGAGCCGCTGCCACCGGATCACGCCTACTGGGCACATCCGAAGGTGACAGTGACCCCGCACATCGCGTCTGAGACGCGGCCCGAAACGGCGGCGCGCGTGATTGTCGAGAACATCCGACGGGGCGAGGCAGGCCTGCCGTTCATCAACCTCGTGGACCGCGTGGCAGGATACTGAAGCTCAACGCAGCTTGGGTGGACGCGCCGGATCCATGCCCGGATTGGCGCCGGGCGTCTGCACGGCTCCATCCGGGAATTGGGGCAGATCGAACCGCAGCCCATGCCGGGCGCTCCGCGCTGCTGACGGGTCTGAGGCCTTGAGGAAGGTCACATCCATTTCTCCTGCCTCGATGCCGGAAAACACCAGAGCCTCGCGCGCGGCCTGCGCCAACCCCTCCTCCGCGCCGGGGACTGGATCAACGAAGGCCAGCAGATGCCCGCGCCGCCCATCCGCATACCTGACGCCCACCAGATAGGCGCAGTGCGCCAGCCCCGCGGCCATCGCCAGCTTGGTATCCAGGGCAGTGATCAGCACCTCTGGCAGGCCCACAGGGGCGGAGATTTCCTGTGGCAGCGCCTCTTCGGGTTCGTGGTCATGGGCAACGGTCGCAGCAAGCCAGCTGACAGCGTCAGGCGGCAGCAGCATGGCGGACGGGGCGACCTCGAGGTTCAGACCGAGCCCCAGCGATTGTTCTGTCAGCAACGTCGCAAGAGCCCGCCCAGACAGTGCCGCATAGGGAGCAGGGCCACCTGTAAAACTTGTCAGACGTTCCTCCCGGTCGAATGCCAGAACGAAGGTATGCGCCTCCACCGGGAAAAGCCGCGGCGTCACGTTGTCCCCTTGGGCCTCAGCCGACAGAAGCAGGAAGAGTTCTGCATCCGCAAGGCGTTCGTAGAAGCGCAGGCGGACGGTGTCATCCTCGGGTGCGCTCTCCATCGCGGCATGGGCCGTGTCGAGCGGGGTTTGATCCGTCATGCAAGCTCCTCAGCGATGCGGCTGCGCAATTCGGGCAGCAGGTCGGTCGTGAACCAAGGGTTTTTACGAAGCCATCCGGTATTGCGCCACGACGGGTGCGGCAAGGGGATCACCTCGGGCACAAAGTCGCGCCACGCCGCTACGGTCGCAGTCACGCCGCCACGCGCCGCTGCACCCAGATGCCATTTCTGCGCGTAGCCGCCGATCAACAGGGTCAGGCGGATGTCGGGCAACCCCTCCATGACCGAGGCGCGCCATGTTTTTGCGCAGATCGGTGGCGGCGGCAGATCGGCGCCCTTCGCGTTGTAGCCCGGAAAACAGAACGCCATCGGCACAATGGCGATGCGGCTGCGGTCATAGAACGTGGCCTCATCCAGACCCAACCACGCCCTGAGACGGACGCCCGACGGGTCCATGAAGGGCTTGCCCGCTTTGTGCACCTTCATCCCCGGCGCCTGCCCTGCAATCAGCACCCGCGCCCCCGGTGCAAACCAGACCACCGGTTTGGGGTGGTGACGGGTCTGGGTGGCCGCAAACCGATCGGCGCAGATCGCACAGGTGCTGAGGTCATGGGCGAGCGGATGTGTTTCCATCCCCCGGAGCTAGGCCATTGGTCGCAACGCGGCAATCGGGACTTGATTATTTCGACATTTCTATAATTATAGAATTATGGAAGCGATATCGACTCATCTGCCCGATCAGAACCTTCAGGACGCGGCGGAGGCATTTGCCGCTCTGGGGGCGCCGCAGCGTTTGTCCGTCTTGCTGACCCTTGTGCGCGCGGGGCCGACGGGACTGTCCATCGGCGCCTTGGGCGCGCGGGTGGGCGTGACCGGTTCGACCCTGACGCACCATGTCAAGGCACTGGTGCAGGCCGGTCTGGTGGCACAGGTGCGCGAAGGACGCGTGATCCGCTGTACGGTCGTCTTCGGCCGGGTCGAGGCGTTGTCGGACTTCCTGCTGGCGCAGTGTTGCGCCGATACCGCGCAAACGGAGCATACCCATGGCTAACACCCAAACCGAGCCGGATCTTGCCCCTGCAACGGTGCGCAAACCTTGGTGGCGCGCGCTGTCGGGGCTGGACGCGGCCGCAGCCCTGATCGTGCTGATCCCGGCAGTTCTGTTGTTTGTGGACCGCGCGGCGCTGCCGCCGGTTCTGGCGGAAACCGCGGCTAGTTTTGCCCATACGCTGCCCTTCATCCTGTTCGCCGTGGCGGTGGTGGCGTATTTGCGGGCCGCGGGCGCCACGACCCTGTTGGCCAAGGTGTTCCAGGGGCATGAATCGCGCATGATCTTTCTCGCCGCGGTCTTTGGCGGGCTGTCGCCGTTTTGCTCGTGTGAGGTGATCCCCTTCGTCGCGGCCTTGCTGGCGGTCGGGGCCCCCTTGTCCGCGGTCATGGCGTTCTGGCTCGCCTCCCCCCTGATGGATCCGGCGATGTTTCTGGTGACAGCGGGCACGCTCGGGGTCGACTTCGCCCTCGCCAAAACCGGGTTTGCCATCGCCATCGGCCTCGGTGGCGGCTTTGCCGTCAAGGCTCTTTCGGGCAGCGCGCTCTACAGTGATCCGCTCAAGGAGCAACCAAAGTCGGCCTGCTGTGGATGCGGTCCTTCCCCGTTCGAGGGCACACCGAACTGGCGGTTCTGGCAGGAGGCACCACGCCGCGATGAGTTCACGTCTGTCGCGCGAGACAACCTGATATTCCTCGGCAAATGGCTGCTCCTCGCCTATTTGTTGCAATCACTAATGATCCGTTACGTCCCGGCGGACTGGATTGCGAACACCCTGGGCGGCGACGGAGCATGGCCGATCGTGATGGGTGCGCTTGTCGGGGGACCGGCCTATCTGAACGGCTATGCGGCCGTACCGCTGGTCGCTGGATTGCTGGAACAGGGCATGGCCCCGGGCGCGGCGATGTCCTTCGTGATCGCGGGCGGCGTCAGCTGCATCCCTGCCGCTGTCGCCGTCTGGGCGCTGGTGAAACCGCGCGTGTTCGCATCCTACATCGCGTTCGCGCTGATCGGCGCGCTGGTCGCAGGCTTTGGGTGGGCGGCGCTGGCCTGACCTGCAAGTGACCCTGGGTCAGCGCCAACTTGCCGACCCCGGGCGAACTCATGCAGACCTGTTGCGCAGCATACCGCGCAGGCGGTACAGCTTGCGCATTGGAGTAGATATTGCGCTTACCTTTTTTACCGATTTTGTTACAAGTGTCGGCAAATGATGCGGGATGGGCAGGACAGCCTTAACCCGCAGGGCAGTATTCAAACCGAGGTTTGAGGCACGAGGCGACCACGGTGATCGAATTCGATCAAGTCAGTAAGTCTTTCTGGACAGGCACGCAGCGCAAAGTCATTCTCGACGATGCGTCTTTTCGCGTGGAACCGGGCAATTCTCTCGGTATTCTGGCCAAGAATGGCACTGGCAAGACGACCCTGATCAACATGATGGCCGGGCTGGAACGACCGGACGAAGGCCATATCCGCCGCAAGGGGCGCATTTCGTTTCCCCTGGGCTTCATGGGTGGGGTCAAGGGCAACCTGACCGGGGTTGAAAATTCTCGTTACATTGCAAAACTCTATCACCTCGACGAAGACTACGTTGAGGCGTTTTGCAGGTATCTGTCAGGCATTGACGAGTATTTCGAGATGCCGCTCGGCACCTACAGCGCGGGGATGCGAGCCCGGTTTTCCTTTGCCCTCCTGATGGCGCTGGATTTTGATTTCTACCTGATCGACGAAGGGATGCCAGCGACCCTCGATGTCGGATTTAACAAGCGCGCTGGTACTGTCATGAAGGAGCGCCTTGAACGCGCCACCGTTGTGATCGTGTCGCATGAAACAAGCGTATTGGAAAAGTTCTGCTCGTCCGCGGGCGTCTTGCAGAACGGCAAACTCTTCATGTTCGATTCTCTCGAAGAAGCAAAAAGGCTCTATGACTATGAAGCCGACGGTTAAGAAATTTCGGATCCGGCGTTCGGACGTCGCCAATTCGCTTGCACGCCAGACGACGGCACCGCAGGCAAAGGCGCAACAGGCTGCGGCGCAAAAACCCGCTGCGGACCCGGCAAGCAAGGCCGCCCCCGGCCCCCGAACCACCGCAAACCCCGCCCCGGCAAAGCCCGCTTCGGGCAACCGCGAGACCAAAGCCGACGCGAAAATGCAGACGGCGATGAACGCCGCCAAAACCGGCCCTGCCCCAAACGCAAAGCCCAAACGTCCCGCCCAGCGCCCACAAGCCGGGGCTGGCCAGGCCAGGCCCAAGGCCGATGCAAAAGGCGCACCGACCGACGCCGATATCCTTGCCGAAGGTCTGACCGGGCGTCAGTTGCGCATCGCACGTCGGGTCGCCTTGCGCCACGGGCTCAAGCCGGAGACCGACCTTGATGCGGTGCGCATGTTGCGGGCGCAGGGGATCGACCCGTTCACGCGCGATTCCATCCTCGACCTCGTGGCAGACAAGAAAAAGGTGAACCTGCCCACGACGGTGCCGGACAATCAGGTGCCCGCGCCGCAGGTGCAGACCGAAGCCGATATCGCCCGCGAAGTAGAAAAGATCCAGAAAGGCATCGCCCAGCGCCGCCGCCGCCGGGTCGGTTTCCTTGCCGCGCGCCTTGCTGCATTTGTCTTTCTGCCGACGCTGGTCGCCGGGATCTACTATTTCCTGATCGCCACCCCGATGTTCGCAACGCATTCAGAATTCATCATCCAGCAGGCCGACGCACAAAGCGCCGGGGCACAGGGCGGCTTCGGCGGCATTCTGGGTGCGGGCGGAGGGCTTGCCACGACACAGGATGCCGTGACGGTCCAGAGTTATCTGACCTCTCGCGAGGCGATGCTGCGGTTGAACGAAGATCACGGGTTCAAGGACCACTTTTCCTCCCCCGAGATCGACTTCTTGCAGCGTCTCGCGCCCGACGCGTCGAATGAAGACGCGTTCAAACTTTACAAGGACCGCGTGATCATTGGCTTCGATCCAACCGAAGGCATCGTGAAGATGGAGGTGATCGCAGCCACGCCAGAGGTCAGTCACGCATTTTCTACCGCGCTCATTTCCTATGCCGAAGAGCAGGTCGACAACCTCACGCAGCGCTTGCGCGAGGACCAGATGAGCGGCGCGCGCGAAAGCTACGAGGATGCCGAGAACAAGGTTCGCGCCGCGCAGGAGCGGGTGCTTGAGTTGCAGGAAACGCGCGGCGTTCTGAGCGCCGATCTGGAAGCGTCATCGCAGATGCAGCAGATTTCCACCTTCGAGACACAGCTCAACCTTGAGAAGCTGCGCCTTCAGGAGCTTCTGCAGAATGCCTCTCCGAACTCTGCTCGTGCGACGGTTGTTGCGGGGAATATCGAACGCCTCGAAGCCCTGATCTCGCAGCTGCGTGCCGAGATGACTGATGGCGTGGATGGCCAGGCGTCTCTAGCGCGGGTCTCGGGCGAGTTGGTGATCGCGCAGGCCGATCTGGAGACACGTCAATCGATGCTCAGCCAGTCGCTTCAGCAGCTGGAGATGGCGCGGATTGAAGCCAACCGGCAGGTCCGGTATCTGTCTCTCGGTGTGCGGCCAATTGCACCGGACGAGGCCAGCTATCCAAGGGCTCTGGAAAACACTTTCCTTGCGTTTCTTGTCTTTGCGGGCATTTATCTGATGGTGTCGCTGACCGCCTCAGTGCTTCGAGAGCAAGTATCGGGATAGTATGAAAACCATAGACCTGCGCGGGCTGGAAATCGGCAACGATCTGCCTTTGACGATCATTGCCGGTCCCTGCCAGCTGGAAAGCCGCAGCCACGCTTTGGAGATTGCCGAAGCCATGCGGGCGGCTTGCGCCGACGCCGGGGCCGGGTACGTGTTCAAGGCCTCCTATGACAAGGCAAACCGGACGTCCGTTTCCGGCATGCGGGGCTTGGGCATGTCCGACGGTCTGGAGATCCTGGCCGACATCCGCAGCACGCTCAACGTGCCCGTGCTGACCGACGTACACGCCCCCGATCAGTGCGCGCCAGCGGCGCAGGCCGTCGATATCCTGCAAATCCCTGCCTTTCTGTGCCGTCAGACAGACCTGCTGCTGGCCGCAGGCAAAACCGGCGCGGTGATCAACATCAAGAAGGGCCAGTTTCTGGCCCCCTGGGATATGGCCAACGTCGCCGCGAAGGTTGCCTCGACAGGCAATGACAGGATCCTGCTGACCGAACGCGGGGCATCTTTTGGCTACAACACGCTCGTGACCGACATGCGCAGTCTGCCCACGATGATGCGTACAGGCTACCCGGTGGTGATGGACGCCACCCATTCGGTGCAACAACCCGGCGGTCAGGGCACTTCGTCCGGGGGGCAACGCGAATTCGCACCGGTGATGGCCCGCGCCGCCGTCAGCCTGGGCATCGCAGCCGTATTCATCGAGACGCACCCCGACCCGGACAACGCCCCGTCTGACGGGCCGAACATGATCGCCCTGACGGACATGCCCGGGCTGGTCCGAAGCCTCATGCGGTTCGACCGACTCGCAAAAGAAGATCCCTTGCGGGTCTAAGCTATCAAGGACCCCGACATGACCACACCGCTTGCTGACGTTGCCCAGAACACCTGGGAGTTTCTGCTTGAGCCGATGATCAAACCAACCGGGTTTCGAGAGTATGACGCGCGCTGGCGTTTCCCTGACGAGATCAATCTGCCCGGCGTCACCGCTCTGGGACTTGGCCTTGGCACTCAGATACACCGCCGCGGGATCAAGCCTGAGATCGCGGTTGGCAACGATTATCGCGACTATTCGCTGTCGGTGAAGAACGCCCTGATGATCGGCCTGATGCAAGCCGGGATCACGGTTCGTGACATTGGCCCCGCACTCAGCCCCATGGCGTATTTCAGCCAGTTCTTCCTCGATGTACCTGCGGTCGCGATGGTCACCGCATCGCACAACCCGAACGGCTGGACTGGGGTCAAGATGGGGTTCGACCGCCCCCTGACCCACGGCCCGGAGGAAATGTCCGAACTGCGTGACATCGTGCTGGGTGGCCAGGGTGTGCCCCGTGCGGGTGGCGCCATCAGCAGGGTAGACGGGATCGAAGAGGCATATATCGCCGACCTCGTCGGGGATTTTCGCCTGTCACGCCCTTTGAAGGTTGTCTGCGCGACTGGCAACGGGACGGCCGGACGGTTTGCGCCTGCGATCCTCGAACGGCTGGGCGCCGACGTAGTGCCGCTGCACACGGACCTTGATTACACCTTTCCGACCTATAACCCGAACCCCGAAGCGCTGGAAATGCTGCACGACATGGCTGCGGCCGTAAAAGCCTCCGGCGCCGACTTTGCGCTCGGGTTCGACGGGGACGGGGATCGCTGCGGTCTGGTCGATGACGAAGGCGAAGAGATTTTTGCCGACAAGGTCGGGGTTATCATGGCCCGTGATCTGGCCAAGCTCTACCCCGGCGCAACCTTCGTTGCAGATGTCAAATCAACGGGCCTGTTCGCGTCCGACCCCGAGTTGATCAAGAACGGCGTGAAGGCGGATTACTGGAAAACCGGGCACAGCCACATGAAGCGCCGCGTGAAGGAGATCGGCGCGCTCGCCGGGTTTGAAAAATCCGGGCATTACTTTCTCGCGCACCCGATCGGGCGCGGATATGACTGCGGCATGCGGGTCGCGGTCGAGTTCTGCAAGCTGATGGACCGCAACCCCGGGCGCAGCGTTTCAGACCTGCGCAGGGCTCTTCCGAAAACATGGTCCACGCCCACGATGTCGCCTTTCTGCCCGGACACCGAGAAATACGACGTCCTCGCGCGGATCGTGGCCAAGATCGAAGACCACGCAGCCAGAGGCGGCAAGATTGGCGGACGGGGCATCTCTGGCATCGTGACCGTGAACGGCGCGCGCGTAATGCTTGATAACGGCGCATGGGGACTGGTCCGCGCGTCGTCCAATACCCCCAATCTGGTCGTGGTATGCGAAAGCCCCGAGAGCGATGCGGAAATGCGCGCGATATTCAATGACCTCGACGCGATCGTGCAAACCGAGGACGCGGTCGGCGAGTACGATCAGAAAATCTGAAACCATCCGGGTCAGGTCTGTTTCCGGTAGATTTTTTTGGCGAAAGGTCTTGCACAACCTCGGGGAGGATCGTATCCCCATCGCCACTGTTGGGGTGTAGCCAAGCGGTAAGGCAGCGGTTTTTGGTACCGTGTACCGTAGGTTCGAATCCTACCACCCCAGCCATCTCTTTCTACATCCCGAGCGACGGGGACAGGTGTCAGGACTGGTCGGCTGACTTCGGTGTGCTTTCAGGCGGATCGTCGTAGACCGACCATCCAAACGCTCCGGTGCTTTGCGGCAATTCGGTATCGCCGGTGTTCCGCGCCAGATATGCCTTCGCGATGAAGTTCGCCGTGATCGGCGCCGTGAGAAACAGGAATAGTGTGATCAGCAACTCGTGCACCGATATATATCCCGTCTCCGCGTAGAAGAAGATCATGGAGGCGATCAAGACCCCGCCCACACCAAGGGTTGTCGCCTTGGTCGGGGCGTGCAAACGCTGCACCGTGTCCTTGAGTTTCACCAATCCGTAGGACCCGACGAACCCGAAGACCCCGCTGATCACCAGGGAAAGCGCAATGAGGAGTTCTGCGACAAAACTCATGGTCTACCTCACTCGATGATGTCGCCGCGCAGCAAGTAGCGGCAATAGGCAACGGTGGACACGAAACCGACCATTGCGATCAGCATCGCGGCTTCAAAGTAGATCGCGGTGCCTCGCCAGACCCCGTAGAGCACCAGAAGGGCAATGACGTTGATGACCATCGTATCCAGCGCAAGGATGCGATCGGCCGCGTCTGGGCCAACGGCGATCCGCCAGAGGTCGATCAGCAGGGCAAGCCCGTAACACCCCGCGGCAAACAGCAAAGCATATTCGATCATTGAAAGATCTCCTTGAGGCGGCGTTCGTAGCGCTGCTTGATCTCGTCCCGGACACTGTCCGGGTCGTCAGTATGCAGGCAGTGCACCAGGATACAGCCCCCATCCGCCGACAGCATGGTGGAAACGGTGCCAGGCGTCATGGTGATCGTCCCGGCAAGGACCGTGATCGCCTCGGCCGAGGTGAGTTCAAGCGGGACGACGATCCATTCCGACCGGATGGACGGTTTGGGTCGAAACAGGATGATCATCGCGACCTGCACATTGGCGACGACGATATCCCACAGCACGATCAGGATGTATTCGGCGATCTTCAGGGGCCGTCCGATCAGGGGTCGATCCGGCCAGTAGGCGGCGGTCAGCATCGGAATGAACAGCCCCAGCGCGGAGCCGAGGATCAGGTTGCCAAGGGTGAATGTGTTCACGAGGGCCAGCCAGACCAGCACCAACGTCACGCTCAGGATAGGATGTGGGATGAAGCGGGCCAACATGAATCACTCCTCCGTAGCGGGGTCGAGAACGGCGGCAATGTAACCCGCACGGTCAAACAGTTGTGTTGATGTCGCCTCCAGATAGGACGCCACCGGCCCCGCAAAAGCCGCCAGACCGGCCAGAACCGCGATGGCAACCATCGTGGGGGCCAGCTGTGTCGGACCAGCCTTGATCTGTGCTGGCGCGGAAGAGGCGTCACCGCCCTGCCCTGCCAAAGCGGTCGATTTCCAGAACAGAGCACTGCCCGCGCGAGCGAACCCGACTATCGTCAGCAGCGACCCCCCAAGGATGGCCGACCAGGCCCAGACCATGGCACCCGGGTCGCGCAGGGCATCCAGAACCAGCAACTTGCCGAGGAACCCGCTCAGCGGCGGCATCCCTGCCATTGCAATCGCGGCAGCAAAGAAGAGTGCGGCAAACAATCCGTTCTGCACGGTCGCAGGCACCGGGTTCAGAGTGTCCGCCGCGCGCTGGGTGACAACAAGATCGGCAATCAGGAACAGGCAGGCCGCTGCAAAGGTCGAGTGCACCATGTAGTAGAGCGCAGCGGTCGTGGCCGTCGGCGAGAACGCCGCGACCGCGACCAGCAGCGTCCCCATGGATCCGACCACGGAAAACGCGATCAAAGGCATCAGGCGCCGCGCACCCAGAACGCCGAATGCGCCGATGGCGATGGTCACGATGGCGGCCGGGAAGAGCCACGTGCTCGCCAGATCCTCTGTGCCCGGACTGCCTGGGCCGAAGGCTGTCGTATGGATGCGCAGGATCGCGTAGGCCCCGACCTTGGTCATGATTGCAAACAGCGCGGCCACAGGTGCGGGGGCGTTCGCATAGGTAGCGGGCAACCAGAACTGCACCGGGAAAAGTGCGGCCTTAACTGCAAACACGATCATCAGAAGCATCGCCGCGACACGCACGAGCGAGGCTTCCTCGGGCGGGATCTCGGGGATGCGGGCTGCCAGGTCAGCGATGTTCAGTGTCCCGGTGGAGGCGTAGAGCGTGCCGAGCGCAAACAGAAACAGGGTGGACCCGGCGAGGTTCATCACGACGTACTGCAGGCCCGCGCGCATCCGGTCACGCCCACCCGAATGGATCATCAACCCATAGGAGGCAATCAGCAGGACCTCGAAGAACACGAACAGATTGAAAATGTCGCCGGTCAGGAATGCGCCGCATATCCCCATGAGCTGGAACTGGAACAGGGCATGAAAATGCCGCCCCCGCGCGTCCCACCCGGTGGCGATGGCATGGATCAACACGATCAGAGCCAGCGACGCGGTCAGCAGGATCATCAGCGCCGACAACCGATCCAGAACAAGGACGATCCCGAAGGGCGCGGGCCAGTTGCCAAGCCGGTAGATATGCGTCGCCCCATCTGCCGCGAGCGCGGCCAGCCCAATGGCAGTGGCCAGTAAAAGCACGGTGCCCGTGACCGAAGCCACGCGCGCCAATGTCATGTCGTGACGCATGACGAAACCGATCAGCGGCGCAAGCAACGCAGGCAAGACGACGGGCAGGATGATCCAGTGCATCATCATGCCTGCGCATCCTTTTTGGCGTCCGCATCCATTTCGTCGCTGTCGATGTCGATGCGGTCACTGTTGGCTTCGAGATACGCGCCCAGGCCGATCATCACCAACACCGCCGTCATTCCGAACGAGATGACGATAGCCGTCAGAACGAGCGCCTGCGGTAGCGGGTCGGTATAAACGCCGTCGCCGTACTTCGACAGGATCGGTGACATGTCGATGGCCAGCCGTCCGCTGGCGAACAGGAACACGTTGACCGCGTACGACAACAACGCAAGGCCAAGGATCACCGGGAAGGTGCGCAACCGCAAAAGCAGGTAGACCCCACCCGCCGTCAGAACGCCCACCGTGCTTGCGACAATAACTTCCATATCAGGAGCCCGCCTTCGCTTCGGCGGCCTGTTCGCCCGGGTCGTAATCCATCGGCTCGACGTTCACCGTCTCTCCGGCAAAACGCGCGATCCGCGACAAGCTGTAGAGCATCAGCATCACCGCCCCCAACACGGTTAGGAACACGCCAAGATCAAACAGCATGGCGGTCGCGAGTTCGAACTCCTCGATCGGAGGCAGGTGGACGTAGGTGTACGCGCTCGTCAGGAACGGGCGCCCGGCAAGCCATGCACCCACGCCCGTAAGCCCGGCTATCACGATGCCGATGCCGATCATCGTATGATACTCGATCTTCTTGCGCTCCTGCGTCCAGGCGAAGCCTGACGCCATGTACTGCATCAAGAGCGCGATGGCGATCACCAGACCGGCGACGAACCCGCCACCGGGCTCGTTATGGCCCCGCAGGAAGATATAGACCCCGACCACAACCGCAATCGGCATCAGCACGCGGGTCACGACGACCATCATCAGCGGGTGACGGTCGCGCGACCGGTCATAGCCGTAATCCAGTTGCCTCAGCCGCTTCGCAGCGGGTCCATCCAGCAGTGCATGCATCAGCGCAAAAATCACGAGCCCGGCAATGCCAAGCACGATGATCTCGCCATAGGTATCATAGCCCCGGAAATCCACGAGGATCACGTTGACCACGTTTGTGCCGCCTCCGCCCTCATAACTGTTGGCGATGTGGAACCCCGAAATCGTTTCGATGTCGCGCATCAGGAAGGCATAGGCGAGCCCGCCAACCCCGCCGCCCGCAGCAAGCGCAATCGCGCCGTCCCGGATCTTGAGGCCCATCGGGCTTTCCTTCGGGGTCAGTTGCGGCAGGAAGTGCAGCGCCAGCAGAAGCAGCATGATCGTCACCGTCTCGACCGAGATCTGCGTCAGAGCCAGATCCGGCGCAGAGAGGTACACGAACCCGGCAGAGATCGACAATCCGATGATCCCGATCAGGACCAGCGCGCGGAACCGGTGGTGATGCATCACAACCACCGAGACAGTTGCAACCACCAGCATCACCCAGCCTATCGCGATCACCAGCGGCACAGGCAGCAGCCCGCGCGTCGGCGCGGACAGCCCACTGCCGGAATAGGCGATCCACCCAAGTGCAACGGATGCGACGGTGAAAATCGCAAGATACCGGCTGATCGCGCCGTTATGGGTGCGGTCGGTAATGCCACGCGCCGCGGATACAAGCGCCGCGACAAGCCGATCGAAGATGGCCTTTGCCTCTGGCCGGCGGGCGGCGATCCAGACCCGGTCGAGCACCCGGTGCTGCGTCAGTAGCAGCGCGCCGCCGATCGTGGCCACGACGGACATCCACAACGCGGGCGTCAAACCATGCCAGATTTTAAGATGTGGGTGCAGGTCCGCCCCGGTCACTGCGTTGGCCGCAACCGTCACAAGTCCCTCGGCCAGGAACGGCGCAACGCCGATCAGGACCACCAGAAAAACCAGCAGCGCAGGCGAGGCCCACATGCCGAAAGGCGGATCGTGGGGCGTATGCGGATAATCGTCACGCTTGGGTCCAAGAAAGACATGCGCCACGAAGCGGAACGAATAGGCCACCGACAAAAGCGCGCCGAATGTCGCCACGACGGGCACCGCATAGTGACTGCCGAACCAATCTGTGTGAGCAGCCTCCTCCAGCATCAGTTCCTTGGACAGGAACCCGTTGAAGAGCGGAATACCCGCCATCGACAGGGCTGCAACTGTTCCGATGACGAAGGTTACCGGCATCAAGTGCCGGAGCCCGCCGAGCCGCTTTATGTCGCGGGTATGGGTCTCATGGTCGACAATACCGGCGGTCATGAAGAGCGCGGCCTTGAACGTCAGGTGGTTGATGATGTGGAACACCGCCGCCACCGCCGCGGCCGTGGTTCCAAAGCCCAACAGCATTGTCAGAAGCCCAAGATGACTGACGGTTGAAAAGGCCAGCAGCGCTTTCAGGTCATCCTTGAACAGCGCGATCAGCGCGCCCAGAACCATGGTGATCAACCCTGTTGTCGCCACGATGTAGAACCACGCATCCGTCCCGGACAGGACCGGCCACATCCGCGCCATCAGGAACACACCCGCCTTCACCATCGTTGCCGAGTGCAGATAGGCCGACACCGGCGTCGGAGCGGCCATCGCATGGGGAAGCCAGAAGTGGAACGGGAACTGGGCGGATTTGGTGAACGCGCCCAGCAGGATCAGGATCAGTGCGGGCAGGTACCACTCGGACGCGCGGATCGCGTCGCCCGCTTGCAGGATGTCCGTCAGATTATAGCTGCCCGCGATATTGCCGAGGATCAGCATGCCACCGATCATCGCCAGCCCGCCCGCGCCGGTGACCGCCAACGCCATACGTGCTCCCTGCCGCCCTTCGGGCAAATGCTTCCAATAACCGATCAGCAGGAACGAAGACAGCGAAGTCAGCTCCCAGAAAATCAGCAAAAGCAAGATGTTATCCGAAATGACAATGCCCAGCATCGCCCCCTGGAACAACAGCAGATAGGTATAGAACTGCCCCATCGGATCCTGGCTGGACAGGTAGAACCGCGCATAAAGCGTGATCAACAGCCCGACGCCAAGGATCATGCCCGCAAACAGCAGACCCAAGCCATCAAGGAAGAAAGACACCGACAGGCCGAGTTGTGGCAGCCATTCGATCTCTGCCTGGATCACCTCGCCGCGCATGACCGCCGGGGCCAGCGTCAGAAGCATGATAAAGGCCAGCGCGGTCGGAACAGCCGTGAACGTCGCGCAGGCCGTCCGGCCAGCTCTGATCATAAGGCCCGGAACAAGCGCCCCGACAAACGGCAGCAGCGCGATGATAAAAAGCAGATGGCCCCCGAGGCTCATTATCCGTCCTTATGGAACTTCTTGTTTCACCACTGGATACCCGCGGCGGCGCAAGCTGTAAAACACAGCTTTGCATTTCGCATAGGACCGTTTGACGCGCGACCGGTCGGCCCAGCCCGACATCCCGCTGTGACACCCTGTGTCAGGACCGGGGCCAGACCGGATGATGGTCGTCGATCACGAACGTATGGGTATGGCGTATGCGCCGGTGGCGATGCCGCCCCGTGGCGGGGCCCTCCAATTGGCCCAGCGCGTGGTGCGGCCCGGCGCGCGGGCCGTGTTCGTGCTCCACCTCCTCGTGCTCGTGTTCGATCACGAGCGGGTCGCTTTCCGGCCAAAGCCGAACCGCAGTAACAATCGCCCCTACAACACAAGCCGCCAGCACAAATGAAATCGCCGACAGGCCGAGTGCAACGCCGCCCCACCCGGCAAGTGGATAGCTGACAAGCCAGCATGCGTGCGAGAGCGCAAACTGCGCGGCAAAGACTGCCGGTCGGTCCTCCGCATGGGCGGAGCGGCGCAACAAAAGCCCGGCGGGCGTTTGAACAAGGGCCGCCGCCGCTCCCAGAAATGCCCAAAGCCCAAAGGCGGGCGCCAGTCCGGGCAGAAACGGAATACAGCACATGCCGATGGCCAGCCCCGCCGCGCCACCAAGCATGGCAGACCGTTCAGGCACCA
Source organism: Tropicimonas sp. S265A (assembly GCF_049800835.1). Taxonomy (NCBI): domain Bacteria; kingdom Pseudomonadati; phylum Pseudomonadota; class Alphaproteobacteria; order Rhodobacterales; family Roseobacteraceae; genus Tropicimonas; species Tropicimonas sp. S265A. Next base: position 1,485,028 of record NZ_JBNAFU010000001.1, read on the forward strand.
GGTGCAAAAGATGCGGCAGGCCAAGCGCGACGGCCATTGACCCAGCGCCGTAGCTGGCAAACAGCATCGCGACCTGCTGTTCGGTTCCGCCGAACCGATCCTGCACCAGAACCACCGTGTTCACGATGACCATCGCTCCGGCCGACGCGACTGCGAAGCTCAGCGCCAGAAGACCTCGCAGGCGCGGTGTGGCAAGATAGATCCAGCTTCCCCGCAGCAGTTTCCGCCGAAATCCCGACGGGTCGGACACGGCCTGCAAGCCGGGCAGGGCCGCCGCAGCAACCAGCAGCGCGGAGGCCAGAAACCCGAGCGTCGTGCCGACGAACAGCCAGTGAAAGCTGATCAGGCTCAACAGGAGCCCTGCGAGCAAAGGGCTCAGAAGCGCCTCGGTATCGTAGGCCAGACGCGACAGTGACAGAGCCTTTGTATACGCCTCCTCTGTGTCGATCAGGTCGGGAATGATCGCCTGGAAGACCGGCGTGAACCCGGCCGAGCAGCTCTGAAACAACACGATCAGCACGTAGATCTGCCAGACCTCTGTGACAAATGGCAAAACCAGCACAAACGCCGCGCGCAGCAGGTCCAGTGTCACCAGGTAGGCCTTGCGCGGCAGGCGGCGCGCGACCAGTTCCGCCACGGGCGCGACGCTGACATATACGACCATCTTCAGGGCCAGTGCGGTGCCCAGCACCAGCCCCGCCTGCGCCCCGGCCAGATCATACGCCAGTAGACCGAGCGCGACCGTCGTGAGCCCGGTGCCAAGCAGCGACAGAACCTGTGCCGCGAACAGGCGGCGGTATGCGGGATGCGCCAGGACAGAGAACATCGCGCGCAGGCTAGCCCGCCACGTGCGCGTCGGTAAAGCCATCAGCTTGGCCCGCCCGCCAAGTTTGCCCTTGCCCTGCGCCCCCGTGCGCGGCGATAGTCCCGACGGTTCCAGGACAGGCCATTCCGCCATGCGCATCCGCTCTTTGCTGTTCCCTTTTTGCGCGCTCGTCTGCGCGCTTGGCCTCTGGTCGGCTGCCGCATCGGCGGGCCGCGCCGAGGTGACGGTGTTCGCCGCCGCCAGCCTGAAAACCGCGCTCGATGCCGCCCTGTCCGATTTCGAGGCCGAGACCGGGGTCAAGACCGCGGCCTCCTATGCCGGATCATCGGTGCTTGCCCGCCAGATTCAACTTGGTGCACCAGCTGATCTGTTCATTTCCGCCAATCAAGACTGGATGGATCTGCTTGGGGCGGACGGCCATCTGGCACCAGGAACGCGCCGGGATATGCTGGGCAACAGCCTTGTTCTTATCGCCCATGGGGCCGACGCCCCGGAGCTGACTCTGGCCGACCTGCCCAGCCAATTGGGCACCGGGCGCTTGGCGATGGCACTGGTCAGCGCCGTACCCGCCGGCATCTACGGAAAGGCGGCGCTTGAGGCTGCGGGCCTGTGGGATGCGCTTGCCCCGCAGATCGCCCAGGCCGACAATGTACGCGCTGCGCTGGCGCTGGTCGCAACTGGCGAAGCCCCGTTCGGCATCGTCTACGCCACGGACGCCCGGGCGGAGACGCGGGTGACAGTTGTTGCGCGGATTGACCCCGCAACCCACGCGCCGATCGTCTATCCGGCCGCTCTGACATCGCGCGCGCGGTCGGCGCATGCACATACCCTGCTCAGCTATCTCACCGGGCCAAAGGCAGCCGACAGGTTCCTTGCCCAAGGCTTCACGGTTCTGGCCGAATAGACCGCGATGGATTGGCTGACCCCCGAGGAATGGAGCGCGGTGTCCCTGTCCTTGCGCGTGGCGTTCTGGGCCACGCTGCTCAGCCTTCCGCTCGGAGTGTTGACCGCCTATGCACTGGCGCGCTGGCAGTTCCCCGGTCGTCAGCTTCTGAACGGGCTTGTGCACCTGCCGTTGATCCTGCCTCCGGTCGTGACCGGGTATCTGCTGCTGCTGACCTTCGGCACCCAGGGCCCGATCGGCGGCTTTCTGGAAAGCTTCGGCATCGTGTTCGCCTTCCGCTGGACCGGGGCCGCGCTGGCGGCTGGGGTGATGGCCTTTCCGCTGATGGTCCGGGCCATGCGCCTGTCGATCGAAGCGGTGGATCCAAAACTTGAACAGGCCGCGGCCACGCTCGGAGCCTCCGGACCCTGGGTGTTCTGCACCATCACCCTTCCGCTGATCCTGCCTGGCGTGCTCGCCGGAGCCATTCTGGCCTTCGCCAAGGCGATGGGAGAATTCGGGGCAACCATCACCTTCGTGTCCAACATCCCAGGCCAGACGCAAACCCTGCCCTCCGCGATCTATGCCTTCTTGCAGGTGCCGGGCGGTGAAAGCTCTGCCATGCGCCTTGTGATCATCTCGGTGATCGTGGCAATGGGCGCGCTTCTGGCATCCGAAATTGTCGCCAGGCGCATCGCCAGACGGGTTTCCGGCCAATGACGCTGTCCGTCCACCTTCAACATGGTTTTGGTGCTTTCGCCCTCGATGCGGGCTTCGAGGCCCCGCAGGGCATCACCGTGCTCTTCGGGCGGTCGGGATCTGGCAAGACGACCATCGTCAATGCCGTGGCGGGTCTGCTGCAACCCGACGCCGGCCAGATCTCCCTGAACGGAGAGGTACTGCTCGACACAGCGTCCGGAGTGTCATTGCCGCCGCACAAACGGGGTCTTGGCTACATCTTCCAGGAAGGCCGCCTGTTCCCGCACCTGACGGTCCGGCAGAACCTGACCTACGGGCAGGTCTTCACGCGCGGCAGGCCGCCAGGGCCGAACTTCGATCAGGTGGTGGACCTGCTTGGGATCGGCGCGCTTCAGGACCGTCGCCCGGGTGCGCTTTCAGGGGGGGAAAAGCAACGCGTGGCCATCGGGCGCGCCCTGCTCGCCCGGCCGCGTCTGATCCTTGCGGATGAACCGCTGGCCGCACTGGACGAAGCCCGCAAGGCGGAGATTCTGCCCTATTTCGAACGGCTGCGGGACGAGGTGGCAATCCCGATCCTCTACGTGAGCCACGCCGCCGCCGAGGTCGCGCGCCTGGCCACGACCGTGGTTGCATTGCAGGACGGGCGCGTTGCGCGCCAGGGTCCGGCGATCGAGGTGCTGAGCGATCCGATGGTCACGCCGGCAGGTGTCCGCGCCGCCGGTGCGGTGCTGGAGGCGCGCGTCGTGGCCCACCACCCGGACGGGCTGAGCGAGTTGGACGCGCAGGGGCAGCGGCTGTTTCTGCCGCAGCTTGACCGCCCTGTCGGCGCGCAGATTCGCGTGCGGATCGCGGCACAGGACGTGATCCTGTCGCGCACCGCACCCGAGGGGCTGTCTGCGCTGAACATCCTGTCGGGCGAAATAGACCAGATCCGCCCGGGTGATGGGCCCGGAACACTGGTGTCGCTGCGCACGCCCGCCGGAACCGTGCTGGCGCGGGTCACGCAACGCTCCGCCGCAGCGCTGGATCTGGCCCCCGGGCGGTCGTGCTTTGCGGTGCTGAAATCGGTCGCAGTGGCCCCGCAGGATGTCGGGTGATCCGGTCCCGACTGCGCGGACTTGTGCGTTGTAACCGCGAGGCGCTTCTGTTCACCTTTGGCCCAACGCCGACGGGGATTCGGCGCGATCGACAGGGATGCCTCATGCGCGTTTTGCTTTTCGTATTTCTGACCAAGATGGCGGCTCTGTCGGCTATCCCGTCCGTGGCGCAAGAGGCGGAGTATGTCGGGTCGGGCGCGTGTATCGATTGCCATACGGACGCAGCACAAGACTGGCAGGGCTCGCACCATGCCGGCGCCTGGACCGAAGCAACCGCCGAAAACATCACCGCCGATTTCGACGGGACATCCTTTGCGCTGCGCGGGCTTGAGGCTCGGTTCCGGATTGAGCCTGACGGCGCCCACCATGTCGAGGTCACAGAACCGGACGGCACCACCCGTGATTACCCGGTGCATTCCGTCATCGGCGTGGAGCCATTGCAGCAATACGTTCTGGAAACCGAACCGGGCCGTCTGCAAAGCTTCGACGTTGTCTGGGATACCGAAGAGGGTGGCTGGTTTCACATCTACCCCAGTTCTGATCTGTCCCCGCGGGACGGGCTCCACTGGTCAGGCCCCTACAAGAACTGGAACGCGCGCTGTGCGGCTTGCCACGCCACGGGGTTCGAAAAGAACTACATCCTCCGGTCACGCAGCTATGCCTCCACCCAGGTGGAGATCGGCGTGGGGTGCGAGGCGTGCCATGGCCCCGGGTCCACGCACGTTAATTGGGCGCAATCCACGCCGCAGCCTGCACCGCCGCAGAATTACGGGTTTGCAATGGATTTCTCCGATACGGAGGCAACGATCCAGCAATGCGCCACTTGCCACTCCCGCAGAGAGGCGCATCTGGATGGCAACCCAATGCCAGGGTCGGCCTTCCACGATGACTACAATCTGGCCCTGCTGCGCGAGGGGCTCTATCACCCGGACGGGCAGATCTTGGAGGAGGTTTTCGTCTACGGATCGTTCCTGCAATCAAAGATGTATTCGAAGGGCGTCGGCTGTCTTGACTGCCATAACCCACACTCTGCCCAGCGGATTGCCGAGGGCAACGCCGTATGCACGCAATGCCATAGCCTTGCCGGAAACCCGGACTACCCGAGCCTTGAACTGGCCGACTATGACGCGCCGTCGCATCACTTCCACCCCGACGGCAGCGCGGGCGCGCAATGCAAGAACTGCCACATGGTGGAACAGGTCTATATGGGCAACGACCGGCGGGCCGATCACTCCTTCCGCATTCCACGCCCGGATCTGGCCGCGCAGACAGGCACGCCGGACGCCTGCACCGAATGCCACACCGATCGAACGCCGGACTGGGCTGCGGCCCAACTGATCGAATGGTATCCCGACAGTGACGCGCGTGGCCCGCACTACGGCACGACCCTGGCCTTGGGTCGCGAGGATGCGGTTGCCGCCTCGGAGGAGTTGATTGCGCTGGCCCTCGATACGCAGGTTCCGGGCATCGTGCGGGCGACGGCCCTTTCGCTGGTTGAACGCGCGGGCAGCTTCACCGCCGCCGAGGACCTTGTCCCGCTGCTGTCCGATCCCGACCCGCTGGTGCGCGCCGCCGCCGCCGGGGCGCAACGCGCCGCGCCGGTGGAGGTGCGTGTGGACCGTTTGCTTCCCCTTATGGAAGACACCTACAAGAACGTGAGGATCGAAGCCGCGCGCGCGCTTCTTGACGCCGATCCGTCGGCGTTTTCCCCGATTGCGCAAGAGGTGTACCAGAACGCCCTTGATGACTGGCGCGGCGCCATCTCCAACCGGCTCGATTTTCCCGAAACGCACCTGCAACTGGCAGGCATCGCGATGACCAACCGGGATTTCCGATCTGCTGTCAGCGCCTTCCGCGAGGCGGTCGCGCAAGACCCGCAGCGCGTTGATGCCTGGGTGATGATGATCCGCATCGGCGCGGCCCTCGGGGCGCAGGATCGCACGCTTCTGGACTTGCTGAACGAGGCACTTGAGGCAAATCCGGACGATCCTGCCCTGCTTGGTATCCTTGCGCAACTGCGAGGCCTGCCAACGCAGGACGGGCTTTTGCCACCGCAGTAGCGACCCTGCCCTGCGCGGCGCATAAACCACGCATGGCGGCAAAAGCCTGCGGCCATTCCGAAAAGAGTGGCCGAATCATGCTGCGGTGCGGAAACTTCCCTTACGTTACCCGAAAACGCAGTGCGGTCCTGGTTTGGGAGGGCCCGACTGCACACTCACTTCCCTGGCGCCACTGGCCCCAACCCTGCCGAGGTTCGCATGCTGGACTGTTCCGTCCTCCCCCTCCCGTCGTTTTCCACCAAGGGCCGCCATTCTGTCTCGGGCCTGTCTTCCGGCGCCTTCATGACGGTACAACTACATATCGCGCATTCGTCTGACTTCATTGGTGCGGGCGTGATTGCCGGGGGGCCCTACCGCGCCGCCGAAAGCTATCGCGCGGCGCCAACCGCGCCAAGTTCCTGCATCCTGAACTCACTGTATATCGCGATGACCCCGCTGACCGCATCCGTGGCCCCGGATGCCAGCGCCCTTGTCGAGCAGGCGCGCGCAACCGGGAATATTGACCCTCTGGACAATCTCGCCACCCAACGGCTTTACATCTTCACCGGGACGAAAGACGCAGTCGTCAACCAGTACGCGGTGCGCAGCACCCGTGCGTTTTACGAATCTCTGGGCGTCTCGGGCGATGCGCTGTGTTTCGTGGATGACGTGCCGGCAGGGCATTCGATCATCACGACAAACCCCGAAGACAGCCCGCTCAGCGCCAACCAGCCGCCCTATATCAACAAGGGCGACTACATGCAGTCACACAAGATCCTGGACCACATCTATCCGGGCGCGAAACCCGCCGCTGACCGCCCCAAGGGCGACTTGCTGCGGTTCGAGCAGGCCGATTATGTGGAGGGCCCACAGGAGCGCGCCTGCATGGCAGAGTTCGGCTATGTCTACATTCCCTCCGCCGTGGCTGCGGGCAAGGCCAAACCGCTTGGCGTGCACGTCGTCCTGCATGGCTGCAAGCAAGGCTACGCCTATGTGGATTACATCAACGGACGCGAGGACATTCAGAACACGCCTCCCTATGGCGACCGGTACGTGCGCACGACCGGCTACATGGAATGGGCCGAAGCGAACAACCTGATCATCTTGTTCCCGCAAGCCGATGGCGGCGACAGCACCGTGGTGCAGAACCCGGACGGCTGCTGGGACTGGTGGGGCTACAGTGCACAGGATCCCAACACCCCGGACTACTATTCGCAGGACGCCGTACAGATCAAAGCCATCAAGGCGATGCTTACGCGCCTGACCACAGGGTGAGGAGAGGACGAGACATGGACAACCACGTCACCAAGGGCATGAAACTTCAGGCAACGCAGGCCGCGCGCTGTGCGCACACCGTCAGCGATACGCTCAAGCTGGCCACGCAACCGCCAAAACCCACCACGATCACTGAGGCGTGGGAGCTTGGGATGTCGACATTCAAACGCTCCGCCGCGCTGCAGACATCGTGGATGAACGATTGGGCGGAATGGATGAACTACGCGCAATCGCTGCCAGACACCGATACGGTGCCGAAATACCTCGCACAGTCGGGCAACATCGTGCTTCAGGCGCAGGCGCAGATGGTGTCGCAGATCAGCGAGCTGTCCGAACTGGTCGATAATGTCAGCGTGAACTACGGCTTCTGGCTGTCGCAACAGGTCAAGGGGCCCGAGGATTAAGCTTCGCGCATTGCGTTGCCGACCGATTGCAATGCCGGATAAAGCTGCCGGTATCCTGCCAGCCGCGCTGCATGGCGCGCCCGGCCGTCCGGCGCAGGCGCGAAGTTGGTCGAGACCTGCGGTTTGCGCGCGACCCTTGAGGGTGCCTCCCCTGTCACCGCCATCTGCGCGAGCCGCGCCGCACCGAGCGCCGGGCCGATATCCGCATCCGCGCTGCGCCCTATAGGGGTCTGGGTGACGTCGGCGATCATCTGCAGCAGAAAGTCGCTGCGTGTGCCACCCCCGATGGCCAGCAGGTGCGCGGGCCGCGTGCCCGCCGCTGCCAGCGCATCGGCGGCATCGGCAAAGCTGAAAGCAATCGCCTCGACCACGGCGCGCATCATCATGCCATGCGTCGTATCCTCCCCAAGTCCCCAGAACCCGGCACGAATATCCGTGTTGCCATGCGGCGTGCGCTCCCCGGTCAGATACGGAAGGAACAAGGGTCCGGGCGGGGCCTGCTCTGCCTCGGCCAGCAGGTCCTGGATCGGACGGTTCAGTATCTCCGACAACCACGCCATCGGCCGCGCACCGTTGAGCATGCAGGCCATCTGAAACCAAAGCCCCGGCAGGGTGTGGGCATAGGCATGCACGCGGCTTTCAGGGTTCGGGCGATAGGACTTGGTGGTGACGAACATCTGTCCGGACGTCCCGAGCGAGATGAACCCATCGCCATCCTCGGTCGCACCGATGCCGATTGCCCCGGCGGCGGCGTCGCCCGCCCCGACTGCCACCGGGATACGTGCGGGCAGACCCAATGCGTCCGCAGTTTCGGGCAGCAGTTTTCCGGCCACTGAATTGCCGGTCTTGATCTCCGGCAACCAGTTTGGGTCCGTCGCGCTTATGGTGCACAACAGCTCGGACCACGTGACCGATGCCTGATCAAGCCAGTGGGTACCCGCCGCATCCGTGGGATCCGTCACGCACTGACCGTGCAATTGCAGGCCGACATAATCCTTGGGCAGAAGCACCTTGCGAATGCGCGCATGCCGGTCCGGGTCATGCGCCTTGAGCCACAGCAGCTTCGGCGCCGTGAACCCCGGCATTGCCGGAACGCCCGCGATCTGGCCAAGATCCGGCGCGCAGGCATGCATGGTTGCGCATTCCTTCGCCGAACGGCCGTCGTTCCACAAGATCGCCGGCGCAACCGGACGCAAGTCCTGCCCCAGCATCACTGCGCCATGCATCTGCCCGGACAGGCCGATCCCGCCGACCCGACTGCGCAGGGTCGTCGAAACGCCCGACAAAGCCGTCGCCAATGCCTGAAACCACGCATCAGGGTCCTGCTCGCTCGCGGTCGGAAAAGGATGAGAGGTCGCAACAGGGGCCGCGCGGGTTTCGGCGAGCGCACCGTGCGTATCTATCAGGCAGAGCTTTACGGCGGAGGTTCCGATATCAATGCCGAGGAATAGAATTGTCTTGCTCCGTGTCCGTCTGGACTGGAGGAAATCACAGGCCGGCGCGCTGTGAAAGCACCCGCGCGCACCCAGTGGGTCGTTTTCCCCTCGATCAAACCCCGTTTGGCCTTCGCGTCGCGGGGAGGATCGTACCGGTACAGGCGCCAAATCCAATTCGGTAAGGCCCCTCGCACCACCCGCGCAACGTCACGGTATCGCCATCATGCAGAAACGCGCGATCCTGCGCCCCGACCGGCACAGGTGTACGCCCGTTTGAGCTCAGTTCAAGCAGACAGCCAAAGCTGCCAGGTTGCGCGCCCGAAATGGTGCCGGACCCCAACAGATCGCCGGTCTCCATCGCGCAGCCCGACAACGTGTGATGCGCCAGTTGTTGCGCGGTGGAGTAGTAGAGTGTCTTTGCGTTCGTCCGGCTGATTACGGCAGCGGGCCCGCCCGCCGGGGCAAGATCGACTTCAAGCCGGATGTCGAAATTGGTGTCCGAGGCGGCATGCAGGTAGGGCAGAAGCGGTTTTTCACGCTCCGGAGTCGCGTGCCGGAACGGCTCCAACGCCTCGCGTGTGACAACCCAGGGGCTGATCGACGTTCCGAACGCTTTCGACTGAAACGGACCAAGCGGCTGGTACTCCCACACCTGAATGTCGCGCGCCGACCAGTCGTTGAGCAGCACGAACCCAAAACACATCTCGAACGCTCGGTCCGTCGTGACCGGCGTTCCCATCTGGCTCGGCTGCCCCACAATGGCCCCCAGTTCGAGCTCGAAATCCAGTTTCGCGCTCGGTCCCACCTCTGGCGCCTCGGCGTCCGGAGCCTTGATCTGCCCCAGCGGGCGGCGGATGTCCGTGCCGGACACGACCACGGTGGAGGCGCGACCGTTATACCCGATGGGCATATGCAGCCAGTTCGGCATAAGCGCATTTTCAGCGCCCCGGAACATCGTACCGACATGGGTCGCGTGTTCTCTGGAGGCGTAGAAATCCGTGAAACTGCGCACGAAAATCGGCAGGTGCATGGTTGCGTCGGATTGCGCCACAAGCGGCACTGTCGGATCCCCGCGATCCGCATCCAGCATATCGGAAATTCGCGCGCGCGTGGCAGACCAGATCGACGGGGGCAATGCCATCAGCGGATTCAACACGCCCTGCGCAAACACCCTGTCCGCGCCGCCGGGGGTCAGCACGCCTGATGCCTCAGCCGCGCTGAGATCGAGTATCATATCCCCGATCGCAACACCCACGCGCTTGCGCCCGTCCCCCGCGCTGAACACGCCGTAGGGCAGGTTCTGGATCGGGAAATCAGTGTCCGGACGATTGGCGCTTTCGACCCAACTGCGCCGCGCCGGATCATGGGTCGCGTTCAGGTCCGGCATTCGCCCCCTCCGTCCTCGTGTCCGTCATGCCAGTCGCGGCGCGGTCTCAGGCCCTTGATACGCGCAAATTGGACAGTGGCGACACAGTTTTTCCAAGTTGGCCCTCCAAGAGCGCCCTTCTTTCGCCAAAGTCTCGGGGCCCTATCGAGCCAAAATCCCCGACAACGCCCGGATATTTCAACGCGAGCAGCCTCATGAGCATTGCAGAACCAATTCCCGTCAAGAAAAGCGGCGGCAACCTGCTGGCGGCGATCAGTTTCACGGTGACGATTTTCCTCAGCGCGACGTTGCTGTTCTTCGTGCAGCCACTGTTCGCCAAGATGGTCCTGCCGCAGATCGGCGGCGCGCCTGCGGTGTGGACAACGGCAATGCTGTTCTTCCAACTGGTTCTGATTGCCGGTTACGTCTACGCGCATCTCCTGACCCGCTACGTTCCGCACCGCCTGCAATTGCCGGTGCATGTGGCGTTCTGGGCCGCATCGCTGGCGTTCCTGCCCCTCGCCGCGGCCGAGGGATGGAGCTATGACGCCAACGCCAACACGACATGGCAGACGCTGGAGCTGTTTGCCTTGGGCGTCGGCGTTCCCTTTGCCCTTTTGTCGGCCAATGCACCGCTTCTGCAAGCCTGGTATGTCAGGTCCGGCGGCCCGTCGGCGGAGGATCCATATTTCCTTTATGGGGCCAGCAACATCGGCTCGCTTCTGGCACTTCTGAGCTTCCCGCTGCTTGCCGAACCCAATCTGGGTGCCGAACAGATCGGCACGATCTGGGCCGGGGCATTTGTGGTGTTTGGGGCACTGATGATCCTGAGCGGCCTGCAAACCTCGTCCAGATCAAGTGCAACAGCCGAAGCAGCCGAAGCGGTCAAGGCCACGGCTGCCCCCAACCTGCGAGAGGTTGGCACATGGATGTTCATCGCCTTCGTGCCATCCTCGCTGATGCTGACAATCACCACCAAGGTCAGCGCGGATCTCGGTGCGCTTCCGCTGATCTGGGTGATCCCGCTTGCGCTCTATATCCTGTCCTTCGTGGTTGCCTTCTCGAACCGCCAGATTGTCAGCCCCGCGACGCTGCGCCTTGGCGCGATCGTGTCCATCGGCATCTGCGCCATCCTGATGAGCGGTTCGGTGATCTCGCAACACGCTCCGATCAGTGCGCTCTTGTTCGCCCCGGCGCTTTTCATTGTCGCCGTTCAAGCGCACCGCACTCTTTACAACCGCCGACCTGACGCCGCGCACCTGACGGTTTTCTATATCTCGATGTCCGTCGGGGGCGCTTTGGGCGGGGTGTTCAACTCGATCCTCGCTCCCGCACTGTTCTCGGGCATCTACGAAGGCTATGTCACCGTCGTGCTGGCGGGCGTATTGCTCTGCCTGATGGGCAAGACCCGCATGACACCGCGTGCCCTCGCCATAGCGCTTCTTTCCGCAACAACGGCCTTCTTGGCCTTTGACATGCTGCCCGATCTGCTTGGCATCAAGTTGAATGTCACGCTTCTTTTTGCGGTGATCATCGGTTTTGCGCTGTCGCTCGCGGTGCTCAACAAACACCCCGTTGCGATCGTGCTCGCGCTCGCAACCTATGCGATCCTTGACCTCACGGGCGCTGCCGAAGATCACCTTTTCCGGGATCGCAGCTTCTTCGGGGCGCACAAGGTCTACGATGCGCACGGCAAACGGCTCTATGTGAACGGTACCACGATCCACGGCTCCCAACGGGTCTCAGAGCAGGGCACGCGCCCCACGCCACTGGCCTACTACCACCCCGGAAGCCCGATGGCGCAGATCATCAAATCCGACTTCGGCAAAGCTGCCGAGCGGGTTGGCGTGGTCGGCCTCGGGGTCGGCGCACTGGCCTGCTACGCACACCCGGGCCAAACTTGGGACTTCTATGAAATCGACGAGATGGTCGACCGCGTGGCCCGCAACCCGGACCTGTTCAGCTACATGTCCGAGTGCGCGCCCGACAGCAAAACCCATCTGGGGGACGCCCGCATCGTGCTCGGACAGCAGGATTTCACCTTCGATATCCTGTATCTGGACGCCTACAGTTCCGATTCCATTCCGATGCATCTGCTGACACGCGAAGCGATCGAACTCTATCGCGCGCGGATCACCTCGGATGGCGTGCTCGTATTCCATATCTCCAATCGATACTACGATATCGCGAAACCTCTGGCGCGACTGGCCGAAAACCTGAACATGTACACCGCGCTTCAGATCGAAATCCCCGAGAACCTTGAGGCCGGTTACCCATCCAACGTCGTCGTGCTGACGCCGGACAAAGCGCGTTTCGATGCGTTCTTGTCCAACGAGAGGTGGCAAGCCCTGCCGTCTGATGGCGGTCCGATCTGGACCGACGATTTCGCAAACCCGCTCTCGGCGTTACGGATGTTTTCGGACTGATCTTCCTGCGCCAGCGCGCGGCCTTCGGCCAGCAGCATCACCGCAACCAGAAGCAGAGCGGACGACATCGCGCAGGCCATGGTGCGCACCGTGTTCCAGAACGACCAGCGCGGCACGTAAACCTCGTTCCAGTAGACTTGCGTCGCCTCTGAGCCTGGGTCCATTCGCGCCAACGCTTCATTCATGGGCACGTTGCACACCACGGTCACCGCGAAACACCCGATCAAGTAGATGCCTCCCGCGAGGCCGATCACTGTCGCCGCCGGACCGCTCAGGAAAACGACCGCAAAACCGATCAGCCCGAGCGATGCGCCCGCCATCCCGAGGAACAAGGCCATGAACACCCAGCGGAAGACCTCCTCGTTCACGGACTGCATCGTTGCGGTTCCCTGCGACGCGCCGGTGCGGGCCAGCGACCGCATGATGAAGTCCGAGAACGCTAGAAACACCCCACCGACGAAGGCATAGGCAAGGGTGGCAACTGCGATCAGCAAGAACAGAACTTGGGACATTTTCGATGCCTTTCAATGAGTTACGGGGTCTCAATGGAAACGGGATGTTTTTTGCCCTCGAATCCGCAGCTTTTGTCCCGGACCGTCCATGCAGTCCGGACTGCGGAACAGGCGTCTCTTGCCTCGCCTGCTCCGCTAAGACGTCAGGCGGCCACTGACCAGCGTCCGGCCTTGGCAGCACTTCGTGCAAACTCGGCGAAATCCCGCGGCGGTCGCCCGAGTGCACGCTGAACGCCGTCGCAAACCCTTGCGTTTCGTCCGTCCAGCGTCTCGCGCGCGATCGCAGTGAAGACGTCAGCGACGAAGTTACCGCCGGCCTCGGCCACGTTCGCGTGAAAATCGTCAAAGGAAATCGGAACGTGGCGGGTCTGCTGTCCCGTAGCCTCGGACAACACTGCGGCCATCTCCGCGAAACTCATCAAACGCGGGCCTGTTACCTCATACAGCGCACCTTTGTGCCCGTCTTCGGTGAGTACGGTCACGACGACATCCGCGATATCTTCGATGTCGATGATCGGTTCCTTCACCTGTCCGCCGGGCATCGGCAAGATCCCGGACAGGACCGGGTCACGCAGGTACCCTTCGCTGAAGTTCTGGGCGAACCACGCAGCGCGTACGAGGGTGAAGTCGATCCCCGATGCTCGGACGACCTCTTCGCCCAAGCGCGCGTGGTGTTCCCCGCGTCCCGAAAGAAGTACGAGATGCGCGACACCGGCCGTTTTGGCGACCGCGCAGAGGCGTTCCAGTTTCTCCACCGCACCCGGAAAGGCGAGATCGGGAAAATACGTCACATATGCGGATCGGACCCCCGCAAGGGCAGGCGCCCAGGTCTCGGGTTCCTCCCAGTCGAACGGGATCGCCGACTGCCGCGACCCGCGCCGCACGGGGTAACCGAGCGCTTCGAGCTTCGAGGCAACGCGCGAACCGGTCTTGCCGGTCGCGCCGATAACGAGAATTGGTTCGGATTTCATGGTCTATCTCCCTGGCAGAGTTGATACCCAAGGAGTACGCGCCGCGCGGGCCAGCGTCTTGACCGGAACTGCCAGTGTTTTGACCGACCCTGCCAGAGCTTTCTCGCAGCGCCACGCACGCAGCCGCTGCATCCGTGGCCACGTCCCGCAAGACCACAGAACCACGTCACCGAGCCCGCAACCGGACCTCAGCTTCATGTTTTCTGGCAAACGGGCGCCTGCCCAAGCGGCAGCCGACACACGTCAAACTGAAAATCAAAATGCCTCCACGGGAAAACCGACGGAGGCACTACAGGGTATTTTGGTTGCGGGAGTAGGATTTGAACCTACGACCTTCAGGTTATGAGCCTGACGAGCTACCGGGCTGCTCCATCCCGCGCCATTTTTTGCGGATTTTTGTCCGCATTGGTGCGTTTGTTTCGAGATCGTATCGAGAGGTAAACGAGACTATTTTTATTGGCTTTTTTCTAGGTTTGGCGGTGACCTACTCTCCCACGCCTTAAGACGCAGTACCATTGGCGCTACGGCACTTAACGACCGAGTTCGGGATGGGATCGGGTGTTTTGCTCGCGCTATGACCACCAAACCGAGGAAAAAGCCGTTTCCGGTCGATTTTGCGATGCAGTCGCCGGTTTTGTGTCAATCAGAGGATGTTCCAAGCCAAGGGGGGCTTTGCAGCAGGGGTCGCGTTTTGCGCCTTCTACTGGATCAAATCAAGCCTATCGAACCATTAGTACCGGTCAACTGAATGCATTACTGCACTTACATCTCCGGCCTATCGACGTCGTGGTCTACGACGGTTCTCAGGGATACCTTGTTTTGAGGGGGGCTTCCCGCTTAGATGCCTTCAGCGGTTATCCTTTCCGATCATAGCTACCCAGCACTGCCATTGGCATGACAACTGGTCCACCAGTGGATCGTTCACCCCGGTCCTCTCGTACTAGGGGCAACTCCTCTCAAGTATCCTACACCCACGGCAGATAGGGACCGAACTGTCTCACGACGTTCTAAACCCAGCTCACGTACCTCTTTAAACGGCGAACAGCCGTACCCTTGGGACCTGCTCCAGCCCCAGGATGAGATGAGCCGACATCGAGGTGCCAAACGGTGCCGTCGATATGGACTCTTGGGCACCATCAGCCTGTTATCCCCGGCGTACCTTTTATCCGTTGAGCGATGGCCCTTCCACTCGGGACCACCGGATCACTATGGCCGTCTTTCGACTCTGCTCGACTTGTCAGTCTCGCAGTCAGGCTGGCTTCTGCCATTGCACTCAACGAGCGATTTCCGACCGCTCTGAGCCAACCTTCGCGCGCCTCCGTTACGCTTTAGGAGGCGACCGCCCCAGTCAAACTACCCGCCACACAGGGTCCCGGATCCGGATAACGGACCGCGGTTAGACATCAAGCGATGCAAGGGTGGTATCTCAAGGGAGGCTCCACCAAGACTGGCGTCCTGGTTTCAAAGCCCACCACCTATCCTGCACATGCATGGCCTGATGCCAGTGTGAAGCTGTAGTAAAGGTGCACGGGGTCTTTCCGTCTAACCGCGGGAAGCCTGCATCTTGACAGGCAATTCAATTTCGCTGAGTCGATGTTGGAGACAGCGGGGAAGTCGTTACGCCATTCGTGCAGGTCGGAACTTACCCGACAAGGAATTTCGCTACCTTAGGACCGTTATAGTTACGGCCGCCGTTTACCTGGGCTTCAATTCGGAGCTTGCACTCCTCCTTTTAACCTTCAGGCACCGGGCAGGCGTCAGACCCTATACGTCGTCTTGCGACTTCGCAGAGCCCTGTGTTTTTAGTAAACAGTCGCCACCCCCTGGTTTGTGCCCCCAGCCCTCAGTTGCCTAAGAACCGGGCCTCCTTCTCGCGAACTTACGGAGGTATTTTGCCGAGTTCCTTCAACATCGTTCTCTCAAGCGCCTTGGTATGCTCTACCAGTCCACCTGTGTCGGTTTCGGGTACGATCTCACGGAAGAGCTATTTCCAGGAACCGCTCAGCAGCCCAACCAATCCGATAAGGTTGAACTACACCTGCGATCCGTCACTTCTTCCTGGCTCCGGAATATTAACCGGATTCCCATCGACTACGCCTTTCGGCCTCGCCTTAGGGGTCGGCTTACCCTGCTCAGATTAACTTTAAGCAGGAACCCTTGGACTTTCGGCGACAGGGTCTCTCACCCTGTTTGTCGCTACTCATGTCATCATTCTCACTGGTGATCTCTCCACCGGATGGCTCACGCCCCGGCTTCATCGATAACTCCTTGTTTGCGCTACCGCTTCGCTACTTGAGCGCGGTTGCCCGCACCGCTCGTAGACCGGCGATATAACAAACTAGGAGTTTTTTCACACCACGCTCTGCTACCATGCCTTACGGCATCCTAAGCTTCGGCTCATGGCTTGAGCCCCGTTACATCTTCGCCGCAGGACAACTTGTTTAGACCAGTGAGCTGTTACGCTATCTTTAAAGGATGGCTGCTTCTAAGCCAACCTCCTGGTTGTTTTGGTCGTCCCACCTGCTTTCCCACTTAGCCATGAATTAGGGGCCTTAGCTGTAGGTCAGGGTTGTTTCCCTCTCCACTACGGACGTTAGCATCCGCAGTGTGTCTGCCATCTAGTACTCCCGGGTATTCGGAGTTTGGTTAGGATCAGTAAGCCTGTGGGGCCCCATTACCCATCCAGTGCTCTACCCCCCGGGGTATTCGGATGACGCTCTACCTAAATAGATTTCGCAGAGAACCAGCTATCTCCGAGTTTGATTGGCCTTTCACCCCTAGGCACACCTCATCCCGACCTTTTTCAACAGGTGTGGGTTCGGACCTCCAGTTGGTGTTACCCAACCTTCATCCTGGACATGCCTAGATCACTCGGTTTCGGGTCTGATCCCACGAACTCATGCGCCCTATTAAGACTCGCTTTCGCTGCGCCTACACCTAACGGCTTAAGCTTGCTCGTGAGACCAAGTCGATGACCCATTATACAAAAGGTACGCCGTCACCTCTCAAGGAGGCTCCGACTGCTTGTAAGCGTTCGGTTTCAGGAACTGTTTCACTCCCCTCGTCGGGGTGCTTTTCACCTTTCCCTCACGGTACTGGTTCACTATCGGTCAGCAAGGAGTACTTAGCCTTGGAGGGTGGTCCCCCCATGTTCAGACAGGATTTCACGTGTCCCGCCCTACTTAATACGTCCCTCAAAGCTTCCCATACGGGGCTATCACCCACTATGGCTATGTTTCCCAACATATTCTGGTCACTTATCAGGCTCGGCTGGTCCCCGTTCGCTCGCCGCTACTAGGGGAGTATCTGTTGATGTCCTTTCCTCCGGGTACTTAGATGTTTCAGTTCCCCGGGTTTGCTCTTTGTAACCTATGTATTCAGTCACAAAGTACCTGGTTCAGCCCGTTATTAACCGCACCGAAGTGCAATAATAACAAACTGTCAGGTGGGTTGCCCCATTCGGAGATCCGGGGATCAAAGCCTATTCTCGGCTCCCCCCAGCTTATCGCAGAGTATCACGTCCTTCATCGCCTCTTGCTGCCAAGGCATTCACCAAACGCCCTTTTCGCGCTTGATTTGATCCAGAAGAAGACGCACAGCGCCAACTCCCGGAACAAAGCTTTACTATCCCACCCCCCGCTGGTTCACAGGGGGCTTGGTCCGCAATCCTGTCGGATCGCGGTGGTTAGTGTACTTGACTTGGAACAAAAATTGCCGCGCTGCTCAGCCCCGAAAGACTGTCAGCAGATCAACCCGCACTTGGGAAGATCAGCAATCTCTGATGTTTAACTCTCTATACGATTTCAAAGCAGTCGCGACGCGACTGCGTTGGGCGTGATGTAGCGGGTTCCAGAGGAACCTGCGGGTCACGCACCGTTGTCTGCCGGGCAATGCTTACGCATCCCCCGAGAACAAACATTTCAGAAGTTCCGAAGAACTGCTCAAAAGTGTATTCTTATTTATTCGATCTCTGGCGCCCTACATCGCTAGAACCTGCCCTCTCATCGCTTCTGCGACGCGACTGCCGGGCAACGCCTTTTGCTGCACAAAAGGCTTGGTGGAGCCTAGCGGGATCGAACCGCTGACCTCCTGAATGCAAATCAGGCGCTCTCCCAGCTGAGCTAAGGCCCCATTTGCTCCGCAAATGGGGCCTGGTGTGGGTAAGCGGTTCTTCGAAGAAGAACTGCGGCCACACACCGTCTCCATTCCGGGAGCTGTTCACGCAACCCAAACGGGTCGCACGCAATTGGCAGAGCCAATCGCTTCCGCGACACGTCCAATTTGCGCGGCAAATTGAACGGTGGTGGGTCGAGGAGGACTTGAACCTCCGACCTCACGCTTATCAGGCGTGCGCTCTAACCACCTGAGCTACCGACCCGTAAGCCGGTCCCGGATCGTATCCGGGATGAGATCGTCCGGCGGACGATCACAAGGCGCAGCGCCGAGGAGCGCAAGCTCCGAGGATGACCACTATGGAGACCTTCGGGATCGGCTAGTGAATGCGGCGGTTAACCCGCATTCCGTGTTCTGAAGAGATATGAGGACGGCCTGATCAAGGACGCCTTGAGCAGCGCCCTTTTATGCCCAGCCGTTCCGAAGAACGGGTTACGGGCTGCTAAGTGTTCCACGTTTCCGAGCGAACTCAAAAAGCCAGGAACATCCTTAGAAAGGAGGTGATCCAGCCGCAGGTTCCCCTACGGCTACCTTGTTACGACTTCACCCCAGTCGCTGATCCTACCGTGGTCCGCTGCCTCCCGAAGGTTAGCGCACGGCCGTCAGGTAGAACCAACTCCCATGGTGTGACGGGCGGTGTGTACAAGGCCCGGGAACGTATTCACCGCGTCATGCTGTTACGCGATTACTAGCGATTCCGACTTCATGCCGTCGAGTTGCAGACGACAATCCGAACTGAGACAGTTTTTGGGGATTAACCCATTGTCACTGCCATTGTAGCACGTGTGTAGCCCAACCCGTAAGGGCCATGAGGACTTGACGTCATCCACACCTTCCTCCCGCTTATCACGGGCAGTTTCCCTAGAGTGCCCAGCCGAACTGCTGGCAACTAAGGATGTGGGTTGCGCTCGTTGCCGGACTTAACCGAACATCTCACGACACGAGCTGACGACAGCCATGCAGCACCTGTGTTGAATCCAGCCGAACTGAAGGAAACCGTCTCCGGTAACCGCGATCCACATGTCAAGGGTTGGTAAGGTTCTGCGCGTTGCTTCGAATTAAACCACATGCTCCACCGCTTGTGCGGGCCCCCGTCAATTCCTTTGAGTTTTAATCTTGCGACCGTACTCCCCAGGCGGAATGCTTAATCCGTTAGGTGTGACACCGACAAGCATGCTTGCCGACGTCTGGCATTCATCGTTTACGGTGTGGACTACCAGGGTATCTAATCCTGTTTGCTCCCCACACTTTCGCACCTCAGCGTCAGTATCGAGCCAGTGAGCCGCCTTCGCCACTGGTGTTCCTCCGAATATCTACGAATTTCACCTCTACACTCGGAATTCCACTCACCTCTCTCGAACTCAAGACTAGCAGTATCAAAGGCAGTTCCGGGGTTGAGCCCCGGGATTTCACCTCTGACTGACTAATCCGCCTACGCGCGCTTTACGCCCAGTAATTCCGAACAACGCTAACCCCCTCCGTATTACCGCGGCTGCTGGCACGGAGTTAGCCGGGGTTTCTTTACCTGCTACTGTCATTATCATCACAGGCGAAAGTGCTTTACGACCCTAGGGCCTTCATCACACACGCGGCATGGCTAGATCAGGGTTGCCCCCATTGTCTAAGATTCCCCACTGCTGCCTCCCGTAGGAGTCTGGGCCGTGTCTCAGTCCCAGTGTGGCTGATCATCCTCTCAAACCAGCTATGGATCGTCGGCTTGGTAGGCCGTTACCCCACCAACTACCTAATCCAACGCGGGCCAATCTCTCACCGATAAATCTTTCCCCAAAAGGGCGTATACGGTATTACTCCCAGTTTCCCGGGGCTATTCCGTAGTGAAAGGTATGTTCCCACGCGTTACTCACCCGTCCGCCGCTAACCCGAAGGTTCGCTCGACTTGCATGTGTTAAGCCTGCCGCCAGCGTTCGTTCTGAGCCAGGATCAAACTCTCAAGTTGAAACGCCGCAATCGCGACGTTCTTGACAGAAAGAACCTCTGCACATCATCCCTCGAAGGCTAACCCGAGGGATATCTCTGTTTGCAGTTCATCCTCCAAAGAGAACAAGAACCGACAAACAGTGAAGCTGACACCTTATCATCAGATCGCCGAAGCAACCCTAAAGGCGTAGAGATATACAAAAGTCAGTCAGTCGACATTTTCAACCAAACCGCCCGCATATCCCTTCAGAATATATCACAATGTCAAAGAGCG